>NZ_CP070499.1:2849927-4274890 GCF_016925615.1 Natronosporangium hydrolyticum
AGGGGGAGCTGACGTTCCTCGGCTACTCCGGGCCGTCAGCGTCCGCAATGTGGTCGAGGCGGAGACCTACCAGGCCGCGCTAGCCGGCATTGACGGACTGTGCTGGCGGGCCACTGACGGCGAGCCGGTGACGAACCCACAGCAGGCACCGGCCGTTCCGGTCGCGGCCATCCCGCCGGCCGACCTAACCCACTTCTTCGAGCAGTTCGCACGTGCCACCTCCGTGTCCGACATCGATCCGAAGATCCAACTCGAAGGTGCCCGGGGCTGTTGGTGGGGAGAGAAACACCATTGCACCTTCTGCGGGCTGAATGGATCTCTCATGGGCTTCCGGGCCAAGAGCGCCGATCGACTGTTGGCGGAGATCACTGACGCTGTGCGGCGCCACCGCACGCTGGACGTCGTATTCGCGGACAACATCATGGACATGGGCTACATCCGTGACCTGGTCCCCAAACTCAGCGAGCTGGACTGGGACCTGCGGTTGTTCTTCGAAGCAAAGTCGAACCTGTCGTTCGCCCAGTTGAGGGCTCTCGCCGATGGCAAGGTGACCCAGCTCCAGCCCGGTGTGGAGTCGTTGAGCAGCAACGTCCTGAGACTCATGCGCAAGGGAGTGGCCGCGTGGCAGAACGTGCGTATGCTGCGGGACTGCCGGACGCTGGCGATCTACCCGGGCTGGAACATCCTCTACGGCTTCCCCGGAGAGACAGCAGACGACTACGCCGAGGTGGTGCGTCAGATGTCGTTCCTGCGTCATCTCACCCCGCCGGAGGGGTGTTACCGCGTGGTTCTGACCCGTTTCAGTCCGTACTTTCAAGATCCCAGCCTCGGACTGATCAACCGGGGTCCGTCGGCGCTGCTGTCGAAGGTGTACCGGCTTCCCAAGCAAGAGCTGGCACAGCTCGGTTACCTGTTCGAAAGTGAGAAGGCCGGTATCCGCGGCGAGGATGTCCAGGCGCTGGAGGCCGCTACCAGGGACTGGCACACCAATCACGCCGGTAGACGGTTGGTAGCCATACCAGATGGGTCAGCATTACGGATCGTCGACGAGCGCTCCCCCTCCCCATCGGAGCATGTGCTCAAGGACCCGGTGGAAACCACCGCTTTCCACGCGACACTGCGGGGACGTTCGGCCGCGGCGGTACACCGGCAGCTCGAAGCGGCGGGCTTGTCGGTCAGCGGTGAGCAGGTGGCCGATCTGATACACAGCTGGCATGAGCAAGGCTGGATGTTCCGCGACGGCGACTACTTCGTCGCCTTGCCGACCGGGCTCAGCTATGACTGATGGTATCCGACACCGAGCATTGACCCACGCCACGGTGAGATCCGCGCTCGTGGTCGACTGGCCCTCGACCCGCCTTCACACCCGCCAGCAGTTGGCGGCATACGCCATGGCGGGCATGCGGGGTCTACAGATCGCCGACACTGTTGAGCTGGACGACAGCGATCCGCTCCCCACCGCGAAGTTCATCCGGCTTCTCGTTGATGCCGCCGGGGTCGGCTTGCGTGCCTTCTGGTGTGGGACCGTAGCCCGTCCCCTGACAGCGCAACTTCGCCATCTGGACCCGCCGCGCAGCAGATCCGGCGTACCGGCCTGGCCGGTTCCGAGGCGGCCGCTGTTGACGATGCGTCGAGGCCCGGGCTTCGTCCAGGTCGAGGACCTACGGGTTACTCCGACGGCGCGGTACGTGATCTCAGAGCCGGCCGCCGTGTCCGTGCTCAGAACCCTCGAGACCCCCGGGCCCGCACCGGACGAGCGAGCGCTCGCGACACTGCAGGGCTTGGCAGCAGGCGGACTGGTCCTCCAGCTCCGGGACACCTGGGTGACAGTCGCCGTGCGATTCGGTTACGCGCGGGCATGAGCGAGGTACGATTCTCCGTTCTCAGCAACGGATTACGGGTGGTGGCGGATCGTCATCCGATCGTGCCGCTGGTCGCTGTGAACCTGTGGTACGCGGTCGGCTCCCGACACGAGCGCCGTGGCGAACACGGCCTCGCCCATCTACTGGAACATCTGATGTGCCTGGGCGCAGCACGTCATAGTGACTACCCTCGTCGCCTGCAGGCAGTGGGGGGTGGCCATTTCAACGCCACGACAAACCAGGACCGGACGACATACTTCCAGACCGCTCCGCCCGACTTCCTTCCGGAGGTTCTGCGCTATGAGGCTGACCGGATGGCCAGTCTCGGCGACTCGATCGACCAGGAACGGCTCGACTCACAGCGTCGCGTTGTCCGCAACGAGGCGCGGCAGAGCCATGACCTACGCCTCGCCGAGGCGCTCCTGAGCGCCGCCTTCCCGGTCGGGCACCCCTACCACCACCCTATCTGTCAGGCTCGGGTGGGACATGGGACAGGGTAATCTCCTGAACTGACCATCGAGCAGGGCGAGACAGGACCATCGAGAGCGATGACCATGAGTAATGCCGATCTGGAGCCGCGGGCTGAGCGTCCCAAGCGCAGGGTGTTCACCAACGAGTACAAGCTGGCGATCGTGGCTGAGTACGACGCGCTGACCGAGTCGGGTGCCCGCGGGGCACTGCTACGCCGCGAGGGCCTGTACCACTCCCATCTGATCGAGTGGCGCAAAGCGCGCGATGCCGGTGCGTTGTCCGGGCCGACGCCGAGGCCGGGACGCAAGCCCCAGCGCAGCCGGGAGCAGGTCGAACTGGAGCGGCTACGCCGTGACAACGAACGAATGGCCGCGGAGCTGGCGCGTACCAAAGCCGCGCTTGACGTGGTGGGAAAAGCACACGCGCTCTTGGGGATGCTCTCCGAGAGCGCGGAGCCGACGCGCGAAAACAGGTCGAGCAGGTGATCGAGGAAGCGTTTGTCGAGTTGGCGCCGGTCACCGGGATCAAGCAGGCATGTCGGCTGTTGGGTAAGCCGCGTTCCAGCCACTACCGCAGGTTACGGCCAGCGCCAGCGGGTCAGGCCCGGCCGCCGCGGCCGGCTCCGCCCAATGCGTTGAGCCGCGCTGAGCGGGATCAGGTGGCTGCGGTGCTGCACTCGGAGCGGTTCGCCGACAAGTCCCCGGCGCAGGTGTGGGCCACCCTGCTCGACGAAGGTGTCTACCTGTGTTCCGAGTCGACCATGTACCGCATCCTGCGCGAACGCGGCGAGGTGCGGGAGCGGCGCCGCCAGGCCCAGCACCCGCCGCGGGTGCGCCCGGAGTTGGTCGCCCACGGGCCCAACGAAATTTGGTCCTGGGATATCACGAAGTTGCATGGTCCGCATCGGGGTGTGTACTACGACCTGTACGTCATGATCGACATCTACTCCAGGTATGTGGTCGGGTGGCAGGTCGCCGCCCGCGAGTCCGGTGAGCTGGCTGAAGAGTTCATCGCCGAGGCGATCGGCCGCATCGGTGTCGCGCCCAGGGCGGTGCACGCTGACCGTGGCACTGCCATGACCAGCAAACCGGTCGCCGCGCTGCCGACCTGAACATTGACCGTAGCCACTCCCGACCGAAGGTGTCGAACGACAATCCGTTTTCGGAGGCGCAGTTCAAGACTCTCAAGCATTGTCCGGCGTTCCCCGGCCGGTTTGGATCCATCGCTGACGCCCGCGCGTTCTGCGCCGAGTTCTTCACCTACTACAACCATGATCATCGACACCGCGGGATCGGGCTGCACACCCCCGCGTCGGTCCACTTCGGCACTGTCGAGAAGATCCGCGAGGAACGGGCCAAGGTCCTCGACGCCGCCTACGCCGCCAACCCGGACCGGTTCCGTAGCCGACCCACGCCACCGACCATCCCCGGAGCGGCATGGATCAACGAACCACCAGCGACCACACAGACATCGTGAGTAACACGTGTCTCAACGAGCTTGACAGCTTCCGCCACACCACGATGGGTGCTATGAAGCAGCTTGAGCAGCTGACGCCGGGCGATGTCGCTGGGTTTCACCACAGGTATTACGGCCCGGGGAACGCCACGCTGACTCTCGTAGGGGATATTGATCCCGCGTCGGCGGTACGGCTGGCCGAGGCATGCTTCGGCGACCTGGCTCCTCGTATCCCGCCGGAACTGCCGTCGATGTCGCCAGCCGGCAACCGCTCACAGCAGGCCGTTGTGCTCGAATCTTCCAATCTGCCGGACGACCGCGTTCATCTGGGGTTTCGAATCCCGCCCGTCGGGGATCCCGAACATGACGTGGTCACCGTCTTGGGGGCGGTGCTCGGCCTGGGCCGGGGCAGCTTGCTGGCGAGAAGCCTCGTCGAAGGCGGCTTGGTCCTGCCGGCCGGCGAGCTGATGACGGTCTGGAGGTGCAGCGGCGACAGTTCACTACTGGTGGCTGGACTGAGGGCGGCACCTGGGGTCAAGGCGGAGGAAGTGGAAGCAGCCGCCCGCGATGTCATGGAGGCTGCCTGGTCCCAGATGGTCGAGGACGACCTGCAACGGGCGAGCGCACTGGTGGTTGCGCAGGTCCTGCGTCACATGGAGACAGTCAGTGGGCGCGCCGACTTCCTCAGTGAGATGACGACGGTCTTCGGCGACCCGCTCGCCGCTACGGGGTTCGTCCACCGGATCCGCGCCGTCTCGCTTGACGATCTTCGCGATACCGCTAGACGGTTACTCGTCAGTGACGATGCGTTCGTTGTCAAGTGCGTGGCGAGGCGGGACTGACCAGAGTGGAGGGCACATTTGATCGCGTGGCCGCGCTGCTTGTGGCGAGACCAGACCCTGATGGTGAACCTTCCCCGTCGAGCCACCGCCGCCGCCACCCTCGTAGTGGAGTCGGGCGCTGCCGCCGACCCGCCCGGCCGCGCCGGCCTGGCGACCCTGCTGGCACGACTGCTTCAAGCCGGTACGCCGGACATGGATGCCGAACTGGCCGTCGGTCTGGAACGCTTGGGAGCCCGATTTGCTACCCATGCCGGCTGGGACGCTCTACGCCTCACCGTGGAGGCGCCCCGGTCGTCCCTTGCAGCCGCAGTGGCTCTGATGGCCCGCCATCTGCGTACCGCGCCCGGAGCATCGCTGTCGGGCACCCAGCTACAGCAGCACGCCAGCTGGGTCGAGCGGCGATGGGCGCGCCCCGCGGTCGTGGGGGAGGCCGCGTTCCGAGAGGCGGCCCTGCGTGGGCGGTGCCGGATGCCCCTGGAGGGCACGCCGGCCACGGCCAGGGCTTTGGAGACGGTGGATGTCGAACGTGCTCACGGTGCCCTGTCGGCCGTGCAACGGTCGCTGCTGATGGCCGGGGACCTGACGTCAGCGGAGTGGGACGAGGTGCTTGGTGCCGCCGGTGACCTTGGCGCACCCCACGAGACCCGTCAGCAGCACGCCCGGCGGGTGGAGGAACCACCGTTCGGCCAAACCGCCCCTCGGCTCGTCGTGGTTGATCGGCCGGGATCGGGTTCGAGCCTGGTGTCCCTTGGATGGCGACTGCCGTCGTACAGCCGTGACGGGCATGCCGCGCTGATCCTGTACCTTTCCGCACTGACCGGTGCCCACGGCTCGCGGCTCACGCGGGCGTTGCGGGAGCGGGAAAGCTACACGTACTCGATTGGCAGCAAACTCGACCTGTCGCGCCACAGCGGGTGTGTCGCTATCTCGTTTCGGGTATCCCGCGCCGCAACAGCGTCGGCCGTGCGGGCGGCCGTCGCCGCGATCGAGCGGTTGTCACGGCACGGCTTCACCGCGAACGAACTTCGCGTGGCGCGCGCATACAAGGCCGGTAGGATGACGGCGAACTTGCAGACCCCTCGAGACGTGTGCCACATGATGGCCAGTCTGGTGGAGTCGGGCCGGCCGGCTGACGACATCTTCGCGCTGCGCGACGAGATCCTACGGTTGTCTCGGGCGCGGCTGAATTCGCTTGCCCGCCAGACGCTGTCATTGGGCCGGCTGGTGGTCGTGGTAGTCGGAGACGCCTCCCGGGTCAGGGACGGTCTCGCCGAACTCCCGCTGGCGCGAATCGCCACCTTTCACCCATCCTCACCGTGATGCTCGCCGCGACGCTGACGGGGCGGCCCGGACCCGGACCACCCCGTCAGCTTGCTATTTGTTGGTGGATGGGCTTATCCGAGGGTCCATTGCTGGTTGGAGCCGCCGCTGCAGATCCAGAGCTGGACCCGGGAGCCGTTGGCGGTCCCGAAGTCGGACACGTCCACGCACAGCCCGCTAAGGACGTTGGCGACGCTGCCGTTGGAGTTGAGGTTCCATTGCTGGTTGGCTCCGCCGTGGCAGGTCCAGATGATCACGGCCGTGCCGTTGGCGGTGCCGTTACGGCACGGTCGAACTACCCGCCGTCCTCGTCCCTTACATGGGCAAGAAGGTCTTGGAGCCTGAAAGCTGATGCCACAGCCTGCTGGCTGGAGTGTCCGCAGCCCTCATTAGCCACCGTCAGGCTAACTGTGATCTACGCCATACCTGGCACTATATTCAATAGATGAATGCTATTTCCCAGGTGAATGGCCTAGTCAGTGGTTCTTAGTTCATCTCGTTTCCCCTCGGCGACATCTGGTATGAATCAGACAATGCTGGCACACATGCCGAGGGCAAGCGCGACGAAGTAAGAACCGCCCTTCGCCCACCTCAGGGCAGCAGGGTAAGGGCAGACACGTGGGAGGGGCGGACGACGCCGAAGTGACGGCGGTCCAAGGTAGCGATGGTGGCGGCGCCGTACCGCTCGGCGACCGCGACGACGACTGCGTCTGCGGTGCCCAGGGGTAGGTCGGAGTAGCGTCCCACGAGGTGCGCTGCTCGGTTGACGTCGTCCTGGCTTACTGCTATCAAGTCGTATACACCGTCGGCGACATCGCGGAGGAACCCGACCTCGGCCTGGACACCAGCGCGGCTGGCCAGCATGTAGCCGATCTCAGCAAGCAGCGGCTGGGGGAGCAGCAGCGGGCCGGGAAAGGTTTCCAGGAGCTCAACGCATTGCTGGTGACTTGAGTCCTTGCGGTTGGCGGCCCTGGCTCCAGGCTTCCCTGACGACCTCCTTGGCGCGGGCACCGAGGTCCGGTTCACCGTCGAAGGTCGCTGTCGTGCGGAACCTGCGACGCCGCTCGCCCTGGACTGTCTCGGCCCACCGACGCAGTAGTTCTACCGCGTCGGCCAGGCGGTCGTCGGGCACCGCGTCTATCAGTTGGTGCGCCTCCTCGCGTACAGTCATGTGCCAAGTGTAGGCGGCGACACGGTCAACCACGGTGCGGCCGCGCTAGCGACTTCCCCTGCCTTCGGCGGACGGGTCATGAGCGCCGACGTCATGTGTGGATCATGCCGCTAGGGCAGGATCGAAGATCGACCGCCGATTTCGCAGGTCACGGTGCTGTAGGCGGTTCTTGGTTCATCCATCTTGCCCTCGGCGGTGGACGAGAACAGCCAAGAACCGCCGCCGAGTTCTGTTCGCCGCTACTGACCGGCGGCTTCGACCTCATCGGCCCAGGCGAGCAGCCGTGCGTGGAGCGCGTCAACCTGGTCCGCGGTGAGCTTGTACGGTTCAAACGCGGAGGTCGGGAACCGTCGTACCGCGCGCAACGCCTCAGCGAAGATCGGCAGGTTGAACCCGGGATCGTGTTCGGCCGCCATCCGCAGCAGCTCGCTGGTGGTGAAGCGGCCATCTTCAAGGACACCGTGTACGTCGATGTAGTCACGGACCTCGGCCCGGCCGAACAGAGCGCATAGCTTGTTCGCGACGGCGTCGGCGGGATGCAGGACCGGGCCGATCGCGAGCTGGACCGGTGGGTACGCCCGCCAGTCCATGCCGAGTTCCACGGTGCTGACGGTGCCGGGGCCCGGGTCGGTCACGGCGAGCCGTGCGAACGAGGTTCCCTCCCGTTCGATGGCGACCTCCAGCCCGTCGGCGCGCAGAGCGGCGACCACTGCGTTCTGGGCCGCTGGGAAATCCGACGTTGCTGCCATGGTGGTGAACAGGTCCACGTCCTTGGAGACTCGGTCGACGAAGCCGTGCGCCTGCACTGCGTAGCCACCCGCCAGGCAGAAGCCGTACCCCGCCGCAGCCTCCAACGCGACCCGAGCCAGTCGCTGGTGAAACGGATCCATCCCGGTTCAGGCCGCCCTGGGCAGACTCGGGAAGCGGGACTCCCACAGCGTCCGGACCTTGCGCGGCAGCCACAGCTGGCGCCACACGTTGGCCAGGGTCGGACCATGCACGAAGGCACGTAGGTCCTCGACGCGCATCGACTCCCGGATCACCCGTTCGTACATGAGATTGCGCTGGCGTTCATCGGACAGGTCGTAACGGCCCTGCTCCGACCAATCCAGGCGCAGCGGCAGCTCGACCACACCAGCGGTGGGGCCGGTCAGCTCCTCCAG
This sequence comes from Natronosporangium hydrolyticum, assembly GCF_016925615.1. Taxonomy (NCBI): domain Bacteria; kingdom Bacillati; phylum Actinomycetota; class Actinomycetes; order Micromonosporales; family Micromonosporaceae; genus Natronosporangium; species Natronosporangium hydrolyticum. The sequence goes on from NZ_CP070499.1 coordinate 2,858,212, forward strand.
CGAGTCCGGCACGGTATACGGCCGGCCATCCTCGTACAGCACCCGCGCTTGCGCCATGCCACCATTATCGCTCACGTCCGGTGGCTGCCTCCTTGAGTAACCGCTGCTCTCCTGAGGGTGACGTACGTAACACCCGACCTGGCTGGCAACAGGCCGGCTCCCCGTTTCCGCAGTTCAACGCGGTGCGGTCGTCCGAGATGCGGCACGCTCGATGCCCGCTGCCGCGCATCTAACGAACTAGAAGATCAACTCGCATTTCGGCAGGTCACGCCGTTGCCAGTGGCTCTTGGTTCATCGCGTTTCCCCTCGGGGACCCGGTGGAAGTAGAGCCGGGGTCCGGCGCCGGTCGGGTCCTCGGCCAGCCCTCGGCTGGCCAGGTCGTCGTCGGTGAGGCCGGCCTCCCGCAACGGCCGGGTGATCTCCTCGGGCGCGTCCAGCGCGCTCCCGCCGGTGGGATAGCCGAAGACCGCCGCCCAGAACCGTGCCAGCCTCCCCGGATCATGGCAGTCGAACGTGATGTTACCGAGCCGCATCGCCCCTCCTGAACCTTCTGTACGAACCTTCGCGCATACGCTAGGTGGGAACGCGGACGAAACCGGTCCGCAGACGCCGGGCGCCCGGATCTTCTGTAGTGGTGCCGTTGTCCGCGGAGCCCTTCAGCGCCACGGGCCGCGGCGTAGCCGGAGGCCGCGCTGGCGCAGCCGCGAAATCTCCCAGCCGCCGACCGCCGTGACGGTCATCGCGCCCACCAGGGTCAGCACTGTCGCGACTCCAGTGGGGATCGGCAGTGGCAGGTCCCGGACCGGGAGCCGGATCGGCATACCTATGAGCGCCAGGAGGCTCAACCCGGCCAGCGTCCAGGTGACCGCAATCGTGATCAGCGGTGCGAGTAGCGGATGCGCGTCGGCGCTGTTGAACATGTTCTGGGCGATGTAGTAAGTGGCGGCGGCCAGGAAGACGATCGGCCACAGGGCCAGCGGGTTGAAGAACAGCGCGAGGACGTCTTCACGACGGTCCACCGTCACCCGCTCGGCCGGTTGACCGACCATCGAGAGAGCGGCGAAGATCGCCACGATCGAGCCTGCGAAGATCACCGCCAGGATCGGCCTCGTCATCGCGCGGGCGGCGGCGCCGCGTTGCCCCCGATGGACCGCGAGCAGCGCCACCACCAGTGACATGACTAGGACCACGGCGGCGATGACGATAGCGTTGCTGGTCTGGATGAAGACCTGCTCGGCGTAGTCGACGAGCGCGGCCGGCTGGTAGTGGATGATCACGGAGGCGAAGACCGCGACCCCCAGCCAGCTCCGGGCTCGCCCGATCCGGGCGACCGTCTGATCGTCGATCCGGTAGACATCGCGCGGCGTGAAGAGCAACCGGCTCAGCGCGCGCGGCGAGAGGAAGACCCGGAACGTGGGTCGGGGGCGGCCGGAGATCTCGCCGCGTCGAAGATTGTGCCGCCGCGCCGCCGCGACCGCGCCGAGGCAGCCACCGAGGATCGCGAGGGCGGCCAGCACCGACAGGATGGTGGCCAGTCGGTTGTCGGCCTCCGAGAACACCCCCGGCTCGCGGTCCCCGCCGCCGGTCTCCACGATGATCGCGTTGATCATCGCACCACCGCAGACCACCACGACCGCGGCGACGAAACCGAGCACAATGCTCAGCAGGCCCGGCCAGGTGAAACCGGCGCTCGGGCGCGGTGGTGCCGGCGGATCGTGGTCGTGCACCGGTTGCCTCCCCAATAGCGTGAGCTTGCGCCAACCCTAAGTGCGCGTGACGTGACGCACGCCGGCCATTCGGATCAGGAAAACCACCGCTTAGGCCACTGTGGTCGGAAGGCTCGTGTGAACTGGGCTGGCCGGGGTCGGCGCCGCCGAGATCCCCACGCCTCGTTGCAGGGCCGCCGTTCGGGGCCGTATACTCGAAGTTGAGCATTCGATCATGAGTATATGCTCGGAGGGGCGTGATCGGCCGGTGGCGAAGCGGCGCAAGGTGGGCAACCTGATGGCGTTGGCGATCCTCTCCGTGGTCGCCCATCGATCGATGCACCCCTATGAGATGGCCGCCGCGCTGCGTGGCTGGGGCAAAGGCGAGGACATGAAGATCAAATGGGGCTCGCTCTACGCGGTGGTGCAGAACCTGGCTAAGCACGGGCTGCTGGCCGAAGCGGGCACCAGCCAGGAGGGGCGCCGTCCGCCGCGGACCGTCTACCGGATCACCGACGCCGGCCGCGCCGAGCTGGTCGACTGGGCGCGGGAGCTGCTCTGCGAGGTCGGTTCGGAGTTCCGGGCGGGCTTGTCGGTGATGGTGGTGTTGCCGCCCGATCAGGTGGTCGAGCTGCTTCAGCAGCGCATCATCGGGCTGGCAGGTGAACTCACCCGGCGACGGGAGGCGCTCGCGGCCGCCGCCGTCGAGGTGCCCCGGCTGTTCCTGGTGGAGGACGAGTATGACCTTGCGGCGCTGGCGGCCGAGCACGAGTGGGTGACCGCCCTGCACCGGGAGCTCATCGACGGCACTTTCCCGGGCCTCGCGCAGTGGCGTGACTTTCACGTCCACGGTGAGGTTCCGGCCGACATGAGAGAACTCGCCGAGAGGGGGATCGAGCGCGGCAGGCAGTGACCAGGGGTCCCGGTGGCGGCGCGGCAACGCCGCGCACCGGGACCGAGCACCCCGAAACCGATGACACGCCGAGCCCAGTGGGCTCCAGCGGATTCACCCGGCCCCGAAGGCGGCAACCAGAGGATAACCGGGTCGTCTCCCGTGTCACGGTCCCACCGAAAAAGACTGATGAGGAGACGACAATGGCACGTGTCAAGACTGCGGCCGTCATCGGCGGCGGCATCGCGGGCCCGGTGGCGGCGTTGGCGCTGCATCGCGCCGGCATCCAGGCGACCATCTACGAGGCGTACAGCACCAGCGCGGAGGGCATCGGCGGGACGATCGCCCTGGCGCCCAACGGGGTTGCGGCGTTGGAACACGTCGGTGCCGCCGCCGCAGTGGTGGATCGGGCGCTGCCCAGTCCGCGGATGGTGATGGCGATCGGCGCTCGCAAGCGGGTCCCGCTGCCGAGCTTGCCGGACGTGCCGCCGTTGCGGTTGGTCTCGCGCGGCGATCTCTATCAGGCCATCTACGACCAGGTCGCCGAGCAACAGGTCCAGGTCGAGTGGGGCAAGCGGCTGGTCGAGGTGCGCGAGCAGCGGTCCTCGGTGGTCGCGATCTTCGCCGACGGTAGCGAGGCGGTGGCCGATGTGTTGATCGGCGCCGACGGCGTCCACTCGACGGTCCGCCGGTTGATCGACCCGGCAGCCCCCGGCCCGCGTTACACCGGCATGCTCGGATTCGAGGGGGTCGCCGGTTACGAGGCGCCGGTCGAGGCCGGGACCATGACCTTCGCGTTCGGCAAACGCGCCTACTACCTCTACTGGCCGGGCGTCGACGGCGGCACCGCCTGGGGCGCGAATCTGCCACACCCTCAGCCGATGTCGCTGCTCGATGCGCGGGCGGTGGCGACCGACCAGTGGCTGCGGACCCTCCGGGAAGTCTACAGTGGAGACGAGCCAGGCGGCGAGCTCGCCGAGCAGACCGGGCCGGACTCGCTGCAGGTGGCCGGCGCGCTCTATCTCATGCCGCCGGTTCCCCGCTGGCATCGGGGACGGCTGGTGCTGGTCGGGGACGCGGTTCACGCCCCGTCCAACAGTTCCGGGCAGGGCGCCTCACTCGCGATCGAGAGCGCGGTGCAGCTGGCACGTTGCCTGCGCGACCTCGACGACCCGGCGGCAGCGTTCGCCGCGTATGAGCGGCTGCGGCGCGGGCGGGTGGAGCGGGTCGCGAAGCGGGCGGCCCGAACGAACCGGGTAAAGGCCCCGGGCCCGATAGCCCAGGCGATGATGGCGGTGCTGATGCCACTGTTCGTCAAGAGCGCGACGAACTTCGAGAAGACGCTCGGGCCCGAGCAGCGGTACCGGATCGACTGGGACGCCCCGGTCACGCGTGATCCGGTGCTCGCCTGAGGTGGTGAGTCGGGACTGACCAGCGGCCGGCCGCTGGTCAGTCGAAGGCGGTGGGCAGCGTGGGATCGGCGTGGTGTGCCCGCATCAGCTGCAGTTGCTCGACGGTGGTGCGGCGGGTGGAGAGTTCGGGCAGCGCGTCGAGGTCGAAGAAGCCTACGTCGGTGGTCTCTTCGTCGAGGCCGGCGGTCGGTGTCTGCCCCGGGTCGAGCTGCTCTACCAGGAAGAAGAGCTTGTAGATGTGCCACGGGCTGGCGCCGTGACCGTTGCGGGCGGAGCCGTCGTGCACCGCGGCTAGCCGTAGGGGCCGTACCGTCAGGCCGGCTTCCTCGGCGAATTCCCGTACCACCGCGGTCGCCGGTGGGTCCATGGCGTCAGCCCAACCGCCGGGGAGCGTCCATAGCCCGTCCCGTTTCTCCTGCACCAGCAGGACCCGGCCGGCGGTGTCGAAGAGCGCCCCGCGCACATCCACCTTCGGGGTGGCGTGGCCGGCCTCGGCCGCGAGCGCCGACCGCAGCTGCGCCGGGTCGCCCTGGCTGAGCATGGCCAGGATCTCGGCGGCGGTGCTGCGCAGCTGCTCGTACCGTGCCCGGTCGTAGCGGTCGGTGGCGTAGTTGAGGCCGTTCTGGGCCATCGCAGCGAGCTCCACCGCGAGTTCGTGGAGCCGGCGTCCGGAGTCGGGCACCGGGTGGGCGTCGGTCACCGTACGAGTGTGTCACCTCGCCGGTGACCGACGCCCTCGGGCGTCAGCTGTCGCGGTACTCGCCGCGGTCCTGGCCCCACCGGGTGTGGTAGACGCCGTCGCGGTCGGTGCGCCGGTAGGTGTGGGCGCCGAAGTAGTCCCGCTGGCCCTGGATCAGGTTCGCCGGCAGCTGGTTGGCGCGGATGCTGTCGTAGTAGGAGAGCGCCGCGCCGAAGCCCGGCACCGGGATGCCGCGCGCGGTGGCGCTGGCGATGACCCGCCGCCAGCCGTCCTGCGCCCCCGCCAGCGCCTCGGCGAAGTGGGGGGAGCTCAGCAGGGTGGGCAGCGTCGGCTCGGTGTCGAAGGCGGCGCGGATCCGGTCCAGGAACTCGGCCCGGATGATGCAGCCGCCGCGCCAGATCGCCGCGACCGCGCCGAGGTCGATCGGCCAGCCGTACTCTTCGCCGCCGGCGCGGATCTGCTGGAAGCCCTGCGCGTACGCGACGATCTTCGACGCGTAGAGGGCCTGCTCGATGTCTTCGACGATGCCCTCGGCGCCCTTGCCGGCGGACTCGGTGTGCTGCGGTCCGGCGAGGCCGCGGGCGGCGGCGCGGACGGTGGCGTCGCCGGAGAGCGACCGGGCGAAGGTCGCTTCGGCGATGCCGCTGACCGGCACCCCGAGGTCGAGCGCCACCTGCACGGTCCAGCGGCCGGTGCCCTTCTGCTCGGCCTGGTCCTGGACCACGTCCACGAACGGCTTGCCGGTGTCGGCGTCCACGTGTGACAACACCTCGGTGGTGATCTCGACCAGGTAGGAGCTCAGCCGGCCCTGATTCCAACCCCGGAACACTTCGGCGATCTGCGCGGGGGTCAGCCCGGCCGCGTGCCGTAGCAGGTCGTACGCCTCGGCGATGAGCTGCATGTCGGCGTACTCGATGCCGTTGTGCACCATCTTCACGAAGTGGCCGGCGCCGTCGGGCCCGATGTGGGCGACGCAGGCGTCGCCGTCGACCTGGGCGGCGATGTCGGTCAGCATCGGCGCCAACGACGCGTACGCCTCGGCCGAGCCGCCGGGCATGATGCTGGGACCGTTGAGGGCGCCCTCTTCGCCGCCGGAGATGCCCACGCCGACGAAGTGCAGGCCGCGCTCGCGCAGGGCCGCCTCCCGCCGGCGGGTGTCGGCGAAGTGGGCGTTGCCGCCGTCGATGATGACGTCACCGGGTTCCAGCAGCGCCGCGAACTGCTCGATCACCGCGTCGGTGGGCCCGCCGGCCTTGACCATGATCACCATGCGGCGGGGCCGTTCCAGCGAAGCGACGAACTCTTCGGGCGTCTCGGCCGGCACGAAGGTGCCCTCATCGCCGTGGTCGGCGACGAGCGACTTGGTCTTGGCGACCGACCGGTTGTAGAGGGCTACCGGGTGTCCGTGGCGGGCCAGGTTACGGGCCAAATTGCTCCCCATGACCGCGAGACCGATGACACCGATGCGGGCTTGCTGCGACAACGTCTCTGACTCCGTTCGCTACCGACCACTGTCGCGATCGTCATCGATCGCGCCTGTCGGGCCTGTGCTGTTCTGGTACGTACGTAGTCTGCCAGGGTTGCGGTGGCTGGCTGCGCGCGGTTGGGTGTGGGCATGCTGCTGCGCTTCGAAGCTGATCTGCTGATTCCGGGTCGGGGCGACCCGGTTACCACGGCGGTGGTGGTCGTCGAGGATGCGACGATTAGCTATGCCGGCCCGGCCGCTACCGCCCCGGCGACCCCGGCTGCAGAGACGATTGCGGCGCCGGTGGTCATGCCCGGGATGTGGGACTGCCACGGCCACTTCCTCGGGATCCGTTCCATGGACCTGGCCAGGCTGCCGCTGGAGCCGATCGCCGTACGGGCTGCGCGCGCCACCGGGGATCTCACCGCGGCGTTGAGCGCTGGCGTCACCAGCGTGCGCGAGGTAGGTGGGTTGGGTATCTATCTGGCGCGGGTGGTCGAGGAGGGTTCACTCGCCGGGCCGACCATCTACTCGGCCGGGGCGATTCTGTCCACCACCGGTGGGCACGGGGACCTCCACAGCTATCCGCTGTCGTGGGTGCATGACTTCACTGAGCGCGGCGGCGAGCTGCGGGTCGCCGACGGGCCGGCGGAGTGCGCTCGGGCGGTGCGGGAGCAGCTGCGTCGCAACGCCAAGGTGATCAAGGTGTGCGCCTCCGGCGGTGTGCTCTCGGAGGTGGATCACCCGATCCACCAGCAGTTCACCGACGCCGAACTGCGGGCGATCGTGGAGGTCGCCGGGCTGGCCGACCGGGTGGTCGCCGCCCACTGTCACGGCAAGCCGGGGATCATGGCGGCGCTCGCGGCCGGAGTGCGCACCATCGAGCATGGGACCTACCTGGACGAGGAGTCGGCGTCCGCGATGCGGGAGCTCGGCGCGGTGCTGGTACCGACCCGGACGATCATCCGGGAGCTGTTGGACAGCGACGCGGCGCCGCCGTTCGCGATGGCCAAGCTGCGTGCCTTGGCCGACCAGCACGCCGCCGCGGTGGCGCTGGCTCGGGAAACGGGGGTGACCGTCGCCATGGGTACCGATCTGTCGTTGTCCGGCGATGGGCCGGTGAGCTGGGGTCGTAACGGGCGGGAGCTGCCCCTGTTGGCCGAGTGCGGATTCACCCCGCTGGCGGCTATCGAGGCGGCGACCGCGAACGGGCCGGCTACGCTGGGTGGCCAGGCGCCGTGCTCCGGGCAACTGCGGCCCGGCTACGACGCGGACCTGCTGACCTTGGCCGCGGATCCGCTGGCCGACCTGGCGGTGTTGGCCGATCCGGAGCAGATCACCGGGGTCTGGCGGGCAGGGGCCCGAGTGAAGGGCTGAGCACCGATCCGGTGATCGCGCTCACACCTGGTTGGCGACGGATCCGTATGTCTATAACCTGGCGTGCATAGTCATGCAGCGCGCGGAGGGAGCCGGTTGACGTGGGTACCCGAGTAGCGGTCGCGGGCGCCAGCGGCTACGCCGGCGGTGAGCTGCTGCGACTGATCGCGGGCCACCCCGAGCTGCAGCTCACCGCCGCCACCGCCCACCAGCAGGCGGGCGCCGCCGCCGGGCAGGTGCATCCGCAGTTGGCCGCAACCGCCCTGGGGGAGTGGCCGTTGGTAGCCACCGACCCAGCCGCGCTCGGCGAGGCCGATCTGATCTTCCTGGCCCTGCCCCACGGCGAGTCGGCGGCGCTCGCCGCCCGGCTGCCCGCCTCGGCGAAGGTGGTCGATCTCGGTGCCGACCATCGACTCGTCGATCCGGCGGCGTGGACCGAGTGGTACGGCGGCCCGCACGCCGGCGCCTGGACCTACGGTCTGCCGGAGCTGCCCGGCCACCGATCGGCGATCGCCGGGGCTGACCGGGTCGCCGCGACCGGCTGTTACGCAGCCACGGTTACCCTCGCGCTGGCGCCGTTGCTCGCCGCCGGCCTGGTCGAGCCGGCAGACGTCGTGGTGGTCGCCGCGTCCGGGACCTCCGGCGCCGGGCGGGCCGCCAAGCCGCACCTGCTGGCCAGCGAGGTGATGGGTGGCCTCTCGCCGTACAAGGTCGGTGCCCACCAGCACGTGCCTGAGATCAAGCAGGCCACCGGCGCCGCCAGCATCTCGTTCACGCCGCTGCTCGCGCCGATGCCTCGTGGCATCCTGGCCACGGTCACGGCTCGCCCGGCGCGGTCGGTGACCGTCGACGAGGCCCGCGAAGTGCTCGACACCGCGTACCAGGGCGAGCCGTTCGTGCGGCTGCTGCCCGCCGGCCAGTGGCCGCATACCGGCGCCACCCTGGGCGCCAACACCTGCCTGCTACAGGCGGGCGTAGATCGCGACTCCGGGAGGGTGCTGGTGACCAGCGCACTGGACAACCTGGGCAAAGGCGCGGCTGGGCAGGCCGTGCAGTGCGCCAACCTGATGCTCGGGCTGCCCGAGACCGCCGGCCTGGCCACTATCGGGGTCGCGCCATGACCAGCGGGGTGACTGCGCCGCGGGGGTTCCGGGCTGCCGGGGTCGCCGCCGGGCTGAAGTCCGGCGGCGGGCGGGACGTGGCGCTAGTGGTCAACGACGGCCCCGAGTCCGCCGCCGCTGGCGTCTTCACCCGCAACCGGGTCAAGGCGGCGCCGGTGCGCTGGAGTGAGCAGGTGCTGCGCGGCGGCTCGGTGCGCGCGGTGGTGCTCAACTCGGGCGGCGCGAACGCCTGTACCGGCCCGGCCGGTTTCCAGGACACCCACGCCACCGCCGAGCACACCGCGACCCAGCTGGCGGTCTTCGGCGCCGGCGAGGTCGGCGCCGGTGAGGTCGCGGTCTGCTCCACCGGCCTGATCGGGCAGCGGCTGCCGCTGGGGCGGTTGGTCGCCGGGGTGACCGAGGCGGCGGCGCAGCTCGCCACCACCGGCGCAGCCGCCGCGGCGGAGGCGATCATGACCACCGACACCTGCCCCAAGCAGGTCGCCGTGGCGGTCAGCGGCGACCAGAGCCGGCTGGTCGAGCCGGCGATCAGCGCCGGCCCAGCCGACTTCACTGTCGGGGGGATGGCCAAGGGCGCCGGCATGCTCGCCCCGGACCTCGCCACCATGCTCTGCGTGCTGACCACCGACGCGCTCGCCGACCCGGCCGAACTCACCGCCGCGCTCCGCGCCGCGGTCGAGGTGAGCTTCGAGCGGCTCGACTCCGACGGTTGTCTCTCCACCAACGACACGGTGCTGCTGCTCGCCAGCGGCGCATCCGGGGTCCGCCCGGCGCCGGCGCAGCTGACCTCGGCGGTGACCACCGCCTGCCAGGACCTGGTGCGGCAGTTGCTCGCCGACGCCGAAGGGGCCACCAAGCAGATCGGGATCACGGTCTCGCAGGCCGCCAGTGAAGCCGAAGCCGTGACGGTGGCTCGCGCGGTGGCCCGCAGCAACCTAGTCAAGACCGCGGTGTTCGGCAACGACCCGAACTGGGGCCGGATTCTCGCCGCGGTCGGCACCACCGACGCGGCCTTCGACCCGGATGCCCTGGACGTGGCGGTCAACGGGGTGTGGGTCTGCCGGGCCGGCGCGGCCGCGGCCGAACGCTCCACCGTCGACCTCGGCGGCCCCGAGGTGAGTATCGAGATCGCGCTGCATGCCGGCGCGGCCGCCGCCACGGTGTGGACCAACGACCTCACTCACGGCTACGTCCACGAGAATTCGGCGTACTCGTCATGAGCCCCGATCTGGACCTCGCCCAGCACAAGGCCGCCACTCTGATCGAGGCGTTGCCGTGGCTGGCCCGTTTCCACGGCAGCACCGTCGTCGTCAAGTACGGCGGCAACGCCATGATCGACGCGAAGCTGCAGCGGGCCTTCGCCGAAGACCTGGTCTTCCTGCGCTACGTCGGGATCAAGCCGGTGGTGGTGCACGGGGGCGGGCCGCAGATCAGCTCCATGCTCGACCGGCTCGGGGTGGACAGCGAGTTCCGGGGCGGCCTGCGGGTCACCACCCCGGAGGCGATGGACGTGGTGGCGATGGTGCTCGTCGGCCAGGTCGGCCGGGAGCTGGTCGGCCTGGTCAACCAGCACGGCCCATTCGCGGTGGGGCTCTCCGGCGAGGACGCACGGCTGTTCACCGCGGTCCGGCGGACCGCCACCGTCGACGGTGAGTCGGTCGATGTGGGGCAGGTTGGTGATGTGGCGCAGGTGGACACCAGCGCCGTCACCGACCTGATCGAGGCCGGCCGGATTCCGGTGATCTCCACCGTGGCGCCCGACGCCGACGGGGTGCTGCACAACCTGAACGCCGACACCGCCGCCGCCGCGCTGGCCGCCGCGTTGTCCGCCCGGAAGCTGGTGGTGCTCACCGACGTGGCCGGCCTCTACGCGGACTGGCCGGACCCGGACACGTTGATCTCGCAACTGACCGCCGCGGAGCTGGCCGAGCTGCTGCCCCGGCTCTCCGCCGGGATGGTGCCCAAGATGGAGGCCTGTCTCCGGGCGGTGCGCGGCGGCGTCCCCGCGGCCCACGTCGTCGACGGCCGGGTGCCGCACTCGCTGCTGCTGGAGGTATTCACCTCGGAAGGACTCGGAACCATGGTGATCCCGGCATGAGCACCGACCCGTCGAACCTGCCCGACCGCTGGCAGCGGGTGATGCTGGGCAACTACGGCACCCCCTCGTTGGCGCTGGTACGCGGCGCCGGTGCGGTCGTGGTCGACCAGTCCGAACGGGAGTACCTCGACCTGTTCGGGGGGATCGCGGTGAACGCGTTGGGGCACGCCCATCCGGCGGTGGTCGAGGCGGTCACCACGCAGATCGGCACCCTCGGTCACGTCTCCAACCTGTTCGCGGCCGAACCGCCGGTGACGCTGGCGGAGCTGCTGCTGACGCTGACCGGCCGGCCCGGTCGGGTCTACTTCGCCAACTCGGGCGCGGAGGCGAACGAGGCGGCGTTCAAGCTCTCCCGCCGCACCGGCCGCAGCCAGGTCGTCGCCGCCGCCGGCGGCTTCCACGGCCGGACCATGGGGGCGCTGGCGCTGACTGGGCAACCCAGCAAGGCCGACCCATTCCGGCCGCTTCCGGGCGAGGTGACCCACGTGCCGTACGGCGACGTCGACGCGCTCGCCCAGGCGGTCAGCGACGAGACCGCGATGGTGATCCTGGAGCCGATCCAGGGAGAGGCCGGGGTGCTGGTGCCGCCCGCCGGGTACCTCACCGCGGCCCGCGAGATCACCCGGGCGCACGGGGCGCTGCTGGTGCTCGACGAGGTCCAGACCGGGGTGGCAAGGACCGGTCACTGGTTCGCCCACCAGGCTGAGGGGGTCGCGCCAGACGTGTTTACCCTGGCGAAAGGGCTCGGCGGTGGGCTGCCGCTCGGTGCCTGTGTGATCTTCACCGATGAACGCCCAGAGCTGGCGGAGCTGCTACCCGCCGGCAGCCACGGCAGCACTTTCGGGGGGAACCCGGTAGCGTGCGCCGCGGCGTTGGCGGTGCTACGCACCATCGCCGCGGAAGGGCTGCTCGACCACGTCAAGCGGGTGGGCGAGCAGCTACGCAGCGGGATCGACGGGCTCGGGCATCCACTGGTGGCTGAGGTACGCGGCGCCGGGCTGCTGCTCGGCGTGGCGCTGACCCAGCCGGTCGCCGGTGCGCTCGCCGCCGCGCTGCAGTCCGCCGGTTTCCTGGTCAACCCGGCCCAGCCGGAGCTGCTGCGGCTGGCTCCGCCGCTGATCCTCAGCGGTGAGCAGGTCGCAACCTTCCTGTCGGCGCTGCCGGCGGCCCTGGACCAAGTAGGAGGCACGCGGTGAGCCGGCACCTGTTACGCGACGACGACCTTAGCCCGGCCGAGCAGACGGAGCTGCTCGACCTCGCCGAGCGGCTCCGGGCCGACCGGCACGGCCACCGCCCGCTGGCCGGGCCGGCCTCGGTGGCGGTGCTGTTCGACAAGCCCTCGCTGCGTACCCGGGTCTCGTTCGAGGTCGGCATCGCCGAGCTCGGCGGCAACCCGGTAATCATCGACTCGCAAGGGACCCACTTCGGGCGCGGCGAGACCCTCGGCGACGCCGCCGCCGTGCTCTCGCGGTACGTCACCGCGATCGTGATGCGGACCTTCGGCGACGACCGGCTCGCCGAGGTGGCGGCGGGCGCCAGCGTGCCGGTGGTCAACGCCCTCACCGACGGCTTCCACCCGTGCCAGCTCCTCGCCGACCTGCTCACCGTCCGGCAGCGCCACGGCGCCACGGCCGGGGTCACCCTGGCCTACCTGGGGGACACCGGCAACAACATGGCCCACTCGTATCTGCTCGCCGGCGCCACCGCCGGAATGCACGTACGGCTCGCCGGCCCGGCCGGCTTCGCCCCCGACCCGGCGGTGGTGACCCGCGCCGGACAGATCGCCGCTCGCACCGGCGGCTCAGTCACGCTCACCCCGGATGCCGGCGAGGCGGTCGCCGGTGCCCAGGTCCTCGCCACTGACACCTGGACCTCGATGGGCCAGGAGAGCGACGGCCGGGAGCGGCACCGCGCGTTCCTGCCGTACCAGCTCGATACCAAGCTGGTCGCCGCGGCGGGGCCGGAGGTGTGTGTGCTGCACTGCCTGCCGGCCCACCGGGGCGAGGAGATCACCGATGAGGTGATCGACGGCCCGCACAGCGCGGTGCTGGATCAGGCGGAGAACCGGCTGCACGCCCAGAAGGCGCTGTTGAGTTGGCTGCTGGCGCAGCGGGGCGGAGCGTACCGATGACCGCGCCCAGCACCAAGATCGCCCGACAGGCCCGGGTGGTCGCGCTGATCCGGGACAAAGCAGTGCACTCGCAGGGCGAGCTCGCCGCGCTACTGGCCGCCGACGGGATGCCGGTCACCCAGGCCACGCTCTCCCGGGACCTCGACGAGCTGGGGGCGGTGAAGGTTCGCGGCACCGACGGTGGCGCGGTCTACGTAGTCCCCGAGGACGGCGAACCACTGCTGCGGCCGAGCGTTCCCCCGGCCACCGAGCCGGGGTCCGCCAGCGGCCCGCCCCGGCTGGTGCGGTTGCTGCGGGAGCTGCTAACCGGCGTCGACGCCAGCGGGAACCTGGCGGTGCTACGTACGCCGCCGGGCGCCGCCCAGTTTCTCGCGAGTGCGCTCGACCGCTCGGGGCTTTCCGAGGTGGTCGGCACCATCGCTGGCGACGACACCGTACTGGTGGTCGCGCGGGAACCGGTCACCGGAGCCGGTCTGGCCGAGACGCTCTCCAGCTGGGCCGGTGCCGAACCAGTATCACCATCAGACCTAGACAACCTAGAAAGGACCGAAACGCCATGACTGACCGGGTGATCCTCGCGTACTCAGGAGGGCTCGACACCTCCGTCGCGATCCCGTACCTCGCCGAACAGACCGGCGCCGAGGTGGTGGCCGTCGCGATCGATGTCGGCCAGGGCGGCGAGGACCTCGAAGTGATCCGCAAGCGGGCACTGGGCTGCGGCGCGGTGGAGTCCGAGGTGATCGACGCGCGGGCAGAGTACGCCGCCGACTACTGCCTGCCGGCGCTGCGCGCCAACGCCCTCTACCAGGATCGGTACCCGCTCGTGTCGGCGTTGAGCCGGCCGTTGATCGTGGCGCACCTGGTGGCGGCGGCCCGCCGGCACAACGGCACCATCGTCGCGCACGGCTGCACCGGCAAGGGCAACGACCAGGTCCGGTTCGAGGTCGGCATCGGCGCCCTCGCCCCCGACCTGCAGGTCATCGCGCCGGCACGGGACTACGCGTGGACCCGCGACGAGGCGATCGCCTACTGCCAGCAGCGGGATCTCCCGATCGACGTGACGCCGAAATCGCCGTACTCGATCGATCAGAACCTCTGGGGACGGGCGGTCGAGACCGGCTTCCTGGAGGACATCTGGAACCCGCCGATCGAGGATCTCTACAGCTACACCAGCGACCCGGCGGCCGCCCACGACCCGGACGAGGTCGTCATCACCTTCGACCGGGGAAACCCGGTCGCGATCGACGGCGAGACGGTCACCCCGTACGAGGCGATCACGATCCTGAACCGCCGCGCCGGAGCGGCCGGAGTCGGTCGGCTGGACATGGTCGAAGACCGGCTGGTCGGGATCAAGAGCCGCGAGGTGTACGAGGCGCCGGGCGCGATCGCCCTGATCACCGCCCACCAGGAGCTGGAGAACGTCACCGTCGAACGGGACCTGGCCCGGTTCAAGAAGTCGGTCGACCAGCGCTGGGGGGAGCTGGTCTACGACGGGCTGTGGTTCTCGCCGCTCAAGCGCTCGCTCGACGCCTTCGTCGACGAGAGTCAGCAGCCGGTCAGCGGTGAGATCCGGCTGACCCTGCATGGCGGCCGGGCGGTGGTGACCGGCCGGCGCTCCGACGCCTCGCTCTACGACTTCAGCCTGGCCACCTACGACACCGGCGACGCCTTCGACCAGTCGTTGGCCAAGGGCTTCGTCACCCTCTGGGGGCTGCCGAGCAAGCTCGCCGCCGCCCGCGACGCCCGGACCCTCCCGGGGCCGGCAGAATGAACGAGGTGAGCACCGACGACGTACGCCTGTGGGGTGGCCGGTTCGCCGGCGGCCCGGCGGAGGCGGTGGCGCAGCTGTCGGTCAGCGTGGGCTTCGACTGGCGGCTGGCCCGCCACGACCTCGCCGGCTCCCGGGCGCACGCCCGGGTGCTGGCGAGAGCCGGCCTGCTCAGTGAGGCAGAGCTGGCGCAGGTGCTGGACGCGCTGGCTGCTTTGGGCGAGGAGTGCGCCGCCGGGCGGTTCCGCCCCACCGTGGCCGATGAGGATGTCCACACCGCCCTCGAACGCGGGCTGCTGGAGCGGCTCGGCCCGCTCGGCGGCAAGCTGCGCGCGGGCCGGTCCCGCAACGACCAGATCGCCACCGACCTGCGGCTCTATCTGCGGGAGGCGGCCCGCGGGCTCGGCGGCCAGCTGGCCGACCTGGCCGCCGCGCTGACCGAGCAGGCGCACCAGCATCTCCACACCCCGGCGCCGGGGATGACCCATCTGCAGCACGCCCAACCGATCAGCTTCGCCCATCAGCTGCTGGCCCACGTCCAGCCGCTGCTGCGGGACCTGGACCGGTTGCGTGACTGGGACGCCCGAGCGGCGATCAGCCCGCTCGGCGCGGGCGCGCTGGCCGGTTCGTCGCTTCCGCTCGACCCGGAGACGGTCGCCGCCGAACTCGGCTTCACGCAGGCTTGTGCGAACTCGATCGACGCGGTCGCTGACCGGGACTTCGTCGCGGAGCTCCTCTTCGTCACCGCGCTGGTCGGGGTGCACCTGTCCCGGCTCGGCGAAGAGGTGGTGCTCTGGACCTCCCAGGAGTTCGGCTGGGTCGAGCTCGACGACCGGTACGCCACCGGATCATCGATCATGCCGCAGAAAAAGAACGCCGACGTCGCCGAGCTGGCCCGCGGCAAAGCCGGCCGGTTGGTCGGCGGCCTGGTGGCGGTGCTGACCATGCTCAAAGGGCTGCCGCTCGCCTACGACCGCGACCTGCAGGAAGACAAAGAGCCAGCCTTTGACGCGGTGGACACCCTCGCCCTGGTGCTGCCTGCGTTGACCGGCATGGTCGCGACCATGACGGTCCGGGCCGACCGGCTGGCCGCCGCCGCGCCGATCGGCTACAGCCTCGCCACCGAAGTGGCCGACTGGTTGGTCCGCCGCGGCGTGCCGTTCCGGGAGGCGCACGAGACCACCGGCCGGCTAGTGGCCTGGTGCGCCGGCCAGGAGCGAGAGCTCCACGAGGTCACCGACGCCGAGCTGGCCGCGATCGATGAACGACTTACCGCGGAGGTCCGCGAGGTCCTCTCGGTCGACTCCGCGCTCGCGGCCCGCACCACACCGGGCTCCACCGGCCCCAAGCCGGTGGCCGACCAGCTCGCTGCGGTGCAGGCGGAGCTGGCGAGGTGGCAGGAGTGGACGGCGCAGCCGGCGACGCCGAGCTGACCGGCGGGCCACCGGACCGGCTGGCTGAACTGCTGGCCGGCCCGGTAGCCCAGGCGGCGCCAGGGCTGCTCGGCGCCGATCTCACCGCCCACGGGGTTCGACTGCGAATCACTGAGGTCGAGGCCTACGGCGGGGTCGGCGAAGACCCGGCGTCCCACGCCCACGGTGGGCCGACCCGCCGCAACGAGGTAATGTTCGGCGCCGCCGGCGGGTTGTACGTCTACTTCACCTACGGAATGCACTGGTGCGCCAACGTGGTGGTCGGCCCGGTCGGGGAGGCGGCTGCGGTGTTGCTGCGCGCCGGCGAGGTCCGGGAGGGCCACCTGCTCGCCCGCGCTCGCCGGCCGACGGCCCGCACCGACCGGGAGCTGGCCCGCGGACCGGCCAGGCTTACGGTCGCCCTGGCCATTGACGGTGCCCACAACGGGACCCCGCTGTGGGGTCCCGGTCCGGTGCGGCTGCGGCTACCCGAGCACCCGACCGAGGCGGTGACCGTCTGTCGTGGCCCGCGAGTCGGTGTGGCCAATGGGCATGAGCGAGCATGGCGGTTCTGGTTGGCCGACGAACCGACGGTCAGTGGGTACCGGCGCCACGCCCCCCGGCGGCGGTGACCGCTTACGCGGGGCGGGCGAGCACGCCGGCCGGCAGCTGCTCGTCGGTGAAGACGATGCAGGGCCCGTCTCCGGCCAGCGCGAGGTGGGCGGCGTGGGCGGCGCCGGGTCGTCCGGTCTCGGCGATCAACTCGCCCAGCGCTGCCATCTCCCGCGGGTCGTCGCCCACCGGCTCAAGCACCACCCCGGGGCTGGTGGCGAGCCAGTCGAGCAGATGATGGGTCTCGGCGGGGGTCTGCTGGTAGGCCTCGGCCAGGCAGAGCGCCGGCACCGTGAGCTGGAAGTCGGGTTCGTCGAGCAGGACCAGCAGCCCGGCGCGTACCCGGTTCGAGGTGCCGTTGGCGTGTCCTACCAGCGCTGGCGTATCGAAGATCCAGTAGTATCTCACGCCGCCTCCTCACCCACGAGCTTGCGGAACTCCCGCAGATCTGCGTCGGTCACCTCGGGATGGCCGGCGGCTTGGCAGGTCGCGAGGTAGTCCAGGATCGCCTCTCGCCGGACCTGGTGCCGGACCACGTCCACCAGGTAGTCGGTGACCTGTTCTACCTCGCCGGCCTGCATCCGGGTGACCAGGTCGGCCGGCAGCGACATGGTGAAATCTCGGTCAGCCATGGCCCGGTCGTACCCGGTGCCGCGGTCCGCCACACCTGCCCCGAACCGGGCATCCTCCCGGAGCTCTCGCAACTGGCCCGGGCGCTCCGCCTGGGCGAGGGTGCTCGCGGGTGAGAGGGTTGCCCAGGGCCGCTACCCTTCCGGGTGACTCATACCCTGCTGGGAGGCGGATGTGGCAACGGGCGGAAGGTCCGCTTCTGGTCCCTGGCTGGGTTGGAGCGGCGGCGCGTGCATCGTCACGGGGCTGGGGTGCGGTGGTTCCGCTGCGGCAGCCGGCAACCTCTCGGTGCCCCTGGGGGTCGGCCTCGGGGTGTTGACCCTGCTGGCCTTGATGCTCGGCTCGGCGGTTCTGGATTCCTCGAAGGGCCAGGACCAGGACCAGGACCAGGACCAGGACAGCGACCGCGGCGCAGGCCGAAGCCGGCGGCGGTGGGCGATCGCGGTGGCGGCGATCGCCGCACCGGTCAGTGGCTACGTCGGCTGGCAGGTGTCGAGTGAGGTCGCTGCCGGCCTGCCTGGGCGTGGGCTGCCTCTTCTGGCATTCGGGCTGGCCCTGGTGGCGCTCGGCGGCGTCCTGGTCGCGCTGGTACCGAGCTCGGAGGGCCTGCCGGTGCGGCCGGGCGCGCGGCCGGGGCCGTCGATTCGGCCGGTGGCTGCCGCCATATTGGCTGGTGCGCTCTTCAGCGCGGCGCACGGGGTCGCCACGATGGTAGAAGAGGCGCCCGTGGACAGCGCCATCGCAGCGCCGGTCGGGTGGCCCGAGCCGCCTGCGGCGCCCGAGGCGGTGCGGTGGGAGACCGATGTGCCCGGCGGCCGGATAGGCCGGCCGGAGGATGTCGTGGCGGCCGGTCCTGGGATGGCGGTGCGGCTCGAAGACGGTGTGGTGGCGCTCGACGGCCAGTCCGGGGAGCCGCGATGGCATCACCGCCGGGTCGGCGCGCGGGCGGTGGCGCTCGGCGGGAGCCCGAGCGGCGAGTGGGTGACGGTGCTGCTGCGCTCCAGTGACCAGCAGGAGCGGCAGCAGATCGTGAGCTTGTCCGGAGATACGGGTGAGGTCGGGTTCTCGGCTCCGGCCGAGGACCTGGGCTTCGGTGCGCTGGGGCGGAGCGATCAGTGGCTCGACCGGCGCCTGACCGACCGGGTGCTGCTGACCGCCGACCAGCGCGGAGAATGGCTCGCCGGGGTCGACCTGGCGGACGGCCACCGTCGCTGGCAATGGCAGTTGCCGCCGGAGTGCAGACTCTCCACCAACGAATCGTGGGTGGCGTTCGCGTTGGCGGAGACGGTGCTCGTGGGCATGATCTGCGAACTGCCCGAGTCGGATTCCGAGTCATCGACGGTCGCGGCCGAGGTGGTGATGCTGGCGCTCGATGACCAGACCGGAACCCCTCGATGGCGGCTGTCCCGGACCTTCGAAGGGCACCGCAGCGGCGTTTCGGGCAGCGTTTCCGGCAGCGCCGGGCTGTGGCCGGGCCACGACGCCTCGGCTGTACGCCTGTCCTGGCGCGCCAGCGGCGATGTTCGTGGTCAGCTGCTGGTCGACGTGGGGACCGGTGAGGTCCTGCTCGGCGACGACGGTGGGTTGCCGCCCAGGCTGGGGTCGTTCGACTCGACCGCGCTGGTGACCCTGGACGGGTGGGGGGAGTGTGAGTTCACCCGGCACCCACTCGACCCGGCGCAGCCCACGTCGGTGGTGGATGCCTGCGATCTGATGAGCACCAGCGACGCGGTCTGGTTCGACGACGCGATGGGCCTGGCCTTCACCGGTTATCGCGAGCGACCGCACGAGCTGGTGATCACCTCCTGGGCGGCGCCCGATCGGCGCACCGCAATCGAGTGGGAGTCACGATCCGACGACGGCAGCCTGTACGTGATCCGTCTGCCCACCGTCACCGTGGCGGTCGTGATGTGGTCGGGCAGGCTGGCCGGGCTCCAGTGACGGGCGTGACGCGGTGATGCCGGGAGTCGGGTGGTAGGAGACAATCGTGCCGTGACCCACGTACTCGACGACCTGCAATGGCGCGGCCTGGTCGCGCTCGCCAGTGACCTCGACGCGCTCCGGGCGGAGCTGTCCCGTGGCCCCGTGACCTACTACGGTGGCTTCGATCCGACCGCCCCCAGCCTGCACGTGGGCAACCTGGTGTTGATCCTGACCCTGCGGCGGCTGCAGCTGGCGGGCCACCGGCCGCTGGCGCTGGTCGGCGGGGCCACCGGGCTGATCGGGGACCCGAGCGGCAAGAGCGCCGAGCGCATCCTCAACTCCACCGAGCAGGTCGGTGAGTGGGTGGAGCGGATCCGCGCGCAGATCGCCCCGTTCCTCGACTTCTCCGGTTCGTACGCTGCCCGGATGGTGAACAACCTGGACTGGACGGCGGGGCTCACCGCGATCGAGTTCCTGCGGGAGATCGGCAAGCACTTCCGAGTAAACAAAATGATCGCCAAGGACGCGGTGAGTGCCCGGCTGCGTTCCGAGGACGGGATCAGCTACACCGAGTTCTCGTACCAGATCCTGCAGGGCATGGACTTTCTGGAGCTGCTCAAGCGGTACGAGTGCCGGTTGCAGGCCGGCGGTAGTGACCAATGGGGCAATCTCACCGCCGGCTCGGACCTGATCCGGCGGGTCACCGGTGACTCGGTGCACCTGCTCGCGACCCCGCTGGTCACCGACGCCCAAGGGCGCAAGCTGGGCAAGTCCAGTGGCGGCGGCGGGTTGTGGCTGGACCCCGAGCTGACCAGCCCGTACGCGTTCTATCAGTACTTCATCAACGTTGAGGATGCTCAGGTCGGCAGCCTGCTACGGATCTACACCTTCCTGGAGCGGGCGGAGATCGAGGAGCTGGAGAAGGAGACCGCGCAGCGGCCGGCGGCCCGCGCGGCGCAGCGTCGCTTGGCCGAGGAGGTGACCCGGCTAGTCCACGGGGAGCGTGAAACCCGGCAGGTGGTCGCGGCCAGCCAGGCGTTGTTCGGTCGAGGTGAGCTCGATGAGCTAGCGGTCGACACGTTGCGGGCGGCGCTGGTGGAGGCGGGCCTGGTGCAGGTGCCGGCGGGGTCGGACGGGCTGCTACCCAGCGCGGCAGAGTTGCTGGTCGCTACCGGCCTTGCAGGGAGCCGGAACCAGGCGCGCCGCACCGTCGCCGAGGGCGGCGCGTACCTCAACAACCAGCGCATCAGTGACGCCGACGCCCCGGTTTCGACCAGCGAGCTCCGGCACGGGCGGTTCCTCGTGTTGCGGAGGGGGAGGCGGGTGGTCGCCGGTGTGGAGGGGTTGCTAAGCTAATAACCGTTCCGGTCACGGGGCGCCCCGCAAGGGGCGTGCTAGACTAGAACAGGTCTCGCTGAGCGGTGCGCCCGCTCCGGTCCCCCCGGAGTTTGACGGCGCGAAACTGATCAGGTAACGTAGACCGAGCCGCCTACAGATCGGGCCCGGAAATCGGGTTTGAAAAGTGGTGTGTGTTTGTTTCTTGATATCTCGACAGGATGCTTTTGGTGGTCCGCGCCGGACTGTATTTGTCTGGTGGGGATCATGGTGTGTGATTTCTGCCAGGATTTTTTGTTGGAGAGTTTGATCCTGGCTCAGGACGAACGCTGGCGGCGTGCTTAACACATGCAAGTCGTGCGGAAAGGCCCTTTCGGGGGTGCTCGAGCGGCGAACGGGTGAGTAACACGTGAGTGACCTGCCCTCTACTTTGGGATAACCCTCGGAAACGGGGGCTAATACCGGATATGACCTTCCGCTGCATGGTGGGAGGTGGAAAGGCTTCGGCCGGTAGGGGATGGGCTCGCGGCCTATCAGCTTGTTGGTGGGGTGATGGCCTACCAAGGCGGTGACGGGTAGCCGGCCTGAGAGGGCGACCGGCCACACTGGGACTGAGACACGGCCCAGACTCCTACGGGAGGCAGCAGTGGGGAATATTGCGCAATGGGCGAAAGCCTGACGCAGCGACGCCGCGTGGGGGATGACGGCCTTCGGGTTGTAAACCTCTTTCGGCTCTGACGAAGCCTTTCGGGGTGACGGTAGGAGCAGAAGAAGCGCCGGCCAACTACGTGCCAGCAGCCGCGGTAAGACGTAGGGCGCAAGCGTTGTCCGGATTTATTGGGCGTAAAGAGCTCGTAGGCGGCTTGTTGCGTCGATCGTGAAATTCTGCAGCTCAACTGTGGGTTGGCGGTCGATACGGGCAGGCTTGAGTTCGGTAGGGGAGACTGGAATTCCTGGTGTAGCGGTGAAATGCGCAGATATCAGGAGGAACACCGGTGGCGAAGGCGGGTCTCTGGGCCGATACTGACGCTGAGGAGCGAAAGCATGGGGAGCGAACAGGATTAGATACCCTGGTAGTCCATGCTGTAAACGTTGGGCGCTAGGTGTGGGGACCCTTCCCGGGTTTCTGTGCCGTAGCTAACGCATTAAGCGCCCCGCCTGGGGAGTACGGCCGCAAGGCTAAAACTCAAAGGAATTGACGGGGGCCCGCACAAGCGGCGGAGCATGCGGATTAATTCGATGCAACGCGAAGAACCTTACCTGGGTTTGACATGCCGGGAAATCCTCCAGAGATGGGGGGTGCCTTCGGGCGTCCGGTGCAGGTGGTGCATGGCTGTCGTCAGCTCGTGTCGTGAGATGTTGGGTTAAGTCCCGCAACGAGCGCAACCCTTGTCCTATGTTGCCAGCACGTAATGGTGGGGACTCATGGGAGACTGCCGGGGTCAACTCGGAGGAAGGTGGGGACGACGTCAAGTCATCATGCCCCTTATGTCCAGGGCTTCACGCATGCTACAATGGCCGGTACAGAGGGCTGCGATACCGTGAGGTGGAGCGAATCTCTTAAAGCCGGTCTCAGTTCGGATCGGGGTCTGCAACTCGACCCCGTGAAGTCGGAGTCGCTAGTAATCGCAGATCAGCAACGCTGCGGTGAATACGTTCCCGGGCCTTGTACACACCGCCCGTCACGTCATGAAAGTCGGCAACACCCGAAGCCGGTGGCCTAACCCCTTGTGGGGGGGAGCCGTCGAAGGTGGGGCTGGCGATTGGGACGAAGTCGTAACAAGGTAGCCGTACCGGAAGGTGCGGCTGGATCACCTCCTTTCTAGGGAGACACTCTGTGCGCTGCTGTTGTGGTGGTGCGAGTGTGTGGTGCGGTCTGCTGGGGCATCCTGTCGGGTTGTGAGGGAACAAGCTCACGGTTGTGTGGGGTTTGTTTTCTTGGCTGGCGCTGCTGATGGTTCTGCCGGTTGGTGGGGTTGTTGGTGGTGTGTGGCTGGTGTGTTGAGATTTGTATAGTGGATGCGAGCATCTTTTAAGTGTTTTTGTGGTCAAGTGTCTAAGGGCTGACGGTGGATGCCTTGGCACCAGGAGCCGATGAAGGACGTGGGAGGCCGCGATAGGCCTGGGGGAGTTGTCAACCGAGCTGTGATCCCAGGGTGTCCGAATGGGGTAACCCGGCACCAGTTGTGTGGTGTCACCTGCATCTGAATTCATAGGGTGTAGGAGGGTACGCGGGGAAGTGAAACATCTTAGTACCCGTAGGAAGAGAAAACAATAGTGATTCCGTGAGTAGTGGCGAGCGAAAGCGGAGGATGCCTAAACCGGTTGCGTGTGATACCTGTCAGGGGTTGCGTGGTCGGGGTTGTGGGGCGTGTGCGTCGTCTGGGCTGACACCTGGGCGGGGTTTGTTCTGATGGTTAGCCGAATCTGTTGGGAAGCAGGACCGTAGACGGTGATAGTCCGGTAGGTGAAAGCTGTCAGGATGCCTTGTGCGTGTTCCCGAGTAGCGGTGGGCTCCGAGAACCTGCCGTGAATCTGCCAGGACCATCTGGTAAGGCTGAATACTTCCTGGTGACCGATAGTGCACGAGTACCGTGAGGGAAAGGTGAAAAGTACCCCGGGAGGGGAGTGAAATAGTACCTGAAACCGTCTGCCTACAATCCGTCAGAGCTGTGTTGCTGCCTTGTGTGGTGGTGTGGTGATGGCGTGCCTTTTGAAGAATGAGCCTGCGAGTCAGTGGTGCGTGGCGAGGTTAACCCGGGTGGGGTAGCCGTAGCGAAAGCGAGTCTGAATAGGGCGTTGAGTCGCGTGTTCTGGACCCGAAGCGGAGTGATCTAGCCATGGGCAGGCTGAAGCGCCGGTAAGACGGTGTGGAGGGCCGAACCCACCAGCGTTGAAAAGCTGGGGGATGACCTGTGGTTAGGGGTGAAAGGCCAATCAAACTTCGTGATAGCTGGTTCTCCCCGAAATGCATTTAGGTGCAGCGTCGTGTGTTTCTTGCCGGAGGTAGAGCACTGGATGGCCTAGGGGCCTTACCGGGTTACCGAAGTCAGCTAAACTCCGAATGCCGGTAAGTGAAGCGCGGCAGTGAGACTGTGGGGGATAAGCTTCATAGTCGAGAGGGAAACAGCCCAGATCGCCAGCTAAGGCCCCTAAGTGTGTGCTGAGTGGAAAAGGATGTGGAGTCGCGGAGACAACCAGGAGGTTGGCTTAGAAGCAGCCATCCTTGAAAGAGTGCGTAATAGCTCACTGGTCAAGTGGTTCTGCGCCGATAATGTAGCGGGGCTAAGTACACCGCCGAAGCTGTGGCATCTGCACGTGTGCTTCGCCTGCCATGTTGTGTGGTGGGTGCAGGTGTGTGGATGGGTAGGGGAGCGTCGCGTCGCCGGAGAAGCGGCCCTGTGAGGGAGTCGTGGAGGCGGCGGGAGTGAGAATGCAGGCATGAGTAGCGAATGCAGGGTGAGAATCCCTGCCGCCGGATGACCAAGGGTTCCAGGGTCAAGCTCGTCTGCCCTGGGTGAGTCGGGACCTAAGGCGAGGCCGAGAGGCGTAGTCGATGGACAACGGGTTGATATTCCCGTACCCGCGTGTAGGCGTCCAACGATGAATCCGTTTGTGCTAACCATCCGAGTCTTCTGTTGCTGCCTTCGGGTGGTGATGGTTGGTTTGCGTGGGAACCTGGATGGTAGTAGTCGAGTGATGGGGTGACGCAGGAAGGTAGCTGAGCCCGGCCGGTGGTTGTGCCGGGGCAAGCGTGTGGCCCGCACCATAGGTAAATCCGTGGTGCATGTGGGTGAGGCGTGATGCGGAGCCGATTCAGGTGAAGTCAGTGATCCTATGCTGCCGAGAAAAGCCTCTAGCGAGTCTGCCGCGGCCCGTACCCTAAACCGACACAGGTGGTCAGGTAGAGAATACCGAGGCGAGCGGGTTAACTGTGGTTAAGGAACTCGGCAAATTGCCCCCGTAACTTCGGGAGAAGGGGGGCCACTTCTGGTGATGACCCTGGCGGTTTGAGCTGGGGGTGGCCGCAGAGACCAGGGGGAAGCGACTGTTTACTAAAAACACAGGTCCATGCGAAGTCGTAAGACGCGGTATATGGACTGACGCCTGCCCGGTGCTGGAACGTTAAGGGGAGCTGTTAGCCTTTCGGGGTGAAGCGGTGAACTGAAGCGCCAGTAAACGGCGGTGGTAACTATAACCATCCTAAGGTAGCGAAATTCCTTGTCGGGTAAGTTCCGACCTGCACGAATGGCGTAACGACTTCCCCACTGTCTCAACCACAGGCCCGGCGAAATTGCATTACGAGTAAAGATGCTCGTTACGCGCGGCAGGACGGAAAGACCCCGGGACCTTTACTGCAGCTTGACATTGGTGCTTGGAGTGGTTTGTGTAGGATAGGTGGGAGCCTGTGAAGCTTTGACGCTAGTTGAGGTGGAGGCATTGTTGAAATACCACTCTGGCTTCTCTGGGCATCTAACTTCGGGCCCTGGATCGGGTTCAGGGACAGTGTCTGGTGGGTAGTTTAACTGGGGCGGTTGCCTCCCAAAATGTAACGGAGGCGCCCAAAGGTTCCCTCAGCCTGGTCGGCAACCAGGTGTTGAGTGTAAGTGCATAAGGGAGCTTGACTGTGAGACTGACGGGTCGAGCAGGAGCGAAAGCTGGGACTAGTGACCCGGCACCGGCGTATGGAAGCGGTGTCGCTCAACGGATAAAAGGTACCCCGGGGATAACAGGCTGATCTTCCCCAAGAGTCCATATCGACGGGATGGTTTGGCACCTCGATGTCGGCTCGTCGCATCCTGGGGCCGTAGCAGGTCCCAAGGGTTGGGCTGTTCGCCCATTAAAGCGGCACGCGAGCTGGGTTTAGAACGTCGTGAGACAGTTCGGTCCCTATCCGCCGCGCGCGTTGGAGACTTGCGAAGGGCTGTCCCTAGTACGAGAGGACCGGGACGGACGAACCTCTGGTGTGCCAGTTGTCCTGCCAGGGGCATGGCTGGTTGGCTACGTTCGGGAGGGATAACCGCTGAAAGCATCTAAGCGGGAAGCCTGCTTCTAGACGAGGTCTCCCACCCACGTGATGGGGTAAGGCCCCCGACAGATTATCGGGTTGATAGGCCAGACGCGTAAGCGCAGTAATGTGTTGAACGGACTGGTACTAATAGGCCGAGGGCTTGACCATATACTTTTCGCTTGTTGATGTTTGCATCCACTATACGATTCTGAGCACACCGGTTTTGGTGTGGATAGGTGTTACGGCGGTCATAGCGGCAGGGAAACGCCCGGTTACATTCCGAACCCGGTAGCTAAGCCTGCCAGCGCCGATGGTACTGCACTGGCGACGGTGTGGGAGAGTAGGACGCCGCCGGACTTAACGTTGGTGGGGGAGGTACCCGGTTTCCGGGTACCTCCCCCACTTCTTGTGTCCCAGGCCCTGGGTGGCCGGTCCGGCAGTCTGCGGCGACCCGGCACCAGGCTGGGCTTCTTCGTGCTGACAGGATGTAGTGGTGAATCAACCAGAACCGGACCGGCGTGACCGGCGCGACCAGGCCCCGCGCGATGACAGTCGCGGCGGCTACCGCGGCGATCGGCGCGGCCGCAGCGACGGCTACGAGCGTGGTGGCCAGCGGGGTGGCGAGCGCCGCGACGCTCACGACGACCGGGGACGGCGGCGCTACGACGACGGTCGCGCATCGGATGGCCGGGGCAGCCAGGACCGCCCCAGGCGCCAGTCCGACCGGTCCGGGTCGCCCCAGGACCGGCATCCGCGCTCCGACCAGCGAGGTGGCGGCCCAAAGGAACGCCGGGGCGACGCTCCTCGCCGCGACGACGACCGGGATCGGACCAACCGGGGCTGGTCCGGGCGTGGCCCATCCGACCGAAGCCGGTCGGATCGTGGGTCGACGGAGCGCGGCTCATTCGAGCGGGACCGCCCCGGTCGCGACGGCGGTCGGCCCGACCGTGACCGCAGCAGTCGCGACCGCGGTGATCATGATCGCAGCAATCATGATCGCAGCAATCGTGACCGCACGAGTTGGGACCGCGGTCGACCTGATCGTGACCGGGGCGATCGTGACCGGGGCGATCGAGGGCGGAGCGATCGGGACCGCGGTGATCGTGGCAACCGCTACCAAAGCAACCGCGACCAAAGTAGCCGTGACCGCAGCAGTCGCGACCGTGGCGACCGGGGTCGGCAGGACGAACGCTGGCCCGGCAGAGACCGCGGAACGCAGGACCGCGGTTCGTCCCCGCAGCGCGGTGGTCAGCGCCCGTACCGGGCCGGTGACTCGGCTCCGCGACAGGGCGACCGTCCCTACCGCCGGGACCAGCCGGCGCGGGGTGACCGCCGGAGCGAAGGCCGGGACCGGGGGCCCCGGCGGGATGATCGTGGTGCCGGCGGGTACCGCGGTGATCGACGGGACCACTCGAGTACCGAGAAGTACGGGCGTGATCAGCGTGACCGCCGGGACGATCGGCGGGAGCAGAGCTCGAACCGGCCCGTTGCGGAGCGTCGGGCCGATTCTGGCCGGCAGGAGCCGAGTGCGTTGCCGGCTGTGACCGCGCCGGCCTTGCCTGACGAGATCCATGCGAGCGACCTGGACCGAGAGGTCCGGGCGGAGCTCCGTTCCTTGCCGGGGCCGGTGGCCGATCGGGTGGCTAGGCACCTGGTCGCGGCCGGTGAACTGGTGGATGAGGCGCCTGAGCAGGCGTTCGGCCATGCTATGGCGGCCCGGCGGGTAGCCCCGCGGATCGCGGCGGTGCGCGAAGCGGTCGGGTTGACCGCGTACCAGGCCGGAGAGTGGCAGCACGCACTGGCGGATCTCCGCACGTATCACCGGATGTCGGGGAGGCAGACGCACCTGGCGGTGCTCGCCGACTGTGAGCGCGCCCTCGGTCGGCCGGAGCGGGCCATCGACCTTTACCGGGACGGGCAACGTGCCGAGCTCGACCCCGCCGCCGCGATCGAACTGCTGATCGTCGCCGCGGGTGCGCGCGCCGACCTGGGACAGCAGGAGGCGTCCCTGCGGATGCTCGAGGTGCCGGAGCTGACGGCCGCCGTAGCCGGCCCCGGGCAAGCTCGGCTCCGCTACGCCTACGCCGACGCGCTGTTGGCGGTCGGCCGGTCGGACGAGGCCAGAGACTGGTTCGCCCGGGCGGCTGAGGTCGACGACGAGGCCGAGACCGACGCGGCCGAACGCATGCTGGAGCTGGACGGCGTCATCCTTGACGAGGCTGCCAGCGACGAGGCTGCCAGCGACGAGGCTGCCAGCGACGAGGGCGACGCGGTCGGCGATGCAGCTGCCACCGGCGAATCCGATGCGGCCGGCGACCTTGCGGATGGCGCCGAGGATTCGGACGTCGCGGGTCTCGTGGCCGACGTTCCCGAGGTCGACGCCGCCGAGGAGGCCGCGGCTCCGCCCATCACCGCGGAACTGTCGGCGGATCCGGCGGTCTCGGGCGAGTCGGCGGTGCCGGACGACGCGGTCGCAGCCGACAAGGTCGCGGCCGACAAGGTCGCAGCCGACGAGCCCGTAGCTGGCGAGGTTGCGGCTGACCCGGCGAGGCTGATCTCCGAGCCTTTGTCGCCAGAGCCCTCGCCGCCGCCGGCGGTGTTCCGCCCGGCGTCGGCCAACCCGGTCTTTACCGAGCCGGTAGCGCCGCCGCAGCCCCCAGCCGCGCCGGCGCAATCGGCTCCGCAACGGCTGTTGGACGCGTACGATCTGGTGATTCTGGATCTTGATGGGGTGGTGATCGTCGGGGAGCAGGCGCTCCCGGCTGCTGCCGCCGCGGTCGCCACCGTGCGCCAGGAGGGGACACCAGTGGTCTTCGCCACAAACAACGCCTCCCGAAGCGCGTCGGCGGTGGCGGAGTTGCTGACTAAGGTCGGCGTCCCGGCCGAACCGTCCGAGGTGATCACCTCAGCGATGGTGGCGGCCGATGCCCTGGCCGATTCCGTGCCGGCCGGCGCCGCAGTCTTGGTGCTGGGATCGGATGCGCTAGCGAGCGAGGTGCGGCGGGTCGGTCTTCGTCCCGTGTCGAGCGCGGAAGACCAGCCGGCGGCGGTGATCCAGGGCTACGACCCGAGCGTCGGGTGGGAGCGGCTGGCGGAGGCCAGCGTCGCCATCCGGGCCGGGGCGAGGTGGGTGGTCACCAACTCCGACGCGACGCTACCGAGCCCGCGGGGGCCGTTGCCTGGCAATGGTTCGCTGGTCGCCGCATTGCGTACCGCGCTGGAGCGGGAACCGGACATGGTGGTCGGGAAGCCGCAACCGGCGTTGTTCGCCGCTGCCGCCCGGCAGCGATCGGCCTCGGCGCCGTTGGTGGTGGGTGACCGGTTGGATACCGACATCGCGGGTGCATACCGGGCTGGAATGGACAGTCTGTTGGTGTTGACCGGGATCGCCAGTCGCGCGGACGCGCTGGCGGCACCGGCGGAGCAGCGTCCCCATTACCTCGGCGACGATCTGGGAGCGTTGACCCGTCCGGGCGTGCAGTTGGCTCGGGACTAGCGGAGGTTGCGCAGCTTGAGCAGGTCGAGTGGCTTGGCGCGGATCCGGAGTCGGCGGGTTGCCAGGGCGTGCAACCAGTCGAGTTCGCCGTCGACGAGGGCGATCAGGTCGTCGCTGGCGGCCGAGATGCTGACCTGGGCAGCCGGGTCATCGCCTTCGACCACGTCGCGAAGTTCGCCGTCGATCAGCCGCCCGCGGAAGGCGGTGTCCAGGTCGGTGATGCGGCAGACCACGGTGCGATCTACATTGACCTTGGCCCGGACCTTGGCGGCGTTCTCAGTCAGGTCGGCCGTCAACCGGGTCAGCGCTGCCCGGCACTCCGCTAGGGTCGCCACGCCATGCACCGTACCGTACGAGAAGTATCCGACAACCGGGTAACTTGGACCCGTGGCCGAGCTGGCCGTGACTGCAGGGGGTGGCGAGAATGCAAGATGCGTGGCGGGCGTACCTCGAGCTGGCGTTGGGGCTGACTGAGGCGTCCCGGCGAAAGGCCGAGAAGGTCGCGCGGGATCTGCTGGATAAGGGCGGTTCGACTGCGTCGCAGGCACAGTCGATGGTCGAGGACCTGCTCGCCACCAGCCGGGCCAACCGGGAAGAGTTGACCAAGTTGGTGCGCTTCGAGGTGGAGCGGACGATGGGCAAGTTGGGGTTGGCGACAGCTGAAGAGGTTGGTCAGTTGGCGGCCCGGGTGCAGGAGTTGGAGCGGCGGCTCGCGGAGACGACGCCGCAGCCGTTGGTGCCGGCCCAGTCCCCGCCGGCCCAGACCCCGGCGGCCACGCCTACCGCTGCCGCTCCGGCGAAGAAGACCACCAAGAAGGCGGTTAAGAAGGCGACCAAGCAGACGCCGGAGAAGCCCGCGGTCGCCAAGAAGGCCACGAAGAAGGCCACGAAGAATACCACGCCGCCCTCGGCGGGGGCGGCTGGGGCATGACCGACCAGGAGTACGCCGCGGCGGCCTTCGTCGGGACCGTCGGCGACTCGGTCGCTGAGCAGACTACGGTGACCGGGCAGGTCGCGATCGATGCGGCGCTGCGCACGCTCGCGTCGGTGAGCGCGGCAGACCCGGCCGATCAGCTACCGGCGTTTCAGGCCACTCACCGCACCCTGCGGGAGACGCTCGCCTCGATCGACGAGGAAGGCTGAGCCGAGCGACCCGATGGCACGTCGGAGCCGACTCGACAGTGAACTGGTACGCCGTGGGTTGGCGCCCTCGCGGGCGCAGGCGGCGGCGCTGGTAGCGGCGGGCCGGGTCCGGGTCCGGGGCATGGTGGCGAGTAAGCCGGCCACGATGGTCGACGTGGCCGACCCGGTCCTGGTGGCCGCAGACTCGGCGGCCGGCGACTATGTCTCTCGCGGTGGGCACAAGCTCGCCGGTGCGTTGGCGGAGTTCGTCCCGGCGGGGTTGGTGGTCCAGGGCCGGCGGGCTCTCGACGCCGGCGCCTCCACCGGTGGCTTCACCGAGGTGTTGCTGGCGGCGGGGGCCGCCCAGGTGGTGGCGGTGGATGTGGGCTATGGCCAGCTGGCGTGGTCGCTGCGCAACGATCCGCGGGTGCGGGTCCAGGAGCGGACGAATGTGCGTAGTCTGTCTCCGGAACTTATCGATGGCTTGGTGAGTCTCGTTGTTGCGGACCTGTCGTTCATCTCGTTGCGGCTGGTGTTGCCGGCGCTGGCTGGTTGCACCGAGGCGTCTGGAGATCTGGTGCTGATGGTGAAGCCTCAGTTCGAGGTGGGCAAGGGGCGGGTCGGCCCCGGTGGGGTCGTGCGTGACCCACAGCTGCACGCGGCGGCGGTGACGGCGGTTGCGCAGGCGGCGGTTGAGCAGGGGCTTGGCGTGGCCGGGGTATGCCGGAGCCCGTTGCCGGGCCCGGCGGGTAACCGCGAGTTCTTCCTGTGGCTGCGTCGGGGTGCGCCCGAGTTGTCGGCGGAGCGGTTGGCGGCGGTGGTGGCAGGGGGGCGGATCGAGTGACCCGGACGGCGTTGTTGGTGACGCACACCGGCCGGGTCCGCAGCACCGCCCATGCCCGGACGGTAGCGGGCGATCTGCGGCAGGCCGGGTTCGAGGTGCGGGTGCTCGCGGAGGAGGAGGCGCCGCTTGAGTTGGCCGGGCTGACCGCGGTCTCCGGTCCGGACGCGGTCTCGGGCGCCGAGATCGTGCTCGCGTTGGGGGGTGACGGAACCTTGCTGCGGGCGGCGGAGCTGGCGCGTCCGGCCGGGGTGCCGTTGCTCGGGATCAACCTCGGCAAGGTCGGGTTTCTCGCCGAAGCCGAGGAGGCCGATCTGGAGAAGGTGGTCTCGGTGGTCGCGGATCGGGCGTACACCGTTGAGGAACGGCTCACCTTGGATGTGACGGCGGATCTCGATGGCCGGTTGCTGGCGGACTCCTGGGCGCTCAACGAAGTCAGCGTGGAGAAGAACTCGCGCGCCATGCTTGAGTTGTTGGTCGATGTGGACGGCCGGCCACTGTCCCGGTACGGGTGCGACGGTGTGTTGTGCGCCACTCCGACCGGCTCCACCGCGTATGCGTTCTCGGCCGGGGGGCCGGTGGTCTGGCCGGAGCTGGCGGCGATGTTGTTGGTGCCAGTGAGCGCGCACACGCTGTTCAGCCGGCCGTTGGTGATCGCGCCGACCTCGACGATCATGATCACTGTGGAGCCGTACGCCGCGGGTGCGGTTCTCTGTTGTGACGGACGCCGCACTTTTCCGCTGCCGCCGGGTTCACGGGTGACCGTGGGCCGGGGCGCACAGCCGGTCCGGGTGGTCCGGCTACCTCCGTACCAACCCTTTACTGATCGGCTGGTCGCGAAGTTCGCGCTGCCGGTGGCGGGCTGGCGGCACAATCACGACTGGAGCGGTCCGGCCGCCGGGACGACGGTGTGACGAGTGGGCGGCGACGGTGAACGGGCGTAGCGCGCTGGCGGCTAAGCCGCCGAGAGATTAGTGTCAACTGCTGTGCTGGAGGAGCTTCGGATTACCGGCCTCGGCGTCATCGAGGACACCACGCTGTCACTGACCGGAGGCATGAACGTGCTGACCGGGGAGACCGGTGCCGGCAAGACCATGGTGGTGACCGGTCTGGGGCTGTTGTTCGGTGGCCGGGCCGACGCGGCGAGGGTCCGGACCGATCCCGGTCGGGCGGTCGTGGAGGGCCGGCTGCGGCTAGCCGGGTCGGCGGCCGACGTGGTGGGCCGGCGGGTGGCCGACGCCGGGGCGGAGTCGGACAGCGACGGCAGTCTGCTGTTGAGCCGGACGGTGACCACCGAGGGTCGCTCCCGCGCCCACGTGGGTGGCCGGACTGTGCCGGTTTCAGTGCTGGCGGACGTGGGCGGCGAGGTGGTGGCGGTCCACGGCCAGTCGGATCAGCTCCGGCTGCTGCGCCCGGCCGAGCAGCGGGCGGCGTTGGACCGGTTCGCCGGTGCCGAGCACGAGAAGCTGCTCGACGGCTACCGCGAAGCGTATGCGAGTTGGCGGCGGGCCAGTGACGAGCTGGCGCAGCGGCGCGACAACGCCAGCCAACGCCACCAGGAGGCGGAGCTGCTGCGGCTGGGGCTGGACGAGATCAGCCGGGTGGATCCGCAGCCGGGTGAGGAGGATGCCCTCCGTGATGAGGCCCGCCGGCTGGAGCATGCTGAAGGGCTCCGTTCCGCGGCCGAGGCGGCACACCAGGCGGTGGCCGGCGGCGGTGAGGACGCCTCCGTGGCCGACGCCAGTGGGCTGTTAGCCAACGCGGCCCGGCTACTCGAGGGGCAGGCCGGGGTGGATGCCCGGTTGGCGGAGCTGGCGGGCCGGCTCACCGAGGCCGCGACCCAGGTGGGGGATGTGGCTGCGGAGCTCTCCGGCTACCTGGCCGCCCTCGACGCGGATCCGGATCGGCTGACCACCATCTACGAGCGGCGGGCGGCGCTGCGGTCCTTGACCCGGAAGTACGCCGAGGACACGGACGGGGTGATCGCCTGGGCGGAGCGGGCGCAGGCCCGGCTGGCCGAGCTGGACCCGGACGATGCCGCCCTCGCGGAGCTCGCCGCCGAGGCGGAGCGGTTGGCGGCGGATGCGGGGACCCTGGCGGGCCGGGTGACCGCCTCCCGGCAGGAGGCGGCCGGCCGGTTCGCCGATCAGGTCAGTGAGGAGCTGGCCGGGTTGGCGATGCCGCATGCCCGGATCGAGGTGGTGGTGAGCCCGCGGCCGGCCGGTCGGGCGGAGTCCGACCTGTCCGTGGCTGGCGTGGAGTTGGGCGCGGCGCCGGACGGGGTGGACGAGGTCGAGCTGCGGTTGTTGGCCCACCCGGGGGCGCCGGCGTTGCCGCTGCAGAAGGGCGCGTCGGGTGGTGAGCTGTCCCGGGTAATGCTCGCCATCGAGGTGGTCTTCGCCGGTGCGGGTGGCCCGGAGACGTTGGTCTTCGACGAGGTCGACGCGGGTGTAGGAGGACGCGCCGCGGTAGAGATCGGCCGGCGGTTGGCGCGGCTGGCCCGGCAGCACCAGGTGCTGGTGGTGACCCATCTGCCGCAGGTGGCAGCCTTCGCCGACCAGCATCTGGTGGTGGCGAAGGACTCCGGCGGCGCAGTCACCACCAGCGGGGTCCGGGTGGTGGAGCACACGGATCGGACCCGGGAGCTGGCCCGGATGCTGGCGGGCCTACCGGAT
Organism: Natronosporangium hydrolyticum; assembly: GCF_016925615.1. Classification (NCBI taxonomy): domain Bacteria; kingdom Bacillati; phylum Actinomycetota; class Actinomycetes; order Micromonosporales; family Micromonosporaceae; genus Natronosporangium; species Natronosporangium hydrolyticum. Next base: position 2,891,939 of record NZ_CP070499.1, read on the forward strand.
TCGGATCTCGGCATCGCGCACGCCGAAGAGTTGCTGGCGGTGGCCAGCCGGACGAAGCACGGTTGAGCCGATGACCACGCCCCCCGCTGAGCCCTCCGACCCGGAGCAGATCGTGCCTGAGCGCGAGTCGCCGGAGCTCGAGCCGCCCGAGTGCGAGACAAAGACACCTTCGCGTAGCTGGAGTGGTGTCGGGACAATCATCCGGGCCCGTGCCAGGATGGTGATGATGCGTCTTCCCACGTTACGCCGTACGCGGGCCGCCGAACCGGGGGTGGCGCTCGGCACCGTCCGGCTAGATCGGCGTACCAAACGACTGGTGGGTCGACTGCAGCCGGGCGACTTCGCCGTCATCGACCACGTCGATCTCGATCGGGTGGCGGCGGACTCACTGGTGGCGGCAGGGGTGGGCGCGGTACTCAACGCGAAACCGTCGATCTCCGGCCGGTATCCGAACCTGGGCCCCGAGGTGCTCGTCGCGGCCGGCGTGCCACTCCTCGACGACCTCGGCGAAGGCCTGTTCCAGCAGCTGCGGGAAGGGGACCGGGTCCGGCTCGACGGCGGCGCGGTCTACCTTGACGAAGAGCTGGTTGCCCAGGGGGTGCGGCAGGACGAGCAGCTGGTGGCCGCCGCCATGGCCGATGCCCGGGAGGGCCTGTCGGTCCAGTTGGAGGCCTTCGCCGCCAACACCATGGAGTATCTGCGCCAGGAGCGGGACCTGCTGCTCGACGGCGTCGGCGTGCCCGACATCGAAACCTCGATCAACGGTCGACACTGCCTGATCGTGGTGCGCGGCTACGACTATCAGGCCGACCTTGACGTGCTTCGGCCGTACATCCGCGAGTTCAAGCCGGTGCTGATCGGAGTGGACGGCGGCGCCGACGCCCTGGTGGAGGCCGGCTACACCCCGGACCTGATCGTCGGGGACATGGATTCGGTCACCGACGAAGTGCTGCGCTGCGGGGCCGAGCTGGTGGTCCACGCGTACCCGGACGGGCGGGCACCCGGTCTGGCGCGGGTCCACGACCTCGGCTTGCCGGCCCATCTCTTCCCCGCCGCGGCGACCAGCGAAGACATCGCGATGCTGCTCGCTGATGAGAAGGGCGCCACCCTGCTGGTGGCGGTCGGCACCCATGTGACGTTGGTCGAGTTCCTGGACAAGGGCCGCGGCGGGATGGCCTCGACGATCCTCACCCGACTGAAGATCGGCGGCAAGCTGGTCGACGCCAAAGGTGTCAGCCGGCTCTACCGGCAGGGCATTCCCGGTTCCTCGCTGCTGCTGTTGTTGTTGGCCGCGATGGCCGCGATGGCCGCGGCGGTGGCGGTCTCCACCGCGGGCAAGGCCTTTCTCGGTGTGGTGGCCGAGTGGTGGGACAATCTGGTGTTCCAGCTGCAGCGGCTGTTCTAGTCGCTTGCCGGGCTGGTCACGACGCGACAAGGGGCGTTCACTGTGATCAATTTTCGCTATCACGTGGTGTCACTGACCGCCGTCTTCCTGGCGTTGGCGGTCGGTCTGGTGTTGGGGAGCACGGTGCTCAACGGCCCGATGCTCGATGCGCTGGAGAACCGGGTCAACACCCTGGGCCGGGACAACAGTCAGCTGCGGGAGCAGGTGAGCTTCCTCGAAGAAGAGGTCGACCGGGAGCACGAGTTCGCCGCCGAGGCGGCGCCGATGCTGCTGACGGAGACGCTCACCGGGCGGGACGTCACCCTGGTGGTGCTGCCCCACGGCGAAGACTACGTCGATGGGGTCGCCGGCATGCTGGAGTTGGCGGGTGCGGAGTTGACCGGCCAGCTCACGTTGACCGAGAAGTTCACCCACCCGCAGCACCGGCTGGGGGAGCTGCTTGATCTGGCCCACCGCGCGGTGCCGGACGGGGTGGACGCCGACTCGCTGCCGGCGAACAGCGATGGAGTGGAGACCTCGGCGGCGCTGCTGGCGGCTGTGCTGCTCGCCGCGGACGGCGGCGCCGAGCTGGGTGATCCGGAGGCGCTCGGGCCCGATGCCGACGCCGAGGACGTTGATGAGTCCGCGCTCGGGGTGAGTGACGACGACCGCAGCGGGGTGTTGTCGGCCTACGCCGCGCAGGACTATCTGGTGCAGGACGAGCCAGTGAGCCGCGCCGCGGAGCTGGTGGTGGTGGTCGCCGGGTTGCCGGACTCGGACACCGACGCCGACGAACGCAACGAGGCGTCGCTGATGACGGTCCGGCAGTTCGCCGAGGGCGGCCGGGTGCTGGTGGCTGGCAGCGGCGTCGCTGGCGACGGCAACCTGGTCACCGGCGTCCGCGGCGATCCGGAGTTGACCGAGCTGGTCACCACCGTCGACAACGCCTCGACCCCGCAGGGGCAGGTGGCGGCCGGCCTCGCCGCAGCCGCCCGGCTCGGCGGTGAGGTCGGCCACTACGGCCGCGGCGACGGGGCGGAGCAGCTACTGCCGGACCCGGTGACCCGGTGAGCTGGTCGGTCGCCGGCCGGGCGGCGCTGGCCGTCGCGGGGGCCGCCGTGGCCACCGGGGTGGTGACGGGGCTGCGCCGGCTCACCGAGCGTACCGGCGAGCCAGCCGCCCGCTGGGCCCGCGAGAACTACCGCGGTCGTACCGTGAACCTAGTCGGCGGCCCAGCGGTGGCGACGGCGGCGGTGCTCGCTGCGGCGGCGGGCGCTCGGCAGCCACGGCAGGTGGCGGTGGTGCTCACCGCGGGGGTCACCGCCGGTGCGGTGGGTCTCTACGACGACCTGGTCGGTGGCCGTCCAGGCCAGCAGGCGAAGGGGTTCCGCGGGCATCTCGGGGCGCTGCGGCAGGGACGACTCACCAGCGGCATGGTCAAGCTCGGCGGGGTCGGAGCGGCGGGCTTGGTAGCAGCGGCCCTCCTGCCGGTGCGGTCGCCCGGTGCGCGACCGATTTCCCGGCCACAGGCGGCGCTGAGCGTCGCGCTGGGAGCCGGCGTGGTGGCCGGAGCCGCGAATCTGCTCAACCTGTTGGATCTGCGTCCGGGGCGGGCGCTGAAGGTGGCGGTGGTGGTCGGAGCTCCGCTCGCCGTCAGCGGGCAGGGCGGCTGGCTGGCCGCCGGGCCGGTCGGCGTGGCGGCGGCCGCGCTCCCTGCCGATCTGCGGGAACGGATCATGCTCGGCGACTGCGGGGCCAACACGCTGGGTGCGCTGCTCGGTGCGGCCTACGTCGCGCGCGCCGGGCTCGCCGGTCGGGCGAGCGCGCTGGTGCTGCTCGCCGGCTTGACCGCGGCGAGTGAGCAGGTCAGCTTCACCCGGGTGATCGCCACCACGCCGGTGCTGCGGCAGCTTGACGAGTGGGGCCGCGGCGACGGCGATCCGCCGCCGGCGGTCGCGCCGGGCAACTGATTCGGTGGTCGGTCTGCCCACGCCGGGCGTTACCAGGATCGCTGGCGCCGCAGCCCTGATCGCGGTGCTGACGGTGCTGGCGCGGCTCGCCGGATTCGGCCGCACGCTGGTTTTTGCCTGGGCGGTGGGCGACAACGATCTGGGCGACATCTACTTCGCCGCCAATCTGATCCCGAACATCATCTTCGAGATCGTCGCCGGTGGCGCCCTCGCCAGCCTGGTGGTGCCGCTACTGGCCGGGTCGATCGCCGCCGGTGACCGCGCCGCGGTGGCCCGGACCACGGCGGCGCTGCTGACCTGGGCGATGACGTTGCTGATCCCGCTCGCGGTCGTCATGGCGGTGGCGGCGCACCCGATCATCGCGCTGCTCACCCCGGACGCCGCCGATCCGGAGCAGGTCGCCGCCGGCGCCCGGATGTTGCAGATTTTCGCGCCGCAGCTGCCGCTGTATGGGATCGGGATCGTGTTGACCGGGGTGCTGCAGGCCCACCGCCGGTTCGCCTGGCCGGTGCTCGCCCCGCTGCTGTCCAGCCTGACGGTGGCGGCGGCGTACTTCGGGTTCACCCTGGTGGATGGGCGCGGCACCCCGGTTGCCGAGCTCTCCACCGCGGGCCTGCTGGTGCTGGCGGTCGGTACCACCGTCGGCGTGGTCGTCCTGGCCGGGGTGCTGGTGCCACCGGTGCTCCGCCTACGAGTCTGGGCCCGGCCCACCTGGCGCTTCGACCCGGCTGCGCGGCGCCGCGTGGCCGGTCTGGCCGGGGCCGGCGCGATCACCGTCGCCGCCCAGCATCTGGCGCTGCTGGTGGTGCTCTGGCAGGGATTGGCGGGCCCGGAGGGCACCCCCGTGCTGTTCATGTTCGCGCAGACGATCTTCCTACTGCCGTGGGCGGTGCTGGCGGTGCCGTTGGCCACGGCCGCCTACCCCGGTCTCGCCGAGACCGCTGCCACTGGTGCCCACTCCCCGTACAGCGAGCTGCTCGCCCGGACCACGCGGGGGGTGCTGCTGCTGTCGTGGCTGGGCGCCGCGGCCCTGGCGGCGGCGGCGGTGCCGGTGGCGGCGCTGCTCGCGGCCCTGATGCCGGCGGCCGGACCGGAGTCGGTGGCCCGGCTGGCTGCCGGGATCGCGGGGTTCGCCCCGGCGCTGGTCGGCTACGGACTGTTCGCGCTGCTCTCGCGCGCCCTTTATGCCCGGGGCGAGACCCGTGCGGTGGCGTCGGCGGCGATCTTCGGCTGGGCGACGGTGGCGGTGGCCGCCATCGTGCTCTCAGCGTTGCTGCCGGACGCTTCCCGGGTGGTGGCGCTGACCGTGGCGAACACGGTGGGGATGACGGTGCTCGGGGCGGCGCTGCTGGTAGCGGTGGCCTGGCGGGCGGGCCGGTCCGCGCTGGCGGGGGTGGCGCGGGCGGCGACGGCCGGTGGGGTGGGTGCGGTGCTCGCGGCGGCGGCCGGCTGGGGGGTGGCCCGCTGGCTCACTCCGGTGACCGACCCCCCGACGGCGGGGGTGGCTGTCGGTTCCGGCATGCTGGCCGCGGGTGTGGTGGTGGCGGTGTACGCGGCGGTGGTGTGGGCCGCAGATCGGCGTGACCTGCGTCCGCTCGTGGCCACAATGGTCCGACGGTTCCGTCGCCCGGCGGTTGACGCATCGGGCGGCGGCGGTGCCTGAGCGTCGGCGCCGGGTGCGGGTCGGCGACACTATGTCCGGACGGTGCAGGGGCTGCGGCTGGTCATGGCCGCGGCTGATCGAGGGGGTGCAGTGGAGGCGCTGAGCGGCGCGCGGCGGACCGAACCACCGAGCCGGGTGTTGCAGGTGCTCGCCACGAGCACCGGCGGGGTCGGTGCCCATGTCCGGGACCTGACCCAGGGGTTGGTCGCGGCGGGGGTGGCGGTGACCGTCTGCGGACCGGCGGCGACCGCCGAACGGTTCGGCTTCGCCGAAGTGGGGGCGGAGTTCCGGCCGGTGGAGATCTCCGCTAACAGCCAACTCTCGGACGCCCGGGCAGTGGGGGCGCTGCGCCGGGTGATCGCCGCCGCGGACCCGGCTGTTGTCCACGCCCACGGGCTGCGGGCAGGGCTGGTCGCCGCGATGAGTGGCCGCAGCCGGGCCAGCCGCCGGCCGCTGGTGGTGACGTTGCACAACGCGGTGCTCAGCCGCGGTCTGCGGGGCGGTGCTTCTCGGCTGGTCGAGCGGGCGGTGACCCGCAACGCCGACGTGGTGCTGGGCGCGTCGGCGGACTTGGTGGCCCGCGCTGCCGGGCTGGGGGCGGCCGATGCGAGGTTGGGTCCGGTCGCGGCGCCGGCGTTGTCGCCGCCGGTCCGATCCGCAGCGGCGGTCCGGGCCGAGTTGGGGATCGCCCCCGAGACGCCGCTGCTGTTGTCGGTTGGTCGGCTGCATCCGCAGAAGGGCTACGATGTGCTCGTGGCGGCCGCGGCCCGCTGGCGCGACCGGCGGCCGGTGCCGCGGGTGGTGATCGCCGGAAACGGCCCTAGCTATCTGGACCTGACGGCGAAGATTTCGGTGAGCCGGGCACCGGTGACGCTGCTCGGCCACCGCGACGATGTTGCTGATCTGCTCGCCGCGGCTGACGTGGCATTGGTAACCAGCGTGTGGGAGGCCCGGCAGTTGTTCGCGCAGGAGGCGCTGCGGGCGGGGGTGCCGCTGGTGGCGACCGCGGTCGGTGGGCTCCCGGAGTTGGTGGGTGGCGCGGCCGTGCTGGTGCCGCCGGGAGATGCGGCGGCGATCGATGCTGCGGTGAGCGGTCTGTTGGATGACCCCGCGCACCGGGCCCGGTTGGTGCAGGCGGCCAGCGATCAGACTGCGGGCTGGCCGACCTCGGCCGAAACGGTGGCGCAGGTGCTCGGTGTCTATGCGGAGTTGGCCGGGGTGCCGGCCGCGGGTGCGTGATGGCTGTGGCCAGTAGCCGTGGGCGGTGGGGGCGACGGTTCGCGCGGTTAGGTCCGACGCTGTTGATCGTCGGGGTGGCGTTGGCCAGCGTCGTCGGGTTGGTGGTGGGGCCGGAGGAGACCGGGTCGGAGCTGTCGGCCGAACAGGTGATCGTGGCGGGGGCGGCCGGGCTGCGGTGGGGCGATGTCGACCCCGAACGCACCCCGCACCTGTGGCAGTTGGCGGAGCAGGGGGCGATCGGGTCGGCCTCTGTGCGATCCGCGCATCGCCCCACCTGCGCCGGTGACGGCTGGTTGACGCTCGGAGCCGGCAACTGGGCCGCCGCTACCCCAGGGCCCCGGAGCGGGCCCTGCTCGCCGTTGGCGGTGTCGATCGAGGCGTCCGACGGCGGCAGCGCTCACCTGCCGTGGCAGGAACAGCTGGTGCGGCACAATCAGTGGGAGCTGCCCTGGGGTGCGATGCCGGGCGCGCTGGCCGGCTCGGTCGGCTGCACGGTGGCGGTGGGCCCCGGTGCCGCGGTCGCAGCCGCCCGGTCATACGGCCGGGTGGACCGGTATCAGTCGATGCTGCCGGCGGATCGGGATGCGGCCGGGCGGTTGCTCGCCAACCACTGCGAGCTTGTGATCATGGATCTGGGGACGGTCGCCGGGGAGGGCGCGGAACGGGAGCGGGGTGCCCAACAGGTTGATGCCGCCTTGGCCCGGCTGCTCGAGGCCCGGCCGGCCGGCTCGCTGCTGTTGGTGGCGGGGGTGGCCGACACCGATCTGACGCCCCACTTGCATGTGGCGGTCGCCGACGGGCCCGGGTTGTCACCGGGTTGGCTCGGCTCCGCCACTACCGGGCGCACGGGATACCTCCAGCTCGTGGATGTGGCACCGACCGTTTTGGACGCGGTGGAGCGGCCGCGGCCGGAGGTCCGGTTGGCCGGGCATCCGATCAGCACGGTGCCGGACCGGCCCGACGACTTGTCGGAGGCGGTCGCCGAGTTGGTGTCCGCGAACGACGAAGCAAGCCTGGCGCGACCGGTGGCGCTGTGGTTCCTGGCGGCGTTGACCATTACCCAGTTGGTGCTGTTCGTCGCGGTGGTGCCGTTACTTCGCCGGCCAGCGGCCGAGGTCGAGGGCTGGTCTCCACCGGCATGGTGGCGCACCGTTGCGCCGATGTCGTTGGTCGCGGCGGCGCTGGCGATTCCTGCGGCGATGACCGTCGATGGGGTCCCGTGGTGGCGAGTGCCGGCGGCGGGCAGCGTCTTCACGCTGGCGAGCCTGGGGTTGCTGGCGGCGGCGAGCCTGCTGGTGATGCGTAGCCGGCTGTCCCGGCACACCCTCGGGCTGGTCGGCGGCGGCGCGGCGGTGGCCGGCCTGGCGGTCGCGGTCGACCTCGGCACCGGCTCCTGGGGCCAGCTCAACGGAGTGGTGGGGTATCTGGCCCACGACGGTGGCCGGTACGTCGGACTCAGCGACACCGGTCTCGGGGTGCTGATCGCCGGGGTGATGTTGGTGGCCGGTTGCCTCGCCGAGCAGGTTCCGCGGGGGCGGCGACCGCTGGTCGTCTCGGTGGTGGGTGCGGTCGGGGTGGTGCTGATCGGCAGCCCGTACCTCGGGGCGGAGATCGGCGGCGCGGTGGCCCTGGCGGCCGGGGTCGCGGTGGCGGCGGCGCTCTGCACCGGTGGCTGGCTGGTGGCCCGCCGGCTGGTGTGGGCCGGGCTGGTGGGGCTGCTGGTGGTCACGGTGGTCGCGGTCTTCGACCTGCGGCGGCCGGCCGAGCACCGGACCGGCCTGGGCAGCATGCTCAGTCAGGTCGCGGAGGGCACCGCCGGGTTCGGTCTACAGCGGGTATCGCAGGCGAACGTAGAGGCCTTTACCGCCTCCCCACTGACCGTGTTGGCGATCGGCGCCGGTGGTTTCCTGTGGTTCGCGTTGCTACGGCACTGGGGTGGGCTGAAACGGCTCTTCGGCATCCACCCGGCGTTGCGGGCGGCGACGGTGGGTGTGGTGGTCGCCGGGGTCGCGGGCGGGCTGCTGGTCGGCGCGGCGCTGACCGTGGCGGGTGCGGCGGCCGCGGTCGCGGTACCACTGCTGACGCTCGCCTCGCTGCGGCTGCGGGAGCGGTCGGCGCAGCGGGTTGAGCTGGCGCGCGGTGGGCGGGTGGCGGTCGGGCGCAGCCGCAGCGAGGTGTTAGAGTGAAAATCCGTGGATCGAGCGCCAGGCCCAGCCCAGCAGACCAGACATATCTTCGTCACCGGCGGCGTGGCGTCATCCCTCGGTAAGGGATTGACCGCCTCCAGTCTCGGCAACCTTCTCTCCGCCCGGGGCATGCGGGTGGTCATGCAGAAGCTTGACCCCTACCTCAACGTCGACCCCGGCACCATGAACCCGTTTCAGCACGGCGAGGTCTTCGTGACCGAAGACGGTGCGGAGACCGATCTCGACGTCGGGCACTACGAACGTTTCCTCGACCGTGACCTGTCCGCGGCGGCGAACGTCACCACCGGGCAGATCTACGCCGAGGTGATCGCCAAGGAACGCCGCGGCGAGTACCTCGGCGACACGGTGCAGGTGATCCCGCACATCACCAATGAGATCAAGTCCCGGATCCGGGCGATGGCGGCGCCCGACGATCACGGCCGTACCCCGGACGTGGTGATCACCGAGGTCGGTGGCACCGTCGGCGACATCGAGTCGTTGCCGTTCCTGGAGGCGATCCGCCAGGTTCGCCACGACATCGGCCGGGACCGGTGCTTCTACCTGCACGTATCCCTGGTGCCCTACTTGGCCCCGTCGGGAGAGCTGAAGACCAAGCCCACCCAGCATTCGGTGGCGGCGCTGCGCAACATCGGCATCCAACCCGACGCGATCGTGTGCCGCTCGGACCGGGAGATCCCCGACCAGCTGCTCTATAAGCTCTCGCTCTACTGCGACGTCGACCAGGAGGGCGTGGTCGCGGCGCCGGACGCGCCGAGCATCTACGACATCCCGAAGGTGCTGCACGCTGCCGGGTTGGACGCCTACGTGGTGCGCCGGCTGGGCCTGTCGTTCCGCGACGTCGACTGGACCCGGTGGGACGATCTGCTCGACCGGGTCCACCATCCCCGGCACACCGTCACCGTCGCGCTGGTCGGCAAGTACATCGACCTGCCCGACGCGTACCTGTCGGTGAGTGAGGCGGTCAAGGCCGGCGGGTTCGCCCACCGGGCCCGGGTACGGCTGCGCTGGGTGCCCAGTGACGACTGCGCCACACCGGCGGGGGCGGCGGCGGCGCTCGCCGGTGTCGACGGGGTGCTGATCCCCGGCGGTTTCGGGGTCCGCGGCATCGACGGCAAGATCGGGGCGGTGCGTCACGCGCGCGAGCACCGGATCCCCACGCTCGGGCTGTGTCTGGGGCTGCAGTGTATGGCGATCGAGGTGGCCCGGCACAGCGCCGGCCTGCCGGGCGCCAACTCCAGCGAGTTCGACGAATCGACGAGCTACCCGGTGATCGCGACCATGGCAGACCAGGAGGAGATCGTCGCCGGCCGGGGGGACCTGGGCGGCACGATGCGGCTCGGCTCTTGGCCGGCGACGTTGACGCCGGGTTCGATCGTGGCCGAGGCCTACGGCGCCACGGAGGTGACCGAGCGGCATCGGCACCGGTACGAGGTCAACAACGCGTTCCGGGAGCGGCTGGCCAAGGTGGGGTTGCAGGTCAGCGGCGCGTCTCCGGATGGGCGGTTGGTCGAGTTCGTGGAGCTGGACCGGCAGCAGCACCCGTTCTTCGTGGCGACCCAGGCGCATCCCGAGCTGAAGAGCCGGCCGACCCGACCGCATCCGCTCTTCGCCGCGTTCGTGCGGGCCGCCGTGGGCTACGCCGAGGCGGACCAACTCCCCGTCGAGGTGACCGCGTGAGCGAGGACCGCAGCGTGCGAGGACCGCAGTCCACGCGAGGTGGTTCCGCGTGAGCGAGGACCGCAGTGTGCGAGGACCGCAGTCCACGCGAGTGGAGGAAGGAATCCGCGTGAGCGAGGACCGCAGTGTGCGAGGACCGCAGTCCACGCGAGTGGAGGAAGGAATCCGCGTGAGCGAGGACGGCAGTCCGGCGGGGGAGCGTTACCCGGTCCGGCGACGGCATGAACGGTTCCAGGCGTACATGTTCCAGGTGGTCACTGATGAGGTGGAATTCCCGGACGGTCAGGTCGCCAGCCGGGACTATCTGCGGCACGTCGGGTCGGTGGCGGTGGTGCCGTTGGCCGGTGACGGTCCCGAGGCCGAGGTGGTGTTGGTGCGGCAGTACCGGCATCCGGTCGGCGGGCAGCTGTGGGAGTTGCCGGCCGGGTTGGTTGACGGGGTCGGCGAGAGTCTGCCGGAGGTCGCGGCCCGGGAGCTGGCCGAGGAGACCGATCTGGTCGCGGGCCGGCTCGACCGGTTGCTGGACCTGCATCTGTCGCCGGGCTGTTCGGACGAGCGGATCCGGATCTTCCTCGCTCGGGACCTGCGCCCGGCGTCCGCTACCCACCGCCGTGAGTTCGAGGAGGCCACGATGACGGTGGCCAGGTTCCGGTTGACCGACGCGGTAAAGATGATCTTCGAGGGTGAGATCACCAACGCGGCGGCCGTAGCTGGGCTGCTCGCGGCCGACCGGGCACGCTCGGCCGGCTAGTCCCCCGGCTACGCTCGGGGCAGGGCACAGCGCGGCGATCCCGCGGCTGCCGGCCCCGCCGGGCAACGGGGCCCGGGCGGGCGGTCATGAAAGGTGCGGTCCTGTGAAGGTTGGAATCCCTCGCGAAGTCAAGAACCACGAGTATCGGGTGGCGATCACCCCGGCGGGTGCGCATGAGTTCGTCCGCAGCGGGCACGAGGTCTTGATCGAATCGGGGGCTGGCCTCGGGTCGTCGATCACCGACGCGGACTTCGAGGCCGCTGGCGCCCGGATCGTCCCCAGCGTGGACGAGGTCTGGGGGGCCGCGGAGCTGGTGCTCAAGGTGAAGGAGCCGGTCGCCGAGGAGTACCACCGGCTGCGCGAGGGTCAGGTCCTCTTCACCTATCTGCACCTGGCCGCTTCGAAGGCCTGCACCGACGTGCTGCTGGAGCGCGGCGTCACCGGCGTCGCGTACGAGACGGTGGCGCTGCCAGACCACTCGTTGCCGCTATTGGCCCCGATGAGCGAGGTCGCGGGCCGGCTCGCCCCGCAGGTCGGCGCGTACCATCTGATGCGCTCCGGCGGCGGCCGCGGGGTGTTGATGGGCGGGGTCTCCGGGGTGTATGCGGCGAAGGTGGTGGTGATCGGCGCCGGCGTCTCGGGCATGAACGCCGCGGCGATCGCGCTGGGTATGCAGGCCGAGGTGCTGCTGCTGGACAAGAACGTCCAGAAGCTGCGCCAGGCCGACGCCATCTACCAGGGGCATCTGCAGACGGTCGCCTCCAACGCGTACGAGGTGGAGAAGGCGGTGCTCGACGCGGATCTGGTGATCGGTGCGGTGCTGGTGCCGGGCGCGAAGGCGCCGACCCTGGTCAGCAACGAGCTGGTGTCCCGGATGAAGCAAGGCAGTGTCCTGGTGGACATCTCGATCGACCAGGGTGGTTGTTTTGAGGATTCCCGACCCACCACGCACGCTGAGCCGGTCTATCCGGTACACGACTCGGTCTTCTACTGCGTGGCGAACATGCCCGGGGCGGTGCCGCATACGAGCACGTACGCGTTGACCAACGTGACCTGGCCGTACGCGCTCGAGTTGGCGAATCACGGCTGGCGGGAGGCGATGCGCCGGGACCCGGCGTTGGCGCTGGGGTTGAACACTCACGCCGGCGAGCTGGTCAATGAGCCGGTGGCGGTGGCCCACGGGATGGCGAACCGCTCGTTGTCGGAGGTGCTGGCCTGACCCAGCCGCCAGCGCCGGACCCGCGGTTGCGGCGCGCGGTCCGCAGCTATCTGGACCATCTCACCGTGGAACGCGGGCTGGCCGTCAACACGCTTCGTGCCTACCGCCGTGACCTGGAACGCTACCTGGCGGCGTTGGCCCGGGCCGGGGTCGGTCAGCTCGCCGAGGTCTCCAGCGGGCAGGTCGGCGATTACCTGGCGGAGCTGCGGGAGGGCGGTGGGGAGCGGCCGCCGCTGGCGGCTGCTTCGGCCGCCCGGGCGGTAAGCGCGGTCCGTGGGCTGCACCGGTTCGCGTTACGGGAGGGTTGGGTCGGGGCGGATGCCGCCGCGGCGGTGCCGCCGCCGACGCCGCCACGGCGGCTGCCCCGGGCCCTGCCGGTGGCGCAGGTCGAGCAGCTGCTCGCGGTGGCCGGGGTCGACGGTGGCCCGGCTGGTCTGCGGGATCGGGCGTTGTTGGAGTTTCTCTACGGCAGCGGTGCGCGGATCTCGGAAGTGGTGGGGGCCGATGTCGACGATCTGGATCTGGCCGAGGAGGTGGTGACGCTGCGCGGCAAGGGCGGGCGGGCACGGTTGGTGCCGCTCGGCGGGCATGCCGCGGCGGCGGTGGGCGCGTGGCTGCGCGACGCCCGGCCGTCGCTGGCCGCGACTGGCCGTGGTGGGCCGGCGTTGTTTCTCAATGCCCGCGGGGGCCGGCTCACCCGGCAGGGGGCGTGGCAGATCCTGCGCCGTTCGGCGGTGCGCGCTGGGTTGCCGGTGACCGGTGACGCCGCTGTGTCGCCGCACTCGTTGCGGCACTCGTACGCCACTCATCTGCTCGATGGAGGTGCTGATGTCCGAGTGGTCCAGGAGCTTTTGGGCCACTCGTCCGTGACCACCACCCAGGTGTACACGTTGGTTACGGTAGAACGGCTACGTGAGGTTTACGCTACCTCGCATCCGCGCGCCCACTGACCAAACCGCTCCAGGTGGCGTACAGTCGGGCGACAGTAACGTGTTTCCGGGGGGAGCAGGCCCGATCAGCATGGCAGGCAACGCAGACCAGGCGACGGCTCCGCGTGACGCGGAGCGTTCCGAGGCCGGAGGGTGGGGCGCTGGGCTGCGGCAGGAGCAACCCGCCCTCGATCTCGGTGCTGACCTCGGCCCCGCTGATCCGGCTGCCTACACTACGCGGAAGCCGATTCCGGAGCCGATGCCCACCGACCGGCACGGGCCGGCGCGGATCATCGCGATGGCCAATCAGAAGGGTGGGGTCGGCAAGACCACCACCACCATCAACCTCGGCGCCGCGTTGGCGGAGTATGGGCGGCGGGTGCTGTTGGTCGACTTCGACCCGCAGGGCGCGCTCTCGGTCGGACTCGGGGCTAATCCGCATAATCTCGACATGTCGGTCTACAATGTCCTGCTGCAGGACGACGTCGCCGTCGAGGACGTGCTGATCAAGACGAACGTGGCCGGGCTGCACGTGATGCCGGCCAACATCGACCTCTCCGCGGCGGAGATACAGCTGGTAACCGAGGTCGCCCGGGAGATGGCGCTGGCCCGGGTGCTCCGCACGGTCCGCAAAGAGTACGACTTCATCCTGATCGACTGCCAACCCTCCCTCGGGTTGCTCGCGATCAACGCCTTGACCTGCGCTGACGGGGTGCTGATCCCGTTGGAGTGCGAGTTCTTCAGCCTCCGCGGGGTGGCGCTGCTCCTCGACACCATCGACAAGGTGCGGGAGCGGCTCAACTTCGATCTGGAGCTGGAGGGCATCCTCGCCACCATGTATGACAGCCGCACCACCCATTGCCGGCAGGTGCTGCAGCGGGTGGTGGAAGCCTTCGGCGACAAGGTGTACCAGACCGTGATCACCAAGACGGTGAAGTTCCCGGAGTCGAACGTCGCCGGAGCGCCGATCACCACACTGGATCCGTCCTCCTCCGGTGCCCGCAACTATCGGCAGTTGGCCCGGGAGGTCATCGCGGCGCAGGCGGAGCGTGATTGATCCACCCGTGAGCCAGCCAACCGAACTGGCCGAGCCGGGCCCTCCAGCCGACTCCGCCGACACCCCTGACCTCTCCGAAACCGACCTCGGCGACCCGGACGCCACGCCGGACCTCGACGAGGCGGCAGCTCCCGGCGCCGAGACCGGCGGTGGCTTCACGGTCCGGCTGGACAACTTCACCGGCCCGTTCGACCTGTTGCTCCAGCTGATCAGCAAACACAAGCTGGACGTGACTGAAGTGGCGCTGCACCAGGTCACCGACGAGTTCCTGAGCTACCTCCGGGCCCTGGGCGACGATTGGGACCTGGACGAGACCAGCGAGTTCCTTGTGGTCGCCGCTACGCTACTGGATCTGAAGGCGGCGCGGCTGCTGCCGGCGGCAGAGGTCGAAGACGAAGAAGATTTGGCCTTACTTGAGGCCCGTGATCTACTCTTCGCCCGGCTCCTGCAGTACCAAGCGTTCAAGCAGGCGGCTAGCCACCTCGCCGAGTTGGTGGCGGTCGGCGAGCGGCGATGGCCGCGGGCGGTGTCGCTGGAGCCTCAGTACGCCCAGGCATTGCCGGAGCTGGTCCTCACCGTGACCCCGGAGAAGCTGGCCCAGCTCGCCGCCAAAGCGATGACGCCCAAACCGGTGCCGACGGTGTCGATCGCGCACGTCCATCAGCCCCGCGTCAGTGTCCGCGAACACGCCGCGATCCTGCGCGACCGGCTGGTGCTGATCGGCGCCGCTAGCTTCCGGGCGCTGTGCGACGATTGTCAGAGTCTGCTGGAGAAGGTGGCGCGGTTTTTGGCGCTGCTGGAGCTGTACCGTGAAGGGCTGGTCGGCTTCGAACAGCTCGAGCCATTGGGCGAGTTGACCGTGCACTGGACCGGCAGCGACCAGGCGGTTGAGCTGGAGGTCGACGAGTACGCGGGGATGCCGCCGCCGGCCGACACCGCCGTGCGGGTGCCCGCGCAACGGACCGAGGGGGAGGTGTCGTCGTGACCGAGTCGAGCTGGCCGCCGCCGCCGTGGCCGCCAGCGCTGACTGCGACTCCGGCGGTGATTGCGCCGGAGCCCGAAGCTGAGACGCCCGCGCCCGCGCCTGCGCCGGCAGCCGTCCCCGCCGAGCCCTCTGCGGCCCCGTTGGTCGGCTCGCTGGCCGAGCCGGAGCTGCGGGCGGCGCTGGAGGCGATCCTGCTGGTCGTCGACGAGCCGGTGACCGAGGCCACGCTCGCGCAGACGCTGGCGGAGCCGCCGGACCGGGTGGCCGCGACGCTGACCGAACTCTCCGCTGAGTACACCGCCGCCGGCCGCGGGTTCGACCTGCGCCGCGCCGCCGGGGGCTGGCGGCTCTACACCCGCGCTAGCCAGGCGGCCTACGTCGAACGGTTCGTCCTCGACGGGCAGCAGGCGAAGCTGAGCCAGGCGGCGCTGGAGACGCTGGCGGTGGTCGCCTACAAACAGCCGGTGACCCGCTCCCGGGTGGCGGCGATCCGGGGTGTCAACTGTGACGGGGTGATTCGCACCCTGCTCACCCGCGGGCTGTTGCAGGAAGCGGGGGCGGAGCCGGAGAGCGGCGCCTACCTTTATCAGACCACCAGTGTCTTCCTGGAGAAGCTCGGGCTGGATTCGGTGGCGGAGCTACCGTCGCTGGCGCCGTTCCTGCCCGACGACGTTTCTCCGTTGGACCCAGACGCGAAACAGCCGGAGGAGGTTGCCCGTGGCATCGCCGCGTGAGCCGGAGCCTGGAGAGCCGATTCGGCTGCAGAAACTACTCGCCGCCGCCGGGGTCGGTTCCCGGCGGAGTTGCGAAGAGCTGATCGCCGACGGCCGGGTCACGGTCGACGGCGAGGTCGCCTCGTTGGGGGACCGGGTGGACCCGGGGACCGCGGTCGTGCACGTCGACGGGGAGCGGGTGGTCACCGACCCGCGGATGGTCTACCTGGCCTTCAACAAGCCGCGCGGGGTCGTCTCGACCATGGATGACGAGCAGGGGCGGGCCGCCCTCGCAGACTATCTGGGTGGGGTGGACACCCGGGTCTTCCACGTCGGCCGGCTGGACGCCGACAGTGAAGGCCTTTTGTTGCTGACCAACGACGGGGATCTGGCCCACCGGCTCACCCACCCCTCCTACGGGGTGGCCAAGACCTACCTCTGTCAGGTGCCCGGGCCGCTGCCGGCTGCGGTGGGCCGGCGGCTGCGCGCCGGGATCGTGCTGGAGGACGGTCCCGCGGCGTTGGATTCGTTCCGGGTGGTCGACACGGTCCGCAAGTCGGCGTTGGTCGAGGTTTCGCTGCATGAGGGGCGGAAGCACATCGTGCGTCGGATGTTCGCGGAGGTGGGGTACCCGGTCTCCCGGTTGGTCCGGACCGCGGTGGGCCCGGTGAAGCTGGGGCAGCTCAAGCCCGGTCAGACCCGACAGCTGAACCGCCGAGAGATCGCCGCGCTCTTCACTGAAGTGGCGCACGCCCCGACCGCCTCGTAAGACTGGCCGTACGCACCGGTGGTCCGGCAACCGGAAGCTACCAACCTAGCGTCCTAGGACGCAATAGCCAGCGTGGCGGGAAGCACCTCGGACCGGCCTGCGAGTTCCATCAGCCGCTGGGGCAAGATAGGAGCGTGGAATCCCTTCGGTGTGTCGTGGCGGTCGATGGGCCAGCCGGTTCGGGCAAGTCAACCGTGTCGAGGCTGCTGGCCAGCGCGCTCGCCGCGGCGTATCTGGACACCGGCGCGATGTACCGGGCGGTGACGCTCGCGGTGCTCCGGGCCGGGGTCGATCTCGCCGACCCGGAGGGGGTCACCAAAGTCGCCCATGAGGCCTCGTTGACCTGCGGCACCGATCCGCTGGCCCCCAGCATCCAGCTCGACGGCGACGATGTCGCGCAGGCGATCCGGACCGCGGAGGTGACCTCGGCGGTCTCGGCGGTCTCGGCGGTGCCGGCGGTCCGGCAGCTACTCGTCGCCAGGCAGCGGCAGATCATCGAGGAAGCGCGCGCGATCGTGGTCGAGGGCCGCGACATCGGTGCGGTGGTCGCGCCGGAGGCTCAGCTCAAGGTGTTCCTCACCGCTTCGGCCGAGGAACGAGCCCGGCGCCGCAGCGGCGAGAATTCGGTCGCCGCCGATCTCACCGCCGCCGACCTGGCCCGCCGGGACCGGCTCGACTCGACTCGGGCCGTGGATCCGCTCCGTCGGACCGACGATGCGGTGGAGCTGGACACCACGGCGATGGATATCGACACCGTCGTCGCCACGCTGCGGGAGCTCGTGACCACGCGGCTGCGGAGCTCGGCCCAGTGAGCGACGCCGAGCTCGACGGCCCGGTGCCGGTAGTCGCGGTGGTGGGCCGGCCCAACGTCGGCAAGTCCACGTTGGTCAACCGGATCCTCGGCCGCCGCCAGGCGGTGGTGGAGAACCAGCCCGGAGTCACCCGGGACCGGGTGGCGTACGACGCGACCTGGGCTGGTCGGCGCTTCACCATCGTGGACACCGGTGGTTGGGCGCCGGACGCCAAAGACCGGGCGGCCGCGATCGCGGCCCAGGCGGAGATCGCGGTGGCCACCGCAGACCTGGTGCTCTATGTGGTGGAGGCGACGGTCGGCGCCACTGACGTCGACGACGCGGCGGTGCCGATGCTGCGGCGCGGTGGCAGACCGGTGCTGGTGGTGGCCAACAAGGCCGATAACCCGGCGCTGGAGGCGGAGGCCAGCACGTTGTGGTCGTTGGGCCTGGGGGAGCCGTACCCGGTCTCGGCGCTGCACGGCCGCGGCACCGGCGACATGCTCGATGCGCTCCTCGACGCGCTGCCGGAGCCGGCGCCGCCGGAGCAGTTCGACCAGGAGCAGCCGGCCGGACCGCGCCGGGTCGCGCTGGTGGGTCGGCCCAATGTCGGCAAGTCGAGCCTGCTGAACCGGTTGGCGCGGACGCCCCGGGCAGTGGTCGACTCGGCGGCGGGCACCACAGTCGACCCTGTCGACAGCTTGGTGGAGATCGGCGGCGAGACGTGGCAACTGGTCGACACCGCCGGCCTGCGCCGACGGGTCGGGCAGGCGAGCGGCACCGAGTATTACGCCAGTCTGCGCACCTCGGGCGCGATCGACGCGGCGGAGGTGGCGGTCGTGCTGCTGGACGCGAGCGAGCCGATCACCGAGCAGGATCAGCGGATCCTGTCCATGGTTACCGAGGCGGGCCGGGCGCTGGTGCTTGCGTTCAACAAGTGGGACCTGGTCGACGAGGACCGGCGTTATCAGCTGGCGAGGGAGATCGACCGGGAGCTGCGGCGGATTCCGTGGGCTCCGCGGCTGAACCTCTCGGCGTTGACCGGCCGGGCGGTGGACAAGCTGGCGCCAGCGTTGCGTGGGGCGCTGGCGAGCTGGGAGCAGCGGATCCCGACCGGCCAGTTGAACCAGTGGGTGACGGCGTTGACGCAGGCCACGCCGCATCCGGTACGCCGGGGGAAGGCGCCGCGAGTGCTCTTCGCCACCCAGGCAGGGGTGTGTCCGCCACGGTTCGTGCTCTTCACCACCGGCCCATTGGACGCCGCGTACCTCCGCTTCGTGGAGCGGAAGCTTCGGGAGGAGTTCGGCTTCGAGGGGAGCCCGGTTGAGGTCGCGGTGCGGGCACGGGAAAAGTACAAGAGCCGCTGAGGCCCGCTGCCAAGCAGCCCCTGACCCCGAGGCTGACTCTGGGCCCTGAGTCTCGCTCCGATCGCCGGCGAGTTCGGCCGACTCGGAGCCTACTAGGCTAGCATCCTAGGACGCTATACAGGATGTAGCCCAACTCATCACACAACCCATCGACCATCTCGCGCATCGTTCATTTCAGGGCCAAGCTCCGACGCACCCAATCGGCCTCGCGGGCGACCCGGCGAATGCTTGTGCTGCGGCGACTCTGCTGGCTAATCCGAGATCGGGGTGCCGGGGCCGGCGCTCACCGATGCGCTGATCGCCCACGCCCGGCGGCTTGGTCGGTTGAGTGGTGATCCACTACGGCGAGAAACCGGGTTCATACTGGCAAATCAGGCGCCACTCAACCCACCAAGAAGTACATGCCCGCTGGCGCGCGCAGCCGTAGGTGTCGGTTGAGACGATCTGCCCGCCGATCTTGCAGCCCCGATCCAGCCAGCGGAGTCTGCGGCGCCAGAAGAGCGACCCACAGGCGAGCGGGCGGTGATGGCGCGGCGACGGGGAACCAGCTGGACACTCTTGGCTCGGGCCATAGCGACAGCACAAGTGGGGTGGGCCCTAAGGGCCCACCCCACTTGGTAGATCTCTGCTGTGTCGGGCTGCCCGGATTTGAACCGGGGTTCTCCACACCCCCAGTGTGGCGCCTTCGACCAAGCTAGGCCACAGCCCGCCGCTCGCCGCTGCGGCGAGCTGAGAGAACTGTATCGCAGGCCGATATCGGCCCGCGAGCCGGTTGAGGGTTCTGGAGGGAGCTGTGACGATCGTCGTTGCTTACTACTAGTCTGCTGGGCGATGGGTGGTTTGCGTTTGCTCGCGATGGTCACGGTGAGTGGGGTTGCCCTGTCGACGTTGACGGTTCCAGAACCGCTTCCTGGCATTGCCCCCGAGGCGCCGTGCCCGGCGCTGGAGGTCGACCGGCCGGTTGGCCTGCCGACTCCGCCGGAGCCGCCGCCGGGGCATAGCCCGGGCGACCGGCAACTGGGCGGGGCAGCGTTGGCCGCTGCGGAGCTGGTGATCCCGGAGACCGCCCCGACGCCCCCGCCGCTGACCGCGACCACCTGGCTGGTTGCGGACCTCGACAGCGGAGCGGTGCTGGGAGCCTGCGGCCCGCATGAGTACGCGATCCCGGCGAGCACGCAGAAGTTGCTGCTGGCGGCGGCGCTGATGTCGGAGCTCGACCCGGATGAGGTGGTCGAGGTGGTGCCCGAAGACCTTGACATCGTGCCGGGTAGCTCGGCGGTCGGGTTGCTGGTCGGGGGGCGGTACACCATTGAGACGCTGTGGTTGGGGTTGATGCTCAACTCGGGTAACGACGCCGCCAACGTGCTGGCGCGGCTGGGTGGTGGGGAGGACGGCGTGGCTGGCGGGCTCGCGCTCATGAACGCCGAGGCGCAGCGATTGGGCGCCTACCAGACCTTCGCCGCGACGCCGTCAGGGTTGGATGGGCCGGGGCAGTACACGAGCGCGTACGACTTGGCGTTGATCGCGCGGCCGTTGTTCGACCGGGAAGATTTCCTCGATTACGTAGGGGCCGACCGGGCTGCGATTCCACCGCAGCCGCCGCAGGATCCGCGCGGCTTCGAGATCCAGAACGACAACGGGTTGCTGCTGAACTATCCCGGCGCGTTGGGCGGGAAGACCGGGTTCACCGATTTGGCTCGACACAGCTTCGTGGGGGCAGCGCAGCGCGACGACCGCCGGCTGGTGGTGACCGTTCTCGGGGCCGAGGCGCAACCGTTGACCGGGTGGCAGCAGGCGGCTGAGTTGCTGGACTGGGGTTTCGCGTTGCCGGCGGAGGCGGCGGTGGGTCGGTTGGTGGAGCCGGAGGAGTTGGCGGCGGTGGCGTCCTCGTCGACCGAACCGCCGGTCGAGCCGGCCGGGAGCGCTGGCGGCGAGGCGGCTGCGGCGCTGGCGCCGGGGCGGACCTGGGCGACTGCGGCGGTGGCCGCTACCGCACTGCTGCTGAGCGGGGTCTTCGCGGCGCTTGCGTACCGGTCGGCGCGGCGTCGCCGCGGCTGATTTTGGGGCTGGCCGGATGCTCGCAGCAGCTGGGACGGTGAAGGGTATAGTGCGGTGGCGTTGCCGGCGGGGGTGCGATGCCCGCGGCGCGGAGGGGAGGCTCGGTGACTGCTGTCGACCGGACCGACCGCCTCCTGACCATTCCCAATGTGATCAGTGTGCTGCGGTTGCTCGGGGTGCCGCTGTTTCTTTATCTCCTGCTCGTCGCCGAGCGGGATGTGGCGGCGCTCGTCGTGTTGATCGTCGGCGGTGGGACCGACTGGCTCGATGGTTGGGTGGCGCGCCGGTTGGGGCAGGTGAGCCGGTTCGGGGCGATGCTGGACCCGGTCGCCGACCGGTTGTACATTCTCGCCACTTTGGGGGCTTTTACCTGGCGTGAGATCATTCCGTGGCAGTTTACGGTGGCGTTGCTGTTGCGGGAGTTGATGTTGACAGTGGGGCTGGCGTTGCTTCGGCGGGCGGGTTATGGTCCCGTGCCGGTGCACTATCTCGGTAAGACCGCGACGTTCTTGTTGTTGGCGGCGTTCCCGGTGTTGCTGCTCGCGGTCGCCGTGCCGGGCAGCGCGGCCTGGGCGGATCCGGTGGGTTGGGCGTTGGCCTGGTGGGGTTTGGGGCTGTATTGGGTGGCGGGGGTCTTCTATGTCGGGCAGATGGTTTCGCTGCTTCGGAGGGGGAGCGTCCGGACGTGACTGAGCCGCGAAACCCGTACCGTCCGTTGTCGCCGGATTTCCTGACCGAGTTGTTCCGGGAGCCGTTGGATTCTGGTTACGCCGAGGCTGCCGCGCGCCGGGCTGCCGGGGGTTCGCGGCCGCCCGGTCGGCGGGGTGGCCGGCTGATTACGGTGCTGACGTTGGCGGTGGTGGGGGCGTTGCTGGCGGTTGCGTATCAGCAGGTGGTGGCGGAGCAGCCGTCGCGGGCGCAGGTCCGGGCGGATCTGGAGACTCAGATCCGCGATCGGCAGGATGAGACTCAGGTGTTGCAGGACCGGGCCGATACGTTGCGGGATGAGGTCGCGGCGCTGCGGGACCAGCAGCTGGGCGATCCGGCTGCGGTGCGGACGTTGCGGGAGCTGGAGGCGGTGGCCGGGCTCGGGCGGGTGCATGGTGACGGCGTGGTGGTCCGGGTCGATGATGGGCCGGCGTCGGTGGACCCGCAGACTGGCGAGCAGGTGGTGGACCCGCAGGCGCGGATCCTCTATCGGGATCTGCAGGATCTGGCGAACGCCCTGTGGGCTGCCGGCGCGGAGGGTGTGGCGATCAATGGTCGGCGGTTGACGGCGACCTCGACTATCCGTAGCGCCAGCGGTGCGATCTTGATTGACCGTACGCCGGTGGCGGGGCCGTACGAGGTGGTGGCGGTCGGACCGGATGATCTAGGCGACCGGTTTGCGGCGACGCAGGCGGCGGCGTTGATGGAGCTGCTGGTGCAGGAGTTCGGCATCGAGTACGAGGTGCGGTCGGATTCGGATTTGACGCTGCCTGCGGCGGCGGAGCCGCAGCTGCGGTTCGCCACGGTGCTGGACCCGTAGCCGTCGCTGGTTTCGGTTTTACTCAGGGGAGGATGGAACTTGATCATTGCCGTGGTGGCGCTGCTGGTCGGGGTGGTCCTCGGTGTGGTGCTGGATCCGAGCGTGCCGGTGTGGCTGTTGCCCTACCTGCCGATCGCGGTGGTGGCGGCGCTGGATGCGGTGTTCGGCGGGATCCGGGCCAAGCTGGACGGCATCTTCGACGACAGGCAGTTCGTGGTGTCGTTCATCTCGAACGTGCTGGTGGCGGCGCTGATCGTGTTCCTGGGCGACCAGTTGGGCGTGGGTAGCCTGTTGTCGATCGGCGTGGTAGTGGTGTTCGGAGTGCGGATCTTCGGCAATGTGGCGGCGATTCGCCGGCATCTTTTCCGGGCGTAGGGGGCAGCGGGCATGAGCGACGAGCGGGAGCGGTCGGAGCCGCCGCCGCAGCGGGCGGAGCCTGGTGGGGAGGGTGCCGATCCGGCGGCTGTCCCGGCCGAGCCGGTTTCGCGTGATCCGGCGGTTGACGATTCCCCGGGCGAGGTGGTCGCCGATGCTGGTGCGGAGCCCGCTGGTGGGCGGGCTGCTGCTGGTTCGGGGTGGCGGCGGTGGCTGGCGCCGAGCGGGTCGCCGACTGGTTGGGTGACGGTGGTGTTGCTGGCGTTGCTGGGTTTCACCTTTACGGTGCAGGTGCGCAGCGTGGCCGAGGATCCGACGGTGGCGGCGTTGGGCCAGGAGGATCTGGTGCGGATCTTGGCCAATCTGGATGCTCACGAGGAGCGGTTGCGCCGTGACATCGGCGAGTTGCAGGAGACTCACCGCCGGTTGACCAGCGCTGATGAGAGTCAGCAGGAGGCGTTGGCGGAGGCGGGTCGGCGCGCCGACGAGCTGGGGATCTTGGCGGGTACGTTGCCGGCGGCGGGGCCGGGGGTGGTGGTGGAGTTTCGCGGTGGGCCGGATGCGGTCAACGCGGCTCGGGTGCTCGACGCGGTGCAGGAGCTGCGCAGCGCTGGTGCGGAGGCGATGCAGGTGGCGGGTGCTGACGGGGCCGCGGTGCGGGTGGTTGCGTCGACCTATTTCGTCGATGGTGAGCAGGGGTTGGTGGTGGATGGTGAGTCGTTGGTCGCACCGTACCGGTTGACGGTGATCGGTGAGCCGGAGACGCTCGCTCCTGCCCTGCGGATTCCGGGCGGGGTGGTGGAGTCGGTGCAGCGCGACGGCGGTACGGTGACCGTGAACGAGGAGACCGGCGGGGTCGAGGTGTCGGCGGTGCGCGAGCAGGCCGCTCTTGAGCATGCCCGACCGGATTCCTAACTGAACGGTGAGAGGTGGGCAGATGGTTCCAGAGCAGCTGCGCTACACCGCGGAGCACGAGTGGGTCGCGGCGGAGTCCGGCCGGGCTCGGGTGGGGATCACCCACTATGCGCAGGAAGCGCTGGGCGACATCGTCTTTTTGCAACTTCCCGAGGTCGGTGCGGAGGTGGCGGCCGGGGACTCGGTGGGCGAGGTGGAGTCGACCAAGAGCGTGTCTGAGATCTACGCGCCGCTGGCGGGTCGGGTGAGCGCGGTCAATGAGGCCGCCGCTGGAGGGCCGGAGGTGCTCAACTCCGATCCGTACGGCGAGGGTTGGCTTTTCGAGATCGAGTTGGCTGATGCGGCGGCGGTCGAGGGACTGCTCGACGCCACTGGCTACCGTAAGCTGACGGACGCGTAAAGTGAGTTCTTCCTACTACCAGGCCCGTGAGGTGGTCCGATGACGCGCCCAGACGACGAGTTTCCCCCACTCGACGTCACGTCGACGATGAACATGGGATCGATCGACGACGTCCTGGAGGGCCCGGACGCCGAGGTCGCCCCGGGCCGGATGTCCGGATCGTTGCCGCCGGGGATGGCGTTGCTGGTGGTGCGCCGCGGCCCGAACGCGGGCGCGAGGTTCCTTTTGGATCATGATGTGACCACGAGCGGCCGCCACCCGGACAGCGACATTTTCCTGGACGACGTGACGGTCTCCCGTCGCCACGCGGAGTTCCATCGGGATGGTGGGACCTTCACCGTGCGGGATGTGGGCAGCCTCAACGGCACCTACGTGAACCGCGAGCGGGTTGAGGCGGCGACGTTGAGCAACGGCGACGAGGTGCAGATCGGCAAGTTCCGGCTGGTCTTCGTGGCTGGCCCGCGGCCGGGCGCGAACGCTAGCCAGCAGCTGGCTGAGCACCAGTAGCAGTCCTCGTAGCGCCGTGCGGTAGGTGCCGTGCGGCGCTACGGGCTGATCGTGCTCGCGTCGAGCTGGTCACTGGCGGTGGTGTCGTGGTCGGCGCGCGGCGGAGGTCGGTCCCCCTGGAGGAGGGCAGTCATGCTGCCTGGTTGGGGTGTACGGTTTTGAAGGTAGGGCTCTGCGTGTGGGAGATCGGACCCGGTCGGAGGTAGGCGTGCGCGAAGTGAGCGTGGTCGGTGTTCGGGTGGAGCTACCCTCGAACCAGCCGATCGTGCTGTTGCGGGAGGTCGACGGCGAGCGGTACCTACCGATCTGGATCGGTGCGGTGGAGGCTACGGCGATCGCCTATGAGCAGCAGGGGGTGAAGCCCGCCCGTCCGCTTACGCACGATCTGCTGCGGGATGTGTTGGCGGCGTTGCACGCGCCGTTGCACGCGGTGGAGATCGTGGAGCTGAAGGAGAGCGTCTACTTCGCTGATCTGTTGATCGGCGAGGGGCTGCGGGTGTCGGCGCGGCCGAGCGACTCTATCGCCTTGGCGTTGCGGGTGGGCGCGACGATCCGTTGTGCGGATTCGGTTCTTGACGAGGCCGGCATCCTCATCCCGGATGAGCAGGAGGATGAGGTCGAGAAGTTCCGGGAGTTTCTGGATCAGGTTCGGCCGGAGGATTTCGCCGGTTGATGCTGGTGTGGGACACCTGTTGGTGGCTGCGGCGTTTCGCGCCGGCTTCGGCGCGGTGCCGGCGATAAGCTAGGTCTCGGTAACAGCCCTTCGCGTCGCCATACTCGGGGAGGTTGAAGGCCATGCCGGAGCCGCAGATGCCGGAGCCGCGGGAGGCCGATGTGCTCCGACCGCCGATGGAGGCGGTCGGCTATCGCGGGGTCGCGGCTATGAATGCGGCCGGTATCAGCTATCGGCAGCTGGACTACTGGGCGCGGACTGGTTTGGTGGAGCCGAGCATCCGGGCGGCGGCGGGTTCGGGTAGTCAGCGGCTCTACTCGTTCCGGGACCTGGTGGTGTTGCGGGTGGTGAAATCTCTGCTGGAGGCGGGGGTTTCGTTGCAGAACATCCGCCGGGCGATCGACACGCTGCGGGCCCACGGGGTGGAAGATCTGGCCGGGATCACGTTGATCTCCGATGGTACGACCGTCTATGAGTGTCGTTCGGCGGAGGAGGTCGTGGATCTGCTGCAGGGTGGGCAGGGTGTGTTCGGGATCGCGATCAGTGGTGCGTTCGCGGAGATCAAGGGCACGTTGTCGCATCTGCCGGCGGATCGGGCGGCCGTTGATGACGAGCCCGGGCCGGTCGCTGCGCTCTCCGGTTCGGGGGCCGGTGAGGGTGGGTCGCTCGGCGATGAGCTGGCGGTTCGCCGGGCCCGGCGCCGCGCTTCGTAGAGATCGTCACATCCGCTGGGTTCGGGGCCGTCTCGCTGGTAGCGTGTTCCGGGCCGGTATTACCCACGCGGGAGAGACCGCCGGGCAACCAGTCAGGCGGCGCCGAAGGGGCAAATCCTCCCCGGAACCTCTCAGGCACCCGGACCGTGTTGGGTAGGCACCTCTGGAGGGTGCGGCTGCTTGTGCGGTGAGCACGCGCTGCCTCGACAGAGGGGGAGGGTGACAGACCCTACCCGAGCCTGGAGGCGCCATGACCGGATTGTCGTTCGCGAATCGCCATATCGGGCCTGATGCTGCCGCGCAGCGACGGATGCTTGAGGCGATCGGTTACGGCTCGGTCGAGGAGCTGATGGACGCGGCGATTCCGGAGTCGATCCGGAGCCAGGACAGCCTCGATCTGCCGCCGCCGGCGAGTGAGGCGGTCGCTACCGCCGAGTTGCGGGCGTTGGCAGGCCAGAACACGGTCGCGGTGTCCATGATCGGGCTGGGGTTCTACGGTACGCATACGCCGGCGGTGATCCGCCGCAATGTGCTGGAGAACCCTTCCTGGTATACCGCGTATACGCCGTACCAGCCGGAGATCAGCCAGGGCCGGTTGGAGGCGCTGCTGAACTTCCAAACCATGGTCGCGGATCTGACCGGGTTGGCGACGGCGAACGCGTCGTTGCTGGATGAGGCGAGCGGGGCCGCTGAGGCGATGGCGTTGGCGCGGCGCGCGAGCAAGTCTGCTTCGTCGGTGTATGTGGTGGACGCGGATGTGTTGCCGCAGACGTTGGCGGTGTTGCGTACCCGGGCGGAGCCGTTGGGGATTGAGCTGCGGGTGGTGGATTTCGCGGCGGCAGATCCGGTGTCAGAGCTGCCGGCGGAGCTGTTCGGGGCGCACCTGCAGTTTCCGGGGGCGAGCGGCGTGGTGTCGGAGCGGCCGTCGGTGGTCGAGGCGGTGCATGCCCGGGGCGGTTTGGTGACGGTGGCCGCGGACCTGTTGGCGTTGGTGTTGCTGCGCCCGCCGGGTGAGTGGGGTGCGGACATCGCGGTGGGTACGACGCAACGGTTCGGGGTGCCGATGGGTTTCGGTGGCCCGCACGCTGGCTATGTGGCGGTCCGGTCGGGGTTGGAGCGGATGTTGCCGGGCCGGTTGGTGGGGGTGTCGCGGGACGCGGCGGGGGCGCCGGCGTACCGGTTGGCGCTGCAGACGCGGGAGCAACATATCCGGCGGGAGAAGGCGACTAGCAACATCTGCACGGCGCAGGTGCTGCTGGCGGTGATGGCCGGTATGTACGCGGTGTATCACGGGCCGGAAGAGCTGCGGGAGATCGCGCAGCGGGTGCATGGTCAGGCGGGCCGGTTGGCGGCAGGGCTGCGGGAGGCCGGGGTCGCGATTGCTCATGAGGCCTTCTTCGACACTGTGGTCGCGGTGGTGCCGGGCCGGGCGGCGCAGGTGGTGGCGGAGGCGGCGCAGCGGGGGGTGAACCTGCGGCTGGTCGATGCAGACCGGGTGGGGGTTGCCTGCGATGAGACCACCACTGAGGAGCATCTGGAGCTGGTGTGGGCGGCATTCGGGGCGGCGGCGCCGGCGGGGGCTGCGGTGGTGGGGTTGCCGGCGCAGTCGCTGCGGGAGAGCAGCTACCTGACCCATGAGGTGTTCCACGCTTATCGGAGCGAGACTTCGATGCTGCGGTATCTGAAGCGGCTCGCCGACGCGGACTATGCGTTGGATCGGGGGATGATTCCGCTCGGGTCGTGCACGATGAAGCTGAACGCGACTACGCAGTTGGAGCCGATCAGTTGGCCCGAGTTCGCGGACCTGCATCCCTATGCGCCGGTGGCGCAGGTGGCTGGTTACCACGAGTTGGTTTCGCAGTTGTCGCGGTGGTTGGCGGAGGTGACCGGCTATGACGCGGTGTCGGTGCAGCCGAATGCGGGGTCGCAGGGTGAGTTGGCCGGGTTGTTGGCGATCCGGGCGTACCTGCGCGATCAGGGTCAGCAGCAGCGGGATGTGTGTCTGATTCCGGCCAGTGCGCACGGCACCAACGCGGCGAGCGCGGTGTTGGCGGGCATGCGGGTGGTGGTGGTGGCCTGCGACAGCGAGGGCAACATCGACCTGGTGGATCTGGATCGGCAGCTGGCGGCCCATGGCGACCGGTTGGCGGCGATCATGGTGACGTATCCGTCGACGCATGGGGTGTATGAGACCGGGATCGCGGAGCTGTGCGCTCGGGTGCATGATGCGGGTGGCCAGGTCTACGTGGACGGGGCGAACCTCAACGCGTTGGTGGGGTATGCGAAGCCGGGGCGGTTCGGTGCGGATGTGTCGCACCTGAATCTGCACAAGACGTTCTGCATTCCGCACGGCGGTGGTGGGCCGGGGGTCGGCCCGGTGGCGGTGCGGGCGCACCTGGCCGACTATTTGCCGGCGGATCCGCTGCAGGCAGCGGGCGCCCCGGTGGGCGCGGTCGCGGCGGCGGGGTATGGGTCGGCGGGGATTTTGCCGATCTCGTGGGCGTATCTACGCATGATGGGTTCGGAGGGGTTGCGGTCGGCTACGGCGGCCGCGGTGTTGGCCACCAACTATGTGGCTGCCCGGTTGGGTGACTACTTCCCGGTGCTGTACACGGGCAACAAGGGTCTGGTGGCGCACGAATGCATCCTTGATCTGCGGCCGTTGACCAAGGCCAGTGGGGTGACCGTGGAGGATGTGGCGAAGCGGTTGATCGACTATGGGTTCCACGCGCCGACGATGTCGTTTCCGGTGGCGGGGACGTTGATGGTGGAGCCGACGGAGTCGGAGGATCTGGCGGAGCTGGACCGGTTCTGCGATGCGATGATCGCGATTCGGGCCGAGATCGATGAGGTTGCGCGGGGGGGTTGGCCGGGCGACGACAATCCGCTGCGGCAGGCGCCGCATACTGCCGCGGCGGTTTCGGTCGACGAGTGGTCGCATGCGTATCCGCGGTCGGTGGCGGCGTACCCGACTGGGGTGCCGCGGCTTGGGAAGTATTGGCCGCCGGTGCGGCGGATCGACGGCGCTTACGGCGACCGGAACCTGGCGTGTAGTTGCCCGGCTCCGGAGGCGTTCATGACGTGATCGTGGTCAGGCGGCGACCGGTTCGCGGCGTGGCGCGGGGACCCGGTGGGGGGCCGGGCCGCGGTGTGGCGCGACGGCTCGGCCGTCTGGCAGTAGCTCGCCGGTGTCCTCGAAGAGGATC
This sequence comes from Natronosporangium hydrolyticum, assembly GCF_016925615.1. NCBI lineage: Bacteria > Bacillati > Actinomycetota > Actinomycetes > Micromonosporales > Micromonosporaceae > Natronosporangium > Natronosporangium hydrolyticum. The sequence continues at coordinate 2,921,035 of NZ_CP070499.1, forward strand.
ACACCGTTGCAGAGCAAGCTCCAACCCTGTTCCGGCACCGAGGCCACCACGCAGGCAGCGTCCCGGTCAACCGCGTTCGACTCCGGGCAGACTGGCAAGTGCGTGCAGGACATCGCATCTCCGGGGAGGGTGTATGCGGGTTGTGTTCTCCGCGGTTGTGCGGAGCCGTTCACTAGGTATGAACACGAACAAGGCTAGCAACTGTTCCCGGGGTTGTTCTGCCTGGTCACATGGGTTCTCGGGGAATCGTCTGTTCGTATGACCTGGTTGTGGCGGAACGGTGTAGACACCCTGGCTGACCAGGGGTGGGAACGCTCCCGGTGGGAGTGGCGCATCGAGGACGGTGGTGACCCTTCTCGGTTGGTCGAGGAGTTTCTGGCGGAGCACGGTCTTCCGGTCCGGAACCTCGCAGTCGGTAGCGGTTCGGTAGCTGACGGGGCGCGACGACGTGGCGTATTAGGCGCTTCACTGTATGTATCGGCCGCGGCGGCTGTGGTCTCGATCGGGGCGCCGCCGGGCCGACCCAGTCCGGCTCCAGCGTTGCCCGATGCGGTGGCCGTCGTCTGGTCGCAGCCGGCGTCAGCACCGATCGAACAGGCTGTTCACTCAGCGAGAACCTCGTTCAGGTGGGAGCTCGACTCCTGGCGGCCCAGTTGGAGTCCGGAGCAGCACGCCGAGGCCGTGACCCGGGCCCGGGAATCGATCAGCCGGGGCGAGCTCTACCAGGTCAATCTGGTCGGGCACGCCAGCGCCGCGTACCGGGGGGACCCGCGGCCGGCGCTGCGGCGGGTCACCACTCTGCCCGGGGCGCGGTACGCGGGCAGCCTGGGCGGCGACGGGTGGGCGTTGGCCTGCGCATCGCCGGAGACGCTGGTCGCCACCGGCGGCGGCCGGGTGTGGACCGGGCCGATCAAAGGCACCCGACCGGCCGACGAGGTTGGCCGGCGGGAGCTGCTGGCCTCGACCAAGGAACGCGCCGAGCATGTCATGATCGTCGACCTGGCCCGCAACGACCTGTCCCAAGTGGCCCGCACCGGCACGGTCCGGGTGGATGATCTCTACGCGGTACGGCGCTGGTGCGATCTGTGGCAGGCAGAGTCGGTGGTTTCCGCGGCATTGGCCGATGGGGTCGGGCTGGCTGAGCTGCTGCGGGCGGTGTGCCCGGGCGGGTCGGTGACCGGGGCACCCAAACGCGCGGCGCTGGCGTTGATCAATGAGCTGGAGCCGGTGGGGCGGGGTGCGAGCATGGGTGCGTTCGGCTGGGTCGGACTCGACGGGCTCGATCTTGGGCTGACCATCCGGACGGTGGCCGCCGACCCCGACCGGCTGCATCTGTGGGCCGGCGGTGGTATCACCTGGGGCAGCGACCCGCAGGCCGAGGTCGCCGAGGCGGCGGCCAAGGCCGCACCACTGCGGCGGGTGCTGGCCGAGGCCGAGGCTACGACTCGACGCTGAAAACCGCTGTACGCAGCAGCTCGACCAGGTCGAATCCGTCGCTGGAGTAGTGCGCCTCGCCGCCGGTGGCGTCGGAGATCTCCGCGAGCACCTCGAAGTTCGGCTCTTCCCCGAAGGCGACGTTGATCACTCGTACCTCCTGGTCCTCGCCGGGCGCTTCGTCCAGATACTCCAGCAGCTCGGGGAGGGAGATCCCGGGCCGGCCGCCGGTGTCGTCCTCTCCGTCGGTGATGATCACCACCATGTTGATCGCGTCCGGGTCGTAGTTGCCCAGCACGGTGTCGTAGGCGGCCTGGATCGTGTTGTAGAGGCCGGTATCGCCGACGGGTTCAAGGAACTGCGCCGCTTCGATGATGTGTTCGCGACGGGTGCGGCCGTCCTCCATCGTGTCGCCGAGGGTGCCCAGCGGCACCAGTGACCGGTGGTCCCGGTCGCCGTCGAGCGCCGTGGAGAACTCCCAGAACCCGACCCGGTCCTCCTCGGTGAACAATCGCATGGTCTCGATGGCGGCCTGTTGCGCCCGCTGCATTCGAGTCTCGCCGGTGCCGGGGATCTCCAGCAGCATCGAGCCGGAGACGTCGAAGGCGATCAGCACGTTGGAGGTGCGCGCCAGGGCGGTCCAGCGGTCGATGGCCAGCGTCACCGAATCGGGCACCAGCACCGCCCGGGGCAGCGCGACCAGCTGGGGGACGACGCCGTACTCTTCGGTGAAGTCGTCGCCGGCTTCCCGGTTGGTGCCCCGGAACCCGGCCTTGCGCAAGGTCTGCTGCGGCTCCTCGGAGCGGACGAACTCCAGGAAGAGTTGCGCTACCTCCCGGGTCGGTTCGTCGACCCACTCCCCGTTGAGGATCAGGTACGGGTGATCGGCCTCCATGTTGCCGTTGGTCGGGTAGATGGCGGCCAACGGCACCGACGGGTTGCCCCGGTTGTAGTCGAGGACGTCTTTCTCCAGCGCGGGGAAGGCCGAGATATGTTGCAGCGCCGCCTGCTCACCACCGTTGTCGATGCTGCGCAGCGCCGTCAGCAGCTGCTCGGTGGTTTCGTGGTAGAGCTCGGGATCGAGCAACCGGTGCAGGTTGAAGGCCGCCTCTAGCTCCTCGCGACTGGTCTCGCCGGTCTCGTTGGCGTCGACGATGGCGGTCAGCGCCAGCAGCCCGGCGGTGTCCCGGGCCGGGTTGCTCATGCCGAACCGGAATGGGCCCCATTCTTCGCGGCCGAACCGGTCCCAGCCCTGCTCGTCGTCGCTGAACTCCTCAAGCAACGACTCCCAGCGCACCCCGGCGTTCAGTTCTGTCTCCTCGCCGGGGTCGGTGGCGAGGCGGGTGTCGGGCCAGTCCAGTTCGATCGCCATCGGCTCCGGCATCGCGATGACCGTGGGGCTGCGAGCAATGCTGGGGCGCAGGTCCGGCAGCAGCGGCTCGGCCTCGTCTGTGACGGCCGCCCGCTGCGCCCACGCGGTGGAGGCCGGCACCCACACGTCGGGGGGCTCGTCGCCGGTGGTCTCCCAGCCGACGGCGAGCGCGGCGGCGGTCTCGGCGGAGTCTCGCGAGGTCACGACTACCCGGGCGCAGGTGCCCTCGGAGGTGGCCGGCTCGCGTTGGGCCCAGTCGGTGGCGAAGGTGCTGAGCAGGCCGGCAGTGGACGGCGAGGCCACCACCCGGGCGGTCTGTTGCCCGGAGCAGGTCTGGGCGAGCAACTGTTGGTATCCGAAGCCCAGTCCGGCGGCGACCAGGAGGCAGACCAGGGTCACACTGATCCACGGAGCGAAGCGGCGCCGGCGCTCACGCGCGCCGCGTCGATGCGACCGGACGTTGGCGGGCCGGCCATACGCCATGTGGGCCTCCGGGGACAGCTGGGCACGGTGAACACTTAAGAAAACGAAAGCGAGTCCGGCACAGTTTAGGCTGCGGCCACCCATGTTGCTGTGCCCGAGGCCACTGATGACGAGTCGCGCTGGCGCTGCTACTGCAGGTAACGGTGTAGGGCAAGGTATCGTCGCGCCGTGACCATCCAAATGATCACCTCGCCGCCTACCGTGCTGGCCGTCCCGTGTTGCTGACCAGCCTCACCGAACCTGGCCACGGGTGGCGGATCTGGCAAGAGGCCGAGCGTTATCTCGGTGGCGGAACCCGCACCTACAGTCGGTACGCCGATGATTCACAGATCGCGGCCCAGTTTCATCCGCAATGGGGGCAGCCGAGTTTCGAGGTGCCGACGTTCTGGGTGCGGCACGGTGACGCGGGGGAGTACCTGTCCGGCCGGCTGCCGTCGGCGCTGCATGCCCACTACCGTGACGGTGACCGGTTCCTGCTGCCGGTGCACCCGGAGGCGCTGCGGGAGCCGGCGGTCGCCGGTGCGGTGCGCGGCTGCCCCGGCGGGCCGCCGTTGCAGGTGGTGCCTTCGGCCAACGCCCGCACCGTTTTCGTCCTCGGCCGGGCCGGCGACCGGATGCCGCCGCACTTTGTGAAGCTGCACTACCCGTTCCGGCTGTCCCGGTTCACCCGGCGACTGCGCCGGCCCGTGATCGCACTGCAGTTGTGGGTGGCGGAAGAGTTGGCGGCGATCGGGGCGCCGCTGCTGCCAGAGGTGGCCGGCGGCGTCATCGGTACCGACCCGACCGAGGCGTGGGGTTTCGTGCTGCGCGAGGCTGAGGTACGCGACGCGCCCCCGCTGCCGTACACGGTGCCGTTGTTCGCGCTCTATGGCCACGACATCCGCGACGAGCGGCAGCCGACCCTGCTGGAGCAGTTGATCACCCACAGCGGCGAAGCCCCGCAGGACTGGGTCACCCACCGCCTGATCGCGCCGATGGTGGCGTTGTGGACCGACACGCTGCTGCGCACCGGCTGCGCTATCGAACCCCATGGGCAGAACACCCTGCTGAGCCTGTCGGCCGACCTGCGCACCACCCGGATCGGCTACCGGGACTGCGCCGTCTACGTCGATCCGCAGCTGCGTCGGTGGCGCGGGCTGACCCGGCCGTTGCCGCCCCGCAATGTCATCTCCCAGGATGTGGTGAAGCCCCGCGAGCAGGTTTTCAGCCTGGTCTACGACGCGTTCATGGGCCACCACGCGCTGGCCTTCGTTGCCCGGCTGCTCCAGCAGCGGTTCGGGGTGGCCCCGGCGAACCTGCACAAGTACGCCCACGAGGTGTTCACCAGCGCGGCGCTCGGCGGTCACCTCCTGCCGGAGACGGTTCACTACTACGACGATGCACTGCACGCCGACGGCCGGTGGCGGCTGGTCGACACCGGCCAGCCGCCGCAGTGGCGGTGACCCTGTGGCGGTGGCCCTGTTCGCCGAAACTTTCAGGGATCGAGGTCGAAACGCCGACCGCCGCCCGGCGCCTCTATCGGCACTGTAGGTGACGAGTGCGCTATCATCGGGTTCCGCTGAGGCGCAATCATGACACCGTAGGAGCGGGCTTCGAGCCTTACCTATCGGCAAACTTCCGGAAGTTTCGGGGGTGGTCGGAGGCAGGGCGATGGCGTGAGGCCCCGCGCCTCGTGGCCTACCGCGGACGGTGACGAGGCACGATCGAAGGGCAGCCATGACGACGACCACCCCGACCCGGGTCTCCGCAGATCCCGCCGACCGTCGGCTGGTCCGGAACCCGGTGCTGCCGGGATTCCATCCGGACCCGTCCATCCTGCGGGTCGGCACCGACTACTACCTCGCCACCTCGACGTTCGAGTGGTACCCGGGGGTGCGGCTGCACCACTCCACCGATCTGGTGCACTGGCGGGCGCTCGGCGGCATCCTCACCGAACGTCGGCTGCTCGACCTGCTCGGCTCCGGCGACTCCTGCGGTGTGTGGGCGCCGGACCTGTCGTATACCGACGGCTTGTTCTATCTCGTCTACACCGATGTGTCGAGCTTCGACTGCGGCTACTGGGACTCACAGAACTACCTGACCAGCGCGCCGACGCCCACCGGGCCCTGGTCGGACCCGGTGGTGCTGCACGCCCGCGGCTTCGACGCATCGCTGTTCCACGACGACGACGGCACCAGCTGGCTGCTGTCGATGACCGCGGACTGGCGACCCGGCCGGGACCAGTTCGGCGGCATCGGGATCCAACAGTTCGACCGGGCCACGCAGCAGCTGGTCGGGCCGGAACGCGCGATTTTCGCCGGCACCGCGGCAGGTCTCACCGAGGGGCCGCATCTTTACCGCCGCGACGGCTGGTATTACCTGCTGGTGGCCGAGGGCGGCACCAGCTGGGAGCATCAGGCCCTGGTGGCCCGCTCCCGGGACCTGTTCGGCCCCTACGAGCCCGACCCGGACGGGCCGTTGATCACCTCGGTGCACCGGCCGGAGTTGCCGATGCAGAAGGCCGGGCACGGCAGCCTGGTCGAGACCACCGACGGCCAGTGGTATCTGGCCCATCTGGTGGGCCGGCCCTACACCCCACGCGGCGCGTGCGTGCTCGGCCGGGAGACCGCGATCCAGCCGGTGTCCTGGCCCGCTGACGGCTGGCCCCGGGTGGCCGGCGGGGTGCCGGCGGACGCCTTCCCGGCACCCGAGCCGGCAACGACCGACCAGCCCGCCGCGGCACCGATCACCCACGACCACTTCGATCAGGACCATCTCGGCCCGGACTGGTCCACCCTGCGCCGGCCCGCCACCCCCGACTGGGTGGATCTGTCGGCGCGCCCGTCGCATCTGCGGATCTACGGCGGCCAGTCCCCGGTGGGCCGGCAGCGGCCCAGCCTGGTCGCTCGCCGGGTCACCGACCGCCGGTGCAGCCTCGAAACCACCATGCAGTTCCGGCCCGCCAACTTCCGTCAGCTAGCCGGGGTGACCGCCTACTACAACAGCCGCAACTGGCACTTCGCCTACGTCACCGCCGACGATGACGGCAAACCAGTCTTCGAAGTACTCTCCTGCGACAACGGCCGCCGCACCACGCATCCGCAGTGCCGGGTCGAGCTGTCCGGCGTCGACCAGGTGGGGCTGCGGGTGGTCTTCGACGACACGGAGGTGCGCTTCGCCCACCGGCTCAGCGACGCCGCCGACTGGACCGAGTTGCCGCTGGCGCTGGACGCCACCATCCTGTCCGACGAACACGCCGCCCGCATCGTCGACGGCGAGCCCGCCGCGTGGGGGTTCACCGGGGCGATGATCGGGCTGTGGGTGCAGGACCTCGGCGCCGACGGCGGCTTCGCCGACTTTGACGAGGCCGTCTACCAGATCCATTCGGACTGACCGACCTGTCCTCGCCGGTGAGACCCCGCCGGCGGCGGGTCACGCGCCGCCGGCCTCACCATCGCGGTGGGTGGTCTCCGGCAACTGCAGCGTCGCCGCAGCCCAACCCCGCCGCAGCCAGCGGTCGTGACTGGCGACCACCACCGCACCCGGTGCGCACCGCAGCGCCTGCTCCAGCTCCTCGGCCAACGCCAGCGAGATGTGGTTGGTGGGTTCGTCGAGCAACAGCAGCTGCGGGTCGGCCGCGATCAGCAACGCCAACGCCAGCCGGCGGCGTTGGCCCACGCTCAAAACGGCCACCGGCCGGTCCAGGTCACGCGGCGCCACCAGCCCCAGCTCGGCCAGCCCCACCCCGCTGCGCTGACCGGCCGGTGCGTAGAGCTGCCGCGGTGTCTGCTCCGGCTGCGGGAAGTGGACATCCTGCTCAAGCATCCCCACCCGGAGCCCGCGCCGCAGCGCCACGCTGCCGGCGGCCGGCCGCAGCCGGCCAGCCAGCACCGCCAACAACGTCGACTTACCCGCCCCGTTTGCCCCGGTGACCAGCAACCGGCCGGCGGCGGGCAGCTCCAGTCGCGACAGCCGCAGCCGGCCGGGGACGTGCACGTCGCGCAGCGAAGCGGCCAACCCGTCGCTGGGGCCGTCGGCGGTGAGCCGGCCGCGGAACCGCAACGGCGCCGGTGGCTTCCGGACCTGCGCCCGGTCGAGCTGGTCGAGCCGCCGTTGGGCGTTTCGTACCCGACGCGAAACCTGTGCCTCCACCCGGCCGGCGTGGCGGTTATAGCCCATCTTGTTGTTGTCCGAGGCCGGCCGGTTGTGCGCCACCTGACGGGAGGTGCTCGCCACCGCGGCGCGAAGCTCGGACAGCTGCTGCTGTTCGCTGGCGTACTGGTCCTGCCATGCCCGTCGGGCCAGCGCCTTCTCCCGCAGATAGTCCGAGAAGGTGCCGCCGTAGGCGGTGGGCCCACCCCGCGCCGGGTCCAGGTCGAGCAGCTCGGTGCAGACCGCGTCCAGAAAGACCCGGTCGTGGCTGGCGAAGACCACCACTCCGGGTAGCCCGGCCAGATGCGACTCGACGAAGCTGATCGCCTCGTCGTCGAGGTGATTGGTCGGCTCGTCGAGCAGCAACGCCCGCGGCTGCCGGATCAGCAGGGTCGCCAAACCCAACCGCGAACGTTCACCACCGGAGAGGGAGGCGATCGGCCGCTGCTGGTCGACCTCACCGAGCCCGAGCCCGGCGAGCACCAGCTGGGCCCGGCGGTCGGCGTCCCACAGGTCGTGGTCGACCGCCCACTGCAGGGTGTCGCCGTAGGCGGCGAGCAGGGCCGGGTCATCGGGCTGGGCTGCCAGCGCTCGGGCGAGCTCGGCCAGCCTGGCGGCGGTGTGTCGGATCTCCCGCAGCGCCTGCTCCACCAGGTTGGCGACGGTGACGTGCCCGGGGTGGGGCAGCTCTTGATGCAGCAGACCCAGATCTGCCGGGGCCTCGACCCGGCCGTGGTCGGGCACCAGGTCGCCGGCGAGCAGCCGCAGCAGCGTCGACTTGCCGGCGCCGTTTTCGCCGATCAGGCCGAGTCGGTGCCCGGGCGAGACGGTGAGGGAGACGCCGTCGAGCACCGGCCGGCCGTCGAAAGACTTGACCAGGTCATGAGCGGACAGAGCGACAGTCACGAACGGGCTCCAACGGTGCGCGGGAGCGGCGCCCGCCGGGCGTAGATCGCCTCGGTCGCGGGCCGGTCGTGGGGTCAGCTGTCCATGATGCGGCCGAGTCTAGCCGAGGCTCAGCCGTCGGCGAACCGATTTATCGCCGCGTAGATCGCCTGGTGCATCGCCGGGCTGCCGGTGTGCCCGGCGTCTTCGATCACCGTGAGGTCAGCGTCGGGCCACGCCTGCGCCAGCTCCCAGGCGACCCCGACCGGGCCACCGAGATCGTGCCGGCCGTGGATCAGCGCCCCGGGGATGCCCGCCAACCGGTGCGCGTCGCGTAGCAGCGCCCCCTCGTCGAGCCAGGCGCCGTGGGAGAAGTAGTGGGCGCAGATGCGCACCAGCGCCAGCCGGGCCTCGTCGCCTCGACTGGCGTACGGGGCGGGTTTGCCGTTGGGTTCCAGCGACACGACTGTGTCCTCCCAGGCGCACCAGTCGACCGCCGCCTGTTCCCGGATCTCCGGGTCGGGATGTTCCAGCAGCCGGCTGTAGGCGGCGAGCAGGTCGCCGCCGCGCTCTGCCGGCGGCACCCCGTCGCGGAACCGTGCCCATTGCTCGGGAAAGAACGTGCCCACGCCACGGTAGAGCCAGTCGAGGTCGCTGCGCCGGCTGACCGTCACACACGGAATGACGATCTGCGACACCCGCTGGGGATACTGCTGTGCGTAGGCGAGGATCAGCGTCGAGCCCCACGATCCGCCGAAGAGTAGCCACTGGTCGACGCCGAGGTGGGTCCGCAGCCGCTCCATGTCGGCGATCAGGTGGGCGGTGGTGTTGTGCCGCAGGTCGGTCGCCGGGTCGCTGGCGTGCGGCCGGCTGCGGCCACAGCCCCGCTGGTCGAACAGGATGATCCGGTAACGCTTCGGGTCGAATGCCCGGCGGACCCCGGTGGAGCATCCCGACCCGGGGCCGCCGTGCACTACCAACGCCGGTTTGCCGCGCGGGTTGCCGCACACCTCCCAGTAGACATGGTTACCGTCGCCGACATCGAGCAGACCATTGTCGAACGGGTCGATCGGGGGGTACGGCGGTGACATTCGCGCGATTGTGCCACAGGCCGGGTCACCGGGCGCGGCTATTAAAGTCCCGCAGGTAGTCGCCGAACTTCTCCAGACCATCCACATTGCGCGGGCTGGAGATCCCCTCGTTGTAGTCGAGCACGAAAAACTCGTCGTTGACCACGGCGGGGATGCTGGCGGTGGTGGGGTGCTCCCGCAAGAAGCTGATCTTCTCCTCGGCGGGTTTGTCACCGTAGTCGAGGATGATGATCACCTCTGGTTCGGCCGCCACGACCGCCTCCCAGCTCGCCTCCGTCCAGCGCGCCTCGACGTCGCCGAAGATGTTCACGCCCCCGGCGTACCGGATGATGTCGTTGGGTGGCACCTGGCTCGCCGCGGTGAACGGCTGGTCGGTGCCGGAGTCGTAGAGGAACACCCGGACCGGTTCCCCGTCGGGCGCCTGCTCCTGGACCGCGGCGACCCGCTGCTGGTATTCGGCGATCAGATCTTCGGCGCGCTCCTCGACGCCGAAGATCTGCCCCAGCCGCGCCAGGTCGGTGTAGAGGCCCTCGAACGGGGTGTGCCGCTCCGGAAAGCCGGGGTAGTTGAAGCAGGACTCGGCGTGCATGAAGCTCTGGATTCCGAGCGTGTCCAGGATCTCCGGGGTGATGCCACGATTGTCGGAGAAGCCGGAGTTCCAGCCGGCCACGACGAGGTCGGCGTTCGCGTCCACGACGAGTTCCCGGTTAAGCAGGTCGTCGGAGAGGAACTCGACCTGGTCGTACTCGGCCGCCCACGGTGACTCGCTGACCGGCGGGTTAGCCGGGGGCATCACGTAGCCGTGCACATGGTCGGTCAACCCGAGCGCGAACAGCTTGTCGGCGCTGCCTCCTTCATAGGCGACGACCCGCTGCGGCACTGTGTACTCGACCACCTCCCCACACCGGTTCACGCTGGTCGGGCCGTCGTCGGCCGTGGCCGAGTCGGCTACCTCGGCGCCGCACGCGCTCAGCAGCAGCATCGTGACGGCTGCCGGCGCGAAGCGGGCAGCCCGGTGGCGGTGCGCGGTTGTGGTCATCCCGAACTTTGTCCTTTCACAGGGGAAACAGGTGCGTCGACGGCCGGCCCGCGGCTGCCGGGTGTGCCGTCGAGCGAGAAGAGCAGCTGCGGGGCGCCGGTCAGCGGATGGTCGGTGACGACGACATCGACGCCGTAGACGGCGGCGATGCGTTCCGCGGTGAGCACCTCTGCGGGGGTCCCGACCGCCACCAGCGCTCCGTGGTGGAGCATCCCGAGCCGGTCGCAGGTGGCGGCGGCGAAGTTGAGATCGTGCAACACCACCACCGTGGTCGTGCCCGCGGTCCGCAGGTAGCTCAGCAGCGCGATCTGGTGGCGCAGGTCAAGATGGTTGGTGGGCTCGTCGAGCAGCAGCACCTTCGGCTCCTGCACCAGCGCACGGGCCAGCAGCACCCGCTGACGTTCCCCGCCGGACAGCCCCAGTACGCCACGGTCGGCGAGGTGGACGACGTCGGTCCGGACCATCGCCTCGTGGCACAGTTGCCGTTCTCGGGCGGTCAACGGCTGGTTGCCGCGTTGGTAGGGGGCGCGACCGAGCGCGATCAGTTCGCCGACGGTGAAGTCGAGGTCGCTGCCGCCCTCCTGGGTGAGCGCCGCCACCTGCTGGGCGGCGAATCGTGGGGGCAGCTGCAACAGGTCGTGCCCGCCGACGCGAATGGTGCCACCGCTAGGTTTGACCGCCCGGTAGACGCAGCGCAGCGCGGTGGACTTGCCCGAGCCGTTCGGGCCGACCAACCCGATGACCTCCCCGGAGCCGGCTCGCAGCGCCAGGTCCCGGACGATCTCGACGCCGCCCAGGCGGACGGAGATCCGGTCGAGCTGCAGTTCGGTCACGAGGTCCCCCCGAACACGTACCGTCGGCGCCGCATCAGCAGGATGAACACCGGCACTCCGAGCAGCGCGGTCAGCACGCCCAGCGGCAGTTCCCGGGGCGCGACCAGGGTGCGGGCGAGCAGATCGACCCACACCATCAGGATCGCGCCGAGCAGTGGTGCGATCAGCAACACCCGGGCGTGGGCGGCGCCGACCAGCATGCGGGTGATGTGCGGGATCACCAGCCCGACGAAGCCGATGGCTCCGCTCACCGCGACCATCGCCCCGGTCATGAGGGCGGTGACCAGGAACAGCGCCTGCCGGCTGCGGGCAACGTTCACGCCCATCGACGCCGCGGTTTCGTCGCCGAGGCTCATCACGTCGAGCGGCCTGGCGCACTGGTGAAGCAGCACCGCTCCGATGAGGATGATGAGTGCGACTATCGGCAGTGACCCCCAGGTGGCCGCGCCGAAGGAGCCCATGGTCCAGAACAGCACGGTGCTGGTGGCTTCGCCGCTGGGCGCGAAGTAGATCATCACGCTCATGACTGCCTGGAACCCGAAGGACAACGCCACCCCGGTCAACACCAGCCGCAGCGGTGTGACCCCGGTGCGGGCGTAGGCGATGGTGTACACCAGGACGGTGGCGAGCAGCGCACCGGCGAACGCGCCGACCGAGACGGCGTAGATTCCGAAGATCGACAGAGCGCCCAGCAGTGACACCGCCACCGCACCGACCGCGCCGCCGGAGGAGACGCCGAGGATGAACGGGTCGGCCAACGCGTTGCGGACCAAGGCCTGAATCGCCACCCCCACCACCGCCAGCCCGCCGCCGACGAGGACCGCTAGCAGCACCCGCGGCGTGCGGATCTGCCAGATGATCTGGTAGCGGGTGAGTTCGTCGGCGGAGATGGTGCCGCCGGTGAGTGCGGCCCAGAGGTAGCGGGCGGTCTCGGGGGGCGCAATGACCGCCGAACCCGTGCCGATCGCGATGAAGACCGAACCGACGAGCAAGCCGACCAGCAGGGTGAGGAGCAGCGGCGTGACCGCCGATCGTCGCACCGGCCGGGCAGGAGGAGGGCGTCCGGCCGGTGCGACGACGGTTGTCGGTGAGGACACAGCGGCTCCACCATTCGGCAATGATTGTCGTTTGCTTGATCAGGTTACACGGCGTCCATGGCACGGCCCCACCGGCGAGACCGGTGGGGCCGTGCGCCTCATCCGACCTCGGTACGCAGTACCCGTACCGCCCCGACCGCCATCGGCAGCAGGACCCACACCGCGGTGGTGGTGCCCAGCTGGGCCCACTGCCCGGCGGTGAGGGTGGCGCCGTTCAGCATGGGCTCCATGGTGAGAGTGAAGTCGAGCCACCGGGCCGCGTCGGCCAACCATCCGACCATGGCGCCGAGTACGTTCCACACCGTCGGCAGCACGAAGTAGGCCACGATCGCCAGCGGCGTGTTCAGCGCCGCCATGCCGAACGCCAACCCCATGGCCACGTTGATCAACTGGAAGACCACCGTGTTGCCGAGTACCGCCAGGTCGAGCCGCCAGTCACCGGCGCCGCCGGTGGCCAGCGCCGCTAGATTCGCCAGCGCGGCGATCACCACGCTGGCGGCGACCGAGGCGATAGCGGCGGCCGCACCGGCGAGCAGCTTGGCCGCCAGCACCCGATGGCGCTGCGGCACCAGCGCGAAGGTGCTCAGGGCGGTGCGTTGCGACCACTCGCTGGTCACGGCGAGGATGCCCAGCACCGGTAGCAGCAACCCGATCGGGATCAGGGTGCCCAGGAAGAACGTCTGGAAGGTCTGCACCGGCGCGTCCAGCACCGCCAGCTGGACGCCCGCGATCACCCCGCAGGCCAGTCCGATCGTAACCAGCAGCCAACGCCCGGCCCGGGTGTCGAGCAACTTGCGTAGCTCCACCACGGCCAGCCGCGCCACGCTGGGTCGGGTCGCGGCGCGGGTCTGGACGGTAGCGGCATCGGCGATCAGTTCGGTCGTCACGGGTGCTCCCTCGGCTGGGCTTGGTCGGTGGTGGTGGGGCGGTCGCCGGTGAGGCTGAGGAACAGCTGTTCCAGGCCGCCGTCGGCGGCGCGCAGTTCGAGTAGCACCAGGCCGGCCTGGGCGGCCAGCTCGCCGACGGTCTCGGCGGCGGTATGCACCAGTAACGCGCCACCCTCGAGCTCCTGGGTCGGCAGGCCGGCACCGGCCAAGGTGCGCCGCAGCGCCTGCCGGTCGCGTGCCCGCACCCGCACTCCCGCGGCGGCGAGCAGCTCATCCCTGCCGCCGCGGGCGACGACCTGCCCGTCGCCGATAACCACCAGCTGATCGGCCAGCGCCTCGACCTCGCGCAGCAGGTGTGAGGAGAGCAGCACGGTGCCGCCCCGGTCGGCGAACTCGCGCAGCAGCCCGCGCAGCCAGAAGATGCCGGCCGGGTCCAATCCGTTGGCCGGCTCATCGAGGACGAGCACCCGCGGATCGCCCAGCAACGCGTGCGCCAGCCCGAGCCGCTGCCGCATGCCCAGCGAGTAGCCGCCCACTCGCTGACCGCCGGCGTCGCGCAGGCCGACCAGCTCCAGCAACTGTCCGACCCGTTGCCGCGGCATCTGCAGGATGCCGGCCGACAGGGTCAGGACTTCCCGGCCGGTGCGGCCGCTGTGCTGGGCAGAGGCGTCCAGCAGGACGCCGATCTCCCGGCCCGGGTTGGCGAGCCGGCGGTACGGGGTGCCGCCGATGGTGGCGGTGCCGCTGGCCGCGTTGGTCAGGCCACACAGCATCCGCAGGGTGGTGGACTTGCCGGCGCCGTTGGGCCCCAGGAAGCCGGTGATGGTCCCCGGCGCACAGTCGAACGAGACCCGGTCGACAACCGTTCGGCCGCCGTACTGTTTGGTCAACTCCGATACGTCGATCATGAGCTCAAGCCTGCGCGGCCCACCGGCGTCGCCGCGTCGGCCAACGGTCGGCGCCGGATGACTTTGGTCGTCGCTCATCATCGACCTTGGTCGGTATCGGCGGCACTCTGCCGGCCGTACCATGGCGATCATGAGCGAGGCAGCGCCGGTGCGGGTGCCGCAGACCGGGCCGGTGCGGCGCTGCCGGCGCGACTGGCTGACCGACGGCGCCGCCTGGCTATTCGCGACCGGTTGGACGGCGCTGGTGGCATGGCTGTGGTGGTCGGACTGGGTACCGGCCACCTCGATGCCCTCGACGCTGATGATCGTCGACGTCGCGACCGGTGTTGTGGCCAGCGCGGCGGTGTGGCTGCGGCGCCGCTGGCCGGTGACGCTGGCGGTCGCGCTGGTGCCCACCGGCATGTTCTCCATGGCCACCGCGGCGGCGGCGATGGTGGCGCTGTTCACGGTGGCGGTCAGGCGCCGCCCGGCGGTGACCCTGCTGATCGGTGGCGCGTACGCCGCGACCGCGCTGCCGTACTTCGGCTACCAGCTCAACCCCCTGCAGCCGCAGGCGCCCTACTGGTGGGATGTGCTGTGGGCGTGCGTGGTCACCGCGCTGGTGGTCGGCTGGGGTCTGTTCGCCCGAGCCCGCGTACAGCTGCTGCAGTCGTTGCACGACCGGGCGGTACGGGCCGAGTCTGAGCAGCATTTGCGCGCCGAACGGGCCCGGCAGCTGGAGCGCGAGCGCATCGCCCGGGAGATGCACGATGTGCTGGCGCACCGGATCTCCCTGGTGAGCATGCACGCTGGCGGGCTGGAGTATCGCCGGGATGCCTCCCCCGAGGAGATCACCCGCGCTGCGGGAATCATCCGCCGCAGCGCACACGAGGCGCTGGCGGATCTGCGCGGGATCGTGGGGGTGCTGCGGACCGCTCCCACCGGCGATCTGCGGCCGCAGCCGACCCTGGCGGAGCTACCTGCGCTGGTCGAGCAGTCGCGGCTCGCCGGGGTGCGGGTGCGGTGGAATGGCCGGCTCGACGGTGCGGAGTCGGTGCCGGAGCAGCTGGGGCGCGACGCGTACCGGATCGTGCAGGAGGGTCTGACCAACGCGCGCAAACACGCCGCCGGCGCCACGGTAGACCTGTCGGTCACCGGCGCCGCCGGCGGCGAGCTGGTCATCGAGGTAACGAACCCGGCCCCGGTCGGTGGCGGCGGCGCGCCGGAGATCCCCGGTACGGGCACCGGGCTGGTCGGGTTGGCCGAGCGTGCTGAGCTGGCCGGCGGCCGGCTGGAGCACGGGCCGGCTCCCGGCGGCGGGTACCGGCTGCGGGCGTGGCTACCCTGGCCGGCATGAGCCCGCCCGAGCAGATGCCGCCCGACCCGATCCGGGTACTGATCGTCGACGACGACGCCCTCGTTCGTGCCGGGCTGTCGTTCATCCTGGGCGGCGCCGAGGAGATCGAGCTGGTCGGGGAGGTCGCTGACGGCGACGAGGTGAGTGCCGCGGTGACCCGCCACCGGCCGGATGTGGTGCTGATGGACATCCGGATGAAGCGGGTCGATGGTCTGAGCGCCACCGAGCTGCTGCGCCGCCGCGGCGACCGGGCGGAGGTGATCGTGCTGACCACCTTCGACGCTGACGAGTACGTGCTGCGGGCGTTGCGCGCTGGCGCCAGCGGTTTCCTTCTCAAGGACACACCACCGGCCCAGCTTGTGGCGGCGGTGCGGCTGGTGGCCGCGGGCGAAGCCATGCTTTCACCGGCGATCACCCGGCAGCTGATCTCGCATGTGGCGTCGCAATCTTCGGCGGCCGCCCGGGACACCCGGCAGCACGAGGCCCGGGCGGTGCTCCAACGGCTCAGCGCGCGGGAGCGGGAGGTGGCGGTGGCGATCGGGCAGGGCAAGCCCAACGGGCAGATCGCCGCTGAGCTGTTCATGAGTGTGGCGACCGTCAAGGCGCACGTGACTCGGCTGTTGACCAAGCTGGAGCTGTCCAACCGGGTGCAGATCGCGCTGTTGGCCCACGACGCCGGCCTGCTCGACGAGTGACGAGGGCCGGCGCCGCGGACCGGTCTATCCGGCCAGATCGGCCGCGGTCTGTACCAACTCGGCGAACTCTTCTACCTTGTCGTCTCCTGGCAGATCCCGGGTCAGCACCGCAGCGTTGTCGGCCAGCTGAGCCAGGCTCACCGCCTCCCCCCACGGCGCCCCGCGCAGCACTTCGGCGAAGGCGGCCACCAGGATGCTCTGCCGTAGCCGCGGCGGGGCCTCGGCGTACGAGTCGGTCAGGTCGCCCGCGGTGATGGTGGCGGTTGCTTCGGCCGGCTCCCCGCTGTCGGGGTCGAGCCAGCGCACCGCGACCGTGGCCAACTCGGCGTCGCTGGCCAGCCCACCTTCGGGAACCGTCACCTCATATAGCGCGGTCACATTGTGGCCGGCGCCGACCTCGCCACCGTCGACTGTGTCATCGTCGAACTGGTCGTGGTCGAGCTGCCGGTTCTCGAAGCCCAACAGTCGGAACCGGCTCACCGCCGCGGGGTCGAAACTCACCTGCACCCGGGCGTCGCGGGCCATCACCTGCAGGGTGCCGGTCAGATCGTGACCGAACAGCCGCTCGGCTTCCCTTACCGTGTCCAGGTAGGCGTAGAAACCGTTGCCCTGGTTGGCGAACTGCTCCAACACCACCTCGTTGTAGGTTTGCCGGCCGACCCCGATCACCACCAGCGTGGTGTCACCGGCGGCCTGGGCGATCTGCTCGGCCAGCTGCTGCGGGTCGGTCTGGCCTTCGTTGGCTTCGCCGTCGGAGAGCAGCACCACCCGGTTCGTGCCGTCGCTGCGCAGGTTGGCCTCGGCGTGCTCGTAGCCGAGCCGCAACCCGGCTTCGAGGTTGGTCATGCCCTGCGGCGTCAACGCGGCGACCGCATCCCGGATCGGCGTCTGCTGGGTCATCGGGGTCATCTCCAGCAGCAGGTCGGCGTCGCTGCTGAAGGTGACGATCGCCACCGCGTCGTCCGGACCCAGATTGTCCAGCAGCCGGCTCAGCCCGGCCTGCACCATCTCCAGGTTGTGCCCCTGCATCGAGCCGGAGACATCCACGATGACGGTCAGATTCACCGGCCGCCGATCCTCATCGTCGACCACCGGCGCCTGCAGACCAACCCGGATCAGCCGCTGGTCGCTGCCGCCGCGGAACGGGGCAGTGGTGCCATCAAGATGGATCCCCAACCCCGACTCCGGCGCCGCATACTCCTGATCGAAGTAGTTGACGAACTCCTCGGTGCGCACCGAATCCGGATCGGGCAACAGCCCACTGTCCAGGTAGCCGCGGGTTACGGTGTACGAGCCGGTGTCGACATCGACCGCGAAGGTCGACTGGTTATCGTCTACGGTGTCCACCTCGGGATTGACGCCGTAGTGCTCAAACACCGGGCCCGCCCCATCGAAAGCCTCCGGATGCGGCGCGGGTGCTCCGACCGCCGACTCGTCGTCTGTTGCGCCACACCCGGAAACCGCTAGCGCGGCCGCGGCCAGTGCGGCCGCCGCCCGTACCCCCTTGCGCTGTGTCATTCGTCGCCTCCGTCTCGTCTCAAGCGTCGTCGGCTCAGACGAGACGTAGCTGCCGGCTGGTTCCCGGCGTTACCGGACCGACATCACTCTGTGACTCGCAGGTCGGACGCGGGCCGGGCCTGCCAGGTCGTCCACAGCGGCCGGTAGCCGCACCGGTGCCAGAACGGTGCCGAGAGCGGATTAAGGGCGGCGTAGTGCAACAGCGTCACCGACACCTCGGCGGCGTCGAGCGCGGCGTGGGCCTGCCGCACCAGCGCAGCCCCCACGCCGGCGCCCCGCGCCCGGCCGGTCACCACCAGACAGGTCAGGTACGCCGCCGGCGCCGTCGACACCAGCGGGGCGACCCAGCCGGCCTGCTCCGGCGAGTCCAGCACCAGCAGCCCCGCCAGCTCCCCGTCCACCTCCGCCACCCAGGTCCACAGCGGATCCGCGGTGAGCCCTTCACGGAGCCGCTCGGCGATCCGGTCGGCGGTGGACGGGCGCTCGGTGGCGCTGCCGAACTGGGCATCCCACCGGACCTCTTCCAGCCACAACTGCCCGGCGACGGCGAGGTCGTCCTCGCGTACCCGCCGCACCTGCACCTCGCCGGATGTGGTGGGCATGCCGCGGCCCGCGGGCCGGGCGGCGATCACCAGCGACGGCGTCAACCCATGGCCTTGGAAGGTGCGGGTCATGACCGTGTCGCGACTGGGCCAGGTCACCGTGGCCTCGGTCTCCGGGTCACCGGCGCGCACCTGCCCGTGCACCCACCGGGCCCACTGGTCGAGCAGCGCGGACATCGCCGCCGCCGGGTCGGCCTGCCCGATCCGGGGCAACAGCCGGTACTGGCTGGCGGCACCCCAGGTAGCCAGCAACGAAGCCGGGTCGGGCAACTCATGCCGTAGCAACGCCGCCGCGCCCGGCGCCGCCAACGGCTCGTCGCCGGGCTGCTGCTCCGGCAGCGGGTGGGTGCTCGGCAGCAGCGGGTCGATCGTGGCGAGTCGCTGCTGGTGGAGCTGGATCACGTCAGTGATAGTGGAAGCGGTCATGCCCGCGGATGATAGTTGGCCGGGGCGACGCCAGTATGCTCACAACTGGTCGACCGCGGTGATCGTAAGCACCGCCTCGCCAGCGGCGTCGCTGCCGGCCAGGTCGACCTCGGCGCTGATGCCCCAGTCGTGGTCGCCCGCCGGGTCGTGCAGGATCTGCCGCACCCGCCACCGCCCCGGCTGTTCGTCGATGAGCAGCAGCGCCGGGCCGCGGGCGTCGGGGCCGGTGCCGATCTCGTCGTACTCGTCGAAGTAGGCCGCCAGCGCTTCCTCCCAACCGGCCGCGTCGAAGCCGGACTCGGCGTCCAACTCGCCCAGGTCGTACCAGCGGCGCAGCGCCGCCAGCTCCACCCGCCGGAACATCGCGTTGCGCACCAGCACCCGAAACGCCCGCCGGTTGGCGGTCACCGGCGGCGGCCCCTGCTCAGCTGGCCGGCCGGGGCGCACCTCGACCTGCTCGTCGGGGCTGCGCAGCTTCTCCCACTCGTCGAGCAGGCTGGAGTCGACCTGCCGGACCAGCTCACCCAACCACTCGATCAGATCGGCGAGGTCCTCGGTGCGGGCATCCTCGGGCACGGTCTGCCGCAGCGCCCGGTACGCGTCGGCCAGGTAGCGCAACACCAGCCCTTCGGCGCGGGCCAGCTGGTAGAAGCTGACGTACTCGGTGAAGGTCAGCGCCCGCTCAAACATGTCGCGCACGACCGCCTTGGGCGCCAGCTCATGGTCGGCCACCCACGGATGCCCCCGCCGATACAGCTCATACGCCTCGTCGAGCAGCTCGGCCAACGGCCGCGGATGGGTCACCTCCTCCAACAGCTCCATCCGCTGCTCGTACTCGATACCCTCGGCCTTCATGGCGGCGACCGCCTCACCCTTGGCCTTGTTGAGCTGCGCGGCGATCACCGGCCGGGGATTTTCCAGGGTGGCCTCGATGATCGAGACCACGTCCAGGGCGTAGCTGGGCGAATCCTGCCCGAGCAGCTCGATCGCGGCCAGCGCGAACGGCGACAGCGGCTGGTTGAGCGCGAAGTCGAGCGGCAGCTCGTCCACCAGCCGGACGGTGCGGCCCTGCTCGTCGGGCGTGGGCAGCTGCTCGATCACCTCGGCGGCGCGCAGCGCCCGGAAGATCGCGATCGCCCGCCGGATGTGCCGCCGCTGCGCGGGCCGGTCCTCATGGTTGTCGGTGAGCAACTTGCGCATCGCGGTGAAGGCGTCGCCGGGACGGCTGATCACCCCCAGCAGCATCGCGTGGGAGACGGTGAAGCTGGAGGTCAACGGCTCCGGGGCGGCGGTGGTCAGCCGCTCGAACGTGGGCCTGGCCCACGACACGTGACCTTCCGGCGCGTGCTTGCGCACCACCTTGCGGCGCTTCTTCGGATCATCCCCGGCCTTGGCCAGCGCCTTCTCGTTCGCCACCACATGCTCGGGTGCCTGCACCACCACGTTGCCGATGGTGTCGAACCCGGCCCGACCGGCGCGGCCCGCGATCTGATGGAACTCGCGCGCCTTCAGATGCCGGTTGCGCACCCCGTCGTACTTGGACAGGGCGGTGAACAGCACCGTACGGATCGGCACGTTGATGCCCACCCCGAGGGTGTCGGTGCCGCAGATCACCTTCAGCAGCCCGGCCTGCGCCAACGTCTCCACCAGCCGGCGGTAACGCGGCAGCATCCCGGCGTGGTGCACCCCGATACCGTGCCGCACCAACCGGGACAGGGTGCGACCGAACCCGGCGGAGAACCGGAAGTCGCCCAACGCCGCCGCGATCGCGTCCTTCTCCGCCCGCGTACACACGTTGACGCTCATCAGCGCCTGCGCTCGCTCGATCGCCGCCTGCTGGGTGAAGTGCACGACGTAGACCGGGGCCTGATCGGTGGCGAGTAACTCCTCCAGGGTCTCGTGCAACGGGGTGAGCACATACTGGAAGTGCAGCGGCACCGGCCGCTCGGCCGAGGTGACCACCGCGGTGGGCCGGCCGGTGCGGCGGGTGAGGTCTTTCTCGAACCGGCTCACGTCGCCGAGCGTGGCCGACATCAGCAGAAACTGCGCCTGCGGCAGCTCCAACAGCGGCACCTGCCACGCCCAACCCCGGTCGGGCTCGGCGTAGAAGTGAAACTCGTCCATGATCACCAGGCCGATGTCGGCGCTCTCGCCCTGCCGCAGCGCGATATTGGCCAGGATCTCGGCGGTGCAGCAGATGATCGGGGCGTCGTCGTTGACTCTGGCGTCGCCGGTGAGCATGCCGACGTTCTCCGGCCCGAAGATCTCACAGAGCGCGAAGAACTTCTCGCTGACCAGCGCCTTGATCGGGGCGGTGTAGAAGCTGACCTGGTTGCCGGCGAGCGCGGCGGCGTGGGCGCCGGTGGCGACCAGACTCTTGCCGGACCCGGTGGGGGTACCGAGGATCACGTTGGCCCCCGACACGATCTCGATCAGCGCCTCCTGCTGGGCGGGGTAGAGCTCCAACCCCTGCCCGGCGGCCCACTGCTCGATCGCCTCATAGACCGCATCCGGATCGCCGTTTTCCGGGACCCACATCACCGCTCCCGTATCCGACGAATCCACAGCCCGACTCCGGCGGCGGCGATGAAGATCAGCGCGGTGCAGATCAACGCTCTGATGATCAACTCCCACCTCCGGGGGTATACGCTACCCGGTCAGCCGGGAAAGGATCACCAGCCGGTTGCCGTCGGGGTCTTCGGCGTGGGCCGCCCGCTCACCCCAGGGCATATCCTGCGGCTCGCCGGTAATGGTGGCGCCGTGGCTGCGCAGCCGGGCCACCGCGGCGTCGCAGTCGTCGGCGTAGACGCACAGGTCGAGCCGTTGCTCCGGGCCCATCGGGGCAGCGGCGTCGGCGCCGACCCCCAGCTGACCGCCGGCCCCCAGCTCCAGACCGACATACTGCGGGTCACCCTCGGCGGGGAACCGGTAGGTCTCGGCGAACTCCAGCACCTCCTGGTAGAAAGCGGCCAGCCGGGGCAGGTCGCGAGTGGTCAGGATCGGGAACGCCTCGGTGAACATGTTCGCCTCCGTACGCCGTCTCGTCGCGCCCTCGCTCCGACAGCGCTGGAACGCTGCGCTCCCTCCAGTCTCGCTGCCGTCGCCCCTCTCCGTCTCCGGGCTCCGGGCTTCGTGCCCTGCCTACACCGGCCGACCCCCTCGAATGGAACCGGGCATTTCCGGGCATACAGGCTTGCCTTGCCGCCAGCGCAGGCGGATGCGACTCTGCTGGCTGAATCGGGTCACTTGATCATCAGGCATCGTCGCAGCTCAGGTGGTGCTGCGGGAGCGTTTGCTTTGCTTACGCATACGCCATCGGTCGGGCTGTCGGGCTGCAAGATCGGCGGGCAGGTCGTCTCACCCGACTGAGGCGAAAGAGGGCTACGATGGCCGTTACTTGGCCGCCCGAGCAGCACGAAACGGGCATAGCTGAACATAAGTTAGGCTGCGGAGTTCAAGATCGCTAAAACTCTGCAGGTTTCACATGCCCTCTTTCATCCACCTACGGGCGGTCCCGCCAGGGGCCATGTATTTCTTGGTGGGTTGAGTGGCGCGCGGTTTGTCGGTATGGACCTGGTTTGTCGCCGTAGTGGATCACCACTCAACCGACCAAGCGGCCGATGGGTGTTGACGGCCGGACGCAAAGGCTGCTGACAAGCCCGTGACCTGGTACAGACTTCCGTCCACGTTCTTGCGGTCACTGCCCTGCACGTTCTGCTGTGACTAGGCTGGGTCCGGCGTGGACGATACCCGGGCCGCCACTTAACCTACCGGGCGAGTTGAGCGGCGCTCCCTGCCCAACCCCGACATGGTTGGGCAGGGAGGGATCTTGTATACGGGAATATCCGACTTTTCCGTACGCAAGATCCCTCCCTGCCCAACCATGTCGGAAATGCCGTGGTCTCGCGGCCGTGCGGCGGCCGAGTTGGGGTGTCGAGCCGAAGATCCAATGAGTGGACCCCGGCCAGGACGCCAACCCAGCGGCTCCCGTCGCCGCCTTCTGCGCTCGTGGCGAGGAAGTCGTCCATCGCCCGAGCGCGCGGCGCCAGCAGCGGCACCAACTCCCGCCGCTGCGCTCCATCCAACCCGTACGCGTCGACGAAGACTCGCATCCGGTGGCCGGCGGCGCGGCGGCGCCACTCCCGCTGTGCCATCAGCGGCACGAAACCGTGCAGGGCGTAGGAGATGTCCCACAGCCGGGAGCCGGGCGCGGCGGTGTCCCAGTCGATGAAGACCCACCGGTCGCCGGCTACCAGATTCCAGGGCGCCAGGTCGTGGTGGACGATCAGCTCGTTGCGGTCGGCCGGGATCAAGACCTGCCACTGCGCGTCGGGTGGCGGCCGGAAGCTCGCCGCGGCGTCATGCAGTCGGCGGATCACCTGCGCCACCCGGACCAGCGCGGCGTCCGGGGCGAGCAGGTCGAACCGGTCGGGCCACGGCACCACCCCGGCGGCGAAAGTCAGCACCTCCCGCCCCTGTTCGTCAATGCCCAACGGGCGGGGAGCGCCGTCGAATCCGGCATCGCGCAGGTGTCGCAGCAGGGCGTGCACCGCCGGTGTGTGCGCCCCGGCGGGTCGGCGTACCGTGTCGCCGACCCGCACCACCCCATCACTGACGTTGCCGCCCTTGAGCGGCTCTGGCTGCGCGGGGTCGGGACTCATGAGTCTTGTGCCCCGCTGCTGGGCGCCTCGTCGCCCAGCAGCGGAAACAGTCGGACGATCGCGGCGACCGGGGCGGTACCTCCGGGACGGGTGGCCGGTTGGCTCCGGTCGCGGTAGCGACCCAGCGCCGACCGGATGGTGTCGGCCAGTTCGGTCAGCTCGGTCGGGCTGAGGTGCACCACCTCGCTGAAGGCCTCGTCGTTGCGCCAAGCGGCCGGGGCGGCGGTGCGCGCCGCCCGCCAACGCTGGTAACTCTCGTCCTCCAAGCTGCGGGCAAGCTCCTCGTCCACCGGTTCCCCGTCGACCGGTGGTTCCCCGCCCACTGGCTTGGGTCGGTCCTGCCAGCGCAGCCGCCACGGTCGAACCCGCCCGCGGCCGGCGGGCGCCTCCTCGATCAACCCGTGGCTGGCCAGCTGCCGCAGGTGGAAGGAGCACAGCCCGGAGCTGTAGCCGAGCCGGCGGGCGGCGTCGGTGGCGGTGAGGGTGCCGGTCTGCGCCAGCAGGTCCAGCAACGCCACCCGCACCGGATGCTCGGGCAACGGCCGGCGGGCGGGCCTGCCGGCCGTTGCGGCGGCACCGGGCGGAACGGGGGAGGAGTCAGGGTCGGCCACTTTGCAAAGTCTGCTACTTTGCAAAGTGCCCGTCAACCCGGGGCGTCAGCCGACGGAGACCCGAACGCCCCCAGCCGCCAGGAGGACCCGATGGCGATACCCGATGACCCGCCGACGACCCCCGACCACCGGGTCTGGGTGCAGGGGCAACCGGTCAGCGACTATCCGCGGCTGCCGCCGGAGGCGACCCGGGGCACTGTCCGCCGCATCACTGTGGTCGGCGAGGACGTCCTGCACCGCCGCTGCCAACCGGTCACCGAGTTCGGCACCGACGAACTCGCCACACTGATCGACGACATGTTCGCCACCATGTACGCCGCTGAAGGCGTCGGGCTGGCCGCCAACCAGGTCGGCGTCGACCTGCAACTATTCGTCTACGACTGCGCCGACGAGCAAGGGGTGCGCCACGTCGGACACATCGCCAACCCGGCGCTCGACGACCTACCCGCCCCCGACCGCACCCTTGAGGACGGCTCCGAGGGCTGCCTGTCGGTGCCCGGGCCCTACCGCACCGTCTCCCGCCCCGACCGGGCCGTGGTCCGCGGCGTCGACCAACACGGCGCCCCGATGGTTCTGGAGGGCACCGGCTACTTCGCCCGCTGCCTGCAGCACGAGACCGACCACCTGTTCGGCCGGCTCTACATCGACCGGCTCGCCGCCAAAGAACGCCGCAGCGCCCTACGTGAGATGGCCGAACAACAGGAGCAGATCTTCACCCGCCGCGCGCGCCGCGCCGACAACCTGCGCCGCGCGGCCGACGCTCACGCCGCCGACGCGGAGGATTGAGGCCTGCGCCAGAACTGCCGCGGCGCGTACCCGTCGCGACGCAGCCAGTGCTCGGTGTAGACGATCCGGTCCGCCTCGATCACCACCAGCGGCCCGGTCGGTGGCTCAGCCAGCGACCGGGAACGCTCCACATGATCGGACTGCCAGCGGAACGCTGCCCAGTAGTGGTCGAAGTCGGGTTCGCCGGTGGCCAACACCCGCGCCTGGCCGAACAGTTGCGCCCCGCGGCTGCTGGCCTGACCGACCAGCGGCGCGAACACCCCCACCGAAACCCGCGGGTCAGCGGCGAGATTGGCCATCTTCGGCGACCGTGGGTCGGCGGTGAACATCACCGCGAAGTCGAGGTGGTAGTAGCGCACCGGGGTGGCGAGCGGGCCGTCCGGGCCGACCGTGGCGAGCACACACATGTTCTGCGACGAAAGCAGGTTCAGGATCCGTTCGGCCAGCCGCTCGGACGGCAGGCGGCGGGTCGGGGCGGGGCCGGCGAGCCAAGGGTTGGTGACAGGCATGGGGCAGTGTGCCACGTGTGCCCCGTCGTCCCGGACCGGGTCGGCTCAGACCCCGTGCCCGACCACCTGCCGGACCGTCCCCTCGGCCAGCCGGTACGACAACCCCAGCACCCCGCAGCGGCCATCGGCGACCCGCTCGGCGATCATCGACGACCGGCGCAGGATCAGCTCGCTGGTGTAGCGGATGTGTTCCTCCACCGCCTGCTGCGGATCGGTCGACGCCTCCTCGCGGACCGCCAACACGCTGAGCATCACCCGCTCCACCACCTCCCGGATGTACCCGTCCGGGGCGGTGCCCTGCTGCACCGCCGTCAGCGCCGCGCCGACCGCGCCGCACGAGTCGTGCCCCAACACCACCACCAGCGGCGCGCCCAGCACCGAGACGCCGTACTCGATGCTGCCCAGCACCTCGGAGCCGGCCACATGACCAGCGGTGCGGACCACGAACAGGTCACCGAGGCCCTGATCGAAGATGATCTCGGCGGCGAGCCGGGAATCGGAACACCCGAACAGCACCGCGAACGGCCGCTGCGCCGGCGCCACCGCGGCCCGGTCCTCGGCGCCCTGGTGCGGATGCTGCAGCTGCCCGGAGACGAACCGCTGGTTGCCCTCGAAGAGCATCGCCGCGGCCTCGGCCGGGGTGGGGGAAGTCGGGGTGGTCGTCACGAGGGTGATTATGACCGACGCGCTGAGATACCGTGCAGACCATGCCCATGTCACAGGGAGAGTACGTACGGTCGCCCAACCGGTTCGACGAGCGGATCACCGCCGACGGGTCGACTCGCTGGCCGGTCGAGGCCGGCCGTTACCGGCTGGCGGTCAGCCTGGCCTGCCCCTGGGCACACCGCTCGCTGATCGCCCGCCGGCTGCTGGGGCTGGAGCCGGCGATCTCGGTGGCGGTGGCCGACCCGATCCAGGACGAACGCAGCTGGCGGTTCACCCTCGACCCGGACGACCGCGACCCGGTGCTGGGGATCACCTACCTCGCCGAGGCATACCACGCCGCCGACCCGGACTATGACGGCGGCATCAGCGTCCCGGCGATCATCGACGTCCCCAGCGGCGAGCTGGTCAGCAACGACTACCCGCAGATCACCCTCGACCTCGCCACCGAGTGGACCGCCCACCATCGCCCCGGCGCCCCAGACCTGTATCCCAAGCCACTACGGGACGACATCGACGAGATCAACAAGGCGGTCTTCGCCGACGTCAACAACGGCGTCTACCGGGCCGGGTTCGCCGGTAAGCAGGAGGTCTACGAGCGGGCCTACCACCGGCTCTTCGCCCGGCTCGACGCGCTGGAGGAACGGTTGACCGACCAGCGTTACCTGGTCGGCGACACCATCACCGAGGCCGACATCCGGCTCTACACCACACTCGCGCGCTTCGACGCGGTCTACCACAGCCACTTCAAGTGCAACCGCAACAAGCTCACCGAGTTCCCGGCCCTGTGGGGCTACGCCCGCGACCTCTACCAGACCCCGGGCTTCGGCGACACCACCGACTTCGACCACATCAAGCGGCACTACTACCAGGTCCACACCAACCTGAACCCGAGCCAGATCGTGCCGCTCGGCCCCGACCCGGACACCTGGCTGACCCCACACGGCCGCGAACAGCTCGGCGGCCGCCCGTTCGGCGACGGCACCCCACCGGTGCCCACCGCCGATCAGCCCGTGGCCACCGAGGTGACCAACCGGTGACACGGGCGGGTCCCGGCCAGTAAGCTGTGACGGCGCCCTCGACGAGCGGAAGGAGGTGGGAGCGATGGTCAGGACAACTGTGACGTGCTCCCACCAGGTGACGAGGGCGCCGAGGGTCTGACGGGGGCACGACCGACCCTGGAAGGACCTTCCCATGACCGACCTGGTCATCCGCCCGCTCACCGCGGGCGAAGAAGAACTCTTCGAATCACTGCCCGACCCTGGCCTGGTCGGCTTCGCCGCCTTCGGCGACACCTACGCCGCCATGGCCCGCGCTGGACAGTACCGGCCCGAGTGGACCTGGGTGGCGCTGCGGGCCGGTGTCGTGGTCGCCCGTGCCGCCTGGTGGGGCAGCGAAACTGACACCGCACCGCAGGTCCTGGACTGGTTCGACTTCACCGACCCGGCGGCGGCGGTGGCGCTGCTGCAGACCGCACCGCTGCGCAGTCAATACACCCTGAAGCTGCCAGTGGGCTGGCGCGACCACCCGGCGGTACGCCACGCAGCCGAATCCCGGCTCGCCGCCGCCGCGGCCGGCCTGTCACCGCTGGTGGAGCGTTACCGCTACCGCTGGACCCGACAGTGTGGGGTGCCGGAGCGCCCCGGCCGGCTCCAGTTCCGCCCCGAACCCGACGACACCCGCATCTTCGAACTGTTCCGCCGGGTCAACCAAGGCAGCCTCGACGCCCAGGTGCGGCGCACCGTCGCCGAATCCGGCCTGGACGCCTCGGCACAGCAGGAGCTTGACCATCTACGCTGGATGCCCAGCCCGCGCGAGTGGTGGCGGCTCGCGTACACCCCGGCCGGTGAGCTAGTCGGCCTGAGCGTCCCGAGTCGCAACCCGAACGATCCGGTCATCGGGTATATCGGGGTAGTACCGGAGCACCGGGGCCACGGATACGCCTACGACCTGCTGGTGGAGGCCACCCACCTGCTCGCCGAGCAGGGCGTCGACCGCATCGTGGCCGGCACCGACCAGACCAACCTCCCGATGGCCGCGACCTTCGCCCGCGCCGGCTACCCGATCGTCCAGGAACGCATCGACCTCATCTAGCCGGGTGGGTGGGGGTCGTCGCGGTCGGCGTACAGATCACCCAGTTTGAGCGCCGGGTCGCGGTGCAGCGCGTGCCGCGCCCGGTCGTACCGCCGGGTGGTACGCGTGTCGGCGTGACCCATCGCGTCCTGCACGTCCTCCAACGGCACCCCCAACTCCCGGGCGTTGGTGGCGAAGGCGTGCCGCAGCGAGTGGGGCGACAGCCGCCGCGCCGACGGCAGGGCAGCCGCGACCGCGAGCCGCCGGATCAGCCGGAACGCGGCCGGCTCGTCGAGCCGGCCGACCGTGCCGTCCCGGCCGCTGGTGGCGAACAGCGGCCCGGTCAGCTCATCGGGTCGGCACTTCCCGCGCTCGGCGCGGGCCGCGAGGTACTCGTCGAGCGCCTCCAGCACGTGCGGTGACAGCGGACGTTCCCGCTGCTTGCCGCCCTTGCCGAAGTAGCGCAGGGTGCGCCGGCCCCGGTTGTAGGACAGCGCCGTCAGCTCCAACGCCAGCGCCTCACCGACCCGTAGGCCCAGGTCCGCCAACAGCCGCAGCAGCGCCCGGTCCCGCAGCGCGGCCAACCGGCGCCGCGGCGACTGGTCGGCGGCCTCCTGTGCGTTACGGTCGGCCGCCCGCAGCAGGTCACGCACCTCCTCGGTACTCAGCCCGACGGTCGTCGACGCGTCCCGGTCCACCTTGGGTCGGCGTACCCCACTGACCGGGTTGGTGACGACCTCGCCGTCGCTGTTGGCCACCAGGTACTGGTACCAGCTGGACAGTGCGGCGAGTCGGCGGTGGACGCTGGCGGCGGTCGGGGCGGGGCCCGTGGCCGGTTGGGCCAGCTCGACGCGGTAACGACCCACGTCGACCGGCCGGACCGTGCGTGGGTCGAGCCGTTCCCGCTGGCACCACGCCAGGAAGTCGGCCAGATCCCGGAAGTAGGCCCGCTGGGTGTGGACGGCGTAGTCAGCCAACCAGGCTGCGGTCAGCGCCGCCACCCCATAGCGTTCCTGGCCGGCGGCCGGGGGGAGCGCAGGTAGGGCGGCGACGGCCGCGGCGAGCGTGGCGGCGTCGGGGGAGGGGAGAGGGGCAAGCTCACTCACCCGCTTAGTGGATCATGTGGGTGTCACGGTGGGGCAGCGGCGGGTGCGTTGCCGTCACCCATCCGCCGGCGGCTTCTTCGATGCCTGCTCAACCTCGTCGCCGAGGCTGAGCAGCAGGGTACGCAGGGTCGCCGCGAGTTCGTCCTGCTGCTGGTGGTCCAGCGCGGCGAGGATGCGCCGTTCGTTGGCCACGTGGGCTGCCACGGCCCGATCGATGAGTTCGCGTCCGGCCGGCGTGAGCGCGACCAGCACGCTTCGGCGGTTGGCCGGGTCGACCTCGCGCGTGATGTACCCCTTGGCGACCAGCCGGTCCAGCCGGTTGGTGACCGCGCCTGAGGTCACCAACGTGAAGCGGGCCAGCGCGCCGGCGGTCATGCCCGCGTCCGGGCTGGCGCGCCCTGGGGCACCACCTACCTGGTCACCACCGAGCTCCTCCCACCCGGCCATCCGCTGGTCTCGGCCGTGATCCGCGCATTGCCGGCCGGGCTGATCCTGCTCGCCATCACCCGCCAACTGCCCCGCCGCGCAGCTCCCGCCGCAGGCCGTCCGCGATCTGACCCGCACCCCCGCGACCACCAAAGGAGATTGAGCATGCCCCGCACCGTACTGATTACCGGAGCCACCGGAACCGTCTCTGCCGCCCTGCTGCGGGCGCTGCGGGGGACCGACCTGACGCTTCGCGCCCTGGTCCGCGACGAGTCCCGCGCCGAGCAGCTAGCCGGCCGGGTCGCCGAGGTCGTTTTCGGGGATCTTGATGACCCACGGTCCCTGCCCCGGCCTTCCAGGGCGTACAGGAGCTGTGGCTGCTCACTCCGAACAGCCCGCGGGCCCCGGAGAACCACCTGAACGCGGTGTGGGCGGCCAGGCAGGCCGGAGCGGAACGCATCGTGCGTCTCTCCGCGGTCGGCGCCGCACCCGACGCGCCGACCCGCAGCGCCACCACGGGCGGACCTACACACTCATCGGCCCACGCTCGGTCAGCTTCGACGAGGTCGCCGAGGAGTTGACCGGGGCGCGGAGGAGGTCCGTCACGTACCGGCCGGTCCACGACGACACCATGCGCGAGACGCTGTGCGGCTACGGCCTGGGCGGGTGGCTCGTCGACATGCTGGAGGAGTACGCCCAGGCGTACGCCGCCGGATGGGGTGACCTGACCACCAGTGCGGTCACCGAGCTGCTCGGCCGCAGCCCGCGCGACCTCGCCGATTTCCTCCGCGGCCATGCCGGCCACTTCAGTCTGGGCGGCCTCCGTACGGCCGACCCGACCGTAGGTTGAGTACAGGATAACGGTCATTATCCTGTGTTCTATCTGGCCGTTAACGGATACCCTAAAATGGTTACGGAGTTTCGAAAAGTGATATCTTTGGCCGGTGATCCACGAAGAGGTGTCGGCCCTGGACGGTCGACTGTGCGGCTACACCGAATGCGCCCAACCCCTGGAGTACGACGGCCGCGGCCGCCCCCCGGAGTACTGTCCCGACCGCCGCTGGCCCGGCGGCAAAACCTGCAAACAAATGGCTGCCGGGCAACGAGCAGCCGAACGCGCCGCCGGCCTGGAGGTGCCGCTGGAAAGCTTCCGCGCCGCCGGCGACCGGCTCGCCAGCGTCGCTACCCCGCTGGCGAAGCAGCTGACCGAGGTGGTCACCGCGATCGGGCAAGTCAAGGGGGAGGCGCTGTCACGGCTGGCGGAAGCGGAGCAGACCACCCAGCAGGCCACCGACCGCGCCCACACCGCCGCCGAGGCCGCCGAGCAAGCGGCGGCGGCACAACGCGCCGCCGAACAGGCACGCGACGCCGCCCACGCCGAGGTGGCCGAGGCGACCCGGCAGGTCGAGGCGGCCCGGCGGCGCGCCGAAGAACAGGTCGCCGAGGCATGGCAACGGGTCGCCGCCGCCGACCACGCCCGCGGGCAAGCCGAAGCAGCCACCGCCGCCGCGTCCGCCACCACCGCCGCTGAGACTGACCGCCGTGTCCAGGCCGAGCAGCGCGCCCAACTCGCCGACGACCAGCTCCGAGCCGCCCGCGACGAACTCGCCGCCGGCCAACGGGACCTGGCCGCGCTGCGGCGCGACCTGGCCACCGCCCACGAGCAGCAGCGAGAGACGACCAGCCAACTCGTGGCGGCCGAGGCTGAAGCAGCCCAAATCCGCGCCGACCTTGAGCGGCGCACCATGCTGTTGACGCAGGCCCAACAGGCCGAGGCGCAGCTCAACCAGCAGCTGGCCGAGATCAGTTCGGCGCGGGATGCCGCCCGCGCCGAACTAGCTGAGCACACCGCTGAGCTGACCAGCCTGCGCCAGGCGCTCGCCCGCGAGCAGCAGGCCAGTCAGCAGCACGCTGGTCGGGCCGAGCAGGCCGAAGCTCGGCTGGGTCAGCTCATCGCCGCCCTGCCCGCAGTCGGGTCAACGGTCCCCGCGGGCCATGGTGGCGGCCCGGCGAACCCCGATCCAGCCGGCGATCACGGCGACCAGGAGCAGCACCAGGCCGATCACGATCAGCCAACCCAACGCCTCCACGATCAGCCCGAGCAGGACTAGGGCCAGCGCTACGACCAGCGCGGCTATGGCTACGGTGCGCATGCTACTCCTTCGGTCTGCATGAATGTTCCCAGCTGGTTACCCCTCGGGAGGGCCGGCCACACGTCAGGTGAGGGGTAGTGCCGGCAGGGCGGTGATGGTGATCGGGCCGAGGGTGCCGGTGCGGGCCAGCCGCCGGCCGCGGGTCAGCAGTGACTGATCGAGCAGGAGTTCGGCTACCGCAGCCGACCATCCTTTCACCCACCACCGGGCTTGCTCGGGGCCGCCGCGGCCGCGTACCGGGGGGAAGGCGGGGAAGCCCCGCGCCGGCTGCCGGGGTTGGTCGTGGCTGCTCATCGGCGGCTCCGTAGGGTCACCAGGTTGGCCAGTTGCTCATCGGACAGGTCGCTCCACGCCGGGTCGCCGCCGGTGAGGACCGTTTCGGCGAGGTCCTGTTTGCGGCGCAGCAATCCCCCGATGCGTTCCTCCACCGTCCCTTCGGTGATCAGCCGGTGTACCTGCACCGCCTGGGTCTGACCGAGCCGGTACGCCCGGTCGGTGGCCTGTTGCTCCACCGCCGGGTTCCACCACCGGTCGTAGTGGATGACGTGTTCGGCGCGGGTGAGGTTGAGTCCGGTGCCGGCGGCTTTCAGCGACAGCAGCAGCACCGGGGTGCGTCCTTGCTGGAACGTGTCGACCAGCTGGTCCCGTTGCGGCACCGGTGTGCCGCCGTGCAGCAGGGCGTGGGTGACCCGCCGGCCGGTCAGGTGGCTGGCCAGCAGCCGGGCCATGGCGACGTACTGGGTGAAGACCAGCGCCGCCGTGCCTTCGGCGAGGATGGTGTCGACCAGGTCGTCGAAGGCTTCGAGCTTGCCGGAGCGGCCGGACAGCACCGTCGCGTTGGGGTGCTGGTGCAGATAGTGGGCGGGATGGTTGCAGATCTGTTTGAGCTGGGTCAGCATCCGCAGCACCTGGCCGCGGCGCTGGATCCCGTCGCTTTGGCGGATCTGTGTCAGCCGCTGGGTCACCACCGTCTCGTAAAGGGCGGCTTGCTCGGCGGTGAGCGCCACCGGCAGATCGGTCTCGGTCTTGGCTGGCAGCTCCGGGGCGATCTGTGGGTCGCTTTTTCGGCGCCGCAGCACAAACGGCCCGATCAGCCGGGACAGCCGCGCCGCCGCCTGCGGGTCGGTGCCGCGTTCGACCGGGGTGGCGAACCGGGAGGCTTCGGCCGCGGTGAGCGGCTCGCCGTCGAGTAGCACCTGCCAGCGGCCGGTTACCTGGCCGGTGATCGGGGTTGCGCCGGTTTCCTGGCCGAGCGTCACGCTGGTGGTGATCTCGTCGGTGATCTGCGGCGGCCACTGCACCGGTATGCCCGCCTCGGTTGCACCGTTTCGGCCGGGAAGGTGCGCAGCAGTACCGGCAGTCCGTCGGTGAGCGACAGGCGCTGGGGCGGGTCGTGGTGGAACACCAGCGAACCTGCGCGGGGCGGCTCGCCCGGCTGGAACGTGACGGACAATTCGTGGAGCTCCGACATGGCCCTCCCTAGTCTGTACGGCGTACGGAGAAGTCAAGGGTGGTGCCCGGCCCGATATTCCCTCCGCGGGGTATCTTCAGAAGATGATCTCGCCGGGCGCGCCCGCACCCGGTCCCACCGCTCGGGGGAGAACCATGCCAGGCCCGCTCGCCGGCCAGGTCGCGCTGGTCGCCGGCGCCACCCGCGGCGCGGGCCGCGGCATCGCCGTCGAGCTCGGGGCCGCCGGAGCCACCGTCTACGTCACCGGCCGCACCACCCGCCGGCGCCGCTCCGAGTACGACCGTCCGGAAACCATCGAAGAGACCGCCGAACTGGTCACCGCAGCAGGCGGACGGGGCATCGCCGCCCCCACCGACCACCTCGACCCCTCCCAGGTACGCGACCTGATCGAACGCATCGCCGCCGAGCAGGGCCGGCTCCAGCTGCTGGTCAACGACGTGTGGGGCGGCGAGCTGCTGTTCGAATGGGGCAGCCCGGTGTGGGAACACAACCTCGACAACGGGCTGCGGCTACTCCGGCTGGCCATCGACACCCACGCCATCACCAGCCACTACGCCCTGCCGTTGCTGCTGCGTACCCCCGGCGGGCTGGTAGTCGAAATGACCGACGGCACCGCCGAATACAACCAGCGCAACTACCGGGTCTCGTTCTTCTACGACCTGGCCAAGACCGCCGTCCTACGGATG
This sequence comes from Natronosporangium hydrolyticum, assembly GCF_016925615.1. Lineage (NCBI taxonomy): Bacteria > Bacillati > Actinomycetota > Actinomycetes > Micromonosporales > Micromonosporaceae > Natronosporangium > Natronosporangium hydrolyticum. Next base: position 2,954,917 of record NZ_CP070499.1, read on the forward strand.
GCCTACGGCCTGAGCCAGGAACTCGGCCCCCGCGGCGCCACCGCCGTCGCCCTCACCCCCGGCTGGCTGCGGTCGGAGATCATGCTGGAACACTTCGGCGTCACCGAAGACACCTGGCGCGACGCCCTCACCGCCGAACCCCACTTCGCCATCTCCGAAACGCCTCGCTACGTCGGCCGGGCCGTGTCAGCGCTCGCCGCCGACCCCGACCGGTCCCGCTACAACGGTGCCTCCCTGTCCAGCGGCGAACTGGCCCGGGCGTACGGGTTCACCGACCTCGACGGCGGTCAACCCGACTGCTGGCGCTACCTGGTGGAGGTTCAGGACGCCGGCAAGCCCGCCAACGTGGCCGGCTACCGCTGACCGCCGGCGGGTCTAGTCGGCTCCGCTGGCGGCCGACGCACCATGAGCTGGTGCGCCGACGAGAATCCCGCGCGCAGATAGAGCGGCACCGAGCGCGGCGACGGATTGAGCACCACCCGCACCAGCCCTTCGCCGTCGGCGTACGCGAGCACCGCGTCTAGTAGCCGATGCCCGATCCCGCGGTTCCGGTGCTCCGGCAACACGAACGCGTTTGCCAGGTAACCCCAGCGCACAGCCTGGCGGCCGGGCGTGGGCATCCGGTCGAAGATGGCCAGATTGACCATCCCCACCAGTGCGGCATCCGACTGGGCGACCCAGGTGACCCGGTGCGAGGTCTCGGCGTGCCACCAACCAGCGAAGCGGTTCGCAAAGCCGGGCTCAGTCTCATGCGCCCCCTGCTCGGCGGCCCATGCCCGTCGCAGTTCGGCCAGTCCGGCTGTATCAGCCGCCTCCGCCTGCCGGACCACTACGTAATCAGCGGATGCGGGCGACGCCGGCTCAGCGGTACCGGCCGCCCGCTCGCCAGTCGCGCTCCGGTCGGCGAGGACGGCCGCCACCCGCGGCGGCTCATACTGCTCGCCTCGCAGCACCTTGCCATCCGGGCGGCGTACCGGCCGCCCATCCTGGCCGAGCTTGCTCAGGTTGGACCGGTGCACCTCGGCCAGCACCGCGTCGAGGTCGATGCCGTACGACAACGCCGTGCCATACGCGACATAGACCACATCGGCCAGCTCATGGGCCACCCGGTCAAGCCCGGCACCGTCGGCGGCCAGCCTGACCGCCTCGGCCAACTCCGCGACCTCCTCTTCGATCAGTCGCTGCCGGAGCTCTGCCACCTGTGGAGAAGGGTGCCCGGGTCGGTCCTGGCGGTGGAGGTCGAAGCGCTCGTGGAACTCGCGCAGCAGCGGTGCTGGTGACCGGGATTCGGCGGCCGGACTCGTAGGGTGCGTCACGACCGCACACTCTATGCGCGGCCGGTGGCGGGCTACGCCCTGCGTGAACGAGACTCCCGTCACCGCGACCGGCCAACTAGCGTCGCGGACATGCCGAACGCGCCCGTTTACGACGCCCACGCCGACTGGTACGAGCAGTACATCACCGGGCCCGCCGCCACGTTCAGCTGCCGGGTGCGCCGGCTGCTCGCTGACCTGTTGGGCGACGGGAGCGGCGAGGTGTGCCTGGACGTGTGCTGCGGCACCGGCGCACACGCCGCCTGCCTGCGCGACCTCGGCTGGCAGCCGGTCGGCGTGGACCTGTCGGCCGGCCAGTTGCGTCATGCCCGCAACCGTCTGCCGGTGGCACTCGCCGACGCGGCCCACCTGCCGGTGGCCGCCGGCAGGCTACCGGCGGCGGTGGCGGTGCTCTGCCACACCGACCTGCCCGACTACTCGACGGTGGTGACCGAGGTCGCGGGGGCGCTGAGACCCGGTGGCCGCTTCGTCCATATCGGTGTTCACCCGTGCTTCGTCGGAGCCTTCGCCGACTGGCATGACCCAGCTCAGGTTGTGATCGACAACGGGTACGCCGACCCGTCGTACCGGTTCGACTCCTGGACCCCGCACGGCGTACGGGCCCGCGTGGGGGCTTGGCACACGCCGCTGCCGGACCTGCTCAACGCCGTTACCGCCGCCGGGCTACGGCTGCACCGGCTGGTCGAAGATGCCCCTCGGGGGGTACCCGATCTGCTGGGCTACGTCGCCACCCGTCCTGCTGAGCACGGCTAGTGGCTAGTTGACATAATGTAAATTATCGAGCAACTGACTCCACTGGGTTGACCATGGAGTTAGGCACCTGAAACCGCGACGATCAGACCCCTAGGTCCATGATCAACTCTAGTGGTCGGGTAGATGGATGTCGGGGGTCTCGAAGATCGGCGTCACCGCACTGACGGTCGCATACCCCCGCGCCAGCCAATCCGTGTCCGTGCCCGGCTCGCCACCGCCGCCCGCGACGCTCTCCAGCGCCAACCGCACAAACCCGTCCCCGGTCTCCACAGTAGTCTGCACCGCGCCGAACGCCGCCAACTTCGCCTGCCGCAACCCCGGCAACCGCTCCGGCGACAAACTCGGCGCGTTGACGTTGAACACGACCGGCGCCGGCGCCGCCCGCAACGCCGGCAACAACACCGGCAGATAATGCGTCGCCGCCGCCCAATGCAGCGGCACCGGATCCGACCCCACATCGGTGAAGCCCAACCGCAGCGACAACGCCACCGCCGGACACCCGTTGGCCGCCGCCGTCAACGCCGCCCCCACCGTCCCCGAATGCAGAATCGCGTGGCCCGTGTTCGACCCCCGGTTCACCCCCGACAAAACCAGGTCAGGCGGATCACCGAACGCACCCCGCACCGCCACCAACGTAATCAACGCCGGCGAACCAGCGATCGCGTACGCGGGCACCTCAGCCAGCCCCGGCAACTGCCGCCGCACCAGCTCAAGCTGCCCCTCCGGCATCGGATACGCGATCGACGCCGACGTACCCGACGCGTCCCGGTCAGGTGCGGCCACCGTCACCTCATAGCCGGCCTCCGCCGCGAACCGCGCCAGATGGTGCAGCCCCGGAGCGTCGATCCCGTCGTCGTTGGTCACCAACACCCGCACCATCGCCGCCCCGATCCCCCTCCCCAACCAGCCTGCCCGCCGAATCTAACATCGCCCCGGTACGCCGCCGGCCAACAACCCTGGCCCACCGCTGACCATCAATCGCGGAGAAACTCCACCAACACCGCGGTCAACTCCGCCGGCGCATCCTCCTGCACCAGATGCCCGGCGCCCTCGATCAACCGCACCTGCGCCCCCGGGATCCGGGTCGCCAACTCGTCGGCCTTCGCCACCGGAATCCAAGTATCGGCCGTCCCCCAACACACCAACACCGGCATCTCCAGCTCGCCGTACCGGTCCTGAACCTCATCGGTGAACCGCTGATCGGCCTGGGCGATCTGCCGATAGAACGCCGGCTGCCCGACCTCCCCCACCCACGGCGCCGCCAGCTGATCGGCCACCTGCGGCAACAGACCACGGGCGCTGGCGGAGCTGATGTACTCACGCACCAGCGCCTCGTGCAACGCCGGCGGCAACTGCTCGAAAACCTCGGCGTGCTCGGCCACCAACCGGAAGAACGGCGACCCCCACGGCCGCAGCGCCACCGGATCCACCAACGCCAACCGGCGATACCGGGCCTGATGCAGCAACCGGGCCCGCAGCGCCACCACCCCACCGAAATCGTGGGCCACCACCGTCGGCTCGGTCAGCCGCCACTCCTGCAACAGCTCTGCGAAGAGCGCGCCCTGCGCGGCCAACGACACATCCTGGCCGTCGAACTTCTCCGAGGTGCCGTAGCCGGGCATGTCCCACACAAACACCCGATGCCGCCGCGCCAACGCCTGCGCCACCGCCCGCCACACGAACGACGAGAACGGAGTCCCATGCAGCAACACCACCGCCGGCGCCCCCGCCGGCCCCAGCGCGTCCCAGCGGACATCGCCCACGCTGCTGCCGTAAGTCCTGCCGAGTCTCCACATGACGCGAAAGCCTCCGAAACGCCGCCGACCTGCCCGCCTCAGCTTACTGAGCAACCCGCCAGCTCACCGGCCACCAGCTACCCGCAACACTGCCCCGGTGGTATACGAGGCATCCGGCCCGAGCAACCAACAGACCGGACCAGCCACCTCAGCCGGCTCACCGGCCCGACCCAACGGCACCGACGGCGCCACCCGCGCGACCCGGCCGGGCTCGCCCGACTCCCGAGCATGCAGCTCCGTATCGACGATCCCCGGAGCGACCGCATTGACCCGCACCCCAACCGGGGCCAGCTCCTTCGCCAACCCGACCGTCAGCGCCTCCACGCCCGCCTTCGCGGCCGCGTAATGGACATACTCGCCCGGGCTGCCCAACGTCGCCGCCGCCGACGACACGTTGACGATCGCCCCACCACGCCCACCCCGGTCGGTCCCCATCTCCCAGGCCGCGCGCCGGGCGCAGAACATCGCCCCAACCAGGTTGACCTCCACCACCCGCCGCAGATCAGCCGTAGCTAGATCCACAAACGACCCCACTGGGCTGGTTACCCCGGCATTGTTGACCAACCCGGTCGGCACCCCCAGCCGGCTCACGACCAGGTCGAAGAGCCGCTCGACATCGGCCTCGACCGACACATCCGCCGCCACCGCCAGACACCGACGGCCAACCGCGCCGACCTCGGCCTCGACCACCGCAGCCGCCGCAGCGTCCCGCCGGTAGGTGAACACCACATCATGCCCCGCCGCCGCCAGCCGACGAACAATCGCCGCGCCGATCCCCCGACTGCCACCGGTAACCACGGTAATCTGGTCCACCGCGTGAGCGTACTCACTTCCCCCGACATCGGCTATCAGAGAGGAAAACGTTGACAGCGCAGGCCCGACCACGGACGCCGGCAGCGCTGATCGACGAACTCGCCGACCGGATCGCCGCCACCCGACCCGGCCAACGACTACGGGTCGCCATCGACGGTGCCCCCGCCGCCGAACCGGACGCGCTCGCCGACGCGCTGATCGACCCGGTACGGGTACGGGGCCGCGACGCCCGGGTGATCCGCACCGACGACTTCCTCCGGCCCGCGTCGCTCCGGCTCGAACTGGGACGCACCAACCCGGACAGCTTCTACGAACGGTGGCTCGACGACAGCGGCCTGCGCCGCGAGGTACTGTCCCGACTGGGCCCCGACGGCGACGGTGAGATCCTGCCGACGCTGTGGGACGCCCACACCGACCGGGCCACCCGCGCCGCCTACCAGCCGGTCCCGGCAGGCGGGGTGGTGCTGGTCAGCGGCGCCCTGCTGCTCGGCGGGCTGCCCTTCGACCTCACCATCCACCTCGCCCTGTCGGCCGCGGCGTTGGCCCGCCGAACCGCACCCGACCAGCAGTGGACGCTGCCCGCGTACGCCCGATACGAGGCCGAGGTCGGCCCCGACCACATCGCCGACGTCGTTGTCCGCGCCGACGACCCCCGGCACCCCGCGATCATGTATCCGGCCTGACCCGTCGCCCGACCGAGCCACGCAGACCCGCGGGGCGGGAAAAGCAGCTCCGCAGCCCCGCCTCATCGGGCATGCTGCCGGTCATGGACGTGATGACAGCGCGTGGCGGCAACCGGTTGCGCTGGCCCAACCTGCCGGCCGCCCTGCGCGCCCGGGTCGAAGCGGCGCTCGGGTCGCCGGTACGCACTGCCGAGAACCGCGACACCGGCTTCTCCCCCGGCCTCGCCTCGGTGCTCGCGCTCGCCGATGGCCGGTCGGTCTTCGCCAAAGCGGTCTCCCGCAGCCGCAACGCGGACAGCTACCGCATGCACCGCCGGGAGGCTGAGGTGCTTGCCCAGCTGCCACCGACCGTACCCGCGCCCCGGCTGCTGTGGTCCGACGTCGACGACGAGTGGGTGACGATCGTGGTCGAGGCGGTCGCCGGCACGGTCCCCCGATTGCCATGGTGCCAAACCGAGCTGCGCAGCTTCGTGTCGGTCGCCGAGCGGCTGGTGGTTGCGCTGACCCCGTCTCCGGTGCCGGCGGAGCCGATCCAGCAGACCTTCGCCGAAGCGTTCAGCGGTTGGCGCACGCTGGCCGGAGCGCCGGAGTCGACCGTCGGGTTGGACCCGTGGGTGTGTCGCCACCTGGAGCGGCTAGCCGCGTTGGAGGCCGAGTGGCCTGCGGCGGCTACCGGCACCTCACTGTTGCATGGCGACCTGCGCGGCGACAATGTGCTGCTCACGGCGGACCGGGGGGCGGTCGTCGTGGACTGGCCGAGCGTCTGCGTCGGCGCCGGCTGGGTCGATCTGGTGTGCGCGCTGCCGAGCATCGCCATGCAGGGCGGTGGTGACCCCGAGGCGGTCCTCGCCGGGTTCCGACCAGCGCACGGGGTGCCACCGGAGGCGATCACCGCGGTGGCGGTGGCGGTCACCGGGCTATTTCTGTACAGCTCTCGGCAACCCCCGCCGCTGGCGCTCCCCCGGCTGCGTGGGTTTCAGGCGGCGCAGGCCGAGGCCGGGTTGACTTGGCTGAGGCGCCGGCTGGGCAGCCAACTGGGCCGCCAGGAGATGAGTCCGTAGGTCGTTAGTAATTCACTCTCTTACCGGGAGGTGAGCTACTGGGTTGTGGATGTCTGTAGGTGGGTCACATCGCGTAAAGCATCCTAGGACGCTAGGTTGAAGGCATTAGACTGCGGCCATGCGTCGACTCAACCTCCAGCGGTACCTGATCACCGGTGTCCTGCTGCTCCTGCCGTTGTGGCTCACCTACCTCGTGCTCCGCTTCGTATTCACCACACTCGCCGGCATCTCCGCTCCCCTGGTGCGGGCCGTGGCTGACCTTCCGGAGTGGGCGCTGCTGCTGGTCAGCGGGGTCCTCACGCTGCTGCTGCTGTATCTGTTGGGCTGGTTCGGCAGCTGGGTCTTCGGCCGCCGCCTGATCCACTACTTCGACTCGCTGGTAACCCGGATTCCGCTGGTCCAGAGCATCTACGGCGGCGCCAAGAAACTGCTCAACGTCCTGCAGAGCAGCCCCGACCAGGCCCAACGGGTGGTGCTGGTGGAGTTCCCGCACCCGGGGATGAAGGCGGTCGGCCTGGTCACCCGGGTCCTCACCGACCAGGTCACCGGCGAGCAGTACGCCGCGGTGTACGTTCCGACGACTCCGAACCCGACCTCCGGCTTCCTGGAGCTGGTGCCGCTGGACCGGGTGCACCCCAGTGACATGAGCCTGGACGAGGCCATGACCTTCATCATCTCCGGCGGCGCGATCAATCCGCAGCGGTTCACCCCGGCGGACACCGGCCAGGCTGCCCCCGATCCGCGGCCGGCGACCTGAACCAGCGAACCCAGCACCGTCACCGCTGGTGCATGGGACAATGACAACCTGTCCACCCGTGTACGCCGGCCGTTCAACCGATGTTGCCGAGCCGGCGAGTTCCGCTCCCTAACGTCCCGATCAGTCGAGGTCGACAGTCGGCCTCGGAGCGTCCGACCGGGAGGGAACTCACGTGTCTCAAGGAGCAGTACCGCAGGCGGCGGCCGGCTTCGACCGCCGTACTCTGCTGCGCACCGCGGCCGCGTCCGGCGCCATGGTGGTCGGATTCGGCGCGCTCGATGGGTTGGTCAAGGCTGCCTCAGCGGCGCCCGGCGCCAGCCAGGTCGGGCTCGGCGAAGGCGGCTACGGTGAGCTGCGCCCGCTCACCCGCCGCGACCAGGTCACCGGGTACCAGCAGGAGCTGCTGCTACCCGAGGGTTTCGACTTCACCATCTTCGGGCTAGCCGGCACCGTTATGGACGACGGCCACATGACCCCGCTGGGCCACGACGGCATGGCGGCCTTCCGCGGCCCGAACGGCAGCTACCGGCTGGTGCGCAATCACGAGGAGCGCTCGGGCGCCGGTTCGGTGACCCCGTCGGGAAACCCGGCCGACCGTTACGACCAGCGCGGCGGCGGCGGCACCAGCACCCTGCAGGTGCGGTTCGACAATGGCGAGCTCACCGTGGAGCGGATCTGGACCTCGCTGGCCGGGACCATCGTCAACTGCGCCGGCGGGCCGACGCCGTGGGGGACCTGGCTCTCCTGTGAGGAGACCACGGCGGGTCCCGGGGGCGGGTGGCAGGAGCCGCACGGCTACGTCTTCGAGGTGGCCGCCTCGGCAAATGAGCCGGTGGCGCCGCGGCCGCTGCCGGCGTTGGGCCGGTTCGTCCACGAGGCGGTGGCGGTGGACCGGGCGACCGGCATCGTCTACCTCACCGAGGACCGCGGGACCTCCGGGTTCTACCGGTTCATCCCGGAGCGCCGGGGGGACCTGACCGAGGGCCGGCTGCAGATGCTCAAGGTCGTCGGTGTCGAGGGCTACGACACCCGCACCGGGCAGGAGCAGGGTGTCGGTTTGCCGGTGGAGTGGGTGGACATCGCCGACCCCGACCCGGCCGACGCCGAGAGCAACTCGCTCGCCGTCTACCAGCAGGGCTTGGCGCAGGGCGGGGCGACCTTCGCCCGGTTGGAGGGCGCCTGGGCCGGCAACCAGGCCATCTACATCGTCTCCACCAACGGCGGCGAGATCGGCGAGGGGCAGATCTGGGAGTACCGGCCGCACCGGTCGCCGCTGCGCGGTGAGGGCACGTTGTCGCTGGTGTATGAGTCGTTCGACCGGGCGGTGATGTCGTTCCCGGACAACCTGACCGTCTCCCCGCACGGCTCGCTGCTGGTGTGCGAGGACACGTCCCGGTCGAACCCGCAGCTGATCGGGGTGACGCTGGATGGCGGCACCTTCCCGTTCTGCGTTGACCCGACCACCCACTCCGAGTGGTGTGGGGCGACCTTCAGCCACGACGGGCAGGTGCTCTTCGTCAACATGCAGGGATCAACCTCCGGCGACCCGGCCAACCCGAGTAACCCGGGGATGACCATCGCGATCTGGGGACCGTGGCAGCGGGGGGTGCTGTAACCGGGCGGCGGTAACCCTGCGGCGGCGCTGCCCGGGGAGGGAGCCGGCGACCGGCCGGCATTACTACTCGGGCAGCCCGAACCGGACTCCGGTGAGCTCCTCCGAGCGGCGCCACAGCCGCCGGGCGAGCTCGGGGTCTCGGGCCGCCGCCGACGGGGCCAGCACTTTCGGCGCCCCCCGCAGCATCGCGCTCGGCCCGATGTACTCGCCTCCTTTGGCGTCGGGGGAGGTCGCGGCGTAGAGCTGGCTGCGGGCGCCGCCAGCGGCGTCCTGGGCGATGATCCGGTTCGCCAGCTGGAAGCCGCTGCGCAGCAGCCCGGTGGGGCCGCTGAGCTGAAGGTTGGTGGCGGCGTAGCCGGGGTGGGCCAGCAGGCTCCGCACCGGCACCGCCGCCGCCCGCAGCCGCCGGTCGAGCTCCAGGCCGAACAGCGCGTTGGCGAGCTTGGCCCGCCCGTAGGCCCGGTCGGGCCGGTAGCCGGTGTCGCCGAGGTCGTCGGGGTCTAGCCGGCCCAGCCGGTGCATCTCGGAGGTGACCGTCACCACCCGGGCGCCGGGGCCGTCGCGGAGGGTGTCGAGCAGCAGGCCGGTGAGGGCGAAGTGTCCGAGGTGGTTCACGGCCAGCTGCAGCTCGTGCCCCTGGGCGCTGCGGCGCAGCGGGGTCATCATCACCCCGGCGTTGTTGATCAGCACATCGACCGGCACCCGGTCGGCCCGCAGCGCGGCGGCGCAGTGCCGCACCGAGTCCAGGTCGGCCAGGTCGAGCACGCGCACCTCCAACTCGGCGGTGGGCTGCCCGGCGCGCAGCGCCTGGGCTGCGGCGTACCCTCGGTCGAGGTCGCGGACCGCCATCACCACCCGCGCGCCGTGGCCCAGCAGCACCCGGATGGTGTGGTAACCGAGCCCGCTGTTGCCGCCGGTGACCAGATAGGTGCGCCCGTGCAGCTCCGGGATCGGGTCGGTGTGCCGCGCCTCGCCGGTTTCCCCCGCAACGGTCATACCGCCAGGATGCCACCTGGGGCAGCCGCGCGGGTGTCCGACTGCTCTGGTAGGAACGAGGTTCCGAACGAGTGTACGGAGGACCCATTATGACCAGCGCCAAGACCGCCGACGGCGGTCTGTCCACAGCAGATATCGAGGAGATCCGCGCCGCCGTGGCGGCGGGCCGTAAACCGAAGGTGGTCTTCACCGAGCAGGCCGGCCAGATCGCCGGCCAGGTCGGGCAGGTGGTGGGGCTGACCGACCCGGCCGAGTCGGACGAGTGGGTGGTGGTCCGGTTCGGCCGCGACGAGCTGCCGTTCTCCCCCGGTGATCTGGCGCCGGCCCCGAAGGGCGGCGGCCGGGCGGCGAAGCAGACCACGGCGTCGGCGCCGGCGAGCCCGCCCGCCCCCGCGCCGGTGCCCGCGCAGCCCGCCGCGGCGTCCGCGCCGGTCAATGGCGGTTCCCCGGCCGCCGGAGCTGGCGCCAGCGAACCGGCTGCGGCGCCGGCGGAGGCGGCGGCCAAGCCGGCGAAGAAAGCTACCAAGGCCGGGCGGGCAGCCAAACCGAAGCCACCGCCGGCGATGGCGGTCACCGTGGCCTATGAGGCCGGCGAATGGACGGTCGCCGCTTACCAGGGCAACAAGACGCTGGCCAAGCCGTATGTGATCCGGCCCACCGAGGCGCTGAAGATGGTGGCGCTGCTGGACGTGCCGGGGGTTCACGAGGCGGTGGAGCAGATCGTCAACGCGGAGCGGGCCGAGGCGCAGCAGCGCGCCGACACGCTACGCAACGAGTTGGCGGAGGTGGAGGCGCGGCTCGCCGAGCTGCGCGACGCGGGCTGATGCCGGCCGGCTCGGGGTCGCCGCCGGGCTGGCAGCCTCCGTTCTGCTGGCGCGCTGCCCAGTTCGGGGCCCGGGCGGTGGTGGCGACCCTGGCGCGGCTGCGGGTCAGTGGGGACGTCCCGGTGCAGTTGGCGGCCGGGCCGTTGATCCTGGCGGCGAACCACATCAGTCCGTTCGATCCGGTGGCGTTGGCCGCGGCCTGTCACACTCGCCGGTTGGCGCCGCGGTTTCTGGCCGCCGGTGGGCTGTTCGAGGCGCCGGTGGTGGGGCCGGTGATGCGCCGTTGGGGGCACATCCCGGTCTATCGGGGGCGGCCGACGGTGACCCACGCGTACGCTGCGGCGGCCGCGGCGTTGGCCGAAGGGGCGGTGTTGGTGGTGTATCCGGAGGGCGGCATCGGGCTGGCGCCGGACATGTGGCCGGTGGCCGGGCGCACCGGCGCTGCCCGGCTGGCCCTGGCCACCGGCGCACCGGTGGTGCCGGTGGCGCTGTGGGGTGCGCACGAGGTGGTGCCCTATTCGGCGCCGCGCGGCTTGCTGCGGGCGTTGCCGGGCACCATCCGACGCCGGCCGGTGGTGCGGGTCCACTTCGGGACCCCGGTGGAGCTCACCGGGGTGCGCCCGGGCACGCCGGGGGCCGCCCGCCGTGTCACCGACCGCATCCTCGCCGCCATCACCGCCGAGTTGGCGCCGCTGCGGGCCGACGAACCGACCCGGCCTCGACACCATGACCCTAGCCGCCCGGTGCGGCCGGTACGGTCGAGACGCGACCCGTCCCCGCCGGAGGTGCGACCATGAGCAGGTTCATTCAGACCGGCCCGGACCTGCCCGACCCGTACCGTCACGATCCGCTACTCGACTCGTGGCTACGGCGGTGGCTCGGCGGTGCCGACCCGGCCGCAGCGCAGCGGCTGGCGGTGCTGGCGGGTGAGGTGGTGGGGCCGCTGCGGGCGGCGCACCGGCAGGCCGAGGCGAACCCGCCGCAGCTGCTCCGGTATGGCCCGTGGGGTGCCCGGGTCGACCAGGTCGTCACCGACCCGGGGTGGCAGTTCCAGCGCGACGCCGCCGTCCGGCATGAGTTGGTGGCGTTGCCGTACCAGGCCGCCAGCCGGGACCGGTGGGGCGCCGCGGCCCGGGTGGTGCAGCACGCGCTGCTGCACCTGTACGGCCCGGAGTCGGCGACCTTCTCCTGCCCGGTGGCGATGTCCGACGGCGCCGCCGCGCTGCTGCGCCACCCGGAGGTGGCGCCAGCCGTCCGCGATGCGTGGCTGCCGCGGCTGCTCGCCACCGACCCGGCCGAGGCGATCTTCAGTGGCCAGTGGATGACCGAGTCCAGCGGCGGCTCCGATCTGGCCCGGTCGGCGACGGTGGCGACGCCGGCCGACTCGGGCAGTTGGCGGCTGACCGGCGACAAATGGTTCTGTTCGGCGGTGGACGCACCGGTCGCGGTGGCGCTGGCCCGGCCGGCCGGGGCCAGCGCGGGCAGCCGGACGCTGGCGCCGTTCCTGGTGCCGCGGTGGGGCGACGACGGCTCCCCCGCCACCGGGGTCCGGATCGAACGGCTGAAAGAGAAGTTGGGCACCCGGGCGCTGCCGACCGGTGAGGTCGAGCTGACCGACGCGTACGCGGACCCGTTGGGCGACCCGCAGCAGTCGGGGTTGGTCCGGATGATGACCCTGGTGCAGGTGGCGCGGCTGCACAATGCGGCCGCCGCCGCGGCCGGCATGCGCCGAGGGTTGGCGTACGCGCGGGCCTACGCCGACGTACGGCAGGTGGCGGGAGGCCGGCTGGCCTCCTCGCCGCTGCATCGGGCGACGCTGGGCACGTTGGGGGTGGCCGCGGCGGCCGCGTTTGTGCTCGCCGGGCACGCCTTCTCGCTGCTCGGGCGGGTGGAGGTCGATGGCGACCCGGCGGCCGCGGCGGAGCTGCGGGTGGTGGCACCGCTGGCGAAGCTCGCCACCGGCAGGTTGGCGGTCGAGTCCGCCAGCGAATACCTGGAGTGTTTCGGCGGCGCCGGCTATGTGGAAGACACCGGCATCCCGCGACTGCTGCGCGACGCCCAGGTGCTCCCGATCTGGGAGGGCACCACGAACGTGCTCGCGTTGGATGTGCAGCGGGCGGTGGTGCGGCAGGAGGCCGCGAAGCCGCTGTTGGCACGGCTGGAGCTGGCGATGGCGGCGGCGCCGGAGCTGGCCGATCCGCTGCGGCCGGTCGTGGCCGAGCTGCGGGAGGCGCTGGCGGGCGTCGTCGACGATCCGTACGCGCCCGCGGTGGTCGCCGGCGCCCGCGGGTTGGCGCTGAAGATGGCCCACGCGTTGGCGGCGGCGCTACTGCTGGAGCAGGCCGCAACCGGCGACGAGGTGGCCCGGATCGCCGCCCGGCTGTGGTGCGCCCGGTGGCTGCACGGCGAAGAGATCGCGGTGGCCGCCCATGCCCACGCCGATGCGCTCGGTGGCTGACCCCGGGTACGGTGTCAGCGTGGACGGCGCTGGCAGTTCCCCCGCCCCGGGCGGCGAGACGGTCTTCTACCCTCCCCGGGGGCGGCTGCTGCTGCTCGCCGCCGGGACGGGGTTCATGGCCCTGGCGAGTTACCTGCCCACCCTCTCGCGGTTCACCCTGCTGGTGGTCGGCGGCTGGATCATGATTGTGCTGCTCATGATCGCGGCGCTGGTGTTGGTCGCCCGGGCGTTGCGCCCGGGCCCGTCGGTCGTCGTCGACTCCGACGGCATCATCGACCGCACCACCCTCGGCCCGTGCGGCCGGATCCGGTGGGAAGAGATCAACGTCGTCCGGAAGCGGGAGATCGGCCGGGGCATGGGCGCCGAGCGGCTGCTGGAGATTCTGCTCACCGGGCAGGCCGCGGAGCAGCGGCGGCCGGCGGGCTGGCTGCGCCGGCTCACCGAGCGGTATCGAGCGGCGCTCAAGCAGCCACCGATCAGCCTGCCCGGCTCCATGATCTCGGTGCCGATGCAGGGTGTGGTCGACGCGTTGCGGCAGCACCGGCCCCAGCTGGAGGTGTTGCAGGGGCCGCCGCCGGCGCCGTCGAAGTTCCGGTGGGGGCCCAAGCCCGAGAAGCGTCGCCAGCATCCGCAGCTACCCCGCTGGTAACCACCCCCTGGCCCCACTGAGCCACCTCCAGCGAGGGCCCACTGGGGGTGGTAACGGACGTATGTGGCATAATTTCTCCGACCGGCCTGCGCTGATTCGCGGTAGGGCTGTGATTCCGGCTACGCTCGTACAGTTGCGGCAACGGCGAGCTGGCCGCCAGGGTTCCTGAGGCTACGGTCTCAGCGAGGCTGCGGCCTCGAGGAGGCGGTGGCATCAAGGAGGCGGGGCCCTGACGGACACCGCGTGACACCCGTCCACGCGCAGCGCCGTTGTACGTAGGCGGAGCCGCACCACAACCGGAGGAGAGAGCTGATCATGGGCGAGCGCATGCTGCGCGGCAGTCGGCTGGGGGCCGTCAGCTACGAGTCCGATCGCAACACCGAGCTGGCGCCGAGGCAGACCCGGGAGTACCTGTGCGCCCGGGGCCACCAGTTCGAGGTGCCCTTCGCGGTCGACGCGGAGGTCCCTATGACCTGGGAGTGCAAGTATGACGGCAGCGTCGCCCAGCTGGTCGACGGTCTTGAGCCGGAGCAGAAGAAGGTCAAGCCGCCGCGGACCCACTGGGACATGCTGCTGGAGCGGCGTTCGCTGGCCGAGCTCGACGAGATCCTGAACGAGCGACTCGAAGAGGTCCGGACCCGCCGAGGCCGGGCCTGAGCTACGCGTGAAGCGGCCCGGAGATCCCCACGGCGGGATCTCCGGGCCGCTTCACGCGTAGCTGCGACCGTCAGCGGTCGTCTACGATCTCCCCCTCGACGACCTGGTCGCGGTGGTCGACGCGGTCACCGCCGGGGGCCGGTGGCTCCTGATGGACATGCACCCGCCGGGGACCAAACATCTGCCCCGCCGCTGGCGAGGTCATCTGCTGCTCGGAGCGGGCCTGCACCCGACTGCGGACCACCGCTCGCACCGGCGGCAGCAACAGCACCGCCCCCGCTACCCCACTGATCAACCCTGGTGCGGTCAGCAGCATCGCGCCGGTAAGCCCCACCACACCATCGGTCACCCTCGGGCCCGGGGGCGCGCCCTCGGCAGCCGCCGCCTGGAAGCCGCGCCATGCCCGCAGCCCTTCCCGGCGCAGCAGCACCACTCCGAGCAGGCTCGCCGCGGCTACCAGCAACAGCGCCCAGCCGAAGCCGAGCACGTTACCGATCACCAGAAACGTCACGATCTCGGCCACCAGCAGGCACAACAGCGCCGCCGGCAACCAAGGCCGCCGGCTCACGGGAAGCGGCGTCCGCGGCCCAGCGCCCGGCGCAGCGCCTGTCGGCGTGCCTGGAAACCCCACACGGTCACTCGCCACAACGCCTCCCGGACGATCGCCGGACTCATCTTGCTCGCCCCGCGCTCCCGCTCCGTAAAGGTGATCGGCACCTCCACCACCCGCAGGCCGTGTCGATGGGCTCGCCAGGCAAGGTCTACCTGAAAACAGTATCCCTGTGAGGCGACAGAGTCGACGTTGATCTTCTCCAGGGCAGGGATCCGGTAGGCGCGGTAACCGCCGGTCGCGTCCTTGATCGGCATCCCCAGCGCCAGCCGGGTGTAGATGTTGCCGCCGCGCGAGAGCAGCTTGCGCTGCAACGGCCAGTTGACCACCTCGCCGCCGGGCACCCAGCGGGAACCGAGCACCACATCCGCGGTAGGCAGCTGCGCCAGCAGCGCCGATAGCTGCTCCGGCGCGTGCGAGCCATCGGCATCCATCTCCACCACTACGTCGAAACCGCGGTCGGTGGCCCAGCTGAACCCGGCGAGGTACGCCGCCCCCAACCCTTGCTTGCCGGCTCGGTGCAGGACGTGGATCTGGTCATCCTCGGCCGCCAACTGGTCGGCCAGCTCACCAGTGCCGTCGGGGCTGGCGTCGTCGACCACCAGGATCTCCACCGCCGGCACAGCTGCGCGGACCCGGGCGGTGATCAGCGGTAGATTCTCCGCCTCGTTGTAGGTGGGAATCACTACCAGCACCCGTCCTAGCTCGGCGTCGGTCGCCGGCTGGCCGCCTGTCATGTGGACCTCTCATTCACATCGATCACCTTCGTCCGGGACCGCCGCCGGAGCACGAACGCCGCTGCCAGACCCGCCAGCGCGCCCGTCGCGAGCAGCGCCTCCGGCCACACCCCCACCGTCGTGGCGAGCGTGCGGCCAGTCGCGAGAGACAGGGTACGCACCGGGACGTCCTGGGTGAAGAACCCCGTCGCGTCGGAAACCTGGCCATCTACCCCGACGAACCCGCTGATCCCCACGGTCGAGGCCATCAGCGATTCTCGGCCGTGCTCGACCGCGCGCAGCCGC
The DNA here is from genome assembly GCF_016925615.1 of Natronosporangium hydrolyticum. NCBI lineage: Bacteria > Bacillati > Actinomycetota > Actinomycetes > Micromonosporales > Micromonosporaceae > Natronosporangium > Natronosporangium hydrolyticum. Next base: position 2,970,945 of record NZ_CP070499.1, read on the forward strand.
ACCATCGCCAGCTGCTGGTACGCCTCGGCCTCGTTGAAGGTTGCGTTGTTGGTCTGTACCGCCAGCAACTCAGCCCCCTCGACCACGCTGTCGCGTACCAGCCCGTCGTAGGCGACTTCGAAACAGATGACATCCCCTACGGCCGCGGGGCCCAGTTGCAGCACTCCCGGTTCGTCACCAGCGGCGAACCCGCCGACCCGGTCGACATCGTCGCCGGTCAACCACCGGGCGATCGGCTCCACCACCGGCTGCAACGGCAGATACTCGGCGAAGGGTACCGGTTGCCGCTTGGCGTACATTTCACCCGGCCCGGTCCCCGGCTGCCAGACAAGTCCGACGTTGTACGGGCCGGCGGCCGCCGGATCCCGCACGATCGCGCCGACCAGGATCGGCGCGTCGATCGCGTCGGCGGCGCCGCTGATCAACGCCCCGGCGTCCGGGTTGGCGATCGGGTCGATATCGCTGGAGTTCTCCGGCCACACCACCAGATCCGGCTGCGCGGCCTCCCCCCGGCCGACCCGCTGCGCCAACTCCTCGGTCGCCCGGACGTGGTTGTCCAGCACCGCGCGCCGCTGGGCGTTGAAGTCCAGCCCCAGCCGCGGCACATTGCCCTGCACAATCGCGACCGTCACCGGTGGCCCGTCGGGTTGCCGCTGGGGTACCGCCATGCTGGCCAGCAACACCGCCCCGACGGCGGCCAGCAACGCCCCCACCGGCAGCGCCTGCGCTCGTGCCGCCGCAACCCACTGGCCACGGTGCGAAGACGCGGCCACGGTCAGCCGCCACAGCACGGCCGCGATCACCCCACCGACCAGCGCGGTCGCGCCGCTCACCAGCGGCGCGCCCCCGATCGCGGCCAGCGGCAACAGCGGTGAATCCGCCTGGCTGAAAGCCAACCGACCCCACGGGAAGCCGCCGAACGGAACCCTCGAACGCAGCGCCTCCTGCCCCACCCACAACACCGCCACCCACACCGGCCAGGTCAGCGGCGCCCGGTCGATCAGCGGACTCAAATATGCGGCGGCGGCCCCCAGCGCCGCCACAAAGGCCGCCTGCGAGGCCGACAGCAGCAGCCACGGCGCGGCGTCGATCTCCAGCGCCGCCCAGCTCAGCAGCGGCACAAAGAAGACCAGCCCGGTCAGGGCACCGAGCCCGGCGCCCACCCGCGCCCGCCGCCGGTGTACGGCGACCGCGAACAGCGCAACCCCGACCGGGGCCAGCCACCACTGGTCGTACGGCGGGAAGGCGAACAGCAACGCCAGCCCGGCCAGCGCCGCCGCGCACCCGGCCACGGGCAGCGGTAGCCAGGGTCGGGGCCTCGGCGAGCCGGCGGACTCGTCGGCCTGGGGCGGCGAGGTCGGCGAAGGTGGGGCGGAGCGGTCAGTCACGCCCCTAGCCTGCCTGACGGGGTCGGGGCTCACCACCACCGGCCGCCATCACCGGCCGAGACGTCAAACGGGGCGCGGCCGGCCGGCCGCGCCCCGCGACGCGTGGCTGGTGAACGGGCGCGGCCTTCGTACCGTCCCCACCCGGATGACTCCCGGTGGGGCCGTTCTCTACTGACCGCGCCCACCCCCTGGGCACGCTGAACGCCAGCCATCGTCTGCGTGAGCCCTCGACGGTACGCGCCCTCCCCGGGCCGCTGTCAAGTGGCTCCCCCCACCTGACTGCGCGCGGGTCCGGCGGAGCCGGCAGGATAGTCCTCAAGCGGCACATCGCCGCGCTGCCACGCCGACAACACCGGCGACACGATCCGCCACGCCTCCTCAGCCTCATCCCCGCGAATCGACAGAGTCGGATCCCCCTCCAAGATGTCCAGCAGCAACCGCGCATACGCCGGCAGCTCCTGATCGGTTAGTCGCAGATCGAGCTGCGCCGGTTCCAACCGCAGCGGATCCCCACCGCCGTTGAGGTTGAGGCCGAGGCCGATCTGATCCGGGGCGCCGCCGGAGGCCAACGTGAGTCGGAGCACATTTGGTCCGGCCCGACCGAACTCCGGGAACGGCGAGTGTGGCACCGGGTAGAAATGCAGCGCGATCTCGGTGCGGTCGGCGCCGAGCGCCTTGCCGGAACGCAGGATGAACGGCACTCCGGCCCACCGCCAGTTGTCGACCACCACGGTGATCTCAGCGAAGGTCTCGGTCTGCCGCTGCGGGTCCACTCCGTCCTCTGCCGCGTAGTCCGGCAGCTGCCGGTCGCCGATGGCGCCGGCGGTATACCGGCCCCGCACCGAGGGGTGCGCGGTCTCCTCCGCGGTCAACACCCGGGTGGCCCGCAACACGTCCACTTTGCGGTCCCGCAGGTCCCGCTCCCCGAGCCCGCTCGGGGGCTCCATCGCGACCAGCGCCAACAGTTGCAGCAGGTGGTTCTGGAGCATGTCCCGCAGCGCGCCGGTGTGATCGTAGTAACCGGCGCGGCCCTCCAAGCCCAGGGTCTCATCCCAGATGATCTCGACGTGGGAGATGTGGGCGTGGTTCCAGACCGGTTCGAAGATCCGGTTGGCGAAGCGCAACCCCAGCACATTCTGCACCGTCTGTTTGCCCAGGAAGTGGTCCACTCGGAACACTGCCCGCTCCGGCAGCACCTCACTGATGCCGCGGTTTAGCTCCTCGGCACTGGCCAGATCGGTGCCGAACGGCTTCTCCACCACCAGCCTGGTCTGCGGCGGGCCGCCCAGCTCGGCCAGGGCAGCGACGGTCGTCGGGTAGACCGACGGCGGCAGGGCGAGGTAGAGCACCGACAAGTGCTGTTCGTCGCCGAGCAGTCGCCGCAGGTCCGCTGGATCGCTGGCGTCGCAGTGACACCAGGACAGCCGGGCGAGAAACTCGTCCGGGGCGCCGTCACCATGCTCGGCCAACTGCTGCCGGGCCCGCTGCCGAAACTCCGCGTCGGACCAGTCGTGGCGGCCGGCGCCGATCACCGCCAGCTGCTCCGGCAGCTGACCGGCCCGCTCCAACTCCACCAGGGCCGGCAGCAGGTACCGGCCGGTCAGATCACCGGCCGCCCCCAGGATCGCCAACCGCTCCACCATCGTCACGCCTCCGTCTCCGCGCGATCTTTCCGCAAGGCCTCGGCGAGATTCAACCCGCTGGTGATCACCCCGACATGGCTGAACGCCTGCGGAAAGTTGCCCAGGAAGGCACCGGTGGTGGGATCGATCTGCTCCGGCAGCAGCCCCAGCGGGTTGGCGCGGGCGCACAGCGACTCATAGAGCTGACCCGCCTCGTCGATCCGGCCCTGGCGAGTCCAGTTGTCGGCCAGCCAGAAACTACACAACAGGAAGGCGCCTTCATGGCCGGCGAGCCCGTCTGGGGAGTCGTCCACGAGATAGCGGTAGAGCAGGCCGTCGCCGGCGCCCAGCCGATCCACGACCGCCCGGGTGGTGGAGACCATCGCCGGATGCGCCCCCGAAATCACCTGCCGCAGCGGGAGCGCCAGCACGCTGGCGTCCAGCGCCGAGGATGCGCCGTCCTCGGGGCTGCCCAGCTGTTCGGTGATCGCTTCCTGCTTCGGGTCCCAGGCCTGCTCCAGGATCGCCCGTCGGATCGCGGTCGCCTCGCGTTCCCAGCCCGCCCGGTCGCCCGGCAGGTCCAGCTGGTCGGCGATCCGGGCCGCCCGCTCCAGCGCCACCTGGCACATCGCCACCGAGTACGTGAACGGCCGCGCGGCGCTGCGCACCTCCCAGATCCCGTGATCGGGCTGCTGCCAGCGTTCGCGGGCGAGGTTGGCCAGCCGTGCCAGCCACTGCCACAAGCCGGGGTCCAGCCCATAGCCGTTGGACACCCGCTGATGGGCACAGTCGAGGATCTCGCCGTAGACATCGTGCTGGGTCTGGTCGGCGGCGGCGTTGCCCCACCGGACCGGGTTTGAACCGCGGTAGCCGGCCAGCTCGGCGTCGATCCGTTCCCGGCTCGGCTGACCGCCGTCGAGGTCGTACAGCACCCGCGGCTCGCCTTCCCGGTCGACCATGTCGAGCACCCAGGACAGAAAGTGATCGGCCTCCGCCCCCAACCCCAGCTGGCGCAGGGCGTAGACCGAGAAGGCGGCGTCGCGGATCCACGTGAAGCGGTAGTCCCAGTTGCGTTCACCGCCGATCTCTTCCGGCAGCGACGAGGTGGGCGCCGCCACGATCGCGCCGTCCTCGGCGTAGTCGAGCATCTTGAGGGTGATCGCCGAGCGACGCACCAGCTCCGGTTGCGGCCCGTCGTACCTGATCCGTTCGGACCAGCGCTGCCAATCCCCGATGGTCGACGCCAACCGCTCGGCCGCCTCCGCCGCGTTGCTCGGGCCACCCTGGTCGAGGTCGAGGTTGAGGCTATGTTGCTGGTCCTTCCACCGCAGCCAGACGTACACCCGGTCGCCGGTGCGCAGCCGCCAGGTGGTCCGGGTACCCGCTAACGGCGCGGATGCCCCCACCTGCAGGGTCACGTCCGGGCACGCCGAGCTGTTGATCCGCAGGCCGCCCGCCGACCTGGCCACGTCGACCTGGCCGCGCGCCGACAGCACCAGTTCGACCTCCAGGTCGCCGTGCGGCACCTGCAACGCGCGCACCAGCTCACCTCGGCCGGCCGGCGCACCCGACAGGTCGGCACCGTCAGCGAGCACGAAGGCGTCGGTGACCGAGAGCACCCCGGTGTCGGTTTCGAACTCGGTGACCAGGACCCCGGTGTCGTCGAGGTAGTACTGGCGGGTGTGGGCCGGTGCGGTCGGGGCGATCCGCAGCACGCCTCCCCGCTCGTGGTCCAGCAGCCCGCAGAAGACCGGTGGGCTGTCGAACCGGGGCACACACAGCCAGGAGATCCCCCCGTCGCGGCCCACCAGACCCGCTCCCCGACCGTCGCCAATCAGTCCATGATCTTCGATTGGCAGGTATCCGTCACGTCGTCTCAGCGGAGCGAATCTGTTACTCATGCCGGGTTCCTACCCAGCATGATCGGCGACTAACCGTCCGACGCGACCGCCTCACCCGCCACAGTTGGCGACGGCACCACCACCGTGCCGGTGGCGACGGCAGCCACCAGCGGAGGTTCGAGCACCTGCGCGGCCGAGCCGCCCCGTTCCGGCTGGGCCCGGCACACCACCACGCAAGAGAATTCGATCGTCCGGCTGCGGTTGCCGACCCGGATGATCTGCCCCCGGGCCTCTACCACATCACCGGCGCGGACCGGCGCCCGGAACTGGACGTCGGCGTAGCTGGCGAACAGGCCCTCGTCACCATCGCCACGGATACACAGCTCGGTAGCGACGTCACCGAACAACCCGAGCAGGTAAGCACCGTCGACCAGCGCACCGCCGTAGTGGGCGTGGCCGTACGGCACGTACCGCCGGTGGGCCACCTGCAGTCCAACCCGGGCGCTCACGCCGCGGCCTTCCGCTGGGCCACCGCGAACACCAAGTAGCTGGCGACCTCCGCTGGCGTGGTGCCCCTTCCGAAGATCCGGTCAACGCCCAGCTCACCGGCCATCTCCTCGTCGAACCGTGGCCCCCCGGCGACCAGCAACGGCCGGCTGCGCTCGGGGAAACTGTCGCGAAAGGCCGCTGCCAGCTCCCGCACGTTGCGCAGGTGGGCATCCCGCTGGGTGACCACCTGCGACACCAGCACTGCGTCGGCCGCCTCGGCCCGAGCAGACGACACGAGCTCGTCGACGGTGACCTGGGCCCCGAGGTTGCTGACCTTCAGCTCCCGGTAATACTCCAACCCCTTCTCCCCCGCCACCCCCTTGAGATTGAGGATCGCGTCGATGCCGACAGTGTGAGCGTCGGTGCCGATGCATGCTCCCACCACCGACAGCCGGCGCCGCAGCAGCCGTTTCACCTCGGTGTTGATCTCCTTCGGATTCAGCAACGGGTACTCACGCTCCCTGACCTGCACCTGAGCGAGGTCGACCAGGTGGTTCACCCGGCCGTACACCACGAAGAAGGTGTGCGACTCCCCCAGCTGCCGGGTGTGCACCACCATCGCCGGGTCGATGCCCATCTTTCCCGCGAGCTGCCGGGCGGCCGCCTCCGCGCGGGCGTCGGCCGGCAGCGGCAGCGTGAAGCTCACCTGCACCATGCCGTCGCCGGTGGTGTCCCCGTACGGGCGGATGATCGTCGGCTCGGTCACGGCGTGGCCTCCAGGATGTCGGTGACCGGGTTGTAATAGTCGGGCTCGTGGGGCACCACGCCGTCGAGCCCCTTGCCCCGGTCCGGCGGTCGCTTCATGATCCCGAAGGTGCCGTCGGCGATCGCAGTCAGCAGGCCGGGAGCTCGCGGGTCGGCCCGGGTAGCACGGCCGGGAGCTCGCGGGTCGGCCCCCGTTTCGCCTTCGACGATCCGTTCCAGCAGCGCCACCGCCTCGGCGAGCACCTGGTTGGCCCGTTGTTGGATGAATCCGCCCGGCGCCGGGACGAAGTCCTCGTGCAGCGCGCCCGCCGCGCCGCGTACGTAGGAGACGTTCTGCAGCGCGATGTCCCGGTCCGACAGCCACGGGGTCACCACCGCCTCGGTCATCATGCCGACCAGCAGGATGTCCTGGCGGGTCAGCACGCCGGCGAGGTTGAAAAAGCCGTCGAGCAGGTTGCCCCGGAACACGTCCCCGGTCATGTGCTTAGTCGGCGGCATCCACTTCAACGGCGCCTTCGGGAACAGCTCCCGGGCGAGCAGCGCGTGCGCCAGCTCCAGCCGGAACGAGTCGGGCAGCGCCGGGTCGATCTCGAAGGCGTGGCCGAGCCCCAGCTGCCCGTCCGGCAACCCCGCCTCGTGCGCGAAGTACTCATTGAGCAGCTGGGAGACGGTGACCGTGTGGGCCGCCTCGACCGCGTCGGCGGTGGTGAGGTAGTTGTCCTCGCCAGTGTTGATCATGATGCCGGCGCGGGCGTGCACCTGCCGGGAAAACCGCTGGTCGACAAAGGTGCGGATCGGGTTGATGTCCCGGAACAGAATGCCGTACATCGAATCGTTGAGCATCATGTCCAGGCGTTCCAGACCGGCCAGCGCCGCGATCTCCGGCATGCACAGCCCCGACGCATAGTTGGTCAGCCGGACATACCGACGCAGCTCCGCGCTGACCTCGTCGAGCGCCGTCCGCATCAGCCGGAAATTCTCCGCGGTGGCGTAGGTGCCGGCGAAGCCCTCCCGGGTAGCCCCCTCCGGCACGTAGTCCAGCAACGACTGCCCGGTGGAGCGGATCACCGCGATCACGTCCGCGCCGGCCCTGGCCGCCGCCTTCGCCTGGACCATGTCCTCATAGATGTCGCCGGTGGCGACGATCAGGTACAGCCAAGGCCGCTGCGGTGGGTCACCGAAGCGTTTGACCAGGCGGTCCCGTTCCGCCCGCCGCCGGTCGATGCGCCGAACCCCGGCGGCCGCCGCCCGGTGCGCCGCCCGGCGGGCAGCGGTCGCCGCCCGGCCAGTGGGGACGGCAAAGTGCGCCGAACCGGCCGCCGCTTTCTGCGCCAACAGCTCCAGGTCCTGATGTCCGTCGCGCAACAGCGCGTCGAAGACCGGCAGCGCCACCCCGTGCCCCAGCCCCACCTCCGCGTCGACCGCCTCCACCAGCCGGTTCACCCACGGAATCCCCGCCGGGTCGGCGCCGGCCAACCCAGCCAGCCGCAGCACCGCCCGCTCTACCGACACGGTGGTATGGCTGCGGGCCAACGCGACCACGGGTTTGCCTGCACGGCGGGCCAGCTGCCGGCTCCGGCGTACCAGCGCCGGGTCCAGGTCGAGCAGCCGGTTCGGCCGGCTACGGGTACGGGCGGGCGGACGGCTGGTCACGGCTCCTCCTCGGCGTCGAAGATGGGCTCACCGCGCAGGACGGTGCGCCGGCAACGGGGCAACGGCGTCGGGTCCTGCGGACCCCGCTGAGCAAGGTCGTCAGCGAGCAGCTTCGGCAACGCCCCGGCCCGGCCGGCCGGGGTGTGCCACACCGCGAAGGTCGCCGGGGCGCCGGGCGAAAGCACCCCGTGGCGCTCCTGCCCGACCGCCCGCCACCCGCCGCGGGTATGCGCCGCAAAGGCCGCCTTCAGGCTCAGCCGTTGCGGCGGATTGTGATGCCAGATCGCGGCCCGCACCGTCCCCCACGGATCGAGCGGGGTTACCGGCGAATCCGATCCGAAGGTAAGCGGCACCCCGACCGCGTGCAGCGCCCCGAACGGATTCGCCGCCAGCGCTCGCGCCGGCCCGAGCCGCTGGGCGTAGAGCTGGTGCTCGCCGCCCCACAACCGGTCGAAGGCCGGCTGGACGCTGGCGATCACGCCGAACCCGACCAGCTGCGCGATCATCGCCCGGTCGACCAGCTCAACGTGCTCGATCCGGTGCCGGGCCGAGCGCAGCCGCGCCGTACCCAGCCGCTGCGCGGCACCGGCGAACCCGCTCAGCACTGTGGCCAGGGCGGCATCGCCGATAGCGTGGAAACCGCCCGCGATCCCCGCCCGGTGGCACGCCAGCAGGTGATCGCGGACCTGCTCCGGGTTGAGGTAGGCGTGACCGCAGCCGCCCTCGCCGTCGAGGTAGTCGCTGCGCAGCCGGGCGGTACGGGCACCCAGCGCGCCGTCGGCGAACAAGTCCCCGCCCGCCGCGAGCGCCCCCAACTGCTTCGCCTTCTCGGCCGCACCGAGTTCACCCCACAGCCCGTACACCTCTGGGCAGTCGCCCTCGGCCGCCCGGGTGAGCGCAGCGGTGAAGTCGGCCTCGGAGGAGATGCTGGGGCCACCGCATTCGTGCACCGCGGCGATCCCCTGGGCGGCCGCCCGGGTCAGCGCGGCCTGTTGCGCGGCCCGCCGTTGCGCCATCGTGACCGCCCCCAGCGCCACCGAACGCACCGCGTGGTGCGCCTCCTGCCGCACCCAGCCGCTCGGGTCGTACCCGGGGTGGCCGGCCGCCGCCGGCAGCAGCGCGCTCGAGGCGAGCGCCGAGTGCAGGCTCGCCTGGGCTGCGTAGACGAGCCGCCCGCCGGCGGCGCGGTCCAGCGCGATCGGATCGGGTGGGGTCGGGTCGTCCCAGGTGGACTCATCCCAGCCGTGGCCGAGTAGGACCGCACCGGCGGGCAGCGCGGCCGCCGCCGCGGCGACGGCGTCGAGCAGCTGCCCGGCCGACCGGGTACCGGACAGGTCGAGGCCGGTGCGCGCCAGCCCGGTATCGGTCAAGTGCACGTGGGCATCGACGAATGCGGGGGTGACCAGGGCGCCGTCGAGCTCGACCGTACGGTCGGCGGTGGGGGCCTCGGCGGCCGGGCCGAGCCAGGCCACCGTATCGCCCGCCACGAGCAGTGCGGTGGCGTCCGGATGGCTGGTGCTGTAGACCGGGCCGCCCCGGTAGAGCGTGGTCGGGCCGGTAGGTGTGGATTGCGGCTGCATGAGGCTCAGTCTGCCCGGATCCGGGCCTCGATGAGTTCCCGCGCGCCAGGTTCGCTCCGCAGCAGGGCCAGGGCGTGGTCGGCGTGGCCGGGGACGAAGCCGTTGCCGATCAGCATGGTGACGTCGGCGGCGAGCCCCTCCGCCCCCAGTGCGGCGGCGGTGAAGGAGGTGGCCATACCGAAGAAGATGACCGTGCCGCCGGACGCGGTGGCGAGGATGGCGCCGTGCTCGCAGCCGGAGGCGTCGACACAGACCACGGTGATGTCGGCACCGGCGCCGGCCAGCGCGCCGGTGACCGCCTCGGCGGTCGCGACCGGGTCGCGGGCGTCGGCGAGCACTACCGCATCGGCGAGCCCGGCAGCAGTGAGTCGCCGCTGTTCGGCGACGGTCGGCACCAACCCGACGGTGGCGGCGGCACCGGCGCGGCGGGCCGCGGCCAACGCCAACGCCCCGCTCTTGCCGGCGGCACCCAGCACCGCCACCGCCGGCCCCCCACCCCCTCGGCCGATCATGGACTTAGGTACCTCGTCGGCGCCGATTCCGGTCCCGAAACCCATGATCGACGCATCGGGGCGGGGGGCGGCGTACTGGCGGACCAGCCGATCGGTGAGCGCTGGCGCGCCGCAGACGTCGAGCACCGCCAGCGCCAGCGTCGGGTCCAGGTCGTCCGGCAGCACCGCCACGGCGGAACGCGCGAACAGGATCGCGTGGCCGGCGCAGGGCACCTGCTCGCTGCGGCCGTCCCAGTCGGCGAGGTCGTCGCTGATCGCCAGCGGAGTGAGGCTGAGCGAGACCAGAGTGGCGATCTGATCACCAGCCCGAAGCCCCAGCGGCGAGGCGGGCCCGACCGCGTCGACGGTGCCGATCAGCATCCCGCCGGAGCCGGTGACCGGGTTGTGCATCTTCCCCCGCTCGGTGATCCACTGCCGCACCTGGGCGCGGACCGCATCACCGTCACCGCCGTGGGCCTCCCGGAGCTGCCGGAAGCTGGCCGCGTCCAGGTTGAGCCGGTGCACGGAGACGCGCACCTCGTCGTCGCGGATCGTCGGATCCGGGTCAAGCCGCCAGGCGGCCTGGGGTAACACCCCAGGCGGCTCGACGACCCGATGCAGCCCGACCGGTGATCCCACTTTCTTCCTCCACGCGTCTAACCTAGCCGGAATATCTTCGGTACTGTAGCGAATGTGAAGGAGATATTACAGCATCTGAGGGAGGCGTAGGTGAGTCACGGACAGCCGTACGAAGCCCACCGGCGGCCACTGCGCGAGCCGGACTGGACCCGCTTCCCCGGATGGCGGGACGTCACCGCCGCCCAATGGCGCGATGCCCAGTGGCAGCGGGCGCACTGCGTCAAGAACCCCGGCCAGCTACGGGCTTTGCTCGGCGACCTGGTCGACGAGCGGTTCTACGCCGACCTGGTCGCCGACCAGCGCACCACCGCCACCATGTCGATGCTGCTCCCCCCGCAGATGATCAACACGATGGTGCCCGACGACCAGGTCAGCACCGAGGCGTTCTACGCCGACCCGATCCGGCGCTACATGCTCCCGGTCGCCTCCGACCGGCACCCGGAGTGGCCCAGCCACCCCTACGCCACCCGCGACTCGCTACACGAGCACGACATGTGGGTCGCCGAAGGGCTCACCCACCGCTACCCGACCAAGGTGCTCGCCGAACTTCTCTCCACCTGCCCGCAGTACTGCGGCCACTGCACCCGGATGGACCTGGTCGGCAACTCCACGCCCGCGGTACCGAAGCTCAAACTCGCCGGCAAGCCCACCGAACGCTACGACGCCCACATCGCGTACCTTCGCGACCACCCCGGGGTACGCGACGTGGTGGTCTCCGGCGGCGATGTCGCCAACGTTCCCTGGCCACACCTGGAGTCGTACCTGCTGCGACTGTTGGACACCGAGACGGTACGCGACATCCGGCTGGCGACGAAGGCGCTGATGGGCCTGCCGCAACACTGGCTGCAACCCCGGGTGGTGGAGGGGCTGGAGCGGGTCGCCGGCACCGCCCGCCGGCGCGGGGTGAACCTGGCGATCCACACCCACGTCAACCATGTCCAGTCGGTCACCCCGCTGGTGGCCGAGGCCGCCCAGACCGCGCTCGCGGTCGGGGTCCGCGACGTCCGCAACCAGGGGGTGCTGCTGCGCGGCGTAAATGACACCGCCGACGACCTGCTGGCGCTGTGCTTCGCGCTGCAGGGCGAGGCGAACATCCTCCCGTACTACTTCTACCTCTGCGACATGATCCCGAACGCCGAACACTGGCGGCTGCCGGTGTGGCGGGCGCAGCAGCTGCAGCACGAAATCATGGGCTGGCTACCCGGGTACGCAACCCCCCGGATCGTCTGCGACGTGCCGTTCGTCGGCAAGCGGTGGGTCCACATGGTCGCCGAGTACGACCGGGAGCATGGGATCTCGTACTGGACGAAGAACTACCGCACCACACTGGAGGCCGATGAGCCCGAGGTGCTGAGCCGGCGGTTCCCCTACTACGACCCGATCGACACCCTGCCGGGGTCGGGCCAACGCTGGTGGTCCAAGCAGCGCGCCACCAGCTCAGCCTGAACCGGCTCAGATCGGCGGGAGCGTGACCACGGTCGCCCTCGGACCGTCGTCGTCGAGGCAGGTCAGCGTGGCGTGGCCGCCGTGGACCTGGAGTCGCCCGGTGGACAGGTGGCAGCCGGCGCCCGGGGGCAGCGAGATCTCCTCGATGGCTTCCAACCCGTCACTGGCATCCCAAACCACCAGCGTGTCGGCCTCCCGATGCTCCACCAGCAACGGCCACGCCACCGCCAACGGATTGAGGCCATCCAGGCCCGGAGCCCGGCGCACCTCCGGGTCCGCGGGCGGCTGGCTGCCAAGCTCGGAGAGCACCCACCGCCCCGGCTCCGTGGTGGCGATGACCGGACCGGCGCCAGACTGCGGCGGTGAAACGAGGTAGGTGTGGCCGATCAGCCACTCACGCGGCAACACCGCCACCCGATCGCCGTCGCCGTCGCCGTCGCCGTCGCCGTCGCCGTCCAGCACGATAACCTCCACATCGTTCTCCGGAAGCTCCTCCCTGAGGTCACGGAGAACGACCGCAGCGATGAGGTCCGGCGCGAGCGCCCGGAAGCCGAGGACCCTGCAGTAGCAGGTGCGTAGCACCGTCTTGGCCGGGGCCAGTGACCAGCTCCGCGCTGGGCCGTCGGGGCCGAACCTGGTCAGATGGTCGTGAGTCCGGCACAGCGAGCCATGAAAGCTGACCAACATGTCGACGCCTATCGGTTGGGCAAGCGACTCAGGGACCACCACCGCCTCGGTATCACAGCTCGGCGGCACCGTCGCCCGCCAGCGGATCGCGCCGGTGGCCACCGCCATCCCGAGGATCTCGGACGGGTAGAGATCGGTCCCCTCGTGCGCCTGGATCACGACGGTTCGGGCCAGCTCCAGCCGGTTGGGAGGCCGGCGACTCGAGGCAGAGAAATCGAACCCGGTCGGCTGCTCCACCACCGACCACGACCGTGGCTCCGCCCCACGGGGCAGGATCTCGGTCACGCTCACCTGACCTTCGAAGTCGAGCACCACCACGGTCGACGAGAGCAGGACCAACACCGCCCGGTCTACCGGGTCGACCACCATGTCGTGGATCCGGCTACGAATCCGCCATTGCCACAGCTGCGCACCATCGTCGGCGCGCAGACCCAGCACACTACTCTCGATCCGGTCTTCGCCGACTTGCTCGACGGTCAACCCCACCACCAGGTCACCGGCGGGAACCGCCCGCTGCAGATCCTGCCGGACCCACGACTGGCCGCCGGCGCCGGCGACGAGCACCTCGGGGTCCTGTCGTGGCGGATCGAACACCTCGGCACTGACCACATGAGCGCGAGCGCGCTCCTTGGCCTGGCCGTGAGCCATCGAAGCCAACGGCCACCCGGCCGGCACGAGCAGCACGGCGAGCCCAGCGCCGAGCGCCATAGCGGGGACCCGGCGAGGTGGCTGCGACGGTCGCCACAGCGCCCGTTGTCGAGGCGCCCCCGCCGCCAACCAGTGTCGCTCCAACCGGAGCGACCGGCGAACCGACCAGTAGACAATCGCGGATCCCCCCACCAACGCGAGCAGAGCCGCCGCCGCCATCAGCGCAGGCGGCACCCCGGCGCCGTGGAAGAGTGCGAGGCCATCCCGCTCCGGGCCAGGCGGCAGCGCGAATCGATAACCCGCGACCCCCACTGCCCCCGCCGCCAGCAACCCGGAGCCCAACGCGATCCGCAGGTGCGGATAGACCGCGGGTCGGTCGCGGGTCGCCACCTTGAACCCCGTAGAGCGCGCATGCAGCAGCGCTGCGCCCACGGCACCGACAGTCAGGCCCGCTACCATCCACTCCCGCCAGAACCCGGCACCCAATCCGGACAGTCCCTCGCCGATCGCAACCGACACCGCGGCCAGCCACAGCGGCACAACCCCGACCGCCGCGGCGGCTACCAGCAGCGAGCCCAGACCGAGCCCGAAGGCGACGTGTTCGGCGGGTAGCCAGGCCTTGCCCACCACCGATGTGGGCACCGCCTCCGCCGGCTGCTCAACGTCGTCCACCTAGCACCACCTCCCCGGGCCGATCGCCCCCGACACCATACTCATTGGCGTCGACCCACTACCGTACGAGGTATGGCTATATGGACGCGCGCATGGTCGTTACTGGCCACCCCCGGCTGGGGACGTCGGGTCGCCAGCGGGGTCGTGGTGATGGCGCTCGCGATCAGCGGCGGCCTCTGGTGGCTCTGGCCGGAGCCGACCAATCCGGCGACCACCGACGCACCGCCGCCCGTGCCGATCGCCACGGCGCCACCGGACTTTCCCACCGAGCAGCTCTGGTATCAGACCAGCAGCGGCCAGGTGACCCTCGCGCCGGGCGGGTATGTCGTCTTCACCGGCCACACAGTGAGCGTACGAGACCTGTTCACGGGTGAGCTGCGCTGGGAATTCCAGCCTTCCGAGCCGGAGTCCGCGCGGATCGCGCTGCTCGGCACCGACCGGATGGTGGTCCAGTTCGGCCAGCGCCGGGGAGACCGGGGCCAGCTGGCGTTCCACATCCCGTCCGGTGAGCGACTCGACCTCGACGAGACCCGGGCGGCGATCGCGGAAGAACCGTCTGACGAGGAGCCGCCCGAGCTGGCGGACGCCTGTGGGCCGAAACTCGACAGCGCCCGGGTCGCTACGACCGTGGCGTGGATCGTGCTGTTGGATTGTGGCGACCATACCGACGCGATCGGGGTGACCTCGACTGGGCAGAGCCGGTGGCACAGCACCATACCGGTTGCCGCGGCGGAGTTCGCAGAGGTGATCGTCGCCGACACCGGACATGGGCTGGCCGTGGTCCAGGCCAGCGAACAGACCGCCGACTACACCGACGACCAGTTGTTCGCAGTGCCGCTCGACACCGGGGAGCCTGGGCCACCGGTGCCGGTGGGAGCGGAGTACTTCGGATCGTTGCTCGCCAACAACATTGCGGCGGTGCCGGAGGGTTTCTGCATCTGGGGTCGTCAGGCCGGCATTGGCTGCTACGACGCCGACACCGGTGAACGACGGTGGCACCGTGTCGGCGATCCGCTCGTCGTCGAGCGCTCCCCAGATGCGGTGGTGCTGACCGACCAGACGCTGCTGGTGATGTCCGACGACCGCCTCTCCCGGTGGATCGGTTACCGGCTCGCCGATGGCGAACCGCAGTTCGACCTGGACAAATTGTCACCTACCGAGCCCTGGGTGGCCCACTACGACGATGGTGTGCTGGCCATCGTCGGATACAACGGGGTTTATGGGTCCATGATCGTCGTCTACGGCGACGCCGCAACCAGGTGAGCATCCGACCGCGACTCCCGCCAGGCCATGCCTCGGTCGCCAACCGACCCGCGGGTGGGGCACCGGCGACCATGCCCTACCCGCGGGTCGGCCGGTTCAGGCGGACTGGGCGGTGTTGTAGACGGCCTGGCCTTCGCTGCCGAAGTACGGGCCGAACATCCGGTTGGGGAAGAAGATGTAGCCGAAGCTGTTGACCGAGTTCTGGATGCCGGTGCCGGTGCTCTCGTTGAAGCTACGGAACCACGGGCCGCCGCTGGAGCCGCCGGTCATGTTGCAGGTCATGCCGATAGCGGTGGTGAACAGCGGATCGTTGAAGGTGTTGCCGCTGCAGTAGATCAGCTGCGAACCGTTGTACGGCGAGGCGGCGGGGTAGCCGAACGCGTACATCGCCGCCCCCCGCGACTGGTTGAAGGCCACGCCCTGACCGCCGACCACATCAGTGAGCCGCTGGCCGCCGACCGTGCCGACCACCACCGCCCCGATGTCGAAGTTGATGTTCTCGCTGGCGTTCCACTGCGGGGTGATGAAGGTCTGCACCGCCGGCCAGGTGCCGTACGGGTCGTTGCCGTTGTGGTAGCCGGGCACGAACACCCAGTTGGTGTGGAAGCTGCCGTTCAGCTTGATGCAGTGCCCGGCGGTCATCACCGTGCTGCCGTTGGTGCTGGTCACCGCGTTGCCGGAGCAGGACGACGACTGGCCCTGGTAGGTGAAGAAGACCCGGCCGGCGGTCTGGGTGACCGCGCCGCCGGCGTTCCACGCCCCGCCGGAATGGGGGAACGCCAGCAGGCTGGCCTCGGCCGGCTCCGCCGCGACCGTCGGGGCGATCACCGTGGGCGCGCCGACCGTCGGGGCGGGGCCAGCCGGCGCATCGCCGACCAGGTCGCCGGCGAGCTCCGCAATCGGCACCGCGGCGCGCATCCGCTCGCTGGTCCAATGGTCCAGCACCGCGGCCTGCTGGTCGGCGGTGACCGCCGCCGGCTGGCCGACCGCTCCGGTGGGCGCCAGGGCGGGGTTGGCCTGCGCGGTGCTGGCACCGCTGACCAGCAGCAGTGCGCTGGCGGTGGCGGCGATCGCCGCCAGAATGGGGGTACGACGCATCGGGTCCTCACTTTTCCGGCCGGACACGGTAGCGGACGGCCATCGAGAGAAGTGACTGGGATGCTCTAAAAGTAGGAGGCCGCCCCGGACCGGGAAACGGGAGTTGCTCAGGAAAAACCCTTGATTCGCTGCTCGGTGGCGAAGGCGCCGGCCAGCTCCGCCCGAGACCGGACACCGCGTTTGCGGTAGATCCGGGTGAGGTGCGCCTCGACGGTCTTGACGCTGACCGATAACGCGCTCGCCACCTGCTGGTTGGTCGCCCCGGCGGTGACCAGCTCGGCGATCCGGTGCTCGATGGTGGTCAGCTCGCCACCCCCGGTGGGCTCCGGCGCCGCTAGCTCCGCCCGGGTGCGCTGCGCCCACGGTGCCGCTCCGGCCTGTTCGAAGATCGCCAAGGCGTCCCGGAACGCGGTCCGGGCGGCGGTGCGCCGACGCCGGCGCCGCTCCGCGACGCCCAGCGCGTAGAGGGTCCGGCCGTACTCCAGCGGCATGCCGGTCAGCTCGGCGGCGGCCAGGCGCAGCTGGCCGGCGGCGTGCGCGGCGTCGCCCTGGGCCAACAGCGACCAGGCTTCGGCCCGCGCCAGCGCCGCCAGCACGCTGCGGCGACGTAGCCGGCTCGCGGGCGGCCGGAAGGTGGCGAGCGCCGCGGCCGCCTCGGTGAGCTCCTGGTCGGCGACGAGCGCTTCGACGTGGTCGGCGTGCCAGCGAAACAGCGTCGGATCGAGCTCACCCATCCTTGCTTCGATCTGCGCCACTCGCCGAAGCGCCGCGACCGCGGTCGAGGTTTCGCCGGTCATCAGCGTCGCCAGCCCCAGTGCGTGCAGATTCCGCGAGAGCGAGAACTGGTCGCCGTCGGCGCTGGCGAGCGCGACTCCCCGCTCGGCCAGCGCCCGGGCCCGGTCCGGGTCACCGCCGACCGCCTCGGCCAACGCGGCGACCGACAGCACCGGCCCGGTGGACAGGTCGGCGTCCTCGACCAGCTGCAGGCTGCGGTGGGCGGCGGCGAGCGCGGGGCGGCACCGGCCGGCCCGCAGCTCGACCTCGGCGAGGTTGCGGAGCAGGGCTGCCAGGTCCTCGACCTGCCCGGCCGCTTCGGCCTGGGCGATCAACGGGGTCAACTCGGCGCGGGCCTCTTCGAACCGGTCCTGGTGCAGGTAGGAACGTGCCAGCAGATGCCGCGGCCCGTGGTAGGTCGGCGGGTGGGGCAGCTCACCGGCCAGCTGCTGCGCCCGGCCGATGGTGGCCGCGACCTCGGCCCTGCCCATCGAAAGCTCGGCGACCGCGCGCATGCACAGGACCCGCAGCAGCGTGTCTTGATCCTGCGCGGTCTCTGCTAGCTGCGCGCACCGGTCAGCCTCCGCCAGTGCCCGCGGCAGCTCCCCCTCCATCAGCGCCTTCGTCACCGCCCGGACCCGGATCTGCGCCTGCAGCCGAGGGCGGTCCCCGGCATCGGCGAGGGCCTGGGCGAGTAGTGGTTCGGCATGCGGCAGGGCCTGGCTGGTGGCGTCGAGCACCACCAGCCAGGCGGCAACCCGCTGGCGGGGGGCGGTGGCGTTGGCGAGTACTGACTCAGCCAGGTGCCGGGCCTGGTCGCACAGGCCGGCGGCGAGGGCGTCGGCGGCGGCCCGGAGAATCCGGTCACCCGCCCGGGCTGGCTGCGGGGTCCGGTCGGCCGCAGCCTGGGCCAGTTCGGCGGCGACCGCGGGCGCTCCGCGGCGGCGGGCCACCTGCGCTGCCCGGATCAGACTTCGCGCGACCGCCTCGTCGGGCCCGTGCGCCGCCCGCGCCCGGTGTCGGGCCCGCTCGATCGGGTCGGTGACGGCCGCGGCGAGCTGCGCGTGCGCCTGTTTCCGCCGGGTCGGCGGGGCGTCACCATAGACTGTGGCCGCCAGCAACGGGTGGGTGAAGCGCACCACACCGCCGTGGCTTACCTCCACGATGCCCAGCTCCGCGGCGGTGGCGAGGTGGGCCGATGCATGGCGACGGCCGGCTAGTCGTAGCAGCGCGCCGGTCGGCCGGGCAGCGGCGGCGACCAGTAGCAAGGTCTGCTGGGTGGCTGCGGGTACCGCGGTGAGCCGTTCCCGCATCAGCCCGCGGAGCCGGTCCGGCACCGGCAGCGGCTCCTCCGGGGCGGGCGGTTGCGGCAGCCGAGCGAGCGCCCGGACCAGCTCCAGCGCGAACAGCGGGTTACCGGCGCTGGTCGCGTGGATGCGCCGCAGCGTCGCCGGGGGCGGCACCACCCCGAGCTGGTCGATGAGGAGTTCTCGCAGCACCGCGAGTGAGAGCGGCGGCAGTGACAGCTGATGCACCGGCGGGGGGCAGACCGGTGGGGCGTGCGGCGAGGCAAGCGCGCCGTCCGGGCGGTCGGGGTCGGCGGTCAGCGGCGCTGCGGCCACAGTACCCGCGGCGGCAGCGGATGCGGAACGTTGCGAGACCAGGGCCCGCACCGGGGCGTCACCGACGCGACGGGCGATGAACGCCAGTACCTGTTCGCTGGCCGGATCAAGCCATTGCAGATCGTCGATTACCAACAGGAGCGGTCGGCGTCGGGCGACGACTCGGCACAGCTGCCGGGCGGCGAGCCGGATCACCAACTGCTGCGCCTGGTCGCCAGGGGGCACGGCGCCGTGGCGTACCGCCGCCAGGGACGCCTGCCAGGATGGGGTGAGCTGCGCCCAGGCCGGGTCGCCGTCGAGCCCGGCGAGGAGGTCGATCAGGGCGAGGAAGGGCAGTCCGGTCTCGGCCTCCACCGGTGCGCACCGCAGTACCCGGTCCCCGGCATCGGCGGCCCGGCGCGCGAGCGCGTCGAGCACGGTGGACTTGCCCGCACCCGCCGGACCGGTCACCACAACGCTGTGGTCGTCACGCAGCTGTTTCCAGGCCCGCGCGAGCAACTCCTCCCGCCCCACCGCCCCGGTTGCGCTCACTGTCGCCTCCTTGCTCCTCAACCCACCTTCACCCACCTGGCCGGGGCAGGCAACTCCACCGGCCGGTCGCGACCGTCCGACTGGTCGGGTGGTTACCGGGTACGGCGGCGCCGCTGCAGGTACTGCACCGCCGGCACCACCGCCAACGTCAACAGCGCGTAGCCGCCGAACGGCACCGCGAGCACCGTCGCCACCGCTATCACCGCCACCGCGGCGAGCGCACGGTGGCGGTACTGCCGCAGCACGCCGGTGTGCTCGGGCGACCACAGCGACCGGCGGTGGTAGACCCAGGCGGCGAGGGCCAGATTGGCCAGTGCCACATAGAGCAGGTTGCCCAGGTAGAAAACGGCGGCGCCGGTCGGGTCGCCGGCCTCGAAGGTGAGCACGGCGGTGGGCACCGGCAGGAAGACCACCCCCAACAGCCACAGTCCGTTCAGCGTGAGTAGCCGTTCGTCGAGGCGCTGCACCGGCTCGAAGAGCCGCCGGTGCGCCCGCCAGAACGTCATCACCACGAAGAACGAGACGACGAAGGCGAGCAGGTCGTCGCCGTGCCCGTCCACGAGCTCCGGCAACGGCGTCTGCGGGGCGCTGTGCACCACCTCCACCAGCGGTAGCACCAGCAGCGTGAGGGCGATCGCCACCGCCGCGTCGGTGAAGGCGGTGGTGCGGTCCAGCGGGCGAGAGTCCACACCCTGCTAACGGCCCCGGCACCCACGTAGGGTACGAGTCATGATCCATCGCGAACCGTCCTCATGCCGCCGTCGCCTCCTCCCGGCCCACCGGCGGGGTGGCTCCTCGTGACCGGACCGACCCCGACTTCGCTAATGCGGCTCGTCACCGGCTTCTGGGGATTCAAGACGCTCGCGGCCGCCCTCGAGCTGGAACTGTTCGCCACCCTCGCGGGCGGCCGTATCCGCAGCGCGGCCGAGTTGGGTGCGGAGCTGGGACTGCCCGAGCGGGCCACCGACGTGCTGCTCGCCGCCTGCGCGTCGCTCGGTCTGCTAGAGCGGGCCGGCGATGGGTACCGCAACACACCGCAGGCCGAGCAGTTCCTGGTGCCGGGGCAGCGGTACTACTTCGGCGACCAGGTGCGCCACGCTGACCGTCGCGCCGGTGCCTGGCAGCGGCTGACCGAGGCGTTGCGCACCGACCAGCCCGCGAGCTGGGAGGCGGGTTCGCAGGACTCGGTCTTCGACACCGACGATCCGCAGTTCCTGGGGAGCTTCTGGGAGGCGATGCACTCCACCTCCAGCTTCACCGCTGCCCGGCTCGCCGAAGCGTACGACTTCAGCCCACACACCCGCCTGCTCGATGTCGGCGGCGGCTCCGGTGCGTGCGCGATCGAGCTCTGCCGTCGCTACCCGTCGCTCCGGGCCACCATCTACGACTTGCCCGTGGCGTGCCGGGTCGCCGACGAAAAGATCGCCGAATCGGGTCTCGGCGGCCGGATCGACGCCGTGCGCGGGGATTTCCGCAGCGATCCGGCGCTGCCGCCGGGGTATGACGCGATTCTACTCAGCAGCATCCTGCACGACTGGGATGAGCCGACCGGCCGGGCGCTGCTCCGGCTGTGCCATGCCGCGCTGCCGGCCGGCGGCGTCGTGGTCATCTCGGAGCTGCTGCTCAATCCGGAGCGTACCGGACCTGCCGACGCCGCACTGATGGGAATGAACATGCTAGTCAACACCGAAGGTGGCCGAAACTACTCCGAGACCGAGTACTCCCAGTGGCTACGGGAGACCGGGTTCGGCGAGGTGACGGTGGTCCGCTTCGACGCCCCGGGGGCCAATGGTGCGGTGCTCGGAGTGAAGCAGTGACCGGCGGTCCGGGCACCCGCCCGCTGTTGATCACCGGCGGCCATATCGTCTCCCTGCACCCGGAGGTTGGCGACCTCCCCAGCGGCGACCTCAGGATCGAACACGGGGTGATCACCGCGGTCGGCGAACAGCTGCCCACCGGCGACGCCGAGGTCATCGACGCCCGCGACATGCTGGTGCTGCCCGGCATGGTCGACACCCATACCCACCTGTGGGAGTCGCTGTTCCGGGGTCGGGTCTCGGAGTCATGGGGCGGTGAGTACTTCGCCACCATCCCCCCGTTGGGCAGCTGGTTGTCCCCCGAGGACACCTATCTGGGCACCTACCTCGGCGCGGTCGAGCTACTGGCGAACGGCGTCACCGCGGTCCTCGACTACAGCCACGCGCTGCTCTCCCCGGCGCACGCCGACGCCGCTGTGGCGGCGCTACGGGCCGCGGGGATCCGCGCCCGGTTCGGCTACGACCTGGCCGGGCGGGACCCGGCCGGAAACGGCGAGCTGGGCCCCTCCCAGGCGCGATTCCCGGACCTGGAGCGCATCGCCGCGGAGCTCACCGGCGACGAGCTGGTCCAGCTGGCGGTGTGCATGAGCGGAGTCGCACCGGAGCACATGGCGACCACAGTGGCCGAGGTCGGTTTCGCCCGGTCGCTCGGAGCCCCGCTCACCTACCACAACAATACCGGCGGCGAGGTGGAGCTGTTGGCCCGAGCCGGGGTGCTCGGGCCGGATCTGCTGCCGGCGCACGGCAACCTGACCACCGACACCGACCTGGACCTACTCGCCAGCTGCGGCGGTTTCCTCTCCACCCAACCAGAGGCGGAGACCTACTCCGGGCGGCGGCCGTACAGCATGGTCGGGCGGGCCCACCATCGGGGCGTCCGGGTGGCGCTGGGAGTGGACCTGCCGCCGCTGGTGAACCCGGCCATCCTGCCGCAGATGCGGCTGCTCTACCTGCTTCAGCGCTACCTCGACGGTGCACAGGAACGGGCCGAGGGGCAGGTGCCGGTGGCGCGCCGCCCCGGCTCACCCCGGCTCAGCGCCCGGGAAGTGCTCCGGGCCGGGACCGTGCACGGCGCCGCCGCGCTGGGCTGGGCGGAGAGCGTCGGTCCGTTGGCCCCCGGATTCGCCGCCGACCTAGTGCTGCTCGACATCGGCCGGTTCGGCCCGGCCGAGGGCGACCCGGCCGCGCAGGTGGTGCTCGGCAGCCACCTCGGGGAGATAGACACCGTCATTGTGGGCGGTGAGCTCCGGAAGCGGGCCGGCCGGCTGCTCGGGGTGGACCTGCCCGCCATGGCCGCGAAGCGGCTCGCCGCCCGGGACCGGGTGCTGGCCGCCGCCGGCAACCCGCCACCCGCTCGGCAATGGTGGGGCTGGGTGGATCCGACTGGCCAGCAAGCCGGCCCATAAACCGACATTGCCCCGTATCACCACCGCCGGTAACGTCGGTGGCCGTTCTACGAGCCGACCCTTGGAGACACTGTGACTGCATCGGCCCCTGCCGACACGTACGCCTTCGACAACGACGACGTGGAGTCGGTCGACCGGCATCAGTTCCTCGCCGCCATGCTGGACGAATTCACCCGCGCCCGGTTGTCCCGGGTGGGCGACCTGTCGGGCGCACGCTGCCTAGAGATCGGCGCCGGCGGCGGAAGCATCGCTCGCTGGCTGGGCGACCAGGTCGGACCGACCGGCCGGGTGCTGGCGACCGACCTCAACACCCGGCTGCTGCCCGAGCACCCCGGCTACACGCGCCAGCAGCACGATCTGACCACCGAACCGGTGCCGGAAGGCCCGTGGGACCTCATCCACGCCCGGCTGGTGCTGGCCCACATCCCCAGCCGCCGAGAGATCTTCGGCCGGCTGGTGGAAGCCCTCGCTCCGGGTGGTGCGCTGGTGATCCAGGAGTGGGACGGCACCCCCGGCGACTGGGCGATCGCCGCCCCGGACCAAGCGGCGGTCTCGCTGCTCACCGACTACCAGCGGGCAGTGGGCCGGCGGCTACAGGCGCACGGGCTGGACTACACCTGGGCCCGGGAACTGCACGGCGCCATGCTGGCGGCGGGCATGGTCGATGTGGACACCGAGGTGCACGCCCGGGCGTGGCCCGGCGGCACGCCAGGAGCGCTGCTGCTCACGGTCACCCTGGACCAGCTGCGCGACGAACTGCTCGGGGAAGGTTTCACCGCTGAACAGCTGGACCGGGTCCGCGAACTGACCAGGGACCCGCGGCTAGTGTGGCGGGGGTTGCTGACCTACTCCACGATCGGACGCCGCCCGGCCTAGCCACCGGCCGCGGCGGGGCGGGGCGGTCAGCCGCCGACCCGCCCCGCTGCGGCGGTGGGTTCGTGATCTGCCATCAACAGCTCGTGGAGTTCCGCGCTGAGCTGCGCGACCTCTTCCTGGTGGGCGTTGTGGCCGAGGGTACGCGGGCGGGGGATGCGAATCTCCAACGTGCGCAGGATCCGGCCGGGGCGGGGCGTCAGGACCACCACCCGATCGGCCAACAACACCGCCTCACTGATCGAGTGGGTGACGAAGAGGATGGTGGCGGCGTTGTCCATGTGGATCCGCTGCAGCTCAGCGGAGAGCTCCTCCCTGGTCAACGCGTCCAACGCCGAGAACGGCTCGTCCATCAACAACGCTCGCGG
Organism: Natronosporangium hydrolyticum; assembly: GCF_016925615.1. Classification (NCBI taxonomy): domain Bacteria; kingdom Bacillati; phylum Actinomycetota; class Actinomycetes; order Micromonosporales; family Micromonosporaceae; genus Natronosporangium; species Natronosporangium hydrolyticum. The sequence continues at coordinate 2,994,618 of NZ_CP070499.1, forward strand.
TTCGGTGAGCAGCGACCGGCACAAGGCCACCCGCTGCTGCATCCCGCCGGAGAGCTCATGCGGCAACCGCTTGTGAAAACCGTCCAGACCGACCTTGGACAGCAGCGCCATCGCCCGGTCCCGGTAGGCGGACTTACGCCAGCCGAAGAACTCGATCGGCAACATCACGTTGTCGTAGACCGATCGCCACGGCAGCAGCGCCGGCCGCTGGAAGACCATACCGAGGTCACGGCGGGGACGGTCGACCAGCGCATCGTCCACATACACTTCGCCGCGGGTCGGGTTCAGCAGGCCGGCGACCATCCGGAGCAGCGTGGACTTGCCGCACCCGGAACGTCCCACCACCGCCACGAACTCGCCTTCACCGACCTCGAGGTCGATGTCGCGAAGCGCCTCGACGGCGCCGGCACGACCCTGGAAGGTCTGCGAAATATTGACCAATCGGATCATGTCGCCCTACTCCCGCTCGAACCCGCCCGTCCAGCCCCCACAGCCTAGCCCCGCCGCAGCCGCCGACACACCCGGGGACAACCACGCATCGACATCCCCCGGAGCTGCGGGTCGCCGCAGGTCAGCGGCGCCGAGCCAGGGTGATCCCGTCGGCGATCGGCAACATCACCAGCTCCACCCGGTCATCGGCGAGGATGTCCTGGTTGAACTGGATGATCGCTCGCGTGCGCTCGTCGGTCGGTTCGGCCTCCAACACCCGACCATCCCACAGCACGTTGTCCACCGCCAGCAGGCCCCCGGGCCGCATCCGGGGTACCAGCTCCTGCCAGTATCGATAGTAGTTGGGCTTGTCCGCATCGATAAACGCGAAATCGATCCGCGGCTCGGTCGGTAGCTCCCGCAAGCCGGCCACCGCCGGACCGATCCGCAGCTCGATCCGGTCCGCCACTCCCGCCCGTCGCCAAAAATCGCGCGCAAGCTCGGTGTACTCGGTGGAGATATCGAATGTAATAAGCTTTCCGGTGGCCGGCAGAGCACTGGCCATCGAGAGCGCCGAGAGCCCGGTGAAGGTGCCTACCTCCACGATTTCCCGCGCACCCATGACCCCGACCAGCAACCGCAGAAACCCCGCTTGTTCGGGCGCTACCTGCATCTTCGCCTGCTCCGGAAGGATCGCCCGGGTCCGTTCAATGAGCTCAGCCACCAGTGGATCCGGCGGGGTGCAGTGCTCCACCAGATAGTCGTAGAGCTCGTCGGTGAGGGTGAGGGCCTTTGTCATGCGAACACGCTAACGCCTGTTCGGACGAACAAGACCACCGGTGAAGCTGAGGCCGTTCTCACTGAGAGTCAGGTCTAGCGTCCAGTTGGTTCCCTCCGTAAGCTTACGGGTCGGTAACGGCTCGGCTAGCCGGATGACCGGCGCCGAACCGTGCCGAATCACACCCCTCCCAGGAAGGATGTAAATGAGAGCGCATCCGCGCACCATGACCGCTGTCGGGGGCATCGCGGTGCTGCTGCTCGCCGGGGCCTGCAGCAGCGACGACGATTCGGGGTCCGCCGGGGGCGGCGGCGTCGACCAGGTGGTCTACATGACGAACTTCGGCATGTTGGGCCGCGACGCGTACGCCATCTGCGCCGAAGACCAGGGCTTCTTCGCCGACCGGGACATCGAGCTGGATATTCAGTCCGGCTCGGGCACTGAGGAGAACCTAGCGCTGCTGATCAGCGGGCAGGTCGACTTCACTCCGACCGACCTGGTCGGTGCCACCATCGCCGCCGGCGATGGGGTCGAGGGCTTCAAGGCGGTCGCAGCGATCCAGCAGAACAACCTCTCCGCCTGGATGTCGGTGGACCCGGACATCCAGTCCCCTCGCGACCTGGAGGGCCGCACCATCGGGCTGCCCACTGGGGCGGTCACCGAGCTGCTATTCCCCACCTACGCCGAGCTCGCGGGCATCGATCTCGACGAGGTGGAGATCGAAGCAGTGGCCGCCGCGGATCTCGGGCCGGCGCTGGGCGGCGGCTCGGTGGACGCGATCGGCCAGTTCGTGGTGGGCCAGCCCACCATCTCGCTCGCCGCGCAGGGGGCGGAGGTCAACGTCTTCCCCTACACCGACTACGTCACCGACCTCTACGGCGTCGCACTCAACGCCGCCACCAGCACCATTGAGGAGAACCCGGACCTGGTCGAGCGGTTCCGCGACGCGCTGCTGGAGGGCCTGGAGTGGTCGCTGGCCAACCCCGAGGAGTGTGGGCAGATCTTCGGGGAGTTCGATGAGAGCGTCAACCCGGACCTCGCCGTCGGCGAGCTGGAGCTGATGGTCCCGTACGCCCAGGTCGGTGACGCCGAGCTGGGCAGCTTCGACCGGCAGCGGGTGGCTCAGATGATCGCCACCCTGGAAGCCGCCGGGGCGGTGCCGCCGGGGGTCACGCCGGAGGATCTGGTCGACTTCGACATGGCGCCATAGGGCCGACCAGCGTCGTTCGGTGGTGGGCTCCGGTTCCCTCCCCCTCCGGGAGCCGGAGCCCACCGCTGTTCGCGGGCTTGAGAGCCAGGACAGAGAGGATTTCCCATGCGTACAGGATCGGCGCCGACCGGCCGGCGCCCCACCCCCGAAGGATTACCCGAGGCGATCAGCCAGCGGACCACGCCACCGCGCGGATCCCCCGCTTCACGGCAACTGATCAGCAACATCTCGGTGGTGGTGCTGCCACTGCTCGGCCTGAGCATAGCGGTGGGCGGTTGGTGGGGCTATGTGGTGGCATTCGACGTGGCACCGGTCGTGCTCCCGGCCCCGCCGGATGTGGTGCGTTCGCTGATCGACTCATTCCCCTACCTGATGGAGCATGCCCGGATCACGTTGACTCAGTCGACGGTCGGGTTCGGGCTCGCCGTCGGTGGTGGGATGCTGCTCGGCACGCTGATCGCGCACTCCCGGATCGTGGAGCGGATGACCTATCCGTGGTTGGTCGCCTTCAACGCGATCCCCAAGGTGGCGCTCGCCCCGCTCCTGGTGATCTGGCTGGGCTTCGGGATGCAGCCGCGGATCGCCATGGTGATCCTGATCTGCTTCTTCCCTGTGATCATCGCCACCGTCACCGGTCTGGGCTCCACCCCCTCCGAACTGGCCGAGCTAGCGAAGTCGCTCGACGGCTCGAAGCTCAAGACCTTTGTAAAAATCCGCTTCCCGTACGCGCTGCCGCAGATCTTCATCGGGCTGAAGGTGGCGATGCCGTTGGCGGTCATCGGTTCGGTCATCGGTGAGTTCTCCGGTGGCCGAACCGGGCTCGGCTATGTGATCGTGCAGGCGTCGACCAATAAGGCGCTCGCGTTCGCGGCGCTGGTGGTCCTCAGCATCATGAGCGTGGCGCTCTTCTACGCCCTGGTGCTGCTGGAGCGGCTGCTCCTGCCATGGGTCAAAGCGACCACCGCCTGAGCACAAGGCCCGGATGACGCGGCGGCCGCCACCCCAAAGCGGGGTGGCGGCCGCCGTACGCTTCGGGCCAGGCCCGGACTAGCTGCTGAGCCGCCAGCGGTCGCCCCGCGCCACCAGCGTCGCCAAGGCCTGCGGCAACAGTCCCGAGTGCTGCGCCGGACTCATCCGGATGGTGCCGGTGAGCCCCTCCATCTGCAGGTTCTCGATGATGTTCCGGAGCACCACCCGGTCCACCTCATCGGGACCCCGGTTGACCGCCTCCACCACCAGCTGGACGGCATCGGCGGCGAACGAGGAGAACGCGTTGTAGGTCCCGTACCGGGAGCTGTAGTCGCTGAACCAGTTCTTGCGCGCCGCGCGCACCGGCGAGGTGGCGATCACCTCGTCGATCACCAAGGTCTCGGTGAATACCATGGTGGCGCCGGCGAGCGCTACCCCGGACTGGCCGGCCAGGAACAGCTCATCGGCGGCGACCGCGTCCAGGTAGAGCGGTCCTTCGTAGCCGGCCGAGCGCAGGTGGCCAGCGGCCTCGGCGGCCATCGGCGCGTAGGCCCACATCACCACCGCCCCGACCTCGTCGGTATCCCCCTGGCCCTGGTCCGGCTGGCCCTGCTCCGGCAGCCCGTCGGGCGGCGGGAAACCACCCTCCGGCGGCGCGCTCGACTCCGGCACGAACGCCGCCACCGTCTCGGCCGCCGACTGCATGCTCTCGTCGCTGCCGGTGATCCGTTGGTTCACCACCACGTCGATGCCGGTGCGCTCGGCGGCGCTGGTCATCTCCTCCAGTCCGTCGGTGCCGTATTCGTCGTCGACCGCGATCACCGCGATGGTGTCGATCTCCTCGGCACGTAGCTCGCTGACGATCGCCTCCGAGGTGTGGTCGGCGTTCGGCCCGAGTTTGAACGCGTACCGCCGCTCCTCTGCCGGCTCGATGACACCGCTCGGGGCGGCCAACGCGATGGTGGGGACTTCGTTCTGGTCCGCGGCCTGGGCCACCGCCACCGCGCAGGGTCCGCAGCCGCCGGTGATGATCGCCATGACCTCGGGATCGCCCGCCAGGTCCGCGGCGTTGTTGGCGGCCGTCGCGCTGTCCGAACGGTTGTCCCGCACGTCCAGTTCAAGCTCCCGGTCGCCGAGCAGCCCCAACTCGTTGATCTGCTCCACCCGGAGCGTCAGGGCATTGTGGTAGATCTCGCCGAGTTCGGAGCCGTCACCGGTCAATTCCAGATCGACGCCGATCAGCAACCTCTCCGGCCCGGAACCGCCGGTTACCGCCGCGCACCCCACGCTAAGGGTCATCGCCACCGCACCGACCGCGGCCGCCACGGTCGACCCGTACCGTCGTTTACTGGACCTTCGCACCATGCTCCTCCTGCCGGCTGTGCTCTCAAGCGGCCACTACCTTGTCAAACCTCGATCCCGGGGTCTACCGCACCCCCTCCGGTATAAAGGGCTATTCGTCCAATATGCGCTATCCACTGAGCCAGAAAGATCATGTGATCTGAGTCACACACCCGCGTCCTTTTTCTGCCTCAATCGTCGGTCTCTCTGCTGCCATGCCGGCCACCATTTCTCGGGCGATCAAGAACTACCTGGTCACAGACCACATCGGCGGCAGCGAAATCCAGCAGTAACGAGATCGTGGGACACTCGCCAGCGTCCTACGAGCACCGCCCGATCCTTCCCCACCCACGACGAGTGTGGTGAAATCGCCGACGTGCTTCTGACTGCCCGCGCCGCGCAGCTCGCCGGTAGTTGAGGCCTACTCCCCCGACCAGCCAAGACGGAGGCAGCACGTTGACAGATCGCCCCCCAGCAGCAGAGGCCGGCCCGTCGTCCCCGAAGGGCCTGTTTCGCTCGCGTCTGCGGGACGCGCGGATCCGTTCAAAGCTGGGGCTCATCCTCATCATCCCGCTGATTGCGGTGGTCGCGCTCGCCTCCGTCCGGCTCGTCGACAGTGGGCAACGCGCGCTGGGCGCCGACCAGACCCGGTCGCTGGCGGTCGTCACCGCTGAAGTCGCCACCGTCGCGCACGAGCTGCACGCCGAACGGATGGCGGCGGCCAAGTTCTTGTCCGAGGAGGATGCCGATCCCGGCGCCTTCAATGAACTGGTGGCCAACACCGACGAGGCCGTCGAGCAGTACCAGTCCGCCCGGGCAGAGCTCGGCGACGTCCCGGACGTCGTGGAAGACCGGCTGACCCGAGTCGACGAACAGCTCGCCAACTTGGGCACCGTGCGGCAGGGCATCGTCGGCGAGAGCGAGACCACCGTCTCCGGGGTGGTCCTCAGCTACGGCGTGGTGCTCACCGACTTCATCGCTTACCAGGAATCTGTCTCGCAGGTCGCCGGCGACCCGGACCTCGCCGAGTCGATCCGGGCCCTGGCCGCGCTCTCCAAGGCGAAGAACCAGATGTCAGAGGCGCAGGCGCTCGCCTTCGTCATGCTGCTCGACGGTGAGCCCGACGAGGAGCAGCTCGCCATCTTCCTCGCCACCCAGACCGGTGCCCAGGAATCGCTGCTGAACTTCACCCTCTCCGCCAACGCTAGCCAACTCACCGCCGTCAACTCGGCGATCGGCGGCGGCTCGGTGGTCATCGCCGACCGGGCGGCCGCGTCGGTCATCCAGTCGGCAAACCAGGGCCAGGCGCTGATCAGCGCCGACGCCGCCAGCCAGTCGCTGGGCGCGGTGGTCAACCTGCTGCGCACCGAGGAGACCGGCCTCCACACCGATCAGGTCACCGCCGCCACCGACCTGCGCGACCAGGTCTTCCAGCAGGTGTTGCTGGAGTCGGTGCTGGTCCTGCTGGCGCTGGCGATCGCGATCGCGGTGGCGGTGCTCCTCGCCCGGATGCTCGCCCGTTCGCTGCAACAGCTGCGGGAGAACGCGCTGACGGTGGCCGAGAAGGACCTCCCGGAGACAGTTGAGCGGCTCAGCGATCCCCGCACCCTCGGTGAGAACACCCCCGCGCAGCTCGCCGCGCAGGTGCAGGAGCCGATCCAGCTGCGCAGTCGGGACGAGATCGGCGAGGTCGCGCAGGCGTTCAACGTGGTCCACCGGGAGGCGGTCCGGGTCGCCGCCGAGCAGGCGGCGCTGCGGACCAGCGTCTCGGCGATGTTCCTCAGCCTCGCCCGGCGGTCACAGTCGCTGGTCGACCGGATGATCAGTCAGCTGGACGAGATCGAGCGGCACGAAGAGGACCCAAAGCGGCTGGCGAAAATGTTCGCGCTGGACCACCTCGCCACCCGAATGCGCCGCAACGACGAGAACCTGCTGGTGCTCGCCGGCGCCGACAGCAGCCCGCCACGCACCGACGATGCGCTCGTCGCGGATGTGCTCCGCGCCTCCCAGTCCGAGGTGGAGCACTACGACCGGATCGAGTTCGGCACCATCGACTCCGACGTCTCGGTGGTCGCCAACGCGGTCAACGACACGGTACGACTCGTGGCCGAGCTCTTCGACAACGCAGCCCGGTTCTCGCCGCCCGACTCGGCGGTGGTCTGCGAGGCCCGACGGCTCGGTGACCACGTCATCATCCAGATCGAGGACCGTGGCGTGGGCATGTCCCAGGACCAGGTCAGCCGGTTGAATGCCTGGCTCACCTCGCCGCCGTCGCTGGAGGTGACGACCTTCCGCAAGATGGGGCTGGCGGTCGTGGCCCGGCTCGCCTCCCGGCACCAGATCCGGGTGGAGCTGCGCTGCGATCCGAACTACGGCACCATCGCCTACGTCGCCCTGCCCCGCAACATCCTGGTCCTGCCCCGCTCCCGCACCCGGAGCCTGGAGGCGCCGACCCCGCGCTCGCCGCTGCCGGTCGAGCCCGCTCCCGCCCCGGCTCCCACCACACCACCGGTCCCTTCCCGGCATGTGGGGCAGCTACCCAGGCGTTCGCCGGGTGCCGCCGCCCAGCCTGGAGGGTGGGACCAGCCGGAGCCCAGCGGCTGGGGGCAGGAGGCCACCGGTTGGCAGGAGTCCCATGTGGCCCCGCAGCCGGCACCGATGGGCAACGGTCAGCCGGCCAGCTACGAGCCGGCGCAGAACCACGCCAACCAGGAGACAAACCAGTTCGACCTGCCGGTGGCGGGCCGGCCGCTCTACGACATGACGGCGCACACCGGGTCAGAGTCCCCGACTACCCAGCACCCCAGCCCGCCCCCGGCCACTCAGCCTCCGCCACCCCCGGAGGCGACGGTGGAGCTACCCATCTTCAAGGAGATGGAGCAGGTCTGGTTCCGCAACCAGGCGGGTGGGCCTACCGGGCACAATCAGGACGCGTGGCAGGCGAGCCAGCGGACCGAGACGCCGAGCGCGGGTAACCAAGCCCCACGGCAGCAGCCGGCGGCGTCGACGTTGCCGCCCCGCTCGGCCCCGACTCCGCCACCGGCGGCCACCCCGCCGGCCACGCCACCACCGGCCGCTACGCCATCACCGGCATCGAGCGCCCCACCCCCGGCGGCGACGAACTCCGCAGCAGCAGAGGCGGAGAGCTATCAGCCCGCAGGCAGCTCGGCGCCGCAGCAACCCGCTACTCACCGCAACGAGCCCGACAACTGGCGCACCGCCGCCGACTTCGGGTGGCGGGCAGCCGCCGCCGCGTCGCAGCCGACTTCCGGCGGCGCCACCGCGTCGGGCCTGCCAAAACGCGTTCCCCAGGCACAGTTGGTTCCCGGCAGCGTCGAGATACCAACGGCCACTCCGAAGGACACCCCGGCGGCGAACAACCGCCGCTCCCCGGAGGAGATTCGCGGGCTACTCTCCGCGTATCACCGAGGAGTGCAGCGTGGCCGGGAGAGCGGGGGACGCTGATATGTACATTAATGAGGGGGTAACGGGAGGAGACGGTCCCTACATGACATCACCAACCCACCGGGATATGGGCTGGCTACTGACAAACTTCACCGACGAGGTGCACGGGGTCGCTCACGCGATCGCGGTCAGCTCCGACGGTTTGTTGCTGGCCCACTCCCGCGACCTGCCCCGCGACCGGGGTGACCAGTTGGCGGCGATCGCCGCTGGCCTGGTCAGCCTGACCCAAGGCGCCGCGGGGCTGCTGGAGGCGGGCGCCGTCCTCCAGAATGTCGTTGAGATGGACGGTGGCTTCCTGTTCCTGATGTCGATGAGCGATGGTGCCGCGCTGGCCGCGCTCGCCGCCCGAAACTGTGATGTCGGGCAGGTTGGTTACGAGATGGCGCTCCTGGTCGAGCGGGTGGGCAACGCCCTGACACCCGCATCGAGAGCTGCGGTGACTGGTCATTAGTAACCAACCAACGGTAGGCGAGATGCTGCCAGTAAGCGGCGTGAGCAGCGGAGAGAGGTGAGCGGTGGACGGCCCCAGGCAGGATCCACGAGGCCAGCTCATTCGGCCGTACGCTGTTACGCGCGGCCGGACCGAACCGACCAGAGACATCGCCATCGAGGCGGTGTTGGTCACCACGCCGCAGGGTCGGCAGGAGGCCGCCTTCGCGGGACGCGACAAGCACATGATCGCCGACTTGTGCGACGGTCGCGCGCTGTCGTTAGCCGAGATCGCCTCTCACCTGCGGGTGCCCCTCGGGGTCGCGCGGGTGCTGGTAGCAGACATGACCGGCGAGGGCATGCTCACGCTACACGAGACGTCCGCTACTGAAGGCTACGAGGAACGCATGGAACTGCTGGAGAGGGTGCTAAGTGGACTCCGCAAGCTCTGACCCGACGTCGCCGCAATCGGCCGCAGGCCGGATCAAGTCGGCCAAGATCCTCGTGGCCGGTGGATTCGGGGTTGGCAAGACCACGCTGGTCGGGGCGGTCTCCGAGATCACGCCGCTGACCACCGAGGCGGTCATGACCGCCGCGAGCAACACGGTCGACGACACCACCGGTGTGCCCGGGAAGAACACCACCACCGTGGCGATGGACTTCGGACGAATCACCATGTCCTCGGACCTGATCCTGTACCTGTTCGGCACCCCCGGACAGACCCGATTCTGGTTCATGTGGGACGAGCTCAACAAGGGCGCCATCGGGGCGGTCGTGCTGGTGGATACCCGCCGGATCACCGACAGCTTCTCCCCGATCGACTTCTTCGAGAGTCGGAAGGTCCCCTACCTGGTGGCGGTGAACTGCTTCGACGGCGCGCCTCGCTACGCCGACGGCGAGATCCGGGAAGCGCTGGCGATCTCCCCGGACACGCCGCTGGTGATGTGCGACGCACGGGTCCGTGACTCGGTCAAGCACACGCTCATCGCCCTGGTGGAGTACGTCGTCAACATGTACCGGCGGAACCCGTCGGCGATGTCGGCACGCTGAGCCAGCTCAGCCCTGCCCATCCCGGACCTTGGGCGGTCGGTTCTCGTACGGAATCGACAGCGCCACCGTGGTGCGGGTGGTGACGTTCGCGGCGGACCTGATCTCCTGCAACAGGCGCTCCAGGTCCACCGGGCTCGCCACCCGCACCAGCAACAGGTAAGAGTCCTCCCCCGCGACCGAGTAGCACGACTGGATCTCGGGCAGGTGGGCCAACCGATCTGGCGCGTCGTCGGGCTGCGAGGGATCGAAGGGCCGGATCGCGACGAAGGCGGTCAGCGGTAACCCCACCGCCGCGTGCGAGACCTGCGCGGTGTAGCCGGTGATGACGCCTCGCTTCTCCAGCCGACGCACTCGCTGGTGAACCGCCGACACCGACAGCCCGACCTGCTCCGCCAGATCCGTATACGACAGCCGGCCGTCCAGCGCGAGCGCGGCCACGATCGCCCGATCCATCTCCTCCACAGAAAAAACCTACCCCGGCGATGTCGAATCCCCGGAGCGGTCACTCGTCATCTGCTTGAGTAGATCCCGCCGGCTGGCCGCTCCGGCACCCCTTCGGACGGCCAGCGCCGCAACGCCTGATCGCAGGCGTCCTGCAGCGCGTCGGCGGCCAACTCCAGGTCACCCAGCCGACGGCTGAGCACGCCGAGCATGCTGCCCGCCTCGGCCCGCCACACTGACTCCAGCGCCTCAGCTGCCGCTACCATGCCTGATCAGTCGCGGGTGAGTGCGCGGGAGATGACCACCCGTTGGATCTGGTTGGTGCCCTCCACGATCTGCAGGATCTTCGCCTCCCGCATCCACCGCTCGACCGGATGGTCGGCCACATAGCCGTAGCCACCGAGCACCTGCACCGCGTCGGTGGTGACCCGCATCGCCATGTCGGTGGCGAACAGCTTCGCCTTGGCCGCCTCCGACGAGAACGGCAGGCCGGCGTCCTTGAGCCGCGCCGCGGCCAGCGTCAACGCCCGCGCGGCGCTGATCTGGGTGGCGGCGTCGGCGAGCAGGAAGCCGACGCCCTGGAAGTCGATGATCGGCTGACCGAACTGGCGACGTTCCTGGGCGTAGCTGACGGCGTAGTCCAGCGCCGCCTGCGCCAGCCCGACCGCGCAGGCGGCGATGCCCAACCGGCCAGCATCCAGCGCCTGCATGGCGATCGCGAAGCCGCGACCCTCGCCGCCGAGCAGCCGGCCGGCCGGCACCGGCGCGTCGTCGAAGACGATCTGCGCCACCGGTGAGGACTGGATCCCCATGGTGCGCTCCCGCGGTTGCGGCTCGACGCCGGCGGTGTCGGCGTCCACGAGCAGGCAGGAGATCCCGGCTGGGCCATCGTCGCCGGTGCGGCAGAAGACATTGTAGAAGTCGGCGACCCCGGCGTGGGTGATCCACGCTTTGGTGCCGCGGATCCGGTAACCGTCGCCGTCGCGAATACCGCGGGTGGTCATGGCGGCGGCGTCCGAGCCGCCGGCTGGTTCGGAGAGGCAGTAGGCGCCCAGCAACTCACCGCCGAGCATCTCCGACAGGAACTGCTCCCGTTGCGCATCGTCGCCGTGGGCAGCCAACGGATAGCAGGCGAGCGTATGCACGCTGACCGCCTCGGCCACCGCCAGCCAACGGCTCGCGAGCACCTCCAGCACCTGCAGATACACCTCGTACGGCTGTTCGGCGCCGCCGTACTCGCTCGGATAGGGCAGCCCGAGTAGCCCGGCGCGACCGATCGTCCGGATCACCTCGCGAGGGAACTCGCCGCGCCGCTCGTACTCGTCGACCTTGGGCGCCAGTTCCTTGTCGGCCAGCTCCGAGGCGAGTTCGAGCAGGTCATGGGCGTCTTCGGTGGGAAGCATCCGGGGTGGTTGGGTGGCCATGCCCATAGCTTAACGCTCGTTTTGGGTGCGTGTGTGTCAGGCTATGCTGGTGAAGACACCACTACTGGCGGTGGACGCGCCAAGCCTGTATTTCCGGGCCTTTCACGGCATCCCTACCAGCGCCGCCACCGCCCCCGACGGCACCCCGGTAAACGCGGTTCGCGGCTTCCTGGACATGCTCGCGACGCTGGTGCGCAGCCGCGGCCCCGGACGGATCGTGTGCGCGCTGGATGCTGATTGGCGGCCGGCCTGGCGGGTGGCGCTGCTGCCCTCGTATAAGACCCACCGACTGGCCGCCAGCGGCGACCCGGGCGCCGAGCAGGTGCCGGACCTGCTGCTCCCGCAGGTTCCCATCCTGGTGGCGGTGCTCGACGCGATCGGCATCCCGGTCGTCGGAGCAACGGATTACGAGGCCGACGATGTGCTCGGCACGCTCGCCAGCACCCAGCCCGGCCCGGTTGAGGTGGCCTCCGGCGACCGGGATCTCTTCCAGCTCATCGACGACGCGGCCGGGGTCCGGCTGCTCTACTGCGGGCGTGGAGTGGCCAAGCTGGAGGTCTTCGACGAGACGCAGCTCAAGGCCCGGTACGGCGTAGCGGCCACCGCCTATGTCGACTTCGCGGTGCTGCGGGGGGACCCGAGCGACGGGCTACCTGGGGTGCCCGGCATCGGTGACAAGACCGCCGCCCGGCTGCTCGACAGGTACCACGACCTGGCCGGGATCGAGCGGGCGGTGTCGGATCCGGCCAGCGGCTTCGCCCCCGGCGTACGGGCGAAGCTGCAGGCAGCCAGCGACTATCTCGCGGTAGCGCCCCGGGTGGTGCGGGTAGTCCGGGACGTCCCGCTGCCCGAACTCGACCCGGTCACACCTCGGCGGCCGGCCCACCCCGACCAGCTGCTGGCGCTGGCCCAGCAGTGGAACCTGGCCGGGGCGTGCGACCGGTTGGTCAATGCTCTCGCCGGTTCGTCCGCGGGATCGACTGACGACGAGTCGTCGGCGTCGGCTCGCCGCTGAGCGTCGCCGACGGCGCCGGCCGGTTGCCGTCGGCGAACGTCCCGTCCGGCATCCGCCGCTGCTCGGCCAGCGGCGGCACCGGCCGGGTCGGCTCCGGGAGGCTGCGACGGGTGGCGAGGTAGGCCGCTCCTTCGGCGTCTTCGGGGGTCGGCGCGGCCAGCACCGCGTAGATCAACCCGATCACCGCAAGCACCACCAGGACGACGATCGGCAACAGCAACGCGAAGACCGGTGCTCCGCTCAACGGGCCATCACTGCCGTGTGGGTGGATGTGCATGGCGTGCATGCCGGTGTAGTGCATCCCGCTGACCGCGATGCCCATCACCAAGGCCGACCCCACCAGCGCCAGCGGTCGTTGCACGGTCACCGTGAACCACAGCGCCACGGTCGCGGCCACCACCGCGATTGCGATCGACGCGACCACCAACACCTGGTCAAAGTTGATGGACCCGTCCAGCCGCATCGCGGCGACCCCGGTGTAGTGCATGCCCGCGACCCCGAGCCCGGTGAAGACACCACCCGCAAGTATCTTCGCGGTGTTCGGGCGCCCCAGCCCGACCAGGCACAGCCCGACCGCAACCGCGGCGACCGCCAACACCGCGCTCGCGGTGGTGATCGGCACGTCGTAGCGGATCTCCCCGCTTTCGATGCCGTAGCCCAGCATGGCGATGAAGTGCATGACCCAGATCCCGGTGCCGCCGATCGCCCACGCGGCGAGCAAAAGGAACCAGACTCGGCGCCGGTTACTCGTTGCGCCGCGGGCCTTTACGGTGCAGATGAGCCCGAGTAGTGACCCCATTACCGAGAGCGTGTAGGCCAGCACGGGTGTAATCAGGCCATAACTAAAATGGTCAACTTCGGTCATTACGTCCCCCTCCCCGCCCGCAGGTTACCGACCAGACAACAAACCGCAGCTCAGATGCTCGGCCATAGTCGTTAGGCCGGACGGTCAGGGTGACCAGTACGAGTCAGCGGACCAGGTTGCGCGCCAGCACTCCCCGGTGGATCTGGTCCATCGCCCGCCGGCCGGCTCGCCGCACGCCAGCTGGCACCCCGTCCGCCTCAATAATCTGGCCAAGCAGATCGACCACCTGCCGCGCCCACCGGACGAAGTCGCCCGCGGGCAGTTCGCCATCCGGGCCGCCAGCGCTCTGCAGCACCCGCTCCAGCGGTTCGCCGTTGGTCCACCGGTAGATCGGCCAGACGAAGCCAGCGTCCGGCTCCCGGGTCAGCGACAGGCCCCGATCGGACTCGTCGGCGGCGAGCTCGCTCCAGAGCTTGCGGGTCTCGGTGATCGCGTCAGCGACCGGGCCGCGCGGGGTCGCGGCGGGATCCTCGGTCTCGCGGCGCGCCTCGTAAACCACCACCGAGACCGCCGCCGCCAGCTGCGCCGGGTCCAGCCCGTCCCACACCCCGCGCCGCAGACACTCGGCCACCAGCAGATCGGACTCGGTCCAGATCCGGGCCAGCAGTCGACCCGGGTCGGTGAGCTCCCCCCGGTCAGTGAGGTATCCGCGGCCCGCGAGCAACGTCGTGACCCGATCAAACGTGCGGGCCAACGAGCCGGTGCGGCTGCTGGCCCGAGTCCGCAGGTGCTCGGTGTCCCGCTCCAGCCGCGCCCGCCGCTCCGCCGCCCGGGCGTGTTCTTCCCGGTCGTCGCAGCCGTGGCACGGGTGCTGGCGCAGCTGCACCCGGAGCTGTTCGAGGCGGTCGAGCGCCGCCGCGTCGTCGCCCTCGGCATCGACGCCGCCGCGCCGTCGGGTCCGTCGCCGCTCCACCGACGGAGCCTGCACGACCCGCAAGCTGGCGGCCAGGTCACGCCGCGCCTGCGGGCTGCGATGGTTGAAGTTCCGCGGCACCCGCACCTTCGCCAACGCTTGCACCGGGGAGACGAAATCACTGGCCGGCACCCGCCCAGCCCAGCGCTGCTCGGTCAACAGCAACGGCTTAGGCTCGCCGAAGCCGCCGGTGTCCGGGTCGAGCACCACCGCCAGCCCGGCCCGCCGTCCCGAGGGGACCCGGATCACATCCCCGACCCGCAGCCGCGCCAGCGAATCGACGGCTTGGGCACGGCGGTCGGCGGCGCGCTGCCGCGACAGCGCCCGCTCCTGCTCGGTGAGGGCCTGCCGGATCGAGAAGTACTCGTCGAAGTCGCCCAGCTCGCACCGGATCTCCGGGCCGATCGCGGCGATGGCGTCGGTGTTGCGCTGAACCTGCCGGGCGATCCCCACCACTGCCCGGTCGGCCTGGAACTGCGCGAACGATGACTCCAGCAACCCGCGTGCGCGCTCGGAGCCCAACGTGCCGACCAGGTTGACCGCCATGTTGTACGACGGCCGGAAGCTGGAACGCAGTGGATAGGTGCGAGTGGAGGCGAGGCCGGCGACCTGCCGCGGGTCCACCTCCGGTGACCAGATCACCACCGCATGACCCTCCACGTCGATCCCGCGGCGGCCCGCCCGGCCAGTGAGCTGGGTGTACTCGCCGGGGGTGAGGTCGACGTGCGCCTCCCCGTCGAACTTGACCAAGCGCTCGAGCACCACGCACCGGGCCGGCATGTTGATGCCCAGCGCCAACGTCTCGGTGGCGAAGACCGCCTTGACCAACCCGCGCACAAATAGCTCTTCGACCACCTCCTTGAACGCCGGCAACGCACCGGCGTGGTGGGCGGCGAGCCCCCGCTCCAGCCCGTCGAGCCACTCCCAATAGCCCAGGACGTTCAGATCCTCGGCTGGGATCTCCGCCATCCGGTCCTCGGCGATCTGCCGGATGGTGGCCTGCTCCTCCGGGGTGGTCAGCCGCAGCCCGGCGTGCAGGCACTGCTGGACGGCGGCGTCGCAGCCGGCGCGGCTGAAGATGAAGACGATCGCCGGCAGCAGCCCTTCCCGGTCGAGGCGCTCCAGCACGTCGAACCGGTAGGGCGCCAACCGGGTGCCGCCCCGGAGTCCGCGGCGGCCGCTGCCCCGCCCGCGGCCCCGGGCACCGTCGCGGCCCCGGGGACCGCCCCGGTCGCCGCCGTCGATCCCGATCCGGCGCACCAGCTCCCGGGTGTGGCGCAGCAGCTCCGGATTGACCTCCTGGGTCCGGGCGGCGTCCCGGTCGTGGAACAGGTCGAACATGCGCTTGCCCACCATCATGTGCTGCCACAGCGGCACCGGCCGGACTTCGCTGACCACCACCTCGGTCTCGCCGCGCACGGTCACCAGCCAGTCCGCGAACTCCTCGGCGTTGGAGACGGTCGCCGACAGCGAGATCAGCGCCACGCTCGGCGGCAGATGGATGATTACCTCTTCCCAGACCGCCCCCCGGAACCGGTCGGCGAGGTAATGGACCTCGTCCATCACCACGTAGGCGAGCCCGGCCAGCGTGCTGGAGCCGGCGTAGAGCATGTTCCGCAGGACCTCGGTGGTCATCACCACCACCGGGGCGTCGCCGTTGATCGAGTTGTCCCCGGTGAGCAGGCCGACCTTGTCGGCGCCGTGCCGGCGTACCAGGTCGTGGTACTTCTGGTTGGAGAGCGCTTTGATCGGGGTGGTATAGAAGCACTTGCCGGTGCCGCTGCGCAGCGCCGAGTGGACAGCGAACTCGCCGACCACGGTCTTACCCGCGCCGGTCGGCGCGCACACCAGCACCCCGTTACCGCGCTCCACCGCCTCGCAGGCGTCGCGCTGGAAGTCGTCGACCGCGAAGTCGAGTCCGGCGGCGAACTCGGTGAACTCCGGGTAGGCCGCCCGCCGGCGGGCGGCGGCGTACCGCTCGGCGGGACTGGTCATACCCCCAGGCTAAAGGTCGCCGGCCGGGCGGTTGCCGGCCGGCCGGTGGAACCGCACGACCGGGGCGATTGAGTGTGGCCTACATCACAGCTTGCCCGGAATATCGGCGACCGCCCACGCGTCATGCTGAATGGATTAGCACTCCAGTAACGAGAGTGCCAATCGAGTCGAGAATAGGAGGTTGAGCACCATGGCGATCATGCGCTGGGATCCATTCACCGCCCTGGCTCGCATGGACGACGAGTTCGACGAGCTGGTCCGCCGTACCTTCGGCTCGGCGAGCTACCAGTACGTCCCGCCGGTGGAGATGGCCACCGACGGCGGCGACGTGGTGATCACGCTGGAGCTGCCCGGGGTCGACCCGAGCGAGGTAGAGATCGAGGTCGCCGACGGGCGGCTGAGCATCAGCGGCGAGCGGCACGACCGCACCGAACAGAACCGCGGCAAGGTGTTGGTGCGGGAGCTGCGCTACGGCGCCTTCCGGCGCACCTTCCAACTACCCGAGGGCGTCACCGCCGACCAGGTCGAGGCCGAGGCCGACCAGGGGCTGTTGCGGGTTCGGGTACACAACGTCACTCGGCCGGTCGAGCCGCCCCGCAAGATCTCCATCAAGGGGGGCGAGCGGCCCGCTGCGGTGATCGAAGGAAAGTCCCAGGAAACCTCGAAGTAAGCCGAGAGCCGGGGCGGCGGTTCGCCGCCCCGGCTCTTCATCACTGCTCGCAGAAGGCGGCCATCTCCGTCGAGGCCTCCAGCAGCTCCTCTGAGCTGGCGAGTTCCATCGAGTCCAGGTCAGTGAGGGCCTCGCCGTCCTCCGCCAACTCGACGACCTCGACCACGAAGTCATCGACCGCGCCCGCGGTCCGGGTCAGCGCCGTCACCAGCTCCGGATCGGTCGCCGCCTCGGCGGCGTCCCGGAACCCGTCCCCGAGCGCTCCCCCCTGCGCCTGGAAGTCGTCGAGCGCAGCGGTCTGTTGCGCGTCGTCGGCGGCGGCCACCGCGTCGGCCAACTCGTTGAGCGACACCGTGGCTCCCTGGTTCAGCGACGCCAACTGGTCGGGCAACACGTGCTGACAGAATTGTTCCGTGCTCATCGGCCCATCGCCCGGGTCTGCGACCCCGTCTGGGGCGGCGACCGAGTCCGGATCCGGCGCCGGAGGTTCAGCCTCACCGGCGTCACCGCCGTTGCCGCAGCCGGCTATCGCCACCAGGACAGCGGCGGCCCCGGCCACCGCGAACACTCGTCGCATCCCACACTCCCTAACGGAACGTCCTCCGGGCGGACCAGCAGCGCGCCCGCCGATCGTCGGCGCGGCCGAAACGCCGGCTCGGGTTCAGGCGCCCAACACCCGTAGCGCACCAGGCACCGCGGTGACGGTCACCGGCAACGGTAGGCAGCGCTCGCCGTCGGCGTAGCTGACCACGCCCGCGGCCGAGATCTCCACAGTGGTGGCCCGGTAGCTGTCCACCAATGGGTGCGCCAGATGGGTGCCCCGGTACGCCAGCGGGCGCAACCGGGTAAGCGTGAACCGGCCCATGGTCCGCCCGATCACGACGTCGAGCTTACCGTCGGCAGGGTCAGCAGTCGGACAAATCCGGATACCTCCCCCATAAGAGGCAGTATTCCCGAGCGCGACCAGCACCGCCGAGACCTCCAACGGCTCACCGTCGAGCACCAGCCGATACCGGCGGGGTCGCAGCCGAACCAGCTCCAGGAAGATCGCCACGTCGTACCGCCGGTCGCCGCGCGGCCAGCGGATCCGATTCGCCCGCTCGTTCACTATCGCGTCGAACCCGGCCGCCAGCACCGCCCCATACCACCGGACCGCACCGTCGCCATTGGTGACCCGGGCCAGGTCGACCTGCCGGGTGCCGCCGCTGCGCAGCGCCGCCGCCACCGAATCGGCGGCGCGCATCGGATCGGCCGGCACCCCCAGGGCAGCCGCGAAGTCATTGCCGGTGCCGGCCGGCACCACCGCCAGTGCGGTCTGGGATCCCGCCACCGCCTGAATCGCCGCGTGCAGGGTGCCGTCTCCACCAACCACCACCAGCGTCGTGGCCCCCGCCGCCACCACCTCGCGGCAGGCTGCGGTCGCCTCCGCCGCACTGGTGGTACGCAGAACGTCCAGCTCGCCAGCGGCGGCGATGCGCTCCAGCAGCTGCGGGACCAGCCGCCGGTGCCGACGCCTGCCCGCCGTCGGGTTGGTCAACACCGCGACCCGACCGGCCCGCGGGTCGATCTCCACGCGAAGGACCGTACCGCATGAAGCAGAAACCGGCGCGCCGGCCGGCGGGGTCAGATCAGGTCGTCGTAACGTCGCCGGCTCGGCCCGGATCCGTGGTCGGAGCCGCCGGCTCCACCCGCCCGACCCCGCGGCTCCGCCTCGAGATCCGCTTCGATGTCGGCGTCGATCGACTCCCCGGCGGTCACCGGCTCAAGCTCCTCGGCGATCGCGGAGATCTCGTCGTCGGCCAGGTCGTCGAGGGGATCCTGCCGCTTGGCCTTGCGTCGATCGTTCAGGAACGCCACTCCCACCGCCATGAAATACATCGCCGACAGGATCGTCGCCAGCAGCAGCATCCCGAACGGACCGGGGTCCGGCGTGGCGAACGACGCGAAGACGAAGCACGCGAAGACCGCCACCCGCCACCAGCTCAGCAGCTTCTTGGCGCTGACGATACCGGCGAAGTTGAGCATCAGAATCAGCAGTGGCAGCTCGAACCCGACCGCGAAGACCAGCATCACGGTGGTGATGAAGGAGATGTAACCGGTCACCTCAAGCTGGATGTCCAGGCCCCGGATCCCCTGGGTCATCAGGAACCGCAGGCCCCGCTCGATCACCACGTAGGCGAGCACCGCCCCGGCAACGAAGAGCGGCACCGCGATCGACGCGAAGATGTAGGCCCACTTCCGCTCGTGGCGGTGCAGGCCGGGGGCGATGAACGCCCACAGCTGGTAGAACCAGATCGGCGCGGCGAGGATCAGCCCCACCCACAAGGCCAGCTTCAGCCGCAGCATGAAGGCGGCGAGCGCGTCCAGCTGCTGCAACCCCGGGCAGGTGCCGTCCCACTCCGCCAGATCCAGGCTGCAGTACGGACGCTCCAGGATGTCGTAGACCTGCTGCGAAATCACGAACCCGATCACCATGCCGATGGCGATCGCCAGGGTGGCCTTGAACAGCCGGCTCCGCAACTCCAGCAGATGCTCGATCAGGCTCATCGAGCCTTCCGAGGCGCGCCGGAACCGGCTAGGCCCCCGACGCCAGGGCAGCAGCTTCACCGGCCCCACCCTTGTTCAGTGCTGGTGTACGCGGCCACGGCCCACGACCGGCCGCTCAGTTGTCGCGCACGCGTTCAGCGGGCGGATCGAGCACCTCGCCGCTCTGCGCCTCGCTCTTCTGCTCTTTGCCCAGCGGTCGCCGGCTGGACGGCGTCTCGGCCTTCTCGTCGAGATCGTCTGGCTCCGGCTCGTCGACCAACCCTCGGGTCTCAGCCTTGATGATGCGCATCGACCGGCCCAGCGAACGCGCCGCGCCGGGCAGGCGCTTTGCGCCGAACAGCAGGATCAGCACAGCCACCAGGATGAGGATGTGCCACGGCCTAAGCGGTCCCATAGGTGCTCCCGCCGAATCTGTTGGTCACGGTAACGCCCCCATGGTACGTCCCCCGGCGCCAACGCCATAGCCCACGGCCACCCGGAAACTCAATCGCCGCCCGGCCCGCAACCCAGCTCCGGCCTACGGGCGCAGCTGGGCCATTCGCTGGCGCAGCGCGACCGAGCGCCGCCGCCCCAACTCCGCACGCCGCTGGAGCGCCGCCAGCTCCCCCTGCAGCCGCTGCTGCCCGGGCTGCAGGGCCGCCCGCTGCGCCGTCTGCTGCGCGGCCGCCGCCGCCAACTGCCGCTGCAGGGTCTCCTGCCGGCTCCGCAGCTGCCCCGCCACCGCAGCCAACACCAGCAACGGGCCGACCACCAACAGCGCCACCAACCCCCAGATCATCACCGGAGCCTATCCCGCATGCCCGACCCGCGTGGCCAGGCCGGTGGGAGTGGCGTACGCCTCCAGCGCCGCGGTGGCTTCGTCCCGCACCGCCTGGGCCAGCGCGCCGGGGGCGACCACCGTCACCTCCGGCCCGAGCCGCAGCACCAGCCGCCGGGCCCAGTCCAGATCACTGGCGCGCAGCGAGATCAACCACTCCTCCGCCGAATCATCGACCGTCTCGCAGGGGTAATACTCGGCGATCCACCGGGCCGACCGGCCCACCCGCAGCGTCACCAGCGGCGACTGCGCCGTCGGCTGAAACACCCGGGCGGGCAACGGGCCGGCGGCGGCCGGCGGCGCCGCCGGCTCGTCCAGCACCCGCAACTCGTCGATCCGGTCCACCCGGAACCGGCGCACCTCGCCGGCCCGGCGGCACCACGCCTCCAGATAGCCGAACCGGCCGACCACCATCACCCGTACCGGATCCACCACCCGAACGGTCGTGCGATCGCTGGTCGCCGAGTAGTACGTGATCTCCAGAGCGTTGCCCTGGCCGACCGCGTCCCGCACCCGCTCCAGCGCTTCGGTGCGTTCCAGCTGCGCCACCGCCACCGGCGGGGCCTCCCCGACCACGGCCTCGATCTTCGCCAGCGCCCGGTCGATCGGCCCGCGGTCGGCCACCCCGGGCGTCTCCGCCAGCATGCGCAACGCCACCAGCAACGCCACCGCCTCGTCCGGCGTCAACCGAAGCGGCCGGTCCATGCCGGCGTCGTAGGTGATGCTGACCCGGTCCCCGTCGAAGACCATGTCGATCAGATCCCCCGGGCCGTAGCCGGGCAGCCCACACACCCACAGCAGCTCCAGATCGTCCCGCAGCTGCTGCGGCGTCACTCCGAGGTCGGCGGCCGCTTCGGCGATCGGAATCCCCGGTCTGGCCTGTAGATACGGCACGAGATTCAGCAGCCGGGTGAGCCATCCGGCGGCGGCCCGGCCCGTCGGCCGGCCGCTCACCGGGTGACCTCCGCCGAGGCCGCCCGCGGCGGGCCGGCCGGCTGGTTCGCGATCTCCTTCAACCGACTGATCACCGCGTCCCGGACCTCCGGAGGCTCCAGCACCCGCACGTCAGCGCCGTACCCGACCAGCCAGGCGGCGAAGCCGTCCGGGCTGTGGTAAGGCACCACCGCCAGATCGCCGGTGGCGCCCGAGGTTACCGACTCCGCCCACCGCCGCAGCCCATCGGCCCGGCCGGGGCGTAGCAGCAGCGTCGCGCGGCCGTGCCGGGGCGCCGGCTCCCGGTCCCGGGCGACGTAGCTGAGCAGATCGACCCCCGCCGGCACCTGGTACGCGTCGGGTCGGCCACTCGCCCGGACCGCGCCGACCAGCCGCGACAGCCGGAAACACCGGGGCGCCTCCCGGTCGAGGTCGTAACCCACCACATACCACCGCCCCCGCAGGCACACCACCCCCCACGGGTGCAGCCGCCGCCGGTCCGGCGAATCCCGCTCCGGCACCCGGTAGTCGAAGGTCACCAACCGTCGCTCCCGGGCGGCGGAGACCAGCGGCGCGAAGGCCGGGTCCACCGTCACCACCGGCTCCACCCCGAGACTGGTCGCCTCCGGATCGAGCTCGACCCCGGCGGCGCGCAGCTTGGTCAGCCCGGACGACGCCGCCGCCGCCAACCCGGCGTGCTGCCACAGCCGGGACGCCACCCCCACCGCCGCCGCCTCGTCGGGCGCCAACGGGATGTCCGGCAGCGCGTACTCCCGCCGGGCGATCCGATAACCGGGTTCGCTGTCGAAGACGCTGTCGGTCCCGGTCTCCAGCGGCACCCCCAGCGCCCGCAGCTCGGCTTTGTCCCGCTCGAACTTGCGCTGGAACGCCTCGTGCTCGCGGGGGTCGGTCCGGTCGTGCTCATAGCCGGCGACGGTAGCGGCGATCTGCGCCGCGGTCAGAAACCGCCGCGTCGAAAGCAGGCAGATCACCAGGTTGACCAGCCGTTCAGTACGCGCGCGAGACACTCCCAAGACGCTAGCACCATCCGTACGTATGTGCGTGTCGGCACGCGGACTACCGTCACCGGCGATGAGTGGGGTGCGATGGCGCGCCGGCCTGGTCGTGGACCGCGGTCGGTCCTGGCGGGGCGCGCAAGAGGTGACGGTAACGCTGACCGCGCGGGACCAGACCGACCCGCCGCAGGTACGCGCCCTGGCGTACCCGTCGTTGGTCGGCGACCCCCAGCCGGGCGACCGGGTGCTACTCAACACCGGCGCGCTGGCGCTCGGGCTCGGCACCGGGGGCTACGCACTGGTGGTGGCGATCCCGGAACGGCTACCGCCGGACGAGCCGCTCCCGCAGGGCT
The DNA here is from genome assembly GCF_016925615.1 of Natronosporangium hydrolyticum. Classification (NCBI taxonomy): domain Bacteria; kingdom Bacillati; phylum Actinomycetota; class Actinomycetes; order Micromonosporales; family Micromonosporaceae; genus Natronosporangium; species Natronosporangium hydrolyticum. The sequence goes on from NZ_CP070499.1 coordinate 3,017,278, forward strand.
ACGGGCACCTGGTCAAGGCCCGCTACACCCCACTGCAGGCGATCGTCGGCGGAGTCGACGAACCCGACTCCCCCCATCACCAGACGCTCGCCGACGCCGACGATCTGGCCGGTCTGCCGGTCGTCACCGCTGATCTGCACTCGGCCCTGCCCGCCGTGCTGGCCGGAATCCACGCCGACGACCCGACCGCGAAGGTCGCCTACCTGATGAGTGACGGCGGGGCGCTGCCCGCCTGGTTCTCCCGCACGCTGGACGTGCTCGCCGACGCACTCGCTGGCGTGGTCACCGTCGGCCAGGCCTTCGGCGGCGACCTGGAGGCGGCCAGCCTGCACACCGGTCTGCTCGGCGCCCGGCACGTCCTGGGCGCCGACGTGGCGATCGTCAGCCAAGGGCCGGGAAACCTCGGCACCGGCACCCGCTGGGGGTTCTCCGGGGTCGCTACGGGGGAAGCGGTGAACGCGGCGGCGGCGCTGGGCGGGGCGCCGATCGGGGCGCTGCGGCTCTCCGGCGCCGACCCGCGGCCCCGGCATCGGGGCGTCTCCCACCACAGCCTCACCGCCTATGGCCGGGTCGCGCTCGCCCGTGCCGACCTGGCGATACCGGCCGGGCTGGCGCCGGAGTTCGCCAGCGCTGTCGCGACCGCGCTGAAGCCATTGGCCGACCGGCACCGGCTGGTCACCGTGCCCACCGAGGGACTGCTCGCGGCGCTGCGCGCCAGCCCCGCGACGCTGTCGAGCATGGGCCGCGGCCTGGCCGAGGACGAGCCGTACTTCCTCGCGGCGGCCGCCGCCGGCCGCCACGCCGCCGGCAAGATCCACCGGTCGTGAGCACGGCCCGCCGATCTTCGGCCGATCATGAGCTAGATGACCGACACGCCGGGCGTGTCGGTCATCTAGCTCATGATCGGCGCGGAAAACCGGCGGAAAACCCGCTCACATGCTGGCGATCAGCCGCTCCACCCGCTCGTCGTGGGAACGGAACGGGTCCTTGCACAAGACGGTGCGCTGCGCCTGGTCGTTCAACTTCAGATGCACCCAGTCGACGGTGAAATCGCGCCGCTTCTCCTGGGCATGCCGAATGAACTCGCCCCGCAGCCGCGCCCGGGTGGTCTGCGGCGGCGTCTCCTTGGCCTCGAAGATCTCCAGGTCGCCGACCACCCGGTCGACGTCGCCCCGCCGCTCCAACAACCCGAACAGCCCTCGGCCCCGACGGAGATCGTGGTAGGCCAAGTCCAGCTGCGCCACCCGCGGATGCGCCAGCGGTAGATCATGACGCCGCTGGTACGACTCGAGCAGGCGGAGCTTGGTGACCCAGTCGACCTCTCTGGCGACCGGATCCAACTGCCCGGTCTCCACCGCCTCCAGGACCCGCCCCCACAGCTCCACCACCCGCTTGGTGAGCTGGTCGCCGCCGCGCCGCTCGACGAACTCCACCGCCTTGGAGTAATACTCCTGTTGGATCTCCAGCGCGCTCGCCTCCTTGCCGTTGGCGAGCCGAACCTTCCGCCGGCCGGTGACATCGTGGGAGACCTCACGGATGGCACGGATCGGGTTCTCCAGCGACAGGTCCTTCATCACCACCCCGGTCTCGATCATCCGGAGCACCAGGTCAGCCGAGCCGACCTTAAGCAGGGTGGTGACCTCGTTCATGTTCGAATCGCCGACGATCACGTGCAGCCGCCGATACCGCTCGGCGTCGGCGTGGGGCTCGTCGCGGGTGTTGATGATCGGGCGGCTCCGGGTGGTCGCCGAGGAGACCCCCTCCCAGATGTGCTCGGCCCGCTGCGACAGGCAGTAGACGGCGCCGCGCGGGGTCTGCAACACCTTGCCGGCGCCACAGATCAGCTGGCGGGTCACCAGAAACGGAATCAGCACGTCGGCCAGCCGACCGAACTCTCCGTGCCGAGAAACGAGGTAGTTTTCGTGGCAGCCGTAAGAGTTGCCGGCCGAGTCGGTGTTGTTCTTGAACAGGTAGATCTCGCCGGCGATGCCCTCGTCGTGCAACCGCTTCTCCGCGTCGATCAGCAGCCCTTCGAGGATCCGCTCGCCGGCCCGGTCATGCGCGACCAGGTCCGGCACCGAGTCACACTCGGGCGTCGCATACTCCGGGTGGGACCCGACATCCAGGTACAGCCGGGCACCGTTACGCAGAAACACGTTGCTCGAACGGCCCCAGGAGACCACCCGACGGAACAGATAGCGCGCCACCTCGTCCGGGCTCAGCCGCCGCTGGCCGCGGTAGGTGCAGGTGACCCCATACTCGGTTTCCAGCCCGAAAATGCGACGGTCCATGTAGAGACAGTAGCCCGAAGGAGCGGGAGAATCCTCCCGCTCCCCCACGAATCCGAGCCCGGATTCGTCCGGACGACCCGATCAGCCCGAGGATTCACCCTCGTCGGTGGCCTCGCCGTCGCCCGCCGACTCGGCACCGGCGGGCTCGCCTCCGCCGCCCGACTCCTCGGCCGCCAACGCCGTCAACGCGGCGCCGGTGATCCGCCGGAAGGTCCGGCCCGTGCGGGCCCGGTCCAGCAACGCCACCTCCAGCTGCTCCGGCGCGACCGACCGGCTGTTGCCGCCCTCGCCGCCGACGCTGGACAGGCCGCGAACCGCCAGCCGGAGACCGGTGGCGAGCGACTCATCGACCTGGTGGTCGGCGGCGATGTTGCCGACGATCGTGTCCGCTTCACCACCCAGCACCAGTACGCCGGAGGGGTAGTCCTGCACCGTACCGTCGTAGGTGATCTTGTAAAGCTCGTCCTGGGCCGGGGCCGCACCCACCTCGGCCACGCAGATCTCGACCTCGAACGGCTTCGTCTGGTCGGTGAAGATCGCACCGAGGGTCTGGGCGTACGCGTTCGCCAACGCCCGTCCGGTCACGTCGCGTCGGTCGTAGCTGTAGCCGTTGAGGTCCGCCATCCGGACCCCCGCCCGCCGCAGATTCTCGAATTCGTTGTACCGGCCGGCGGCGGCGAAGCCGATCCGGTCATAGATCTCGCTGACCTTGTGGAGGGCGGTCGAGATGTTCTCGGCGACGAAGAGCACACCGTCGGCGCAGCTGAGCACGACCGCGTTGCGTCCCCGGGCGATGTTTTTCCGCGCGAACTCCGCGCGGTCACGCATGATCTGTTCAGGCGACGCGTAGAACTGCATGGCCACGGTGGTTCAGCTCTCCTTTGCAGACGATCGGTCAGGGCAGCCGGTGACGGGACGCTCAGCCACCGGGGTTCTCCGTACGGCTCGCCACGACCGCCTCCGCCACCTGGGCGGCCTCCGACTCGGGGAGCCGGCGGGTGCCCTCGGCGGTGGCCGTCATCACCACCGGGTAGATCTTGCGGATCAGGTCTGGCCCGCCGGTCGCGGTATCGTCGTCGGCGGCGTCGTAGAGCGACTCCACCGCCAACCGCACCGCCTCATCGGCCGGGAGACCGGAACGGTAACGCTTCTTCAGCGAGGCCTTGGCGAAGATCGAGCCGGAACCGACCCCCTCGAACCCCATCCGGCTCTCCTCATGGAGGCTGCCCGCGATGTCGTAGCTGAAGATCCGGCCCGCCTCGGCCGGGTCGCTGGCGGCCAGATCGAACCCGGCGAAGAGCGGCACGGCGACCAGCCCCTGCATCGCCGCGCCCAGGTTGCCGCGCACCAGCGCCGCCAGCCGGTTCGCCTTGCCCTCCAGCGAGAGCATCGCGCCCTCGATCTTCTCGTAATGCTCGAGCTCCACCTGGAACAGCCGGATCAGTTCATACATCGCGCCGCCGGTGCCGGCCGCGCCGACCAGCGAGTACGGGTCAGCCGCGTACAGCTTGTCGATGTCCCGGGAGGCGATCATGTGCCCCATGGTGGCGCGCCGGTCCGCCGCCATCACCACCCCACCGTGACAACGCAGCGCCACCACAGTGGTGGCGTGCGGAGCCAGGTCACTGGCGGAGCCGGCCGGCAACGGCCGCCGGCCGGGCAGCAGATCGGGGGCGGCGACGCTCAGGAACTGGGTGAAGGAAGAGGTCCCCGCATTGGTGAAGGCGCTGGGCAGCCCTCGGGAGGTATCACTAACCGCTGACACGTGCATCCTCTCGTCTGATCTGGCCACACCTGTGATGATCCGTCGAACGCTGCGTCCAGGCTAGTCGGGTCGGGGGTGGACTGGTGCGCCCGGTCGGGCCCCGCGTGGCGCCGCACGGGTCACGACCCGGACAGCGCTGCGCGCAGCCGCGGCGACCAGGTGCCCGGGGCCACTGCGGAGTCACCCGGCCGAGGTAACCGGTGACTCCCGAGAGGAGGGACTACCACCGCTAAAGGGCGGTCTGGTCACTCTCCGCCCTTCTGCACGTAGCCCCGGATGAACTCCTCGGCGTTCTCCTCCAGAACGGAGTCGATCTCGTCGAGCAGATCGTCGACCTCCTCGGAGACCTTCTCGACCCGCTCGGCGACCTCCGGGTCGACCTCCGCCGCCTCGGTCTCCTCGACCTCATCCCGCCGGGACTTCCCGGACTGAGACTGACCGCCGGTGTCACGCGTAGCCATACCTTGCCCTCCTCGTCACCTTGACCTCCTCGTCGAAACACGTGTCTAGGCAAACGTACCCCGCGGATACGACCGGTAAGAGGATCGGCGCCGATCAGCCGGCGATGACCTCAAGGAGATCCTTCGCGCTCGGGCAACGGTCGAACAACTGCCCCACGTGCACCTTGGTGCCCCGCTCGGGCTCCATCATCGGAACCCGGACCAGCGACTCGCGGCCGACGTCGAAGATCACTGAATCCCAGCTCGCCGCCACCACCTCGGAGGCGTACTGCGCCAGACAGCGGCCCCGGAAATAGGCGCGGGTATCCGCCGGCGGCTCCGACATCGCCGACTCCACCTGTGCGGGCTCCAGCAGGGTACGCATCGCCCCGCGGCTGACCAGCCGGTGGTAGAGCCCCTTCTCCGGCCGGACGTCGCTGTACTGGAGATCCACAAGCTGGAGCTTGTGCGAGGCCCAGCCGAGCTGCTCCCGCTCCCGGTAGCCCTCCAGCAGCCGCAGCTTCGCGACCCAGTCCAGCTGATCGGCGAGCAGCGTCGGGTCCCGCCCCAGCAGGGTCAGGACCTCCTCCCAGCGGGCCAGCACATCGGCGGTAATCTCGTCCACGTCGTCGCCGAATCGCGACGCCACGAACGCCGATGCCCGCTCGAAGTACGCCCACTGGACATCCAGCGCGGTCAGCCGGCGGCCATCCCGCATCCGCATCAGGTGCCCGAGGCCCGGGTCGTGACTGACCGCCTTCAGCTCGGTCACCGGGTCTGCGATGCCGAGGTCGGCGGTGAGGACCTTCTCCTCGATCATCGACAGCACCAGCGAGGTGGTCCCCACCTTGAGGTAGGTGGAGATCTCCGAGAGGTTGGCGTCGCCGATGATCACATGCAGCCGCCGGTACTTTTCGGCGTCGGCGTGTGGCTCATCGCGGGTGTTGATGATCGGCCGCTTGAGGGTGGTCTCCAGCCCCACCTCGACCTCGAAGAAGTCGGCCCGCTGCGAGAGCTGGAAGCCGGGCTGCGAGCCGTCCTGCCCGAGGCCTACCCGGCCCGCCCCGCAGATGATCTGGCGGGTGACGAAGAACGGCGTCAGATGGGACACCACATCTGCGAACGGCGTCTGCCGCCGCATCAGGTAATTTTCGTGGGATCCGTAGCTGGCGCCCTTGTTGTCGGTGTTGTTTTTGTAGAGGTGGATGGTGCCGGCGTTGGGTATGGTCGCCGCCCGCCGGGATGCCTCGGCCATCACCCGCTCGCCGGCCTTGTCCCACCGCACCAGATCCCACGGATTGGTGACCTCGGGGGTGGAATATTCGGGGTGGGCGTGGTCGACGTAGAGCCGGGCACCGTTGGTGAGGATCACGTTGGCCAATCCGAGATCCTCGTCGGCGAGCGCCTCGGCAGGCTCGTACGCGGTGCCGGAGTAGGTGAAGCCACGCGCGTCGCGCAGCGGCGACTCCTCCTCGTAGTCCCACCGTGCCCGGCCACCCCGGGTCAGCTCGGGACGGGCGCCGTATGCGTTCACCACCTGCGAGGAGGTGACCATCGGGTTGGCCCCCGGCTGCCCGGGCACCGAGATACCGTACTCCACCTCGGTGCCCATGATCCGTCGTGTCGTCATCGCACCGCCCCGATCTGCGCCATCCCACGAGCGTAGCCCGCCGGTCGCCGCAACGTGGGCAACGGCACCGGCCGCGCTGGACTAGAGGTACTGACCGGGCGGGTTGACGGTGTCGATGGAGCGGCCCGACTCCGTCCCCTTACCGCCGGAGACCAGTGTGCGGATGTAGACGATCCGTTCGCCCTTCTTACCGGAGATCCGCGCCCAGTCGTCCGGGTTGGTGGTGTTCGGCAGGTCTTCATTCTCACGGAACTCGTCGATGCAGGCGTCCAGCAGGTGCTGCAGCCGCAGCCCCTTCTGGTTGGAGGTCAGGAAGTCCTTGATCGCCATCTTCTTGGCCCGGTCGACGATGTTCTCGATCATGGCGCCGGAGTTGAAGTCCTTGAAGTAGAGGACCTCCTTGTCACCGTTGGCGTAGGTGACCTCCAGGAAGCGGTTCTCCTCGGTCTCGGCGTACATCCGGAGCACCGCCGCCTCGATCATCGCCGCCACGCAGGCTTCCCGGGAGCTGTCGTGCTCAGCCAGGTCGTCGGTGTGCAGCGGCAGATCGGGACGGATGTACTTGCTGAAGATGTCCTTGGCGGCCTCGGCGTCCGGACGCTCGATCTTGATCTTGACATCGAGCCGACCCGGCCGCAGGATCGCCGGGTCGATCATGTCCTCCCGGTTGGAGGCCCCGATGACGATCACATTCTCCAGGCCCTCGACCCCGTCGATCTCGCTGAGCAACTGCGGGACGATGGTGTTCTCGACATCCGACGACACACCGGAACCACGGGTCCGGAAAACCGAATCCATCTCATCAAAGAACACGATCACCGGGGTGCCTTCGCCGGCCTTCTCCCGGGCTCGCTGGAAGATCAGCCGAATATGCCGCTCGGTCTCGCCGACATACTTGTTGAGCAGCTCCGGGCCTTTGATGTTCAAGAAGTAGCTGGTGTGTTTCTCCTCACCCCGACGCGCCGCCATCTGCTTGGCGAGCGAATTCGCCACCGCCTTGGCGATCAGGGTCTTTCCGCAGCCGGGCGGACCGTAGAGCAGGACGCCCTTAGGCGGCCGTAGCTCGTGCTCCCGGAAGAGGTCCGCGTGCAGGAACGGCAGCTCGATCGCGTCCCGGATCTGCTCGATCTGCCGGTCGAGGCCCCCGATGGCGTAGTAGTCGACATCCGGCACCTCCTCCAGGACCAGCTCCTCGACCTCGCTCTTCGGGATCCGCTCAAAGGCGTACGACGACCGGGGCTCGAACATCACCGAATCGCCGGCGCGCAGCGGTGCGTCCTGCAACGTCTCGGCCAGGTGGACGATGCGCTCTTCGTCGGCGTGTGAGATCACCAACGCCCGGTCGCCGCCCTCAAGCACCTCCTTGAGCATCGCGACCTCACCGGCGCGCTCGAAGCCGAACGGCTCGACCACGTTGAGCGCGTCGTTGAGCAGGACCTCCTGCCCGCGACGCAGCTGCGAGACATCGACCGAGGGAGACACGGTCACCCGCATCTTCCGGCCCGCGGTGAAGACATCCACCGTGTCGTCGTCGTGCGCGGCCAGGAAGATGCCGTAGCCGCTCGGCGGCTGCGCCAGCCGGTCGATCTCTTCCTTCAGGGTGACGATCTGGGCCCGCGCCTCTTTGAGGGTGGCCACCAGTCGCTCGTTGTTCTCGGTCAGCCGCGAGACCTGAGCCGCCGTAGCGGCCAACCGCTCCTCCAGTTGCCGCACGTGCCGCGGCCCCTCGGTGACCTTCCGCCGCGCCAGCGCGAGCTCCTCTTGGAGGTACGCGACCTGCGTGGAGAGATCGTGAGCCTCGCGTTCCCACTGCGCGGCTCGGGCGTCCGCTTCGTCGTTGCGTGCCACGTCCACCTCCCCGGGGGTAAACCTTCGTCTTACAACCCTAGCTGCTCACCCCGATTTTCGGCGTTACCCCCGACACCTGTCATCAAAACTTGATCTCCTCCGGGCTGTTCTGGCCCAAATTTTCGACGACGGTAGCCTTGTTTCCCATGCGCGTATGGGTAGATCAAGAGTTGTGCACCGGTGATGGGCTGTGCGTCCAGTACGCGCCCGAGGTCTTCGAGTTCGATATCGACGGGCTGGCCTACGTCAAGGACCCCGACGGCGAACTGCTCACCGAGCCGGGCGCCCAGGTGTCGGTGCCGCCGGAGCTGCGGCTGCCGGTGATCGACGCGGCCAAAGAATGCCCCGGCGAGTGCATCTTCCACAGCGAGTCGGCAAAACCGAGCTGACGATCGGCCGATCCGGCGACGGTCAGCCGGGCCGTTGCCCCACCTGCGCGGCGACCAGCCGGGCGAACTCCTCCACTCGTGCGATCTGGCCAAGTCCGCCGTCCTCGACGGTCTTACCGAAGCGCAGCGCGTCCTGCCGCAGCACGGTGGTGCCCTCGTCGGCGGCGCCGGCCAGCCCTTCCTCCAAGGAGCCGAGCAGCAGGTAGACATCGACGCTCTCGACCCGCAGCGGGCCATCGGGGCTGCGGGTCAACCGCCGCCGACAACCGACCTCGGTGATCGACGACATCGGCAGCACCCGCAGCGAGGAGGTCATGGCCGGCGGCTCGTCATCGGCCCCGGCCGGCAGGTCTTCACCGTGCCAAAGCACCAGCCGGCTGCCGTCGCAGACCGCGACCTCCTGCCAGACCCCGTTCACCTCGTTGACGAACCGCTCGAGGGTGAAGCCGAACCCGCCGACGCGCTGCAGCACCCCGTCGAGCGCTTCCAACGCCACCTCCGGGTCGCGCAGGTAGGCACGGCACGCCGACTCCAGATCCCGGTAGGGCGACCAATCCGGGAACACGGCCGGCAACTCCGGCCGCTCGTGCGACGGAGCGCTCACGAGGTCGGCCCTTCGGTGTCGGTTCCCCCCGGCGGCGGCGGGTCGACCGGCGGCGGCGGGGCTGACTCAGCAGGCGCGGCTACCGGCGCGGCGCGCCGCGCCCGCTGCTGCTCAGCGTACGCCTCGGCGCCCTTGCTCGGCCGCCGCCGCCGGGTCGGCGCCACCACGCCGGGGGCGAGTCTGCGAGTCACCACCAGGAACGCCGTGTGTGCGACCATCCGGTGCTCGGGCCGCACCGCCAGCCCTTCGGCGTGCCAGTCGCGCACCATCGACTCCCAGGCCCGCGGCTCAGTGAAGCCGCCATCGGCCCGCAGCGCCTCCACCAGCTCGGAGAGCTGGGTGGTGGTCGCGACATAGCCGACGAAGACCCCGCCGGGCAGCAACGCCCGCGCCACCAGCGGCACCATCTCCCACGGGGTGAGCAGGTCCAGGATGATCCGATCGAAGCCGTCATCCGGGCAGTCGGCCACATCCCCCACCCGGAGGGTCCAGGCGGCCGGCGGCTCGCCGAAGAAGTCGCCGACGTTGCGTCGGGCGATCTCGGCGAAATCTTCCCGCTGCTCGTACGAGAGCACGGTCCCCTGCGGACCGACCGACCGCAACAGCGCACAGCTCAACGCGCCGGAGCCGGCGCCGGCCTCCAGCACCCGGGCGCCGGGGTAGATGTCGCCCATGGTGATGATCTGTGCTGTGTCCTTCGGGTAGATCACCTGGGCGCCCCGCGGCATCGACAGCGTCCAGTCGACCAGCAGCGGCCGCAGCGCCAGATAGGTCGTACCGCCGCTGGCGGTGACCACGCTGCCGTCGGGCGCACCGATCAGGTCATCGTGGGCGAGCCCGCCGCGGTGCGTGTGGTGGACACCCCCGGCCTTGAGTTTGATCATCTGGGTGCGCCCCTTAGGGTCGGTCAGCTGCACCCGGTCGCCGGCCACAAAGGGCCCGCGTGCGCCATTCATCCGTGTCGCTCCCGTGAGGTCTCGCCGCCGGTGGCGCGCAGAACCCGGGCGACATCCGCGGTCCGCAGCACTCCGATCACGTCTCCGTCTCTCTTTACCAGATACTCCGCCGCCGGGTCCGCCTGCAACGCCCGCAGCGCCGCCGCCCCGCGCAGGCCGGCCGGCACCGACCGCAGCGAGTCGAGGTCCCGGGCGACCGAGTCGATGCTCACCCACGGACGCCGATTTTCCGGCACCGCCGCAGCCGCCTCCGGATGCACCACCGCTACCAGCCGGCCGCTGGAGTCTGCCACTGCCAGCGCCCCGGCGCTCGCACCGGCTTCGGCCGCTCGCCGTTGCGCCTCCGCCAGCGGGGTGCCGGTCGGGACCGGAAACAGCCGGCGGGTCATCTGATCGAGGTCCAACCCGGGCAACCGCCGGTTGAGCTGGGCCGAGCGGACGCTCGCGGCCGCCCCCTGCCACAGGCTGAACGCGACCAGCAGCAGGAGGATCAGCCCGAACTCGGTGATGAACCGGGGCAGGTAGAGCAGGATCGCCGCGAGCGCGGTGGCGACCGCCACAACTTGGCCACAGCGGGCCGCGACCGCGGTGCCGCGGTGCGGACTCCCGCTGAACCACCAGACCAGGGCGCGCAGCGCCCGGCCACCGTCGAGCGGCAGCCCGGGCAGCGTGTTGAAGATCGCCACGATCAGGTTGGCGAGCGCCACCAGCACCGCGACCTGCTGCAACGGCCCAGCCGGCAGCAACAGTGCGGCACCGCCGGCGCCCAGCCCGAGCCCGAGCGAGACCGCCGGTCCCGCCATCGAGACCAGCAGCTCCGCCCGGGGGTTGGGGGTGTCGCCCGCCATCTCGGTGTAGCCACCGAGAATCTCCAACGTGATGCCGCGCACGCCGATCCCGAGCCGGCGGGCGGTCAGCGCATGTCCGAGCTCATGCAGCAGCACCGAGATTAGTAAGGCGACCACGAAGCCGAAGCCCACGGCGTAGCCGATCACCTGCCCGGAGAGCAGCGTGATCAGCGCCACCAGCAGCAGCACCGACCAGCGCAGCTGCAACGGGAAACCCAGCACCCGACCCAGCGGGATGCCCGCACGGCGGCCAGCGGTCGGGGGTCCGGCGGCGGTGGGCTCCATTGCGGCAATGCTACGGGGGGCGCTCGCGGCTCGACACGCCACGGGGCGGGCCCACGGGGCGGTCGCAACCGTGTCATACCGTGTCCGGCATGACGCCCGAGACCGTGCCCCAGCCGAGCAGCGCCGTCGATGCTACCGGGGGGGCCGATCCCACGGCCGACGAGCTACCGTCGCTCTCGCCTTCCCGGGCCGCCGACTTCAAGACCTGCCCGCTGCTGTTCCGGTTCCGCAGCATCGACCGGCTACCCGAGCTGCCCACTCCCGAGCAGGCCCGGGGCACGCTGGTGCACGCGGTGCTGGAGGCGTTGTTCGACCTGCCCGCCGGGGAGCGCACCCGGCAGGCGGCGACCGAGCTGGTGGCGCCGCAGTGGGCGCGCCTGACCGCCGACGCGCCGGATTTGACCTCGGTGCTGGGCGACCCAACCCAGGCGGAGGCCTTCCTAGCCAGCACCGGCCCGCTGCTCGACGGGTACTTCTCGGTCGAAGACCCTCGGCGGTTGGAGCCGACCGCCCGGGAGACGCTTATCGAAACGGTGGTCACCGGCGCCGCGGGTCCGCTGCGGCTGCGGGGTTACGTCGACCGACTCGACACCTCCCCCGCTGGCGAACTGCGGGTCGTCGACTACAAGAGCGGCGGCGCACCCCGCGAGGCGTTCGAGGCCCGGGCCCTGTTCCAACTGAAGTTCTACGCGCTGGTGTTGTGGCGGCTGCACGGCACCCTGCCGAAGGTGCTGCGGCTGCTGTATCTGAAGGACGCGGAGGCGTGCGACTACGCCCCCGACCCGGTCGAGCTTGACCGCTTCCAGCGCACGTTGTTCGCGCTGTGGCGGGCGATCGAGGCCGCCACCGCTGCCCGGGAGTTCCGACCGAAGCCGAGCCGGCTCTGCGACTGGTGCCGACACCAGGCGCTGTGTCCGGTCTACGGCGGGACCCCGCCGCCGTTTCCGGAGCGGGCACCGCGGGCGGCGACGGTGACCGTGGCGGTCCCGGAGCCGCGGCCCGGCGCCGACGACTGAGGCCAGCGCGGCGAAGCCGGCCGATCTCGCACAGGAGTTCTATACTCGCCTGGTGACGACCGCGAGCATCCTGCACGCTGACCTCGATGCGTTCTACGCGTCGGTGGAGCAGCGTGACGATCCGCGACTGCGCGGACGCCCCGTGGTCGTCGGCGCCGGCGTGGTGCTCGCCGCCAGCTACGAGGCCAAGCGCTACGGGGTGCGCACCGCCATGCCCGGTCAGCACGCCCGCCGGCTGTGCCCGCAGGCCGCGGTGGTGCCACCCCGAATGTCTGCGTACGCGCAGGCCAGTCGGGCGGTCTTCGAGGTGTTCCGGCAGACCACCCCGTTGGTCGAGGGTTTGTCGATCGACGAGGCCTTCCTGGATGTCGGCGGGCTCCGGCGGGTCGCCGGCTCACCGGAGCAGATCGCGGCCGAGCTGCGGCGCGCGGTCCGCGACCGGGTCGGGCTGCCGATCACGGTCGGCGTGGCGCGGACCAAGTTCCTCGCCAAGGTGGCGAGCCAGGTGGCGAAGCCGGACGGGCTGCTGGTGGTGCCGGCCAGCGGCGAGCTGGAGTTCCTGCACCCGCTGCCGGTCGAGATGTTGTGGGGGGTGGGCCCGGTCACCGCGCAGCAGCTGCGGGAGCGGGGCATCCGCACAGTGGCGCAGGTCGCCCGACTCGGCGAGCCGACACTGGTGTCGTTACTGGGTAAGGCGGCGGGCCGGCACCTGCACGCGCTGGCCCACAATCGGGATCCGCGGCCGGTCACCACCGGCCGCCGGCGCTCCTCGATCGGGGCCCAGCAGGCGCTGGGGCAGCGCCCGCACTCCGCGGCGGAGCTCACCGCCATCGCCAGCGGGCTGGTCGATCGGGTCACTAGCCGGATGCGGGCGGCTGGGCGGGCCGGCCGCACGGTGACGCTGCGGCTACGTTTCGGCGACTACTCCCGGGTTAGCCGGGCACGGACCTTACGGCAGCCCACCACCGACACGGCCGCGGTCGCGGCGGCGGTCAACGGCCTGCTGGCCGCGGCTATGCCGGTGATCGAGCAGCGAGGCGCGACCCTGCTCGGGGTGGCCGTGAGCAATCTGGAGCGCCACGCCGACCAGCAGCCGACGCTGCCGTTCGCCGACGAGCACGGGCATGAGCTCGATCAGGCGCTGGACGCGGTGCGCGAACGCTTCGGTTCCGCCGCCGTGGTCCGGGCAACGTTGCTGGGCAGCGACCTCGGGCCGACGGTCCCGCTGTTGCCGGACTGAGCGGCGGCTCAGCTCACCCAACGGGCGCCGCCCCCGGCCACTCCCACCACACACCGGGCTAAATGTCGGCTTTGCCCATAACTCACCCCGGCCTGGCGGGTTTCCCACTGGGGCGCTCCAGCGCGCCTAGCTCGATCGGGAGGAGTGACATGTCTCCGCCAGCCTCGCCCGCCGGGCCGGTGTCGCCCCTGCCACCGCGCCGGCTGATCCGCACCGTGGTCGCCGGCCTGTTGACCGCAGTGTTCCTCGCCGCGCTCGACGCCACCGTGATGGCGACCGCGCTGCCGACGATCGTGGGAGGTTTCGGCGGGCTCGACCAGTACGCCTGGGTGGTCAGCGCCTACCTGCTGACCTCAACGGCGGTGATGCCGCTCTACGGCGCGCTCAGCGACCGGTACGGACGGCGGGCGGTGCTGCGGTTAGCGGTGCTGCTGTTCCTGCTCGGTTCGTTGCTGTGCGCGGGCGCCCAGGAGATGTCGCAGCTGATCGCCTTCCGGGGCGTCCAGGGCCTCGGAGCCGGCGGGCTGCTGGTCCTGGCGACCACGATCATCTCGGACCTGGTCCCGCCCCGGGAACGGGCTCGCTATCAGGGACTGATCGGTGCGGTCTTCGGGCTGGCCAGCCTCGCCGGCCCGGTTCTCGGCGGGGTGCTGGCCGAGTACGAATGGCGGCTGATTTTCCTGCTCAACCTGCCGCTGGGACTGCTGGCGCTACTGGTGACCGAGCGGGTGCTCCGTCGGGTCCCGAGCCCGCCCCGCTCCGCCCGGCGGATCAACTACTTCGGTGCGCTGCTGCTGGTGGGCGGGGTGGCATGCCTGCTGTTGACCGCCACCTGGGGAGGCCGCACGTACCCGTGGCGCTCGACCGAGATCGTCGCGCTGGCCGGCAGCGGCGTCCTACTCCTCGGCTGCTGGGCGCTCAAGGAACGGTGGTCGCGGGAGCCGCTGCTACCAGTGTCGCTGTTCGGTCGGCCTACCTTCGCGATCGGCGGGCTGATCAGCTGCTGCTTCGGCGCGGCCATGTTCGGGGCCATCACCTACCTCCCGATCTACCTGCAGGTGGTGCAGGGCCACCCGCCGATCGCCGCTGGCGTGCTGCTGCTGCCGTTGATGGGCGGGATCGTGCTCGCCTCGCTGATCGGCGGACGGTTGATCACACGGTTCGGGCGGTACAAGTGGGTCACGGTTACCGGCGCGACGCTGATGAGCGGCGGCACGCTCGCCACGCTCACGCTGCGGGTGGAGAGTGCGCCGGAGCAGCTGGCAGGCATCCTGGCGCTGCTGGGCGCAGGAATCGGCCTACTGCTGCAGCCGTTGATCGTCACCATGCAGCACGGGCTGGCCCGGACCCAACTCGGAGTCGCCACCGCCGCCGGCACCTTCCTCCGGCAGTTGGGCGGGGTCTTCGGCGTCGCCGCGCTCGGCGCCGTGCTGACCGGGTGGTTGTCCCAGACGGTCGGGGCGCAGGTCGTGGGGCTTCTCCGGGAGCCACAGCGGATCGCCACGCTTCCGGAACCGCTGCTGACCGAGGTCCGGGTGGCGGTGGTCGACGGGCTCCACGCGGCGTTCGCGGTGGCCACCGGATTCGGGCTGCTCTGCCTGCTCCTGACCCTGGCGCTCCCGGACCGGCAGATCGGCCCCCGGCGGGCGGAGCCGGCACCGTCGACCCCCGCGCCAGCGCCCGCCAACACCGGCGGGAACTGAGCGGCCACCCGGCCGCGCGGATGGTTGCCGGCATGGGCGAAGATTTCCCGGCGGGCCCTTCCCGCGCCATCGACCACGACCGACGGGACACCGACCAGATGAGCACCGCCGCGAAGCCCGTCCGCGTCCTGCTCGCGGACGACCAGCCGCTGCTCCGCACCGGCTTCCGGATGGTGCTCGGCGGAGAGTCCGGCCTCGACATCGTGGGTGAGGCCAGCGACGGTGCGGAGGCGGTCGAACTCGCCCGGCGGCTGCTGCCCGACGTCGTGTTGATGGATATCCGGATGCCCCGGTTGGATGGCGTCTCCGCGACCCGGGCGATCGTCAGCTCCCGGCTGCCGGTACGGGTTCTGATCTTGACCACCTTCGATCTGGACGAGTATGTCGTCGGCGCACTCCAGGCCGGTGCGAGTGGTTTCCTCGCCAAGGACGTGCCCGCCGAAGACCTGGTCGCGGCGATCCAGACGGTCGCGGCCGGGGAGGCGGTGGTCGCGCCTCGGATCCTGCGGCGGTTGTTGGACCGGTTCGCGGCCGCGCTACCGGAGCCGGCCACCGAGACCCCCCGCGGGCTGGAGATTCTCACCGAGCGGGAGCGGGAAGTGCTGGTCCACATCGCTCGCGGTGAATCGAACAGCGAGATCGCACAGGCACTATCGGTGAGCGAGACCACCATCAAGACCCACGTCGGTAACGTGCTGACCAAATTGGGGTTACGGGATCGGGTCCAAGCGGTGGTGCTGGCTTACGAATCGGGGCTGGTCCGCCCGCGGCAATGACCCGACGACCGCCGGAACTGTCCTTCCCCAGACGGACACCTCCTCCTACCGGAGGAGACGAAGTGACTCCGAAAGCAGGAGCGCGCAGTGGCGTAGAGGGTCTAGGGTTGCGCTGGCTTACGACAGTTGGACGGGATCCGAACGGAGCAGTAGCGCAGATGACCAAGCATGACACCGTGCCGGCGGCTCGGGCAGAGGACGTATGGAAGGTCTACGGGTCAGGTGAAGCCCAGGTCGTCGCCCTCCGCGGCGTCAACCTCAACCTCACCAAAGGCCAGTTCACCGCCATCATGGGCCCCTCCGGCTCCGGCAAATCCACCCTCATGCACTGCCTCGCCGGCCTCGACACCGTCACCCGCGGCACCGTCTACATCGACCAAACCCCACTCAACGGCCTCCGCGACAACACCCTCACCAAACTCCGCCGCGACCAAATCGGCTTCATCTTCCAACAATTCAACCTCCTCCCCACCCTCACCGCCAAAGAAAACATCCTCCTCCCCCTCAACATCGCCGGCCGCAAACCCGACCCCCACTGGTACGACACCATCATCAACACCGTCGGCCTCACCAACCGCCTCCACCACCGACCCACCCAACTATCCGGCGGCCAACAACAACGCGTCGCCTGCGCCCGCGCCCTCATCACCAAACCCCACGTCATCTTCGCCGACGAACCCACCGGCAACCTCGACAGCCACAGCGGCGCCGAAATCCTCACCTTCCTCCAACAAAGCGTCCACCAACACCAACAAACCATCGTCATGGTCACCCACGACCCCGTCGCCGCCGCCTACGCCGACCGCGTCATCTTCCTCGCCGACGGCAACATCGTCGACGAACTCGCCAACCCCACCGCCGAAGCCGTCCTGGATCAACTGAAGCGACTCGAGGTGGCCGTGGTCAACGCGCCAGCGCCCGAGCAGGCTGCTGGAGCACCGGCGGCGCAGCGCACCCAGGTGGGAGACGCCTGATGCTGCGCGCCACCCTGAAGAGCCTGCTCTCCCGCAAACTGCGGTTGATGCTCTCCGGGCTCGCCGTCGTGCTCGGGGTCATGTTCGTCGCCGGCAGCCTGGTCCTCACCGACACCATCGGCCGCTCATTCAACAGCATGCTCGCCACCGCGTACGACGAGGTCGATGTCGTGGTCACCGGCGCGTCGAGCACCATGCCGCAGACCGGCATGGTCGAGACCGAGCCGATCCCGACCGAAGTTTTGGATCAGGTGCAGTCGGTGGCCGGGGTCGGTGAGGCGGTCGGCCTGATCACCGCCGACGGGGCCCGGGTCGTCGATGACCGCACCGGGCAGGTGATCGGCGACTTTGGTGCGGCCCGCCTCGGCGGCAACTGGCCGGACGCTACCGACAGCGAGTTCATGGAGCTCCGGGACGGCCGGGGCCCCACCGCCGCCGACGAGATCGCGATCAACCAACAGCTCGCCGATTCGGGCGATATCGCGGTCGGAGACCGGGTCGAGGTGCTCACCTTGGCGGCCGGCCAAGAGTTCACCGTGGTGGGCATCTGGGGCTACAGCGGTGACCGGGGCTCACTGTTCGGCGAGACCCATGTCGCCTTCACCACCGAGGTCGCACAAGAGCTGATGCTCGGCATTCCGGACGTCTACACCGACATCGACGTGATCGCCGACGGCGTATCCCCGGAAGAGCTACGCGACGCCATCTCCGCCGAGATCGGCCCGGAGTACGAAGTAAAGACAGGCGACGAGGCAGCCGACGAACAAGCCGAACAACTTCAAGAGGCGCTGTCGTTCTTCAACTACATTCTGCTCGGCTTCGCGGGGGTGGCGCTGTTCGTCGGCGTCTTCCTGATCCTCAACACCTTCTCGATCATCGTCGCGCAGCGGCTGCGCGAGCTGGCACTGCTCCGGGCGATCGGCGCCAGTCGCCGGCAGATGATCGGGTCGGTGATGCTGGAGGCCACCGTGATCGGCGCGATCGCGTCGCTGCTCGGCCTGGGGCTCGGCATCGGCGTCGGCGCGGGGCTCGGCTGGCTCATCACCAGTGCCTTCGGCGGGATGCCGCTGGCCGGGATCGGCATCCCCGCCAGCGCCGTCATCGGCTCGCTCACCACCGGTATGGTGATCACGCTGTTCGCGGCGCTCTTCCCGGCGCTGCGCGCCTCCCGGGTGCCGCCGGTCGCGGCCATGCAGGAAGCCGGCACACCGGACCGGCCGCTGACCAAGCTCAGCATCACCGGGGCGGTCATCACCATCGGCGGCGCGGCGGCGTTGGCCGCCTCCCTCACCGGCAACGCCCCCCTCGGCGTCCTGCTCCTGGGGGTGCTCCTCGCCTTCGTCGGCGTCGCGTTGCTGACCCCGCTGGTGGCCCGGCCGGTCACCTCGCTACTCGGGCGCATCTTCGCCTGGTCCACACCGGGCGATCTCGGCCGTCGCAACACCGGGCGGAACCCGCGCCGCACCGCCATCACCGCCGCCGCATTGATGGTCGGGGTGGCGCTGGTCACCGCGATCAGCACCATCTTCAGCTCCCTCAACTCCAGCATCGAACAGCTGGTCGCGGACGACCTCCAGGCCGACCTGGTGGTCGCCGGCGAGTGGCTGGGCGCCACTCCCCCCACCTTCGAAGCTGACGTGCTGGAGCAGACCCGGCAGCTGCCGGAGGTCGAGTCGGTCGCCGGGTTCTGGTACGACTTCGTCGAGGTCGAGGGCGGCAGCGGATTCTTGCTGGCCACCGACGATCTGGGCGCCTGGGCCGCGATGTCGAACGTCGAGACTGTGGACGGCTCGATCCGGGCGCTGGCCGGCGGCGAGGTAGCCATCGACGACCGGCTCGCCGAGGAGCAGGCGCTCCAGGTCGGGGACACGATCCCGATCACGTTGCCCCGCGGCGACGGAGAACGCCAGTTCGAGGTGGTCGGCGTCTACGAGCGCAACCCGATCCTGCAGGGTCACATCATCGGCGCCGCGGACGCGGAAGCTTTCCGGTCCGCCAATCCGGTCGAGGCGTTCATTCAGTTGAATCCCGACGCCGACGCCGACGCCGTCCGCGGGCAGGTGGAGCAGCTCCTCGCGGGCAGCCCCGAAGTGGTGGTCCAGGATCAGAGCGGTTATCTGGAGCAGCAGACACAGATCTTCGATCAACTGCTGGTCTTCATCCAGATCCTGCTCGTGTTGGCGATGCTCATCGCAGTCCTCGGAGTGATCAACACCCTGGTGCTGTCGGTGATCGAACGTACCCGGGAGCTCGGTCTGCTGCGGGCGGTCGGATTGACCCGTGGCGCCACCGCGCGAATGGTCACCGTCGAGTCGGTGGTGATCTCACTCTTCGGCGCCCTGCTCGGCATCGGAGTCGGCGCGGCCCTCGGGTCGGCGGTGGTCTATGCCCTCCGCGATGAGGGTCTCAACCAGCTGACGCTGCCCACCGGCCTGATGGTCACCTACGTGATCCTCGGGGCGATCGTCGGCGTGATCGCGGCGATCATTCCGGCGATCCGGGCCGCCCGGCTGAATGTGTTGAACGCTATCTCCTACGAGTGACCTCGCCGCTGACGCGGCGGCGGTGACTACCGCCGCCGCGTCAGCGCAAGGACGCCATCGACGATTTGGTGACTGCTGCGGTGCCCGGCCCCACCAGGGCGACCAATCGGGCCCCGCCTCGCCACCGGCAAGATCCGGTAGTCGGCCGGCTCCCAGCCAACCTCCGTGAACGGGTCCAGGCTGACCAGACCGTGCAGCTCCACCCGCGCGCCCACCCCGCCGGCCAGGGCCGCCATCTGCCGAGCGGAATCGGCCGAGACCACATCGGTCAGCCAGACCGTCCCCGGGGGGAGGGCATCGGCGAGCGTACCGGCGAGGGCCGTCAACGCCGGCGGCGGTAGGTACGGCAGCAGCCCTTCACTCACCACCACCACCCGCGACGCGGCACCGCACTCGGCCGCCAGCACCTCCCGCAACGCCGACTGATCCCGCAGGTCGGCGCCGATCCGCCGGACCGGGCAGGTCGCTGGCGCCTCCCCCAGCACCTCGGACTTGAGCCGGTGCAGCTCGGGTGAGTCCAGCTCCAGCACGAGCTGGGCGGCGGAGAGGTCGAGCCGGTACGGGCGGGCGCAGAACCCAGAACCCAGATTCACCACCAGCGGCGCCGTCGGCCCGGCCAACTCGGCGGCGAGTAGCTGATCCACGAGCAGCGTACGGGTCACCACCTCGTCGCCGCCGGCCTCGAGCAACCCTCGGTAGCCGGGCTGCGCCGGGCCGCGGGCCGCGACGAAGCTCGCCGCGAACGGGTCCCGCAGCCGCGGCTGCGGCCGGTCCTGCTCCACCGCGCGGCACGCGGCGGCCAGAAACGCGGTCGCCTGAACTCCTGGGTCCACCCGCGGCGCCACGCCTACTCCCACCGGAACAGCCGGGCGGCCACTGCCGCGCTGGCCACCACGGTGCCGGCGAGCACCCCCAATGCCAGCGGCAGTTCGTCGCCGCCCGAGTCCAACCAGGCCCACTGCAGCGCCCGAACCGCGTACGACAATGGCAACAGGTCGCTGATCTGCTGCATCGTGTCGGGCATGATCTCCCGTGGGATGGTGGCACCGGTCAGGAAGATCATCGGGAAGTAGACCAGGTTGGCCAGCACCACCGCCGACGTTTCGCTCCGCGCCAGCGACGCGATCAGCATGCCGAGGCCGAAGGTCGCGGCACCGGCAAGCACCACCAGCCCGGCGAACGCGACCGGGTGCGCCGGCGCCGCCAAGTCGAAGAAGACCGCCCCGGCGGCGAGCAGAATGGCGATTCCCACCAGACATAGCAACCCGTTGACCAGCAGTTGGGCGATGAGGAAGACGATCGGACGCGCCGGAGTGGCGCGCAACCGGCGCAGGAATCCCCGGGACCGGTACTCCACCATCCCCAGCGGGAAGCTCATCAACCCGGCGACGGCGAGTACCAGCGCCACGTAGGCCGGTGTCGAAACATCCACAGTGCCCTGGCCGTCGAACTGGTCGGACGGATCGTTACCGTAGATGCCGCCGAAGATGGCGAGGATCATCACCGGGAACGCCAGCGCGAAGAAGAGCGGCGGCACGTTCCGCAGCATCCGCCGGCTCTCGAAGCTGAGCACCTTACCGAACACCGCTCGTCTCCTCCTTCGCGCTGGCCTGCTCACCGGTCAGGCTCAGGTAGACGTCCTCCAGCGACGCCGGCAGCGACCTGCTGGTCACCGCATATCGCGCCAGCAGCCGGGTGACCTGTTCCCGCAGCGGCGGCTCCGCCACCTCGATCCGCAGCCGGTTGCCGGCCGGGGTGAGCCGGACCGCCGGCCCCAGCTCGGCCAGCTCCCGCCGGAGTTCTTGCTGGTCGGCCGCGTCCTCCACCACCAACCGCTCGACGTCGCTGGCGTGGGTGGAGATCAGCTCGCTCACCGTGCCCTGCGCCACCAGCCGGCCCGAGACCAGCACCAGCACCCGGTCACAGAGGTACTCGACTTCATCCATGTGATGGCTGGTGATCAGCACGGTCAGTCCGGCGTCGTTGCGTGCCCGCAACCCTTCCCACACCGACCGCCGCGCCGCCGGGTCCAGGCCAGTGGTCAGTTCGTCGAGCACCACCAGCCGGGGCCGACCGAGCAGCGCCAGCACCAGCGACAGCCGCTGCTGCTGCCCTCCGGAGAGCTTGCTGACCAGCTGCCCCGCTGCCGCGGTGAGGCCGAACTGGGCCAGCAACTCGGCCGGGTCGGCCGGGTCGGGGTAGAAGCTCGCGAACAAGGAGCAGACCTCCGCCACCTTGGCCCGCGACGGGAACGCGGAGTGCTGGAGCTGGACGCCGACCAGACCAGCCAGCCGGGTCCGGTCGGACGCCGGGTCGAGGCCGGCCACCCGGATCTGCCCCGCGGCGGCGGTGCGCAGCCCTTCCACACACTCCAGCAGCGAGGTCTTGCCGGCGCCGTTCGGCCCGATGAGCCCCACCACCTCCCCCGGGGCGACGGTCAGATCTACCCCGTCGACCGCGGTCAGGCTGCCATACCGGACGGTCAGCCCACGTACCTCGACGCCGACGCCCTCGATGCCACCGTCCATCATGTCTCCTTACGCTGTCCGGACCGGCCGGCCGGTACCCAGGTTCGTGTAGAAGCCGGCGAACGATGCGTGCACCACGATCGCCGGAAGAACGCTGCCGGTCACCACCACCAACAGCCCGCACAGCACCGAGAGCACCACGCTGGAGACCCCCAACACCAGCGCGGCCAGGCCGCGCTCGGTCAGCACCACCTGGCCGAGGATGAAGACCGCGCCGCTGAGCAGCACCGCCATCGGCACCGAAGCCCCGGATGCCAACAGCCCGAGCAGGAACACGCCGCGGAAGAAGAACTCCTCCACCGCCGCGCTGCTCATCGGGACCACCCACCGCCAGTGCGCGGGCAGCACCAGGATCTCCCGGATCCACCCCACGCCCGCCACCGCGCCCGGCACATCCACCTGCGGCCGCACCGCGTACACCAGCGACATCGCGAAGCCGGTGCTGGCCGCCGCGCCCAGCGCCACCAACGCGGTGAGCGCCACCTCAACCAGGGTCGGCCGCCAGCTCACCACCGCCCACAGGTCGAGCCCCGACCACCAGGTCACCGCCGTGATCGCCAGCAGGCCCGCGACCAGGTAGATCGCGGTGCCGACCACCGGGAAGACGTAGCGCGGGTCGAGCCCCGTAAGCGAGGAGACCGCGAGCCGGAACCGCTGCCGGGTCCGCCGCCGGGCCAGCGGCAGCCGGTAGACCGCCAGCCAGCTCGCGGCGGCCACGCTCGCGACCGCGGCGAACCCCCAGGCGGAGCCGGTCACTGCGGCACCCGCTGCGGCTGCTGGTCCGCCGCCGGGCGACCGGCCGACCCGCCGCCGAACCACCGCGGCAAGACCGCCACCACCAGCACATTCTGGGCCACGTGGGCGAGCACCGGCACCAGCACACTGCCGCCGCTGGCGAGAAACAGCCAGCCGAAGAGCACCCCGGTGACCAGCTTCTGACCCACCGTAAGCCAGCCGAAGTAGAGGTGGTTGAGCGCGTAGACCAGCGCCGCCACCGCCACCGCCAGCACGGCCGGCATCGCCAACTCATGCCGCAGCAGGTACAGGCCCACCCCGCGGAAGATCACCTCCTCCGCGACGGCGACCAGTAGCGCGGTCGTCACCGCCAGCCCGCCGGCGGCACCGCCGCGCTGCCACCGCTCGTGCAGCCGCACCCGCACCGGCCGGCGGCCTCGGGCCAGCGCCGTCGCCGCGCCCACGCCTACCTCTACCCCGGGAGCGGCCAGCCCGACCGCCACCGCAACCGCGCACCACCACCACGCCACCGGGGCGGCCAGCACCCCGCTGGCCGGCGCCACGTACCAGACCAGCCCGGCGACGAGCAGGAACGCTCCGGGTAGCCAGAGTCGCCGCAGCTGCGCGAGGATCTTCCCGGCTCCGGGGGCGGGGCCGAGCGTCATCGCCAGGCCTACCCGAAACAGTTGCGCCGGGAAGGCAGCGCAGAGCAGCACCAGCAGACTAAGGGAGAGGGTGCGGGAACTCATTGGTCACTCCGCCGTACTGCACCATCCGCGGGTGGGCCTTCGGCGGTAGGCCGGGCAGGCACATGCTCAGCACCTCCGGGATGAGCACCCGCACCACCTTCCAGTCGGTGTCGGCCAGCTCCGGCGGGGTGATGTCCAGGTAGGTCGCCCACTCACTGACCCCGGCGACCATCCGGAGCAGCTCCGCCAGCGCCTGCTCATCCGATTCGGCCAGCGGGGCGATCTCGGACAGCTTCACCGAGCCCTGGAACCGGCCCGCCACGACTTCTTCCTTCCGGGCCGCGTCCTGCGGACTGGCGTAGTAGAGGACGTTGGTGTCCAGATCCAGGTAGGGCGAGGTGTTGACCGCGGCGTGGACACTCGCGGTGTCGAAGATCGCGCTGTACATGCCGAGGCTCAGGATCGCCGCGCTCTCCATGGTGCCCCGCAGCATCGCGTACCGCGGGTCCGCGTCGCCCTGCACTCCGAAGCTGAGCCGGGGCAGCGAGTCGGTCTTCCGTTCCAGGAAGACGCCGAAGTTCGGCAGCGGCAGCTCCGGCCGGGTGAGGTGATTGGCCCGCAGGGTGTAGGCGGAGTCCGGCCCCAGGTGCATGCCGGTGAAGGTCCGCAACAGGTCGTCGTCGTCGATCACCACTGCCGGGGCTGGGGTGTCGGTGTACCAGTTGAGGATGAACGCGTCGATCTGGACCGCCTCGATCAGCGCGTTGCGCAGCGCCTTGGCCAGCGAGACGTGGGCGGCGGTGCCGGTGGAGAACGACGGGGTGAAGAGCAGGTCGCGGTGCTCGACGCTGGTGGTGAATCCGAGGAAGAACAACTGCGCCGGCACCCACAGCTGTTCGCCCGGCTCCAGCAGCGAAGGGCAGCGTACCCACGCGATCACGTCGTCCTCGGTGGGCGGCCGGTCGCTGTAGCGGTGCAGCCGGTTGCCCAGCGCGGATTGTTGGGCAGGATCGAGAATGCCGAGATACTCCAGCGGCAGGCAGCGACCCTCGGCGGCGAGCTCCCGCCGGGTGGCGTACCGGAACTCGTCGTCGACCAGCCGGATCGCCGCCATCGCGGCGTACCGCTCGACGCTCTCGCCCATCAGCTTGACCAGCGCTTCTTCGTTGGCCAGGCCGTAGCCACTGAGGTGGTACTGCACCTGCAGGTGTGGGTCGTCCATGATGAACCGGTGGTAAGCCGGCATGGTGGCGGTCATGGCCCGCATCAACGGCTCGCCCGGGATGTCGGTGACCGCCACGAAGTATCCCGGCAGGATGCCGGCCTGGTTACCGGCGAGGTGCTGGTACCGCCGCAACAGGTGCGGCATCGAGGGGTAGTGGGACAGCCGGGTCATTGCAGCGCCGCCGAGACGATCCGGTCCACCGCGGCCCGGCTGTTGAAGTTGATCTCACGCAGTCGCTGCTTGGAGACCCGCCCGCAGGCTGGACAGTTCGGCATTCGCAGCAGGTCCTGGGTCTGGATCTCGAAGGTCGGTAGGTGCACGCTGACCGCCCGCCCAGACAGCCGGGACGAGCCGGTGGCCGCATGCAGATAGCCTTCGGTCACCGCCAAGCTCGCCAGCAGGTGCATGACCGGCGCGTCACTGCCTCGCGGCGGCGGCGCCCCGATCGCGGTACGGGTGAACTCGTGGTAGGCGACGTGGTCCTCGAGCCTGGCCAACGACCGCTGCTCGAAGCACTCGAAGCAGCCGGAGTGCGGTGACTTCACACCGACCGCCGAGAGGAACGGGCCGTCCACAAGGGCGCTGACCCACGGCACGTCCTGCCCCTCCAACACCCGGTTGAGGTTGCGCAGCACCGGCACGCTGGGGCGCAGGAAACAGGTCACCACTGCGGCCGCGCCAGCGAGCTGGCCCCGCAGCTCGGCGACGGTGTTACTGGTCTGGTAAGCCTCGATGTTGGAGGTCAGATCGGCGCGCTCCAGCTGGGTCACCGTGGCCTCGGGTAACGGCACCAACCGCAGCCGGAGATCTTCGGCGAGCCGCTCGGCCTGGGCCACCGCGCCCGGGCTGTCCGACCAGAACCGCACCTCCCGCTCCGGCGGGTCGCCGCCGCCCGGGTACGGCGAGACCAGCCGGCCCAGCAGCGCGGCGGTGATCGCCTGCTGGTCGAGCCGGTCCTGGGCGGCGACCACCACCCCGGCCTGGGCGAGGTCGGCGAAGAGTCGCTCGACGTTGGCGCGTTCGATCGGCAACAACTGCGGGTCCAGGTGGTCGGTCAGGATCGTGACCCCGTCGGCGAGCGCCCGCAGCGCCGACTGCACAGTGGCCGCGACCGCCGGCGGCTCGGCGCTGACGTCGATGACGGCTTCTTCGAAGTTCCAGACCCCAGTGCGGATCCGGAACCGGCCGCTGCCGTCCTCCATCACCCGCGCGGTGCTGGCCAGCGCGAACGTCGCCGGATCCGATTCGTGTGGTGTCGCCACCGTCATCCCTCCTGACCGATGATGCTGACGTGGACGACGTGCCGGGTGTGCCCGTCGAGCCCCAGCGCCTGTTCGATCCGTTGTTTGTCGTAGCCACCCTGGTCGCACCCGGCCAGCGCCAGGGCGGTCCGGGTGAGGTGCAGGTTCTGCAGGATCGCCCCGACCTCGATCAGCCCGAACACCACCCCGCCGTCGCCGTACTTGCGAGAGTTGTGGTGCAGGTTGTAGACGAAGGTGAACACCACCGCCGCCTGGTCGATCGCCAGGTCCGGCGAACGATAGAGCGCCAGCGGGTCGACCGGATCGGCCCCGGGTGGTCGGACCGGCTTGAGTGAGTGGGAGTAGGGGAAGTATTCGTAGGCCCCGGCGGGCAGACCGGTCACGTTGAGCGCCTGGACGAACAGGGTGACCGGGTAGAGGCCGCCGCCGGAGGGGGCGGTACGAAGTTTGATCATGCCGTGCGGGTCGGCGGGGTTGCCGTAGGGCAGTTCGCCGGTGTTGCCCTGGGCGTGGTGGAGCAGGGTCGCCAGCTCGGCCAGGCTCACCGGCTCACCGGTGAGTTCCCGGCTGCTGCGCCGGGTAGTGACCGCGGCGGTCAGCCCGGTGCGGAGCTTCTTAGGCGCCGGCAGCGGCACCGTCTCCCGCAGGTCCTCTTCCAGGTCTGCGTGGCAGGAGGTGAGCACCGCGTCGGGTTCGTAGAACCGGCCGATGCCCAGCTGGAAGCCGTGCCGGGCGTTGTCGGTGCGGTAGTTCAGCAGCAGCGACTCCCCGGCCAGGTCGTCGCCGGCGCCGGCCCACCGGCCCCGGAGCACCGTGTCCGGGGTACGCACCACAGTAGATGTCGAGTAGATGGATACCAGGCTGTGCTGCATCGCGAAGCTGCCCACAGCCCGTAGGTAGTCGTGGTCGGCGAGCGCCGCCTCGACCTCGTCTTTCGTGCGTTGGTAAGGCACGGTCCTCCACCGGTCAGGTCGGGAAACGGGCGAAAGCACGACACAAGGGAGGCCCGCAGCGATCGGAGCCTCCCTTGTGCGCCGCTGTTACCAGGAGCAGCAGCTAGTGCAGCAGCAGTTGCCGCCGCCGCAGGTGGTGGAAGCGCCCGGCGCGACCGTAACGGTAAGACCGCCGGTCGCCGTGCTGCCAACGTGGCCAGAGAAGCTCAGCATAGCTCCTCCCTTTCCTGGTTAGGGCCCGATCACGTGCTACCGGAGCCACCTCGGTGGGGGACGCGCGAACGCGCCTGAAAGGACGTTAGCAACGTCACAGCGAATGGGTCAAGGTGGAGAGTGCCAACCAAATCCGCACGTCACTGTGGGTATTCCAGGATCGACCAGCGACTACGTAGTCCGTTCGGTCAATCTGGTACGTCGGTCGTTCGGCCGGCCGGCGGAGCCGACTCCGGCGTCATGCTTCTCCCGCGTCGTGCGCGAGCACCGCCAGCTGAATCCGGTTCGCCAGGTCGAGCTTTGTCAATGCGCTCGACACGTGCGCTTTGACCGTGCCGACCGACATGAACAGCTGCTCCGAGATCTCGGCGTTCGACAAACCCCGCGCGACCGTGACCGCCACCTCTCGCTCCTTCTCCGACAGCTGGCCGAGCCGGGCCCGGGCCCGCACCCCCCGACCGTCCGGCTCCACGCTCCCGGCCACGTGGGCCATCAGCGTCCGGGTCACGTCCGGCGAGAGCACCGGCTCCCCGACCGCCGCCCGGCGCACCGCCGCCACGATCTCGTCCGGCGAAGTGTGCTTGAGCAGGAAACCCGCCGCCCCGGCCCGGATCGAGGCGAGCACGTTGGCGTCGCTGTCGAAGGTGGTGAGCACGATCACCGCGGGTGGGGCGCTCGACTCCGACCGCAGCGCCCGGGTGGCGTCGATGCCGTCACGCACCGGCATCCGGATATCCATCAGCACGACATCCGGCACCAGCCGAGCCACCGCCTCGACCACCTCACCGCCGTCGCTCACCTCACCGACCACGGTCAGGTCCGGCGCCCCGCCCAGCATCAGCTTCAGACCGGTGCGCACCAGTGCGTCGTCATCGACCAGCAACACCCTGGTCCGCGGGTTCGTCTCGTCCACCGTGCCACGGTAACCGGGCCGAGAGCTGGAAGATCCCACCCATCGCACCGTGCTCCAGGGTGCCGCCGTCGAGGGCGACCCGTTCGCTGAGCCCGGCCAGCCCGGCACCGGTGCCGGGGATCTCGGCCGTCCGGCCAGCCGGCACCGGATTACTTACCGCCACCGCCACCTCGGCGCCGGGTGAACCACCGACCCGTACCGCCACCGGCGCCGCCGGCGCGTGCTTGCGGGCGTTGGTCAACCCTTCCTGCACCACCCGGTAGATGGTGCGCTGCTCCTGCGGCCGCAGCGAGCCGGTGACCAACGACGGATCCAGTTGCAGCGTCACCGGCTGACCCGCCGCCCGGGCCTCGGCTACCAGCTCCGCCACATCCCCCAGCGAGGGCGGTGGCTCCGCCCGCTCGGTGGCGGCCGGCTCGGTGCCGCGCAGCACGGTGAGCACCTCCCCCAGCTCGGTCAGCGCCTGGTGGGCGTTCTCCCGGATCACCCGTACCGCCTCGGCGACCTCGGCGCCGCTCAACGGCTGCGCCGCCCCGGCCTGTGCTCGTTCGCTGCGGTACGCCAACGCGCCCGCGTGCACCGAGAGCAGCGAGATCCGGTGCGCCAGCACATCGTGCATCTCCCGGGCGATCCGTTCCCGCTCGGACTGGCGGGCCCGGGCGAGCCGCAGCTGCTGCTCCTGCCGCTCCTGCCGAGCCTCCCGCCGCAGGCCCAGCAGCACCTGCCGGCGGAACCGCACCACCAGCCCCCAGGCCAGCGGCAACCCGAACATCCCCACGACCCAGCCCACGTAGACCCCGAGCGACAACCCGGGTGGCTGGTAGGTGAGTGCGAACCCCAGCCCCTGAACGAGCTGCGGCGCGGTCACCGCGACCGCCGGCAACCAGCCGCGGTGGATGGCGACGGTGAAGATCATCACCAGGACGGCCCCCATCGCTGCGCCGGAGACCGCGAGCACCGGCACCATCGCGATCGCGATCGCCAGCGGATACCGCCGCCGCCACCACAGGCTCAAACACGCCAGGCCACCCACCCAGGGGTCCATCGCCAGCATCCAGTCGGGCACGGCCGCGACGTACGCCGGATCTGCCGATCCGGTCGTCAGGCTCCGCGACTCGTTGAGCCAGAGCGCCACGGCGAACAGAAAGAGCACCGTATCGACCAGCCAGTCGCGGACGGTACGCCCGCTGCTGGTGCGGCCGTCGACCGCCGCCAGCTCGCCGGGCAGCGCCCAGACTGGCACCCCCCTGCCCTCGCTCTGCCGCATCCCCCGAGCGTACGGGCGTCAGCTCAACGTCGACGTTCGCCGGTCGGCCAGGAACTCTGGCCGCCCGACCAGCTCCGGTAGTCACCCGGCAGATGTCCGCAGGTCCGCCGAGACCGGAAGATTCCGGCATGAAGTTGCTGGCCCGGGAGCCGATCCGCCTCCGCTCACCCGCCCATCCGGTGCATCCGCGCGCTCGCTGGTGGTGGACGCTGCGCGCAGTCGCACTGGTGGTGCCGCTGCTCGCCGCTGCCGTGGTAGCCACCTTCGTGGTCCCCGGGGCGGCGTGGCTGCGGCCGCTGCTGCCGGTGGCCGGGCTACTCGCGATGGCCTACCTGGTGGTGATGCCGCTGTGGCGCTACCAGGTCCACCGGTGGGAGGTTACCGAGCAGGCCGTCTACGCCGCCACCGGCTGGGTGGTGCGGGAATGGCGGATCAGTCCGATCTCCCGGATCCAGACCGTGGACACCCGCCGCGGGCCGCTGGAGCAACTGCTGGGGCTGGCCGCGGTGGCGGTGACCACCGCGTCGGCGCACGGCACGGTCTACATCGTCGGACTCGACCACGAGACCGCCCAGCGCACCGCCGACCGGCTCACGGAGATCACCGAGGCGACCCCGGGAGACGCGACGTGACCAGTCGGGAACCTGCCGCACCCGCGATTTCGGAGGTCACCGACCCGCCACCCCGGTCCCCTTCACCGGAGCCGCCGTGGCGGCGGTTGGACTCCCGCATGATCCTGGTGGACGCGGTACAGACGCTGCTCGCCCTGACCCCGGCGGTGGCGGCTGTGACCATCTTCGGGGTGGAGCCGAGCCTCGGCACGCTCTGGCCGGCGCTGGCGGTCGCGGCGTGGGGCGTCGTCAGCGCCGGCACCGACGCGCTGCGCTGGATCAAGACCCGGTACCGGATCACTGACGAGTACGTCGAAGGCCGCACCGGCCTGCTGGTGCGGCAGTACCGGTCGGTCCGCCGCGACCGGATCCGCAGCGTGGACACCACCGCGACGCTCCGGCACCGACTGGGTGGCCTACGAGTAGTGTCGATCGGCGCTGGGCAGCAGGCCAACACCGGCGAGGCAGCGCTGGCGCTGGACGCGATCTCTCGATCCGACGCCGAGCGGCTACGGCGAGACCTACTCGGCGAGGCGGCGCCGGCAGCGGCCGCGACCGGCGATCAGCAGCGGCCCGAGCCACCGTCCGACCCGGTCCTCGCCGAGCTGCGCTGGTCCTGGATCGGCTACAACCTGTTCAGCGTCTGGGCGTACCTCGCCGCCGCCGGGGTGCTGTGGGGCGCGATGTGGCTCGGTGGCAGCGTCGGGCTGGACCTGGTCGGCTGGGTTACCGGGCTGCTCGACTGGCGGTCACTCGGCTGGTTCTGGTCGGTCATGATCGGGTTCGCGGCGATCAGCCTGCTCGGCGTCGGGGTGCTGGCCACGGGCTTCGTCACCGAATACTGGCGGTTCCGGCTCACCCGAGTGCCCCGCCCCGAGGGCTCGGCGCTGCGGACCAGCCAGGGGCTGTTCAAGACCCGGCAGATCGATCGGGACGAGGGGCGGATCCGCGGCATCCAGATCAGC
Organism: Natronosporangium hydrolyticum; assembly: GCF_016925615.1. Lineage (NCBI taxonomy): Bacteria > Bacillati > Actinomycetota > Actinomycetes > Micromonosporales > Micromonosporaceae > Natronosporangium > Natronosporangium hydrolyticum. The sequence goes on from NZ_CP070499.1 coordinate 3,047,947, forward strand.
GAACCGGTGCTGTGGCGCTGGCTCGGCGTCGCCGACACCAACGTGATCAGCACCGGGCTGAACGAGGGGGGTCTCAGCCCGGCCAGCACCATCCTGCCCCGGGGGCCGGTGACGGTCGCCCGCCGGGTGGCCGCCGAGGTGCTCCGCGCCGCGCCGAACCCGTTGACGGCGCCGTTACGGCCGCACCCGGCCGCCGCCGGCCGCCGCCGCTACTGGTGGGGGATCGCGATCGCCGCCGCGGTGGTGGCGGCGGCCGGCATCGCCGCCACCACCATCGAGCCGGTCCCGAACTGGGCACCGCTGCTAGCGTCGGCGCTGCTCCCACTGACCCTGCTCGCAGCCGCGGTCGCCTACCGGGCACTCGGCCACACCCTCGCCGGGTCGTACCTGGTGGTCCGTTCCGGCCTGGTCAGCCGCGCCACGGTCGCGCTGCACGGGGGTGCGATCGTGGGTTGGCGCCTCCGGCAGTCGCTGTGGCAGCGGCGGCTCGGACTCCTCTCGCTCACCGCCACCACCGCCGCCGGCTACGGCGCATACGAGGCGACCGACCTGGCCGCCGACGACGCACTCGCCCTCGCCGACCAGGCGGCGCCCGGGCTCCTCCGGCCGTTCCTGCTCACCGACCACGAGCCCGGCGGCGACCGGTCCGGAGACCCGCCGCCGGGCAGCAAGGAGATCAACGATGGTTGAACCTCGCCGAACCGTCGTGGCCGACCCCAGCTGGGTCAGCCTGCTGTTCTGGGTAGGCTTCCCGGTCTTGGGTGGCGCCCTCGGGGCCGCGCTGCGCTGGCTGGTCCCCTGGTTGCTCTCCCTGCCGTGGACGCCGTTGCCGGGCCCGCTGCGGTTGGTCGAGAACACACCGAGCCCATGGGGCACCGTGGTGGCGGTGGCGCTAGGCGTGCTCGCTGGCCTCGGATTGGCTTATTCGGCAGCCAACGACCAGCTCCGGGTGGTGGTCACCGACCATCAGATCGCGGTCACCCGGGCCGGTGCCACCACCGAGTTTGCCCGGCACCGCGTCCAGGGGGTGTTCCGCGACGGCAAGCAACTGGTCCTACTCGGCACCGAGGCCCAGGAGCTGGCGCGGGAGGCCTCCGACCTACCCGAGCCGGCGCTCCGAGCGGCCTTTGTGGGCCACGGCTACCGTTGGCACGCCGATGGTGACCCGTACTTCGACGATTTTCGCCGGTGGGTACCCGGGCTTCCCGAGTTGCCGCCCGGCGCGGACGCCCTCTTCACCGCCCGGGAGAAGGCATTGCACGACGAGGACTACAGCGACGCCCGGCAACTACGCGACGAACTCGACGCGCTCGGCGTCGTGGTGCGGGATGACCAGACCAGACAGTTCTGGCGGCGGCACCGAGCCAACGGTGCGCCGCACGACTAGCCAGTCGGTGCCCGGCGCTAGCCAGCCGACCGATGCGACCGAACGGACGTCGTGGGCAGGCTTGCCCCGCGTCGAGGGCAACCCGACCAACCAAGGTAAGGAGCAGGTTGTGACAGAACCGGTGCTGGAGTGCAAGCACCTGCGTAAGGCGTACGGGCAGCTGACAGCGGTCGACGACATCAGCTTCAGCATCCGCGAAGGTGAGACCTACGGCTTGCTGGGACCCAACGGCGCGGGAAAGACCACCACCATCTCGATGGTCGTGGGCATCCTCGCCCGCGACGGGGGCGAGGTCACGGTCGCCGGGCAGCCGCACGGGGTCAACCGGACCGCCACCAAGGCGATGATCGGGTATGTCCCGCAAGACCTCGCCCTCTACCCGGACCTCACCGCGCTAGAGAACCTGCGGTTCTTCGGCAATCTCTACGGGCTGCACGGAGGTGCGCAAAAGCGGCGGGTCGCCGAGGTGGTCGAGCTGGTCGGGCTCAGCGACCGGGCTAGCGACCGGGTCGACAAATTCTCCGGCGGGATGGCACGCCGGCTCCACATCGCCGTCGGGCTGCTGAACCAGCCGCGGCTACTGATCCTCGACGAGCCCACCGCCGGCGTCGATCCGCAGAGCCGCAACGCGATCCTCGCCAGCGTGCAACAGCTCGCCGAGGAGGGGCTGGCGGTCCTCTACACCACCCACTACATGGAGGAGGCCGAACGGCTCTGCGACCGGGTAGGTATCATCGACGAAGGTCAACTCAAGGCTGAAGGCACCCGGCGGGAGCTGGTCCGCCTGGTCGGCAGCCAGGACGAGATCGTCCTGACCACCGAGGGTGATCCGGCCGCGGCCGCCGACGCGCTCGGCAAGCTGCCCGAGGTCGGCACCCTCACCCGGGAAGAGTCCCGGATCCGGCTGATGGTCGGCGAGGCGGCGCCGCTGCTGCCGACGGTGCTGGCGGCCGCCACCGGCACCGGCACCACGGTCCGGTCAGTGGAGGTCCGCCAACCCAACCTCGAAGCGGTCTTCCTGCACCTGACCGGCAAGGCGCTGAGGGACTGATCAACCCATGCGGACGATAATCCACCTCACCGCCAAGGACCTACGGCAACAACTGCGCAACGGCACCCTGCTGCTGTTCGCAGTGGTCCTGCCGCTAGGCCTGGCGTTCATGTTCAACAGCCTGATGGCGCCGGGCGACCCCCAGCTCAACGTCTCCTATGGAGTCGTCGACGAGGACGGTGGTGAACTCGCCACCGTCTTCACCAACGAGGTCCTCACCGCGATCGCGACCGACAGCAGCTTCGAGATCGAGCCAGTCACCGACCGGGAGACCGCTCACCGGCTCCTCGACGATCAGGACCAGGACGCGGTCTTCATCCTGCCGGCCGGCTTCACCGACCAGGTCAACGCCGGCCAGGAGGCGCGGATCGACGTGATCGGTCATCCCGACGCCGGGATCGCCGTCCAGATCGCGCGGGAGATCGCCCAGGCATTCGCCGCCGAGCTGCGCGGCGTCCAGCTGGCCGTGGCGGTCGGCGGCGCCGACGACCCGGACGCGGACCCCGCACACCTGGCCGAACAGGCCGCCGAGCTGGCCGCACCGGTGGTGCTTGCGGTAGACGACTCGGTCGACGATCGGGAGCTCTCCAGCAACACCCACTACTCGGCCGGCATGGCGGTCTTCTTTCTGTTCTTCACCGCCATGCTCAGCGTAAGTGGGCTCTTGGAGGAGCGTAGCCAGGGCACCATGGCCCGGCTGCTGGCCGCCCCGAGCGGCCGCCCCGCGATCCTGGCCGGCAAGCTGCTCAGCTCGGTCGTGGTCGGTGTGGCCGCGATGACCGTCCTGATCGGCGCCTCCACCCTGCTCCTCGGCGCCAGCTGGGGTGACCTGCGCGGGGTGGCGGTACTGGTGGTCGCGGTCGTCCTCGCCGCGGTCGCGATCATGGCGCTGCTCTGTTCCTTCGCGAACACCGCCGAACAGGCCAGCAACTGGATGTCGGTACTGGCGGTCCTGTTCGGTCTATTCGGCGGGTCGTTCGTGCCGCTGGCCCAGTTTGGCGGATTGGCGGTCATCAGCTACGCCACCCCACACCGCTGGTTCTTGCAAGGCCTGTCCGAACTCACCGGCGCCGGACCGGCCGCGGCCATAGTGCCCGCGCTGGTGCTGACGGGCATCGCCGCAGTGGCCTTCGCGGTCACGCTCCTGCGTATCGACAAGGTGGTGAGAGCATGAAGATGCTGGCGATCGCCGGGCTGAACCTACGCCGGCTCTTCCGGTACCGGCCGAACGTCTTCTTCGTGATCATTGGACCGCTCCTCTTCCTGCTGGTGTTGGGGATGCTCTTCGGCGGCTCCCAACCGGTACGCATCGGAGTAGTCGACGGCGGCGGGCCACTGGCCGAGCGGCTCACCGACGCTCTCGCCGAGGACGACCGGGTCGAGCTCACCCGCTTCGACGACCATGCCGAGCTGCAGACGGAGCTGGAGCGGGGCCTGCTCAACGCCGGGGTCGTCATCCCCGACGACTACGACCAGGTGGTCGGCGACGGCGAGCAGGCAGCGGTCCGCTATCTGGCCCGCGCCGACGATCCGCTCGCCGCCGACCTCGGAGTCTGGGTGCGGTCGGTGATCCCGCAGGAGGCCGCGCTGCTCCGGGCCGCCCAGTTCGGGGCGCAGGAGCATGGCGCGCCGGTCGACCAACACCTGCGTGCGGCCGAGTCCGCGGCGGCGACCATGCCCGGCATCGAGGTCGCGGTGACCACCACCGGGGAGGCGCAGATCCCGGAAGGGCTCAGCCAGTTCGCGCCGATGGCGCCCTCGCTGCTGCTGCTGTTCGTCTTCTTCACCTCGCTGATGGCGGCGCTCGGGCTGGTGGAGGCGCGCCGGCTGGGCGTCATCACCCGGATGACCGCCACCCCTACCCCGATCCGAACCCTGGTCGCTGGCGAAGCGCTCGGCCGGTTCGCGGTCGCGCTCACCCAAGGGCTCATCGTCCTGCTCGGATCGGCGTTGCTGTTCGGAGTGGACTGGGGCGACCCGATCGGCGCCGCCGCCGTACTTGTGCTGTTCTGTCTGGTCGGCAGCGGCGCGGCGATGCTGCTCGGCGCGCTGTTCCGCAACGAGGGAGCCGCGATGGGCGTCGGGATGGGGCTCGGGCTGGGGCTGGCCGCGCTCGGCGGCACCATGCTGCCGCTGGAGCTGCTCTCCGATCAGGTGCAGACGATCGCGAAGGCGACCCCCCACGCCTGGGGGTACGAGGCCTACAGCGAACTGGTCCGGCACGGCGGCACCGTCACCGACATCCTGCCGCAGCTGGGGGCGCTGGCCGGCTTCGCCGCGGTGCTCTTCACCCTCGGGGCCTGGCAGCTGCAGCGCAGCCTCACCCGATGACCACCGTCGACACCGCCGGTCCGCCGGCGCACCGGGGAGCTCCGGGTTTGCCCTGAGCCGGCATCGGGGTCGTCCCGCAGCGGGAAATCCGCCCCCACTCCGCCTCGGGTGGGAGGGAAACCACAACGGGATGGCTGACGATGGGTGGTGCCGGCCGATGAACGCGCCGGCCGGCACCACCACCGAATCAGGAGTAAAAATGAACGCAGCCCAGCGAACCGCGCACAACCGGGCCGGCGGCGGGGCGTTCGCCGCCCGGGCGGAGGACGTATGGAAGGTCTACGGGTCAGGTGAAGCCCAGGTCGTCGCCCTCCGCGGCGTCAACCTCAACCTCACCAAAGGCCAGTTCACCGCCATCATGGGCCCCTCCGGCTCCGGCAAATCCACCCTCATGCACTGCCTCGCCGGCCTCGACACCGTCACCCGCGGCACCGTCTACATCGACCAAACCCCACTCAACGGCCTCCGCGACAACACCCTCACCAAACTCCGCCGCGACCAAATCGGCTTCATCTTCCAACAATTCAACCTCCTCCCCACCCTCACCGCCAAAGAAAACATCCTCCTCCCCCTCAACATCGCCGGCCGCAAACCCGACCCCCACTGGTACGACACCATCATCAACACCGTCGGCCTCACCAACCGCCTCCACCACCGACCCACCCAACTATCCGGCGGCCAACAACAACGCGTCGCCTGCGCCCGCGCCCTCATCACCAAACCCCACGTCATCTTCGCCGACGAACCCACCGGCAACCTCGACAGCCACAGCGGCGCCGAAATCCTCACCTTCCTCCAACAAAGCGTCCACCAACACCAACAAACCATCGTCATGGTCACCCACGACCCCGTCGCCGCCGCCTACGCCGACCGCGTCATCTTCCTCGCCGACGGCAACATCGTCGACGAACTCGCCAACCCCACCGCCGAAGCCGTCCTGGACACGATGAAGCGGCTGGACACGCTGGTCGCCACGGATGCCGCCGAGGCGGTGGCCTGATGCTCCGCACCACCCTGCGCAGCATGCTGCACCGCAAGCTGCGGCTATTGCTCTCCGGATTAGCGGTGATCCTCGGTGTGATGTTCGTCGCCGGCAGTCTCATTCTGACCGACACCCTCGGTCGCTCATTCGACACCATCTTCGCCGACGCCTACGCCGAGACCGACGTGCTGGTCCAAGGTGAAGCAGCCATCCAGGTCTCGGAGTTGGAGGGTGAGCAGGTACCAGCCAACATCCCCGCCGACACCGCCGACACGGTGGCGGCGGTCTCCGGCGTCGCCCAGGCGGTCGGGCTGGTCGAGGCCGACGGCGCCCGGGTGATCGGCTCCGACGGCAAGGTCGTCTCATCCTTCGGCCCGCCCCGACTCGGCATCAACTGGACCGCCGACGCCGGACCGTACGAGCTTCGGGAAGGCCGCGGACCGGCGGCGCCGGACGAGATCGCGATCGACGTCGCGCTGGCGGACTCCGCCGGGCTGGCCATCGGCGACGAGGTCGGCGTGTTGACCCGCGAACCCCGGAACGACTTCACGCTGGTCGGCACGTTCGGCTTCGCCGGCGGCCGGGACACCCTCGGCGGGGTCCAGTTCGTCGCCTTCACCGACGAGGTGGCCCAACAGCTGATGCTGGGCGAGACCGGGGTGTGGAACGCGGTCGACGTCCAGGCGGAACCAGGGGTGGCGCCGGAGACCCTGCGCGACGACATCGCCGCCGCGCTCGGGGACGGCTACGAGGTCCGCACCGGCGAACAGGCAGCAGCCGACCAAGCGGACGAACTCAAAGAAGGACTCGCCTTCTTCAACTACATCCTGCTCGGGTTCGCCGGGGTGGCGCTGTTCGTCGGCGTCTTCCTGATCCTCAACACCTTCTCGATCATCGTCGCCCAGCGCACCCGCGAACTGGCGCTCGCCCGCGCCATCGGCGCCAGCCGCCGGCAGATGATCGGCTCGGTGATGCTGGAGGCCACGGTGGTAGGCGCGGTCGCTTCCGTGCTCGGCCTCGCCGCCGGCGTCGGCGTCGGCTGGCTCCTCGCCCGAGTCGCGGCTGCCTTCAGCGAGCTACCGCTCGCCGGCCTCGGCGTCCCCGCGACCGCGGTGATCGCGGCGGTCACGGTCGGCCTTCTGGTGACATTGGTCGCCGCGGTGCTGCCCGCGCTGCGGGCTTCCCGGGTGCCGCCGGTGGCGGCGATGCAGGAAGCCGCCACCCCGGACCGGCCGCTGACCAAGCTCAGTGTCGTCGGTGGCGCGATCCTGGTGACCGGGGCGGGCATCCTGATGCTCGGCCTCACCGACAACGCCGGGGGTGCCGTGCTGGCCGCGATCCTCGGCGGCGTACTGCTGACCTTCATCGGGACGGCGTTGCTGACACCGCTGGTGGCCCGGCCGGTGATCGCGGTGCTCGGCCGGCTGTTCTCCTGGTCGCTGCCGGGTCGGCTCGGCAGGCTGAACTCGGCGCGCAACCCACGCCGGACCGCGATCACCGCCGCTGCCCTGATGGTCGGGGTTTCGCTGGTAGCCGGCATCGGGGTGCTGCTCACCTCGGCGAAGGCCAGCATGGAGACGCTGGCCCGGGACTCGATCGCGGCAGAGTTGATCATTGCTGGAGAGCAGACCGGTCCCCGGCCGCCCAGCTTCGACGCCGCAGTGCTGCCCGCCGCCGCCGAGCTGCCCGGCGTCCACCGCGCCGCCGGCATCTACCAGGAACTCGCGCTCATCGACGGCGAGCGCACCTTCCTCACCGCCGCCGACGACCTGGCAGCGTTGCGGGACGTGCTCGGTCTGGAGTCGGCCGACGGCACACTCACCACCCTGGCGCCCGGCCAGACGGTGGTCGACGAGCAGCGGGCGGAGACGCTCGGCCTCGCCGTGGGCGACCAGGTCGAGGTGCAGCTCTCGCAGGGCGAGTCGGCCCAGTACGAACTGGTCGGCCTCTATCAGGACTCGCCCATCCAGGGCGGGTTCATCCTGCCGGTCGAGGCGACGCCGCAGTTCGCGGTGCCACAGCCCACAATCGGCCTGATCCAACTCGCCGACGGCGTCGCCGGCGACGAGTTGGAGCCGGCGGTGAGCGCGCTGCTCGCCGACAGCCCGGAAGTGTCGGTGAGCGACCAGAGCGCCTTCATCGAGCAGCAGACCAGCCAGCTCGACACCATCTTCGTGATGATCCAGGTACTGCTCGGGCTGGCGATCCTGATCGCGGTGCTCGGAGTCATCAACACGCTCGCACTGTCGGTGATCGAACGTACCCGGGAGCTTGGCCTGCTGCGGGCGGTCGGGTTGAACCGGGCCGCCACCATGCGGATGGTCACGGTCGAAGCGGTGGTGATCTCGCTCTTCGGGGCGGTGCTCGGCATCGCGCTCGGGGTGGCGCTCGGTGCGGCGGCGGTACAAGCCCTGCGCGACCAGGGGATCTCACAGTTCGCCGTACCGTGGTCGGATCTCGGGGTCTACCTGGTGCTGGCGGCGCTAGTCGGGGTGATCGCCGCGGTCCTGCCGGCGATCCGGGCCGCTCGGATCAACGTGTTGCGCGCGATCGCCCACGAATGACCTGGTGGGGCCCGACCTACCCGGGCCCCACCCCAACGCTTGATCCGGTGGGGGACGGGTGGGGTGCTGCGGCGCGGAGCCGCGGCACCCCACCCGCATCGTGGCTGCCCGCCGGCTGCGACTCGCCGGGCCCCGGCCCGCGTGACGTACTCGGCAGACCAGCGGTTAGCCGTCGCGGCGTCGCTTCCGGCAGACTGGCGGCGTGACAGAGCTAGTGGATGATCGCCCCGGCCCGGCAGCAGTACTCTTCGATATGGACGGCACCCTGTTGGACAGTGAACCGCTGTGGGGGGCGGCGATGGACGCACTCGCGGCGCACCACGGCGGCCTCCTCTCCGAGGCGGCCCGGCTCAGCATGGTCGGTCGAAACGCGTCCGAGTCGATGGCGATCTTCTATTCCGACGTCGGGGTCGCCGACCCCGACCTGGTCACCGATGAGCTCTTCCTCGCCGAGCGGATGGGCGCGCTCTTCGCCGAGGGTGTGCCCTGGCGGCCCGGCGCGACCGAGCTACTCGCCGAGGTCCGCACTGCGGGGCTGCCCACGGCGCTGGTCACCTCGACCGCCCGCCGGTTGGTCGAGGTGGTACTCGACAGCACCCTCGGCCGCGGCAACTTCAACGTGGTCATCTGCGGCGACGAGGTGGCCGAGGCGAAACCGCACCCGGAGGCGTATCGGACCGCCGCGAGCCAGCTCGGGGTGCCGATCGAGCAGTGCGTGGCGATCGAGGACTCCCCCACCGGCATCCTCAGCGCGAGCGCCGCCGGCGCCCGGGTGATCGGAGTGCCGGGCGAGCTGCCCCTCGCCGGGGTCGACGGCGCCCACCTGGTCACCAGCCTCGTCGAGGTCGACCTCGGGTACCTCACCCGACTGGCCGCGACCGCCCGGGCATAGCCGGCTCGCCCTCAGCCGGCTATGCCCGGAGTCGACCTTTAAGCTCAGTATGTGAAGGTCCAGAGCCACCACATGCCGTTGTTGTCCTCGCAGAACCACCAGTCCCACATGCCCTGTTGCACGCCGTACCGGCCGTAGTCGAGGCAGTCCGGACGCTCGTAGTAAACCCCTTGCAGGACCCCCGGGTACGCCGCCGTGACGGCCGACGGGGCGGGGGCGGGCTCGGCGGCTTGCCCCGGTGCCGCCACTAGCGGCGACACCGCCAAAGCGACCACCAGCGAGGTGAGGAGCGCGGTAACTCGTTGCATCGGATCTCCCGTCCATGCTCGCAACTCTCGCCCGGACCGGATCACTCTACAATGAGGACAACCGTATGAGAAGGCCCGACTACTAGGCGTTGATCATGCATCGACTCCGGCTCCACCACGTTTCGGCGCGGCCATCGCGGACCTGCCCAACTCCACCCCGTACGCTAGGCGGTAAGCCCGAAGAGCGAGCCGAGCCAGGAGCGCAAGCCGCGAGGGAACGGGAGTCACGTGAGCGAGTTCGACGGTCTACCGGTACTGCGCAGCCCGGTGGCGATCGCAGCCTTTGAGGGGTGGAACGACGCTGCCGACGCGTCGACCGCGGTCCTCGACCATCTAGAGCAGGTGTGGGAAGCCACCCAGGTGACCGCGCTCGACCCGGAAGACTTCTACGACTTCCAGGTCACCCGACCGGTGCAGAGCCTGGTCGACGACGAACGGCGGATCGACTGGCCAACCACTCGGTTCGCGGTGGCCAGCCCACCCTCGGCGGAGCGCGACGTGGTGCTGATCCGGGGCATCGAGCCGAGCATGCGCTGGCGCACCTTCTGCGCGCAGGTGCTGGAGGTCTGCCACGCGCTGGAGGTCCGACAGATCGTCCTGCTGGGGGCGCTGCTGGCCGACGTGCCGCACACCCGGCCGCTGCCGGTGAGCGGTAGCGGCACCGCTGGCGACGCGACGGAACGGCTGAAGCTCACCCCGACCCGGTATGAAGGTCCGCTGGGCATCGTGGGAGTGCTGCACGAGGCGGCGGCCCGGGCCGACCTGGACACCGCGTCGTTCTGGGTGCATGTCCCCCACTACGCCAACAGTCCGCCCTGCCCAAAGGCCACGCTCGGGCTGCTCCACCGGGTCGAAGAGGTGCTCGACCTGCCGGTGCCGATGGTGGACCTGGCGGAGGCGGCCGGGGCCTGGGAGAGCCGGGTGCGGGCCGCCGCTGAGCAGGATTCGGAGCTGGCCGAGTACGTCCAGGAGCTTGAGGCCCGCTCCGGCGAGGCGGAGCTGCACGCACTCACCGGCGACGAGATCGCGGACGAGTTCGAGAAGTATCTGCGCCGGCGCGGCCCACGCCCTTGAGGCTGCTGTGATCTTGGTTGGGCAGCGGGGGTAGCTTGCTGCCGGATAAATCCGGCGCTCCACGACACTCCCGCTGCTAGACGACGTGACGGGTGCGGGGCGCCACATTGCGTAATGCATCCTAGGAGGCTAGGCTTGGTCCTATGACAGACGGTCCATCCGGGGTCAATCCCGGCGCGGCTGAGTCACCGCATCGCCAGATCGCCGAAGCCCTCCGGGCCAAGATCCGCCGAGGCGACTGGGCCCCCGGCGAGCGGCTACCCGCCATCCCGGCGATGGCGCAGATGTTCGGCGTGGCCAAGCAGACCATCCAGCGCACCGTCGACCAGCTGCGGGTGGAAGGGCTGCTGATCACCAAACCGGGCTCCGGCACCTACGTTCGGGGCACCCGCCGCCGGCTCAACCGCCTATCCCGCGGCCGGTACGGCGCGTACCGCGGCTACCACTCCGACCTCGCCGCCCGGTATCGCCAGTACCTGGTGCAGGTTGGCCGAGCACCCGCGGAGGCGGAGGTGGCCGATGCCTTCGGCGTCACCGAGGGCACCGAGTTCGTGGTCCGTCGGCACGTGGTCCGCACCCAGGAAGCCACGGTCGAGGTCGGCGCCTCTTGGTTCCGGGTCGCCGATGCCGGCGGCACCAGTCTGGAGCAGGAGCAGGCCTTCGGTCGGCCGCTCTACCAAGAGGTCGAGGAGGTAACCGGTCGGCGCTACGCGCACGCCACCGACCAGGTCACCGCCCGGCAACCCAGTCGCGCCGAAGCCGAGACCCTCGCGATCCGGGCCGACACCCCGGTGCTGCACCTGCTACATGTCGCCTACGACGACCAGCGCCGGCCGCTCGAGGTGGCGCAAGCGACCTGGCCCGGTCCAATGACCGCGTTGACCGAACGGTACGACATTCCGGCGCCAGCGGCCGACCCCGACCACTCACAGCCCCAGGTGGCGCTCGGTTGATCCAGCGGGCGCCGGCGACCCGCATCCGGCGACCGCTGCTCGTCGACAGCTCCTCGGCGCCGCTGCTCAGAGTTTCACCCCGAGCAGCGCGTCGACCGTGCCGCGGAGCAGCTCGGCAGCCGCCGGGTCGGCCTCGCTCTCGCCAGCGAGGGCGGCGTCCGCCCACTCATCCACCAGCCGCAACGCCGAGGGCGTATCCAGGTCGTCCGCCAGCCGCTCCCGCACCCCGGCGAGCAGCGGCTCCGCGGCGGGCGCCGCTGCCACGGCCACCGCCGCCCGCCATCGCGCCAACCGCTGCTCGGCGACCTTGCGGACCTCGTCGGTCCACTGCCGATCCTGCCGGTAGTGGCCAGCCAGCAAGGCCAACCGGAGCGCCATCGGATCCAGTCCGTCGGCGCGCAGCCGGGAGACGAAGGCCAAGTTCCCTTTGGACTTGCTCATCTTCTCTCCGGCCAACCCGATCATGCCGGTGTGCACATAGTGCGAGGCGAAGGGCGCCTGGCCGGTGAGCCGCTCCGCGTGGGCCGCCGAGCACTCGTGGTGTGGGAAGATCAGATCGTTGCCGCCGCCCTGCACGTCGATGGTCTCGCCGAGCCGGTCAAGGGCGATCACGGCACACTCCACATGCCAGCCGGGCCGCCCTGGGCCGAGCACCTCGCCGGGCCAGGCCGGCTCGCCCTCCCTAGCGCCTCGCCACAGCAACGGATCTAGCTGGTCGCGCTTGCCGCCGCGCTCCGGGTCGCCGCCACGCTCGGCGAAGAACGCCAGCATCTGTGCCCGGGAGAAGTGGGAGACATACCCGAACCGGGGGGCGGCGGCGATGTCGAAATAGACGTCGCCGCTGCCATCGTCGAGCCGGTAGGCAGCGCCGTCTGCGAGTAGCGACGAGACGGTGTCGACGATCTTCGGAATCGTCTCCACCGCGCCCACGTAGAAGTCCGGCGGCAGCAGCCGCAGCGACTCCATGTCCTCCCGGAACAACGCGGTCTCCCGCATCCCGAGGACGATCCAGTCTTCGCCGTCCCGAGCCGCCCGCTCCAATAGCGGATCATCAATGTCAGTGACATTCTGCGCATATCGCACAGTTATCCCTGAATCTCGCCAGAGCCGGGCGATCAGATCAAACGTGATCATTGTGGCGGCGTGCCCCAAATGGGTCGCATCGTACGGCGTGATGCCGCAGACGTACATCGACCCGCCGGGTGGGCCGGGTCGAACCCGCTGCACCGAACGGCGGGCCGAGTCGAACAATGCCAGCGGTTGCCCGCTGCCCGGCAGCTTTGGAACCTGAGGTCCGATCCATGACTCCATCTCCACCAGGGTATCCAGCCCTAGATCGGAGGCCACGGCATGGTCGGCGAGGCCGGGTTGGGTTGCGGGAACCGGCCCTCGGCACGCAACTGCTCAACCCGCGCCACCAGCGCAGCCACCTCCGCGTCGGTCAACAGGTCGGCGAGTTCGTCGGCTAGCCCGCCATCAAGCCGCGCCGCGAGCCGCGCCAGCGCCGGCTCCGCCTCGGGCGGCAGCGGCTGGCCGACCCAGCCCCACAACACGGTCCGGAGCTTCGGCTCCCGGTGGAGGCAGACCCCGTGGTCGACGCCGTACAGTCGGCCGTCCGAGCCGACCAGCACATGCCCACCCTTGCGGTCGGCATTGTTGACCACCACATCGAAGATCGCCATCTGGGCGAGCCGGGCATCCTCCGCGTGCGCGAGTATGTACGGGTTACCTTCGCCGTCGCGCGCGGCCGCGACCGGGTGCCACCCCGTCGGAAGCTCACCCTCCGGAACGAAGCCGACCAACGCCTCGTCTGACTCTTCGATCCACAGCTGGCAGGCGCCCACCCCCAGCGGCCCCTCCCGCCGCACGGTCGGGGGCACCAGCGGCCACTGCATCGCCGCCGCGACCAGGTACGCGGCGACCTCCCGGCCGGCCAGCGTACCGTCGGGGAAGTCCCACAACGGCCGTTCCCCGGCGACCGGCTTATACACGCATCGGATTGTGCGATCGCCGAGCTCGACGGTGCACCGCAGGGTGGTGTTGGAGGCGTCGACCAACCGCCCCTCCACGGTCAACTCCCCGTGCGTCAAGACGTCGATCGAGTCCTGCATGGACCCGTGGCCGGTGGCGGTGCGCTCAGTCACTCCGGCCCAGGTCGGCGGTGGTAGCCGTTGTGTCGGGGGCAGATGTGCCCGGTCGGGCTGAGTGGCTGCCCACAGAGCGGGCACGGCGGGCGGCCAGCCGCCACCACCCGTCGCGCCCGTTCGATGAACGCTCTGGTCGCCTCCGGCGTGATCCGCACCCGCAGTCGGTCCAGGTGCTCGGCGGGCTCCGCCTCCTCCTCGTCGTCGGTCTCGGCCTCCGACTCGGTCTCCTCCCCCACCTCGATCGCTTCGATCACCACGGTGGAGGTGTCGACGTCAAAGGCGAGCCCCAGCGTGCCGACCCGGAACTCTTCCTCGACCGGTGATGCGAGCGGATCGTTGTCGACCGACTCGGTGACCACCTCGGTCGCCGAGATCCCGAACCGGCGGTTAGCTTCGGTCAGCAGCTCGTCCAGCTTCTCCGCGAGCAGCGAGACCTGCACCTTCTCCAGCATTACCGAGACCAGCTGGCCGCCGCCGCTGGCCTGGAGGTAGAAGGTCCGCTCCCCCGGCTCGCCGACCGTGCCCACGACGAACCGGTCCGGCGGCTCGAACGCGTACACCCGGTGGCTCATACCTCGACCCTACCGAAGCCGCCGCCGCCGGCGCCGCCGCCGACCGGGGCGTCGGACTCGCCCGCCGACGCATCGGCCGCGCCGGCGTCAGCGCCCGGCCGGTCCGCCGACGCCGGCGGGGTCGGCGGGTCGAACCGCAGCTCACCGGTGTCGCCGAGGCGCAACAAGAATGGCCGAGTGGCGGTGTAGCGGATAGCGGCAACCGAGGCTGGGTCGATCACCAGCCGCTGGAACAAGTCAAGGTGGAGCCCGAGCGCGTCGGCGACTATCGCCTTGATCACATCTCCGTGACTGCACGCAAGCCAGACCGCGTGTGGACCGTGTTCCCGGGTCACCTGGGCGTCCCAGTGTCGGACCGCGGCGACCGCCCGGGCGGACATCGCGGCCATCGATTCCCCCTCTGGGCCGGGAAAGGTCACCGCCGCCGGGTGCTGCTGTACCACCGGCCACAGCGGATCCTCGGCGAGCTCGGCCAGCGGTCGCCCCTGCCACTGCCCATAACCGCACTCGATCAGGCGTTCCTCGACGACGACCGGCGCCTGCGGCACCGCCAGCGCGACGGTCTGCCGACAGCGCGGCAACGGGCTGGTAACCGCGGTCACCAGCGGCACCCCGGCCAACCGGGGGGCCAATGCCGCAGCCTGGGCACGGCCGGTCTCGTCGAGTTCGATGGGGCTTCGGCCCGCCAGACCGCCGCCAGCGTTGGCGGCGGTACGGCCGTGCCGCAGTAAGAGGACAGTCGCCACCCGCCGAACCCTACCCTCCCCCGGTGCGCTGATCATGGACTTGGGTACATGATCAGCGGCCAATCATGTACCCAGGTCCATGATCAACGCGCTGGGGGAGGCGCGGGGGTCAGGTCGCGGTGACGGTCCCGGTAAGCAACAGAATAATGATGAACGCGGCAAAACCAAGTCGATACCACACAAAGGTCATCAACGTATGTTTTGCGACAAATCGCAGCAACCAGGCGATCGATGCATACGCCACCACGAAGCTGACCACCGTACCCACCAGCAGCGCGGCGGTCGATACATTCTCGCTCCCCCGGAGCTCGCCCAGCTCCAGCGCCCCGGCCCCGACCAGCGCCGGAATCCCCAGGAAGAACGAAAGCCGGGTGGCGGTCACCCGATCCAGGTCCCGCAACAGGCCCACGGTGATGGTCGCGCCGGCGCGCGAGACGCCCGGCACCAGCGACAGGCACTGCGCGACACCGACGACCAACGAGTCGGTCAGGTTCAGTTGCCGCTCACTGCGCACCTGCGTGGCCGCGTGCTCGGCGAAGGCCATCACCCCGCTCCAGAGGATCATGCCCGCGGCGACCGTCCACAGGTTCCACAGTGATCCCTTGATCAGGTCCTGCCCGAAATAGCCAGCCAGCACGATCGGCAATGAGCCGATGATGACGTACCACGCGAGCCGATACTCCAACTCCCGCCGCGCCGCTGGGACGAAGATCCCCTTCACCCAACCGACCGTGAGTCGGAAAATATCCTTGGCGAAGTAGACTAACACCGCTGCGATCGCACCGGACTGGATCACCGCGGTGAACGCGATCATCGCCGGATCGTTGACCGGCAATCCCATCAGCTTCTCGACCACCACCAGATGGCCGGTGGAGGAGATCGGCAGGAACTCGGTGATGCCTTCGACGATGCCCAGGACCAGCGCCTGCCATAGCTCCACCGGCTACCCGCCGATCGCGGCGCGCTCTGCGGCCGCCGCCACCGCCCGTAGGGTCTCGGCCGCGCCCTCCGCCGGAGCGAACGGAATCACCGACAGCGTGGTCACCCCCGCCTCCGCGTACGCCTGCAACCGGTCAGCGATCCGCGCGACCGGGCCGAGTAGCGCGGTCTGATCCAGAAACGCCAACGGCACCGCCGCGGCAGCCTCCCGATGTTTGCCCGCCAGATACAGCTCCTGGATTCGTTCCGCCGCCTCCCCGAACCCCATCCGGACCGCGAGCTGGTGGTAGAAGTTCTGCTCCCGCGAACCCATCCCCCCCACATAGAGCGCCGCGTAACCGCGGACCAGCTCCGCACAGGCCTCGACGTCGTCCCCGACCACCACTGGCACGCTCGGGGCCACATCGAAGGCGACCCCCTGCCGGCCGGCCGCTGCCTGACCCGCCCGCACCGCCGACAGCTGCGCCGCAGCGTGTTCCGGGGAGAAGAAGATGGGTAGCCAGCCATCGGCGACCTCCCCGGCGAGCCGGAGGTTCCTTGGCCCGATCGCCGCCAGATAGATCGGGACCTCCGACCGCAACGGGTGGAAGCCCAGCTTCAACGCCTTACCCGGCCCATCGGGCAACGGCAGCTGATAGTGGGCACCGTCGAACTGCACCCGCTGCCGGGCCAGCCCCATCCGGACCACCGAGACATACTCCCGGGTCCGCGCCAGCGGGTGGGCGAACCGTACGCCATGCCAGCCCTCGGAGACCTGCGGACCGCTGACCCCCAGGCCTAGCCGGAACCGGCCCCCCGAGAGCGTATCGATGGTGGCGGCGGTCATCGCCGTCGTCGCCGGGGTCCGGGCGGGAATCTGCATCACCGCCGAACCCAGCCCGATCCGGGAGGTCTGGCCGGCCAGCCACGCCAACATACTTGGCGAGTCCGAGCCGTACGCCTCCGCCGCCCACGCCACCGCGTACCCCAGCCGCTCCGCCTCCTGCGTCAATGACAGGTGGTGGGCCGGCGAGCTGGCCGCGGTCTGATATCCGAGAAAGAGTCCCAGCTGCACGGGCAAAGGCTACCGGGGCGCCCCGGCGGGGTGGCGATTCGGGCACCGACTAGGCACTATGAGGCGATGAGCTACGAATACGCGCCGCTGCGGCTACCGGCGAACGTCGACCGGACCTCCGCGACGGCGCAGCTGATCGTGCAGGCCGAGTTCGCCGGCTGGGAGCTGGCCCGGGTGCAGTTGTTCCGCGACGGCACCCGGCAGGTCACGCTTCGCCGGCCGGCCCGCGCCGACACTGCGCCTGGGCTGTCCTACTGACTACCCCGGCGGCTTGACTACTCGGCGTCGGCCGCCCCCGCGCTGGGCCGCGAGCGGCGGCTGCCCCACGGCGCGTACCTCACTCTGGTTGTCCGCCGGCCGGAGTTTCTGGCCGTTCATCCAGTCGGGCCACCAGCCGCGCATCGGCCTCCACCCGGAAGAGTTCGGCGAGTTGTCCGGCGCCGTCGCTGGCGGAGACCGGGGTGGGCAGCTCGAAAACACCCACCACCCCACCGGCGGTCTCCAGCTCCGGGCCGTCCAGACCGGCCAACGAAGTGTCGGCGTCGCGGATCAGCTCCAGCACCGCCTCCCCCACCGTCTCCGGTGGGGTCGCCCCGTCGCCCATCGCCATCCGCGCCGCCGCCTGGCGAGCGGTCGCCAACAGCGCGGCCACGCTCGGCACCCGGTAGTCGCGCCGTTGCCGCACCGAAACCACCACCGGGTACGGGTCATCGGCGCGACCATCACCCAATGGGCGGCCGGGATGGGTCAACGGTTGCACCACCCCACCGGTCTCGATCGCCTCCGTATCCCAGGGAGTCACCTCCCCATACTCGTCCAGCAGCAGTTGGTCGTAGGCGTACGACATGTTGTTCAAGGCTACGTAGCTGTGCCATACGCGTTCATCGTCCAGCGCCCCGTCGGCCGCCCGGATCGCGGCGAGATGCTCCCGGGCCGCCCGGATCACCTGCTCCAGCGCCTCATCGAGCGCCGCTGGGTCGTCGCTCATCGGCTCGAACCTTTCGCTAGCTCATCCGCAGGAACCGGTCCAGCACCCGTACGCCGAACTGTAACCCCTCCACCGGCACCCGCTCGTCCACTCCGTGGAAGAGCGAGGCGAAGTTGAGATCCGGCGGCAGTCGCAGCGGCGCGAAACCGAAGCAGCGCACCCCCAACCGGGCGAACGCCTTGGCGTCGGTGCCGGCGGACAACAGATAGGGGACCGCTCGCGCCGCCGGATCCTCAGCCCGCAGCGCGGCCCCCATCGCCGCGACTAGTGGGCCGTCGAAGGTGGTCTCCACCGCCGGTTGGTGCTGCACGTACTCCACCGTCACCTCCGGGCCGACCAGCTCACGCACCTGCGCCAACAGCTGCTCGGACCGGCCCGGCAGACTCCGAGCATCCACAGTGGCCCAAGCCTGGCCGGGGATGACGTTCTCTTTGTAGCCGGCGTGCAGCCGGGTCGGGTTGGCGGTATTGCGGATCGTCGCGCCGATGATCGGGGCGATCGAGCCGAGCTTGGCGATGAGGGCATCCGGGTCAGCCCGGTCCCACTCCACGCCGAGGGCGTCGCTGGCGTGGGTCAGGAACGCCGTAACGGCCGGGGTCAGCTCCACCGGAAACCGGTGCCGGCCCAGTCTCGCCACCGCCTCGGCGATCGTCGTCACCGCGTTGTCGTCGTGCAACATCGACCCGTGACCGGGCGGTCCGGTGGCGGTCAGCCGCAGCCACTCGATCCCCTTCTCAGCGATCTGCACCAGGTACAGGCGCTGATCGGTGCCCGCGCCGGCCGGGCCATCCACCGAGAAGGAGTAGCCACCGACCTCGCCGATCGCTTCGGTGCAGCCGGCCAGCAGCTCCGGATGCTGCTCGACCAGGAAATGGGCACCGTAGCGCCCGCCCGCCTCCTCGTCGGCGGTGAACGCGAGCACGATGTCACGCGGCGGCTGGTAGCCGGTCCGGGCCCAGTGCCGCACCACCGCCAGCACCATCGCGTCGAAATCCTTCATATCCACCGCGCCCCGGCCCCAGACGAACCCGTCGTGCACCTCGCCGGCGAACGGTGGCACCGACCACTCCGCGGGGTCCGCCGGCACCACGTCCAGGTGGCCGTGGACCAGTAGCGCGCCCCGCTCCGGGTCCGTCCCCGGCAACCGGGCCACCAGACTCGCCCGACCGGGCACCGACTCGCGCAGCTGGGAGTCGATCCCCACCTCAGCGAGTTGGGCGGCGACCCATTCGGCGGCTGGGCGCTCGGGCGCGCTGGTCTGCGGATCGCCCGTGTTACTGGTGTCGAACTGGATCAGCGCCCGGCACAGCTCGACGACCTCGGCCTCCGGGTTCGGGTGTGAGCTGTCCTGTGCCATCCCCCATTCCTACCAGCCACCTAGGCCTGGGAACGCCCCGGCGCCCGGCCCCGGCACCCGGCACCCGGCACCGGGGCCGCCGCCGGGCCGCCACCGACCCGCGTTGACCATGGGGTTTGGCACCTGATTTGGCGCCAGTCATGTACCTAGGTCCATGATCACGCGGGTCGGCGGCGGGGTGGGGTCGGGTTTACCAGTTGAAGCCAGCTTCGTAGGAGATCTCGGCCAGCACCTGCTGACCGGCGTTGTTCGGGTGGAAGTAGTCCCAGCCGGAGACCTGCGACAGCGAGAACGGGTAGTTGAAGACGACGTTGTCGTCGAAGGCGCAGTTCGCGCCGTACGCCGCGCACGCCGCCTCGAGCTCCGAGTTGTAGTCGATGACCCGCTGCTGCACCCGGTCACGCCGCTCGACATCGGCGGCAGCGTTCGAGGTCGGGTTGGCCAACATCGACTGGCAGATATTGAACAGCGACCAGGCGCTGCGGGCCAGCAGGTTGCCCCGGCCGGCCTGCCAGAGCTGCTTGATGTCGGGGATGCTGATGACCATCACCTGGGCGTCCGGCAACCCGGTCGCGAGCACCTGGAGCGCGTCATCGATGTGGCCGCGGAAGTCGGCCACCGGGGTCATCGAGGATTCGCTGCTGGTGCAGGCGTCGTTGGCGCCGATCAGAATCGTGACGTACTCGGCGCCGCTGGCCACCACGGTCTGGGCCTGGTCAGACATCTCGGCCACCCGGGCACCGGATCGGGCGGCGTTCGTGTTGTTGCCGCTGATCGCCGGATTGATCTCAAGAATTCGCTGGTAGTGGCTGTCGCCGGCGCTCGATCCGGTGCTGAAGGAGCGGGAGGTGCAGTCCACGTAGAAGCCACAGGCGTTGAACCCACGGGTGATCGAGTCGCCCATGCTGGCCATCGAATCGGGCGGGGGCCCGGCCTGGGCGGCGGCCGGGCTGGCGACGGTCACCACTGTGACCATGGCGATGGCCGCGGCTGCGCAGACCGCGCTCAGCCGGCGTACGAGTGTCCTCATCGAGTTGCCTCCGGGGGTGGGGGTTGTTACCACCGGGTAACGGCGGTAACCGGTACCATAAGTGACACCGGTCACCGCCCACAAGCATCGACAAGTGACGTATCCATTACCAGCCGGTGGCGGGCGAAGCTCCCCCGAGGACCGTCCGGGCTGGTCAGCCGAGGGTGAGGACCCCAGCCACCCGGCGCGGCAACCCGAACGGATTTTCGTCGCGCAGCGCCAGCGGCAGCAGCTGTGCCGGCGTGTTCTGGTAGACGACCGGCCGTTGGAAGCGGCGGACGGCGGTCACCCCCACCGAGGTGTGTCCGGAGTGCGTGGTTGCCGGCCACGGGCCGCCGTGCTGCATCGCCCAGCTGACCGCCACCCCGGTCGGCCAGCCGTCGAAAATGATCCGACCCGCGACCCAGTTGAGCCGGTCGACCACAGTGTGCACCAGCTCCGGCTCAGCATCCGCGTCGGCGTGGACGGCCGCGGTCAGGCTGCCCGGCAGCACGGCCAGGCCGGCCAGCAGTTGCTCTTCGTTCGCATACTCGACCAGCAGCGCGGCCGGCCCGAAACACTCGGACAGCAGCTGCTCGGAACGTTCGACGAGGGTGGGCGCGTCGACCGCCAGCAGCCGGGCGGCGACCCGGTGACCGGGGCCGGTCTCACCCGGCGGCTCGGGCAGCAACGACCGCACCCCGGGGACCGCCGCCACCTCGCCAACCGCCTGCTCGAAGCCCTGTTCGATCTTCGCGTTGAGCACCGGACCCAGCTCGACCTCGGCGACCGCCGCGCGTAGCTGGTCGGCGAGCCCGTGCCCAGCGGGGAGGAACACCAGCCCTGGCTTGGTGCAGAATTGCCCGGTGCCGAGCGTGAACGACCCGACCAGACCGGAGACGATCTCGTTGGCCCGGGTGGCCAGCGCACCGGCGGTGACGACCACCGGGTTCAGCGAACCCAACTCGCCGTAGAACGGGATCGGATCGGGCCGGGCAGCAGCGAGGTCGAACAGGGCTCGACCGCCGGCGACCGAGCCGGTGAACCCGGCCGCTGCGATCGCCGGGTGCTGTACCAGCGCTTCGCCGGCGGCGAACCCGTGCACCACGGCGAAGGTGCCGGCCGGAGCTCCAGCGGCGGCGAGCGCGTCGACGATCAGCTGCCCGCACCGGGCAGCGAGCCCTGGGTGCCCGGGGTGAGCCTTGACCACCACCGGGGCCCCCGCCGCGAGCGCACTGGCGGTGTCCCCACCGGCGATCGAGAACGCGAACGGGAAGTTGCTGGCCGCATAGACCGCCACCGGGCCGATCGGCAGCAGCATCCGCCGCAGATCTGGCCGGGGCACCGGCTTGGCGTCGGGGTCGGCGGGGTCGATCACCACCTCGAGGATCGCGCCCTCTGTCACCGCATCGGCGAAGAGTTCGAGCTGGCCACGGGTGCGAGCGAGCTCGCCGGTGAGCCGGGTGGGGCCGAGCCCGGTCTCGGCATCGGCGAGGGCGATGAGTTCGTCGGCATGGTCGCCGAGAGTGGTGGCGATCGCCCGCAGCCACGCTGCCCGGTCATGCGGTGGTCGGGCCGCCAGGACCGGGGCTGCCCCGGCCGCGGCCCGGCAGGTCGCGTCGAGCGCAGCGGGGCCGGTATGTGGCACCGGGGCGCCCACCGGCGCGCCGGTGCGCGGGTCGATCCCCTGGTCGACTCCTTCGTCACCTGCCTGATCCACGTCGCGCCTCCTCCGAATATCCTGACGAGCTGTAAGCCGAGACTTATCTGATAACTCAGCCGCATCGCGGCGCCCTATAGCCCCAGCCACGAGGTAACCTATCAGATAAGTAACCAGAGCTTGGTATGGTGACCGACCATGACGACCGCGAGCCCCCGCGCTGGCAACCTCACCCAGCAGACGACCGAACGGCTGGCCGACCTGGTCCTCGGCGAGTTCGAGCCCGGCAGCGACCTGCCGTCCGAGGCCACGCTGGCCCAGCAGCTGGGGGTCAGCCGGCTGACGGTGCGCGAGGCGGTGAAGACGCTGGAGGCCCGCGGGCTGGTAGAGATCCGGCGCGGCCGCCGCCCGATCGTCGCCTGGCCGAATCCGCGGCCGGTCGGCGACTTCTTCGCCGCTGCCATCCGGCGGGACCCGAGCCAGCTACTGGATCTGCTGGAGGTACGCCACGCGCTGGAGGTGCACATCGCCTCGCTGGCGGCGCTGCGGGCGAATCGATCCGCGATCACTGCGCTGGAGCTGGCCCTGGCCGCCATGCGGCAACCCGATGAGGATCTCGACCCCGCCGCGATCAACACCGCTGACCTCCGCTTCCACGAGGTGCTCGCGGCCGCGACCGGCAACCAACTGCTGGCGCACCTGATGGAGGGGATGGAGGAGCCGCTGCGGGCGAGTCGGCTGCAGAGTCTGCGTGGTCACCTGACCCGGGGTGGCACCGTGGCCGACGTCATCGCCCAGCATGAAGCGATCCTCGACCGGGTCCGCGCGCGCGACGCCCAGGGCGCCGGCGCCGCCATGCGCGAGCACCTCGGCCAGACCGCGCGCGACCTTCGGGCGGCGTTCGCGGTGGCCGACACGATCGACCCGCTCCGACCGGCGGCGCGGGCAGGCAGCGGAGAGGAGCACTAGCCGTGCGGATCGTCGAGATGAAGACGGTAGTGGTGGGCACCCCGTGGCGGGAGCTGACCTTTGTGGAGCTGATCACCGATGACGGCCAGCGCGGGCTCGGCGAGGCCCGCATGGTCAACAAGACCGAGACGCTCGGCGCGTGCCTCGCCGAGTTGGCCGAGCGGTACATCATCGGCACCGATCCGTTCGATGTGGAGCGGCTAGCGTGGCGGGCGCACTGGGAGGACTACGGCCGGGCGGGTGAGATCACCCAGTCCGCGCTCGCATGCCTCGACATGGCCTGCCACGATTTGATGGGAAAGTCGCTCGGGGTGCCGGTCTGGAAGTTACTCGGCGGCCAGTTCCGGGACCGGGTGCCGGCCTACGCCAACGGGTGGTACCAGGGCGAGCGGACCCCGGAGTCGTTCGCGGCGATGGCGAGCAAGGTGGTCGGCCGGGGCTACCGGGGGTTGAAGGTAGACCCGTTCGGCGCCGCCACCGCCGAACTCACCCGCGCGGAGCTGGCGCTGGCGACCGACATCATCGCCGCGGTCCGAGATTCGGTCGGGCCCGATGTGGCGCTGATGGTGGAGATGCACGGCCGGTTCACCGCCGCCACCGCGGTCGCCGCCGCCACCGCGATGGCGCCATATCGTCCGGAGTGGATCGAGGAGCCGGTCCCGCCGTATCACAACAGCGCCCTTCGACAGGTCCGGGCCGGCACCTCGCTGCCGATCGCCACCGGTGAACGGGTACACACGGTGCCGGAGTTCCGGGAGGTGTTCGAGGCCGGCACGGTCGACATCGTGCAGGCCGACCTGACCCATATCGGCGGCTTCACCGGGTTGCGCAAGCTCGCCAACTACGCCGACTCGTACGGACTGCTGATGGCGCCGCACAACGTCGCCGGACCGGTGGCGACCGCCGCCAACGTGCACTTCGCGATCGCCTGCCCGAACTACAAGGTGCTGGAGCACTTCAACGACTTCGCTGACCCGTGGGTCAACGATCTCGTCGACCAGCCCTGCCGGGTAGCCGAAGCGGACGGTTGCTTCGGCCTACCGACCGCCCCGGGCCTCGGGGTCAGCCTCGACTACGAAGCAGCCGCCGCCCGGCCGCGTACCCGGGTGCACTTCAACCTGATGCGGGACGGATGGCAGTTGCGCGACGAACTCACCACCTGACCGGATGCGGCTCAGGTCGCCGGCACCGGCAGGGCGAGCCCGTCGGCGCCGGCGACCGAGCAGTCCGCGTCGACCCCGGCGCGGCGCAGCAGATCCAGGCCCAGCCGGGCCCGACGGACCCGTTCCGCCGAGAGCGCCACCGCGGTCGCCTCCAGGTGGCTCCCCGAGGGATAGATGTCAGGCGCATTACGCAGCCCGAACTTCAGGTAGACCGGGGCGGCGACCCGGACCAGCCGGGGTTGTTCGTAGTGGCGGACGAAGCCACCGAGGTTGTCGGGCGCCTCCACATAGACGTCCAGCGTGGTCGGCACCGCCGCCCGGATCGCACCGATCTGGGCGATGCTCAGATCGGTGGGCAGGTTGATGGTGTCGGCGCCCAGGCCAGCGATCACCCGGGCGGTAGCGGGGTTCGCCACCGACAGCATCACCGACACCTTGGCCTGCATCTGTGCGGGCAACTCGCCGGCGGCACGCAGCTGCCCGAAGACGCTGAGCAGACCGAGGTCGGCGATGAGGACGCTGCGGACGCCGAGTTCGGCGGCCCGACGGATCTCGTCGACCGCCGCGGCGAGCTGGTCCGCGCCGCGGACGCAGGCGGCAAGCCCTCCCCCGGCCGGCGCGACCGCCATCGCCGAGGTGTCCCAGCCGGCGCTCGGCCGGGCGAAGAGACACAGCTCCACACCGGCGGCGGCAGCCATCGCGACCATCTCGCTGATCTCAGCGTCGGTGAGCAGCCCCACGCCGGTCCCCTGCGAGACCCGGGTCACCGGCACCTCGTAGCGCCGCGCCTCGGCCAGCACCGTCTCCAGGCAGCGTGGCCCCTCCACGCTGGGGATCTCCACCCGGTACGCAGCGCCGTCGGGGAACCGGAGTGGGGACGCTGGCAGTGCATGGGCGTCGGTGGCGGGCAGGTCGAGGTCTGTCAACAGCGCGTCTATAGCCGATGTCGTCATGCCAGGCTCCGAAATCTCGAACAACGTACGGAAGTTCGTACGAGGCAGGGTAGTCGCGGCGGTGACGCTGGTCAACGGCGCGTAGCATCACCCCGGTGAGCCGTGCGGTGCCCGCGGTGAGCCGGGCGTTGGACATCTTGGAGCTGCTGGGCGAGCAGCCCGCCCTCGCCGCGCCCGAGATCGCCGCCCGGCTCGGGCTGCCGCGCACCACCGTGCACGAGCTGCTGCACACGCTCAGCGCCCGCGGCTACCTGGTCACCGAGGCCAGCAACCCGCTGCGCTACCGGCTCGGCGGCCGGCTGTGCCACCTGGGCGGGCACGCCGCGGCCGGCCTCGACCTGACCACCGAAGCGGGCAGTGCCGCCCGGCGGGTCGCTGCCGAGTGTGGTGAAACCGCGCACGTAGCGGTCCTCGAAGGCATCGAGGTGGTTTACATCGCCAAGCAAGACAGCGCACACCCGGTACGGATGGTCTCCGCAGTCGGTCGGCGGCTGCCCGCCCACTGCACCGCGGTCGGCAAGGTGCTCCTGGCGGCGCTGCCCGAGGCGGCGGTCGCCGAGCGCTACCCGGCCGGGCAGCCGCTACCCGGGCTGACTGAACGCAGCATCCGGGACCTGCCGACGTTGCACGCGGCGCTGCGCACCGTGCGCGCCGACGGGATCGCGCTGGACGACTGCGAGGCCAACGAATCGGTCGGCTGCGTCGCCGCCCCGGTCACCGACCACACCGGTGCGGTGGTCGCCGGGTTGAGCATCTCGGTGCCAACTCCCCGATGGTCTGCCGCGCGCCGCACCGAACTGAGTGAGCTGGTGCGCCAAGGCGCCCAGGAGCTATCGCTCCGGCTCGGCACCGCGCGCGCCGACCACCGGGGCCAGCCACCACAACGCGGCCGCCGCCAGCAGGTGCCAGGCGGCGTGACCCTGCAGCAGACTGTCGGGCTGGCACAGGGCCGTCCGCTCACTCACCGTCCCGATCAAGGAACCGGTCGCGAGCAGCAGCAGCGCGACGCCGATGGTCCGGCGCAACCGGGGCCGCCGCCATGCCCGCCACAACCCCAGCCCGATCGCGGCCACCGCTAGCGCTGCCTGGACAGCGATCGAGGCTTGGGAACCAGCCGCCACCACCGGCACCATCGCCAGCGGTACCGGCAGCCAGGCCCACGACACCCACCGCCGCCCGGTCAGATCAGCGGCGGCGTCGGCGGCGACGAAGGCGAGCACTGCGGCGAGCGGCGCGTCGTGTGCGTACGCCTGCCAGGGCGGGTGCGGGCCGTGTTGGATCACCGACCCGACCCCGACGGCGGCGACGAGCGCCGCGTACCCGGCCCGGTAGCCGAGGCCGTGACCTCGACGGCCGAGCATGATCGCCGCCCCGGCGATGACGAAGGCGAAGCTGGTGACCGTGTTCGCTGGCTGCCCTAGCCAGCCCCCGAGGCCGTCGCCGAAGCGTTCGCACGCCAGCGCCAGCCCGTCAGCTTGGAGCACCCCGGTCACGCCAGCTCCGGCTCCGGCTGAATCAAGACCTTCAGCGCGCCACTGCCCCGGTCGGCGAGCACCGCCAGACCCTGCTTTACCTCGGTGAGCGGGAACTGATGGGTGATCAGCGGCGAGGGATCGAACAGCCCGGCGCTGTAGAGCGAAACCATCCACCGCCATGCCGCGGCCGAGGCGGCGAACGCGCCCTGCACCCGCAGCTGGCCGAGGCTGATCAGGTCCGGGTCGACCGCGGGCGCTGCCGCTCCGGAGATACCGAGCAGCAGCACACTACCGCCGCGGCGCGCCAGCCGGAGCGCGGTGACCGCACCCGCGGCCGCGTTACTCGCCTCAATCACCAGATCGAAGCTGCTGGCCAGCCCAGCAGCGTCGGGATCGTTGGTGGCGTCGGTGGCCCCGCAGGTGGCGGCGTACCGGATCCGCTCTGGGCGTCTCCCCACCAGGGTGAGCCGCTGCGGCGAGCTCAGCGCGCTCAACATCACCGCCAGCAGCCCGAGTGGCCCGTCCCCCACCACCGCGATCCGGGAACCGGCGGCTGGAACTCCCAGTTCGAGGAGGCCGCTGGCGACACAGCCGGCTGGCTCCAGCAGGGCCGCCGGCGCCAGCGGCCGGTCGGAAGGCAGCCGGTACGCCAACGCCGCCGGCACCACCAGCCGTTCGGCGAGCGCGCCCGGGTGGGTGAAGCCGGTCTCGGCGTACGGGCCGGCGCACAGGTTTCCCCGCCCCTCCCGGCAGCGTGGACAGGTGGCGCAGCCGCGCACGCCCTCGGCCACCAGCGGGGTGCCCGGTTCGAAGCCGGTCACCCCGGGGCCCACCGACACGACGGTGCCCGACCACTCGTGGCCCGGCACCACCGGATAACGCACGTAGGGGGCCGGCCGGCGGCCGTCGAGCAGCTCCAGATCAGAGCCGCAGATGCCGACCGCGGCCGGGGCGACGAGCAGCTCACCGGGGCCTGGCATCGGCACTGCTGACTCCACCAACCCGTACGAACCGGGCGCCGTGACCGTGAAAGCCTTCATGCCAGCTTATTCTGCCGGGTCAGCCGAGTCGGCCCGCCAGCCCCGCCCCACCATCGAGCACCATCGTCTGCCCGGTCACCCAGGCGGCTTCGTCGGAGAGGAGATACGCAACCGCCGCCGCGACATCGGTGGGTTCCCCCAACCGGCCGAGCGGATAGGCCGCACCGGCCTCTTCCTCCCGCCCGCTGTACAGCGCCTCGGCGAACCGGGTCTTCACCACTGCCGGCGCGACCGCGTTGACCCGCACCGTCGGCGCCAACTCCAGCGCTAGCTGCCGGGTCAGGTGTAGCAGCGCCGCCTTACTGATGCCGTACGCCCCGATCCCCGCCGCAGGCGCCAAGCCGGCGACCGAGGCGACGTTCACCACCGACCCACCGTGCTCGCCCTGCCAGGCCTGGTGCACCCGTCTGGTCCACGCCAACGCCGAGATCAGGTTGATCTCCATGATCTTGCGGATCGCCTCGGTCGGCACCTCCAGCAACGGCGCGAAGACCGGATTGGCACCGACGTTGTTGACCAGGTAGTCGATCCGGCCAAAGGTGGTCAGTGCCGCGGTGACCGCCCGCTGCTGGTGCTCATCGTCGTGGGCCTTGCCGGGCACCCCGATGACCTGCTCCGGTGAACCGAGCTCGGCGACGGCCGCTGCCAGCCGCTGCGGATCCCGCCCGGTGATCACCACCCGGTCGCCGCGGGCGATCAGCGCCGCGGCGATCGCCTGGCCGATGCCGCGGCTGGCGGCGGTGATGATCCCGGCCCGCGCGACCCGGTCAGACCCGCTCCCCGGCTCAGTCACAGGGTCCGCCCGCAACGTAGATCACCTGGCCGGTCACGAATCCGGCTTCGGCGCTAGCCAGGAACGACACCGTATGCGCCACGTCCTCCGGACGACCCACCCGGCGAACCGGAGTCTGCTCGGCGGCCCGTTGCTGGAAGTCGTCGAAGTCGACCCCCACCCGCTCGGCGGTCTGCTTGGTCATCTCGGTGACGATGAACCCTGGCGCCACCGCGTTCGCGGTTATCCCGAACGGCCCCAGCTCGATCGCCAGCGTCTTAGTGAAGCCCTGCAACCCGGCCTTGGCCGCCGCGTAATTCGCCTGGCCCCGGTTGCCCTGCGCCGACCGGCTGGACAGGTTGACCACCCGACCCCACGTCGCGGCCACCATGTGGGACTGAACGGCGCGGGTGAACAGGAAGGCGCCCCGCAGGTGCACCCGCATCACCGTGTCCCAGTCCTCGTCCGCCATCTTGAACAGCAGGTTGTCGCGGGTCACCCCGGCGTTGTTCACGAGCACGGTGGGTGCCCCGAGCTCGGCGACGACCCGGTCGGTGGCGGCCGCGACCGCCTCGGCATCGCTGACGTCGGCGCCGAGGCCCACCGCCCGGCCACCCGCGGCGACGAGCTGGTCGGCGCTCGCCCGCGCCGCCTCCTCGTCCAGGTCCACCACCGCCACGGCGAGCCCATCGGCGGCGAGTCGCCGCGCGGTCGCGGCCCCGATGCCCCGGGCACCACCGGTGACGATCGCTACTCGGTTGGTCGATGTCGGGTCGTTGTGTTCAGGCATGTCGGTAACCTACCCGCCCACCCCTACCCGCGGGTAACCACCGATCGGGCGACGTTGGAAGTACCCCAGGATGACCTCGGCTTAGTCCCCCGTTTGGGGGGTAAGCCAATCAGCTGGTCGGATACGATAACTCGGCGCATGGACTACGTCCACGACCGGGGGAGGGCGTCATGACCATGACCGCGGCACGGGCACGGACCACCGCCGTTGGTAATCCGCACGAGGCGCTCCATCAGTTGGCAGCGCTCCCCATGCACCACCCGTCCCGCCCAGCGGTGCGGGACCAGGCCATCGTGGCGTGGCTGCCGCTCGCGACCGATCTCGCCCACCGCTTCGCCGGCCGCGGCGAGCCGCTCGCCGATCTGCTGCAGACCGCCACGGTCGGACTGATCAAAGCGGTGGACCGGTTCGACGTCGACCGCGGCACCGACTTTCCCGCCTTCGCGGTGCCGACGATCGTCGGCGAGGTGAAGCGCTACTTCCGGGACCAGACCTGGGATCTGCACGTGCCCCGCCGCTTGCAGGAGCTACGCCGGGCGGTCGCGCAGGCGACCGAGACGCTGTCACAGCGACAGGGCCGGACTCCGACGATCGGCGAACTCGCCGCCGAACTCGAGGTCTCCGAGGCTGAGATCCGCGATGGGCTACGGGTCTCTGGTGCGTACACCACCATTTCGCTGGATGCTCCGGCCACTCCCGGCGGCGACGAGCCCACCGCCACCCTGGGTGAACTGCTGGGTGCGGAGGATGTCGAGCTGAGCCGCGCCGAGCTGCGGATGGCGGTCGCGCCAGCGGTAGCCACCCTCTCGGAGCGGCAGCAGCGTATCCTGCACATGCGGTTCTTCGGCAACCTCACGCAGGACCAGATCGCGCGCCAGATCGGCATCTCACAGATGCACGTCTCGCGGCTACTCAGCCGGATCCTGACCGACCTGCGGGAGCGGCTCTACGATTACGCCGAGCCAACCAGTTAGGTCGGGCCCGCCCGCGGGTAGCCCACCGGGCATGCGATCCCAACGCCGCGCTGCCCAGGGCACCGTGGGGCACGCGTACAGCGCCCTCAACCTCCGGCTGGCGTTCGCTTTGTTCGGCTTGGTCAGCTGCGCTGTGCTCGCGTTCGTGTCGTTCCGGCTCGACGCGCCGGTGCTCGGTTGGCTACTGGTGGCGTTGGCCGTAGTGGCGGTCGTAGACCTGATCGTCATACAACTGCGGCGGCGTGCCCGGCACCGGGAAGAACCGGGCACGCGCCGGTCGCTCTTCGAGTAGCTACCGGGTAAGGTCGGGCGACGATACAGAAGTGTCCGGGCGGGTTGGTTGAGGTGCCCGTTGACCGGGTAGGGGGCAGAGCACAAGTCGGTGTTCGGCCACTATGCGCAGATGATTGAAGTCCTCACCTATGACGCAACTTACCTACCAGCTCGACCGGCGGTTCCCGATCGCAGTCATCCGGCTCACGGGTGATCTCACCGCCGGCAGCGGCCCGTACGTCCGCGCTGCGGTCTCGGAGGCGCTGGTAGCAGAGCCGACCTCGGCGATCGTCGACCTGAGCGCGGTCCAGGCCGCGGACGAGTTGATCGCCCGGCTACTGCCGCAGCTGGCGACCGAAGCGACCCACTGGCCCGGTACCGAGCTGCTGCTGTGCGGCGCCGACCCGGCGGTCGCCAGGGTGTTACAGGCCAGCAGCGACGGCTCCGGCCACCCCCTCTACCCCACCTTCGACGACGCACTGGCCGCGGCCGCTCTGGCACCCGTACCACATCGGGTGCATCGCCGGCTCGAGTCGACTGTCAACGCCCCCCGCGAGGCACGGGAGCTCGCAGCCGACGCCTGCGCGGAGTGGGGGGTCCCCGACTGCGTCATCGCCACCGAGATCATCGCGTCGGAGCTGGTCACCAACGCGGTTCGGCACGCCGGCACGATGCTGGACCTTCGGCTGACCCTGCGCGACCGGTCACTGCGGATCTCGGTGCAGGACCGCAGCTCCCGGATGGCCCGGCTCCGCACCCCTACCAGTAGTGACGATCACGGACGGGGTCTGCTCATCGTCGGCTCGGTCGCCACCTCCTGGGGCAGCCAGCCAGCGGCCGGGGGTAAAGTGGTGTGGGCGACGTTGAATATTGGCGGACGATCGGGACGAAGCCGGCACCAGGGGCAGGACTCCGACACCATCGGCGCCGAATTCGGCGGGCCCCGGGAGGTTTAACCGACCCCCGGAGTGGATAAACAGGCTACGGAGAAGACTCCGACCTCATCAGTCACAACGAGGTCCGCTGCCTACGCTTCGAGACGGGGGCGACCATGGACCCGCTAAATATAGATACCTGGCAAACTGAATCAGAACTACGCTTCGTCCTCCAGGGCGAGGTTGACCTGGCATCAGCGCCCGCGCTGCAGGAAGCCCTTGAGGCGGCGCTCGCCGGCCCCAACCTGGACCTGGTCGTCGACGTCTCCGAGGTGCACTTCCTGGACTGCACCGCCGTAGGCATCCTGCTACAGATCTGCGGTAAGGCTGAACCCCAGGGCCGCCGGCTACGAGTCACCGGCGCCACCGGGATGGTCCTGCAGGTGATGGAGACCGCGGGTGTGGCCAAACGACTCGGCGTCTACGAGTCCGCCGGGCATTGGCAGAGCGACGACGAGTCGACCTCGGACGAGCTGCTCGCCTTCCTGCTGGACACCATGAGCCAGCTGCCGACCGGCGTCCGGGAGCGCGACCAGCTCCGGGACCGGGTGGTAACCGCCGGCACCCCGTTGGCCCACGCCCTGGCCCGCCGATTCACCCATCGCGGTGAGCCGTTCGACGACCTGTACCAGGTGGCGATGGTCGGCCTACTGAAAGCAGTCGATGGCTACAACCCGCATCGGGGTCGCGAATTCGTCGCCTACGCGAAGCCGACCATCCTGGGCGAGCTGCGCCGCCACTTCCGCGATCGGACCTGGTCGATGAGCGTGCCTCGCCGGCACAAAGAGATGCGGCTCGCGCTCAACGGCGCCCGCGACGAACTCGCCCAGCGGCTCGGGCACTCGCCCAGCGTGGCCGAGCTCGCCGAACACCTACAGACCAGCACCGAAGAGGTGCTCGGGGCGATCGAGGCGGCGCAGGCGTACCAGTCCGTGCCGCTCTCCACTCCGGTGGGTGAGGACGAGGGGGTCACCCTCGCCGACATGGTCGGTTCCGACGACCCGGACCTGGAAGCGGTCGAGAACCGAGCGGCGCTGCCGGTGCTGATCGGCAAGCTTCCCGAGCGGGAGCAGCGGATCCTGACCATGCGCTTCTACGGCAACATGACCCAGTCGCAGATCGCCGACTCCACCGGGGTGTCCCAGATGCACGTCTCCCGGTTGTTGCGCGCCTCGCTCGACCGGCTCCGCGAGGAGCTGTTCAAGGAAGAGGTCGGGTAACCCCTAGTCAGGCCGCCGGGTCGGGTGCGACCCGGGCTGCCGGGACCACGTTCAGCTCCACGGCGGTCTGGTCCACCCCGCCGTTGCGGAGGAGATAGTCGGTCGCTTCGGCCGCCGTCATCGGCGGTGCCAGCAGATAGCCCTGCCCCAGCGGGCAGCCCAACGCCCGTAACGCCGCCAGCTGCCGGGGGGTCTCGATCCCCTCCGCAACCGCCGCTAGCCGCATCGAATCGGCGATCGCCAGGATCGCTCGGACGATACTGTGGTCCTTGTCTTTGACGGTCATGCCGTGGACGAAACACAGATCGATCTTTACCAGTTCGATCGGGAATCGCTGCAGGTGGCTGAGGTTGGAGTACGCCGTGCCGAAGTCGTCCAGCGCGAACCTGACCCCCGCTGAGTGCAGACCTATGGCTCGGTCGGCGACCTCCTGGCACACCGTGCCGTACTCGGTGATCTCCAACCACAGGTCGCCCGGGGTCAACCCGGCTGCCCGGACGGTGGCCAGCAGGTCATGGGTGGACGCGGGGTCGCGTAGCTGCTCCGCGGTGGTGTTGACGCTGATCGCTAGCTGCGACCCGCCGGGCAGGCCGCGCCAAGCGGCCAACTGCTCGCACGCTTGCCGGGTAGCCCACTTACCGATCGGCACGATCGCTCCGGTGTCTTCGGCCATCGGAACGAAGACGTCGGGCGGCACGTTGCCGTGCCGCGGATGCTGCCACCGCAGCAGCGCCTCGAACGCCACCACCTGCCCGGTGCCCAGGCCGACGATTGGCTGGTAATGCACGGTCAACTCGCCGCGCTCCAGTGCGTGCCCCAGCTCGGCGCGCAGGTCGAGGCGGTCCAACGCCCGATGGGAGGCGGCCTCGTCGAAGACCTCGACCGCGCCGAGCCCGCGCTCCTTCGCCACATACATCGCGGCGTCGGCGTTCCGGAGCATGACGCTGGCGGTGGTCTCGCCCGGCACCCCGAGCACCCCACCGACGCTGAGCGACACCGGCACCCGCTCCCCCTGCACCGGGAACTCCCGCTCCAGCGCGCGGCTGACCCGCCGGCCCACCCGAGCAACCTCGTCCAGATCGGTCACCGCGTCGAGCACCACCACGAACTCGTCACCGCCGAACCGGGCCAACAGGTCGCCGGGTCGGACGCTGCGCTGCAGCCGCTCGCCGACCTGTTGCAGCAGCTCGTCGCCGGCCTCATGGCCGTAGAAATCGTTGACCGCTTTGAACCGGTCAAGATCGCAGAAGAGCAGCCCGACCCGGTCGGTGCGCTCCGGGCGCAGCCGCTCATCCAGGTGTTGGCCGACCAGCACCCGGTTGGCCAATCCGGTGAGCGGATCGTGGGTCGCGCGGAGCTGCAGCGTCCGGTAAAGGTCGGCGTTGACCATGGCCACCGCCAGGTAGTTCGCGAAGATCGCCGCGACCTCCCGGGCATCGGCAGCGAACGGGTGCTGCCGGGCCCGCTGCGCGTAGAGCACCGCGGTGAGTACGCCGTCGCGAACGACCGGCACCCGCAGGCTGGTGGAGGAGGTCCGCGGCAGCAACTGTTCGTGAGCTGCCTCCTCGCCGGCGCCGACCAGTGGGTAGGGGTGCCACACGTCGGCGGCGGCGGCCGGCTGCGACCACAGCGCAAGCTCCGAGTCGGAGAGGCCTCGGTGAGCGCGCAACCACCCTTGGCCGTCCTCGATCGTTACCGCCCACGTCCGCTCGGCGCCGGTCAACTGGCGCAACTGCTCCACCGCCTCGTCCAGCAACGGCATCAGGTCCAGATGACGGGCGAGCCGATGACCGTACCGGGCCAACCGCTCGATCACCAAGCTCCGCTCCCGCTGCTCCACGGCGTCCTGCAACCGGGCCGCGACCGAACGCAGTATCTGCAGATCGGAACCGGTGAACGGCTCCGCATCACGCCGCAACAGGACCAGCAGGTCGTCGCCGGCCGGCTCACGGGAGAGTGGAATCCAGGCCCCCGCGCGGATCTTCAGGGTGGCCATCCAGCTCGGCAGGTCGGTGAGCGCGCACCCGCTGCGGTTGACCACCTCACGGGTCTGCAACGCCTCGGCGGCGGGCGGCGTCACCGGCCACCCCTCCCAGAGCACCGGATGTTCCTCCGGCAATCCGCAGGCCCCGGTCACGACCAGCCGCTCGGCCCGCCGGTCCGGGTCAACCGCGGATTGCGCTGGCGGTGAGGCCGGGTCGGCGGGCTCCGCGAGCCGCGCGAGCACCACCACGTCGGCCCGGAACACCTCAGAGACCGCGGAGAGCGTCTTCTCCAGCAGGTGTTCTGGGTCCGCCTGTTCACCCAGCACCGACAACAGTCGGATCAGCCGGCTGGTGTCCCGGTACGCGGTGTGCGCGGCGGCGGTCGCCACCGCCAACTGTTCATGTACGTCTACCGACACTCTGACCCCACCTACAACGCGATCGTGGCGAGCGTGGCGTTGTGGTAGCCGGCCACTCCGGTGGTCCGCGCGAACTCGCCGTATGTATAGAACCCGAAGGTGGTGGCGCCGCTCGCCGCGCGCTGCACCGCCACCGCTTCGGCGCTGGGGTCTCCCAACAACAGCTCCAGCCGCGACAGGCAGCTGAATGCCAGCAGCACCGTCGGCTCGCGCTCCGCCATCGCTCCGATTACCACCGGCGACACCACCGAGAGCAGGTCGGCCGGGGTGGTCCCGACCACCTGCACCGGCGTGAACAGCGGCACCGGCACCAGCGTGCGCAGCTCTCCGGCCGAGTCCAGATAGACCGACCGCACCACCAACGACCCGTCTGGCTGCAGCAGCCCGAATGCGTGCGCCGGCTGTGGGCCCGGGCCGTGCAGCCAGCCCGGCCGCAGACCCCAGCGGGGATCGTCGAGCTGCTCCCGAACCACAGCGACCGCCGGCCGGCCGCCGATCTCCTGGACCGCTCGGCCGTCGACCTGGGTCACCAGCAACGGCAGGCCGAGTGGACGCCAACCGTGCCCGACCGAGACGGTCAGCTGCCACGGCGCGTTGATCCAGACCGCCACCGCTGCGTCCTCGAGGACCCGGTCACCGTCGAAGACCAGGGTCCGTTCGACCAGCCCGTCGTCGGCGGCCGCCCCCCCGATGACCGGGACCGCCGCGCCCGCCACCTTGTACAAGCCGGCGACCAACGCTTGCTGATCGCCGCGCAGGCCGTCGGCGAGCACGAGGATCGCCGAGTGCGGCGACGGTTCGTCCCCGGCGGCGCGGCGCGCGGAGCGGGCCAGTGCCCGGCCAGCCGCCTCGCTGTCGCGGGAGAGTCCGACCACCGAACCCACCCCGAAATGGTAAGGGCCCGCGGACAACGCCAGCACCGCCACGCCCCGGCCAGGTCGGGTCAAGCCGCCGTCATGGATTGCGCCACTGGTGGTGGCGCCGACCAGCGGCGCGTCTCCGGTCACGTCGCGTACCCCGGCCAGCAGCTCTGGCAACTCGTAACGGACCGAACCGTAGACCATGACCAGGGCCGGCGGCTCGGCACCGAGTCCGCCGACCGCCGCAGCCGCCGCTGCCTGGCCGGCGGCTCGGCTGTCGGCCATCTCGCTAGCGCCGACGCCGCTGCGAATCCGGTCCTTGCCAGCCGCGTCGGCCCTGGCCGCCCCATCGCTCAGCTCGCCGCTGCCCGGCTCGGGAACCCCGGTGAGCTGGCGGTCGGTAGACGACATGATGATCCTCCCCCCGCCAACCCCCGATAGTGTCACACTGTGTAGCGCAACGGTAGCGGCGAGATCCGCTGGTGAGCACGATCAAGCGTCCGCCTGGCAGGCCCTGACCGGTCAGCGACGACCGACTCGCACGAACGGAGGAGGCCACGAAGCGGAGGCGGCCACGAAGCGGAGGCGGCCACAAAGCAGAGGCGGCTAGGTCAGGAGCGGGCGCCGGTGAGACCCACCACGGCGGCGAGGCCGAGCGCGCTGCGTGGTGCGTAGCTGACCCGCCAGACCCCACCGTGGGCCGCGGCCGCCGCCTCCTCCTGCCACGGATGCCGCTTCGGCGGGGCGGGGTTCCGCAGGTCGTGCACGAGCAGCGCGGCCATCAGCGTGTTGCTCGTCGCCGGATCGAACACCTCGACCCCAAATGCGTGCACCCCTGCGTAGGCGGCGGCGAGCGCCCGGTTCTTCACCACCGAGCGGGTCCGGGTCATCGGCGCCACGGTGAGGCTGACGGTGGCGCCGTTACTGCGCGCCTCTGTGGCCCGCCACCGCTGCACCCGCTTCGCGAGGGCGTAGTTCGGCCCCTGTTGCGGCACCAGACAGTCGAAGATGCCCGGGTCCGCCCCGGGCGGGTAGTTGCGGCGCAGCAACCGGCCGGCGGATAGCCACCGCACCGGCCGGCTCCAGACCGCCCGGTGGGCGTACGCGGCGGCCGAGTGGGCGACCACCTCGTCGGGCACCGCGTAGACATCGGTGGGCGTCGCCAGGAACGCCAACGCCGTCTCCGGACGCTGCTCACGAAGCTGGACCGCCACCGCGTCCGCGGCGGCCGCGACCCGGACATGGGTGCCGCCATCGGCGTACGCGTAGTTGCCGAGCACCAACCGGCCAGGCTGCTCACCCAGCCACTGCGCTACCGCGGGCGCGTCGTGGATCAGGTTGGCGCCGGCCCGGCGGGTCAGCTCGCCGTCGCCTCGCACTGGGATCCGTAGTTCTCCCGCGTAGCGGCCGGCCAGCGGCAGCAGCCGGGACCAGATCTCCGGCCGCGGCAGGTCGACCGCCGCGATCCGGCCGCCCCATCGCAGCAGGGCGTGGACCGGCCCCATCTCGGCGCCGGCACCGAGCACCGCTACCGTCAGGTCAGACAGGTCGAGCCAGTCCGGGTTGGCGGCCACCGCGCGTACCGCCTCGGCACAGGAGGGTTCGATGATGCCGCGCTCGACCCAGTCGTCCAATTGGCGCTGCAGCCCGGCGCCGCGCAGCCGCTCGCCCCGGTACGGCACCGACAGCTCCGGTTCGACCGCGCGCGGACCGGTCACCACCTGGGTGGTCAGCGGCTCGGTTACCGGCCAGCCGCCGGCGAAGGCCTCAGCCAGCGGCGGCTCCGGCGCCGCGGCCGGCTGGTCCGTGGGGCGGACCCGGAGCTGCTGGTGCAGTGTGGCCAGCCCGTCGCGGGCGATCTGGCGGGCCGCCGACGGGTCATCGACCCCGGCCTCGACCAGTCGCCGAAAGTGCGTCAGGTAGCCGCTGCGCCAGTTGGTCTCCTGCTCCGCCGCGCGTGCGCCGACCGGGTCCACCCGGCGCAGCGCACCAGCGACCACCGCCCGCCCCACCGCCGTAGTGCTCCGGGCACCGTCCGCGCGGCTGACTGGGAAGACCACGCCGGTCGGTCCCTCCATGGGTCGCTCCTCCCCTGGCTCGGCCGGCTGCGATCACCGTGACGTTGTCCCACCGCCATGCTGCCACCGTCGGGCGACTTTCGCTGCCGCAGCCGTGGCCAATATCCGACAATTCGGGTATGACGCCACGAGGTGCACAGCGGGCCGGCCGGGAGATAGCCCGGGCGCTGGCGGCATGTGCCCTACTGACCGGGATCTACTACCTGGTGCCGGTCGAACCCGGCATCGATGCGTTCTGGCGAGTTGTCCGCTCCGCACTCTCGGTGCTGGCGATCCTGGTATTGGCGGTCCTGATATCCCGGTCGGTGGTCCGGCTACTCCGCAACGCGGCGGGCAGCCGGCCCGCGAACCTCCTGGTGGCGCTCTGGGCCGGGGTGGTGCTCTTCGCCTTCCTGGACTTCCAGCTCGCGGTCGGCATGCCCGGACAGTTCACCCGGCTGGATACCAAGACCGACGCGCTCTACTTCGCCGTCAGCACCCTCACCACTGTCGGCTACGGCGATGTCCACGCCAGCGGGCAGTGGGGTCGCGGGTTGGTGATCCTGCAGCAGTTGTTCAACGTCGGAGTACTGGCGACCGCCGGCGCGGTGCTGCTCGACCGGCTCACCTCCGGCCATCCGCCTCCTCCGCCGCCGCCGAACTCCCCGACACCTCCCCAGCCGAACCGGTAACCGCCGCCAGCACCGTCTCGATCGTCTCGGACGGCGTCTGCGCGGCCACGTCGACGACCAGGTCCGCGACCTCGCGGAACCGCGATTCCCGCTGTTGGTGCTGGCGACGCAGCATCACCAGCGGGTCGGCGTCATAGCGCGGCCGGTGGTCCCGCGGGTCCATCCGCTCGGCGAGCACCTCCGGCGGGGCATACAACCACACCACGAACGCGTCGGCGAGCGCCGCGCGGCAGGCGGCATCGTCCACCACGCTGGCGGCAGCCGCCACCACCGGTGGGGGTGCGGCGGCGAGGGCATCCCGCAGATGCGCCGCCTCCCGCGAGTGCAGGGCAGGTTGCCCCAGGGTGGCGTACTGCTCCGCGGCGGAGTCACCAAACCACTCCAGAAGGTCGGCATCGCTGTCCCGGAACGGCCGACGCAGCGCGGCCGCCACCCGACTGCCCACTGTAGTCTTCCCGGAACCCATCAGCCCGACCACCACCACCGGCTGGTCGTCCTCGCCGAGATTCGACAATGCATCCACCTCCCCGGCAAATGCTAGAGGCCCGCCGACCGCCACCGTGACCTGCCCGGCTGTCGGAGGGTGCGGTTAGCATCCCCGGCATGCGCACCTGCTACCACTGCCTGGGCCCGGACCAGGTGCCAGCGCCGGGCGGCCCTCGTGCCGGCTGAGGCCGGGCGCGGCGGCCACAGCTGGCAACCCGCGCTCTTCCCCGGGCTCACCGACACCGCCACCGACCCGCTCCAGATCGAACTTCATGAGGTCACCTTCACCGTGGTCGACCTGGAGACGACCGGCGGCGCACCCGACGGCGGCGGGATCGTGGAGGTGGGTGCGGTAAAGGTCCGCGGCGGAGCACAGCTGGGTCAGCTCAACACCCTGGTCGACCCCGGCACCGGGCTACCGCCGATGATCACCGCGCTCACCGGTCTCACACCCCAGGCCCTGCGGGGCGCTCCGCCCCTGCCCGCGGTGCTGCCGAGCCTGCTCGAGCTCCTGGCCGGATCGGTCTTCGTCGCCCACAACGCGCCCTATGATGTGGGCTTCCTCAAGGCCGCCTGCCGCGCCCACGACTACCGCTGGCCAGCGCCGGTGGTGGTGGACACCGCGGCGCTGGCGCGTCGAGTCCTGCACGCCGACGAGGTCCCCGACCGGAAGCTCGCGACGCTGGCCAGGCACTTCGGCACCTCGGTACAGCCTCGTCACCGAGCGTTCGACGATGCCCTAGCCACCGTCGAAGTGCTGCACGCCCTGATCGGACGACTCGCCGGGCACGGCGTCTACACGCTGCGGGACACGGTGGAGTTCGTCAAGGCGGTGCATCCGGTGCAGCGGCGCAAACGTTCGCTCGCCGAGGGGCTACCCCACCGTCCAGGTGTCTACCTCTTCCGGGGCGCCGACCACAAAGTCCTCTACGTCGGCACCTCCGGCGACATCCAGACCCGGGTGCGTAGCTACTTCACCGCCGCCGAGCGTCGCGGCCGGATCCGGGAGATGCTCGGCGCGGCGGACCGGGTGGAGGCGGTCGAGTGCGCTCACGCGCTAGAGGCGCAGGTACGCGAGCTTCGGCTGATCGAGGCCCACCGCCCGCCCTACAATCGGCGTTCCCGCGACCCGGGCCGGGTCTGGTGGCTCAAGCTCACCGACGAGGCGTACCCGCGACTGTCGATGGTTCGCACGGTCGCCGCCGACCGCGCCACCTACCTGGGGCCGTACCGGACCCGCCGGGCGGCGGAGACCGTGGCCACCGCGGTGTATGACGCGGTGCCGCTGCGCCAGTGCACCGCCCGGCTGTCACCGCGCCGCCCGTCCACCGCGTGCGCGCTGGCGGAGCTGGGCCGCTGCCCGGCCCCTTGCCAACTCGCGGTAAGCCCTCCTGAGTACGCCGCCCAGGTCGTGGCGCCGGTCCGGGACGCCTTCGTCGGTGATCCGGGCCAGCTGGTCACAGCCCTGCGCCGCCGGCTCACCAGCCTCGCCGAGCAGTCCCGTTACGAGACCGCGGCGCAGGTCCGGGCACGGCTGACCGCGCTGCTGCGCAGCTGTATCCGGCAGCAGCGACGCGCCGGGCTGATCCGGATCGGCGAGCTGTGCGCCGCCCGGCCGGCCGGCGACGGCTGGGAGCTGGTGGTGGTCCGGCACGGCCGGCTCGCCGGCGCCGGCTACGCCCGCCCGGGCATCCCCCCGCGGGAGGTGCTCGCGGCGGTCCACGCCACCGCCGAGACGGTCGCTCCCGGCCCGGCCGGGGCAGCCACCGCCGAGGAGACCGACCGGGTGCTCGACTGGCTGGAGCAGCCGGAGACCAGACTGGTCGAGGTGAGCGAGGGCTGGGCCTCCCCGCTGGGCGGGGCGGCCCGGTTCGCCGGGCTGTTGGCCCAGCTGGAGCAGGCGGCGCGCCGCGGTTGACCGATGATCGACGCGGCGCGCCGGCCCAACTCAGCCGAGCGCGTCAGCGAGTTCCCGCAGTGCGTCGGCGAGCGCGGCCTGCTCGCTCTGCGCCGGGTCTAGCTGCTGCGCCGCGGCCCGCAGTTGCGCCGGCGCCGCCCGGTGCTGCGGACCATCGAGAAACTGCTCGGCCCGGTCGATCAGGAACTCGACCCGGGTGGCCACGTTCGTGGCCATGGAGTCGCCGCGCTGCGCCTGCGCGTACGTCGCCCACACCAGCTCGAAGCTGGCCGGCCAACTCAGCCGGGGTTGGTGCTGCGGGTTGAACTCCGCGAGCGACACTGAGCCGGCGACCTCGATCTCGGCCGCGGCGAGGTGGTCGCTCGGCGTCAGCGCCAACACATCGAACCCTCGGGCGATCTCGCTGCCGTAGATGTGCCCGTTGTAGTAGTAGGCCGACCAGAATCCGCCCAGGGTGGACAGCGGGGCACCGTTGGCGTTGTGCCGTTCCGCGACCGGGCCCCGGTCGAAGTAGGCGATCTCGTACGGGTCGGCCGCCTCGGTGAAGTCGAAGACCGAGATGCCGCCCTGATACCAGGCCTGGACCATGATGTCCCGGCCAGGCACCGGCACCAGCGAACCGTTGTGGGCCACGCAGTTCTCGTACTCGGTCTGGGTGACGGGGAGCTTGTAGTACGAGGCGAACTGCATGGCACCGTCGACGATATCGAAGATGGCGTTGGCGCCCCAGTTGATCGGGTCGCCGGGTCGGCAGCGGGCGCCGGTGCCACCGCCCCACTCATCGGTGAAGACCACTGTGGTGCCGTCGTTGTTGAAGGTCGCCGAGTGCCAGTACGCGAAGCCGGGGTCGGTCACCTCGTCGATCCGCACCGGGGCGGCCGGATCGGAGATGTCGATCAGGATGCCGTTGCCCTGGCAGGCGCCGGCGGCGAGCCCGATCTCGGGGTAGGCGGTGATGTCGTGGCAGGCGTGGCTGGCGGTGGTGTTCTGGGTGTTAGGGCCGTGATTGCCGCCGGGCCATAGCCCGTGCGGGTTCCCGGTCGCCGGGTCCGCCATCAACCGGGCCTCGTGGACGATCTGCGCCGCGGCCGGATCGGCGAGCGGGACCTCGATCACCTCGACCTGGAACCGGGAGGTCAGGATCGGGTTGCCGTCGGCGTCCAGGTAGTCGTCCGGATCGTTCGAGCTCGGAGTGTTCGTGCAGCCGGCCAACTCCTCGGCGGGCCGCACCCCGCCGATCCCGGAGTTGTAGACGTAGACCCGATCGGCCTGCGCCGGGTCGGTGACCAGCGTGTGCGTGTGCGAGCCTCGGCAGGTCTGTACCGCCGCCACCTGCACCGGCTGGCTCACGTCGCTGACGTCGAAGATCCGCACCCCCCGGAACCGGTCCGGGTTGACCGTGCCGGGAGCCCCCTCGGTCCCGCAGTCGATCCGGGCGCTGGTCTGCTCCACCGACATGAACAGCAGCGAGCCGTGGATGCTCAGGTCTCCCTGACCACCCGGGCAGACCACCGTGGTCACCGCGGCCGGCTCGGCCGGGGTGCTGATGTCGTAGATGCTGAAGCCCTGATAGTTGCCGACGAAGGCGTAGTCGTCGCGGAACGCCAGGTCGGAGTTGGCGTGGTTAAGCGAACCGATGGCGGCCGGGTTGTCGGGCGCATCAGGATGGACAAACGCGTCCGGCTTGTCCAGATGGGCGAGCAGCTCCAGATTGCTGATCGCCTCCTCCGCGTCGAGCCACCCGGCACCGAGGCCGGGGCGCGGGTCGTCGGTCTGCGCGCCCGCCGGGGCCACCAGCAGACCAAGCGTCAACGCGCTGACGGCGACGACCACCAAGCCGCGACGGGGAAGGGGACCGATCGCGAGGTCCACGGGGACCACCTCATTCAACTACGGCGGCGGGGGTGGCTTTAATATAGACTTGCAAATATGACTCGGCAACCACGCATCCGCCCTGGACTCATCACAGTCGCGTTGACGCTGGTGTTGGTGGCCGGCTGCACGGGTTCGGCGGACGACGACTCGGTAACTGTCCAGCCCGGAGCCCCCGGAGAACCGGGCCGGGTGCTCACCGACCCGCCGACCCAACCCCACGACGACGCGTACACCGACGTCGATGTCCACTTCCTCCACGTGATGATTTACCATCATGAGCAGGCGCTGCGGATGGTGGAGCTGGTCGACGACCGGGCCGACCGGGCAGAGATCAACCTCCTGGCTGCCCGGATCGGCCGCTCCCAGGAGGACGAGCTAGCGCTGATGGCGGACTGGTTGGCGGTGCGGGGCGAGCCGCACGAAGGCGACCATCCGGATGTGGGCGGAATGCCCGGCATGCTGTCCGAGGCCGACTTCGCCGAGCTGGCCGAGGCCACCGGCGCGACGTTCGATCAGCGCTTCCTCGAGCTGATGATCCACCATCACGAAGGGGCACTGATCATGGTTGCTGACCTGCGGGAGGTCGGCGGCGCCCAGGAGCCGGCGTTGGCCGAGTTTACCACCCACCTCGACGTCGACCAGCGGATCGAGATCG
Source organism: Natronosporangium hydrolyticum (assembly GCF_016925615.1). NCBI lineage: Bacteria > Bacillati > Actinomycetota > Actinomycetes > Micromonosporales > Micromonosporaceae > Natronosporangium > Natronosporangium hydrolyticum. The sequence goes on from NZ_CP070499.1 coordinate 3,091,472, forward strand.
ACCGAATGCGGTCGCTGCTCTCCGACCTCGATTGAGGAATTCACTCCCAGGCCCGACATCGCAGGGGCTGCGCACCCCGCCAGCAGCGATTGGCGGGGTGCGCCGTCAATACGGAGCGCCGCAGACCTGCCAGTCGTCGCCTGACTTGACCAGGCGGAACTCGTGGGTGACGGTCGACCCGTCGGCCAGATCCAACCGGGCGGTGACGGTGCCGGTGGTGTCCTGGTTGACCCTCGAGACGTGCGCTCCGGTGAGCTGGTAGTCGACCACGTCGCCCCGGTCTCGTGCCACTAGTGCGAACCGTTCCCTGGTGAAGGTCGCCTGGGTGGCGTCGCAGAGCTGGTCGTAGGCCCCGTCGTAGTTCTCGGCCTGCAGGTCAGTCAGGAACGCGTGGGTCGCCTCCCGGGGCGGCTCGGTCACGTCCAGCAAGGTCCGGAACAGGAAAAAGCCGCCCGTGCCCACTCCACCCACGCAGAGCACTCCGACCACCGCGAGCGTGATCCACAAGCCCCGCAGGCTGCGGCGCGGCCGCTGTTGCTGGGCTGGCTGCCCCGGCGGGTAGGACCCGGGCGGCGGATAGCCCTGGTGGCTTGGCGGCGGGGGTGGCGGCGGTCCGAAGGTCATGGCAGAAGAATAGAACCAGTGCGCAACACGCTCGCTGGTGAGGTGGAAGCGCGGGTGGGAGTCAGTTAAGCGTCCAGACCGCTATCGTGAGCGCGCCCGCGTAGGTGGTCCAGGCCCAGTACGGCAACAACAGCAGGGCGGCGACCTGGTGCGCGCGCCAGAACGCGGCGACAGTGGCGCCGATCGCGAGCCACAGCAGAGCAATCTCCACCGACGCGAGGCCGTAAGCGCTGGCGCCGAAGAACAGCGCCGGCCACAGCGCGTTCAAACCCAGCTGCACCGCGTACGGCACCAACGCCAGGGTCAGGCCGACCGTCCGCCAGACCAGCCACCCGGCGATCGCAATGGTGACGTAGAGGACCGCCCACACCGGGCTGAAGAGCCAGTTCGGCGGAGCCCAAGCCGGCAGCTCCAGGGCGGCGTACTCCTCCCCCGCGTCGGCGGAGCCGAGCCCACCGATCGTGGCGACCAGCGCGACCACGGCTACGAAGCCGAGCAGGCCGAGCAAGCTGGCGATGGCGGTGCGCGGCCGGCGGGTCACCCGGGCCTGAGACATGAACTCAGGCTACGGTAGGCGGCCGCCGCCGGCCGCGGATCAACACACCGTCAGCAGATGTTGAGCGAGGAGTTGACCAGCTCGTTGTTCCGGAAGGTCAGGTTGTTGCCGCACGGGCTCTCGACGATCGACGAGTTGACGACCCGCAGATTCTCAATGGTCACGTCGGAGGTGTTCGGGAACTCCGACCGGGCCGCGATCCGGATACCGCCCGGCCCCGCCACCGTGCCGCTCTGCGCGGCGAGGGTGACGTTGTAGCAGTTCTCGATCAGCACGGCGTTGTTGCCGGTCTGGGCGATGTCGACCCGGTCGATCACCAACCCGCCGCTCTCCGAGACGCAGAAGATGCCGCGGCCACCGCCGCGGGCGATCACCTCGCCGACCCGGATGTTGGTGGGGTACCCGTTGCCGATCCGACCGGCGCGGTTGGCGAGCCGGAACGCGGCGTATCCGGTGCCGGTGCCGGCGTTCTCACCGTCTACCGTGCCGATGTTGGCGTTTCTGGTGTTGTTGAGCAGCAGACCGGAGTTGCCGGTGTCGCGTGCGGTCACCGTTCCGATGGTCAGGCCGTCGACGTTCCAGGTCTCCACGCCGTGGTTGTTGGTGCCGGAGACGAAGACGTCGTCCATCCGTACGTTGGTGCTGCCGGGTAGATCCCGCTCGAACCGGATTCCCAGGCCGCCGTTGAGCGACAGATTGATCTGCCCTAGGTGCAGTCCGTGTACGTCGGCGAAGCGGAGCCCGAAGAACGGACTGCCGGTCATATTGAGGCGCGGCACCGCCACGTTCTGTGCGCCGATCGCCTGTACCGCACCGTTGCCCGCGGAGTTGCCGACGTTCATGGTGCCGCAGACCTCCAGCGAGGTGTGGCTGGGCAGATTGATCGCGGAGCTACCGATCGACCCGGAGGCGTCGACCACCACCCGCTCCTGGCTGTTACGGCCAGGGGTCAGGCTGTCGACCGCAGCGCGGATGGCGTCGCCGTAGTTGCCCCCGGAGTAGACGATGCTGCCGCCGCGGGTGGCGGTGTAGTTGCTGCCGCTCTGGGCGACCGCAGCGTCGGCGGAGCCACCGCCGCACTCGATGCCGCCACCGCCGTCGGCAGGTACCATTCGCCACTGCTGGTTGGTCCCGCCGGTGGGGTCGTACTGCGAGATCCGGGCCCCGTCAGCAGTGGACCATTCCCAGAGGTCCAGTGCTTTACCACTGAACCGGTTGGTAAAGGTGACCACGTCACCACCGAGCTCGTCGACGCGCCACTGTTGGTTGGCGCTGTTGAGATCGGTCCACTGGACGATCTGCGCCCCGTTTTCGGGGTTCCATTCGAATACCTCGACCGCCATGCCGATGTGCCGGGCGACGATCCGGTGGTAGCCATCGCCAGCGGGTGCCAGCCGGAACTGCTGGTTGTGCCGATCGTGGGGGCCCATTGGACCAGCCCGGCGCCGGCCTGGGTGCTGGCGGCGTCGATGTCCAGCGCCTTGCCGCTGTGCACCGAGACCAGTTGGTAGTAGGCGTTCGGGTCGACCGTCACGGCCGCTGCAGCGGTGGGCGGCGCCACCAGCCAGGTGGCGAGACCGAGGGTGGCGGTGGTGATGCCGGCGAGCATGCCTCGCCAGAGACTACGGGTACGCATGGTTACTCCATACGGTTAGCGGGCGCGGCTGACGGCCGCGCCCATGCGGGATCGGCAGTGACGGCCGGCTCCCGCGCTATGACTGTAACGTTTCAATACATCGACCACAACCGGTAGCCTTTTCGGCGGGCACCAGCCACCGGCCGAGGTCGGCGCCGACTCAGAACAGCGTGCGGACCGCCCCGGTCAGCGCCCGATCCTCATCCACCAGTGGGATCAGCCGCCATTTGTCGAAGGTCGTGCATGGATGGGAGATCCCGAAACCGACCAGGTCGCCCACCGCGAGGTCGAGCCGGGTCGCCGGCGGCGCCGCCCGCAGGTACGCGTGCTGGTCGTTCAGCTCGACCACGCTCGCCATCGGCGCCGGACCCACCGCGCCGCCGCGGCGGATCACATGCCGTGGCACGGGGAAGCCAGCATCGATGCCGGTGTCCCGCTTCCCGAAGTCGACCAGCGCCAGGCCGGCCTCGGGCCGGGACAACACCCGTGCCCACAACTCCAGCGCTGCGGTCAACACCAGCGGTTCGCAGCGGTGCGCCATCACCGAGCGGAAACGTTGATAGGCGGCCGAATCGTGCGTCACGTAGCAGCCACTGCGCAATACCACCCGGATTGCCCGGCCGGCCTGCCACCGCTCGTCGAAAACCCCGGGAACCAGATCGAAGAAGGCGCTGCCACCAACCGTGACCATCAACTCCGCGGGCACCTCCCCGGCGTACCCACCGGCGAGCTGGTCGGCGACCTGCCGCAGCCGCCACAGGTAACTCTCGACCAGCGCCAACCCCTGCGGATCCGGTCCGACATCGATGACCCCCTCGAAGCCACCGACCCCGGCGAGGCTCAGATGCGGCGCCTCGACGACCTGCCGGGCCAGCGCTACGACCTCCTCCGCCTCCCGGGCACCAGTACGCCCGCCCGGCACCCCCAGCTCGACCAGGACCGGCAGCGGGCGGTGCTGGCCCCGGTCGGCGAGGGTCCGCTCCAACAGGCTGATGCCGACCACCGAGTCCACATAGCAGAAAGCGGAGAAGCCTGGATCCCGGTCGAGTTCGCCGCCCAGCCATGTGATCGCCGCCGGATCGACCAACTGGTTGGCGAGCAGTACCCGCGGCGCTCCCAGCCACCGTAACGTCCGCAGCTGGGTAGGCGTCGCCACCGTCACCGCCCAGGCACCGGCGCCGAGCTGCCGACTGATGATCTCCGGGGACAGGGTGGTTTTTACATGCGGCGCCAACGACAGTCCGGACCGGTGACAGAAATCCTGCATGGACTGCAGGTTGTCGGCGAGGGCCTGCTCCTTCAGCAACAACACCGGGGTCCCGAAACCCGTCGACCCACCGCCCGGCAGCGTCATGCCCCGCAGCTCACTCACTGTCCGTCCCAACACCGCGTCGGGAAACCCCTTATGGTGCGGTTGTACGGGCGGATCGTAACTGAGCGCATCCATGATCGACATGCAGTCAGCCCGGTCCCCGGTCCAGCTCCGGGCCGGCCTGCCGGCACTCGTGCCGCTGGCTACCCAACTCCTGGCCGGCAACGGTAAAGGTGTCCCCGGCTCGCAGGTAGCGTGGCGGCTGCTGCCCCATCCCAACCCCGGCCGGAGTCCCCGTGTTGATCAAATCACCAGGCTCCAACACCATGAACTGGCTCAGATACCAGACCAGGTAGTCGACCGGGAAGACCATATCGGCGGTGAGACCGTACTGCATCCGCTGCCCGTCGACCGTCAGCTCCAACCACAGCGCCTGCGGATCGGGCACCTCGTCGGCGGTGACCAACCACGGACCCAGCGGGTTGAAAGTCTCGCAAGACTTGCCTTTGTCCCACTGGCCGCCCCGCTCCAGCTGGTACTCCCGCTCCGAAAGATCGGTGGAGAGCACGAAACCACCGATCACCTCCCGGGCGGCGGCCGGATCCGGCAGATACCGAGCGGGCCGGCCGATCACCACCCCCAACTCCACCTCCCAGTCGGTCTTGACGCTGCCCGGCGGGATCAACACCGGGTCGTCCGGCCCCACCACCGTATTGGGGGCCTTCATGAACAACACCGGCTCGGTCGGCAGCGTCATCCCCGACTCCCGGGCGTGCTCGTGGTAATTGAGCCCGACACAGAGAATCTTTGGCGGCAACGAAATCGGCGAACCGAGCCGGACCCGGTCCAGCTCGAACCGCGGCAGCTTCCCGCTCGCGACCGCGCCGCGCACCAGATCCAGCCCACCGGTGCTCCAGAATCCGGCGTCGAAGTCGGCGACCACCCCACTGACGTCGTACCCGACCGGATCACCAGCCGGGCCGGGGGCCATCACCCCGGGACGTTCGTCGCCGACCGGGCCGAACCGGATCAGTCTCATCGGGGTGATCCTCCTGTCGCTGGGAAGCTTCGCGCGCCCAGTCTACGGACGCCCACGGGCCCGGTTACCCGGCCTCGACCTGCACCTCAACCGTCACCAGCGGCGACGACGTGGCGACGGTCGTCGACCAGTCGCCGGGTCTCGCCGCGACGATCCAGCAACTCCAGCAACGGCACCGCTACCCGGCGAGTCGTCGACAGCGCCCGCCGCGCCTGGCTGAGCGTGAACGGCTGTGGCAACTCCGCCAACACCGCCACCGCCGCCACCGCCGCATCCGGCGCCACCACTACCTGGTCCGCCAGGCGCAGCAACAGCCCTGCCCGCTCTGCCGCTGCCAGCTCGGCGGCGCCCAGGCCCAGCGCGGCGAGCTGGTCGCTGGCCGGCGCCTGGAACGGCGCGCCGGCCAACTCTGCCAGCAACTGCTCGGTGCGCAGGCGCAGCGGTTCGGGCAGTGCGGCGGCGCCGGTGGTGACCCGCCCGTCCCGCAGCGTCAAGGGTTCGGTCGCTAACGCCACCACCAGCGCCCGATCCGGTAACCCCAGCTGCCGCGCGGCGGTAGCGGACGGCAACCCGCCGTCGAGCGGCTGCTCCCGTTGGTGGGCCTCGACCAGCTCGCGCAGCCGGTCCTGCTGTGCTCGCCACCAGCTTCGGTCGGCCAACCAGTCGCCGGCGACCGCCGCCATGTCTCCGGCGGGCACCCCCATGGTCACCAACTCGGTGCGCCGGATCAGCCGCCGACGGCGCAGCTCCGACACCAGGTCCGGGGCGCCGTCGAGCTCGGCCAGCAGCGCCGCCCGCGCCGCCGCCGCACCCCGGCGACGGGGCATCTCCGGCGGCGCCACATCCAGCATGCGCACGCCGCCCGCGATGTGATTCCGGCCCGGGTCGCGCAACAACCCCCGGTCCCCCACGTGCAACGGCAGCGGCCTCGCCAGCCGCAGCCGAGCCGTGTCTGCGCCCAACGGCCGTACCCGCACCGGCACCGCGGCCGCCCCGACATGGAGCTGGAGCTGCCCTGGCAGCGCCGTGGCTGGGTCCCCGGTGACTCGGACATCGACCAGCCCGGTTACCTGGAAACCGCCGGGACAAACCAGCGCGTCCCCGCGGCGTACCTGTCCCCGGTCGATCCCCCGCAGATTGACCGCCACTCGGGCCACCCCACTGATCTCCGCTACCGAGCCGCCCAGCGCCTGAAGTCCCCGCACCCGCACCGGCCGGCCGCTGCTCGCCAGCGCCAGCTCGTCGCCGACCCGTAGCGTCCCCGCCGGCAGTGTGCCGGTGAGCACAGTTCCGCTGCCGTGGATCGTGAAGACCCGATCCACCCACAGTCGCACCGGCGCTGACGTCTCCGCCGGCGGGACCGCCGCGGCCAGCCTGGCGAGCGCAGCCCGCAGCTGGACCAACCCTTCACCCGCTGGCCCCTCACCCGCTGGCGCGGAGACCAGCACCGGCGCGGCGGCCAGCCCCGCCAGGGAGGTCCCGGCCAACGCCGCCCGGGCGGACTCGACCGCCGCCGCCGGTTCTGCCAGGTCGGTGCGCGTCACCACCAGGACCCCGTGCCGCACCCCGAGCCCGTCCAGGGCAGCCAGGTGCTCGGCCGACTGCGGCATCCACCCCTCGTCCGCGGCGACCACCAGCAGCACTGCCGGCACCGGCCCCACGCCGGCGAGCATGTTCGGCACGAACCGCTCGTGCCCCGGAACATCAACGAACGCAACCGTCTCGCCGGTCGGCAAGTCGGTCCAGGCGAAGCCCAGGTCGATCGTGAGGCCGCGCCGGCGCTCCTGCTCCCAGCGGTCCGGCTCCATCCCGGTCAACGCCCGCACCAAGGTGGACTTGCCGTGGTCGACGTGGCCGGCGGTCGCGACCACAAGCACCGGCTACTCCTCCTTCGCGCCACCGAACTTGGCGCCACCGAGCTTGGCTTCGCCGAGTTTCCCGTCACCGTTGCGGGCAGCTAACCGGGCCCGCTGGGGCACCACGGTATACCGCGGGTCCCGCGCCGAGGCTCGGCCAGCCTCGAACACGCCGAAGCGGACACAGAATGCACCGGCCAGCAACGCCGCTCCGGAGACCGCCGCCGCGACCCGGCTCCGCCGACCGGCCAGCGCACCGAGCGCGCCAGCGACGCTCAGCGCCCGCCCCGCCCGCAGCCACCGCCCGGCGGCACCCTGCCGATACGGCTCGGCCAGCGCTCCGAGCCGACCCTCCAACCGCCGCTCGGCGGCGAACTCCAGCGCCGCACCGGCCACCGCCAGCCGGCGGGCGGGCGCGCTCTCGCCGGTCGGGGCGGCGAGCAGCCCGACGCCGGCACCGCTCGCCAACGCGCTGCCGGCGAACAGGAAGGGCAGCTCCCGGTACGCCTCGTGCCACGCGGGTACCGCAGTATCGGCGAACAGCACCGCCGGATAGGTCATCATCGCCGGGCCGAGCAGGCCGGCGGCCCACCCGGCGGCCCGGCCAAGTCGGGGAAACCAGCCGGTGACCGCGGTCGTCCCCGCCACCCCACTGAGCGTGCCGAAGGCCGCCAACAGCCAGGAGCCCATACTCAGTGGCGAGGTCGGCCGGGCCACCCGGAGCATGTAGAGGAACCGGGCCGGGCGCCCCAGGTCATGAATGAGCGCGATGGTGCCGCTGGCCGCCGTTGCGGCCGCTGCCACCGCACCGGCCCGCGCCAGCCGTTGCCGACCGGTCGCCTCGGCGAGCACCGCCATCACCGCGGTCGCGCCAGCCGTCCCGCCGAAGAGGAGGTAGAGCGGAACGTCCGGGGTTTTCCAGGTCGGCGCCTTGATGATCGGCTGCCCATAGTACGAGCGGAACTCGGCCTCCGGCACGGTCGCCGCCGGATCACCGCGGCGACCGCTTCCCGCCGCCGTCATCGCCGGCCCGCTAGAAACGCTGCCGCGATGATGCCCGCGGCCGCGAGTGCAGCCGCCCCGGCCCGCTGCCACATCGCCGGTAGGTCCCGGGTGGTGACCACCGGGTCAGGCGGCAGCCCGTAGACCTCGGGCTCGTCGAGCAGGAGGAAGAAAGCGCCGTCGCCGCCGACGCCATCGGTCGGGTCGGCGCCGTAGAGCCGGGCGTTCGGCACCCCCTGTTGTTGCAGCCGCGCCACCCGTTGCTGCGCCCGCTCCCGCAGCTCGTCCCAGGGACCGAACTGGATCGAGTCGGTCGGACATGCTTTGGCACAGGCCGGCTCCTGGCTGCCGCGCAGCCGGTCGTAGCAGAGCGTGCACTTCCACGCTCGGCCGTCCCCCGGCCGCAGGTCGATCACCCCGTACGGACAGGCTGGAACGCAGTAGCCGCACCCGTTGCAGATGTCCTCCTGGACCACGACGGTGCCGAACTCGGTGCGGAACAGCGACCCGGTCGGGCAGACATCCAGGCAGGCCGCGTGGGTGCAGTGCTTGCAGACGTCCGACATCATCAGCCAGCTCACATCCCGGTCCGGGTCCGCGGCCTGTTGGCCGGCCGGCGGGCCCATCGCCGGCATTCCCAGCGCCACCGGCCGCTGGCCGGCCGGGCGGGTCTGCTCCACGAAGGCGACGTGCCGCCACGTGTTCGCCCCCAGGTCCCCGCTGTTGTCGTACGAGGTGCCCCGCAGTTCCAATCCGTTGTCGGGGACCAGGTTCCATTCTTTGCACGCCACCTCGCAGGCCTTGCAGCCGATGCAGATACTGGTGTCGGTGAAGAATCCCATCCGGGGTGGATGGTCCGGCGGGTGCCCGGCCTGCCCCGCCACGTCGGCCACCGGCCCGGAAAGCAGGTTCTCGGTCACGTCGTCGCTCCTTCGGTCCCGGTCTGCTCGGTGATACCAGCCCGCCGCTGGTATTCGGCTATGAACTCACTCAGCGCCGCGCCCCGCGGCCGGCGCCCCGCGATGATGTCGCAGGTCGCCGCCTTCGACTCTTGGATGTGGACGTTCGGATCCAGGACCACGCCCAGCAGCTCGTTGCCCGCGTCACCGGTGGAGAGTCCGTTCGGCCCCCAGTGGTATGGCACGCCGACCTGGTGGATGGTCCGCCCGGCGATGGTCAGCGGCCGCATCCGTTCGGTCACCAGCACCCGGGCCTCGATCGCCCCCCGCCCGGTGACCACCGTCGCCCACCCGAGGTGCGACAGCCCTCGCTCCGCGGCGAGTGCGGGTGCGACCTCACAGAACAGCTCCGGTTGCAGCTCCGCGAGGTACGGCAGGAACCGGCTCATCCCACCCGCGGTGTGATGCTCGGTGAGCCGGTAGGTGGTCAGCACATAGGGGAAGACCGGTGACCGACTGGGGTTGAGCCGGTTGGCCCGGTGCGGGTAGACCTGCCGGGTCGGGTTGGCCTGCTGGGCGTAGAGCGGATTGGGCACCGGCGACTCGGGCGGTTCGTAGTGGGTCGGCAGCGGGCCATCCAGGAGGCCGGTCGGCACATAGAGCCAGGCCCGCCCGTCACTCTGCATGATGAAGGCGTCGGTGCCGGCGAGCGCGTGCTCCGCCCGCGCGCCGGGCGCCGGCGTGAAGTCGGGCGGTTTGTCGGCCTCGAAGTCCGGCGTATCCTCGCCCACCCAACGACGCTGCTCCGAATCCCACCACAGGTACGCCTTCCGGGCGCTCCAGGGCCGCCCGGCCGGGTCGGCCGAGGCCCGGTTGTAGAGCAGACGCCGGTTGTTCGGCCAGGCCCAGCCCCACTCTGGGGCCACCCAGGACTGTTCGCTGCCGGGCTTACGGCGCGCGGGTTGGTTCACCTCGTGCGCGAAGCAACCGCAGTAGATCCATGCGCCGCACGTGGTCGACCCGTCGTCACGGAGCTGGGTGAAGGTGGATAGCGCCGCACCGTCCGGGCCGACCCCGCCGATCTCCCGCAGCACCGCCGCCGCATCCGGGTCAGCGACTTCGCCGGTGGTCGGATAATCCCACGTCAAGTCGAGGATGGGCCGGTCTCGCGGGTCGGTGGAGCCGGCCAGCTTCGCCCGGATCCGGCGGCCGAGGTGGTAGTAGAACCACAGCTCGCTGCGTTGGTCATCGACCGGCTCGACCGCCTGGTGCCGCCACTGCAACAGCCGCTGGGTGTTGGTGAAGGTGCCGGATTTTTCGGTGTGGGCGGCGGCTGGCAGGAAGAACACCTCGGTCGGGATCTGCTCGGTGATCAGCTCCCCAGTCTCGATCTCCGGCCCGTTGCGCCAAAAGGTAGCTGATTCGATCAGTTGCAGGTCCCGCACGACCAGCCACTCCAGATTGGCCATACCGAGCCGTTGCAGCTTGGCGTTGGCCGATCCCACCGCCGGGTTCTCGCCGACCACAAAGTACCCCTTGACCGTACCCGCGATCTGGTCCAAAACCGTGCGGTAGGTGCCGTGGTCGCCGCTGATCCGGGGCAGATAGTCGAAGCAGAACTCGTTCTCGGCGGTGGCGGCCTCGCCCCACCATGCCTTGAGCAGACTTACCAGATAGGCCCGCATGTTGCCCCAGAACCCGGTCTGTCCCGCGTCGGCCGCCACAAACTCGTCGAGGCTCTGCTGCTGATGCGCCCGCGGCATCGGCAGATAGCCGGGCAGGATGTTGAAGAGCGTGGGGATGTCGGTCGAACCCTGGATGGAGGCGTGACCGCGCAGCGCCAGGATACCCCCGCCGGGCCGGCCGATGTTGCCCAGCAACAGCTGCAGAATGGCGGCGGTCCGGATGTACTGCACCCCGACGGTATGCTGGGTCCAGCCGACCGAGTAGACCCAGGCAGTGGTCCGTTCCCGGCCGGAGTTGCTGGTGATCGCCTCGGCCACCGTCGCGAACATCGCCGCCGGCACCCCGCACACCTGCTCGACCAACTCCGGGGTGTAACGGGCAAAGTGCCGCTTGAGCAGCTGGTAGACGCAGCGCGGGTCGGTCAAGCTCGGATCGAGGCGTGGCTTGCCGGTCAACGGCTCCCCAGCCGCGCCCAACCGTTCCTCGCCAGCGCGCTCGTCATGGCCGTCGAGGCCGAGCCCCATCTCGGGGTGACCAGCCGCGGCCGCCGCCCGGACGCCTTCATACTGCCAGCTCGCCGGCTGGTACGTGCGGCTCTCGGGGTCGAAGCCGGAGAAGAGACCGGCCAGGTCCTCGGTGTCCTGGAAGTCCTCGCGGACGATCGCTGGCGCGTTGGTATACGCGACCAGGTACTCGCGGAACTCCTTACCGTGGCTGAGCACATAGTTGATCAGCCCACCCAGGAAGGCGATGTCGCTGCCGGCCCGCAGCGGCACGTGCACGTCGGCCAGGGCGCTGGTCCGGGTGAACCGCGGGTCGATGTGGATCACCGCCGCCCCCCGCTCCTTGGCAGCCATCACCCATTGAAAACCGACCGGATGACACTCGGCCATGTTCGAGCCCTGGATGACGATGCAGTCGGCGTGCTGGAGGTCCTGCTGGAAGTTGGTGGCGCCGCCCCGCCCGAACGAGGTCCCCAGACCGGGGACCGTCGCGGAGTGTCAAATCCGCGCCTGGTTCTCCACCTGGACCGCCCCTAAGGCGGTGTAGAGCTTCTTCATCAGGTAGTTCTCCTCGTTGTCGAGGGTCGCCCCACCTAGATGCGCGATGCCCATGGTCCGGTTCAACCGCCGCCCGTCGGCGTCGGCCTCCTGCCAGGTGTCCCGCCGGGTCTGGATCACCCGATCGGCGATCATGTCCAGCGCGGTTTCGAGGTCCAGGTCCTCCCAGTCGGTGCCGTACGGGCGCCGGTACCGGACCTTGGTGACCCGGGTCGGCGAGTTGACCAGCTGTTCGCTGGCGGCGCCCTTGGGGCACAGCCGGCCCCGGGAGATCGGGCTGTCGTAGTCGCCCTCGATCTGGGTCACGGTGTTGCCGTCGACGTAGACATCCTGCCCACAGCCGACCGCGCAGTAGGGGCAGATCGACTTCACCACCCGGTCCGCCGCGTCGGTGCGGGGCGTCAGCGACTCGCTGCGGGCGGACGAGGCGGCGGCGCCCCGACCCAGCCGGTCGGCCCCGGTGAGCTGCCGCAGCACCGGCCACCGCCCGATCCACTCCGGCAGGCCCACCCCGCACCTCCTCCCCGCCGCCATGACCACTTCTCCGGAGGCTAACCCATCGACGCTCCGTACGGTGGAGATCCCGCCGGAACCCTCCCGGGGCGTCCTCGCGCACACCGCACAGCACCCGCCAGCGGCGCGCCTGCCCAGCGTTGATAGCCCTGCGTGATCTGCTGGCTACCATGTGGCTTGCAGCGGGGGCCGGGCTACTCGGCGGCCTGGCGCTGGTCATCGGTGCGGCCGTCGCGTTGTCGGTGCAGATTCCGCCCCGAGCCGTCGGCTGGATCATGGCGCTCGGAGCCGGGGTGCTGATCAGCGCGCTGAGCATCGAACTCGCCCAGGACGCGTACGCCCGCGCCGGCGGTGGGGTCCTCGCCGCCGGCCTGGCCGCCGGTGGCCTGACCTTCTTTCTCGGCAGCCTGCTGGTGAGCCGGGCCGGGCCGCGCCATCACAAACGATGCGGCGATTGCCGGACCCCGCCGCCACCCGGGCCAGGCAACGCGATCGCGCTGGGGTCGCTGCTGGATGGAATCCCCGAGTCGGTGGTGATCGGGGTAACCGTGCTCGCCGACGAACGGATCGGCGTCGCGGTGGTGGCGGCGGTCTTCCTCTCCAACCTCGCCGAGTCGATCTCCGCGGGTAATGGCCTCCGCCGGGCGGGCCACTCGCCGCGATGGATCATGGGCCTCTGGGGCGGCATCGCCCTCGCGTCAGCGCTCGCGGCGGCCGCCGGTTACCTGCTGCTCGGCGGCGCCTCCCCGGCGGCGATCGCGGCCACCCAGGCTTTCGCGGCCGGGGCCGTGCTGACCATGCTCGCCGACACCATGATGCCCGAGGCCTTCGACCACGCAGGACCGCCGACCGGCCTGGTCACCGTGCTCGGTTTCACTGTGGCGTTCCTGCTCAGTCAGGTGTAGACCGGGCCGTGGCCGGTCAACTCGGCCCGAGCAGATCTGCGCGTTTGGCGGCGAACTCGGCCTCGGTCAACACCCCGGCCGCGCGCAGCTGCTCCAGCATCTGCAACAGCTCACTGGTCCGCTCACTACCAGCCGCCAGCTCCGACAACGCCTTGCTCTCCGGCCCGGGGCTCGGAAGCGCGGGCGTCGCCTCGGCCCGATCGGCGAACAGATGGGCGGTGATCGTAGCGGCCAGCAGCAGCCCCGCCGCCCCCTGTTTGCCCTCATCACAGCGCAGACAGGTTAGGTCCTGTTTCGGCTTGGTCGCCGTCTCGCCCTGGTCGCCCTCGGCGATCAGTCGCAGATAACCCCACTCCCACCCGTCCGAGGGCGCCCACTCCACCTTCGCCAGCGCGGTCAGCGGGAACTCCCGCCGCTGCGCCCGTCGCTTACGCCGACCCGCGGACGCGCCCGACCACAGCAGCCGTACTGTCGCGCCGTCGAACGAGGCGACCCCCTCGCTGGTCTGGATGTGCATCGGCAACGGTGCCACCAACGCCACCAGCGCGCGCCGACGCTCCTGGGCCGACATCGGTGTGGTCGCGGCCTGCCCCGCCATATACCGCACCTGGTCTGCCCAATACTCAGCGAGCAAGGTGGTCTTCGCTGGGCCGGTCAACCGAAACGGGTGGGACCGTTTACTCAACGCCGCCCCGACCGCAGCATAGGGGTCCATGCCGTCCCGCAGCACCAGCTCCAGCGACCAGCGCCGCCACGCCGCCTTCGGCCGGAACTCGACCCCCGCCACCGCTCCGATCGCGACCTCGCATCGACCCAGCTGGGCAAGCATCGGATCCTGCCCCCGGTCGGTCCGGTAGTCGAGCCGCACCGTCTCACCATCGAACCGCCACGCGCCCTCGCCACCCGCCAACTCGTCCATTACCAGCGATTCTAGACAGCCCGGCCGCGCCGCAGCCGGGCCCGACCGCCGCCGTACGGTAGTCGGATGCGACCGCGTTACCGCGTCGTGGTCCCGGAGCCACTGCGGCGAGCACAGGCCAGTTACCATGGCGAGGCTGGCCGAGCCTGGGTAGCCGGGTTGCCGGCGCTAGCGGAGTCGTACCTGGAACGGTGGCAGCTGCGGCTCGACGGGGCGCCCCGATGCGGCGACTGCGCCCTGGTCTTGCCGGTTATCTCCCCGGCTCACGGACCCGCAGTGCTCAAGCTGCAAGCGGTCGACGACGAAACCCGCGGCGAACCCCTCGCACTCCAGACTTGGCGGGCCGACGGTGCGGTACGGCTGCTCCGCCACGATCACACCAGCGGCGCGATGCTGCTGGAGCGGCTCGACGCCGAATAGACACTGGCCGATTGTCCGCTGCCCCAGGCACTGCCGATCCTCGCCGCCCTCCTCGGCCGACTGGTGGCGGTGCCCGCGCCGGCTGGCCTACGGAGACTCGATGAGCTCGCCGCCGACCTTCTCCCCCGAGCGCAGGCTTCCGCGCCACGGCTAACGGAGCCGGCGGACCAACGGCTGTGGCAAACCGCAATCTCGACGCTGGCGCAGTTGTTGCCGGTTCGGCAACACCAGCTGCTGCACTGGGACCTCCATTACGGCAACGTTCTCGCCGGCCAGCGGGAGCCGTGGCTAGCGATCGACCCGAAGCCGTTGGCCGGCGAGCCCGGGTTCGAACTGCTCCCGGCGCTCCGCAACCGCTGGTCCGAGCTTCTGGTGCAAGGGGGTCCGGTGGCCGGGGTACGCGGCCGGTTCGATCTGCTGGTCGAGGCGGCGGGCCTGGACCGCCACCGCGCCGCCGGCTGGACCCTGGCGCGGATACTTGAGGACACCTGTTGGCAGCTTGAGTCCGGCACGACCACGATCCGGCCCGAGTACCGCGTGATCGCCGAAGCCCTTGGCGCAGACTTGCCTTAGCCGTCAGTGCTGCCCAGCCCACCAAGCCCGGAATGTCCGCGACGTATATTGAGCGAGTAGGCGAAGCACCGGTCGAGCAGTTGCACCACTTGTTCGCAGGACTCGGACCGGCAGCAGAGGAGGCGTTCGTGACCACCGCCGAACAACTCGAAGAGGTCCTGCGCTGATCCGCGCCGGGCAAGAGACGGCAGCCAGCGCCTCGCGCGATACAGCTGCGAAGCGGGTGCTCATCCTCGGGGGCACCGCCGAAGCGCGGGCATTAGCGGCGGCGCTCGCCAACCGTCCTGACATGTCCGTTGTCTCGTCCCTGGCCGGACGGGTGTCGAACCCGAGACTGCCCGTCGGCGAGGTGCGGATCGGCGGATTCGGCGGGGCGGCTGGGCTGGCAGGCTGGCTAACCGAGCGGGGCATTGAGGTGCTGGTTGACGCCACCCACCCCTACGCTGCCCGGATCCGACTCTCGGCAGCCGAGGCCGCGGTGACCACCGGGCTGCCCCACCTACGGCTCGAGCGGCCCGGGTGGCACCCCCAGCCCGGGGACGAGTGGCACCGGGTGCCCGACCTGGCGTCGGCGGTTGCCGCAGTGCCCGCGTTGGGCCGTCGGGTGCTGCTCACAACCGGCCGGCAGAGCCTACCGGCGTTCTGGGGCCTGACCGACCGGTGGTTCCTGGCCCGGGTGGTCGACGCGCCTGATGAGCCAGTGCCCGAGCATGTGCAACTGCTGCGCAGCCGTGGCCCCTACCAGCTCGCGGACGAGCGAGAGCTACTACGCGCACACCGGATCGACCTGCTGGTCACTAAGGACAGTGGTGGGTCGCTGACCGAGGCGAAGCTGGTCGCCGCGCGGGAGCGGGGCATACCCGTCCTCATCATCGACCGGCCAGTGTCGCCGCCGCTGCCGGCGATCGTCACCACCGTGCCGGCGGCGGTTCGGTGGGTGGCGACTCAACCGGGGTAGCGTCCCGGCGGCCGCCCGGTGAGCGTCGGTAGCCCCCGGTAGGTTGCCGGCCATGTCGGGAAAAGCGAGTCCTCATGACGCGGTGTTCCGAAGGATGCTAGGTGAACCGGCGAACGCCGCCTCGCAGCTGCAAGCGGTGCTGCCCCCGGAGCTGGCAGACAAGCTGGATCTGAGACGGCTGAACCGAGTAGCGGGAAGCTTTGTAGACGCCGAACTACGGTGGCGGCACACCGACCTGTTGTTCACCGCGCCGCTCGCCGGCCGCGACGCATTCATCTACGTGCTCGTCGAACATCAGAGCAGCACCGATGAGCTCATGTCGTTCCGGATGCTGCGATACATGGTCCGCATCTGGGACCGATACCTCGCCGAACGTCCCAAAGCGCAACGGCTACCGGTGGTGATCCCACTCGTCGTGCACCACAACCGCCGACCATGGGATGCCCCGACCGAGCTCGCCGACGTCCTGGATCTGGACCCCGACACCGCCAAGAGCGCCGGTGAACACCTGCCACGGCTACGGTTCATGCTGGATGACCTGACGATGGTGGACGAGGCGGCGCTCCGGGCCCGGCCGGTCACCCCGCCGGTCCGGATGACGCTACTGCTACTGAAGATCGCCAGCGGCAACGCCAACCTCGCCGAAGACCTCCAGAACTGGGCCGATGACCTTCGGGCGGTGTTGCGGCGACCCGACGGCACCAAGGATTTCGTCACCCTCCTGACGTATATTGAGCGAGTAGGCGAAGCACCCGTCGAGCAGTTGCACCACTTGTTCGCAGGACTCGGACCGGCAGCAGAGGAGGCGTTCGTGACCACCGCCGAACAACTCGAAGCCCGCGGCGAAGCCCGAGGCGAAGCCCGGGGAGAAGCCCGCGGCGAAGCCCGGGGAGAAGCCCGCGGGCGCGCCGAGGCCTTGGCGCAGTTCCTCAGCCTAAAATTCGGCCCACTCCCCCCGACCGCGCTCGACCGCGTCCACGCCGCCACCATCGACCAACTCGAAACCTGGACCAGCCGCGTCCTCACCGCCGACAACCTTGAAGAGGTCCTGCGCTAGGGCCTGCCCGTAGTCATGATCGACCGGCCCCGTACCGCTGACGGAGGGCGCCACCAGCGGCAGGACGCGGCTCAGCCAGGGTAGGTGCGCGGCGTCCACACCACGATGGAGTCGTCGCCACGAGTGCTGACCTGGGTGGTGGACGAACCCACGAGCAGCAGACACCGCATGTCTACGGTCGCCGGGTCGAGTTCGGCCAGCGTGGTGACGGTGATCGCTTCGCTCGCACGGCCGACGTCGCGCGCGACCACCACCGGCGTCTTCGGGTCGCGATGTTGCAACAGCACGTCCCGGGCGGCACCAACCTGCCACCGGCGCGCCGCCGATGCCGGATTGTAGAGCGCCAGGACCAGGTCGGCCGCGGCCGCGGCGGCCAGCCGGGCCTCGATCACCGGCCATGGTTTGAGCCGGTCGGAGAGCGACAGGACCGCGAAGTCGTGCCCGAGTGGGGCCCCGATCCGGCTGGCGGCGGCCTGCGCCGCGGTCAACCCGGGCAACACTCGCACGGGAACGTCGGCGAACCGGGGATGCGCGGTGGCCACCTCGTAGACGGCGGCGGCCATGGCGAAGACGCCCGGATCGCCGGAGGAGACCACCGCCACCCGGGCGCCGGTCAGGGCCAGTTCTAACGCCTGGGCTGCCCGGTCGGTCTCCACCTGGTTGCCGGAGGTGTGGCGTTGCTGGCCCGGGCGGACCGGCACCCGGTCGACGTAAGGGCCGTAGCCGACGAGATGCTCCGCCTCCCGCAGCGCTCGGGAGGTCTCCGGGGTGAGCCAGCGCGGCCCGGCCGGTCCCAGCCCCACCACCACCACCTCGCCCTGCGCTACCGGCGCCGGCACGGGTCGGTCGTCGCGGGCGGCGGCGCTGGTCGGGCTGGGCAGCAACGCCAGCGAGAAGTACGGCACCTCGTCGGCAGACACCTGGGCCAGCGGCGCGTACCGGGCCCGAGGTGAGGTGGCCCGCTCGACGTACCAGGTCTCGGGCAACCGGCCGGCGTCATCGAGCGCGGTGTGGACCGCGTCGAAGGTACGGCCCAGCTTGAGCACGGCGGCGGCGTCGGTGTCGGCGAGGCGCCGGGCCAACTCCTCTGCGGGCAGTGTCCCGGGCAGAACCGTGAGCACCTCGTCGCGCTCCACCAGCGGCCGGCCGAGTACGGCGGAGGCGGCGCTGACCGAGGTCACGCCGGGCACTACCTCGGCCGGGAACCGGTGCGCGAGGCGCTCGTGCAGGTACATGTAGGAGCCGTAGAACATCGGGTCCCCGGCGCAGAGCACCACCACGCTGCGCCCTGCGGTCAGGTGCCCGGCGAGCCGCTCGGCGCTGTCGTCATAGAACTGCCGGATGACGCCCTCGTAACCGGCCGGATCGTCGGTCTCCTCTGTGGTCACCGGGTACACCAGCGGCTCGTGGCGGTGGTCGTCGCGCAGCAGGCCGGCGACGATGGAGCGAGCGATAGAACGCCCATGCCGCGCGGAATAGTAGGCGACCACGTCGGCCTCGCCGATGAGCCGGGCCGCTTTGACGGTCAACAGTTCGGGGTCACCGGGGCCGACTCCGACGCCGTAGAGCGTGCCGGGCTGGGTCATGTCACTCCACCTCGCTCGCTATGCCGTTCACGGCCGCCGCCGTAACTGCGCTGCCGCCTCGCCGGCCGTGCACGACCAGGTAGGGAATGCCGGCTGGGTGGGCGGCGAGCGCCTGTTTTGACTCGGCGGCACCGATGAAGCCGACCGGGACGCCGACGACCGCCGCTGGCCGGCCGACCCCCTCATCGATCATCTCCAGCAGCCGGAACAGCGACGTGGGGGCGTTGCCGATCGCCACCACCGCGCCATCGAGGCGGTCGGTCCACAGCTGCATCGCGGCAGCGCTGCGGGTGGTGCCGAGGGTCTGGGCGAGACCGGGCACAGCCGGCTCTCGCAGGGTGCAGAGCACCTCGTTGTCGGCGGGCAGCCTGCTGCGGGTCACCCCGGCGGCCACCATCGCCGCGTCACACAGGATCGGTGCCCCAGCGACCAGGGCGGCATGCCCGGCAGCGACCACCTCGGGGTGGGCGTCGACATCGTCCACCAGGTCGACCATGCCGCAGGCGTGGATCATTCGGACCACTACCCGGGCAACGTCGCTCGGTAGCCGGGACAGGTCGGCCTCGGCGCGGATGGTGGCGAACGACCGACGGTAGATCTCGGCGCCGTCGCGGACGTACTCGTAGCTCAACGTGGTCTCCGTGCCTCGGCGAGCCGCTGCGGGAGCGGGCCGTGGTGCTCGCCCCCAGGGCCCGCGACACGATAGCCGGCTCCGGTGGCGACCGCCACCGCCACCGGCCCGGCCGGGCGACCGCAGACCCGGTCGCACCCGGCCCAGTGCAGTGGTAGGTCGTCGACGCCGGATGGGCCGTGGCCCCCGGATGTGCAGCCCTCGGATGGCTCGTGGGCGGCGAGGGCGGCGAGGACGGCGGTGGCATCGGCGCGGACATCGGCGAGCGCGCTGGCGCAGCCCGGCCGACCGGTGCAGGCGGTCACCCCCACCCACGGCGACGCTGGGTCAACGATCAGTCCGGTTGCGGCCAGGTCCGCCGCCGGGGCCGCGGTGGGCACCACCACACTGCGCCACGGAGTGGTCACCAGCTCGCCGGTCGCTGCGTGGTCGGCGATGGCGTCTGCCTGGGCGGCGGTGAGCCGACCCAGTGGCGCCATCGCCACAACGAACCCGTGCCGGTGGCCGCCGAGGCGGGGCGGGCCCGCCCGGGGCGCCGGCACCGGGTCGGCCGTGGGGCCACCGAGGGATGCCACGATCGCGGCCGGCGCCCCGGGCAGGTCCGCGACCCGCCACACGTCGCGACGGCCCGCCGCCACGGCCAGGAAGGCCCGGGCGGCCGTGACCAGCGCATCTGGCACCGAGTAGAGATCGATCCGCAGGCCCAGGTCGGCACCGGCGACCAGCAGCGCCCCGGTGCCGGCGGTCCAGCACAGGTCGGCACCGAGCCCGGTGACGTCGCCCCGGCCGTCGTCGAGGGCGATCAGGAACCGGCCGCTGAGGTGAGCGAGATCGGCATCGCCGCACACCGCCGCGTCCACCTGCCTGACTAGCCGGCGAATGTCGAGGTGCCCGGCCTGGTCGAGCCCACTGAGCGGGGAGGCGATGAGGTTGCGGACCCGTTCATGGCTGACGCTGGGTAACAGGCCGATCTCCGCCAGGTCACCGGCGAGGCGGCCGACGCCCGCCTCGTCGCTGATGCCGCGTAGCTGCAGGTTCCCGCGGGAGGTCAGCTCCAGGGTGCCGTCCGCGTCCCGCCGGGCGGCGGCGGAGAGCCGCCGGAGTTGGGCACTCGTCACCCGGCCCCCGGGGATCCGCACCCGGACCAATGCACCGTCGGCGGCCTGGTGCGCACGGAGGGCGCCCGGACAGCGGTCACCGCCGTCACGGGGGGATGCGGAGGAGACAGCCGACACCCGTTCATCGTAGAGTGGGTGTCGTCGCATCCTCGCGGCGAACTGAGCATCACGCGGTCGGCAGGGAGGAACCCGGTGTGAGTCCGGGGCGGTCCCGCCACTGTCACCGGTCCGGCTTCGGTCGGGTCGGGAGCCAGACACTCCGGTCGACCGCGACCGACGACCACGGGCGCGGACCCGGGGAGGAGTCATCCATGTCCACCGCTGGTGGCGGCACGATTCTGCTTCTATCCACCTCGGACACCGACCTGCTCAGCGCCCGGGCGAGCGGCGTGGAGTTCCGGCTGGCCAACCCGGCCCGAGTCGGCGACGACCCGGCTGCGCTCGCCCCGCTGCTCGACGGCGTCGACATCGTGGTGGTACGCATCCTCGGTGGCTACCGGATGTGGCAGCCCTGCCTCGACGCCCTGCTCGGCGGCGATCTGCCGGTGGTGGCGCTCGGCGGCGAGCAGCTGCCCGACGCCGACCTGATGGCCCGCTCAACCGTGGCCCGGGGCATCGCCGCACAGGCCCACGCGTACCTGGCCCAGGGCGGCCCGGACAATCTGCGCGAGCTGTACGGGTTCCTCAGCGACACGCTGCTGTTGACCGGTCACGGATTCGCGCCACCGGCCGAGCAGCCCGCCTGGGGCGTACTGGCACGCGAGGCGCGGACCGTGACCGGCCCCACCGTCGGGGTGCTCTACTACCGGGCGCACCACCTCAGCGGCAACACCGCCTTCGTCGACGCGCTCTGCACAGCGGTCGAGGACGCGGGTGGGATCCCGCTGCCGATCTTCTGCGCCAGCCTGCGCACCCCCGACCCGGAGCTGCTGGAGACCCTGGGCACGGTCGATGCGCTGCTGGTCACGGTGCTGGCCGCCGGGGGCACCCGACCGGCGGACGCGTCGGCTGGCGGCGCCGACGATGCCTGGGATGTGGGTGCGCTGGCCGCCCTCGACGTGCCGATCCTGCAGGCGCTGGCGTTGACCAGCGACCGGGACACCTGGTCCGACAACGACGACGGCCTCAGCCCGCTCGATGCCGCTACCCAGGTGGCGGTGCCGGAGTTCGACGGCCGGCTGGTCACGGTGCCGTTCTCGTTCAAAGAGACCGACTCCGACGGGCTGCCGCGCTACGTCGCCGACCCGGAGCGGGCCCGCCGAGTGGCCGGTATCGCCGTCCGCCACGCCCGGTTGCGGCACCTCCCGCCGGCGCAACGGCGGATCGCCGTAGTGCTCTCCGCGTACCCCACCAAGCATGCCCGGGTCGGCAACGCCGTCGGGCTGGACACGCCGGCCAGCGCGGTGCTGCTGCTGCGGGCGCTGCACGAGCGCGGGTACGACGTCGGCCCGCTCGACGGCCCCGGCGCGCTGCCCGGCCTCACTCCTGGCGAGGACGACGGCGACCGGTTTATCCACGCGCTGATCGCGGCGGGCGGGCAGGATCCAGAGTGGTTGACCGAGGAGAAGCTCTCCGGCAATCCGGTTCGGGTGCCTGCCGAGACCTACCGGCGCTGGTTCGAGGCGCTCCCGGCGGAGCTGCGGGAGTCGATGACCGAGCACTGGGGGCCGCCACCCGGCGAACTCTTCGTCGACTCCACCGGCGACGGCCCTGGCGACATCGTCCTCGCCGGCCTACGCGCCGGCAACATCCTGCTGATGATCCAGCCGCCGCGCGGATTCGGCGAGAATCCAGTGGCGATCTACCACGATCCGGACCTGCCGCCGACCCACCACTATCTGGCCGCCTACCGGTGGCTGGACGAGGAGTTCGGTGCCCACGCCGTGGTGCACCTGGGTAAGCACGGCTCGCTGGAGTGGTTGCCCGGCAAGAACCTCGGGCTGTCGGCCAGCTGCGGCCCGGACGCCGTCCTCGGCGACCTGCCGTTGGTCTATCCGTTCCTGGTCAACGATCCTGGCGAGGGCGCGCAGGCCAAGCGACGGGCACACGCCACCATCGTGGACCACCTGGTGCCGCCGATGGCCCGGGCCGAGAGCTACGGCGATATCGCCCGGCTGGAACAGCTTCTCGACGAGTACGCCAACGTGGCCACCATGGATCCGGCGAAGCTGCCGGCGATCCGGGGGCAGATCTGGACCCTGATCCAGGCCGCCCGCCTCGACCACGACCTGGGCTTGGAGCAGCGACCCCACGACGCGGAGTTCGACGACTTCTTGCTCCACGTGGACGGCTGGCTGTGCGAGGTCAAGGACGCGCAGATCCGCGACGGCCTGCACGTGCTCGGTCAGGCGCCGGCCGGGGAGGCCCGGGTCAACTTGACGCTGGCGATCCTGCGGGCTCGGCAGGTCTTCGGCGGTCAGGCCGGCGCGGTGCCCGGGCTGCGGGCCGCGCTCGGGCTCGACGAGGGCACCGCTGACCAGACCGCCGAGGTCGACCGGATCGAGGCGGTGGCCCGGCGGTTGGTGGCGGCGATGGAGCAGCGCGAATGGGCGCAGGCCGCGATCGACGAGGTCTGCGCCGAAGTCCTGGGTGACACCTTGTCGGGCGCCGACGACCCGCGCGGCGAACTGGTCAAGCGGGTACTCGACTTCGCCGCTTCCGAGGTCGTGCCGAGACTGGCCGGCACCGCCGGTGAGCTCGACGCGGTGCTGCACGCCCTCGACGGCGGTTACGTGCCGGCCGGGCCGAGCGGGTCGCCGTTGCGCGGCTTGGTCAACGTGTTGCCGACCGGCCGCAACTTCTACACCGTCGACCCGAAGGCCGTCCCGAGCCGGCTGGCGTGGGAGACCGGGCAGGCGATGGCGACGTCGCTGCTGGAGCGCTACCGTCGCGACACCGGCGACTGGCCCCGCTCGGTCGGGCTTTCGGCGTGGGGCACCTCGGCTATGCGCACCTCCGGCGACGACATCGCCGAGGTGTTGGCGTTGATCGGGGCCCAACCGACCTGGGACGCCGCCTCCCGGCGGGTCACCGGCTTCGAAATCATCCCGCTGGCCGACCTGGACCGCCCCCGGATCGACGTGACCCTGCGGATCAGCGGCTTCTTCCGGGACGCGTTCCCGCATGTGGTGCTGCTGCTCGACGACGCGATCCGGGCGGTCGCGGCGCGCGACGAGCCGGACGACCAGAACTTCCTCGCCGCGCATGCTCGCGCCGCCGCCGCCGAGCACGGCGACGAGCGCCGCGCCACCACCCGGATCTTCGGCTCCAAACCAGGGGCGTACGGAGCCGGGTTGCTGCCGCTGATCGACAGTGGCAATTGGCGCGACGATGCCGACCTGGCCGAGGTCTACACCGTCTGGGGCGGCTTCGCCTACGGCCGGGACCTGGACGGCCGACCCGCCCGCGAGGACATGGAGTCGGCGTACCGGCGGATCGCGGTGGCGGCGAAGAACACCGACACCCGCGAGCACGACATCGCCGACTCCGACGACTACTTCCAGTTCCACGGCGGGATGATCGCCACCGTGCGGGCGCTGACCGGGCAGGCCCCGCGGGCATACATCGGTGACAGCACCACCCCGGACGCGACCCGCACCCGGTCGTTGACCGAGGAGACCGCGCGGGTGTTCCGGGCCCGGGTGGTCAACCCCCGCTGGATCACCGCGATGCGCCGGCACGGTTACAAGGGCGCGTTCGAGATGGCCGCCACAGTGGACTACCTGTTCGGTTACGACGCCACCGCCGGGGTGGTAACCGACTGGATGTATGAGCAGCTCGCCACCGGCTACGTGCTGGACCCGGAGAATCAGGCGTTCCTGCGCCGGTCCAATCCGTGGGCGCTACGCGGCATCGTCGAGCGGCTCACCGAGGCGGCCGACCGGGGCCTGTGGGCTAAGCCCGACCCGGAGCTGCTAGACGCGCTGCGCCAGGCGTACCTCGAGGTCGAGGGTGACCTGGAGGAGTCGGGCTAGCGAACGCCGCCGCTTCTCCGATCACGGTCACGGCCGGCGCGTGCAGGTCATGGGCCGCCGCGACCTCGGCGATGTCGGCCAGCCGGCCGGTCAGCACCCGCTGCCGTTCGGTGCCGCCGTTCTCGACGCTGGCCGCCGGGGTCGCCGGGTCCAGGCCGTGCGCGAGTAGCGCGGCGGTGACCTCGGGCAGCGTGTGCACCGCCATGAGCAGCACGATGGTGGTGCCGGCAGCGGCCACCCCGGCCCAGTCGACGGTGCTGCCCGGGTCGCCCGGCGGCAGGTGCGCGGAGACCACCGTGAATCCCTGAGTCAACCCGCGGTGGGTGACCGGCACCCCGGCCAGCTCGGGGACCGCGATGGCGCTGGAGACGCCGGGCACCACCTCGACCGGCACGCCGGCGGCCCGGCAGGCTTGCACCTCCTCCATGCCGCGGCCGAAGACGAAGGGGTCGCCGCCTTTGAACCGCACCACCCGATGGCCGGCGCGGGCCTCGGCGATCAGGATCTCGTTGATCCGCTCCTGCGGGACGAACGCGCCGCGCGGCTGCTTCGACACGTCCACCACCCGCACCTCCGGCCGCAGCGTCGCCAGCAGCGAGTGGGGCACGAGCCGGTCGGCGACCACCACATCGGCCTCGGCGAGCCGCTCCCGGCCCCGGGCCGTCACCAGACCAGGATCCCCGGGGCCGGCACCGACCAGCGTGACCAGACCGAGCTCAGCCGTGTCGGCCGAGGGGCGGGGCCCGGGCGCCGCGCCCGGATTGCCGGGCCTGCGGGCCGGGGCCGGCCCGGTCGGTACGCCGGGGCGGGCGAGGCTCTCCCCGGTGGCGTGCCCATGGGCGGCGACCGCGAATCCGCCGGCCAGCGCCGGGTAGCCGGCCCAGTGCACGTGGAGGTAGGAGGCGTGCACGGAACCGGCCACCACCCCATCCGCAGTGGGCACAGCGGTGCCGTGGGCAGCGGACGGCCGGGGCAGGAACCGCCAGGCCGGCGCCTGCTCGGACACCGGCTCCACTTGCGTGCGGTGGAACTCGTGCCCGGTTACCGGGTCGTCGGCGGCAGCGAGCAGGCTGGCGGAGGCGGCGCGGGCCTCCCGGTAGCCGAGCGTCAGTTGGTCGGTCATCTGGGCACGCACGTCGAGCACCCCGGCCATCGCCGCACCGTCGAGGTCGCGGGCGAGGTAGAGCAGGCCGGCGCACTCCGCCACTACCGGCAGGCCGCCCGCTACCGCGTCGGCCACCGCGCGGCGCAGCGGCGCATTCTCCGACAGACCTTCCGCGTACACCTCGGGGAAGCCGCCGCCGAGGTATAGCCCGGCGGCACCGTCGGGCAGCCCCGGGTCGTGCAGCGGGTCGACCGGGGCGAGCCGGAGTCCGGCCGCGGTCAGCAGCTCGTCGGTCTCGGCGTACCGGAAGGTGAACGCCGACCCGGCCGCGACCGCCACGGTCGCGTCGGCGGTGAGCCCGCCCAGTTCGGCGGTCGGGTCCCAGGCCGGTCCGGACATGTCCGGTGCGCGACGCGCCACGGCGAGAACCGCGTCCAGGTCGACCCCGGCGGCGACGTGACCGGCGAGCGCATCGACCGCACGTCGAGCAGCGACCGCCCGCTCGGCGGCGGGGATCAGCCCGAGGTGCCGGCTGGGGGTGTCTAGCTCCGGGTTCCGGCGCAGCGCCCCGAGCACCGGCACGCCGATCGCGCCGACCGCCTCCCGGATCTCCGCTTCGTGGGTGGGCGAGCCGACCTTGTTCAGGATGATCCCGGCGAGCGTGAGCTGCGGGTCGACGGTGGCGAAGCCGTGCACCAGCGCGGCCACGCTGCGGGAGGTGCCGGAGACGTCGATCACCAGCAGCACCGGGGTCTGGGTCAGCCGGGCGACATGCGCGGTGGAGGCGAAGCCGGCCCGGCCGACCGCGCCGTCGAGCAGGCCCATCACCCCCTCGACGACCGCGATGTCCGCGGCGCCACCGACCGTGGCGCCGTGCCGCAGCAACGGCAGGATCCGCTGCTCGCCCTGCAGGAAGGGGTCCAGGTTGCGGCCGCGGCGACCGGTCGCCAACTCGTGGTAGCCCGGGTCGATGTAGTCGGGGCCGACCTTGTGGCCGCTGACCGTCAGACCCCGCTGCCGCAGCGCCGCCATCAGGCCGGTGGCGACGGTGGTCTTGCCTTGGCCGGAGGCGGGCG
Source organism: Natronosporangium hydrolyticum (assembly GCF_016925615.1). NCBI lineage: Bacteria > Bacillati > Actinomycetota > Actinomycetes > Micromonosporales > Micromonosporaceae > Natronosporangium > Natronosporangium hydrolyticum. The sequence goes on from NZ_CP070499.1 coordinate 3,117,978, forward strand.
CGGCGATCAGCACCCGCGGCGGGATGCTCACCATTCGATCCCCCGCTGGCCCTTCTGCCCGGCGTCCATCGGGTGCTTGATCTTGGTCATCTCGGTGACCAGGTCAGCCGCCTCGACGAGTCGGGGGTCGGCGTCTCGGCCGGTGATGACCACGTGCTGGCGACCGGGACGCTGCCGGAGCGTGTCCACCACCTCGGCCACGTCCACCCAGCCCCACTTCATCGGGTAGGTGAACTCGTCCAGCACATACAGGTCGTGCTCGGTCTCGGCGAGCCGCCGCTTGATCTCGGCCCAACCCTCGGCGGCCTGGGCCGCGTGGTCGACCTCGGTGCCCTGGGTACGGCTCCAGCTCCAGCCGGCGCCCATCTTGTACCAGGCGACCGGTCCGCCTTGCCCGGTCTGCTCATGGAGCTGCCCGAGGGCGCGCAGGGCGCTCTCCTCACCGACGGTCCATTTGGCGCTCTTGACGAACTGGAACACCGCGATCGACCAGCCCTGGTTCCAGCCCCGCAGCGCCAGCCCGAACGCGGCGGTAGATTTCCCCTTCATCTCACCGGTGTGGACGACCAGCAGCGGCCGATTGCGGCGCTGCCGGGTGGTCAGCCCGTCATCGGGCACCGTGGCCGGTTGACCCTGCGGCATCAGCTGGCCTCGCTTCCAGATCGGACGGTCCCGGCAGCTCGGGAGGTGGTGCGGGAACGCACCGCGTCGGTGAGCGCGTCGGCGGCGACGCTCTCCAGGGGCAGATGCTCGGCACCGAGCCGCCCGGCAAGATCGGCGGCGAGCCGCATCCGCATCCGACCCTGCTCACAGTCGACCACCACGGCGGGCGTGCCCTCGGCGGCCAGCAGCCCGGCGACGTGCCGCGCCCGGGCGAGGGCGTCGGCTCCAGCGGTCGCCCGGCCGTCGGTGACCACCACCAGCAGCGGGCGACGCCGGGGGTCACGGACCCGCTCGACCCGCAGCACCTCCCGGGCGCGCAACAGACCCTCCGCTAACGGGGTGCGCCCACCGGTGGGCAGGGCCGCCAGCCGGGCAGCGGCCACCTCCACGCTCGAGGTTGGCGGTAGCGCCAGCTCCGCGGCGGCGGCCCGGAAGGTCACCAGCCCGACCTTGTCCCGCCGCTGGTAGGCATCGAGTAGCAGCGAAAGCACCGCCGCTTTGACCGCACCCACCCGCGCTCGGGCGCCCATCGACCCCGAGGCGTCCAGGCAGAACAGGATCAGGTTGCTCTCCCGGCCCTGCCGCACCGGCAACCGTACGTCGCTGGGGCGGAGCAGGATGCCGGGCCCGCGCCGACCCCGGGCCCGCTGGTGCGGCGCGGCGGCGGACAACGTCGCCACCAGGTGCGGCCGTCCGGCAGCACCGCCGACCGGCCGCTGCGAGCCGACCTGGCGCCCGGTGGTGGTCATCGCCGCCGAGCGCCGACCCGCCACCCCGGCGCCGGTGCCGGGAACCCGCAACACCCTCGCGCGGTACGGCGCGCCGGCCGGCGCTGGTCGCGGCTGGGGCGGGGCGCCAGCACCTTCCGGGTCGCGCTGTTGCTGCTCCGGCGCGGCGCCGGCCGGCGGTTCGCCGGCCTGGCCGGCCGGCCCGTCCGGCTGTTGTGGAGCATCACCCGGCCCATCGGGCCCGTCGGGCCCATCCGGCCCGTCACCCGGCCCATCGGGCCCGTCAACTGGGTCATCCGGTCCGTCCGGGTCGGGCGGACCATCCGGCGGTGGGCCGCCCGCGGGCGGGTCCGGCTCGCCGGGCGGCGTGTCGTCCAGGCCGGCGTCGTCGAGCGCCCGGTCGAGGTCGGCCTGGTCCTGCTCCGGCGGGTCGAACGGGTTGCGGCGACGCCGGTGCGGCAGGGCGAGTCGGGCGGCGACCCGGACGTCGCCGTTGACGACCTCGGTGCGCCCGCTCCAGGCGGCGTGCGCCAGCGCGGTCCGGGCGATCACCAGGTCGGCACGCACCCCGTCGACGTCGGCGGCGGCACAGAGGGCGGCAATTCGGGTCACCATCTCATCGGTCAGCCGTACCGTCGGCAGAAGTTTGCGGGCGTCGGCGACCCGGGCACCCAACGCCGCGTCGGCCTCGGCGTAGCGGGCGGCGAACCCTGCCGGGTCGGCCTCGTAGGCCAGCCGTCGGCGCATCACCTCGGCCCGGACCTGCGGGTCGCGGCTAGCCGCCACCTCGACGGTGAGACCGAAGCGGTCCAGCAGCTGCGGGCGCAGCTCCCCCTCTTCCGGGTTCATCGTGCCCACCAGGACAAACCGGGCAGCATGGGTCACCGAGACGCTCTCCCGCTCCACCGTCGCCCGGCCCATCGCCGCCGCGTCGAGCAGCACGTCGACGAGGTGGTCAGGCAGCAGATTGACCTCGTCGACGTAAAGAAGCCCCCGATGCGCCGCCGCGAGCAGCCCGGGATCGTATGCGGTAACGCCCTCGCTGAGCGCGCGTTCGAGATGCAGCGCGCCGAGCACCCGATCCTCGCTGGCGCCGACCGGCAGCTCCACCAACCGAGCCGGCCGGGTCCGCGCCGAGACCGGCGCCGGATGCGGCCCGTCCGGGCACTGCGGATCTACCGCGTCCGGCGCGCAGGAGAACCGGCACCCCTCGATCACGTCGACCGCCGGCAGCAGCGCGGTCAGCGCCCGGACCGTAGTCGACTTCGCGGTGCCCTTTTCACCCCGGACCAGCACCCCGCCGATCGCTGGGGAGACAGCACACAGACTCAACGCCAACGCCATGTCGTCCATGCCGACGACAGCGGAGAACGGGTAGGACCGCACGGTCACACCTCTCACCTCGCACGGGTCCTCGCCCGCGGCCGGTCACCGACCGCGCCGACGCACAACAGCGCTGGCGGCGCGGCACGGCAGGCGAGTGTCTGGCTCCCGGAACCGGCGGCAGCCGGCTCCGGTCACAGTGGCGGGACCGCCCCGGATTCGCCGCTCCTCGCTGGGAGCTGACCCACCGGCGTTCCTCACCGTGCCGTCGAACGATGATCTCACACCCTCCCCCGCCGCGGCAGGGGCCCGATCGGCTGGATTACCGTGGCACCGCATGAGCACCGCGAACCCCGACCAACCGGTCTCGGTGGTGGGCATCGGCGCCGACGGCTGGGCCGGCCTGCCCGACCCCGGCCGGACCGCGCTCGCCCAGGCAGAGGTGATCCTGGGCGGCCGGCGCCAGCTGGCGCTGCTGCCGGCCGACCTGCCAGCGCAACGAGTCCCCTGGCCGACGCCGCTGCTGCCCGCCCTGCCGACCCTGCTCGACGACCACTCCGGACAGCGCCTCTGTGTGCTGGCCAGCGGCGACCCGCTCTGGTTCGGCATCGGCGCCCACCTGGTGCGGCTCCTCGGCCGCGACCGGGTCCGGGTGCTCCCCCACCTGTCCGCGATCACGCTGGCCTGCTCCCGGCTGGGCTGGCCCGTGGAGCAGGTGACAGTGCGCAGTGCGGTCGCCCGGGACCTCGACCGGGTGCGGCGCGAGCTTGTTCCGGGCCGGCTGCTGCTGGTCCTCAGCCCGGACGCCACCACCCCGGCGACGCTGGCGCAGCTGCTGGTCGACGCCGGCTACGGCCCGAGCGAGCTGACGGTGTTGGCGGCGCTCGGCTCGGAGCACGAACAGCGGATCGACGGTCACGCTCAGCAGTGGCACGCCGGGCCGGCCGACGACCTGAACATCGTCGCCGTCCGCACCGTCGCCGCCCCCGACACCCGGGTCTTGTCGACGACACCGGGGCTGCCCGACGACGCCTTCGAGCACGACGGCGCTCTGACCAAGCGGGAGGCGCGGGCCTCCGCCCTGTCCCGGCTCGCCCCCACCCCTGGTGAGCTGCTGTGGGACGTCGGTGCCGGCAGTGGCAGCATCGCGGTGGAGTGGCTGCGCACCGATCCGACCACGGCGGCGATCGCGATCGAAAACCGGGCCGAACGTGCCGATCGGATCATCCGCAACGCCCGTACGCTCGGGGTCCCACAGCTGCGGGTGGTGCGGGGACGTGCCCCGGCCGCGCTCGCCGACCTACCCTCGCCCGACGCGGTCTTCGTCGGCGGCGGACTCACCGCGCCCGAACTCTTCGATGCCGTCTGGGCCGCGCTGCGCCCCGGTGGCCGGCTGGTCGCGCACGCCATCACCCTGGAGGGCGAGCGGGCGCTGGTCGACCAGGCGGCCCGGCACGGCGGTGACCTCACCCGGCTGTCGGTGGAGCGGGCGGGACCGCTCGGCAGCTTCACCGGTTGGGCACCCGCCCGACCGGTGGTGCAGTGGGCGGTGAGCCGGCCGTGACTGTCTACTTCATCGGCGCCGGCCCCGGCGCCGCCGACCTGATCACCGTGCGCGGGCAGCGGATCATCGCCCGCGCCCAGGTCTGCCTCTACGCCGGCAGCCTCGTCCCCACCGAACTGCTCGACGCCTGCCCGCCCGGGGCGCGGCTGATCGACACCGCCGACCTCACCCTCGACGAGATCATCGCCGCGATGGTCGAGGCGCACGCTGACGGGCACGACGTAGCGCGGCTCTGCTCCGGCGATCCGGCCGTGTTCAGCGCCGTCGCCGAGCAGACCCGCCGGCTCGACGCGGCCGGCGTACCGTGCGAGATCGTCCCGGGCGTCCCCGCGTTCAGCGCCGCCGCGGCGACGCTGCGGCGAGAGCTGACCGTGCCGACGGTAGGGCAGACCGTGATCCTCACCCGGACGCAGGCTAGGTCCACCCCGATGCCGCCCGGCGAGGAGCTCACCGAGCTGGCGCGCAGCCGCGCCACCATCGTGCTGCACCTGGCGGTCGCCCGCACCCGGGACCTCGCCGCGCAGCTGGTCGAACACTATGGAGCACAGTGCCCGGTCGCGGTCGTCGCCAACGCCAGTCGGCCCGACGAGGTGGTGCTCCGCGGCACCCTGTCCGACATCGCCGACCAGGTCGAAGCTGCTGGTGTACGCCGAACCGCGGTGATCATCGTCGGCGCGGTGCTCGCCGCCGATTCCTTCCCCGACAGCTACCTGTATTCGCCGGGCCGGGACCGGGCGGCGAAGCGGCCGGCTGACCAGGAGGGGTGACCGCGTGCGGACGATCCACATCATCGGCATCGGCGCCGGCGACCCCGGCCAGCTGACCCTGGCCGCCGCCGAGGCGATCGGTCAGACCGACGTCTTCTTCCTGCTCGACAAGGGCGCGGAGAAGCACGACCTGATCGCGTTGCGGCAGCAGCTGATGGCCCGGTTCGCCCGGCCCGACCACCGGGTGGTGGCGGTCGCCGACCCGGACCGTGACCGCACCGCCGCGGGGTATGTCCGGGCGGTCGACGACTGGCGGCGGGAGCGGGCCGACCTGCTGGAAGCCGCGATCGCCGAGCAGCTTCCCGACGGCGGCACCGGCGGCTTCCTGGTCTGGGGCGACCCCGCCCTCTACGACAGCACCCTCGCCGTCGTCGAGGAGATCCAGGCCCGAGGACGGGTCGGCATCAGCCACACGGTGATCCCCGGCATCAGCAGCGTGGCAACGCTCGCCGCCCGGCACCGGATCCCCCTCAACCGGGTCGGCCGCCCGTTCCTGGTCACTACCGGCCGTCGACTCGCCGCTGGGTTGCCCGACGAGGTCGACGACATCGTGGTCATGCTCGATGCGCACTGCGCCTTCATCCACTACGTCGACGAGGACTTCGACATCTACTGGGGCGCCTACCTCGGCACCGACGACGAGCTGCTGGTCGCCGGCCCGTTGCGGGAGGTCGCCGACCAGATCGTGCGGGTCCGCCAGGAAGGCCGCGACCGCAAGGGCTGGATCATGGACACGTACCTGTTGCGGCGCCGGGACGCCCCAGCCGGCCGCTGACCCTGTCGCCGGCTGCGCCGCTCGCCGCTACGGTGGTGGCATGCGGATCGTGTCGCTGCTCCCGTCGACGACCGAGATCCTGTTCGCGGTCGGCGCCGGCGACCAGGTGGTCGGAGTGACCTTCGAGTGCGACCACCCACCGGCGGCCCGGCAGCGACGGATCGTGTCGACCAGTGCATTGCCCGCTACCGACGACCCGGCCGAGATCGACCGGTTGGTGTCCGAGCGGATGGCCGCCGGCGAAGACCTCTACCACCTGGACCGGGGTGCACTGTCCGACCTGGATGCTGACCTGGTGGTGACGCAGGACCTGTGCGCGGTGTGCGCGGTCGACGTCACCGAGGTCGCCGACGCACTGGCCTACCTGGCCTGCCGGGCGGAGGTGCTCACCATCGATCCGCACCGGCTCGCCGAGGTGATCGACTCGGTCCGGGTGCTCGGTGCCGCCACCGGCACCGGTGAGCGGGCCGACGAGCTGGCCACGGCACTGACCGACCGGCTGGCGGGGATCACCGACGCGGTGGCCGGCGCCGACCCGGTGCCCACCCTGCTGTTGGAGTGGACCGAGCCGCCGTTCGCACCCGGGCACTGGGTGCCGGACATGATCGACGCCGCGGGTGGGGTCAGCGTGCTCGGCGCCGCCGGTCAACCCTCGACCCGAACCTCCTGGGCGGAGGTGGCGGCGGGACGACCGGCGGTGGTGGTGTCGGCGCCCTGCGGGTTCGACCTCGCCGGCTCGCGCCGGCTGACCGAGCAGCTGGTCGCGACCGGCGCGCTACCGGCCGGCGTACCGGTATGGGCGGTGGACGCGAACGCCTCGTTCGCTCGGCCGGGCCCGCGCCTGGTCGACGGGGTGGCCGCGCTCGCCGGCATCCTGCACCCCGACCGGTGCGGCCCGCCCGACCCGGGCCTGGCCACCCGGGTGGCGTAAGCACCGGCGATGCGCTACCCCAACTCCCCCAACATCCGTCGGGCCGCCGCCAGACCAGCCTGGTTGTCGGCAGGGTCGGCGATGCCGGTGAGGTCATGCTCGACGATCCGGCGGGCGAAGTAGTCGGCCTGCACCGCCCAGCGGAACCGAAGCAGCACCGGCAACCCACGCGCCACCTCCGCCGCTGGGATCGGACCCTGGGGAAGATACGCCGCTATCAGATCCGCTGCGGCGCACGGCCCGCCGGCATACATCACCGCCGACGCAAGGTCGTAGAGCAGCGGACCGACCATTCCGACCTGCCAATCGATCAGGCCGCAGGCGCCGGTGACCGGGTCCCGCCGAAACGCCTCCGGCGCCGGGTCGGTGTGGAGCAGACCCTGGCACAGCGCGGCCGGGTCGAGCGCAGCCAAGGCATCCAGCGCCGTGGCCACTGCCGGACGCAGCCACGGCCGCAGCGCCAGGTGGGGGGCGTCAGGATCGACCCAATGGAAGGTGTCGGCGTCCTCGACCGTCGTGCCGACCAGCCCTCGGTGCACTCTGGCCAGGGTCTTCGCCAGCAGCTGCTGGTCGCTCCCGGCGGTGCCCAGCGGGTCACCCGGCACCCAGGTCAGCAGCGCGAGCGAGGCCCCGTCGAGGTCGGCAACGAGAGCACCCGTCCGGGTGGGCACCGGTGGGCCGCTGGCGGTGCCGGCCGCGGCCACCAGCACGGCAACCGACAGGCCAGCCGTGAAGGCACGGCGAGCCGCCCCGGGCACCAGCTTCGCCACCCAGCGCTCGCCGGGCCCGTGCACAAACCAGGTCGCCGAGTTCATCCCGCCGTGGTGCGGTTCGACCCGTACCGACGACAGTCCCCAGTGGCGCGACACCGCGTCGCGTACCTCACCCTCGGTGACCACAGCGACGAGTCAACCACCCGGAGTCGGCAGGTGCGACCGGTTTAGGCATTGGTGACCGGAGCGCCGGGGCCCGATCACGTGCCTCGACAGCTGTCGGCGGAGCGTAGTACGGTGAGGCTCGCCGTTGACGGAGGCGACTAGGAACGCAGTGCGATGCTGCGGCGGTCCCGCCACTGTAATCGGGGAGCTGCCCGCCCCTGGGCCACACCGGTCGCCGGTGGGGTCCTGGCCAGACGGAGCGCAGTCACTGGCCCACCGCCGGGTGAGCCGGGAAGACTGGGTGGGTGGTGACGATCCGAGAGCCAGGAGACTAGCGCTTACGTCACGACTGAGGGGACGAGGATCCCCGTGGAGGTCGCTGTGACGCCTACGCTTCTGCCTGTCCGGGTGCGGGTCGCACTGTGCTCGGGGACCCGGTGAGTGGCCAGGCCCGACTGCTGCTGGTCCGCCACGCCCCCACCGCGGCCACCCGCGCCCACGCCTTCCCCGGTGACGAGCCGCTCGACCCGGCCGGCAGGTCGGAGGCGGCCGCGCTGCGGGGCCGGCTGCCCGCCGGGCGGGCGATCAGCTCCCCCGCGCAGCGTTGCCAGCAGACCGCGGCGCTCGCCGGCTTCGCCGACGTCGAACTCGACCCGCGCTGGTCCGAGCTCAACTTCGGCGGGTGGGCGGGGTTGCGGCTGGCCGACGCGGCGGAGCGGGACCCCGAGCAGGTGTCGGCCTGGCTCGATGACCCGGCACATCCGCCACCCGGTGGCGAGGGCGTCGAGGAGCTGTTGGCCCGGGTCCGGGCAGCGCTGGCCGAGCTGAGCGAGCCCGGCACCACCGTGGTCTTCACCAGCGGCGGACCGATCAAAGCCGCGGTGCTGGCGGTGCTGGCCGCGCCGGTGTCATCGCTGTGGCGGGTCGAGGTGGCCCCCTGCACGGTCACCATCCTGTATGGGCCTCACCCGCAGTGGCAGCTCCGCGCGGGCTTCGCCGGGGCGGTGGCGGATGCCTGAACCCCAACTTCGCGCCTGGGGCCTGCTCGCCGGCTTCGCCGCCGACCTGCTGCTCGGCGACCCCCGCCGGCTCCATCCGGTGGCAGGTTTCGGGCAACTCGCCGCAGCGCTGGAGCGGCGGATATACCGGGACCAGCGGGCCGCCGGAGTCGGGTACGTGAGCCTGCTCACCGTCGCGGCCGCCGCGGCCGGGTACGCGGGTGGGGCGCTCGCACGCCGGGGCGGACGACCGCCGGCGCTGCTGTGGCAGGCCGCGCTGACCTGGACCGCGCTCGGTGGCCGGTCCCTGACCCGGGAGGCCGGGGCGGTGGCCGCCGCCCTCGACCGGGGCGACCTGGCGACCGCACGGACCCGGCTGCGGTCGCTCTGTGCCCGCGACCCGGACCTGCTCGACGCAGCCGGGGTTGCCCGGGCGGCGGTGGAGTCGGTCGCCGAGAACACCTGCGACGCGGTGGTGGCTCCGCTGTTCTGGGGCGCTGTCGCCGGACCGGCCGGCACCGCCGGATTCCGCGCGGTCAACACAATGGACGCGATGGTCGGTTACCACACCAGCCGGTACGAACGGTTCGGCTGGGCGGCGGCCCGGCTAGACGATGCCGCCAACTGGTTGCCGGCGAGGGTGACCGCCGGGCTGGCGACGCTGCTCGCCCCGGTGGTCGGCGGTTCACCACGCCGGGCGTGGCGGGCATGGCGCCGCGACGGCCCCGGCCATCCGAGCCCGAACGCGGGCCGGGTGGAGGCCGCGTTCGCCGGCGCCCTCGGCCGGCGGCTCGGCGGGTCGGCGAACCGCTACGGCGACCACCTGGACCGGCGCCCCTCGTTGGGCGACGGCGCCGAGCCCACCGCGGCCGACATCCGTCGGACGATCCGGCTGGCCACCGCGGTCGGCGCCACCAGCGCCCTGCTGGCGGCAGCGGCCGCACAGGCAGTCACGGCATCGGCGAGGGACCTGCCGGTAAGGAGGCGGAGATGAGCGGGGCGATCCTGTTCGCCGGCACCGGCTCGGATGTCGGCAAGAGTGTGTTGGTCGCCGGGGTGTGCCGATACCTGGCCCGGCGCGGCCACGCGGTGGCGCCGTTCAAGGCCCAGAATATGGCGCTCAACGCCGCGGTCACCGTGGGTGGCGAGATCGGTCGCGCGCAGGCGGCGCAGGCCGCCGCGGCCGGGGTTACTCCCGAAGTGGCGATGAACCCGATCCTGATCAAGCCGACCGGAGAACGCCACAGCCAGGTGGTGGTGATGGGCCGACCCGCGTTCGACGCCGACGCCCGGGACTACCACGCCCGCCGGCAGGCGCTGCTGCCGACCGTTACCGGCGCGCTGGCGGACCTCCGCTCCCGGTTCGACGTGGTGGTCTGCGAAGGGGCCGGCAGCGCAGCCGAGATCAACCTGCGGCCGTACGATCTGACCAATCTGGGGCTGGCGCGCGCGGCCAACTTGCCGGTACTGCTGGTCACCGACATCGACCGGGGCGGCGCGTTCGGCGCGCTCTACGGCACGCTGGCGCTGTTGGAGCCCGCCGACCAGGCGCTGGTGGCCGGGTTCGTGATCAACCGGTTCCGGGGTGACCCGGCGGTGCTGGCCCCGGGGCTCGAGCAGCTGCGACAGCTCACCGGTCGACCCTGTCTCGGCGTACTGCCGCATGTGGATGGCGTGTCGCTGGACGCGGAGGATTCGCTGGCGCTGGAGCGACCGCTGCCCAGCACGCCGCCGCGGGGGCCGGACGGGCTGGAGGTGGTGGTGTTGCGGCTGCCGCGGATCAGCAATTTCACCGATGTGGACGCGCTCGCCGCTGAACCGGGCGTCTCCGTTCGTTTCACCACCAGCGTCTCCGATGTACGCCGGGCCGACCTGGTGGTGGTGCCCGGCAGTAAGCACACCGTCGCCGACCTGGCCTGGCTGCGGTCGACGGGGCTGGCGGCGGCGATAGCCGAACGGGTCACCGCCGGCGCGCCAGTGCTCGGCGTCTGCGGCGGCTACCAACTGCTGGGCGACGAGATCATCGACGAGGTGGAGTCCGGCGCCGGCACGGTGGCCGGGCTCGGGGTGTTGCCGGTCCGCACCGACTTCCATCCGGAGAAGACGGTCGGGCAGGTGACCGGCGTCGCGCCCGAGTTCGGTGGGGCGGCGGCCGGAGGCTACGAGATCCGCCACGGTCGGGTCTCGCGGCAGGGGGGCCGAGCCTGGCTGCGCCGCGCCGACGGCGCCGACGAGGGCTGCGCGGTAGCTGAGACCTACGGCACCAGCTGGCACGGCGTGCTGGAGTACGACTCGCTGCGCCGGGCGCTGCTCGCCCGGGTCGCTGACCGCCGTGGTCTGCGGTGGCAGCCTGGCGACGAATCCTTCGCGGCGGTGCGGCAGCGCCGCTACGACCAGCTCGGCGACCTGGTCGAGTCGCATCTGGACACTGACGCACTGTGGTCGTTGATCGCCGACGGACCACCACCAGACCTGCCCGTCGCCGCCCCCGGCGGCGCCCCACCTCCCCCGGAGCTACCTCGATGACCCCCACTCTGCCTAGCGCCGCCGCCGGCCCACGGCCCCGTGGCCACCGGATGGTGGTGGCCCGATGAGCCGGATACTGCTGCTGGGCGGGGTCCGCTCCGGCAAGAGCCGACGGGCGGGCGCGGTGGCGAGCGCGCTCGCCACCGACCGCGGCGCCCCGGTGTGTTATGTGGCCACCGGCACCCCCAGCGATCCGGAGCTGGTCGAGCGCATCGCGTCCCACCAGCGCGACCGGCCGGCACACTGGCGCACCATCGCCACCCGGGCCGTCGCCGCGACCCTCCGCGAGGTGCCGGACGAGGCGATCGTGATCATTGAAGATCTGGAGGGCTGGCTCGCCGAGCAGATGACCGCCGAGCAGCTGTGGACCGAGGCCGAGGTGGCGCCGTGGGGCGAGGACGGCGATGCCGCCCGGGCCCGGATCCGCGCCGCGGCCGCCGACTGGTGGGGGTACGCCGGGCAGCGTCGTGGGGCGACCATAATCACCGCCGGACAGCCCGGCGCCGGCGTCATCCCGGCCTCCGCCTCGGTCCGGCGCTGGGTGGACCTGCACGGTGAGCTGGTGCAGCTACTCAGCACCGAGGCCGACCGGGTGGAGCTGGTGGTCGCCGGCCGGGTGACCCGACTGCCGACCGAACCGCCGCCGCTGATCACGCAGGCGCCCGCCGACCCGGCACCGGCCGACGAGGCGGTGGACCTGCGCGACCACGGTGACCAGCAGGTACCGCCGGGCACCGTAGACTTGGCGGTCAACGTCCTACCCGGGCCGCCAGCGTGGCTGCGCGAACGAATCACCGACGAGCTGGCCGGGCTCGCCGGCTATCCGGACGAGACCGCGGCCCGGCACGCGGCAGCGCAACGGCATGGCCGCACCCCGCCCGAGTGCCTGCCGCTCAACGGCGCGGCCGAGGGGTTCTGGCTACTGGCCCAGGTGCTCCGGCCCAGGCTCGCCGCCTGCGTACACCCGTCGTTCACCGAGGGCGAGGCGGCGCTGCGGGCCGCCGGCACCACCGTCACCCGGGTCTTCCGTGAACCCGACAGCTGGCGGCTCGATCCGTCGCAGATCCCGGCCGAGGCGGACCTGGTGGTGCTCGGCCGCCCAGACAACCCCACCGGGATGGCAGACGACCGGTCGGTGATCGAAGCGCTGTGCCGGCCGGGTCGGGTGGTGGTGCTGGACGAGGCGTTCGCCGACTTCCTGCCCGACGGGGAGGGCCTCGCAGCAACGACTGACCTGCCAGGACTGGTCGTGCTCCGCAGCCTGACCAAGCTTTGGGGGATGGCCGGGCTGCGGGTCGGTTACCTGCTCGCCGAGTCGGCGCTGGTGTCGCGGCTGGCAGCGGCCCGGCAACCGTGGTCGGTGAACTCGCTCGCGCTTGCCGCGCTGACCGCCTGCTGCCAACCCGCCGCCGAGCCCGAGCGCCGAGATCGGGCGCGGCAGGTCGGGCAGCGGCGGGAGGCGCTGCTGCGGGAGCTACGCGAGGTCCCGGGGCTCCGGGTCTGGCCGGCGGCGGCGAACTTCCTGCTGCTGCGCACTGAGCGTCGCGACCTGCGCGAGCGACTGCTCGCCGACGGGCTCGCGGTCCGCCGCGGCGACACCTTTCCCGGTCTCGACCCGCGCTACATACGGGTGGCGGTGACCGACGAGCAGACCGGCCACCAGCTGGTACGCGCGCTCCACCGACACCTTTCACCCGCACCGGAGGCATCGTGACCGAGTCGCTGACCACCCTGGTGGCCGCAGTCCACCCGATCGACCAGGCAGCCGCCGACGCGGCCCGGGATCGGCACGCTCGGCTGGCCAAACCCGCCGGCAGCCTGGGCCGGTTGGAGGAGGTGGGGGCGCAGCTGGCGGCGATCGCCGGTGCCTGCCCGCCGCCGCCGGTCGACCGGCCCGGGCTGGTGATCGCCGCGGCCGACCACGGCGTACACGTCCAGCAGGTGACCCCGTGGCCGCAGCAGGTCACCGCGGCGATGGTGGAGACCTTCCGGGCGGGGCGGGCGACCGCGAACGCGCTGGCGGCGCTGGTGGGCGCCGAGGTCGCGGTGCTGGACGCCGGGGTGGTGACGCCGCTGGCTGACGGCGAGGCCGCGGCCGGTGCCGCCATCCCGCTGGTTCGGGCCGGGATCCGGGCCGGCACCGAAGACATCACCGCAGCGGATGCGATGACGCTGCCGGAGTGCGTCGCCGCGGTCCAGGCCGGGGCGGCGACCGCCGACTCGCTGCTCGACCGCGGCATCGATCTGCTGATCGGTGGGGACATGGGGATCGCCAACACCACCGCCGCGGCGGCGCTGATCGCGGCGTACACCGGCGCATCGGCCGAGGCGGTGACCGGGCGCGGCACCGGGGTGGACGACCCGACGTACCGGCGCAAGCAGGAGGTGGTGGCGAAGGCCGTCGCCCGCCACCGGGCCCAGACCACTGCACCCCGGGCCGGGCTGCCCAGCTTGGCCGCTCTCGGGGGGCTGGAGCACGCTGCGCTGACCGGGGTGCTGCTGGCCGGAGCCGCCCGCCGGGTGCCGGTACTGCTCGACGGGGTCAACGCGGTAGCTGCCGCGCTCGCCGCGACCGCGATCTGCCCGCCGGTGGCCGGCTACCTGATCGCCGGCCACCGGTCGGCCGAACCGGGCGCTAGCGCCGGCCTCGCCCAGCTGGGCCTATCGCCGCTGCTGGAGCTGGAGATGCGGCTCGGGGAGGGCACGGGGGCGCTGGCCGCGGTCGGGCTGGTCCGGGCCGCCGCGACGGTACTGCGGGAGGTCGCCACCCTGGATGAGCTGGGGTTGGCCGGCGGCTGATGCGCGACGCGCTCGGCTTCCTCACCGTTCTGCCGGTCCGGGCCGGCCCGTTGACTGCCCGCGCGGTCGCGCTGTTCCCGGTGGTCGGCGCCCTGATCGGAGCGACCTGGGTGGCGGCGGGCTGGCTGGGCTACCAGCTCGGGGGCCCGCTGGTGGCGGCTGCGCTGGTGCTGGCGGTGGATCTGGTGATCACCGGAGCCCTGCACCTCGATGGCCTCGCCGACACCGCCGACGGGCTCGCCGCCCACCGCCCGCCGGACCAGGTCCGGGAGGTGATGAAGGATCCGCGGATCGGCGCGGTCGGCGCCGCCGCCCTGACCACCACCCTGTTGCTGCGGTTCGCACTGCTGGCGGCGCTGGTCGAGGCGCTGACCAGCCCGGTGGGGTGGCTGGCGCTGGCCACCGTCCCGGTGGTGGGGCGGTGCGGGTTGGTCCTGCTGTTGGCTGCCGCCCGACCCAGGCGAGACTCGCTCGCGGCCGGTCCAGTTGCCGCCGTCCGCGGCGCCAGCGTGGTGGCCGCAGCCGGGCTAACCGTCCTGCTGGTGCTGCTCGGCGCTGGCGGATGGGCACTCTTCGCCGCCGCTGCGGCGCTGCTGGCGGCGGTCACGGTGGTCCGGCGGTGGTGGTGGCGCCGGCTCGGCGCCGCCGGTGACACCATCGGCGCCGGCGGTCTCCTTACCGAGCTGCTGATGCTCGGCGGACTACTCGGCGTGGTGGCGCTCGGCGGGTCGCTGTGGTGACCGATAGGGTCGCGGTATGGCAGTGGTGAAGATCAACGCGATCGAGGTGCCGGAAGGCGCCGGCCCCGAGTTGGAGAAGCGCTTCGCCGCCCGGCAGGGGGCGGTCGAGGGAGCGCCCGGTTTCCTCGGCTTCGAGCTGCTCCGGCCGGTCGCTGGCGACAACCGTTACTTCGTCTACACCAAGTGGGAGAGCGAAGAGGCGTTCCAGGCCTGGTCAGGCGGCTCTGGCAAGCAGGCGCACGCGGGTGAACGCGCCAAGCCGGTGGCCTCCGGCGCGACGCTGCTGGAGTTCGAGGTGGTCCAGCACGCCGACCCGGCCGCCTGAGTTCGGCCGGCTGCCTACCTGCGCGGGGTGACGATGGTCGCTGTCGACCGGTGTGCTGCGGCCGCGTCACCCGGGTAGGGAAAGATGATGGGTATGTCCCTGCGTACCGATCTTCGCAACGTCGCCATCGTCGCCCACGTCGACCACGGCAAAACCACCCTGGTCGACGCCATGCTCCGGCGGGCCGGCGCGGTCGCCTCGCGGGGTGAGCTCACCGACCGGGTCATGGACTCCATGGACCTGGAGCGGGAAAAGGGCATCACCATCCTGGCCAAGAACACCGCGGTGCGGTATCTACCCGCCGCCGGGGACCCGGTCACCATCAACATCATCGACACTCCGGGCCACGCCGACTTCGGTGGCGAGGTGGAGCGCGGCCTGACCATGGTCGACGGGGTGCTGCTGCTGGTCGACGCGAGCGAAGGGCCGCTGCCGCAGACCCGGTTCGTGCTGCGGAAGGCGCTCGCCGCCCGGCTGCCGATCATCCTTGTGATCAACAAGGTCGACCGCGCTGACGCCCGGATCAAGGAGGTGGTCAACGACACCTACGAGCTCTTCCTGGATCTGGCCGACGCCGACTCCGGCGACGACCTGCTCGACTTCCCGATCGTCTACGCCTGTGCCCGGGACGGGGTGGCGTCACTGACCGCCCCCGCCGACGGCACGGTGCCCACCGACTCCGACAACCTCGAGCCGCTGTTCGCGACCCTGCTCGAGCACATCCCCGCCCCCACCTACCAGGAGGGCGCACCGCTGCAGGCGCACGTGACCAACCTCGACTCGTCGCCGTTCCTGGGTCGGCTGGCGCTGTGCCGGGTCCGGCAGGGCACCATCCTCAAGGGCCAGCAGGTCGGCTGGTGCCGCCGCGACGGCAGCGTCGCCCAGGTCAAGGTCACCGAGCTGCTGATGACCGACGGGCTGGAGCGCAAGCCCGCCGCCGAAGCGGGGCCGGGCGACATTATCGCGGTCGCCGGCATCCCTGAGATCACCATCGGCGAGACCCTGGCCGATCCGGAGGACCCCCGCCCGCTGCCACTGATCACCGTCGACGAGCCGGCGATCAGCATGACCATCGGGATCAACACCTCCCCCTTCGCCGGCCGGGTCAAGGGCAGCAAGGTGACCGCGCGGTTGGTCAAGGACCGGCTCGATCGGGAGCTGATCGGCAACGTGTCGTTGCGGGTGCTGCCCACTGGCCGGCCGGATGCCTGGGAGGTCCAGGGGCGGGGCGAGCTGGCGCTGGCGATCCTGGTCGAGCAGATGCGCCGTGAGCAGTACGAACTGACCGTCGGCAAACCCCAGGTGGTGACCAAGGAGATCGACGGCAAGCTCTGCGAGCCGGTCGAGCGGCTCACCATCGACGCGCCCGAGGAGTTCCTCGGCGCCATCACCCAACTGCTCGCCACCCGCAAAGGCCGGATGGAGCACCTGGTCAACCACGGCACCGGCTGGGTCCGGATGGACTGGCTGGTGCCGGCGCGCGGGCTGATCGGGTTCCGCACCGAGTTCCTGACCGAGACCCGCGGCGCCGGCCTGGCCCACCACGTCTTCGAGCAGTACGCCCCCTGGTTCGGCGAGCTGCGGACCCGGGCGTCGGGCTCGCTGGTCGCCGACCGGACCGGGGCGGCCACTTCGTTCGCGATGTTCAATCTGCAGCAACGCGGGGTGATGTTCGTCGAACCGGGCACCGAGGTCTACTCCGGCATGATCGTGGGCGAGAACTCCCGCTCCGACGACCTGGATGTCAACATCACCAAGGAAAAGAAGCTCACCAACATGCGCTCCTCCACCGCCGAAGAGCTGGAGCGGTTGGTCCCGCCGCGGCGGCTGTCGCTGGAGCAGGCGCTGGAGTTCTGCCGGGCCGACGAGTGCGTGGAGGTCACCCCGGACGCGATCCGGCTCCGGAAGGTGGTGCTCGACGCGACCGAGCGGGCCCGCACCGCCCGCCGTGCCGGGGCATGACCGCGAGACGCTGGTCGCTCGCGCTCCTGTCGTTGCCGCTGCTGCTGGGGGCGTGCGGGGCTCCCAGCGACCCGGAACAGGCTCCGACGGAGCCGCCCCCGACGTCACCCGCCGAGCCGCTCCCAACCCGCGGGGAGACGGTCACCGTCGACCTCGCCGACCGGCCGTTTCCGCTGCACGTACCCGGCGTGTACGACCCGGCGGAGCCGGCGCCGCTGGTCGTGCTGCTGCACGGCTTCCAAGCCGACGGCATGACCCAGGAGGCTTATTTCCGGCTCACCGCCGAATCGGAACGCCGCGGCTTCCTCTATGCGGTGCCCGACGGCAGCCTGGGTCAAGCCGACGTCCGGTTCTGGAACGCGTCACCGGCCTGCTGCGACTTCGGTGGCACCGGGGTCGACGACTCCGGCTATCTTCGGGACCTGCTAGACAGGGTCACCGCCGAGTATTCGGTAGACCACACGAGGGTCTACCTGGTCGGCCACTCCAACGGCGGATTCATGGCTTACCGGGCAGCCTGTGACCACGCCAGTGAGATCACCGCGATCGTGTCGCTCGCTGGCGCCGCCATCGACCCGGCGGACTGCGCCCCGGAGCGGCCGGTCAGCGTGCTCCAGATCCACGGCACCGAGGACGACACCATCCGCTTCGACGGCGGCGCCAACCTCGGCCGGCCGTACCCGTCGGTCGAGCAGACCCTCGCCCAGTGGCGGGAACACAACAGCTGCAGCGCGCAGACCGCCGACTCCCCCGACCTCGACCTCGACCTCGGGCTGCCCGGCGAGGAGACCGCGGTGACCAGCTACCCCGACTGCGCCGAACAGAGCCGGGTCGAACTCTGGCGCATCGAGGGCGGCGGTCATGTCCCACCGCTGACCGCCGACTTCGCGCCGGCTGTGCTCGACTTCTTGTACGCGCAGACCCGGCCCTGACCTCCCGGGACGCCCTGGGCAAGGCCGGGGTGTGAAGGTCAGCCTGGGGTGGCCCGTTCGAGCGGCAGCAGCAGCCGAAAGATCGCCCCCTCGCCCGGGGCGGTCGCCAGTTCGATCCGGCCACCGTGGGCGGCCACCAGCGACCAGGCGATCGACAATCCGAGGCCGCCGCCGCCAGCGGGGACACCCTCCCGGGTCCGGGAGTTGTCGGCCCGGTAGAACCGGTCGAAGACCCGCCCCGCCACCTCGGCGGTCATCCCTGGCCCTTGGTCAGCGATCTCCAGCACTGCGATTCCGTCCGCGACGCCGACCCCGACCCGGACCGGCGTACCCGCCGGGGTGTGGGCGACCGCGTTGCCGGCCAGGTTGACCACCACCTGCCGCAGCCGGGCCTCATCCGCCGACACCGGCGCCGAGCCCGCCGGCCCGCCGCCAGGACCGGTGAGGGTGACCGGCCGGGATGGGTCGAGTCCGCGCAGGTCGTGGTAGGCGTCGGCGGCCACGGTGCGCAGATCCATCGGGGCCCGCAGCAACGCCGGTGGGCCGCCAGCAGCCTCCTCGTCCAACCGGGCCAGCAACAGCAGGTCCTCGGCGAGCTGGGCCAGCCGGGATGCCTCCCGCTCGATCCGCCCCATGGTGCGGTCCACATCCGACCGTTCCGGCAGACCGCCCATCCGGTACAACTCGGTGAACCCGCGGATCCCGAATAGCGGCGTGCGCAGCTCGTGGCTGACGTCGGCCACAAACCGGCGCATCCGGCTCTCCGACTCGGCGCGGGCGGCGAACGCCCGCTCCAACTGCCCGAGCATGCCGTTGAGGGCCGCCGACAATCGACCGACCTCGGTCCCCGGCCCAGCCCGCTGCGGTACCCGCTGAGTCAAATCACCGGCCGCGATCGCTCCGGCCGTCGCCTCGATCCGGCGCAACGGCCGCAACCCCGCCCCGACCGCGAACCATCCCACGATCGCCAGCACCGCCACCAGCACTCCGCCCACCACCAGCATGGTGCGGCGTAGCTGGGCCACGGTAGCGTCGGCCTCGGCGCGGGAGGCCGCCACCACCACGCCGGCCCCGGCCGGCAACCCGTGCTCCTGCCCGACCGTCTCGCGCGACGGCTGCAGCGGCACCACCACCACCCGCCACAGATCGTCGCCGGCGACCGACCCCGCGTCGAAGACCTCACCCGCGACCCCGGTGGGGTCCACCCCGGCCAGCTCCGGGCCGGTCGCCGCGGTGAGTCCACCGAGCAGCGCCTCGTCTCGGATCACGGTGCCGTCGGGCAACAGGTACGCGATGTACGAGACCCCCAACAGCCCGGTGAGCTGGTCGGCGACGACCGGCTCCAGGGCGGGCGACGGCCGTACCGGCGGCACCGACTCGGCGTACGGGGCCAGCGCCAGCAGCTCGGCCAGCGATTCGAGTTGCTCGTCGATCCGGTTGATCTGCTGCCGTTCCAGCGCCCCGATCGCCACGGTGTTGCCCGCCACCAGGCTCACGGCGAGCAGCCCGACCGCAATCAGCAGCAGTCGCGCCCGCAACGACATCGCACCGGGAAGTTTCACGTCTTGGGCCGCCGGAGCACATATCCGACCCCGTGGACGGTATGGAGCAACTTCGGGGTCGCCTGGTCGACCTTCCGGCGCAGATAGCTGATGTAGGTGTCCACGATGCTCGGGTCGCCGCCGAAGTCGTACCGCCACACGTGCTCCAGGATCTGCGCCTTCGACACCACCCGACCGGCGTTGCTGAGCAGGAACTGCAGCAGCCGGAACTCGGTCGGCGACAACCGCACCGGCACGCCCGCCCGGGTGACCAGCCGGGCATCGGGGTCGAGGGTCAGGTCGGCCACGGCCAGCGGCGCGGCGGGCTCCGCCCCGGTGCGGCGGAGAATCGCCCGGATCCGGGCCAGCAGCTCGGCCAGGTGGAACGGTTTGGTCACATAGTCGTCGCCGCCGATCACCAGGCCGCTCACCTTGTCTTCGGGGGCGTCCCGCGCGGTGAGAAAGAGCACCGGGAGGTGGCCACCGGCGCCCGAGCCGGGTGGGCGTGGCACCGCCCGCAGCCGTCGCAGCACCTCGAAACCGTCAAGGTCTGGCAACATCACGTCAAGCACGATCAGATCTGGTGGGTCGGCGGTCGCTGCCGCCACCGCCTCCGCCCCGTTGCTGGCGACGCCGACGGTGAAGCCGGCGAAGCGCAGCGTCTCTGCCAGGAGTTCCCGCACCGTCGGTTCGTCGTCCACCACGAGCAGCCGGGCAGCCGGCCCCTCGGCCGCGGCCGGCTCACCCGCGGACATCTGCGCCCCGCTCATCGGCTCCGGCACCGTCATCAGCTTCGAGGATACGGAGCCGCGACCGGCGGGCGCGCCGGACCAGCTCCACCAGCACCTGGCCGATAAGGCCAGCTGCCGCGCCGCCGACCAACCCGGCTGCCGCCACCCCCCACAGACCGCTGCGAAGGTCGACGACGAGCATCGGGACGGTCGACCCGAACACCGCCACCGCCAGCTGAAGACCGGCGTGGGCGAGCACGGTTGCGGCCGGCAGTGCTACTGCCAGGGCCCCGGCCAGCCGCGCCGATTCGCGCAGCACCGCTACCCGCCCGATTCGTGCCGCCGGACCACTCGCCGACCCTCGGCGCCGTCGTGCGGCCAGCCAGCCGACGGTGCCGAGTACGACCGCCGCCGTGGCCACGGGAAGTAGCCACCCCACCGTGCCCAGCTCCGTCGTCAACCGGCTGAGCCCCCAGGGCTGCTCGTCCCCCAGCTCCGGCCACCGGGCCTGGATGAGCGCCCCGAGCGGACCGTCGAGCGAGATCGACCATCGCGCCCCCAACCCGATCGTGGTCAGCGCCAATACCACGGTCGGCGCCGCAAGTAGGGCGGCGCCGGCCCCGTCGGCGCCCGCCAGCGCCGCCGCGCCCACGACGACCAGACCGGTGCCGGCGCCCGCCGCGACCACGAGCGCCCGCACCGCCGGTCGTACGGCTGCCCGCAGCCGGACCGCGCCCGCCGGGCCCGGTAGCCGCTGAGAGAGCAGCCACCAGAGCACCAGGGTGGCCCCGGCCCACAGACCCGCGCCCACCGCTGTCCGCAGCGGCGGCCACCCGAGATCGATGAGCAGCTCCTCGCCGGGGGCCACCTGGTTGATCGTGACCGTCGTATTCGCCACCCCGGTCGCGCTGACCGTCCCGGCTACCACCGCCACAACGATCACGGCTGCGGTCGCGCGGATCGTCCACCGGGGGAGGCTGGCTGAGCGCCAGCGGGCCGCGCCCGCCAGCACCGACCCGAGGGCCACGGCTCCGGTGACCGCCACCCCTAGCGGGCGGAAGCGCACCATCCCCTGCCCGGTGACCGGGGCGCCGTCGGCGGTGGTCGACAACTCTGCCGCTCCGCTGACCGCCAGCAGCACCGCGCCGACGGTCAGCTCACCAATCGCCCCGTACCGGTCCGCGCCGAGCAACGCCAGGCCGGCGGCCGCGACCACCACCATCACCGACCCAGCTACCAAGGCGGCCACCGCCCCGACCGCCAGGTCCACGCCGACCCGCGCCACGCCGCCGCGCCAGTTCACCATGGGTCAGGCGTCCCGGCGTCGCAACAGCACGAACGCCACCGCCAAGGCTGCGGCGAGGAACCCTGCCAGCACCGCGAAACCGCGCCACGGGCCGAGCTCCGCCGGGTCGGACACCACCTGCACCAGCTGGCTACCGGCCAGGGTCGGGTAGTAGCGCTGCACCAGCTCGGCGAGTCCGTCGGGGAGCAGCTGCGTCAGACTCGGCAGGATTGCCACCAGCACCACCATGCTGGCGATCCCGCCGGCGGTGGCCCGCACCAACGCCCCGGCGGCCACCGCCAGCAATCCGATCGCGGTCATGAACAGGCCGATCCCCAGCACCGCCCGCAGCACCTGCGGATCGCCCAGGGTGGCGTGGGGTACGCCCGCCGAGGTCGCCAGGATGCGTTGGCTGACCAGGAACGTCGCCACCCCGGTGACGGTCGAGATCACTATCGTCACCGCGGCGAAGACCACTGCCTTCGCGGCGAGCAACCAGTGCCGCCGGGGCACCGCCGCCAGGCTGGACCGGATCGCCCCGGTGGCGTACTCGCCGGTCACCACCAACACGCCGAGCACCAGCAGCGGCAGCATCGCGGCTTGCAGCGACAGCATCGACACCTCCGCCGGCACGAATCCAGCCTGCTCGGCGGGGCTGGCCTGCCGGTACTCGTCGGCCGCGCCGTAGCTGACCGGCACGATCAGCCCGAGCGCGAGCAGCACGTACGCGCCCAGGGTGTAGGTGGTGGAGCGCAGCCCCCAGAACTTCGCCCATTCGGCGTGGACCGCCTGCGGGAACGTTGCCCGTGGTCGGTGCTGGTCGGTCGGCGCAATCACGGTCACCGGGTCACCTCCCCCGCTGCCACTGCGGCCGGGCCCGCGGGTTGATCCACCCGGAACTCCACGCTGTCGCTGGTGAGCCGCATGAACACCTCCTCAAGTGAGCTGTACCGCGGGGTCAGCTCAGCGAGCGTGACCTGGTCGGCGGCGGCGATCGCCCCGACCTCGGCGCTGTCCAGCCCCGACACGATCCAGGTATCGTCGGCCTCCGCCACCACCTGCTCCGCGGCCTGCGCCAGCCGGCGCCGAAAGCCGCTGCCGGCTGGTTCGGCGAGCCGCACCCGCACCGTGGGGTTGCCGTAGCGGCGGAGGAAGTCCTCGGTCGTGGTGTCGGCGATCAGCCGGCCCCGGCCGACCACGATCAGTTGATCGGCGGTGAGCGCCATCTCGCTCAACAGGTGGCTGGAGACCAGCACCGTCCGGCCCGAAGCAGCGAGGCGCCGCAGCAGGTCCCGGATCCACCGGATCCCCTCCGGGTCGAGCCCGTTGACCGGCTCGTCGAAGAGCAGCACCGCTGGCTCTCCCAGCAGGGCCGCCGCGATCCCCAGCCGCTGGGACATACCCAGCGAGAAGCTGCCGGCCCGGCGCCCCGCGACGTTCTCCAGCCCGACTAGGCCGAGGACCTCGTCGACCCGGCGGCGGGAGATGCCGTTGCTGTAGGCGAGGGCGCGCAGATGTCCGCGGGCCGTCCGGTTGGGGTGCACCGCCCGCGGGTCCAGCAGCGCTCCCACCTGCCGCATCGGCGCGGGAAGCGCCGCGAATCTGCGGCCGAGCACCGTCGCATCGCCAGCGGTGGGATGATCCAACCCCAGCACCATGCGCATAGTCGTGGTCTTGCCCGCCCCATTGGGCCCGAGAAATCCGGTCACGACGCCGGGCGCCACGGTGCAGGTCAGGTCATCGACGGCGGCCACCGGGCCGTACCGTTTGGTCAGTCCTCGCAGCTCGATCACGCCACCGAGGATGGTGGAGCAGCCTGGCCGACTTCGGGGAGTTCCTGGGAGTTTTCTGAGCGTTGCGGTTGCTAGCCGCCCGCCCACCAGCGGGCGGCTCGGACTCGCCAGCCTGACCCGGGGGAGATTCTCACCAGACTCTCGGAGTTGCCCACCCGGTGCCCGGGGGCACCGGGTGGTGGCAGACGGGGGCCGGTCAGCAGCGCTCGGATCGCTCCTCGGCCGGCCGATCGGTGGTCAGGATCGGGTCGCTGATCTGCACGGCCGGCGCAGCATCGGTCGCCTCATCGTGGTCGCCGGCGGCCGGCAGCCACGCCAGGAGCAGCAGCTGGTGGTCGGTGGCGAAGACCCGGTAGTTCACCGCGCCGCTGTAGCGCAGATTCAGATGCTCCTCGCAGGACCCGTTGCGCGGTTCTCCCGCGTCGTCCCGGGCTCGGTTGTGGGTCGCGTGCTCGGCGGTCAACGCCACCGATAGCAGCGTCGTGCCGTCGGCGAGCGGCACCGCCTGGACCGACTCGAAATCGGGCGCCAGGTCCAGCTCCACGGAGAGGCCGAGTGGCTCGTCGCCGACCGTGTCCAGGTAGTAGAAGAGGTCGAACGGGAAGCTATAGACCACGTCGTGGAGTTCCCGCAGGAACGACCCGCCTCCTGGGCGAACGTCCAGCACGTCGTCGGTGACCAGCTCCGGCCGCTCCACCAGCTGGTTGTCCGCGATCAACTCGTCTTGCTGCCGGTCGGCCAGCTCCCGGTACCGGTCGACGAGTTCCTCCGCTGAGTAGCTGAGGGTGGTCAGCTCCGGGGCGGGCGCCAGCCAGCCGTCCGAGTCGAGCGCCAGCTGGGGTGCCCGATCCTGAGCCCAGGTAAAGGTGGTCATCTGCCACGGCTCGTCGGCGGCCACCCGGTCGAACCGCGCGAAGATCGACGCCAGCTCATCGCCGTAGTGCAGCTCCGCCGTGACCACGAACCAGGCCGGATAGTCCCACTGCTCCGGCGGCACCCCGATCGCCACCTCGGCCAGCCCGGCATCCTGGATCGCATCATCGCTGGTGGCGAGGGCGTGGATGGCTCGCCGCGGTCCGAACGGGATGAAGTCGAACCGTCGCTCCAAGCCGTCGGCGAAAGTCTGTTCGAAGACCACGCGGGCCTGCTCGGGGGTGACCACCACCCGCTGGGCCTGCGCCGGCGCCGGGCCGACCACCAGCACCGCGGCGCCGACCAGCAGCACCGCGGCCGCCACCGCGCCGACCTGGGCAGAGAGGTCGAGCCAGCGCCGACGTTCCGGGGCTACGGCCACCGGCTGCGCCGGCCCCGCATCCGGTGTCGCATCCGCCGTCGCGGCCGGTGCGCCATCCGGTGTCTCGGCCGGCACCGTCGGCGCCGGCTGGGATGCTGCGGGCGCTGGTCGGGGCCAGCGGGTGAACGGCAGCACGGCGGCCAGCGCCAACCCGGCCACCGGCCACCACCAGGGCAGCAGCCCGAACGGGTTCACCAGCCCAGCCTCGTAGAGCAGCGCCGCCACTGCCACCCCGGTCAGCAGCCCGGCCGGCGCCGCCGACAGGAAGCGAACCAGCCAGCCACCCCGGTTGAGCCGACCAAGCAGGACCGTGAGTAGGGCAAAGATCATGGTTGCGGCGATGGCGGCCTGGCCCACGGTCGTCGACCACACGCTACGGTCCACCCCGAGCACTACCCCCACGGCGCATTCCCCACCGGTCACCTCCAGCCCGAGGACGCGGGTGGTGTCGCCGAGATGGGGCAGCTCCACATTGCTGACATAGCGGCTGGGCTGCTCTCCCTCCTCGTCGAACTCACGAGAGCCGAGCTCGAACCGCTCCCCGGCGGCGGCCAGCTGCACCGAACCGCCGGGCAGCGGCGCACTGGAGTCGAGCACCAGAACCGGTTCCGCGCCGTCCGGCACCACCCACGGCCGTTCCCGATCCAACACCTCACCGTCGGCGAGTCGCAGATCCTCCTCGATCAGCTCCTCCCGCAGCTCCGCTCGGGCGGTTGGCGAGTCGGGGGCGAACCCGGTGACGGTGCACGATGGGGCCTCGGCGGCCCCGGTCGCTGCGGCGGCGGGGGAAGCTCCCGGCGCCGCGACCGTGAGGCTGACGACTCCGGCCAATAGCGCACATCGGATCAGCCACCATGATCTGTCCAGCATCAAGCCGCCCACCCTCCCCTGTGACCGTCGAACCACGCGACAGTGTGCCACGACGCCACAACCCCGGGTACGCCGCGGGTGGTCCGGACGCTGCCCGAGGACGCACTTGGTCCCCGGATCGGCTGAACGAGACCGACGCCGCAGGCTGCTATATTTGAAGCAGTCGATTTTTGCGCTTGCTGGATGTCCGTTCAACTGATGAGTGTGGGCTGATCAGAGAGAAGTTCGCGCATGGGCGTCGTCTACACCGCCGCGAGCATGTCGCTCGACGGCTACATCGCCGGACCGGACGAGCAGGGGTTCGCACACCTGTTCAGTTGGTACGCCAATGGACCGCAGCAGTTGCCTACCGCCAACCCCGAGGTCTCCTTCCACATGTCGGAGGCCAGCGCGGCGCACTTTCGCGAATTGGCCGACCGGACCGGGGCGTTGGTCGTTGGTCGGCGGCAGTTCGACCTCACCGGCGGCTGGGGTGGTCAGCATCCACTGGGGGTCCCGGTGGTCGTTCTCACTCACCGATTGCCGGACGAGTGGCCACGCGCGGAGGCGCCCTTCGTGTTTCGTTCCGGCCACATCGAATCCGCTCTCGCCCAGGCGAAGGCGCTCGCCGGCCGTAGGGCCGTGGGGGTCAGCGCCGGCTCCGTCGCCCGGCAGGTATTGAACGCCCGGCTCCTCGACGAGGTGTGGATCGAACTAGTGCCGGTGCTGCTGGGCGGTGGCACGCCGTACCTCAGCGAGTTGAGTCGCCCACCCGTACTCCTGGAGGGCCCGATCGCGATCGCAGCCGGCCACGGCGTCACCCACCTGCGGTATCGAGTCCGGCGGGCGTGAGCCCGGTCAGTAGCCGGTCCACACCGCCTTCGCACCGGTGTCACCGGTGCGCACCACGTAATACAAGCTCGCGAGCGCCGCGAGCACCGTGAGCACCCGCAGGCCCAACAGGAGCAGGGGCTGGGCTCCCCCGCCCGGCTCCAGGGCCGCCGCGGATCGGCGGGGCACGACGAACAGGACCAGCGCCAGCGTCGCCAGCCCGAGGATCGCCGTGGTGAACGCGGTCATGTTTCCCAGCGCCTGGTGCTCCTCGAGGGTGGGGTAAAAGCCCTCGGTAATCCGGCCGGCCTCGTCGAGCCGGTCGAAGAACGCGTCCCCGGAGAGCTTTGCGAAGAGCGCCGAGATCGGAGTCACCACCGCCAGGGCGCCCAACACCCAGCGGGTGTGGGGGCGGATCACCGGCACGAAGGCGTACGCGATCGCGAGCAACGCCAGCAGCGGAACGAACACGACGGGAGCATGGACCAGCAACGGGTGGGCGGGAATGTCCATGAACTCTTCGAACATCGGGTCTCCTCGGCGGTCTACGCGAAGGCGGTCAAGAATTGGTCCCGAAAGGCGTCCATCCCCCAGACGGGTGCTTCCGGCCCGGGGCGGATGCCGTCGTGCCACCCCCAGTCGGCGATCCGGTCGAGCAGCGCCGGGTCGCCTGTGACGATGGTAACGGGTACGTCGGCGCCCGCGCCGTCCCCGGTGACCAGTGGGGAGGGCTGGTGGTCGCCCAGCATCACCAGCACCAGATCCTCGTCCCCATAGGTCTCGACATAGGAGATCAACGTGTCGAGCGAGTACGCCACCGCGTGCCCGAAGGCGGTCCGCAACCGCTCCGGGTCGCGCAACACCTCCTCGGCCGGCGGCCCGACGGCGGGCCGGTCGTGGAAGATAGACCCATCCCCGACCTCCTCCCAGTCGATCAGCGGCGCCACCGGAGTCCAGGGATTGTGGCTGGTCAACAGCGGCATTTCGGCCATCACCGGGGCCCGGTCCCGGGCCGACCGCTCGAACCGTTCGAACGCCGCCACGGTGTACTGATCCGGGATGATCCCCCAGTTCATTCGGGGCCCCTGGTAGTCGAGCGCCGCCCGGTCGTAGATCTCGTCATAGCCGAAGGTCTCCCCCTCCGGCCAGTCGTCGAAGATGCCGGGCATCACTCCGACGGTGCGCCACCCGGCGCGTTGGAAGGCGTGGTTGAGGGTCATCCGGTCACTGTCGAGGACGGTCTGGTAACGCCGCGGGTTGTCGACCCAGAGCCCGGACCGCAGCGTGGCGTGGGCCAGCCAGCTGCCGCCGCCGATGATCGGCGCGGTGAGGAAGCCGCTCTGCGCTTCGAAGCCGGATTCGGTGAGTCGCTGCTCGCCGCTGGTCAGGGTCGCCCCGATCGTCGCTTCGTACCGAGGATTCTCGATCGCGTCCCGGCCGTAGCTCTCCACGTAGGCGATCAGCACATCCTTTCCGCGCAACGCGGTGAGCAGCTCGTCGTCGGGGACGTCGCGGAACTCATCGACCGCCAGCTCGGCCGCGAAGGCCCGGTGGTCCCGCAGGCTCTCACCGACCCGTTGCACCTTGTCGCCGTGGTGGGCGGCGACCGGCAGGTCCGCCACCAGCTGGGCCCCGACCAGCGCCGCCACCAGCCAGACGGCGCCGAGCGCGGCAACGACGGAGCTGGCCTGCCGCCGGTGCCGGGCGACGACCTTCGCCAACCGCAGCATCGACAGCGTCGTCAACACCAGTACCAGCAGCGCCAGCAGCACCACGCCGACCACCGCCGCCACCGCGACCGCCTGACCGGACGCGTCGGTAAGGAACCCGAGGCCGGCCCAGGCCAGCGGCCAGTCGTGCACCGGGTCGAACGGCCGGGCGAGGAAGGTGTGGAAGCCCAGGTCGAACGCGGTCCACGCCGCCAGCAGGCCCACCCATAGCCCACCGACGATCGCCACCGGAGTCCGGGCCCGGGTCGGGACCACCAACAGCAACCCGGCCAGGACCAACGCCTCCACCGGGATCCGCAGCAGCGAACTTGGGTAGAGCCGGCCCGGCTCGGCTGGCAGGGTCAGCGCGATCCACACCAGGACGCCAGCGGCGACGGTGAGCGCCCCGGTGAGCAGTTGGCGGCGGTCCCACCGGTTGGCCGGGCCGGTGGTTGGTTCCTTCGGTTCGGTCATAGCGCCGGTGCGAGGTTGGGCATCGGCCGGTGGCGCAGCCGCCACAACCAGCCGATGTCACGACCGAACGACCACGCCAACAGGAGCAGCAGCAGGGCTAGGCCGGCGGTCATCAGTGGCGCCGGCAGGACCCCGGCGGCGGCGACGAGCAGCACCGTGCCCTGGGTGGCGGCGACCACCTTGCGGGACATCCGTACCGGCAACGGCCGACGCAGCCAGGGTTGGCTGCGGGCAGCGCCCGCGAAGAGGTATCTGGGCAGACCGAGCAGCACCACCCACCACCCCACCGCGAGGGCGACGAAGACGCTTAGCACCAGCACCAGGGCTGCGTCGGCCTCCATGTCGAAGCGCGCACCTACCACGGAGGTCGTCCCGGTGCGCCGGGCGACCTGCCCGTCGACCGCGTCGAGCATCAGCGCGACCGCGGCGATGGTCACCAGCACCGGGATCGGGGGCGCGGCGAAGAACGAATCGGCGACCAGCGCGGTGACCCCGCCGATCAGGGTGGCCCGGGCCAGGGTGACGGTGTCGGCCGGTCCCCAGCCGCGCGCCTCGGGGCGGCTGAACGCCTGCGTGAGCAGGACCCAGGTGCCCACCCCGAAGGCGATGCCGGCGAACCAGCCCGCCGGCCCGAGTTCGACCGTCGCTGCGAGCAGCGTCAGGACCGCGAACTGGGCGAGCAGGCCTACCGATGGCGGGTGGACCGAGCGGGCCGTGTCGCTTCTAACGCTTAACGTCACCATTGCTCCATTTCTGGACAAATCCTGAATGCAACCGCGTATCGTAGCCGCACCCCCAGGTACACGAGGCGCGCGCCTGGTTCGTTCACTACCCGCCGGAGGACTTTCTTGACCGCCTACTCGGCCCCGGATCCCGACGACGTCGCCACACTGCGCCGCGACCCGGCGATGTCGGCCCTGCACCGCTCGCTCGAGGTCTACTACGGCGACCCCGCCCGGGACGCGCTGATGGATCGCTTCTATGCCCAATTCGTCGGCCCCGGAGACCTGGCGTTCGACCTCGGGGCGCACATCGGGGACCGGATCGGCTGCTTCCGCCGACTCGGTGCCCGGGTGGTGGCGGTGGAGCCGCAGCCGATCTGTGCCCAAGCGATCCGCGCCCTCTACCCCGGCGACGACCAGCTCACCCTGGTCGCCGCCGCCTGCGGCGACCAGCCCGGCGAGGTGACGCTGCACGTCAACTCCGCCAATCCGACCGTCTCGACCGCCTCCGCCCATTTCGTCGCCGCCGCCGCGGGGGCGCTGGGGTGGGAGGGGCAGGTGTGGGACACCACGATTGCGGTCCCGGTCACAACCCTGGACGCGCTGATCGCCGAGCACGGCGTGCCCTCGTTCATCAAGATAGACGTCGAAGGGTACGAGGAGGCGGTGCTCGCCGGCCTGACCACCGCAGTTCCGGCGCTGTCCTTCGAATTCACCACCATCGAACGAAAAGTGGCGCTGGCCTGCCTGGAACGGTTGGCCACCCTCGGCCACTACGGCTTCGACCTAGTGCTCGGCGAGCGGCAGCAGCTGGTCTTCGGCCGTTGGCGCAGCGCCGCGAAGCTCGCCGACTACCTCCGTTCGCTGCCGCACGAGGTCAACTCCGGCGACATCTACGGGGTGGCACAGCCCACTGGCGCGAGCGGCGTATCGTGACCGGACGTGCCGCGGCCCGTTGCCCGGCCGCGGGGAGGTGACCTGATGTCGGCGCAGGCTCGCGCGCTCTGGCTGGCTACCCCTGGTCGAGCCGAGCTGCGCACCGAGCAGCTTCCCGAGCCCGCCGCCGACGAGGTACGAGTGCGGACGCTCTACTCCGGCATCAGCCGGGGCACCGAGACGCTCGTGTTCCGGGGCGAAGTTCCGCCGAGCCAGCAACAGGTGATGCGGGCGCCGTTTCAGACGGGTGAGTTCCCCGGCCCGGTGAAGTACGGGTACCTCAACGTCGGCGTGGTCGAGGCCGGCCCGCCCGAGTTGCGGGGGCGCACGGTCTTCTGTCTCTTTCCGCACCAGAGCAGGTATGTGGTGCCGGCGGCGGCGGTTACGCCGGTGCCCGAGTCGGTGCCGGCGGCGCGGGCGGTCCTCGCCGGTGCGGTGGAGACCGCGGTCAACGCGCTGTGGGACGCTGCCCCGCTGGTCGGCGACCGGATTGCGGTGGTCGGCGGCGGCATGGTCGGCGGAGCGGTGGTCGGTGTGCTGGCGAAGCTACCCGGGGCCCGGGTGCAGCTGATCGATGCCGACCCTGGCCGGGCGGCGGTGGCCGAGGCGTTCGGGGTGGAGTTCGCGCTGCCGCCAGCCGCCGCTGGCGAGTGCGACCTGGTCTTCCACGCCAGCGCTACCGACGCCGGGCTGGCCCAGTGCCTGACCCTGGCCGCTCCCGAGGCCACCGTGATCGAGCTGAGCTGGTACGGCGACCGGACGGTCGGCGCGCCGCTCGGCGAGGCGTTCCATTCTCGCCGGCTGACGCTTCGCAGCAGCCAGGTCGGCACGATCGCGCCGGCTCGGCGCGGCCGGCGCAGCCACGCCGAGCGGCTAGCGCTGGCGCTGCGGCTACTCGCCGACCCCGGCTTCGAGGTGTTGATCAGCGGCGAGTCCGACTTCGATGACCTACCCGAGCTGCTTGCCGAGTTCGCGAGCGGCGCCCGGGGCGGGCTCTGCCACCGGGTCCGCTACCCCACTGACACCGACCGAACTGGAGAGTGAGTTGTTCAGCGTAACCGTCCGGGACCACGTCATGATCGCGCACAGCTTCCGGGGCGAAGTCTTCGGACCCGCGCAACGCCTGCACGGCGCCACCTACGTGGTGGACGCGACGTTCCGCCGCCCGGAGCTGGACCCTGACAACATTGTGGTCGACATCGGACTCGCCAGCGCCCAGCTAGCCGAGGTGGTCGGCGAGTTCAACTACCAGAACCTGGACGAGTTGCCGGAGTTCGCCGGGGTCAATACCTCAACCGAGTACCTCGCCAGAGTGGTCGCCGACCGGCTCGCGGGGCGAGTGCAGGCCGGCGCGCTCGGTGCCGCCGCTCGCGGACTGACCGGCCTGACGGTCACCCTGCACGAGTCCCACATCGCCTGGGCCAGCTACGAACGCACCCTATGAACGTAGTGCAGCTGGTGCTCCCGTCCGGCATCGACGACCCCGGCTCGCCCAGCGGCGGCAACACCTACGACCGCTGCCTCGCCGAGGCCCTCAGCCACGCCGGGTGGCGGGTTCGAGAGCACCTCGTCGCCGGGGCCTGGCCGGCGCCCACCGCCGGCGAGGAGCAGCAGCTGGCGGATGCGCTCGCCCGGTTGCCCGACGGCGCGCTCACCGTCATCGACGGCCTGGTCGGGTGCGCCGCACCGGAGGCGCTGCGGGCCGCCGCCGACCGGTTACGGCTGGTGCTGCTCGTCCATCTCCCGCTGGCCGACGAGACCGGTCTGGACCCGGCCGTCGCTGCGGCGCGCCACGACCGGGAGCAGCGCAGCCTGGCAGTGGCCGCCGCGGTCATCGCCACCAGCGACTGGGCGGCGCGGCGCCTGATCGAGAGTCACCACCTGCCGGCTGACCAGGTGCATGTGGCGGAACCGGGGGTCGCACCGGCGCCGCTGGCGGCCGGCACCGACGGCGCCGGCCAGCTGCTCTGCGTCGCCGCACTCACCCCGCGAAAGGGCCACGACGTGCTGGTCGAGGCCCTGGCCCAGGTGTCCGATCGGCGCTGGCGGTGTGTCTGCGTGGGGGCCGCCGGCGGCGACGAACGGTATCTGACCCGGCTGCGGGAGGCGGCGGCGGAACCGGGCTTGGCCGGCCGCATCGAGCTGCCGGGGCCGCGTACCGGGCCTGCCCTGGCCGCCACCTACCACACCGCCGACCTGCTGGTGCTTGCCTCACACGCCGAAACCTACGGGATGGTGGTCACCGAGGCGCTCGCCCGCGGCATCCCGGTGATCGCCACCGAGGTGGGGGGCGTCCCGGCGGCGCTGGGCCGGGCGCCGGACGGGCAGCGGCCCGGCCTGCTGGTGCCGCCGGCCGACCCACCGGCGTTGGCCAGGGCATTGGCCCGTTGGTGGGATGAACCGGCGCTGCGGCAGCGGCTACGCGCCGCCGCGCAGGCCCGACGGGCCGCGCTGCCCGGTTGGGCCGCGACCGCCGGCGCGGTCGACCAGGTCCTGGCCGGGCTGGCCACGACCAAGGAAGGACCAGCATGAGCACCGTCGACCCGCCCCGCTACAGCCCGGCCTGGCTGGAGCTGCGTGAGCCCGCGGACGCGGCGGCCCGGGCAGCCGCGCTGATCGCGCCGCTGCGGCAGCTGCTGCCGACCGGCCCGCTCCGGATCGGTGATCTCGGCTGCGGGACCGGTTCGATGGCTCGCTGGCTGGCGGGCCGGCTCCCCGGACCGCAGCACTGGCTGCTCATCGACCAGGACCCCGAGCTGTTGACCCACGCGGTCAGCCACCTGCCCGACCAGGCTGCCGACGGCTCCCGGGTCACCGGCGAAGCCCGCCGCTACGACCTCACCGAGCTGCCCGCCGATGCGCTGGCCGGGCTCCAGCTGGTGACCGCGTCGGCCCTGTTAGACCTGCTGACCGGGGCGGAGCTGAGCCACCTGGCAGCGGTGATCACGGCGGCCGGCTGCCCGGCGCTACTGACCCTGTCGGTCACCGGACAGGTCCGGTTCACGCCCGCCGACCCCCTCGACCCTTCACTCGCCGCGGCCTTCAACGACCACCAGCGCCGCCGCGTCGGCGAGCGACGCCTGCTGGGCCCGGCGGCGCCGACGGCGGCGGCGGCGACCTTCGCTGACCTCGGCGCCACGGTCCGGGTGCAGGAGAGTCCCTGGCGACTCGGCCCCGACCAGCCAGCATTGATCGACCAGTGGCTACGAGGGTGGGTCGCGGCCGCCTGCGAGCAGCGCCCGGAGCTGTCGGCTCCGGCCGAGGAGTACCTCGCTCGCCGGCTCGCCGCCGGGCACGCCGGCACGCTGTGGGTCGAGATCGGCCATCACGACCTGCTCGTCACCTCGAGACCGGGTGAACCGTCTCCGGCCGCTACGACGTAGGACCAGACGATGATCAGCGACGCGCGAGCCGAACCGACCCCGCCGCCGATCGCCTTGGCAGCTACCGCAGACGCCGGCGACCGCCGGTTCGGCCTGCCCACCCGTACCTGGTGGGTCTTGATTCGGGTGCTGGGCGGGGTCGCGATCCTCGGGGTGCTGGTCTGGCGGGTCGGTGCGGACGGCTTCCTCGCCGGGCTGCGCATGATCGATCTGGGCACCCTGCTGCTGATCTTCGTGATCGGGGCGGCCACCACGGTACTCAGCGCCTGGCGGTGGGTGCTGGTGGCCCGCGGGCTCGGCGTCACGTTACCCCTGGGCACCGCGGTCACCGCTTACTACCGGGCGCAGTTTCTCAACGCCGCACTGCCCGGCGGCGTCCTCGGCGACGTGCACCGAGCCGTACGACACGGCCGGGACCTGCGCAATCTCGGGCTCGGCGTGCGCGCCGTAGTGCTGGAGCGACTAGCCGGGCAGGTCGTGCTCGTCGCCGCCGGCGCGGTGGTGGTCGTGCTGCTCGGCGCGCCGCTGCTAAGGGCGATCCGGGTACCAACCGCGGCGCTGGTAGCCGGCGGGATTCTGATCGCCGTCCTAGCGGCGCTAGGCCTGGTCGGCGCTCGGAGCACCCGGGCTGGTGCGGTTATCAGCCGGACGGTGCGCGCTACCGTCACCGCGGTACGCACCGGGCTGCTCGGCCGGCGCGGCTGGCCCGGGATCGTCGCCTGCTCCGCGTTGGTGGTGGTCGGGTTCCTCGCCATGTTCGTGGTGGCGGCTCGCGCCGCCGGGGTCACCGCCGGCGTCGCTGAACTGCTGCCCCTGCTGACGCTGGCCTTGATCGCGATGGCGATCCCCCTCAACGTGGGTGGGTGGGGTCCCCGCGAGGGAGTCTGCGCCTGGGCGTTCGGAGTCGCCGGGCTGGGGGCCGCACAGGGGCTCGCGGTTGCGGTGATCTATGGGGTGTCGGTCTTCGTGGCGAGCCTCCCGGGGGCGGTGGTGCTGGCCGCCCGATGGTGGCGCGACCGGCGGTCGGCGGCTGGTCAGTCGGCGCCGAACCGAGCGGACAGCGCATAGCGCAGCAGCACCACGTCACCGAGCTGACGCACCTCCGCGAGCTCGGCCCGATGCTCCGGCCCCCACGGGAACCCGCCGTCGCGCACGAACCGTGGCGCCCGGCTGTCGCCGACGAAGAACGGGGCGATCACCAGCTGCAGCTCGTCCGCGAGCCCGGCCGTAAGGAACTGCGTGTGTACCCGGCCGCCGCCCTCCACCATCAACCGGCGTACTCCCCGTGCCCGGAGGTCGTTCGCGAGCCCGTGCAGGTCGACCGGGTCGCCGCCGTCCACCACCGTGGCGAGGCCACCGAAGCGTTCCCGGGCAACACCGAACACGGAGTGAGCACAGTAGATGATTTTTTCGGTCTCCCCGGTGACGAAGAACCTCGCCCCCGGGTCCAGGTCGGCCCCGCCGGTGAGAGTCACCTTCATCGGCGACGCGGGCAACCCGCGGGCGACCCGCTCACCTCGGCGGGCGCTGGACCGCACCAACAGGCGCGGATCATCCCGGCGGACGGTGCCGGCACCGACCAGGATCGCGTCGCACTGCGCGCGAACCTCGTCGACCCGATCGAAGTCGGCCGAATTGGACAGCAGTAGCCGCTCCTCACTGGCGTCGTCGAGGTAACCGTCGAGCGACATGCTGCAACTAAGGAGGGTGTACGGGGTCGGCGGGGCGGTCGCGGCGGAGTTGGGCAGCGGTCGCGACTGCCCGGACCGACCGGCGGAGGTTGCGACGGTCATCTCATCCTTCCCATCAGCCCAGCGGCGGCAGGTCGAGAGTGTGCCCGGAGCGGCGGACCTTGGTGTTCAGGTACCGGGCGTTCGCGTCAGACACGTGCACCCCGGTAGCGACCGCGCCAGTGACCTGGATGCCATGCCGCTCCAGTTGGCGTGCCTTGTCTGGATTGTTACTGAGTAGTGTGATCTGCGCTACGCCCAGCGTCTGCAGCATCTCGGCGGCGACGGTGTAGTCCCGTTCGTCCTCACCGTGCCCGAGCGCGAGGTTCGCCTCATACGTGTCCAGCCCGCCGTCCTGCAACGCGTACGCGTCCAGCTTGGCGTAGAGGCCGATGCCGCGCCCCTCCTGCCGCAGGTAGAGCAGGAAACCACCGGTCTGGGCGATGCGCTCGACCGCTTCCCGCAGCTGCGGGCCGCAGTCGCAGCGCTGACTGCCGAACACGTCACCGGTCAGGCACTCGCTGTGCGGTCGCACCAACGGCGGCGGACCACCGACTGCGGCCCGCTGCAGGCTGGCCCGCCAGTCACCGAGCCCGAACGCGAGGTGTTCGCCCCGGTCGGAGAGCCCATTGAACGTGAACACACGTGCCGCGGTCCGGTATCCGTCGACGAAGCGCAACGGAACCGATACCGCCATCCGGACGGTGGCGGTGGTGCCCGCAGCGGCCTCCAGCGCCGCGCCGGGCACGGCAGTGGACACCTCCGGCAGGGTATTGGACATCGTTCTCCCATGGTTGAGGCCAGGAACAGGCGGTGCCGGCACCGTGCCGGCCGCGACCCGGGCAGCCGTTGGCGCAAGACCGACACCTGCCCCCGTCATCACGCCGATACGAACGCGGTGCGACGGTAGTTCATCGACCGACCGAAAGATCACCGCGCCCGCCCTCCGTGGACACCGGCGTTCGCGGCCCGACCACCCGGCGGTGACCGACCGCGACGACCGGGCCTCCGATGGAGCCATGCACCCATATCCCCTGCCCGGCCACTCGCCAAACCGTAGGGCACCGCCGACAAACCCGCCCGCGCCGACTCCGTCGCCAAGATCCACCGATACGCTGCGTCATTGGCCAGCACCACGCTGGATCGGTACAATCGCTGTCTGAGTCGAGAGGCGCTGCAACGGGCGTGTGTGCCCGCCACGCTCGACCCCTGGACTGCACCAAGGGCGCCTCATTTTTTGGAGGTGACTTGGCTTGGGGAGCACATCCACGACCGCTAGCGACCAACGCGGGCTACGGGAAGCCCTGGAGCAACGGATTCTGGTGCTGGACGGCGCCTGGGGCACGATGCTTCAGAACGCGAAACTGACCACCGCTGACTACCAGGGTGACCGGTTCACCGCCCACTCCCACGACGTCACCGGCGACCCGGATCTGCTCAACCTGACCCGGCCGGATCTGATCCTCGACGTGCACCGGCAATACCTGGCCGCCGGTGCGGACATCACCACCACCAACACGTTCACCGCCACCACCATCGGGCAGGCCGACTACGGGCTCGAGTCGCACGTGCATGAGATGAACGTGCGCGCCGCGCAGCTTGCTCGGCAGGCAGCGGACGAGTTCGACAACCGCTTCGTCGCGGGCTCGATCGGACCACTGAACGTAACCCTCTCGCTCTCCCCCAAGGTGGAGGATCCCGCCTTTCGTGCGGTCTCCTTCGACCAGGTGAAGCAGGCGTACGCGGAGCAGATCGCGGCGCTGGCCGAGGGTGGCGTGGATGTCCTATTGGTTGAGACCATCTTCGATACGCTCAACTGCAAGGCGGCCATCATGGCCGCGCGGGAGGTGGCCCCGCAGGTTCCACTCTGGATTTCGGTGACCATCGTCGACCTTAGCGGCCGGACCCTCTCCGGCCAGACCGTGGAAGCGTTCTGGCGCTCGATCGAACGGGCCCAGCCGCTGGTCGTCGGGCTCAACTGCTCGCTGGGCGCGGCGGAGATGCGACCGCACGTCGCTGAGTTGTCCCGACTCGCCGATTCCTTCGTCTCCTCATACCCGAACGCCGGCCTCCCGAACGCGTTCGGTGGCTATGACGAGACTCCGGCGCAGA
This sequence comes from Natronosporangium hydrolyticum, assembly GCF_016925615.1. NCBI lineage: Bacteria > Bacillati > Actinomycetota > Actinomycetes > Micromonosporales > Micromonosporaceae > Natronosporangium > Natronosporangium hydrolyticum. The sequence continues at coordinate 3,155,279 of NZ_CP070499.1, forward strand.
CCGCCGAGATGCTCAAGGAGTTCGCCGATTCCGGGATGATCAACGTGGTGGGCGGTTGCTGCGGCACCACCCCCGCGCACATCTCCGAAATCGCGAACGCCGTCTCGACGGTCCAGCGTCGGCCGCTGCCGGAACGGTCCCCGGCGACCCGATTCAGCGGGTTGGAGCCGTTCGAGATCAGCCCCACCACCGGGTTCGTGATGATCGGTGAGCGCACCAACGTCACCGGTTCGGCGAAGTTCCGGCGGTTGATCGAGAGCGACGATTACCAGACCGCCGTCGATGTCGCCCTGGAGCAGGTGCGGGGCGGCGCCAACCTGATCGACGTCAACATGGACGCCGACCTGCTCGACAGCGAGCAGGCGATGACCACGTTCCTCAACCTCATCGCCACCGAGCCGGAGGTCGCCCGGCTGCCGATCATGATTGACAGCTCTCGGTGGAGCGTCCTGGAGACCGGGCTCAAGTGTGTCCAGGGCAAGGGCATCGTCAACTCGATCAGCCTGAAGGAGGGCGAGGAGCAGTTCCTGGCCCAGGCCCGGACGATCCGCGATCACGGCTGCGGCGTGGTGGTGATGGCCTTCGACGAGCAGGGGCAGGCCGATACCGCCGATCGCAAGGTCGAGATCTGCGCCCGCGCCTATGATCTGCTCACCGGCGAGGTCGGTTTCGCGCCGGAGGACATCGTCTTCGACCCCAACGTGCTGGCGGTGGCGACCGGTATCGCTGAGCACAACGGCTACGCCAAGGAGTTCATCGAGGCGCTGCCCCGGATCAAACAGCGCTGCCCCGGCGCCCGCACCAGCGGCGGGATCTCCAACCTGTCGTTCTCGTTCCGCGGCAACGACATGGTCCGGGAGGCGATGCACTCGGCCTTCCTTTACCACGCCCTGCCGGCCGGGCTGGACATGGGCATCGTCAACGCCGGCCAGCTCACGGTCTATCAGGACATCCCGCCGGACCTGCTGGAACTGGTCGAGGATGTGATCTTCGACCGGCGGGAGGACGCCACCGACCGGCTGGTCTCGTTCGCCGAAAACTTCACCGGCTCAGCCAAGCGCCGGGAGGTCGATCTCTCCTGGCGGGAGGCGCCGGTCGCGGAGCGGATCCGGCACGCCCTGGTGCACGGCATCGTGGACTTCGTCGAGGATGACACCGAGGAGGCCCGGCAGCAGTTCGACCGGCCGCTGCAGGTCATCGAGGGTCCGTTGATGGACGGCATGAAGACCGTCGGCGACCTGTTCGGCGCCGGCAAGATGTTCCTCCCCCAGGTAGTCAAGAGCGCCCGGGTGATGAAGCGTGCGGTCGGCTACCTGGAGCCGTTCATGGAAGCCGAGAAGGAGAAGCTCCGCGCCGAAGGGCACTACGGCACCGACCGCGGCAACGGCAAGGTCGTGATGGCGACGGTCAAGGGCGACGTGCACGACATCGGCAAAAACATTGTCGGCGTCGTGCTGGGCTGCAACAGCTACGAGGTCATCGACCTCGGGGTGATGGTGCCCGCCGCCCAGATCCTCGACACGGCGGTCGCCGAGGGCGCGGACGCGATCGGGCTCTCCGGTCTGATCACCCCGTCGTTGGACGAAATGGTCACCGTCGCCACCGAGATGCAGCGGCGAGGGCTCAAGCTGCCGCTGCTGATCGGCGGAGCGACCACCTCCCGACAGCACACGGCGGTGCGGATCGCTCCGGCGTACGAGGGCAACACGGTGCATGTGCTGGACGCTTCCCGGGTGGTCGGCGTGGTCTCGGACCTCCTCGACGACGATCGGGCGCAGGAGCTGGCGATCAGCAACCGCGCCGAGCAGCAGCGGCTGCGCACCCAGCACGAGAATCGGCAGCAGAAGCCGTTGCTGACGCTGAGCCAGATCCGCCAGAACCCCGAGCAAGTGGCCTTCGACGACCTGCCGGTGCCGGCGTTCACCGGCGTCCGCACCGTGACGCCGGAGATCGCCGAACTGCGCGAAATGATCGACTGGCAGTTCCTGTTCCTAGCGTGGGAGTTGAAGGGCAAGTATCCAGCGATCCTGGACCAGCCGGTGGCGCGGGAGCTCTTCGACGACGCCAATGCTCTGCTCGACCAGATCATCGCCGACGGCTCGTTCCAGGCGCGGGGGGCCTACGGCTTCTGGCCGGCGCACTCCGAGGGTGACGACATCGTGCTCGACGACCCGGCGGTGCGCTTCCCGATGCTGCGCCAACAGACCGAGAAGCCGGCTGGTCGGCCCAACCGCTGCCTCGCCGACTACATCGCTCCCGCCGGGGATCATCTCGGTGGCTTCGGTGTGGTGATCCACGGAGCGGAGGATCTCGCTACCCACTACGAGCAGGCGAAGGACGACTACAAGGCGATCATGGTGAAGGCGCTCGCCGACCGGCTCGCCGAGGCGTTCGCGGAGCATCTGCACCTGCAGGCCCGCCGGGAGTGGTTCGAACCGGACGTCGAGCCGGCGATCGAGGAGCTGCACGCCGAGCGGTTCCGGGGCATCCGGCCGGCGCTCGGTTACCCTGCCAGCCCGGATCACAGCTTGAAGGGTGAGCTGTTCCAGTTGCTCGACGCGGAGCAGGTCGGCCTGTCGCTGACCGACTCCTACGCGATGCATCCCGCGGCGAGCGTCAGCGGGATCATCTTCGCCCACCCGGCTTCGCGCTACTTCACGGTCGGCCGGATCGGCGAAGACCAGGTCGTCGACTACGCGCAACGGCGGGGCCAGGACCGGGCTGAAGTGGAGCGCTGGCTGCGGCCGAACCTCGCCTACGACCCGAAATAACCAGGCGGTGTAGCCGCGGCGGGTCGCTGATTGGTAAGCCAGTCAGCGACCCGCCGCAGCAACGCGGGCCGGGCCGCGTTCTCCGCGTGTCCGAATCCGGGGACGACCCATAGCTCCTTGGGTTCGCGCGCGGCCTGGTGCAAGGTGTGCGCGTGCTCCACCGGGAAGAGCGGATCGGCGTCGCCATGCACCACCAGCAGCGGGGTCGGGGCGATCCGGGCGATCGCCGTATCCGGAGGTTCGGGCACCGGTTGCCAGCCGCCGGCCGCGATCCGGGTCTGGCGCAGCACCCGACCGGCGAGCCGACCCAGCCTGGTCTCGATCACCCAGTGCACCCGCCGCATCGCCGCCGTGTCCCGGTAGAACCAGCGGGCTGGACCGCTGATCGCCACCACGCCGGCCAGCTCAGCCCCGCGGTCGGCGGCGTGCCGGATCGCTACCGCCGCCCCCATTGAGAACCCCACCGTGGCGACCTGCCGGTAGCCGAGCGAACGCGCCCACTCGACCGCCGCCGCGAGGTCGAATACCTCACGGTCACCCACGGTCGATACGCCGCCGGAGCGGCCGTGGCCGCGGAAGTCGAAGCTGACGACACCGGCTACCTCCCCCAGCACTTCGGCGGCGCGGCGTACCCCCGGCCGGCGCCATGAGCCGGTGAAACCGTGCGCCAGCACAATTCCGAGTTCGCTCGGGCCGGGGTCGTGGTGGGCGTCGAGGCGTACCCGGTCGTCGGTGGTCAGCATCGTCACGGTGCCACTGTGCCACTGTGCTGGGGACCGGCGGCGGGGGCGTCTGACCCCCGCCGCCGGCACGAGCTGAGAGCTCAGGCGTCCTTGATCATGGAGACCTCGAACTCCAGCACCACCTTCTCGCTGACCAGCACTCCCCCGGTCTCCAGCGGCGCGTTCCAGACCACCCCGAAGTCCTTTCGGTTGATGGTGGTGGACCCCTCGAAACCAATCCGGACGTTGCCGAACGGATCGGTCGCGGCCCCCTCGAACTGGAACGGGATGGTCACCGACTTGGTGACGCCCCGCACGGTGAGGTCGCCGGTCAGTTCCAGCTCCTGCTCGCCGGTCTGCCGGGCACTGGTGGAGACGAAGCTGATCTCCGGGTAGTCCGCCATCGCCAGGAAGTCGTTGCTGCGCAGGTGCTCGTCGCGCTGTTCGTTGCGGGTGTCGATGCTCTTCGCCTTGATCGTCACCGTGATCTTGGAGGCGTCCAGGTTCTCGGCGTCGAGCACCGCTGTGCCTTCGAAGTCATTGAACGCTCCGCGCACCTTGGTCACCATGGCGTGCCGGGCCACGAAGCCCAGCCGGGTGTGCGCCGGGTCGATGGTGTAGCGGCCGCTGAGTTGGCTGCGGTCGGCGTGCTGAGTAGCGGAGCTCATCTCATACTCCCATTGCTAGATGACGTGTCATACTCGATGATAGAAGCAATCTGCATGATGCATCATTCAACCCAGCGATTTGTGTCCCGCATCACAGGTAAGGTGACTTTCGTGACCAGTGCCGGCTGGCTGACCCCCGACGAGCAACGAGCATGGCGGAGCTTCCTGCTGATGCACCGTCGCCTCTCCACCCACCTGCACCGACAACTGCAAGCCGACTCCGGCCTGTCGCTCGCCGACTACGAGGTGCTGGTCAGCCTCACCGACATCCCCTCGGGGAGACGCCGCCCCACCGAGCTGCAGCGAGAGCTGCAGTGGGAACAGAGCCGGCTGTCCCACCACCTGACCCGGATGCAGCGCCGGGGCCTGATCTCCCGGGAGGAGTGCGCGGATGACGGCCGTGGGGCCTTCGTCTGTGTCACCGCTGCCGGCCGCGACGCCATCGAACAGGCCGCCCCGGGCCACGTCGCGGCGGTCCGCCGCTACTTCTTCGATCTGTTGACCGCGGAGCAGGTCGATCAGATGACCCACCTGTCCGAACAGGTGGTCGAGGCGCTGGGCACCGGCGCCGGCGCCCCGGCAACCATCCCGGAACAGGCTGGCGGGGCCCGCTGACCGCGAGCCACACCGCACCGGCCCGGTAACGTACGGGGCCATGCAGCAGCCCGACCGAATCGGCCCCTACCGCATCGAGCGGCTGCTCGGCGTCGGATCATTCGCCACCGTCTGGCTCGGGTACGACGAGCCGCTCGACGCCCGGGTAGCGATCAAGGTGCTCGCCGAGAACTGGAGCCACGACCTGCGCGTCCGGGAACGGTTCCGGGACGAGGCGCGGTTGCTGTGGCGGCTGGACCACGAACGGCTGGTCCGGGTACACACGGTCGGAGAACTCGCCGATGGTCGGCCCTACGCGGTCCTCGGCTGGGCGGACCGCGGCAGTCTGCGAGACCGCCTGGCCGCGGACGAGTCACTCCCGCTGCCAGTGGCCCTCACCCTGCTGCGCGAGATCGCCGCCGGTGTGGCGGTGCTGCACTCCCACCAGATCGTGCATCGGGATCTCACCCCGGGCAATGTCCTGTTCCGCTCCCGCGCCGACGGCCAGGAAGGGGTAGTGATCGGGGACCTCGGCCTAGCCAAGGCGCTCGCCGCCGCCTCCGGCCTGACCGCCCGGGCCGGCACACCCGGTTACATGGCCCCGGAGCAGGACGATCCGCTCGGCATCGTGGACACCCGCGCCGATGTGTACGGTCTGGGCCGGCTCGGCGAGACGTTGCTCACCGGGACCGGCCCCGCAGCGGTGCCGGCGGAGATCCGCGCGGTGTTGGCGATCGCGACGTCGCCCCGGCCGGACGACCGCTACCCGGACGCCGCCGCCTTCGAACGCGCGCTGGCCGAGGCCCGGCCGGCCGCCGACTCCGTAGTCGAACCATCCGCGCCGGCTCCAGCCCGGCGGCGGCGGTTGAGGTTGGCCACCGGAGCGACCGTGGTGGCGGCGGCGATCATCGCAGTCGTCGCCTCGACCGGCGGCCTAGGCTGGCTTCATGACCTGCGCGCCCCGCAGGCCGGGGTGGACTCGACCGGCCGATTGAGCGTGACGCTCCCGGAGGGCTGGCGCGCGGCCGGCTCCGGCTGGTCCGGGCAGCACCGCACCGACGGCGACCTGGAGCCCGCCATCCTGATCTCTCCTGACCCCGACGCCTGGCGGACGGATCCGGCGGTACCCGGTGCGTTCGTCGGTCTCTCCCGGGCCCTCGCCGCGGAATACACCCCGGAGCAGTTCCTCGCCGCCCAGCACCACGGGCAGTGTGCGGCGCCGGAACGGCGCACCATCGGCCAGGGGGTCATCGACTGGGTGATCTTGACATTCGGCGGGTGCGAGTCGGGCAAGCCGGAGCTGGTCGAGGCCGCCGGTCTCACCGCCGAGCCCGCCGAGCTGGTCTACGTCCAGGCGGCGCCCCCGGCGGGCAGCGGGCCGGAGTTCATCGACTCGCTGCTCGCCGGGGTTCGGATCACCGGCTGACCCCGATCACGGCACCGGCACCTCGATCCGGGTCTGCTCACCCCCGAGCCGACCCCATTCGATCTCCACCTGGCCAGTGCCCGGTACATCAAAGACCAGGTACTGGTGGGCGGTGGTCCCCTCGGGGACGTTGGTGGTGCTGTTCAGGTCCGGGATGTCACCGCGCCGCTCACCGTCCACGATGAGGTGCACATCACCCCCGCTGGCGGTGCCGATGAAGCACATGCCGGAGCCGGGCGGCGCGGTGACCGCGATGCCCAGGTAGAGCTTGAGCCGGTCCGCCGCTGCCTGTTGGGTGGTGTGCGACTTGCCGTTTTCGTCGAAACCCACATAGTGAGCCAGGTAAGCCTCGGTCACCTCGACCTCCAGCGGGCAGCCGTTGCGGGTCAGGACCGTGCCCGGCGATGCTACCTCGATCGGCTTGGGGTATTCCGGCTCGGGCACCGATCCGGTCAACGGGAGCCGCTCCTGGCGGTGACCGGGCTCCCCCAGTACCAGCTCCGCTTCCGTCAGGCTCGCCTCCGCGGGAAGCTCGAACGCGTACCAACCGTCCTCGGTAGCGCCGGCCGAGATCCCCCGGACCACCGGGTTTCGCCCGGTGTGCGGGAGCAGCTCACCGTTGCCGAGATCGAGAAAGATACCGTCCTGAATAAGTAGCGAGGCGCCGTTGAGCTGGTTCGCGACGGTCACCGCCAGGTAGGCGTAGCTGACGTCGCCGTGCTGGGCGGCTGCCTCGCCGTACGTGTCCGGAATCTCGTCGGAGACCTCGATCCCGGTTACGGTGATCTCACCGTGCCGGTGGTTCACTGAGCGTGGCGTGAAGTCTGCCGAGGCGTCGGCGCCGGGCGCCGCCGGCGGGTCGGAACGCGGGTCCACCGGTTGGCCAGCGTCCTGACCCGCCAACGGCGCGACCGGGTCATCCGCGGTACATCCGGCGAACACCGGCAGCGCGAGGGCGATCGCGAGCACAGCACAACTGCGCAACCCAGAGCGGGAGGACATCGATTTCTCCTTCGTCGAGTGGACCGTCATAGAGTTGGTCCGGGGTCGCGGCGGGTTTGTTCGCCGCAGCGGTGTGATGTACGCCACCACCGGCCGGGGTCAGCCGCCGCCTGGGCCACCGCTGAGCCACGCCTGCAGCCGCCGGCGCCCCTCGTACAACCGGGACTTGACAGTCCCCTCTGGAACATCCAGCGTCGCTGCGATCTCGCGGTAGCTCAGGCCGAGTACATCCCGCAACGCCACCGGCTCTGCGAGCTCCGGGCGGATCGCGGCTAGCCCCGCCAGAAGATCGAGCCGGCTTCCCGCCACCACGCTGGTCCGGCGCGGATCTGGCGACTCGGGCATCGGCGCCCCCGCCGACTCGGTCTCCCAACGGCGCCGCAGCGCCTGATATGTCGTGCGGGACCGATTCGCCGCTACCCGGTAGAGCCAGGTACGGAAGGAGGCGCGCCGCTCGAAGGTGCCGATCCCCCGGGCCAACGCCAGCAGCGTGTCCTGGCATGCCTCCTCGGCATCCTGCCGGCAGGGCAGAAACCGAGCGCACAACCGGAGCACCTCGGGCTGCACCAGCACCAGCAGAGCGTCGAGCGCGGCGGCGTCGCCAGCGGCGGCGGCCTGCGCCAAGCGCTCCACATCGGCTTCTTCGTCCGCCACGGTCACTCGCCATCTCCCCACGTCAGCCCACCTGGGCAGTGTAGGAGCCGCAGGTCAGCGGGTACGACTCACTAGGGCTGAGCCAGGCGACCGAGGCTCGACGTCATGATAAGTCGGACTTATCCGACCACAGTGCTCGTCCTTGGCTTCCCCGGTCCCGCCCGAGAGCTGATCTTCCGACGACCGCGAACGCCCCTGTTACGGTGGGATGCCCGACCCCTCCCGGTAGGAGACCGCTATGTGGCGGCGCCGCGCAGCCGTGACGGTCGTGCTCGCTCTGGCCGTGACCAGCTCCGGTTGCAACACCACCACCGCCGAGGACGACTCCTCCCCGCCCCCAGCACACCAGACCAGCCTGCCCGGCGAGCCGGTCCAGGTTCTCGACGGCGAGCCGACCGAACTGGCCCTCGGCGTGGTCGGCGCGCTCTACGACCAGGCCCCGATCGTGGTCCTGGCCGGGGCGGACCAACCCGACCGGCACGCTGACGCAGCAGCTGCGGCGGTCGACCTCGGGGCTCCGCTACTGCTGGCCCCGCCGGAGCCGGACCCCAGTCTGCGGGAGGAGCTGGATCGGTTACAGACCTCGAGGGTGGTCGTCGCAGACTCGACCGCTCGATCCTGGGCAGAGCGCTCCGAACAACCGGCCACGCCACTGTCAGCGGACGCCACCGCGCCACCGGGTGAGGAGCTGCCGGCGACCACCGCCGCCGAACCATTGCCGGAGGTCACCCTGTTGCTCCACGCGGAGACCGAGTCGGCCGCCAACGACGCCGCGGCCGCCACCGCAGAAGCCGCCGGGGCCCAGGTGGTGACCACCGACTCGGCCGACCCGCGCGGGGATCCGGCGGTGATCGCCGCACTGAGCGAGTCGTCGGCGAGCCACGTCATCGCGCTCGGTGCGAGCTTCGGCCCGGTGGAACAGCTTGCGCAACGATTGGCGGTCGCCGCCACCGGGGTGGAGCTACCCGGCGGCGGGCAGCTGGTCTTCCCCGGTCGACTCCTGATCGCGCTCTACGGCCACCCTGGCGACACCGCGCTCGGGGCGCTCGGGGAGCAGCCGATGACCGAGGCCTTGGCGCGCACCGCGGAGGTGGCCGCCGAGTACGAGTCGCTGGTGGACGAACCGGTCGTGCCCACCCTGGAGATCATCACCACGATCGCCTCCGCCTCCCCCGGACCGGAGGGAGACTACTCACTACGTACCCCGCCGGAGCAGCTACGGCCGTGGATCGACGCGGCCGCCGCGGAAGGCATGTATGTGGTGCTGGATCTGCAACCGGGACATACCGACTTCCTGACTCAAGCGCAGGAGTACGAAGAACTGCTCACCGAGCCCCACGTGGGGTTGGCCCTCGACCCGGAGTGGCGGTTGGCGCCCGACCAACGGCACATGGTGGAGATCGGTTCGGTCGACGCCGAGGAGGTGAATCAGGTGACCGAGTGGCTGGCCGAGCTGACCGCCGAACACCACCTCCCCCAGAAGTTGCTGATCCTGCACCAGTTCACGCTCGGGATGATCACGAACCGGGACGCGGTGGCGACCGACTACGACGAGGTGGCGGTCCTCATCCACGCCGACGGCTTCGGGACGCCGTCGGAGAAGTTCGACACCTGGAACGCGCTGCAGAATGACGCGCCGGAGGTCTGGTGGGGCTGGAAGAACTTCTACGACGAGGACCAACCAACCTTCACCCCGGCCGAGACCGTCGACGTGGAGCCGCTACCGCGGTTCGTCTCCTACCAGTAACGCCGGCACTCCGGCATTAAGGCTGACCGGTCAGCGGACCTCCCCACGCACCGAGTCGAGCAGTTTACGCAGCTCGTCAGCTTGCTCAAGCGGGCCGCTCATCCGGAACACCAGCTGCCGGTCCATTCGGGCCTCATCGCTGGAACGGTAATATCCGACCAGGACCAGGCCGTACTGGTCGCCGCCGCCGAGCTCCTCACTCTCGGCCCAGGACCAGTACCCGCCGTCCCGAACCCATTGCAGGCCCCACGCTTCTTCAGCCCGGCGCATCTCCACCCGCCGGGAGGCGTCACAGGGATCCTCGCACTCCCGCACAATCAGATCCCCGCCGAGCTGCCGACTCTCCTCGTCGAAGCAGCTGTAGTGGGCTGCCCCCGCCTCGACAGTTACTTCCGTGCACTCCCAACCGTCCGGCGCTGCGAACGAGAACTCCAGCCCGGGCAGATCGGTCATGGTGGTCACCGGGTCACCCGGGTCGAAGCTCGGCCAATCTTCCGGCCACTCGCCGTCCTCGGGGGGCTCGATGCCGGGCCGCTCCGGCCCTTCCGCGGTCGGCTCCGGCGGTGCGGTCGGCGGGCTGGTCGGCGCCGCAGTGGTGTCCGCGGAGTCCCCCCGGAGCAGGAACACGGCCGTCCCGGCGCCCAACCCCAGCACGAGGACGAGCGCCGCCGCCACCCCAATCAGCAGCCCGCGGGAAGGCCCGCCGCCGCCCGCTGGCGGGGTCACCCCGGAGTACGGCGGTGGTGGTGGGCTAGCGGTCGGCTGCGGCCAGCTCGCCGGCTGCGGCGCCGCCGCTGCTGCCGGAGGCCCCGAGAGCTGGGCCGGCGGTGGTTGCGGCTGCTGGTAACCGGCCGGTTGATAGCCCGTCGGCTGGTAGCCGGCCGGCTGATAGGCAGGGGGTTGATAACCGGCCGGTTGATAGCCCGGCTGCGCTGGCCCCTGGGGTTGCTGCCCGGGCTGTGGCCCGTAATGGGGCACCGAACCGGGCGGGCCGGAGTAGGGCACCGCCGAACCCGGCGCCGGGTAGTACGGAACGGCCGAACCCGGCGCGGAATAGTGTGGAACGGCCGACCCCGGCGGGCTGGAGTACGGCACACCCGAGCCCGGCGCTGGTTGATACGGCGCCTGTTGATAGGGCACTCCGGAACCGACCGTCGGATGCGCGGCGGTCGGACCCTGGGGTGGGAAGGGCCCCTGCGGCGTCACCATCGTGGTGGGCTCCGCGTCGGCCGCCGGCGGCTGGTTGACCGGCTGCTGCGGCGCCGACGCCGGCGCGGGGGGCGCGGGGTCCGCCGGAGGCGCCGACACCTGCGGCGGCGGCCCGGGCAGCGCCGGCACGTGGACCGTGGGCTGCTCCCAACTGCCCGGGGTCACCGGTTGCGGGATGGCACCGGCGGGCTCGGTCTGCGCCTCCGGGTTACCTGGCTCCGCCACCCAACTCGGCACCGCGGCGGCCGGGATCGCCATCGTAGCCTCGGTCGGTTCCGCCTGGGCACCGGCCGCCTCGGCTCCCTCCGCCGGGTTGCTGACCGGCTGATACATCAACCCCATCCGCCGAAACACCTGCGCAACCACGGTCGCGTCGGTGGTCGGCGAGGCGATCCACGGGGCCCGGGCGGTGAAGTCGCCAGCGAGCACCGAGAGCTGCTTGGCCTGCTCCAACTCGGAGACCGAATCGCTGAAGCGCTGGCGCAGAGACGGATCTTCGTTCACCGCGTCCGTGTCGATCAGCGCGACGGTCACCTGGTTGTTGGCCGAATCGGCGGCTGACCAGACGGCACCGACCTGGCAGGTCCCCACCACCTGGAGTGCTAGGTACGGTCCGACCGTGTGCATGCGATTCCTTCCTTTCGGCATCCCGGTTGCGGGCACTCTCCCACCAGGAGTGTGGTCGCCTCGCGCAAGTCACCCCTGAGGGTACGCCGCCTTAGCCAGCCGGTTTGAGCCTCGCTGCTAACATCGAGTGGCCTCGGTCGCGATGGCGGGCTACCAGCTTAGCCACCCACTGTGACCTCCCCGATTCCCAATTTCCCCGATCCCCTCTCGCTGGATGCCGTGACTGATCCCGATCAGACGGTGGTGCTGCCTCGGCAACGAGACCCCGTCGAAGAAACCGCGCGGCCTGACGCTTGGCAGGCTCCGGCCAGTGGCAGCGCCCCGGTCGGCGGACTCACCAACGCCGAGACCGCGCTCAGCCGGCTCGCCTGGCTACTCACCGCGGTCCTGATGGGTCTGGTGGGTCTGATCCGGACCAGCTGGCCGAGCCTCTCCGCCGATAGCCTGACCGCCGCGTCGTTGAGTCAGCTCAGCTGGTCCGAGCTGTGGCTGCTTCGCGACCAGCTCCCGGCGTTGGACCTGCCGTACTTCACCCTGCTCCGCGCCTGGACCCAGGTGTTCGGCCACAGCGAGTTCGCGCTGCGCTTCCCTTCGCTGCTGGCGATGGTGGTCGCCGCCGGTGCCACCGCCGCGCTGGTCAGCCGAATGGTGGGGCCGCGGGCCGGCGGGCTGGCCGGGCTGCTCTTCGTGGCGGTGCCCGCGACCTCCCGGTGGGCACATGAGGTCGCCCCGCACGCGCTCACCTTGGCGCTTGCGGTGGTGGCCACGTTGCTCCTGGTCCGGATCTTCGATCGGCCCCGGTTCTGGCGGTTCGCCGGGTACTTCCTGGCGGTGGGGCTGCTCGGACTCAGCAACGGGGTGGCGCTGCTGGTGGTGCTCGGGCACGGGGTCACGGTGCTGGCCCTGCGCCGGGGGGTGCTCACCGGCTGGGCGGCGGCGGCCGCGCTCGGTGCCCTACCCGCGGCCGGGCTGTTCTTCGTGGGCCGGGCGCCGTGGCGACCATCACTGTTCGACGACGGCTCCGGACTCCCTCTGGTTACTGAGATCGCGGTCACCTTCTTCGGCGTTTCGGTGATCGCCGGCGCGGTGGCGGCGCTCGCGGCGCTCGCGATCTCGATGAAGAAGCCCGCCGGTGTCTTGACCACGGCCGCCCTGGTCCCGCTGCTCGGCTTCTTCCCGGCAATGTCGTTCTGGCAGCTGGGTGCCGCTCAGGCGCTGCTCTTCAGCCTCCCGTTCTGGGTCAGCCTGGCCGCGGTGGCGCTGCACCGGGTGCCGCTGGTGCGTGGCCTGCTGGTGGTGCTGCTGATCGCCGGTGTGGGGGTGCCGGCGCAGCTGGCGATTCGGGCGGCGGACGGCCACGGGCTGGGCGGTCGGGAAGTCGCCGATGTCCTGCACCGCCACGGCGAGCCCGACGACGCGATCATCTTCGGGCCTGACCGTGCCGACGAACGCGTCGGCCGGGACCTGCTCACCTGGTATGTCCTGGACCCGGCCCGACCGGCTGACGTGCTGGCACTGAATCCTCCCCGTAGCGGCGGCGAACTCCTGGCCCAGGAGTGCCGCGAGGTCGCCGAGTGCGCCGCAGCGGCGCCCCGGGTCTGGCTGCTGCGGCTGGACACCGAGCCGGATCCGCTGACGAATCTGCCGGCGGCGAAAGCAGATCTGCTGCGGCTTCAGTACGACCACACCCGGAGTTGGGCCTTCGAGGGAGCCAGCCTCGCCCTGTTCACCCTCGCCGCGGACGAGCCGGACGACGAGGCAACGGACGAATGACCGCAGACGGCGACGATAGCCGGCGAGGCTAGCCATGCTCGCGTTTGTGCTCCAGATCAGCGCCTGGCTCGACGGCGGCCACATTTTTCTGTTCGCCTTCTTCATGCTCATGATCTGGCTGCTCTGGCTATTCCGGATCACCCTGGCTTCCCACTATCGGCCCTGGCAGAGCAACCACCAGCCGACCACTTCGGTCATTGTGCCGGTGGTCGATGAGCCGGTCGACCTGTTCCGCTCGGTGCTGAGCAAGATCCTGGAGCAGAAGCCGACCGAGGTCATCGTGGTGATCAATGGTCCACGCAACCAGGAGCTGGAGAAGGTCTGCGCGGATCTGGGCGTCCGGTGGGCTTGGACCGAGATCGCGGGCAAACGCAACGCTTTGCAGGTCGGCATCGGGCTGGCCAGCGGCGAGATCGCGGTACTTGTCGACTCAGATACCTTGTGGACCACGCACACTCTCCGGGAGCTGGTCAAACCGTTCCGGGACCCCAGGGTGGGTGGGGTTACCACCCGGCAACGGATCATGGACCCAGACCGTTCGCTGCTCACCCGGTGGGCCGACTGGCTGGAGAACGTCCGCAACGAGTATTCGATGCCGGCGATGAGCGTGTTGGGCACGGTCGGTTGCTTGCCGGGCCGGACCATCGCGTTTCGCCGGGAGATCTTGGAAAACTGCATGGGACAGTTCCTCCGGGATGAATTCCTGGGGGTTCGGCTAGAGGTCAGCGATGATCGGGCGTTGACCAACTACACGCTGATGGCCGGCTACAAGACGGTCTACCAGTCCACATCGCTGGTCTACACCGATGCCCCCACCCAGCTTCGGAAGATGGCGAAACAGCAGTACCGCTGGGCGCGCGGCTCGCAGTACAACACCTTGCGCATGCTGCCGTGGATGCTGCGGCACGCGCCGGTGCTGGCGTTGTTCTATGTGACCGACATCATCATTCCCTTCGTACTGATGGGTTCGCTGGTATCGTGGGCGGTCGTCATCGCAACCGGCGCACGGGCCTGGCTCTACGACGCGGTCCCGTTGCTACCCAGCGGCGGTTGGCAGGCGGTGGCGCTGATCCTGGTCCTCGCGGGGGTGATGACGACGGCGTCGCTGTGCATCCGGTTCGGCCGGCACTTCGCCCACCGGCCAGACGACCTGCTCTACCTGCCGCTCTTCATGCTCATCAACGGGTTCGTCCTGATCCCGGTGCGGGCGCTCGGGTTTCTCCGGATGGCACACAACGCCGGCTGGGGGACCCGGGCGGGCGGGTTCGACGGTGAGCGCCGGTTCAACCCCCAGTTGGCGATTCCTTATCTTCTAGGTGGAGCGATGCTTACCGCATCGATAATGATCGGTGTCTAATCATCAGCGCCTCTCCCGCCGCTCGATGCGGGTCTGGATGGTGGCCAACGGCCTGGTGCTGGTGGCCCTGGTGACGTGGATCCTGCAACCGGCCACCACTTCTCCGCCGCCGTCTCAGCAGGTGGGCCCCGGGGTGTCGACCGGCCCTACCGACCCGGCGACCGAACCGACCCCGGAGCCACCGCCGGAGCCACCCACCGTTGCGGACATCATGGACATTCCCGGCTTGCGCTTCGGGGTGAGCGCACCGGACGTCCCCTGGTCACCCAGTGAGTTTCAGCGGATCGCGGACGCCGCCGAGGCGACCCCCACCCTGGTCCAGTTCTTCCTCAGCTGGGAGCACGACTATCCGTCGGAGACTGTCGAGCACAGCTACGCACTGGAGACCGTGCCGGTGCTGTCCTGGGAACCCTGGGCCGGCCTGGACCAGGGCATCCACCAGCCCGACTACGCGCTGGCCCGGATCCTCGACGGCGACTACGACGACTACCTCCGCGACTTCGCGGACGATCTCCGTGACCACGGCTGGCCGGTGGTGATCCGGTTCGCCCACGAGATGAACGGCCACTGGTACCCGTGGTCGGAGCAGAACTCCGGCAATCAACTCGGCGAGTACGCAACCATGTGGCGTTACGTCCACGAAATTTTCACCGAGCACGAGGTCGAGAACGTCATCTGGTTGTGGAGCCCGAACATCATCCGGGCAGTGCCGGAGATCAGCCTCGCCGCGCTCTACCCGGGGGATGACTACGTCGACTGGATCGGGATGGTCGGCTACGCCTTCGAGGAGTTCACCGCCGCTGAGACCTTCCAAGCAACCTACGACACGCTGCGAGACTTCACCGACAAACCGCTCTTGATCACCGAGACCGGCGCGCAACCAGGCGACCACAAGATCAGCTGGATCACTGATCTCTTCGACTGGGTGTCGCAACGCTCGGACATCGTCGGCCTGATCTGGTTCGAGTACACCCCGGCCGACGGCGGCAACGCCGACTGGCGGTTCACCGCCACCCCGGAAATCACTACGGCGTTCCGGGACGGCCTCGCCCGGAACACCCTGGCCGACCCCCCACCCTTATAGCCGCGGGCACCGGCCATGATCATGGTGCGGTGCCCGGATCAGGGCCTCCGCAGCGCCTCCACCAACGACTGATACGCCGGTTTAGGGCGGTAGCCTCCATCGAACAACGTCGCCGAGCCCTGCTCGGGGTACGCATGCGGCACCCAAGAATGGGCGTCGCTCACGCCCCAGACGGTGAACGAGCGGCACGCCGCCACCGTCCGACACGCGGTCAGCGCCTGGTCGAAGATCTCCGCTTGCTCGGCCAGGCTCTGCTCGGTGGCTGGGGTAGGAATTCGGACATCCATCTCGGTGATCGCTACGTCCAGCCCCAGGTCTGCGAACCGGGTCATGTTGTCAGCGAAGCTGCCGGGCAGCGGCGCCAGCGTCCAGTGCACCTGGAACCCGATGCCGTCGATCGGCACTCCCCGCTCCAGCGCATCGGTGACCCAGGCATAGAGCGCGTCGCTCTTGGCGTTGATCCCTTCGATCCCGAAGTCGTTGATGAACAGCGCAGCCTCCGGGTCGGCTTCCCGGGCCCACCGAAATGAATCCTCGATGTACTCCGGACCCATTCGACGCAGCCAGAACGAATCTCGCAGCGAACCGTCGTCGTCGAAGACCTCGTTCGCGACGTCCCACGCCCACACATCGCCCCGGAAATAACTGACCTGCGCGTGGATGTGCTCCCGCAGCATCGCGCCGGTCTGGTGCGCGGTCACCGCATCATGCGCCCAGCGGGGCACCTGCCGATGCCAGACCAGCGTGTGACCGTAGACCTGTTGGTCGTGCTGCCTAGCGAACTCGATCAGCGCGTCCGCGCCGGACCGGTCGAACTCACCCGGTACCGGCTCCAGCGCCGTCCATTTCATCGCGTTCTCTGGCGTGATCCCGTTGAACTCGCGGCCGAGCACGATCGCGTACTCCGGGTCGCTGCGCAGCGTGTTCGCGTTGACGGCGGCGCCGATGACGAGTTCGCGTTGCTCACCGAGCAGCCGCAACGGCGCGATCGGCAACGCTTCGGCGCTCGCGGGGCGTGCCCCCGAGCCCAGGCAGTGGGCCGGCACCGGCCCACGCGGCTCGCTGGGGCACCAGCCCGCACCGGATGTGGAGTCCACCGCCCCCCTCGCCACCAACCCCGCGCCAGCGCCGAGCACGATCGCGAGAACCGCGACGGCGCTGATCGCACCGACGCGGGCCAGCCCGGAGCGCGGTGCCACCGAATCCCCTCTCGTTGCCCGCCGGCATCCTGGGCGAGACTACCGTGGCCGGCCCGGCGTTCATCGACTGGTGACCCTGCACGACCGCCGGCAGCGCAATCAGCTCCGCTCGACCACCAGCGCGGAGACTCCCGCTGCGGCGTCGATGTCGACCCGGTCGGCGGCTGCCTCCCAGCCGTCGGGCGTGAAGACCGTCCCGCCGGCCACGCCAGACTCCACCGCCCCATCGATCGTGACGGCGCCAGCGCCAGCACCGATATGCACCTGCACCGGAGCGTCGCCGACCTGATACACGTACCAGTCCCCCGCACCCTCCGACATCCGTACCGTGGTGGTGCCCTGCGGCGGCGGCAGCGTGAGTTCGATCCGGGATGCGCCGCCAGCCAGCTCCACGCTGCCGACGCTGCCCTCCCCGAGGTCGATGATCTGCTCAGTGGCGCCACCGAGGATCCGGATCTGCCACTGGACATCCGAGTTGAGGACCACCGCGAGCGCCGACGACCCGGGCTCGCCACTATCGACCAGCTCAACCCGGACCTCGTCGCCGTCCTGCGACGCCACCGGCAGCTCCGCGCCACCGTCGGGCGTCGAGGCCCGGTAGAGCACATCGTCGAGCGGCTCTGCCCGCAGCGTCACCGAGGAGGCTCCGTCGAGGAGTACGAACGTGGCCTGCTCCCGCCCCCCGACCGGTCCCGAAACCACCCGGTCGGCGTCGCCGGCCACGGCGCCGTCCGGTTCGCTGCCACGGGTGGCCACGAAGACGGTGAGCGCGGCGACCAGCGCGACCGCGACCACGACCGCGGCCGCGATCCAGGCCGGCCGGTGGAGTCGCAACCCTGCCGGCTCGACCGGCTGCGATGGGGAGTTCTCCGAGGCGGAGGGCGCGTCCGATTCGGTCGACGGGGGTGGATCGGGCTGGACCATTGCGCCTCCAGAGTCGGGGGTGGCGGGCATCACCGGGGCAGGCTCAACCACCTACCCAGTTGGCACGGCAAGTACACCACTGCCCGGGGGGCGGCGGCGCGGGATGGTCACTGGCCAGAGAGGACCTGCTCGACCGCCGCCTCGGCGGTGGTCAGCTCTGCGGTCAGGCGGGAGAGGAGCTCCTGCTCCCGACTCAGGTCCCGGGCGCTCGCCGCGTCCTGCAGGTCGCTGGCGACCCCCGCTAGCGACCCGGCCCCGACGTTGCCGGCCGCGCCCAGCAGGGTGTGTGCGAGCCGCCACACCTCATCCTGGTCGCCGCGGCTCACCGCACCGACAAGCTCCTCGCGTAGTTCGGGGCCACGGGCGAGGAAGGAGCGCAGCACCCGATCAGCGAGCGGGTTCTCCGGAGCCGGGCTGTCGAAGAGTTCGACCAGCCGCTGCCGGACCTGGGTCGCTGGATCCGGGTCGGCTCCCGGGTCGGGGCCGGCGCCGTCCCCTCCGGCCGCTGGCGAGGTCGTCAACCACTGTCGCAGCACCCGGTCGACCTCTGCCGGGTCGATCGGTTTGGTGACGTGGTCGTCCATCCCCGCCGCGAGCGAGCGGTCCCGGTCACCGGCGAGCGCCGCAGCGGTCATCGCGATCACCGGAGTGTGGCTGCCCGGCGGTTCCCGCCGGCGGAACTCGGCCGTGGCCTGGTACCCGTCCATCCGCGGCATCTGCAGGTCCATAAGCACTGCCGGGTAGCTGTGCTCGGCCAACCGCTCCAACGCCTCCACGCCGTCGTTAGCGATGTCGATCCGGTAACCGAGCTTGCGGAGTACACCGACGGCGACTGCCTGGTTGATCTCGTTGTCCTCGACCAGCAACAGCCGGGGCCCGGCAGTTGAGTCCGCGGCGGCCGGCCCGTCCGCGGTCACCGGCTCCGCCGGCTCAGCCCGCTCGACCGGCTCCGCCGGCTCGGCTTCCGCCTGGGACTTCCCCACCAGCCGCAGCAACGAGTCGTACAGCACCGACTCCCGCACCGGTTTGGTCAGTGTCACCTCGATGCCGACGGCGGCGGTGTCCGCCGGGTCGACATCTCCGGCGGAGCTGAGCAGCGCCATCGGCACGGTCGGAATCTCCGGCGAGTTGACGATCACCCGGGCGACCTCCAGTCCGCTCATCACCGGCATCTGGTGGTCGAGTAGGACCAAGTCGTAGGGGGCACCGGCGGTGGCGGCGCGACGCAGCTCGGCGATCGCGTGCGGCCCGTCCGGGGTCGGTTGCGGGCGCAGCCGCCACGATCGCAGTTGGTGGGTGAGGACCAACCGGTTTGTGGCGTTGTCGTCCACGATCAACACCCGTTGGCCCGCCAGCTGCCGGGGCGGGGCCCCTGGCGGTGCCGGCTGCTCTTGCCGGAGCAACGGCACCGTGACCCGGAAGCTGGACCCGCCGCCGAGTTCGCTGGTGAGGGTGAGGGCACCCGCCATCCGCTCCGCCAGCCGCCGGGAGATCGCCAGCCCCAGCCCGGTGCCGCCGTGCCGCCGGGTGGTGGAGCTGTCGGCCTGCACGAAGGAACCGAAGAGACGTTCCCGATCCGCGTCGGCGATCCCCATCCCGGTGTCGCGGACCTCTATGGTCACCGGCAGTACCGCCGGGTCGGCAGGCTGCCCGTCGAGCGCCCCGGCAGGCGCCGGCCGAGCCTCGACCACTACCTCACCATCATCGGTGAACTTGACCGCGTTGCCGCCCAGGTTGAGCAGGATCTGACGCAGTCGGCCCGGATCGCCGCGGACCCCCCGCGGCAGCTCCGGGTGGCACCAGCCGACCAGTTCGAGCCCCTTGGCCTGGGCAGTGGTGGCGAGGACCGCACAAACCTCCTCGACCAGCTGACGGAGGTCAAAGTCGACCTCCTCCAGCACGATCTTGTCTGCTTCGAGCTTGGAGAAGTCCAAGATGTCGTTGATCACGGTAAGCAGCGAGTGGCCAGCGGTACGGATGCCTTCGGCGTACCCCCGCTGCACGTCGGTGAGCTGGGTGTCCAGCAGTAGGCCGGTCAGGCCGATGACGCCGTTCATCGGAGTGCGGATCTCGTGGCTCATCACCGCCAGGAACTGTGATTTGGCCTCCACCGCCTGAACCGCCACGTCCCGGGCCTCTGCTAGCACCCGTTCGCTCTCCTTCTGATCGGTGATATCTCGAGCGGTCGCGTACACCAGCCCTTGCTCTGGCGCAGAGGCGGCATTCCAGAGCAGCCACCGGTACTGCCCGTCGCTGCGGAGGTACCGGTTCTCGAAGTTGTGCAACTTACGCTTGGCGGTGGTCAAGCGCTGCAGCTCGGCGACGGTGCGCTCGGCATCGTCGGGGTGCACCAGCTCAAGGAAGGAGCGGGACCGCAGCTCGGCGGGTGGCCGCCCCAACACCACCTCCCACGCCGGATTGAGCCGCTTGTAGTGCCCTTCGGTGTCAACGATGCAGAGCAGCTCCACCGAAATATCGAAGAACTCGTCGATCTCGGCCGAGGCCTGCCGCCGTTCGGCATCTGCCCGGTCCACCCACCTCGCCGCGAGCCAGATCACCGCGGTGCCGATGATCGCCAGCAGGACGACCATCAGCAGCACCCCGACCGGTACCGAGTACCAGCCGAAATCCTGGCCGAGCCAGCGCAGCAACGCCAGCAGCGGCGGGAAGAAGACGGCGAACGGCATCAACCGGCGGGCCAGCGCACCACCCGGACTCAGCGTGAAAACCTGCCGCATCAGGCCACGTTCCGGGCGCAGTCCGAGCAGGCTCAGCGACAGCAGCATGATCGCGACCGCCGAGGGGACCGCCATGGCGAATGAGTCCGGACCATAGACATCCGGCCCGCCGGTGAGCACCGCACCCAGGCCCACCAGCCCGATGACCCCTACTCCTAGCGCGCAGAGCTGGCTTGGCCAACCCCGGCCCCAACGGAGGTCGGCTACCGCCAGGCCGATTCCGAGCAGCAACAGGCCGGCCGCGGTGTCCGGCGGCATCCGCCCCAGCGGGGCCTGGCCGAAATCAGCTACCGCGTCGGAGAAGAGCACCTGGTCGATTCCCAGCTCGATCGCCGCGTGGTACTGCAGCAGCGACGCGGCGGCGAGCGCGGCGACGAGCAAGGCCACGACCCGGCCTGCCAGTCGCGCCGGCCGGGAAGCTCCGCCAGCGGAGAGCAGCCACACCGCGGCCCCGGCGGCGGTCAGCCCCACCGCGGTGTTGGGCTTGACCGGCACCTCGCCGCCCGGGCCCGCGATCAGCACCTCGGTAACGGTCGCCCAGCCCACCAGCGCCAGCACGCCGATCAACGCGGCGATGGCGGCGGCTACGAGCCCACCCCGCCGAGCAAGATCGCACAGCCGTCTCGACACCGGCGCTGCGGCGGCCGGGCTCGCCGTCTCGTCTGCCTGCGTCGCCATCCGGATCGCCCCCCACGGACCGACACGGTTCATCTGATCTTATCCCAAATCAGTGAAAGCCTCGAAAAGTACATAAGTGTCAGTACACCTCCTCGTCAACTGGTGACACCGGCAACGCTGACCCGGCGTCAGCCGACGACCAGGCTGGTGGCGAAGGGCACGTAGCCTCAGTGCCGTGCCCGCATGGAACCTGGCGCCGTCCCGGGCGCAGCCGGTCTCCCCCAGCCATTACCGTCGCGGCGGTGGCCTGGTGGTGGCGATGCTGCTCCTGCTCGGCGGTCTGGTCCTGCTGCTGCCCGGGTTCGCCACGGCGATCGAGCAGCACCGGGTCGAACGCACCATCGCCGCCGACCGGGAGGTCACCGCCGAGGTTTATCGGGAGAGTCGGGCGGTCTACCGGAGCGAGGCTGGTGAGCTCGAGTTCGCTCGGGCCCCCACCGACGCGCCGGTGGGAGCCGCGGTCGAGCTCCTGGTAGACCCGCAGCGGCCCGGCCGGCTGCAGGCGCCCGAACAGCTCCCGCCGGCCGGTTGGATCGCCCCGCTCTGCCTCGCCGGCGCCGGGGCGGTGTCCCTGGCCGGGGTGGTGTTGCTGATCCGGACCGCACGCCGGGGCAGACCCTCACCAGGTGAGCTGTCGCCGCGGTGGCAGGCGAATCTGGCGGTGATCCTGGACGGGCCGCCAGAAGCTGCGGAGGGTCCACAGGTCCGCCCGTGGCTGCCGGCGGCCGCTGACCCGGCACCACCGACCGGGCGTACCGGGGTACTCCGGTTCGCTTGGGCCTCGCCGCTGACGCTGGCGGTGCTGGCGGGCCTGTTCAGCTTCGCCCTGCCGCAGCTCGGTGGCGACGGCCGGGGATGGGTGGTGGCGGTCGCGGCGGTCGTCCTCTGGCTACCGGCGGTGGGGATGGCGCTCGCCGCGGCGGTCTACCGGGTCGACGTGGGCACCGACGGCGGGTTGACCATCCGGACCCTGGTGACACGGCGGCGGTACGAACTCTCACAGCTCTCGCAGGTCACCGGGTGGACCTGGTCGATCGACCGCAGCACCCGGGGCTCGAAGGCTGGCCGGCAGCCCGCCGGAGCCCGACTCGCCTGCTGGAACCTCGGTCTGCACTTCCGGGACGGCCGGCACCTCTTCTACTCCCCCACCAACGTGCGCGACCATGAGCTGATCGGACGGGCGATCCGCTGGTGGGCGTTGCGGACCCGGGCAGCGGCCACCCCGGACATGGCGTACGCGCTCGGGCTGGTGTCGGACCCCCGTGAGCTGGCCAGATCGCCGCTGCCGCTCGCATCCGACGACCCGGTGCTCCGCCGACCCGGCCGCCGGCTCCGCGGCGCCCTGGTCTACGGCGGACACATCGCACTCACCTTCGCCACCATCGGGGCGCTACCGGCGGTCAATCTGGCCGGGACCGCAGTCACTGGCCCGGCGCCCGACCCCCGGGTGGTCGCCGAGCCGTGCGCCCTGGTCGAGGGCCTGGACCTGGCCGGGCCATTCACCAGCGCCGACGACCCGGTCGCCTGGCAGGGGTGCGCCGCCGGCGACGAGCGCGATGTCTGGCTCTCGGTGAGCCCGTCCATCCACAGCGCCCCCCGGTCGGTCCGGTTCTGGTTGGCTGACAACGATGCGGTCGCCACCGTTCCGATCAGTGACGAGGCGCTGCTGGCGCGGATGGGCGTCGATCACGCGCAGGTGGTCGTCTTCGGAGGTGGGGAAAGGGTAACGATCACCTTCATCGTTGCCGAGGTCTCCGGGATCGCGAGCCTCACCCGACAGGCCACCGACGCCACCGGCTCGACCCTCGCTGAGTCGGCGCGATTCGACGCGCTGGTCGACCTGGTCCGAGCGGTGAGCGCTTCGCCGGCTGGCACGCAGTCGGTCCGCAGCTTCACCGGCGACGGCGTCGGCGACCGCGCCCGGGAGCGGGCCATCGAATCAGCGCTGACGGTCTCCGCCGACCCGGAGCTGGTCGTGGCCTGGCTTGACGAGGCTGGAATCCCTACCGAGCAACTCACACCCGGAGGTTAGGTTAGCCTTACCTAATGACGAGCTCCACCCCTTCACCCGCCGAGCCTCTTCTCACCCTGACCGACCGAGTCGATATCGACGAGCTGGCCCAGGTATACCGGACCGTTCACACCGCCGACCTGTACCTGCCCGACCACCGCGAGCCGTCGGTGGAGCAGCGACTGGCCTGGACCGCTCAGGCACCTGGCTTCCAGGCCGCGCTGGGCTGGCAACACGACCGGGTCGTGGGGGCCATCCTCGGCTGCCCACTCCCCGCCGAGACTGGCTGGTGGCGGGATCTGCCCGCCGACCCCGAGCTGGTCCGGGAGTGGCCTGGCCGGACCTTCGCCGTCTGCGAGGCCTTCGTCCTGCCCGAACTCCGGCGACACCAGCTCGGACTACGACTCTTCGCAGAGCTGCTCGGCGCCCGCGGCGAGGAACGCGCAAGCCTGGCGGTGGCCGACAGCAACACCCCGGTGGCGCGGAGCATGCAGTCGCTGGGGTGGCAACACGTCGGCGAGCTGGTTCCATTCCCGGGCTGGCGGCCACACGGCATGTTCCTTCGCCCGCTACCGTGGCGGCAGCCCGCGGGTCAGCCCGCCCGCCAGTAGCCGAGCGCCCTCACCCGTTGCTTGTCGATGCCGAGCCCTCGACGCAGGTGGCGGGCGATCGCCCGGGTGCTCGCCGCCTCGCACGCCACCCAGTAGAGCGCGTCGGGGTCTCGCGGCACCTCCGCCGTAACCGCCTCGACCAGGTGCCGCCCCTGGTCGCGCCGGGGGATCCAGCTCACCTGGTGGTGCGGGCGGGTCCGCAGCGGCAGGCTCCGCTCGCCCTCGTGGACATACTCAAGCCAGATGGTGGCTGGGGTGGCAGGGGCGGCGGCGAGCAGGCTGTTGACCGCGGGTACGGCGGCGGGATCGCCGACCAGGTAGAGCTTGCTCGGTGCCGGTTCGGGCATGACAAAGGCGCTGCCCTGCAGGGTCGCGTCGATCGTAGCTCCGATCTCGACGCGCTGTGCCCACCGGGCGGCGCAACCGTCGTGCAGCGAGAATTCGAGGCTGAACTGGCCGGTAGCCGGGTCTGGATCGACCACCGTGTAGGCGCGCTGGTGCGGCCGACCATGGTCGTCGAACCAGAGCCGGATCCACAGTGTGGGATGAAGGTCACACGCGTCGAGCAGGCCGCCGCCAGCCACGTCGATTCGCTGGTAGTAGGGGTTGAGCAGCTCCCGACCGGTCACTGTAAGCCGGAAATCCCGACCACCCAACACCTTGAGCACGAGCCCTTCCCAGTTCCGTTTCATCGATCCTCCTACTATGGTGGCTGTGTTAGGTTAGGCTAACCTTATTAGGAGGACCTGTGTCACAGGGGTCGGTGTCACCACACCTGTTCGGCCGAAACACAATGGACAGCTACCGCGCCTGCGTCGACCAGACAACCGCCCTCCTCGCCGAACGCGTCCGGTCACTCCAGCGCCCGTACTCCGGGGCCAGCCTGGCGCAGCTGCAGGCCATGGTCGACCAGATCGACCTGGACCATCCGCTGCCGGAGCCAGCCGACGCGCTCCAGGAAGTCGCCCGGCTCTACCTCGACCACGCCGTGTGGTTCCACGAGCCGACCTACCTGGCGCACCTCAACTGCCCGGTGGCGATCCCCGCGCTCAGCGCCGAGGCGCTGCTCGCTGCGGTCAACTCGTCGGTCGACACCTACGATCAGAGCACCACCGGCACGCTGATCGAGCAGCGGATCATCGACTGGACCGCATCGCGGCTAGGTTTCGGGCCCGCCGCCGACGGCATCTTCACCAGCGGCGGCACCCAGTCCAACCTGCACGGGCTGCTACTAGCCCGGGAACAGTGCCTGGCTGGACTGCCCGGCGACCGGCACACCGAGTTGGCCCGGCTGCGGGTGCTCGCCACCGACCAGAGCCACTTCAGCGTCGGCAAAGCCGCCGCCCTGCTGGGGCTGAGCGACAACGCCGTGGTCACGGTCGCCACCGATCCGCTCGGGCGCCTCGACCCGGCAGCGCTCGGCGGCCGCCTCAAGGAGCTACGGGCGGCCGGGCTGGTCCCGATGGCGGTGGTGGCCACCGCCGGCACCACCGACCTCGGCCGGATCGACCCACTTCCAGACGTAGCAGACCATTGCCGAGCCCAGTCGGTGTGGCTTCATGTGGACGCGGCGTACGGGTGCGGCCTGCTGGTCTCGCCCCGGCGCCGACGACTGCTCGACGGCATCGAGCAGGCCGATTCGGTCACCATCGACTTCCATAAGAGCTTCTTCCAGCCGGTCAGCGCCAGCGCGATCGTGGTCCGGGACCGGCTCACGATGCGCCGGATCTCGGTCCACGCCGACTATCTGAACCCGCGCGGCGCCCCGGTGCCGAACCAGGTCGACAAGAGTCTGCAGACCACTCGGCGGTTCGACGCCCTGAAGGTGTGGATGACCCTGCGGACCCTCGGCGCCGACCAGCTCGGCGAGATGTTCGACCGGGTGATCGATCTCGCCGACGACAGCTACCGCCTGCTGCTACGCGACGCCGACTTCGAGGTGGCCGGCGCACCCACCCTGAGCACCGTACTTTTCCGCTACCGCCCACCCGGCCTGGCCGCCGACGACTGCGACCGGCTGCTGCCCCAGCTGCGGGACCGGCTATTCGCCGACGGCTCCGCGATAGTCGCGGGCACCACCGTGGCCGGCCGGTACTGGCTCAAGTTCACCCTGCTCAACCCCGACACCCAACTCGACCAGGTACGGCAGGTGCTGGAGCTGATCCGGGACACCGGCCGGGCGCTACTCGCCCACTCCGACACCGCTACCCCGGAGGTGTACGTTGACGCCCACGCATGACTTCGTCGGGATCGGCATCGGACCGTTCAACCTCGGCCTGGCCTGCCTGACCGCGCCGCTCTCCGAACTCGACGGGATCTTCCTCGACGAACGGGACAGCTTCAGCTGGCACCCCGGTCTCATGATCGACGGCGTCACCATCCAGCTGCCCTTCCTGGCCGACCTGGTGACGATGGCCGACCCCACCTCCGCGTACTCGTTCCTCAACTATCTGAAAGCGACCGGCCGGCTCTGCCGCTTCTACATCCGGGAAGATTTCTACCCGCTGCGCGCCGAGTACCAGGCGTACTGCCAATGGGTCACCGACCAGTTGCCCAACCTCCAGTTCGGCACCCGGGTCGCGCAGATCACCTACGATGAGCCGGAACGCTGCTACCTGGTCCACACCCGCCGCGGCGGGCAGCGCGAGGTGCTGCGGGCCCGCCGACTCGTCCTCGGCATCGGCACCGAACCCTGGCTGCCCGCGCCGGCCCGCGACCTCGCCGGCCCGGCGATCCACAGCGCCGACTACCTGCCGCACCGGGAGGAGCTCCGCTCGCTCGACTCGGTCACCATCATCGGCAGTGGCCAGAGCGCCGCCGAGATCTACCTCGACCTGCTGCAGGCCGGTACGCCGGGCCACCTGAACTGGGTCACACGGTCACCGCGGTTCTTCCCGATGGAGTACACCAAGCTCTCGCTCGAGCTGACCTCACCGGATTACATCGACTACTTCCACGCGCTGCCGGCCACCGGACGCGGCCGGCTCAACCGCGAGCAGCGCCATCTGTATAAGGGCATCAACGGCGCCCTGATCAACCAGATCTACGACACGCTCTACCGGCGAGAGCTCGGCGACCCGGCACCTACCACGCTGCTCACCGGCGTGACCCTGACCGCCGCCGACTGGCAGCCCGCAGACTCGCGCTACCAGCTCCGGCTGCGGCACGAGGAGCAGGCACGCGAGTTCACGCTGCGAAGCCAGGGGCTCATCCTGGCGACCGGCTACCAACCCCGTACGCCGGGGTTCCTGGCACCGGTCCATGACCGGATCCGGTGGGATGAGTACGGCCGGTTCCAGGTGTCGCGCGGCTACGCCGTCGACCTGGCGGAGGCCGAGATCTTCGTCCAGAACGCCGAGGAACACACCCACAGCCTCACCGCTCCCGACCTCGGCATGGGCGCGTACCGCAACTCGGTGATCATCGCGGCGATGCTCGGCAAAGAGATCTATCCGATCGAGCGCAGCGTCGCCTTCCAACGTTTCGGGGCACCCGAGCCGGCCGGATCGGAGCTGGCCGGATGACCCGCACCGGCTATCACCGCACCAGCCCGCTCGGCGAAATGACCATCGAACCACTCGACGCCACCGCCGAGGCCGAACAGCTCCACGCCTGGATCACCCACCCCCGTGCCGTCTTCTGGGGGATGCCCACCGCCGACATCCCGACGGTCCAGCGAGAGTATCAACGCATCGAGGCCGACCCGCACCACCACGCCTGGTTGGGGCGGCTGGCGAACATCCCGCTCTTCCTCGCCGAGTCCTACGATCCAGCCCACAGCGAACTCGCGGGTCACTACCCGGTCCAGGCCGGTGACGTCGGCATGCATGTGCTGGTGGCCCCGCCGGACCGGCCCCGGCACGGCCTGACCTCGGCGGTCATGCGAACGGTCATGGAGTTCCTGTTCGCCGACCCCAGACATCAGCGGGTGGTGGTCGAGCCCGACGTACGCAACACCGCGATCGCCGCCAAGAACGCCGCCGCCGGCTTCGTCGTCGCCGGTGAGATCCGACTCTCCGACAAGGTGGCCCGGCTCAGCTTCTGCACCCGGTCCGACTATGCCGCCAGCTCGCTCGCCCGGGAGGCGCTATGACCCCGCCCGCACCCCCCGCCCACCTCAACCCGACCGCCATCGCGGCCGCCCACCGGGCACTGGTCAGCAAGGCGCTCGCGGAGTTCAGCCACGAACGGCTACTACGGCCTACCGCCGACCAGGACGGCTATCAGGTGACGACCAGCGCGGGCTGCTATCGGTTCCGGGCCCGGCGATATGCGCTCGACCACTGGCTGATCGACCAGGACTCGCTCACCCGTACCATCGCGGGCGCGCCGGCGCCGCTCGATGCCCAAGACCTGATCATCGAACTCGCCGACACACTGGGTATCCCACCGCCGATGCTCGGCACCTACCTGGAGGAGATCAGCGCGACCCTCGCCAGCGCGGCGTGGAAACACCACCACCAGCGGCACCGGTCCGCGGACCTGGTAACCGCCGACTTCCAGACCATCGAGGCGGCGATGACCGAGGGTCACCCGGGCTTTGTCGCCAACAGCGGCCGCATCGGGTTCGGGCTCTCCGACCAACTCCGCTACGCACCCGAGGCCGGCGAGCCGGTCCCGCTGGGCTGGCTAGCGGTCCGGCGCGAGCACAGCACCTTCACCGCCGGCCGCGGCGTGGCCGAAGCGGATCTCTACTCCGCCGAACTTGGTCCGGCGCAGCTCTCCGCCTTCGCGCAACGGCTCCGCGACCTCGACCTGTCGCCCGCCGACTACCGGTATCTGCCGGTGCATCCGTGGCAATGGGAACACAAGGTGGCGATCACCTTCGCGCCCGAGCTAGCCCGGCGGGCGATCGTGCCGGTAGGTCACGGCCCCGACCGCTACCAGGCCCAGCAGTCCATCCGGACCTTCTTCAATCTGGACCACCCCGAACGGCACTACGTCAAGACCGCCCTGTCGATCCAGAACATGGGCTTCCTGCGCGGGCTGTCCCCGGCGTACATGCGGGCCACGCCACCCATCAACGACTGGGTCGCCGACCAGCTCACCGGCGACGACACGCTCCGCGAGTGCGGATTCGAGATCCTGCGGGAGGTCGCCACGGTCGGGTACACCGGTGACGCCTACCACCGCGCCGGACCAGTTTCGCCGTACCAGCGGATGCTCGCAGCACTGTGGCGGGAGAGCCCGGTGCCGAAGATAGAACCTGGCCAGCGGCTGGCCACCATGGCGAGTCTGCTGCACCGCGACCAGGACGGTGCCCACCTCGTCACCGCTTTGATCGCCGCCGCGGACGTTTCGGCCGCGCAGTGGGTGGCTCGCTACCTCCACGCCTACCTCCGACCGTTGCTGCACTGCCTGCTGCGGCACGACCTGGCCTTCATGCCCCACGGCGAGAACCTGATCCTGGTCCTCGACGGGCCGATGCCGGTACGGGTGTTCATGAAGGACATCGGCGAGGAGGTAGCCGTCCTGGACGATCGCCCGCTGCCGGCGGCGGTGGGGCGGATCCGCACCCCCGCCGACGACACGCTGCGGGCACTGGCCATCTTCACCGACGTCTTCGACGGCTTCCTGCGTTTCCTAGCCGGAATCCTCGACCATGACCAGGTGTTGCCCGAAGCCGAATTCTGGCGGCTGGTGGCCGAGTGCATCCGGCGGCACGGTGCGGACCATCCGGAGCTCAGCGACCGGCTGGCGCTGTTTCGGTCTACTTTCCCCCACTCCTGTCTCAACCGGATGCAACTGCGCAACACGCTGCAGATGGTGGATCTCGCCGACCAGGCCGGATCGTTGATCTTCGCAGGCGAGCAGGCGAACCCGATCGCCGCGTACGCGGAGCTCGGACAGCGGGTGTAGCATGCGCACCGACCGCGACGAGTACGGCATTCCGCAGCTATGGGCGGAGAGCGTCGACGCCCTGGCATATCTACAGGGCGCCAACGCTGCCACCGACCGAGCCTGGCAGATCGAGGTGGAGCGGTGGCGCTCGCAGGGGCGGCTCGCCGCCCGGATCGGCCCCGACGGGTGCCATTGGGACCGGTTCGCCCGCCGGGTCCGGCTCGATGACACCGCTCGACAATGCTTCCACCGGCTCAGCCCGAGGCTGCGGCGCTGGCTCACCGCGTACGTCCGGGGGGTCAACGACGCGTTGCCGGCGGGTGCGGCCGCGGCACCCGAATTCGACGCCGTCGACGCCCAGCCGGGACGGTGGCGCCCCTGGTCGCCGCTCGGCGTCTTCCTGGTCCAGCACATCCTGTTCGGCACCTTCCCCAACAAACTGTGGCGGGCACAGGTAGCGGGCGCGCTCGGACCGGCGGCGATGCACCTCTTCGCCACCGCCGGCCCCGACGGCTCCGGCAGCAACGCCTGGGCCCTGACCGGTGCCCACACTCCGCACGGAGCGCCGGTGATCGCCGGCGACCCGCACCGGGTGCTCGAACTCCCCGGGATCTATCAACAGATTCGACTAGCCTGCCCGCAATTCGACGTGATCGGCCTGGCCTTCCCAGGGGTCCCCGGGCTGCCCCACTTTGCCCATACCGGTGGGGTCGCCTGGGCGGTCACCAACGCTATGGCGGACTACCAGGACCTCTACCGCGAGCAGCTACAGCGTACCGACGACCGGCTACTGGCCCGGGAAGAAGCCGGCTGGCGGCCGGTGTGGCGCCGCCGGGAACGGATTCCGGTCCGAGGCGCATCAGCCAGCACTGTGGAGGTTATCGAGACGCCGCGTGGACCGGTGATCGACCACGACCGGGAGACCGGCGAGGCGATCAGCCTCCGCATGCCCAGCCGGGTGCTGGCCGACCTCGGATTCGGTGCGCTGTTGTCGCTACTGCACGCCGCCCGGGTCGAGGATGTGGTGACAGCGCTGCAAGCCTGGGTGGAACCGGTCAACAGCGTCCTCGTCGCCGACACCACCGGGACGGTCCACCGGCTGGTCGCCGGGCGGGTGCCGGACCGGGATCCGGCCAACCACCTCATGCCAGTCCCCGGCTGGCGACGCCGATACCGGTGGCGCGGGTATCTGCCGCTGCCCCGCACGGTGGTCTCGTCGGTCGCGGTCACCGCTAACGATGCCCGCACCGGTGACGTCGCTGACCTGGGCACCGACTTCGCACCCCCGCACCGAGCCCGGCGAATCCAAGCGCTGCTCGCCGACGGGGCCGACGCCGAAGCTATCCACCACGACACCCACTGCGCCCAACCGGTTCTGCGCCGGCTTTTGGCCCAAGTAGACGAGACGGCCCTCGACCCCGCCAGCGCCGCGCTCCGGCGACGACTCCTCGGCTGGGACGGCCACATGGCCGCCGACAGCACCGACGCCGGGGCGTTCGCGGCCTGGCGCTCCGCGCTCGCCCGCCGGCTCTACGACCATCCCGGGCTGCGCGCACTACGCACACCGAGCCGGTTCGATCCGCTCTTCTTCCCCTGGACCGACCCGCAGGTCCGGATCGGACTCGCCCTCGACAGCCTTCTTGCGGCACTGCCCAGGGCCGGCCACGAGGTGGTGGCACCGGCCACCGGGGCGCTCGCAGAGGTCGCGAACGGGCCGCCGCCGGTGGCCTGGGGGCGGCGGCATCGGCTGGTCCCGGTGCGCCCACCTACCGGCGACGCGCCCGACCCGGCCACCGCCGCGCTACCCGACCAGCTCCCACTCGGCGGCGACAACGACTGCGTGCTCGCTACCTATAGCGTCCCTGGCCACGCCGACGCCTGCTGGCGCGGCCCGGTCGCCCGCTACCTGTGGGACCTCGGTGATCGCGACCGGAGCCGGTGGATCGTTCCCTTCGGCGCATCCGGCCGCCCCGGTGATCCCCACTTCGCCGACCAACTGTCCGGCTGGGCCGCCGGGCGACTGATCCCGGTGCCCAGCCGGACCAGCCGTCCACCGACGTCAGGAGCAGAATGACCACTGTATACAGCGAGAAGCTACCCGAACTCGGCGAGTTCAGGCTGACCCCGCTCGACCCTGACCGGCACCTCGACCTGGTCGCGCAGTGGGTCCGCGAACCCCGGGCCCGGTTCTGGGGGATGACGGCGCTGCGCCCCGACCAGATCCGCGAGATCTACTCGTTCCTGGCCAGCCTCGACAGCCACCACGCTTACCTGATGCGCCTAGACGACCAGCCTGTGGGGATCTTCCAGACCTACCGACCCGCCGCCGACCCGGTCGGTGAGCACTACCCGGTGCAACCCGGCGACCTCGGGATCCACCTGTTCCTCGCCGCACCGGCCACGGCACCGATCGCTGGTTTCACCGGCGCCCTCGCGGCCGCACTCACCCGGTATCTGTTCGCCGACCCCGCGGTTGCCCGGTTGGTCGTCGAACCCGACGTCCGCAACGAACCGGCGCTGCGGCGCTGGCGCCGGCTCGGCTTCCGCTTCGGCCCGGTGATCGACCTGCCGGAGAAGCGCGCCCAGCTGGCGTTCCTGCACCGCGCCGAGGCGATCACCAGCAAATCCTGACGCTACGGGTACGCCGCTGCGTAGGATCGGCGGGGTGGCGGGCACACCAGCGGAGTCAGCCCAGGCCACTGGTTCCGGCGCGGCGGTGCGGCACCGCGGGCCCCGGCTACTGGCCGCGCTCCTCGCCGCGTTCGCGCCGGCCCTGGTCGCGGGCGCGCTCATCCCCGAGCTCAACGCCTTCGTCCTGGCCATGGTGGTGCTGCTGAGTGCTCAGACGGCGCTGTTCACGGGTTGGCGGCGTGGACCCCCGATCATCGCCTTCGGCCTCGCCTCCCTCACCATCGCCACCGTGGTCAGCCACCTGCCGGCGCTGGCGTCGCTGTGGATGGTCATCGTCGCGGCCGGCGCCGGACTGGCGCTCTACCACGGCACGATGATGGGTTACGCGATGGTCGGGGTCACCACCGGCTTCGTCATCGTCTCTCCGGCCCCGGTCGCCACCGTGGACAAGGTGGCGCTGATCCACCCGGTGGTCACCGGCGCAATGGCGGCGTTGCTCACCCTCGCCGCCGGAGTAGCCCTGGCAGCCTGGACCGTCGCGCTGCTGGTGTGGTTCCGGCTGAGCCGCCCAAGAGTGGACCAGCCCGGGTTGGCGGCACCCGCCTCGGCGTACATCGCACTGGTGCTCGCGGTCACCACCGGGCTGGGCGTCTACGTGATCCTCAGTTGGTACCGGGTTCCGGTGGCGGCGTGGCTCATCCTCACGCTCTACGTCCTGGTCATGAAACCGACTCCGGACGCCCCCCTGGCCGGCGTGATCCGCCGCTCCATCCACCGGGTGGCGGGCACCCTGGCGGGCTCGGCGGCCGCGGTGGTGCTGGTCTTCCTGGTACCCGTCGACTGGCTGCTGCATCTACTCGGCTTCGGCCTGATCGTGGCTGCGCTCGCCGCCGCCAGCCCGGACCCCCGCCGCTACTGGCGGTTCGTGCTGCTGCTCACCCCGGGCGTGGTGCTGCTCGACTCGGCCGCCGGCACCGGACTCGTCGCCGCTGAGTACCGTCTCGCCTTCACCGCGGCGGCGGCGGCCACCGCGGTCGTGGCAGCGGTCGGCTATGCGCTCGCGGCCGGCTCGACCCGCCGGCTGCGCGACCGGTACCACCATGTCGATCATGGGGTTGGGGACTGAGTTTCCCGCCGATCAGGTACCTAGGTCCATGATCGGCCCGGTTATGGGCGGATGAGGACGTTGCCGACGGCGTCCAGGACGACGTCGAACCGGTCGCTGACGCTGGCGAGCTCCTCGTGGGTGTAGTCGATGACGTGGTCGGCCCCCAGCCTGCTCACCAGGGCCGTGTTCGGCTGGCTGGTCACCCCGGTCACGGTCGCGCCGAGCTGCTTGGCCAGCTGGACCGCGCTCGTCCCGATCGCGCCGGACGCGCCATTGACCAGCACCGAGACGCCCGGCCCCAGCGAAGCCCGGTCCCGGAGGAAGTACGCCGCAGTGGTGCCGCCGAACAGGACGCCCGCCGCGTCCTCGTGACTCACCCCGGTCGGCTTCGAAGCGAGCCGGGTCGCCGGCACCGCAACGTACTGGGCGTGGGCACCGAGCTTGAGGCCGGTCATGCCGCACACCTCGTCGCCCGGCCCGAAGCCCCGCACCCGCGGACCGACTGCGGTCACCTGCCCAGCGAAGGCGCCACCCAGGATCGGTCGCCGCGGCCGACGGAGGCCGAAGACCAGCCGCGCGAACGGCGCGAATCCGCGCGGGAACCGGGCGCCCCGGCTCCGCGAGTCGGCCGAGGTGACCGCCGCCGCCGCGACCCGTACCAACACCTCGTCAGCGCGTGGCGTGGGCGTGGGCACCTCGGCGATCCGCACCACCTCGGGTGGGCCGTATCGCGTGACCATTGCTGCCTTCATCCCCGCCCCTTACACCCGTAAGTCTGGGATGATGATAGCCTTACGACCGTAAGTCTGCAAGGATGGTCCGAGGAGGTTTGCCTCATGCCCCGGCGGCGGCCCGCGCTGCGCCACGACCGCATCATCGACGCCGCAGTACGAGTGGCCGACCGCGGCGGTCTCGCTCAGGTCAGCATGCGCAACGTCGGCAAGGAGCTCAACGTCGAGGCGATGTCGCTCTACCACCACCTCGCTGGCAAAGACGCACTGCTCGACGGCCTGGCCGACTGGTTCTTCACCCAGATCGCGTTGCCCCGGCCGGACCAGCCGTGGCGACCGGCGATGACCGACCGGGCGGCGTCGGCCCGGGCCGCGCTGTCGAAGCACCCGTGGGCGCTTGGCCTCGTCGAGTCCCGCCGTTCCCCCGGGCCGGCGCTGCTCCGACACCACGAACGCGTACTCGGCTGCCTGCGCCAGCACGGTTTCCCGATCCCGCTGGCGGCGCATGCCTTCTCCGCGATCGACTCGTACGTCTACGGTTTCGTCCTCACCGAACTCAACCTTCCCTTCTCCCCTGGCGAAGGGGCGGAAGACTTCGTCGACCAGCTCGCAGAGCAGCTACCGCTGGCGGACTACCCGCACCTGGTGGAGCTCATCACCGAGCAGGTCCGGGGTCGGGAATACTCCTACGCCGACGAGTTCGAGTTCGGACTCAATCTGATCCTCGACAGCCTCGAAGCCCACCTAGAGCCAGCCGATCATGGGGTTTGGGGCCGAAACTAGCGCCGACCATGCCCCTAGGTCCATGATCGGCTAGCTGTTGGCGGGCTTGCCGGGGGCTTCGACGAAGTCGTAGACCACCCGAGCGAGCTGGCGCACTGTCTCGTCACCATCGATTTCGGGACCAGAGGTAACGAAGGCCACCGCGATCGGCCCGTCGGGGAGCAGGTAGTAACCGACGTCGTGGGAGGTGTCCGGAAGTTCACCGGTCTTGTGCGCCACCGGCACACCGGGCGGCAGCGCAGCCGGGATCTTGGTGTTGATGGTCTGCTCCCGCATGAACTCGATCATCAGGTCGCGGGACTCCGGCGACAGGATGTCACCCTCCCAGACTGCGCGCAGCAGCGACATCACATCGTCGGCGCTGAGGAAGTTCTCCTCGCCGCGGGCGGCTGCCTCGGTGTCGAGGAATTTGCGGGCCAGGATCGTCGCTTGCTGGTTCATCGAGTCGATCAACGCGTTGACCGGCCCGAACCCGCCCAGGTAGTCGATCAGGACGTTGGCGGCCGTGTTGTCACTGTACTTGATCATGTATTGGGCGAGTCGATACAGCGACACCACCTGTGGAAAGTGTTCATTCTGCAGCTCGCCCGAGCCACCGACCACGTCCTCGGGCGCCACCAGCACGCCCTCGGTCAACGCTGCTTCGCCGCAGTCGACCCGCCGCAGTAACTCGGTGAGGATCCACAGCTTGATCACGCTCGCCGCCTTGGGGCGGAAATCCCCATCGACGGCGATCTGCTGGTCGCCGTACCGTCCGGAGAGGTCCCGCACCGCCACCCCGGCCACGACCGGCGCGGCCTCGACGACCTCACGCAGCTGCTCCGTCAACCGGAGCAACTGCGCTCCCCGTGCCGGATCGGTGGCCGGCTGCGGATCGGTCACCACCTCCCCGATCAGGTGGGCCACCGGCTGGTGCGGCCCCGCCACCGTGACCGAGCCCCGGGTCCGGCCCCGGAGCGGGATCTCGTAGCGGTAACTGGTGCCGTCGACCGTGACCTCCCCGGCCGCCACCCCCTGGGTAAGGGTCATCTCCGGGTCGAGCACCCGGCCGGTGTCGCCATCACAGGCACGATATCGGACGGTACGAGCGCCGACGTCGACCGCGAAGACTCCCGAATCGAAGGCCAGCCACGCGAGTCGATGCTGGGTCTCCGGGGTAAACGGTCCGCCGGTGCCCGCCATCGCCGGCGCCGCCGGCAACGACAGCGCGACCGCGAGTGCCGCGACGACCGCAACGATCTGGCGGCCGACCACCGAACCCGCGCTACCCCGGAACCGAGATTCACTCACTTTCTCACTGTAAAGGGGCAGCTGCGACGAGGGCGCCAGAATCGGACAACCACCCCGGCGCCAGCTACGGGTCAGTCGCGCGGCGCCCGGCCTGCCGGGAAACCACCGGTCGCGATCGGCCCCCACGAGGTGATCGTGAGCCGGATCAGCGACTTACCCTGCCGCCGCATCGCCTCCCGGTACTCCGCCCAGTCGGGGTGCTCGCCGGCGATGCACCGGAAGTACTCGACCAGCCCTTCCTCGGCTTCGCCCGCCGGCATGTCCAGCACCTCGGCGTCCCCGTCGACCTGCACATACGGGCCGTCCCAGTCGTCAGAGTGGACCAGCACGGTGGCGGCCGGATTCCGCCGGAGATTCACCGCCTTGGCCCGGTCGGGGTAGGTCGAGATGACGATCCGCCCCCGACCGTCGACCCCACCGGCGACCGGCGAGACCTGCGGGCGGCCGTCGCGCCGGACGGTCAAGAGGGTGTGATGGTGGCGAGGGCGGATGAATTCCAGCAGCTGCTCGCGGTCGACCCGGTCCGCGGTGGCGATCTTCGGCATGGCCCGACTATAGGCACATCCGGCCGGACCTGGTGGATCCGCCGCCCGTCATGGCTAGCTGGACCCGGCGCTGGCCGGGACCCGCCCGTCGGGCGGTCGGATGACCTGCTGCCGGCGAGCCAGTGGCTTCAGTGTCCGGTGGATGATGAAGTACTCCGCCACCATCACGTTTACCAGGAGCGCGGCCCATGCCGCGGCGTGGTAGACGTCGTCGAAGGTCAGGCCGGGGAGAAAGCTCTCCTGCAACATCAATCCGATGATCAAATAGATCCGCAGGCTCACCGCGGCGAAGGTAAGGGCATAGTTGCGGATCATCCAGATCCGGTGCAGCTGGACCTGCCCTTGGCGGATGGTCCGGTAGGCCTGGACGAGCGTGTAGAGCCAGGCGGCGGTCATGATGTAGAAGGCGACCTGGACCGAGAATCCACTGACTGAGAAGGTGGCGGCGAACAGGGCCGTGATCGATCCCAGGACAACCGATCCCAGGTAGACCCGACCGAGGTTGCGGTGCAGTTTCGGGTAGCGGACCCGGATCCGGGTGACGAACTGGAAGGGCCCGATGAGCAACGCCAGTGAGCTGGGAATCGCGTGCGCGGCGATGGAAAGGTAGTGTGCGGCGACCTCGGGGTTGAGCGGGATCCGGTTGCGTTCCAGGTCACCGACCAGGTATGGCTCCACAGAGTAGAGGGCGATCCCGAGGGCCGATACGGCTACCAGGCACCAGAGCAGCCACCACCACCGGCGGCGGGTCAATGTCGTCATACGGGCACAGTGCCCCGACGGCGACCTTGCCGCCTCGGCGAAAATCGCCTAATCCAGTGGTTCAGTCCCGCCGCCCGATCGGCGGGACCCACCTCTCACCGACCCGGACCGGCGCCGGGGTCAGGCAGATCCCGGAGCTGCCGGCGGGAGCTGACCCCTAGTTTGCGGAAGATGCCGCGCAGGTGGGCGTCGATCGTGCGCGGACTCAGGTAGAGCCGGGCGGCGATCTCCTTGTTTGTCGCGCCGGTGGCCACCAGGGCGGCGACCTGCTGCTCCTGCGCCGTCAACGCGCCGGGTCCGGGCTCGCCCCGACCCCGGATCCGGGCGCCGGCGGCGCGCAACTCGTCGGCGGCCCGCCGGGCGAACGCCGTCATCCCAATGGTGGCGAACAGCTCATGGGCGGTGCGCAGTTGTTCGCTGGCGTCCCGCCGCCGACCCGCCCGGCGCAGCCACTCCCCGTACAGCAGGCGCGCCCGGGCCTGGTACGGCGCCGCCCGGGTCCGGTCGAGGCGCACCAGCGCCTCCCGGTAATCATCCTCCACACCAGACAGCAACGCTCTGCTGTACGCCGCCACCCCCAGCCCACAGTCCGTACCGGCGGCGGTCGCGCGCTTGGTCAACGCCGCCAGCGCCGACTCCGCCGCCGCGCGGTCGCCGGTCCGGACCGCCGCCTCCACCAGCTCCGGCAGGCTGACCCCGGCCAGGTAGAGGTCGCCCGCCGCGACGGCCCGGCTCGCCGCGGCCAACGCGGCCGGATAGTCGGCCGAGCCGTTGTCCAGAATCGACCGCGCCCAGTCGATGTTCGCCACCAGCTGGCCGGATCCGCTGGCGGTCGCGGCGCCCCTGGCCGCGTCGAACTCCGCAAGCGCCTCCGCCCGGCGGCCTCGCAAGGCCGTCAGGTGCAGCGACGGGTAGCCCTTCGGCGGTAAGCCCAGCGCGTCGGCGATCACCGCCTCCTCTTCGATCGCCGCCGCCGCCCGTGCGAAGTCGCCCATGAGCGTCGCCGCCACCGCGGTCAGGGCCAACCCCAGCCGCAGCTCCGGCAGCGCACCGGACTCCCTGCCGTCGGCGAGCAACCGGGTGACGATTTTGTCGAGGGCTTCCGGGTCCCACAACTCGCCCGCGAGCATCGACGCCAACGCCGGTCGTCGCCGCCACTCCCCCTCGGCGCCGGCCAGCACCGACCGCAGGACCGGGGCCGCCTCCCGGTGCTCCCCGGTGCCGATCAGGGCGAGCGCCGACAGCAGATCCGGGGCGGGCGGCGCCGGCAGGATCGCCCTGGCCTCGGCGAGGACCATATCCATCACCCCGGCCGCCCGGCCGACCGCCAGGGCCATCTCCAGCGCATCAAGGTACGCCCGCCGGGACTTCTCCGGGTCGAACGGTGCGAGCCGGCGGGCGGCCCGCAGCATGTGCTCCGGACCGCTGTCGTCGATGTGCTGGAGGAACGCGGCCCGTCCCCGCAGCAGATCCGCGTGGGCCCGGGCGGTCTCGTCGAGCCCGTCGACGTCGACCGTGGCGAGCAGGGTGGCGGCCGGCTCCGACTGGCCGGCGTCGATCATGGCCTGCACTGCGGCGAAGGTACGCCGGACCCGCTCACCAGCGTCCACCGACCGCTCGGCCGCCCGCCGGAGAAACGCCGCAGCAGCTGCCAACCCGCCCCGGGCGCCGGCCCGGGAGGCGGCAGCTTCAAGGTCCGCCGCCACGTTCTCGTCCGGATCGGCCCCGGCGTGGGCGCGGTGCCACGCCCACCGGTCCGGCTCCCGCCTCAGGTCGGTCACCTCTGCCAGCGCCCGGTGGGCGGCGTAGCGTGACCGCGCGGTCGCCGCGTGGTAGACGACCGACCTGGCGATGGGATGGCTAAACCGGACCCGGGTGGTGAACTCGACCAGCCCGGACTCGACCGCCTCGATGCTGTCCCGGGGCACGTCGATCTCCGGTAGCAACCGGGCGGCGGGCCACAACAGATCCGGGTCCCCGGTGGGGTCGGCGCTGGCCACGGTGAGCAGCTGCGCCGCCCCGGGCGACAGGGCGGCCAGCCGGGCGTGAAAGCTGCGCTCGATCCGGCGCGGCACCGAGCCGGCCTCCGCCGGCGCAAACCCGCCGGCCTTCG
This sequence comes from Natronosporangium hydrolyticum, assembly GCF_016925615.1. Classification (NCBI taxonomy): domain Bacteria; kingdom Bacillati; phylum Actinomycetota; class Actinomycetes; order Micromonosporales; family Micromonosporaceae; genus Natronosporangium; species Natronosporangium hydrolyticum. The sequence continues at coordinate 3,194,878 of NZ_CP070499.1, forward strand.
GTAACTCCCGCAATGCCAGGGGATTGCCCCTCGCCTCAGCGAGGACCCGGCTCAGGACCCGCGCATCGAACCGCCTACCCGGGGTCGACGCCAACAGCGCTCGGGCGTCGCGCTCGGAAAGGCCCCCTAGCGGTAGCGCCGGGAGGTCGTCGAGACCGCTCGCCACCGCCGGCTCCCGGACCGTGAAAATCATGGTGATCGGTGCGGCCCCCAGCCGGCGGGCGGCGAAGGTCAGCACCGCCATCGAGGCTGGGTCGAGCCAGTGGGCGTCGTCGACTAGACACACCAGCGGACGTTCCTGGGCGGCGGCGGCGAGCAGCTCGCCGGTAGCCAGCCCGATCTGGAGCACGTCCGGGGTCCCCTCGGTCAGCCCGAAGGCCACCTGCAGCGGCGCCCGTTGCGGGTGGCCTTCGGGACTGTCCAGGAGGGAGCGGCACAGCTGGTGTAGCCCGGCGTACGGGAGACCGGTCTCGAACTCCGACCCGGCAACGGCCAGCACCCGGGCGTCGATGGCAGCGACCCGGACCTGGTCGAGCAGTGTGGACTTGCCGATACCCGCCTCTCCGCGCAGGACCACCGCACCACCCGCGCCCGCGGCGGCTCGCCGGATCAAGTCTTCGAGGTGGCGGAGTTCCGCCTCCCGGCCGAGGAACAGCGGGACAGCCACGGTGACGGCGACCGCCCGCGGCAATGAGTCGGTCATCGCGACGGACGGGTCGTGGTGGTCAGGTCAGTCACGGGTGCTGGGCCGGCCCGGTGTTCCTGCGGGCGCAGGCCACGGACCCGCTTGAACGCGGTGCTGAGCGCGAACCCGGTGCCGTACCCGACCTGCCGAGCTACCGCATCCACGGTGGCATCCCGCTCCCGCAGGAGGTCCGCCGCGAGCGCCAGCCGGGACACCGTCCACGGGTGGCTGGGGTTGCGGTGCATGAGCCGCAGTGCCCGGCCGACCACCGGATCGGTGTGGGCTGCCCGGTACCACCCCGGGGCGTCCGCCTCTGGCTGCGCGAACCAGGCCCGCACCACCGCGATCAGCAGCAGGTCGAGCAGCCGGTCTAGCACTACTTCCTGGCCCGGCTCGGGTCGCCGTGCTCCGGCATCACCCACGCGCCGCCGTTCACCATCGCCACCAGCGACAGCGGGGCACGGTCCTGCACCCGCACCGACCACGGCGGGTCCATGACCGCCCGAAGCAGGAACGCGCCCCGTGCGCGGGGCGCGTCGAGCAGTCCGGCCAGCGCGTCCATGCCCCGAGTGTAGACGCTCTCGTATGGGGTAGCGCTTCTCAGCCATTCAGCCGCTCACAGTGCCGGGCTTGACTGGCACCCATGAACACTGAGACAACATTGGTAGTGGGAAGTACCGGCAAGACCGGGCGCCGGGTCGCCCATCGGCTGCAGGAGCGTGGGCTGCCGGTCCGGGCGGGGTTCCCGTACCGGGACGCCGCTTACATCGGCCCGGTGCCCGAGGGTGTTGCCCGCGCGCACCGGGCTGATGTCAACAGTGACGCCCGCCCCGGTCCGCCCGATCGAGCAGATATCGACGCTCTACCTGGTTGTCGGTCAACGCCGCCGCTTCCCGGTAGAGCCTCGCGGCGGTCGCCAGGTCGCCGGTCAGCTCGGCGAGGTGGGCGCGCACCGCCCGCTCCCGATGCCGCGTCAACGGTTCCGAGTCCAACCCGTGCCGCCGGTTGACGGCGTCCAGCAACGCCAGGCCGCGATCCGGGCCGTACGCCTGGGCCACCGCCACCACCCGACTCAGCCGTACCGGCGCGGTGGGGGTGAGCCGCTCCAGCCAGAGGTACAGCGCCGCGATCTGGGGCCAGTCGGTCTGTTCCGGGGAGGCGGCCGCGGCGTGCACCGCGGCGATCGCCGCCTGCAGTTGGTAGGGCCCCACCTCACGGCGGGCCCATACCGCGTCGATCAGCGCGGTCCCCTCCTTGATCAGCTCGGGGTTCCACCGGGTGCGGTCCTGCTCCACCAACGGCACCAACCCGTCATCACCGGTACGCGCCGCCTGTCTGGCGTCGGTGAGCAGCATCAGCGCGAGCAGGCCGGCCGACTCGGCATCCTCCGGCAGTTGGGCGCGGAGCATCCGGGTGAGCCGGATCGCTTCCTGGACCAGGTCGACCCTGGTGAGTTCCTCCCCTGCGGTGGCCGTGTAGCCCTCGTTGAAGATGAGATAGAGGACCTGCCGCACCGCGGCCAGCCGGTCGTCCCGGTCGACATCGGTGGGTGGGATGAACCGCGCGCCCGCCTGGGCGAGTTGTTGTTTGGCCCGGCTGATCCGGGCGCCCATGGTGCTCTCGGTGACGCCGAACGCGTGCGCGATCTCGCCGGTGGTCAGCCCACCCACCGCGCGCAGCGTAAGCGCTACCTGCGACGTGCTGCTCAGCGCGGGGTGGCAGCAGAGCAGTAGCAGGGTCAGGCTGTCGTCGGTCTCCGGCGGCGGTGGCGGCTGCCGATCAGCTTCCCCCAGGCCCAGCTCGACCGCTCCGGCCTCCTGCTCCCGCCGACGCCGGGCCTGGTCGGCGCGGAGCAGATCGACCATCTTCCGGTAGCCGACCCGGATCAGCCAGCTCCGTGGCTGCTCGGGAACGCCCTCGTCGGGCCAGGTCCGGGCCGCGACCAGCAACGCCTCCTGGACCGCGTCCTCGGCGAGGTCGAAGTGGCCAAACCGGCGAACCAGCGCGCCGAGCACCTGCGGTGCCTCCACGCGCAGCAGGTGCTCGACGTGCGGGGTCACGCGGCGAACTCCTCGCCCATGATCGGCCGAATCTCCACCGGCTCGCCCATCAGATCGACCAGTCGGGTGACGATCTCCACGGCCCGTTCATGGCTCGCGACGTCGATCACCGCGAAGCTGGCGAGGACCTCCTTGAGTTCAGCGAACGGCCCGTCGGTGGCCACCACCCCTGTTGGGCCCTTCCGGACAGTGGCGCTGACCGCCGGGTGCCCCAGCCCTTCGGTGGTGACCAACTCGCCGCTACGGATCAACTCCTGGGCGAACTCCTGGTACGCCGCGAAGGCGGCGAGCGCCTCGTCGGACGGGGTGTCGGCGCCCGCGGCGTCCCACGCCGCCGCCGGGGTGTAGCTGAGCAACAGATACTTCATGACCAATCCCCCTGGGTAAGATTACGACGCTGAGAATACGGGCGGTTCAGGCGGCTCGACGCAAGGACACCGCGAGCGCGCTCGCCCAACCAAAGGCCACCACGCCAGTGAGGGCAATCTGGATGCTCATGTGGGCGGGCGCGGTGGGCAGCAACAGCACCAGCGCCACCACGGCATTGAAGATGGCTGGCAGCAACGACCTACGTCGCAGATGCCGGACCGCCAGGACGATCGCGGCGATGGCCGCGGCGGTGAAGGCGACGACGGCCGCCGCCGAGTGGACCATGCTGTGCCAGGACATCTGGGCCACTGGACCGTCGGGCGTACCGACCGGGAAGCCGTGCTCGGGGTCCATCGGAAACGCGCCGGAGGCGATCAGCCCCAGCCCGAAGATGGTGAGCAGAATCGGCAGTGCCCGCCGTCCGGTGCCGGTCGTGAGGGTGCGGGCGACGCCCGCGGCCAGCGCCAGGATCCCCATGCCCGCCACAATGAAGGTGGCGATCTGCACCCATCCGGGACCTCCGGTGGCGAGCTGGCTGATCGGGTGCCGGGTGATGTCGAAGCCCTCGCGGGTGGCCATCTGGATCCCGGCGGAGGCGAAGAAGAACGGTCCGGCCCAGGCACCGGCGAGCAGCAGTCGCCTGGTGCTCGCCGAGACCGGCGGCGCCGCGACGTCGGTGGTGGGGACGGTGATGGTGGTCATGGCTTCCTCCTCATTCGGATGTCTGCCGGTACCTCGGTGCGGAGGGCGGTCCTTTGACGCCCTGAACGTGTGTCCTGGGTCACAACCGACCGGCGTCAAAGGCCGGGCCCCGGCTCCGAGGTAGCGGTCGAAGCCGTTCCCGACGAAGGAGGAGACATGAACGACACCATCGACCCCAGCCCGCAGCTGCAGGATCTGGCCCGACTGGTGGGGACCTGGCAGGTCACCGGCGGCGCCGAGGGCACGGTCCGGTACGAGTGGCTGCCCGGCGGATTCTTCCTGCTGCAGCACGTAAATTTGACTCAGCTCGGCCAGCCGGTCGCCGGCCTGGAGGTCATCGGGAACCTGCGGCCATTCGGCGAACCGCCCAGCGCCGAGGTGGTGTCCCGGTTCTACGACGCTGCCGGCAACACCTTCGACTACATCTACGAACTCGCTGGGGACACGCTGACGATCTGGGCCGGCGCCAAAGGAAGTCCGGCGTACTTCCGGGGCAGTTTCGACGCCGCGGACACCACATTGGTCGGCGAGTGGACGTACCCCGGCGGCGGCGGATACGCCTCCACCATGCGGCGGATCTGAACCTCGCTCCGCTGACGGTCTGGCCGGCGGCGTCGCCGGCTAGACCGTCACCCGGTACAGCGCCAGCAGCACCGACACCAGCACGACGATGAAGCCGGTGGCGACCGCGAGCCGGTTGGCGAGCGCATGACGCATCGAGACCTCCTACAGGAAGCTGTACCGCTCGGAGTGGTACTTCGACTTCGGCACTTTCAGCTCGGCAAGTGCCGACTCGACGGCGTCCATCATCGGCTCCGGGCCACAGATAAAATACTCATGCTCGGCGTACGGCGGGGTCAGATGCCGCTGGAAGATCTCCGCGTTGATGAAGCCCCGCTCGCCCTGCCAGTTGGCCGGCGGGTCCTCGAGCACATAGACAGTGGTGAGGTCCAACCGGCCGGTGAGCTCCTCGAGCTCCTCCCGGAAGGTGATCGACTGCCAATCCTTCGCCCCGTAGAGCAGCATCACCGGTCGCCGGTCACCACGGTCGGCCAGGGTCCGCAGCATGCTCATCATCGGGGTGATCCCGATGCCGCCGGCGACCAGCACATGCATGTCCGCCGGGTTGCCCATCGTGAACGCACCGTACGGGCCGTCGAGGTAGACCCGCTTGCCGACCGGAATCCCGGGTACGCTGCTCGTGAAGTCGCCGAGGTTGCGGATCGACATCTCGACCCGGCCCCCCGTCGCCTCGGCGCTGGAGGAGAACGAGAACGGTTGGGCACTGATCGTGAATGGACTACGCCACACCGTGATCCACCCGAACTGGCCGGGTTGAAACCGGAAACCGTCGTGACCGACCGGATCCAGCACCAAGGTGGTGGTCTCTCCCCGCTCGGGGCGCACCTCGCTCACCTGATAGGGCCGGCGGATGAGGAAGAGCGGCTTGACGATCCGAACATAGAGCAGCACCGCCACCCAGAGCGCGATCAGCCCGATCCACAACGCTCGACTCCACGCGTCGGTCAGGTAGAAACCCCAGCCGATCATGTGCAGGACGCCGGCCGAGACCGCGGTGACCGCCAGCGCGATGTGCAACCGGTGCCACACCTCGTACGAGAGTCGCAGTCTCACCCGCCAGAGCGCCGTCACCACGAGCACCAGCAGCGCCAGCACCGACAATAGGGCGAACCGTGCCCGCCACGGCGCGTCGACGACATTCAGCAGGCTGAGCAGGTCCGGACGGGTGACAAACAGGATCGCCGGATGCAGCAGCACCAGGGTCACGGCGATCAATGAGATCTGCCGGTGGAAGTGGTAGATGACGTCCTCACCCCACGGCTCGGTCACCCACCGAAACCGCGAAGTCACCCCGAACTGGAGCCCCATCATCGACAAGCCGGCGTAGCCGAAAGCAACTGACAACTCGGTCCAGAAATCCCGAGCCGGCTCGGCGGTACCGGTCAGCATCACGAAGATAGGCGCCAGAATGAACAGCAGGTACCCGACGACCCAGGCGGTCCGCCGTACCGAGAAGGACATCTGCACACGGGCAATCTTGCCTCACCGCGAGCCTCGTGGTGAGCGCCGGTGCGGCGGGGGATGCTGGGGTGATGAGAGCTATCGCGCTGGACGAATATGGCAATAGGGACGTGCTGCAGCTCCAGGAGCTACCGGATCCCCCGGTCGGGCCGGATATGGTGCGCATCCAGGCACGCGCTGCCGGCGTCAACCCGGTAGACCACAAGATCAGAGCTGGCTACCTGCAGGGGGCATTCCCGCACCACACGCCGCTGATCCCGGGTTGGGACGTCGCGGGCGTGGTCGAAGCGATTGGCCCGGCGGTCACCAACTTCACGGTCGGCGACGAGGTGATGGCCTACGCCCGAAAAGACACGGTGCAACACGGCACGTACGCGGAGTTGGTCACCGTCGCCGAGACTGTGGTCGCCCCGAAGCCGGCGGCGCTGAGCTTCGCCGAGGCCGGCGGCCTGCCGCTGGCCGGGTTGACCGCCTGGCAGGCCCTCGCCGCGGTCGACGTCGGCCCAGGTGACGTGGTGCTGGTCCATGCCGCCGCCGGCGGCGTCGGCCACCTGGCGGTACAACTGGCCCGCGCCCGCGGCGCCGCCCGGGTGCTCGGCACCGCCTCCGCGACCAACCACGACTTTCTACAGAGCCTCGGCTGCGAACCGATCGAGTACGGCGACGATCTGCCGCAGCGGGTCGCGGACCGGGTCGGCGGCGACGGCCGGGTCGACGCGGCGCTCGACTTCGTCGGCGGCCCCGCCCTGGCGCAGTCGCCCACGCTGGTACGCCACCCCAGCCGGCACGTCTCGGTCGTCGACCCGTCAGTGCTGGAGCAGGGCGGACGCTACGTCTTCGTCCGACCGGACGGCGACCAGCTCACGCTGCTCGGTGAGCTGGCCGCGGCGGGCCGACTGCGGGTGACGGTGACCCGGGAACTGCCGCTGGCCGAAGCCGCCGAGGCCCACCGGCTGCAAGAGGAGGGCCACGTCCGCGGCAAGCTCGTGCTCACCCTCCCCTGAGCCCGAGCCGGGGCACGCAGGAACGCCGCCGATCAGTCCCGGACGGCGGCGACCGCCTCGATCTCCACCAACTGGTCGTCGTACCCGAGCACGGTGACGCCGAGCAGCGTGCTCGGCACGTCGTGCTCACCGAACGCGTCCCGCACCACCTCCCAGGCGGTCACCAGGTCCGCCTGGGAGGTGCTGGCCACCAGCACCCGGGTGCTGATCACGTCATCGATGGTGGCGCCGGCATCGGCGAGCGCGGTGCGGAGATTCTCCACCGCCTTCGCGGCCTGGCCGGCATAGTCGCCGACCGCCGCGGTGGTCCCGTCAGCGTTGAGCGGACACGCGCCAGCCAGGAAGATCAGCCGCGCGTCCGCCGGGGCGGTCGCCGCATAGGCGTACTCAGCAACATCGGAGAGCGAGCGGGAACGGATCAGGGTGACAGCACTGGTCACGGGCAGCTATCTCCTCGGTTGGGAATCTGACGCTGCCATTATCGCGCCCCCGGAACATCGACGAATCGGGTGGATCGCGGCCTCAGGCGCGGGCCGGCCCATGGTAGTCCGCCGCCACATACACCGCCCGACGCTCACCGCCCCCGTTAGCGAACCGTCGGGTATAGGTGACCCGGTCGGCGGGCGGGGCGGGGACGCTGTACTGCGTCGGGAGCGTTTCTATGCCGCGGGAGCGGCGGCTGGGGGCAACCTCATGCCGCTCGCCATGCCAGGGACCACCCAGAAAGAGCACCTGCATCGGAAATAGTCCCCTTTCAGCGGGATGGTCGCGGTCGTCCTCGCCGCGGTCGCGGGTCGCACACCCCGCCGAGGCGGAGTCCGTCACACCGATCCTAGTCAGCATCCAAGCCGAGGTACACCTCTCGAGCGAAGGTCGCTGCTGCCCACGCCGCCCAGCACGGTTCAGCTGGAGGTCGTGCGAGGTCTCGGTACCCCCGCCCGCGTGGCGGATCAGGCTCGCCGAAGGCGGGCATCCTTCAGATCAGGACCGGGAGGGGACCGCCGGCAGCAGCTTCGAACCGTATTATCACGGCCGTGATCATGCGACTCTTCGGCGTCAGCCCTCTTCAGACAGACCTTATCGGGCACTACCCCGACCTCGCCGGGCTGCGAAGGTCGGCGAAATCGAACGCCTGGAGCCAGGTAGCAGCGCACTTCGAGCAGCTGCCCGTCCGATCTGACCAGTCGGTGGCGGTGCGGGTGGTGGCTGAGACGCCCGGTTCCGAGCGATTCCTGGAGCAGGTGGTGAACTCGGAGCGCAACTCGTCGCTCGCGCGGACCTTGTTGGGCGCGCGGTTCATCGTGATGGCCTGGGAAGCTCGTGGTCGCACGTTTGCCAAGGATGTGGACCCCTCGCAGTGGCAGTTCTTTTTCGGCTACCTTGAGCGCGCCGAGCGCCTGCTCGCTGAGGCCACCGCAATGGACCCCACCAACGCGGCGGCGTGGACCGAGCGAGTCATCTTGGCACGCGGCCTGGAGCTCGGGCTGGACGAGGGTCGACACCGTTATGAACAGGCGGCAGAGCATTGCGACGCTCCGTATACCGCGCAGCGGCAGCTGCTCCAGAACCTGTGCCCGAAATGGGGCGGGTCGGTCGACGAGCTGCACGCCTTTGCGCGCGACTGTCTCAAATGCGCCCCGCCAGGGTCGTTGGCGGGCGCCGTCGTGGCCAACGCCCACGTTGAGCACGCTCTCGACATCATGATGGCTGAGGGCGCCCTCGCGGCTGAAGAATACATCGGGCAACGTGAGGTTCGTGACGAGATTGCGGCTGCGGCGGCCCATACCGTGCTGCACCCCGAACATCGGCCCTGGCACGGTTGGGTCAGCGCTCACTCCGTCTTCGCGTTTGCGCTCGTCACGGGCGGCGACCCACGTGCCGTCCCCCACTTCGAGGCCCTCGGCAGCCGGGTCTGCCCCTACCCGTGGGAGCAGGTGTACCGGAGGTGGAAGGCAGCCTTCCGCCGCCTCGGTAACCACCGCCGGCCGCTGTGAACAGGTTAGCAACTGATCGACTCATTCTTCGGCCGCGTAGGGCAGACGAGGCCGCCGTCTACCGCCAGTTGTGGACTGAGCGAGATCCACGGGTCCCGCCGCATCGGCAGATAACTCCCGATGGCCGACCGACGGTGGAGGACATCGCAGCGCAGATCCGCACGGAGCGTGCGGAGGCGAGGCCATGGCCATTGGCGGTGGAGCGGAAGGACACCGCCGACGTCATCGGATACTGCGGGCTGGTCTTTCAGGGGAACGGGCCGCCCGACGAGCCCGAGCTGGCCTACGAGTTGCTGCGGGCGGTTCACGGCTTGGGTTACGCAACTGAGGCGGCCCGGGCCGTGGTCAGTTGGGCGAGCGATGCAGGCTATCCGCGACTATGGGCAGGGGTTCGGGACTGGAACGCCGCGTCGCGACGGGTCCTGGCGAAGCTCGGGTTCCGGGAAACGGGCCGGGTGGAGCCGGACCCCGTCCACGGCGACAACCTGCTGACCGTAAAGGAGCTTTAAACGGCCGAAGCCCGCGCCATCACATCCAAGGCAGCTGCGATCGTTCCTGCCAATACCAAGCGGCCGGCATAGCTAGGCCCGCCCACCGCGCAGCGTCGACGGTCAGCTTCTCCGCCCGCAGATTCGAGTTCAATTGGTCGCCGGTTACGGCTCCGGAGAGCACAATGCTCGCCCAGGGTCGCTGCAACGCAGCCGCGAGCGCCACCGCGTCGCCCACGCCCTCCCATACGGCGAGCCGGCCGTTCGCGAGCGCTTCCTTCACGATGACGAAACACCCCGCGGCGTGCGCGTCGGCGAGCGCCGGGCCGGCGCTTGGCTCCAGAAGATTCCAGGTGGCCTGCACACTACGGAACACCGGCCGGCCACCGACCTCTACCGACAGCGCGCTCCGGATCACCTCGGCCTGCGATGGCCCGCTGGTGGAGAGCCCAACCAGGACACCCTGCTCGGCGAGCCCGGCGAGCCGGCGGTGCAGATCCCCGTCGCGCAGGGCGGGGCTGTCCGGGGTGACCGAATGGACCTGGTAGAGATCCAGCCGGTCGCCTAACAGCGCGCGGGTCTCGCCGTACTGCCGGTCGAAGCTGGCGACACTGTGATCCTTGACCTCGTGCACCTCGGCCTCGACCCGCCAGCCGGCCGTGTAGGTGTAGCCCCACTTGCTCCCGACGACGACGTCGTCGATCTCCGGCCTTGCCAGCAACCAGTGCGCCAGGAACTCCTCGGCCCGGCCGTACGAGCGGGCGACGTCGAAATACCTGATGCCCGCGGCGTATGCCTGGTCGAGTAGTTGCCAGGCGCGGGCGCGCAGTGCTTCGACGGTCCGTTCGGCGGGCAGGTCCGCGGCCCGCCCGAGGTTGATATAGCCCGGACGGCCGACGGCCGCCAACCCCAGCCCGATCCGGGAGGCTCCGGCCAGGCGGTCGATTATCGTCATCAGCCCATCCAACACCGCGTGTTGGCGACGGTACGGCGGATCGCCGGATCCTCCGCTATGGTCACCAGGCCCCTTGCTCCTGAACTAAGTTCAACGAACTCAGTCTGACTGAACTTCGTTAAAGTGGCAACTGTGAAGGGCATCACGCGGGAGCGCATCGTGGCGGCGGCACTCGAACTGCTCAACGACGAGGGCATGGACGCCCTCACCGTCCGTGCGCTCGCCTCCCGGCTCGGCGTGAGGGCCTCGGCGCTGTACTGGCACCTCCGCAACAAGCAGGAACTCCTCGACGAGATGAGCACCGTCGTCATGCGCCGCGTCACCGACGCGGTCTCCGCGATCCCGCCCAGCGAAAGCTGGCGGGACGACGTGGCCGCCTACGCCCGAGTGCTGCGCGCGGAGTACCTGCGCCACCGGGAGGGGGCACGCATCTTCAGCGGCAGGCGGGTCTCCGACCCCGAAATCGTGAGGGCGAAAGAGTCCTGGCTCGCCCGCCTGACCGCCGCCGGTTTCACCCTCGCCGAAGCCGACGACGTACTCGACCTGATCACCGCGTTCGTGGTCGGTATCGTCATCGAGGAGCAGGAGCGGACCCAGTCGTCGCCAGGCCGGTACTCGCTCGCCGAGCGCGACGCTTGGCTGGGCGAGGGCGCGGAACTGGTCAAGGCCGCCGGGCACCTGCGCGACCAGGGCGACGCGCGGTTCGAACGACAGCTCGGCATCGTCCTCGACGGCCTCGACCGCGCCGGCCCCCGTTCCCCTAGTTCTCCCTCCGAGGTGACCGACACCCGTACCGGTACCGGCACCGCCGCCGTCGACCTGCCCACCTGAGCACGCCGAGTTTGTGGATGGTCAGCTGGCCAGGCCCCGGCGGTAGGCGTAGACCACCGCCTGGACCCGGTCGCGCAGGTCGAGCTTGGTCAGGATCCGCGAGACGTACGTCTTGACGGTCTCCTGGCTGATCACCAGCGTCGCCGCGATCTCGCTGTTGGACCGGCCGTCGGCGATGAGCCGCAGCACCTCCAGCTCGCGCGGGGTCAGCGGGACGTCCTCGGCCGGATCGTCGGCGGGTCGGATCCGGGCTGCGTAGCGGCCGACCAGCTGACGGGTCACCTCGGGAGCTAGCAGCGCCGCGCCGGTGGCGACGGTGCGGATGCCGTGCAGCAGCTGCGCCGGCGGGGCATCCTTGAGCAGGAAGCCGCTGGCTCCCGCGCGCAGCGCCTCGTATACGTACTCGTCGAGGTTGAAGGTCGTCACCACGAGCACCCGGACCGGCTGCGCCACGCCGGCCCCGGCCAGCCGGCGGGTCGCCTCGATCCCGTCGAGGACCGGCATCCGCACGTCCATCACCACCACGTCCGGACGCAGCCGGCCGGCGAGGTCGACGGCGGCCTGACCGTCGCCGCACTCCCCCACCACCTCGAGGTCGGGCTGCGCGTCGATGATCGTGGCGAACCCGGTGCGGATCAGCGCCTGGTCGTCGCAGACCAGGACCCGCAGCGGCGCGGTCACCCGGCGCTCCGCGCGGCGGCGGCCGAGCGGCTGCTCGCCGCAGCGGGGATGCGGGCCCGCACGGAGAAACCGCCGTCCGGGTGCCGGTCCGCGCTGAACTCGCCGCCGAGCAGCTCGACCCGGTCGCGCAGCCCGCGCAGGCCCCGCCCGCTGCCGCCGGATCCGACCGACGGCACGGCCGGGCCGTCGGTGGTGATCTCCACTGTGGTCTCTTGTTCGCGGTATCGCACCTGGACCAGGGTACGGCTACCGTGGGCGTACTTGACGGCGTTGGTGAGGGCCTCCTGCACCACCCGGTAGGCCACCTCCTCAGCGCTTCCGCCCACGGCCGCCGGCTCACCCTCCCGGACAAGCTCCACCGGCTGACCGGCGCGCCGGACCTGCTCCACAAGCGACTTCAGATCGCCGGTGGTAGGGGTTCCGGTCTCGGTGTCATGATCCGGGTTGAGCAGGTCGAGCAGGTGCCGCAGGTCGGCGATGGCCCGCCGGCCGGTGTCGCTGACGGCGGTCAGCGTCTGGTCGAGCCGGTCGGGTGCGGCGGTCAGGTAGCGGGCCGACTCGGCCTGCACGACCATCGCGGTCACGTGGTGGGTGACGATGTCGTGCAGCTCCCGGGCGATCCGGGTGCGTTCGGCGACCCGGCTGGCCTCGGCCACGTGCCGGCGACGTTCCGCCTCGGCGGCCCGGGAGAGCCGCAGCCACGCCCCGGCCCCCCAGCAGATCCCCAGTACGATGTAGAAGGTGCCGAACCCGATCACCCCCTCCGGCGACCCGAGCCAGTGGAGGGTCAGGGCGAGGGCCAGGTACGCCGCGGTGGCCAGCAGCAGGATCGTGCGCCGCTGGCGTTCCAGGTGGGCCCCGGCGCTCAGCAGCGCAATGCCCAGCGCGACGCCGGCGACGGTGTGGTACGCCAGCAGCTGGTCGGCGACGAAACCGATCGAGACCAGGCCGAGGCAGGCGAGCGGCCACCGGCGGCGCAGGGCGAGCGGCAGCCCCTGCAGGGCGACCAGCGCCACCGCCACCGCGTCGAAAGGTCGGGTCGGCAGCTCGCCGAGCTGCGTGCCGTAGCCGTGGAGGGCGGGCACCAGCGACGCGGCGACGATCACCAGCGCGAGCGGGAGATCCCGGACGACGGTGTCGTACCGTCGCCACCGGCCCTGGATCCGGCGGAGGTCGATCACCGAGCGAGCCTAGCGTCCGAGCCGGTCGCGGGCGCCTCGCTGGCCGCTTCAGCCGAGCCGGTCGGGTTGCCGCGCCGGCGGCGGGGTACCAGATTGCCGCGCCGGTGGGCCAGCCACATGAAGACGACCGTCAGCAGCGCACCGGCCAGCACCGCGTAGAGGCTCGCCTCGGGCCCGAACTCGCCGCCGCTGAGCAGCATCGGGCCCGAGGTCACGCTCCTAAGCAGCCCTTCCGCCCCTTCCTGTCCGGAGACCGTGACGCCGAAGATCCCGGCCGCGGCGAAGTTCCAGCCGAAGTGCAGGCCGATCACCAGCCACAGGCTGCGAGTCGCGGCGTAGGCGGCGGCGAGCATCGCGCCGGCCTGGATCGCGATGGCCAGCGCTCCCCAGAGGTTGGCGTTCGAGTTCGGCAGATGCACCAGGCCGAAGATCAGACCGGTCAGCACCAGCGAGTTCCAGGTGCCGATCCACTCCTCGACGATCCGGAACAAGATGCCGCGGAAGATCACCTCCTCAGTGACCGCGGCGGCAGCCATGAAACCGAAGATCGCCAGCACGCCCGTGGCCGACCCCCAGCCCTCGACCCGGTAGCCGCCGAGATAGGCGATGGTGGCGATGACCGCCGCGAACATCCCGACACCGATCAGCAGCCCCCGGAAGGTGGCCCCGGCGGCCGGCCGCAACGCCACCTCGGTTGGCCGGCGCCGCTCGGTCCACCGGACCATCCCGGCGTAGACGAGCAGGGCGAGCACCGCCGTGGCGAGGCCGAGGACCAGGGTGAGTACGGCGTTCGGCGCCACCGCTTGCACCGCCAGGCTGCCCGCGAAGGCGACCACCGCGACGGCGCCGAGCTGCTTCAACAATCGCATGACGACTCCTTGGTGAAATCCCGCGGATCGGGGTGCCGCGGCTGCCCCGAACGCTATGGATTCGGCGGCCCGGAATCGTCACCGCACGGTGGACACCTGCGGGTAGCTCGCTCGGGGGACACGACGCGCCGTACCGGAAGGGGACCTTCGTACGGGTGGCTACATGCTCACTGTTGTGGGCCACAACAGTGAGCATGTAGCCCTTGAAACACAGGTCCGGTCTCCCGCCGCTGCACCGTTCAGCCCGAGCGGGTGTAGGTCTGCTCGTAACCGTCCCAAGCAAACATCGCCGGCGGCGGTGCGCGCGTCGCGGTCGTCGGGGCCCTCGTCGGCGGGCCGGTTCTGCGGGGCGCCGTTGATCAGGAGCGGCTGGCCGCCGATCGGACCAACCTGGTCCGACATCGCGGGCGACATGATCGCGGTCGGTGACGACTCCTTGACAGATACCGACGACCCCCCTATGGTCCGGATAGATTGACATGAGACAGAGTGATTTCTGTCAATGACGAGCCGACGCCGGGGATGGGCGCACGGTGGGCATCTGGCCTGCCCGGTCGGCGCTGCGCGCACAGATGGGAGAAGCCACATGCGAATCAGGACAGGCAGGCTCACCGGAGTGGTCACCGTCGCGGCTACTGTGGTCGCCACGGTCGGCATCGGGTATCTCGCGGGCGGCGCCGGAGTCGCCAGCGGCAGCGATCGGGTCGACCCACACGACCTGCACGCGCTGCTGCTGCCGGCGGAGGGGCATCCGGCGGGCGAGGTGATCGAAGTGACCTTCGAGGATGCCACCGCCGAGGGGATGCTCGCGTTGCCCCCGGACATGCGGGTGATGCCCGACTCCTGCGTCGACTACCTCAACCCGGTGCTGGGCGATGATACGGCCGCAGTCAACGGCTGGACCCAGGCCGACCCGACCTACTCAGCCGGCGAGGGGATCTTCGTCGCCTGGGCGGCCGAAGTACGCGGCGGCGCGCCGGTTCGGGAGATCGTCGCCCACGCCCTGGAGTGCCAGGCTGGCCAGGTGCACCTCTCCAGCCTCGGGGAAGGCACCATCGCCAACACCCCGGTCGACGTGCGACCAATGGAAGGGGCCGAGACGGCCGCACTCACCCAGACGATGAGTTTCGAGGCGCAGGACGTGGCGACGTCGACCACCCTGCACATGGTCGCGATAGGCGAAGTGCTGATCATGGCGATGGCCTCGGACCCAGAGCTGGCGGAGAAGTCCGTCACCCACGGCTACGAGCGGGCCCTGGAGTTGGGCATCGGGTGAGCCACCGACACCCCTCGCGCGGCGCTGCGGTATCGGCTACCGCAGCGCCGCTCACCATCCCGTACGGTCTGCCAGCCGTACGGTGACGGGCAACAGTCCTACCGCAACAATCGACCTCACCGGGGGATGTCGGACGTAATCTGACCCCTGGGTCCGAGGCTTCGGGGACGGCGGAGTCACACTGGTGGGATGAGGGCGGACGACGACCAGCGGTGTGGTGCCGTGGATGTCCACTATCCAACCGAAGGTGGCGCTCGGGCCGCCCTCGTCGTCGCCGGCGACCTTCGGTTCCGCCGCATCATCAGCGAGCACACCACACAGCTGCCGGAGGTCGCCGACTATCAACCGGGCCGGTTCTATCTGCGCGAGCTACCCGCAGTCATGGCGGTCCTGGCCACCACCGTGCCGCTGGACCTGTTGGTCATCGACGGCTACGTCGACCTCGACCCACAGGGTCGTCCAGGGCTGGGGGCGCGGCTCCACGCCCAGTCTGGGGTACCGATCATCGGGGTAGCCAAGACCGCATACCGCGGGGCCACCCACGCGGTCGCCGTACGACGCGGTCAGACCACCCGCCCGCTGTTCGTCACCGCGGTCGGGATCGCCGCTGCCGATGCCGCGGCCATCGTCGACGGCATGGCTGGCCCGTACCGGCTCCCGGACTCCCTGCGACGCGTCGACACGCTCGCACGCGGGCTGAGCGTGACCTCGAGGTAGGCCATCCTGCAGCCGGCCCTCGTGGTCGACCATTTTCGTCCGTGGAGTGCTTCGGTTGATCGGTCCTGTTTGTCGGGTGGTGTTAGGGGCAGCTGAAGAACGCGACGAGCAGCCCGATCGCGGCGAAGGCGGTGGCGGTGTTTGCAGCCTCGGATGCGCGCATGACCACCGCGCCGAGGCCGGCGGGTCGACAACACGACCGTTGACGGGTAAGGCAGCATGACGGAAGGCTCCTGTGCGGGGTATCGAATCTTGTCGACTGCTGTCCTATCGGGAGCCTCTCCCTGGCCTGCAGCCGCCCCCTCGTACCCTCGTTGCTGCCTGGATCACCCAGGGCAACGAGAATCTGCAGACCCCTGAAAGTGAGGCGGGAGCGGGCACCGTGTCGGCCTCGTGGGTGGTTAGGCTCGATCAGAATTAACTATGGAACCTTTTCCAACCTGTGTGAGCGGATCTGCTACCGGGCGCCTGGCAGCTACCCCGACCGGGGCTGATGTTGCCCCCTGTCCGTCGAACCGGGTCGCTCCCACTCATCAAGGTTGACCAGTGGCGGCATCTGCCGGCCAGCGCACCTTGGCCCATCGGGCGGCATCCTCGATCAGAGCGGGTAGCTCCGTCGGGGTGTTGAGGGCAGCAACGTCGGCAAGCGGTACCCAGCGGACGGCACCGACCTCGTCGAGCTGGGCGGCGAGGTCGCCGGAGACCGCCCGCAGCACGTAGACCAGGTCGATGTGACGATGCGGGCCAACCTTGCTGTCAGTCACGTCCATCTCGATGATCGTGTACGGCGGGGCGTGCGTGGTCACCGCCGGGTGAGTGAACAGCGAGTCGCAGATCACCTGTGTCCGCAGGCCGGTCTCCTCCAGCACCTCACGCTGGGCGGCCTGGGCAGGGTCTTCGTTGTGGTCGATCCACGCTACGGTTGGCGCTGGTCGACCGCCGCCTCGTAGAAGGCGTCCGCGAGCGCGACGATGACGCCGTTGATGGCGGGGCCGTCACTGAAGAAGTAGTCGGCCATGGTGTTGTGGGCTTCCTGGTTGTCGACGACCGCCTCGGTGACCGCCGACTGGAAGTCCTGCGATTCCATAAACTGCTTCTTCGAGTTGACCTTGGTCTGGTTGACCAGGTTCGGGTTGGTGAGCAGCCGCTGCACCAGCCCTTGCACGAACTCTCGGATCTGCGACTCGGCGAACGATTCGGCGCCGAAGAGGTCGTTCATCTTGTCGATGACGACCTGTAGGGCGACGTACTTGGGATCCTTTCGGGTGCCGGTGCCCGCGGCGCTGATGCCCTTGAGTTCGCCGTCGCCGGCCAGCGCGATGTCGACCGCGGTCGACTTGGTGTGCTTGACCCCGACCAGGACCACGTCGGAGAGGTCGACCTCGGCGGCCCAGGAGGAGTCTGCGATGACCTTCTCCAGCAGCCGCAGGAAGATCGAAAGCATCTCCAGGTACGGGTCGCCGTAGTCGACGATCTGGCTCATGAAGTCGTAGAGCCGCACATAGGTCGAGACATCTTTGCGGAAAAGGTCGAGGGTGTTGAGGGTGACCTTGTCGTCGGCGTCGATCGCGGCCGCGTAGCGGCGGGCGAAGTCGTTCTTGGCCGGGCTGATCGCAGCCGAGAGCGCGTTGTTGCCCTTTCTGGTGACCCACAGTTCGGCGACCTCGCGTACCTGCTCCGCGGTGTAGATCCCGGCCTGGGCGAGCTTGTTGGCCAGATGGACCACAATGTACGGGTCGGTCTCGGTCTCCATGGTGGCGTTGGTGAAGTACGGCTCGAACGCAGCCCGGATGTCCTCGGGCTTGTTGACGAAGTCGATGACGAACGTTTTGCGTTTCTGCTCTCCGCCCGCGGTGCGGTGGGTGCGGTTGAGCCGGGAGAGCGTCTGCACGGCGGTGACCCCGGACAGCTTCTTGTCGACGTACATCGCCGAGAGCAGCGGCTGGTCGAAGCCGGTCTGGAACTTGTTGGCCACCAGCATGACCTTGTATGTCCCGGCTTTGAAGGCGGCGGCCAGGTCCGTGCCGGCGCCGGGGTTGAGGTTGGCCTCGGTGAACTCGTCGTCCTTGCTCGGCTGCGGCCCCCAGTCCGAAACCCATTCCTCGTCCTCGGCCATGGTGACCGAGCCGGAGAAGGCGACCAGGGTGCGATAGTTGTACGAGGCGTCCTCGGCGGCCCGCTTGGCGATGAAGGCGTCGATCGCCTTCTTGTACTTCACCGCGGCCTTGCGCGAGTCGGTCACCACCATCGCCTTCGCCTTGCCTTCCAGCAGGTGGGCGACGTTGGCGTGAAAATGCTCGACGATGATCTGCACCTTCTGGCTGATGTTGGTCGGGTGCAGCTTTACCCACCGCATCAGCCCTTTCCGCGCCACGGCCTCCTCGACCACTTTGCTGCCGTCGCCGCTCTCGGCCTCCCCGGCGATCTTCAGCGCGGTGTCGTAGGTCTGGTAGCCCCGGAGCACGTCGAGGATGTAGCCCTCTTCGATCGCCTGCCGCATCGAGTAGAGGTGGAACTCGACCGGCTTCCCGTCCGGACCCTTGCGGCCGAACAGCTCCAGGGTCTTGTTTTTCGGTGTCGCCGTGAACGCGAAGTAGGAGATGTTTTCCGATTCGGCCCGCTCGGTCATCTCCGAGGCGAGGATCGCCTCGACATCGACCTCCGCGCCCTCTTCGATCTCCTTGATCTCGTCGGCGGTCAGCACCGCCTTCAGTTTGGCGGAGACCTGCCCGGACTGCGACGAGTGCGCCTCGTCGGCGATCACCGCGAACCGCTTCCCTTTCAGGCCCTTGTTGGCCCGGATCTCGTTGAGCGCGAACGGGAAGGTCTGCACCGTCACCGCGATGATCAGCTCTCCGTTCTGCAACGCGGTCGCCAGCAGCCCGGATTTCGACTTCGCCCCTGCCTTACGGACATCCTCCGGGCTGATCGTGGCCACGATCTTGCCCGACCCGTCGATCTGCCGGATCGCCTCCTGGAGTTGCCCGTCGAGCACGTTCCGGTCCACGACCACGAGCACCGAGTCGAAGACCTTCTCGTCGTCGACGTGCAGCCGCGCCAGCCGGTGGGCGGTCCAGGCGATGGTGTTCGTCTTGCCCGACCCGGCCGAATGCTCGATCAGGTAACGATGCCCCACCCCCTCCTCGCGTACCGCGGCCACGATCTTCGTCACGGCCTCCCACTGGTGGAACCGTGGGAAGAGCATGCTGGTACGCCGCACCGAGGTCCCGGTCGCGACGTCCCACTCTTCCTTGGTCTCCACGATCATCAGCCGGCCGATGATGGTGAGCCAGGCGTCCTTCTCCCAGACCCGCTCCCACAGGTACGCGGTCGCCGACCGCCCGCCCTCCCCCGGCGGGTTCCCCGCGCCGCTGTCGTGACCCATGTCGAACGGCCGGAACTGGGTCTTGTCGCCCTCCAACTTGGTGGTCATCGCGGCCCGGTCGTTGGCGACCGCAAAATGCACCAGCGCCCGATGCCCGAACGACAACAGCGGCTCCGGCCGCCCGTTGGTCAGCGGGTTCCGGCCCTTGTACTGGTTGATCGCCTCATCCAGCGACTGGGTGAAGTCGGTCTTCAGCTCCACGGTGGCCACCGGCAGCCCGTTGATGAAGAAGACCAGGTCGAGGCTGCGCTGGTCGGCGGTGGAGAAGTGCACCTGCCGCATCACCCGCACCCGCATCGCCGCATACTGCTCGCTGGTGGTCGCGTTCAGGCTGGTCTCCGGGCGGAACTGCGCCATCTTCAACCGGCCACCGCCGATATACTGCACCCCAGTACGCAGGATGTTCAACATCCCACCGCCGTGCTCCAACGGCTTATCCAGCGCGGTGGTCAACACGTCGAGGAACTTCGCCTGCGACCCGGCCGCCCGTAACGCCTTCGCGTACGCCGGCTGCTGGGTCTCCTCCAACCAGGCGAACAGGTCCGCAGGAAACAGCGCCCGCTCCCGGTCGTAGCCGGTGTCATCGGCGGAGTAGAGCCATCCGTGAGCCGCCAGGTGCGCGCAGATCTCGGACTCGAAGACGACCTCGTGGTGATCGGCCATCAGACCAGCTCTCGCACGTCGATCTGCCCCGTCACCGCCGCCGTAATCAACGCCGCCCGCCGCTCCCGAGCCAGCTCGATGAACCGCTCCGTCTCAGCGATCAGCGTGTCGATCTTCGCGGTCTCCACGTCCAGGTAGACCGCAATAGCCCTTTGTTTGTCGAGCGGCGGGAGACGAAGTTCGATTTTCCGCAATTTCTCGCCGGTGAGGTGAACGAATGAGACCGACCCATAATGATTGGCGTAGTAGGAGGACTCGTAGAGGCAGAGCATCGACCAGTACACGAAGCGTGCATCCGCCTGTGACCCGACCCGTAGGCGGTTGACAGTCTTCTGGAAAGCGATTCCCGGTGCCGACTCGAACATGAACCCTGGACGCCCGACTGTGGCGCCGCCCTCGATTAGCAGAACATCGCCCGCACGGAGGTCGAAAGCCTCCATCTCTACCCCGGAGAACGGCATCTCGTTAAGGTCCGCAAGGTTCACCGAGCCATCCGCACGAACATCTGCTGCCCGGACGTACGGCCGCGGCTGGTCTCCGTCGCGGACCGCACGGCCCGCGTCGAGCATCTTCCCCAAACTGGTCTCACCGATGTGCTTTATTCGACGACGAACCCATGAGTCGTTCGGCGCCAAGGCAGATGAGATAACGGCGCTCCGTCTTTCGCGGAGCATCTCGATCAGGTGCTGCTGCTCCTCGATAAGCGTGTCGATGCGGGCGGTCTCACGGTCGAGGTAGTCGGCGATGGCGTGCTGGGTTTCGAAATCCGGGAGCTCGATACGGAGTTCCAGGAAGTCGCCCTGACTGATGTTCTGCATCGACGAACTGGTGCCGACACTTACCGCTTCGACCTGGGACCGGTATGCGGGGGTCTTCGTCCACCAATCGATGAACCGCGGCTCGGCGCCGCAAAAGGTCACAGCCCAAAGCCGATCGGGAAGATACAGGTTTGGGAAATCTTGGCGGATCGCTGCAGCGACGCCCAAATGCTGCTTCGTATTCATTCTGCTCACGATCAGCGAGCCTGCGAGCACCGGGCACGAGACGCGGTCCAAATCGTAGCTGTCGACCTCCTTGTTCTCCGTGGGGTCGAAGACCCCGCCATATACGGAGCTCGTCTTGAGTACTCCGGGCTGATTGCCGTCGGCAGGCCAGGGCGTGCCGTTGATGCTGGTCCCGCTCTGAACGGATTCGACGACCCGTTTGAGGGGGAGGCTCTGCCAACGGTCTGACTTCACTGCTCTACCTCCCGCAACAGGTCGAGGATCTTGGCGACCTGCTTTTCCAGGTCGGCGTCGATCTCGGCGAGGGGGCGGGGTGGGACGTACTTGTAGAAGTGCCGGGTGAAGGGGATCTCGTAGCCGATCTTGACCTTGGTCCAGTCGATCCAGGCGTCGGGGACGTGCGGCTTCACCTCGGCGTCGAAGTACGCCTGGATGACCTCGGCCTTGCCGGCGGCGCCGGCGGTGGAGCCGCCGTAGGTGAAGGGGACGTTCTCGTTGTCGCGCCTCTTCGTGTCCGGCTTGGGCTTGCCCTTGCGGTCGACGACTGGCTTACCGTCCTCGTCCAGCAGTGGCCGCTCGACGGTGATGGTCCAGTAGCCAAACTCGTCGAGCTATGCCGCGCGCGGCATAGGTCGACCTATGCCGAGCCTGGAACTATGCCGACCCGCGCCCGCGGGTGGGGCGGCGATCTTTGCGGGGGTGGGCTGCGCGCGGTGGCGACCTCTCGGGCGCTCGGCATAGTCACAGGCCTTCCAGGAACGCCAGCAGCGGGTCGGCGGGCCGGTAGCGACCCGGCGGAGCGGAGTTCGGTGTGGTGAGTTCGAGTGCTCGTTGCTTGATGGTCATGTCGGCGTGGAGATAGACGTTGGTGGAACGGATGTCGGCGTGCCCGAGCCACAACGCGATCACCGCGGTGTCGACACCTGCTTGCAGCAGCGCCATGGCGCAGCTGTGACGAAGGACGTGCGGGTGGAGCTTGTCTGGGTGGATGGACGGGCAGTGCTGCGCGGCTGCGGTGGCGTGTTTGCGGACCAGCCGCTGCACGGCATCGGCGCTGAGCCGGCGCCCGGTGCGGGTGGGAAACAGTGGCTCGTCGCGGGCTCCGGCGCGCTCGCTCAGCCAGACCTTCAGGACCGCTTCGGTCGCCCCGATCAGGGGAACGGCCCGGTGTTTACGGCCCTTGCCTTGGCAGCGGACGCAGGCGCCGGTTCCGAGGGTGAGATCGCCGCAGTTGAGGCCGGTGAGTTCGGAGACCCGCAGCCCGGTCTGGACCGCGAGCAGCAGCAGCGCCCGATCGCGGCGGCCTTCCCACCGGGCCAGGTCGGGGGCGGCGATCAGCGCGTCGGTCTGTTCGGTGGTCAGGAACGAGACGATCTGTTTGTCGTAGCGTTTGGCGGGGATGGCCAGCACTTGCTGGATCAGCGCGGCGTGCTCGGGGTGGCGCAGCGCGGCGTAGGCGAACAGGGACCGGATCGCGGTCAGGCGCAGGTTGCGGGTCCTGGCGCTATTGCCACGCTCCCTCTCGAGGTGGTCCAGGAACGTGCTGATCGTCTCGGCGGGCAGGTCTTGCCAGTCCAGCGCAGAGGCTGGTTTGCCGACGCGTTCCTGCACGAACACGACGAGCATCCGCAGCGAGTCCCGGTAGGAGGCGATGGTGCGTGGGCTGGCGTGGCGCTGGTTGGCCAGCCGGTCGGTGAAGAAGCTTTGCAGGGTGGGGGCGATAAGGCTCACCGCGCGATCACCCCTCGGGACAGCTCCAGCCTGCCGGCGGCCAGCGCCAACAGCTCCGGCGCGGCCGACAGGTACCAGTAGGTCGAGCGCGGGTCGCGGTGCCCGAGGTAGGTCGACAGCATCGGCAGCTGGGCCTCCACGTCGAGCCCGGCCTGGTACCAGCCCTGCAGGGTGCGCACCGCGAACGTATGGCGAAGGCCGTGGATGCGAGGACGGGTCGAGGCGTCGGCCCCGATCCCGGCGGCCTCGCAGAGCCTGCGGAACACCTGCTGCACCACCGGGTAGATGACCCGGTTGCCGCGGATACCGACCAGGAAGCTCATCGTCGCCGGGTTGAGGCAGATCCGATCCCGCTCGTGCGTATACCGGTCCAACGCTTCCACCGTGGAGGGCGAGATCGGCACGTAGCGCGACTTGCCGAACTTGGACTCGCGGATCGTCAGCACCGCACCGGCTAAGTCGATGTCGGCCCGGTCGAGCCGGATCGCCTCCCCAACCCGCATCCCGGTGGCGGCCAGCAGCCCGACCAGCGTTTCGTGGGTTGCCGCCGGCAGTCGCCGCCGGATTGCCCGGGCCGCGGCCATCAGCGCCTCGATGTCGGCTGAGGTGTAGATGTATGGCAGACGCCACCGTTGCCGGCTCGGGATCAGCCCGAGTGGTGGGATCTCGGTGGCCGGGTCGATGCTGGCCATGTGGCGGGCGAACCCGCGGGCGATGGTCATCCGCCGAGGCCACACGCTGTTCGCCGGGTCGGCGTCCGGCTGCTGCGCCCACGCCAGCGCCGCGTCGATGGTGACCGTTTCCGTGCCGATCGCCTCCAGGTAGGCGACGAACCTAGGTAGCAGCCGGTGGTGCTCTGCGAGCTCGTGGCCTAGCGAGCGACGCAGCCGCAGGTAATCCTCGGCCGCGTGGGTCAGCGCGCTCATCGCCGGGCTCCCGGCCATGGTTGGGCGATGCGCCGAAGCGCGTCCAGGTCGACCTTGGCGTAGACCGCGGTGGTGGCCAGGTCCCGGTGACGCAGTACCTGGCTGATCTCGACCAGCTTGGCGCCGCGACGCAGCATCTCGGTGGCCAGCGCGTGCCGCAGCCGGTGCGGCCCCACCTCCGGCAACCCCGCCCGGCGGCAGGCCCGGCGGGTAACGTCGCCGACGAGGTCCGCCCGGATCGGCCGGATCGGGGCCTTGAGCATCAGAAACACCTGGCGGATCGAGGTCACCGGGCGCACCTCGCGTAGGTAGGCGGTCAGCGCCTGGCCGACATCGTGCGGCAGCGGCAGCCGGTCACGGCGCCGCGCCTTGCCCGCCACGGCAATCTCGCCGGCCCGCCAGTCGAAGTCACCCAGCTCTAGCCGGGCGACCTCGATCGACCGCAGGCCCAGCCGGGCCACCAGCAGGAGGATCGCGAAGTTGCGCACGCCGGTCGGGCTGGCCCGGTCGCAGCCGTCCAGCAGCCGCTGCACGTCTGCGGAGGCAAGCCCGACCGGGATACCGGTGTCGTGCCAGCCGGCCGCCGGCGGTACCGCGCTGGCCAGCGCGGTCGGGGTTAGCCCCTTCAAGTGCAGGAACCGCAGCAGCGACCGTAGCTCCGCCACCCGGCCCTTGACCGCGCCCACGCTGACCCGCTCGCTCTCCCGTAGCAGGAACCCGACCACATCCGCCGCGGTAAGGTTCACCGCGACCTGGCCGCCGTCTGCGGACCGCTGCTGACCGAGGAACCGGCGCGCCAGGTTCTCGTACCGCAGCACGGTCGGCGCCGCCAACCCCCGATCGATCACTAGCCAGGTCCGGTACTCGGCCACCAGCTGCTCCACCGGCGAGTCCGGAACCGGCTTAAACGCCAACGCTCCCTCACTGTCCAAATAGTCTAGAAGCGGTCGAAGGCCACGCGGACCCGGAACCCGCCGCACGCCCCGCGCCCGCAGCGCGTCCAGGAACGACTCCACCGCCACCGAGTCAAGCTGGGAGAACTTGACGTCCGAACTCTGCATCCAGCGTCCCAGCTGCCCGGCCAATGTAAGGACATGCTTGATGCTGCCCGGTGCGTAACCGCGCTCCAGCAACCAGGCCCGCAGGCTCTCGATATACGGGCCCATCCAGCCCGGCTTGCGTCTGGTCGTTCCCGACATGGCGTTGCCTCCATCCCGGAGCACCCTGCTCCGACCACCAAAGCGTCAACCTGGTGGCGGTGCCCGAGCAGCATCGGTAACCTTCGCCGGATGAGCCACCTCATGGAGATCGTGCTGGATTGCCGTCATGCCTCGAAGCTGGCGCGGTTCTGGCAGGTCGCGCTTGGTTGGCGGATCCGGCCCTACGACCAGGCCGAGGTCGCCCGGCTCGCCTCCCTATGCCTGACACCAGAAACCGATCCGACGGTGGCCATCGACTCCCCGGACGGTTCGCTGGTCTTCTTCCTCCAAGAGGTTCCCGAACCCAAGACCGTGAAGAACCGCATGCACGTCGATGTCCGGCTCCGAGACCAGGATCACCTGGACGAACTCCTCCGGCTGGGCGCCACGGTGATCTCCGAGCATGACGGATGGCGGGTTCTGGCCGATCCCGAAGGCAACGAGTTCTGCGCCAAGCACCCGGACTAGCCGCTCACCGCGCTGTGCTCGGGGCGATGGGCGCCTAGGACGAGCGGTTACGGCCGGTGCAGGCGACCGGTCGTGTGACTATGCCGAGCGCCCGAGAGGTCGCCACCGCGCGCAGCCCACCCCCGCAAAGATCGCCGCCCCACCCGCGGGCGCGGGTCGGCATAGTTCCAGGCTCGGCATAGGTCGGTTCGCAGCACCTTCGAGAAGTCCGGGTCGGCGTCGGTGAAGTCGGCGTATAGCTTGACGACCTTGGTGCGGTCGGCGTCGCTGATCTCGCGGCCCTTGGAGCCGAGGTTCTTGCGCATCTTGGTCCAGAACGACGTGCCGTCGATCAGCTGGACCAGACCCTTACGCTCTGGACGCTTGGAGTTGTCGAGGACCCAGATGTAGGTGGCGATCCCGGTGTTGAAGAACATGTTGGTCGGCAGCGCGACGATCGCGTCGACCAGGTCGTGTTCCAGCAGCCACCGGCGGATGTTGGAGGGGCCGGACTCGGCGGCGCCGTTGAACAGCGGCGAGCCGTTCATCACGATCCCGGCCCGGCCGCCGCCGTCCTCCGGCGCCCGCAGCTTGTGGGCCAGGTGGAGCAGGAAGAGCATCTGCCCGTCCGAGGTCGACGGCAGGCCGGGGGCGAACCGGCCGTACGGGCCCGCCTCGTCGCGCTCCTTCGTCACCGTCTTGGCGTACTGCTTCCAGTCGACACCGTACGGCGGATTGGACATGCAGAAGTCGAACTGGCGGCCCTTGAACGCATCGTCGGTGAGGGTGTTGCCGAAGGCGATGTTGCTGGTGTCGTGGTCCCTGGCCAGCAGGTCGGACTTGCAGATCGCGTACGACTGCGGGTTGTACTCCTGCCCGTACAAGGTCAGCTTCGCGCCGGGGTTGTATGCCAGCAGGTAATCCTCGGCCAGGGCGAGCATGCCGCCGGTGCCCGCGGTGGGGTCGTAGAGCGTCCGGACGATGCCGCCCTCGTCCAGCTCGGCGCCTCTGTCGGCGAAGAGCAGGTCCACCAGCAGCCGGATCGCGTCCCGCGGGGTGTAGTGGTCACCGGAGGTCTCGTTCGCGGCCTCGTTGAACTTGCGGATGATGTACTCGAACGCGTCGCCCATGTCGGCGTTGGAGACGGTGTCCGGGTGCAGGTCGATGGCCTTAAAGGAGGTGACCACCTCGCGCAGCAGCTCCGCCTTCTGCAGCGCGAGGATCTCCTTCTTGAAGTCGAAATACTGGAACACGTCGACATCGGGTGAGAACCGGTCGATGTAGTCGGCCAGGTTGTCCGCCAGCCCGTCGGCGTCGGCCAGCAGATTGCCGAAGGAGTAGTTCGAGGTGTTATAAAACGGCCGGCCGGTCGCCTTCTTCACTTCGATCTTGAGCCGGTTGGGGTTGTCGTACTTCACCGCCAGCGCCCGCACCGTCTCCCGGTCGGGCTCAAGGATGCAGTCGAGGCGTCGCAAGATTGTGAGCGGGAGGATCACGTTGCCGTACTGGTTGGGGCGGTAGGGGCCCCGCAGCTGGTCAGCGATCGACCAGATGAAACTACCGAGGGCGCTCACAAGGCTCCTTACGGGGGTTACTCGGCGACAGATGATGGACGCCTAGCGTAAGCCCGTGCGGCCGTCGAGCAGACAGCGGCGCACAGCTTACCGCAGCTGACGCGTTTCAGAGCATCATCACCCAAAGCGAAACTTCGTGCCAGCGGCCAGCGGCCCGCGGTAGCAGGGCTGCGGTCACTGCGACTCGTCGAACGGGTTGACTACGGCGACTCCGGTGGCTTCGAACGGTGCGGTGTCCCGGGTGGCGACTGCGAATCCCGTGACTCGGGCGATACTGGCGATCAGCGCGTCGAAGTCACCGACTGCCAGGCCTTGGGCGCGGGCCTGAGCCCGCAAGGTGCCGTAGGCGGTGCTGGCCGGCTCGTCGAAGGCCAGGGTCCGCCCGTGGAACAGCGGCACGAACTCGCCCTCGAACCGATCCTGCAGTTCCTGCCGGCGTCGCCCCTCGGGTAGGCAGGCGATGCCGTAACGCACCTCGGCCAGGCTGATCGTCGTGAGGTAGAGGGTCTCGACCGCCTGAGCGTCCAGCCAGGTGACGACACCCGCGGCCGGCCGGGGACGCAGTGGTTCGGAAATGACGTTCGTGTCAAGGATGATCACGCAAGGTCCAGTGGCTCGCGGCTGGTCTTCTCGCGCGTGACCGCCAGCTCTATGCCCCCCGCCCCCTGGCCGATGGACGCCAGCAGGGAACCTACCTTGACCCGGTCCGGGGACGACACCGCAGCATCGAGGATCGCGCGCACCTCAGCCTCAGTGCTGCGGCGGCTCGCGGCCGCGCGGGCCTTCAGTGCGCGATGGGTCGCGTCGGACAAGTTGCGGATAGTGATCGCAGCCACGGCAGCCCTCCCTCAGTCTTGTGATGTCATTTCGCGACAATGATAGCACTGCTCAACCGCGCTGCGCCCGCCAACGTCGTCAGGGCCAGGTCGAACTATCCAGAATCCGAACCATATGCCGGGTGTCCGTGGTCCCGCGATCGGAACGGTCCAGCCGGCACGTAGTCGTTGATCGTCTGCGGCGTCGCCGCCCGAAGCTCACGCCGGCGGCGCGATGATGACCCCGAGCGGCCATCCGCAGCTGCACCGCCGGGTTGTCGATCCGAGCGTGCGCAGAGGTGTCGATCAGGTAGAGCTGCCCGGGGCAGACCGGTGCGGTCACCGGCGAGCCTGCCGCATGACCTCCGAGTCCGCGATGTCCGGGCCGACCCCGAGGGCATACGGGTCATCGAGCAGTTGCTCGATGCGGCGGCGACGCTTGGCCACGAATTCGAGCGCGGCGTTCACCGTGTCTTTCTTGGTGGTGGTACCCAGCTCCTTCGCGGCCAGCGCGAGGGCGTCGTCGTTCAGGTCGATCATGGTCTTCATATATCCGGTCATACTGCCACGGACATACGAGCCGCAACACCGCTGGTGTGGCCTGGACTCGCGCTGTTCGCGTACCTCGCGGCGCTTAGCGTCCGCACCTACGCCGAGGCGGCTGGGGCGCTGGTGGCTCACCTCCGCGCCGCAACAACGACCACGACGCCGACCTTTCGTGCAGCGCGCGGATGGTCAGGTGGATGGACGCCGCCGTCATCCCGCTCGCCCTCCTCGGCCCGTGCAATCGCACGCCAGGCGACCGCCCCAGGTGAGGGCGCCTCGCCGGATGGGCTAATGCTGGCGGTTTGAGTCGTAGGTAGCGAGGCCGAGTTCAGTCCAGGCGGCGAGTAATCGTCGATCGCCCGAGGCTGCCACGAGGTCATCGCTTCTGAGCTGCTCTGCCGACGCACAGTGCACGGCATCGTAGCCGCGCAGCTCAAGCCGGTCTGCCAGCGACGCGGCCCGGCCGACAACCAGCTCATCGACCTCAGCCACGTCGATCTCCGACCACATCTGGTCCAACAACTGCAGGCTCCGCCGGTGCGCCGGGTCGGTGAGCCGGCCCAGTCGCCGGGCCTGGGCCAGAGCGGCAGCGGTCTCCACGTACAGAAGCCGACTCGACACCACCTCGTCGGGGTCGTCCCAGAAGCGCCGGCACACCTCGCTGGTCGGCTCGTCGATCAACAGTGGCACGTAGGCGGAGGTGTCCAGGTAGCCGATCACCGCCGCTGCTCATCAACCAGGTCGCTGACTGGCTACCGCCATGGTTCGAGTAGGTAGAGAAAGTGGGCCGAACTATCCACAATCCGAATCGCGCACAGATAGCACGCGGGCCGGTCGTGACCGGCATCGTCGGGGCTACGGCCCAAGGGCGGGGTCGGTAGGCGGCAGTTAGCTCGGCCTAGTTCGTGCCCGCCGGTGTATGATGTGGTGTATGACGCGCACCAACATCTACCTCGAGGAGCGGCAGACCGCGATTCTTGACCGGATCGCTGGCGAGGAAGGTGTGTCCCGTGCCGAGGTCATCCGCCGGCTGATCGATCGAGCGCTGGCCGGCCGCGACGATGATCTCACCGCGGACTTGGCTGCCATCGACGAGTCATTCGGCGCCCTCGGCGAGCTGGATGTGCCGGCCCGCGGCGCCAGCGATCGGGAGGCGCACCTGTCGCGCATGTGGCAGGTAGCCGCGTGATCCTGATCGACAGCGATGTGCTCATCGCCCACCTTCGAGGAGTCGAGCCGGCACGTGACTGGCTCCGGAAGGCCCGGACCACCGGACCGCTCGCGGTTAGTGTCGTCTCGATCGCCGAACTCACTGGCGGTATGCGGTCGGCCGAACGGCGGGAGGTGTTTGCCTTGCTCGGAGCACTTCGCGCGGAGCCGGTCACCGAGTTGGTTGCCCGGCGTGCGGGCGAGTTCATGCGCCAGTATCGTCGCAGCCACAACGGTATCGGCATCGCCGACTACCTGATCGCCGCCACTGCGGAGCTGCATGGACAACAGCTCGCCACCCTGAACGTGCGGCACTTCCCGATGTTCGCCGACCTGCGGCCACCGTTCGAAGTTCCGTAACTACGCTGCGGTGCTCGATGCTGTCCGGGATCTTCGTCGGCCCCGAGCATGTCCGCTGCCACATGGTCGGGGCCTCAGTGATCGCCGTTGACGACGCAGAAGCCGTTGCCTTCCGGATCCCGCATCCAGACATGGTCCTCGGACCGAAAACTATGGTGGGCCGAACTTGCCAGAATACGAACCGGACTCCCGTTCGGCGGTCACGGTTGGGGCCGTCCGGAGTCGGTCGACGACGCGCTCACTGAGATGATCTTGCGTTTGCGTCGCCGCGCGACACTGTTTAAACAGCCGACATCTGCCCTGCCTGGAGGGCAATCCCATGCTTGTCGATTCGCGAGGAGTGCTTTTGTGGTTGGTTTGCTGCGTATCACTGCCGGATTACCGAATGCCGTCGCTCCCGCACCGCGTTGCTGGGCCCGGTCGGTACCTGTCGAGGCGGCGGTGCGGCCGGCGGCGGAGGAGACTGGGCGAACACAGGGCTCATCAACCCCAATGCGCGGTCGAGCTGACCCGCGACCTGTTCAGTCAGGTCCTCCCCGTCGATGATCAGCTGGATATCGGAGACCACCCGGCGTGTAACTCCGGTGGGGCGGGTCCGGGTCTGGTGGAAGACTCGTAAGATCACCCGGGGACTTTCCACAGCGATGCACCAGGAGCCGTGATCGTCACGGCCCAGGCACGCGTCAGTTGATCGGAAGCTCCTCGACGAACCAATCGGCCACCGAGACGACGTTAGTCAGCAGTAGGAACACCAACGCGGCCCCCAGCCCGAAGACCATCGTTTTCCAGGGCCAGCCGCCGCGTCGCATGACTACCCGGTAGCAGCCGTGGGCCAACACCACCACGGCGAAGGCCAGCGGCAGGGCCAGTTCAAGGAAGGCCAGCCATCCGGTGATCCATGTCTGCAGCGGGCTGTCCACTACGCGCCGGGCAGCAGGTCGAACGCCACCACGTCCCCCGGGGTAACCCCCGGCGGCACCGCGCCAGCACCTTCCAGAGTGGCGATCATTTGCGCCACCCGTTGCCGCTCAAGGCCCCCGATGGGCGCTGGGCCGACGTAGGGAGCCATCAGCTCCAACTCGGCGGCTGCGATGTCAACATCAGTCGGTGGGTTATACACGGCCAACGAATCAGCAGCCGCCGCCGGCTCGGTGGTCGCCTCCGCCAGCCCACGCATGATCGCCGCGTTGAAGCGCCGAACCAGGTCGGGCTCCTGCAAAGCGATATCGCGGGTGGTCACATGCACCGTGCCGAACATCTGACAGCTCAGCGTAGGTGGGAAAAAGCGTCTCGATCACGCTTCCCTCCAGACCGCCGATCGTGGCGCCCTCAAGGTCGCGAGGGCGGTCGGCGGTCAGTGACAGTATCGCGGCGGTTGTCTGCTGCTGGACGGCAGACACGATCACGGTGTCGGTGTCCTCACCCAGCCCGTGGCGGATGATTACCCCGGCCGCGTCAACAGCGGCGAACTGAACCCGCCCGCCAGCGAGCAACGTGGCCGCGTTCGCCCCGGCCCCGCCGGGTTCGACGTTAACGACCAAGCCCTCGTCGGCGAAGTATCCACGCTCGACCGTCAGGTGGACATAGGCTTCGCGGCCGAACGGTCCAACGCCGTCCAAGTAGGTGATCTCGTCCCGGATGGTTCGGGTGACGCTGGTCTGCCCGCTGCCGCAGGCGCTGAGTAGCGCCCCAGCGGGGGCGGCGGCAGCAGCGGCCATCCCGGCGGCGAGCACGGTGCGGCGCGGTAGGCGTCGCTGTGGAGGCAGCATAGAAAGCACCTTCCTCATGGTTGTTCGGGGTGGGTCGGGCCCGGGGCAGCACGTGGAGGCGGGCGCCCCGGGCCCGGTTGTGCACCTGCCGTCGACGATGCGGGAGCACAGCAACGGCGGCAGCAGGTGGTCTTGGCGGGCATTGCTCGGCGGGCCGCCTACTGGCCCAGCAGCGTCGCGAACCGGCGCCGGGCCTGGCTGAGGCGCCGCTGCAGCTCCGGTACATCGACGCCGAGGGCCTCTGCCGCAGGCGGCAGCTCTCGGTGCTCCACCACCGCGGCCACCGCCTCCTGGTCGGCCTCTGGCAGCATCGCCCATACCTGGGCGAGGGTGATCAGGTCCACTAGACGCTGCTCGGAGGTGTCGGGAGCTGCCGACGAGAGCGCCCAGTTGGCCAGATCTGACGGCACCAAAAGCGCAGGGCTCGGTGTGTGTCGCCGCTGCGCTAGGGCTACCCCGCGGATGCCGACGGATACCAGCTCACTGGGCGATGCTGGCGGGTGACCGGCCGTCAGCATCGCCTGGATCGCCTCGCTGGCGGCTGCACGGCGGACGTCGAGGGGCAACGGTATCGGCCAGGTCGCCCGGACCACGCTCCACACCAGCCCTGCGAGCTGACTCATCGGGCTACACGCAGCATATGAAGTCCATTCCTCACAATGGTGGGGGCTGGGCCCGGGCAGTACATGGAGGCGGGCGTCCCGGGCCCGGGCTTGTACACCTACCGCCGCCGCTGGAGGGGGTTCAGCAACGGCGACGGCAGGCGGTCTAGGGGGCGGCGCGCTGCCTCCGGTCGGTACCGGGCGTCCAGGCCAGAAACCTGTCCCACAGTTGCTCGGGGTCGTCAGTGAGCCGGGCGACGATCGCCGCCTCCATCCATAGGGTCATCTCCGCGGCGAGATCGCCGGGGGCGTGGTCGAATGCTTGGGCGAGGCGGTAGCGGGCAAGCGGGCATGGCCAGTCGAAGCCGTCGGACTCGCAGTGCCAGTCCGGCTGGCGGGGCATATGGTTGCCGAGGTGTTCGCGCAGGTCGATCACTGGCGGGCCAACTTCAGCACAGCGTGCGCCGCGATAGCAGCGGCGAAACTCGGGGACAGCAGATAGATCCGGGCCATTTGGTCGACAAGCCGCGCCGGATCTATCCCATCGTCGAGGGTTGCCCGATAAACGCGGACCTGCCCGTCCAACGACTCGTTGTCGCGGGCCAATACGGTCAAGGTGAGCCAGCAGCTCCGGAGTGTCAATCCTCGGTGCGCCTGCCAGCGTCACCAATGCGGCGACCGTAATCTCGGCGATGCTCTGCGGGTCGGTCAGCTGCTGCTCGTGGATCGCCGCGGCCAGCCCTGAGGTGCTGCTCTCGCGGGCGAGCGCCACCAGTTCATGCATCGGGTGGTCGTTCATGATCTAGCCTGCCTTGACCGCATTGGCCGGCCTGGGCGGCGCCGCGGCCACCGCGCTGTCGCTGCCTTGCCGGGGGTTGGGTGGAGGGGTGCGGCGGGATCGATCGGACGAGCGATCGCCGGAGACCCGATCCGGCTTCCGTCGCACCCCTCCGGTCTGAGGGGGTGTCGGGCGAGGTTGACCGGCTCACCGATCACGTTTGACTTGGGGTCGGTCACGGATTGCCTACCTGTCGTGAACGGTGCCGAGCGGCGCGGGTGAGCAGCGGCGCCAGCGCCGGCAGCTGCTGGGTGGGCGGGTCGATAGCTGCCGCCCCGGGGCGGAGCAGGTCCGACCAGTGCGGCACCCCGGGAGCGAGGACCTGGTCGCCGTCGGGCACCGGGCGCAGGTGGTTCGTTTCCATCGGCCGGTCTGGGTCTGGGCGTCGCCAGGGCCACCACATCGCTGCCTCCGCACGGTTGAGGGTGGGGGAAGCGAGAGCCTTTCGCCCGCTACCCCGGTTCCGGGGGGAGGGGCCGCGCCCCTCCGGCTTGGGACCGGAGCCGCGGCGAGCGGTGCCTGTCGCTAACCGCGCCCCCGGGGAGGGTTGGGTCGTACGGCGCCCCTTGTGGAGGCGGCGAACGACCCATGCCTGAGCTTCACCCGCAAGGGTCGATGATTGGAAGAGGTTCGCCGTCCGGTGGATGTCCGCCACTGCGTCCGTTGGCGACGGACAGGCATGTCAGCTGTTTGACAGGTCGCGTAGCGCAGCTCGGAAATCCTGCACCGGCCGACCTTCTCGGTGTTGCCGCTGCAGTTCCTGACCAACCTCCTGAGCGACCATTAACAGCGTGGGCATCGACCGCCGCCGGGACTGAAATGCCTCCAACCCGACCGCGACCGCCTGCTCCAGCTCACCGGCTCGGGCGGCCACGGTGCTAAGGGTGAGTCTGGCCTCAGCCATCCGCATAGGTGCCTTCTCGGTGCCGTCCGCTGCGGTTCCCAGTTCGATGACCCGCAGAGCGTGGTGTGCGGCCAGGTCGTCGCGGCGCACCAGCCGGTAGGCGTCCATCGCGTAGAAGTCCCACTTGTCGGGGTCCACGACGAAATGGTGATCGGGCCTTGATGGGGGCTGGTGCCGGTCCAGGAGTTGCCGTCCGACCGTCAGCGCCTGCTCAACCGCGGCCGGGTCGCCCATCCGTGCATGTGCCTTGGCCGCTTGCCCGGCCAGCTGCACCGCGGCGGTGTGTTCCCCGGCTGCCCCCATACCCGCGTCGGCGGCGGTGACCACGTCCCGGTAGCGTCCCTGCGTCAGCGCGAACCAGGAAGACATCTCCCACGCCCACGCGGCGATCTCGCCATGGCCGACCTCAGTGGCCAACTCCAAGGCAGCCGTCCGGGTGGCTTCCGCCGAGGCGCGCATCTGCAGGTCGTACTCGATGCAGCCGACCAGCAATGCCAGCCAGCCTGCAGCCACCAGCAACTCTCGGTGTGCCCGAAGCCCCACCGGGCTGCGGAGAAGTCGATCTACCTCCCGCAGCCACCGCAGCCCTTCTGCCCGTAGCTGTTGGGCGTCCTGCCAGCCGTAGTCGCAGCACATGGCGTAGACGGTGGCGTGTATCCCTTCCACCACAGCGGGCGACACGTCGGAGGCGCGGAGGCGGTTCATCAGCTCGGCGGTTTCCCACAGACCAGTAGCCGGCTCAGTCTCCTCTCTTTCGGAGACGAGTGCCATCAGCTGTCCCTTTGCCTCGAGGGCCGAGTCAAGCGCGCGCACTGTGCTGGGGGTCGGTTGGGTCTTGCCGGTCTCCAGCTGACTAATCGTCGAGCGGCCCACGTAGCTAGCGTTGTAGAGGTCCCTCAGCGACATGCCGCGTTGCTGTCGAATCTCACGCAGCATGGCTGGGAATCGAGGGTCGGTGAAGGTCCGGCGTGGCATCTTGCCTCCCTGCTGACGGTCAGGGCGGTGGAACCGGCCGTCCGTCAGGTCCGGCCGGCCCACCGATAAGTTGACCGTAGCTGATGTCGCCCATTGTGGCCGTCACTTGTTCAACTGTCGCAACGATGGTGTCGGGTCGCCCCGCATGCTGCGGGCTGGCGCCGGGTGGTGCGGTGGTGGCGCCATGAAGAGGTGGTCCAGAGTGCGTTCCGCAGTGTCCGGGATCTGTCCGTCGCAGCAGCGGACAGAACACGTCTAGCGATCAGAGGGTTACGGCTCGTATGCTTTGACGCAGGCCTATCTGGCTGCCCAGCGCCGACCGCCAAGACACCGCCCCCCTTGTAACCAAGTCCGCGGAGCGCAGGCGCCCAGGATCCTCCCAGACACGAAAGGGCGAGACCGATCACCACCGTCAACGAACCATCCACCCGTCCGGGCGGCGACGCCGAGCGGTTGCGTCATGCCATGGTCGACGGGATTAACTCTTGGCAGCCGCTGTCGGAGCCGGTTGCTGCTGCGATGCGTCAAGTCCCGCGACACCTGTTCGTCCCCGACGCCTCTCTTGAGGAGGCCTACTCCAACAGCACCGTGGTCACGCGCCGTGACCAGGACGGGATCGCCACCAGCTCGTCAACCGGTCCCGGATTGATGGGGGCGATGCTGGACCAGCTCCAGCTGCGGCCGGGCATGCCGGTGCTGGAGATCGGCGCCGGGACCGGCTACAACGCCGCCCTGCTGGCCGCGTTGGTCGGCCCGGCCGGTCACGTGACCGCCGTGGAGATCACGCCCGAGGTGGCCGACGATGCTCGCGCAGCCCTCACCGCGGCTGGTGTGACCAACGCGGAGATTGTCTGCGGGGATGGCGAGTACGGCCACCGGCCGAACGCGCCTTATGACCGGATCATCGCCACAGCCGGAGCGTGGGAGCTGCCCCAATCATGGGGAGATCAGCTCGCCGAAGGTGGTGTCCTGGTCGCGCCGCTGCGGATCAAGGGGTTGACCCGATCGGTGGCGCTGACCCGCGACCCGTCCGGGGTGTGGCGCAGCCACAGCGCCCTCAACTGCGGGTTCATGCCGATCCGCGGCCGCGGCGCGATGCCCGAACGCAACATCCGCCTCGCGGAGGACCTGACGGTCCGTTTCGATGACGGCCAGGACGTGGATGCGGACGAGCTACGGCGGGTTGCCTCTCCTCCAGGCGAGGTCAGGTGGTCACGAGTCCTCATAGACCGCCCGCTTGATCTGCTGGACCTTTACCTGGCCGAGCTGGACGGTTTCTGCCGCGTGCTCGCTTCAGCATCGGTGACAGAACGCGGATTGATCGAACCAGTGGCCGGCTGGGGAAGCATGGGCGCCGCCACCAGACAGGCGCTGGGGTACCTGACGAAACGCACCAGTCTCGATAATCAGTACCTGGATGAGCTGGGCGTTTGCGCCTACGGGCCAGCCGCCGCATCAATGCTCGACCAGTTGACCGAGCGGGTTGACCGGTGGAGGCGGACCCGCGAAGCGATCGCCGGGGTGCGCATCGAGATCCACCCACCCGGCCGGGGCGAGGTCGCCGACGCGCTCATGACCGTTGAGAAGCGGCACTCGCGGGTCGTTGTTCGCCCTCGGCAGGAGTCCGAGAGAAGGGCCCCGCAACCTGGGTGAGACGGACCCGTAGGTTGTCGCCTCGTTAAGAACCGGGAGCCCCGATGAGTAGCCTCCCGCACCTTCGACCCAATGGAGCACAGATGAGCGCAAACCACACTCGACAGACGGAGGACTTCTCCGCACTGAGAGCATCGATGGTTGACGACCTCCGCGAACTGGAGATGGTCACCACCGAACCGGTTGCCGCGGCGCTGCTTGCCGTCCCCCGGCACCTGTTCGCCGCCGGCGAGCCGCCCGAGACGGTGCACGATGTGAACGCCACACTGGCGCCGAAACTCGCGCCCGACGGTACGAAGCTCAGCGTGATCTCGGCACCGCACATCCAGGCAGCAATGCTGGAGCAGGCGCAGATCAAGCCTGGAATGAACGTTCTTGAGGTCGGAAGCGGCGGCTACAACGCGGCGTTGCTGGCCGAACTGGTCGGCCCAAACGGGGCTGTAACCACCGTTGACATTGATCCGGAGATCTGCGAACTGGCACGGTCCCGGCTCGACATCGCCGGGTACCGGCACGTGCGGGTGCTACAAGCGGACGCGGAGCATGGCGTACCCGAACGGGCACCCTACGACCGCATCATCGTCACCGTCGGCGCGGCGGACCTTCCGCCAGCCTGGATCCACCAGCTGCACCCGGAAGGCAGGATGGTGGTGCCACTGCAATTCGCCGGGATCACCCGCCTGGTCGCCTTCGACCACAACGGCGCAGGCGGGCTGATTAGCCGAAGCTACCGGCTCGGCAGCTTCGTGCCGATGCAGGGCGACGGCGCCCAGGATGAGCACCTGGTACCGATCAACGGTGCTGTGACGCTCCGGGTGGACCAGGCCGCGACGGCGGAAACACTCGATGTGGCTGCGCTGCGCAAGGCAGTTCATACGCCGAGGATCGCCCGCTGGTCCGGGACCGCATTCGACTTCCCGGACGAACTCGACCTGTTCCTGCTCACCTGTGAGCCGGAGATTCCGATGTATGTGCTGTACGCAGGCGAGAGCCTGGTGGAGCAGGAGGTTTTCACTCCCGCGGCCCTACGGGGTGCGCCCACGCTGGTCGATGGTGGAAGCTTCGGCTACCGCAGCAAGCGCACGAACAACCAGATCGGGGCCGCCCCCGGCTCCGGCGGCGGCAGGCGTTACGAGGAGCAGACCGCTGGGTTCGAAAGCGGAGTGGTCGCCTACGGCCCCAACGCGGAGACGGTCGCAGACCAGTACCTGCAGCTGCTGCGCCGCTGGGCGCGAGACTACCGGCGCCGCTGCGCCGCACGCATCGAGTATCACCCCAACAGCTCAGACGTCGGCCACGTCAACGGGTGGCGGACCAACAAGAAGCACGGCACCGTCACCGTCAACTGGCCCTAACCATCTAATAACGACGTTCGTGATCCCGTCTGCCTTGAGGAGGTAGTCATGTCGAATGCGCTCGACCAGACAGATACCACGAAGAGTCATCCCGCCAGGGACGGCGAGCAAGCTGGAGCCGACGACTGGGAGCTTGACATCAAGTTCATCGAAGCAGGCGATGCTGTCAAACACCTCATCTACATGACCAACGATCAGTGCGGCACGACCTGCCAGTCGGCCTGCACTAACACCTGCCCGTCTTAGGAAGGACGATGCGGGCTGGGGTGCCTGGACGGCGGCTACCGCCCAGGCGCCCCAGCAGGGGAAGGAGCGGTGGTGTATCGGTACCTCGACGCGTTGGTTGTTCGCTGCGCGGTGGGCCCGACTGGTCGCCAGCTACCCCACTGGCCTGACCTGACCGGGCAGCAAGGATTGACAGCGTGGCCGCAGTGGCTTCGGCAGGTCCTGGCGCAGCCCGAATTCTCAGCGGCGCTGGAGCACGCCAGCCCGGTGCTCGCTGCTCGGGCACGGGCGGTGAGTGCCGGCGGTCCGCTGTCTGACCGGGGCACCCGCCGCGTGGTGTTTTCGGTCATGCGTTACCTGCTACGCGCCAGCGGCCGAGCGACCCCATACGGCCTGTTTGCCGGGGTGGCCCCCGGGGCGGTGGCTGCCAGCGGGGTAGCGCACGTTGGCCACGGTCACCGTGCGGTTGTGCGTGTGCGTGCCGAATGGATGGCTGCACTGATCGACCGGCTGGAGGCCGACCCTGATCTGCAGCCGCTGTTGCGGGTGCGCGCCAACAACCTGCTGGCCGAACGCGGCGGCCGGTTTGTGCTGGCGAACCCGGCGGGGCAAACCCCGGACCGAGTACCGACCCAGCAGCTGGTGCGCGCCACTGGCCCGGTCCGGGCGGCGTTGCAGCTCGCCCACAATCCGAGGGTTGTGTATGAGCTGGTGGGCAAGCTCGTTGACGAGTTCGAGGTGGCCGCTACCACCGCCGGAGACCTGCTGGCTCAGATGGTTCGGCACCGTCTGCTGGTGACCAGTCTGAGGCCGCCGATGACGGTCACCGATCCGCTAGGTTGGATCACCGCCGAGGTGGAGAAACTGCTGGCTGACGCGGCTTCAAGCACCGCGGCGCCGGCCAGGGATCTCATGGACGGGCTGGGCACTGCCGCAGACCAGGTTTCCCACCGTGAGACGTCGGTGAGCTGGGCAAATTCTCGGCGGCGGCAGGTCGTCGATGCGCTCAACACGGTGAACCCGGCCAGCGAGGCATCCGTAGCGGTTGACCTGCGGCTGGACGCCACCGTGGCGGTGCCGCACACCGTGATGGATGAGGCAGCTCGTGCGGCGGGGCTGCTGGTCCGCCTCGCCCGCCCCACCACTGCCGGCTGGGTTGATTGGCATGGCCGGTTCCTCGAGCGCTACGGCCCTCGCGGGGTCGTCCCCGTTCTGCAGGCGGTCGACCCCGATACCGGACTCGGCTACCCGGCCGGCTACCACGGCACCCCGCCCGTGCCGGCGGCCACTGTGACCGACCGGGACCGCGTCCTGCTGGCGATCGCACAGCAGGCCGCCCTCACCGGCCGGCACGAGATCGAGTTGGACGAGACCACCATCGGCGAACTCGCCGGGGCGAAGCCGGTGACCTCGATCCAGCCCAGCACCGAACTGACCGTCGGCATACACGCCCCCACGATCCGGGCGGTGGAGCAGGGCGAGTTTCGGCTGGCGATCGTGGGAGTGTCCCGCCGAGCGGGCACCACCACAGGCCGGTTCCTGGACATGCTCGAGACGGGCGACCGTGAGCGGATCGCCGACCAGTATTCGGCGCTGCCGACGCTCACCCGCGGCGCGCTGCTGGCACAGGTCTCGGCCGCGACCCCGTACACGGTCACCGAGGACGTTGCCCGCGCCCCGCAGGTGATGTCGCACCTGATCCCGGTTGGCGAGTACCACGACAACCGGGGCGACATCATCGCGTTGGATGACCTCGCGGTCACCGCCGACGAGCAGCGTCTCTACCTGGTGTCGATGTCGCGCCGTCGGGTTGTCGAACCGGTCGTGCTCAACGCGGTCGAGCTGGTGCATCACACCCTGCCGATTGTGCGGTTCCTGGTCGAGATCCCCACCGCAGTGTCCACCCCGTGTGTCGCGTTCGACTGGGGCCCGGCTGCTGCGAGGTTGCCGTTCCTGCCCGGGCTGCGGCATGGGCGAACGATCCTGTCCCCGGCCCGGTGGCTCCTACCGGCAGCCGCGCTGCCCGCCCCGGGCGGGACGTGGCAGGAGTGGAGCCGCTCGCTGGCCGCCTGGCGGGCGGAGACAACCTGCCCGGCCACGGTGTACCTCGGCGACGGGGACCAGCGCATCCGGCTGGACCTGGCCGAACCAGCGCACCAGGCGCTGCTACGCGACCACCTGGCTCGTCACGGCACCGCGGCGTTTCGGGCCGCCCCGGCCGAGGATGCTGCTGGGTGGATCGGCGGGCGTCCGCACGAGATCGTCATCCCCCTGGTGGTTGACGTCGAGCCGACGCCGCCGCCGCAGCTTGCGGACCCGATCGAGCCGGTGACCGTCCGCGACCACGGGCATCTGCCCGGCTGCGGCGGCCGCGTCTACGCCAAGCTCTACGGTCACCCCGACCGGCAGACCACCATCCTCACCGAGTACCTGCCGTTGCTGCTCGACCAGCTCGGCGGCGGCTGCCGGTGGTGGTTCCTGCGCTATGGCGACCCGGAACCCCACCTGCGACTACGGGTAACCGGCCCTGCCGACCCGGCCACGGTCGGGGCCTGGGCGCAGCGGTTGCGCCGCGCCGGTCTCGCGAGCCGGGTCGTGTTCGACACCGACTACCCCGAAACCGCCCGGTTCGGCGGCACCGACGCCCTCGCCGCAGCTGAGGAGGTCTTCGCCGCCGACTCCGCCGCCGCGATCGCCCAGCTGACGGCCGCCGACAACCGGCAGGGCCCTGATGCTGCGGCGTTGACGGCAGCGAGCTTGCTCGACCTCATCATCGCCTTCATCGGCGACGGTACCGAGGCGATGCGGTGGGCTATCGACCACACGCGGGCGCACCGGCCGGCGCCGCCGCGAGCTGTCTACGACCAGGCAGTTCTGCTGGCCAACCCCCACAACCAAGCCGAACTCGCCGGGTTTCCCGGAGGTGCACGCGTTCTGGCGAGCTGGCAGCAGCGGCGGCGGGCGCTGACCGCCTACCGCGACAGGCTGCGGACCTGCGGCGCCTTCCCTCCCGAAGTGCTGTTGCCGGATCTGCTGCACCTGCACCACACCCGAATGGCAGGCCCCGACCTGGAAGCCGAACGCCGCTGCCTGCACCTGGTACGCGCCGCCGCGCTGAGCTGGACCATCCGAAGCAGCAACGGCCATGACCCCACCTAACCCGGCCGCGCTAGCCGCAGCCGAACAAGTCGCCGACGCCTTCGCCCAACCCCGCCACGTCCGCTACCTCACCACCAGCGGCCGGGCACGGCCGCAGTCGCTTGCCGGCGGCGCGGTCGGCATCGCCCTGCTACACCTCGAACGCCTATGCTCCGGCCACGGCGACGAGACCACCGCACACACTTGGTTGTCCCACGCCGCCGCCGAACCCGTGAGCGCGGGCGACAACGCGAACCTGTTCCACGGCGCCCCGGCCCTCGCGTTCGCCCTCCACGTCGCCGCGGCCCTCAGCGGCCGGTACCACCGCACCCTCGCAGCACTCGACGACAAGACCATTGCCATCACCCGAGGCCGCCTGGCCGCCGCCCGCTCCCGCATCAACCGCGGCGACCGGCTCCCGATGCGTGAGTTCGACCTTGTCCACGGTCTCACCGGACTCGGCGCCTACCACCTGGCCCAACACCCCGACCACCCCGTCACCCGCGAAGTGCTCACATACCTCGTCCGGATCACCCAGCCCTCGGCAACGGCACGCAAACCCGGCGGCGACGATCTCCCTGCGTGGTGGCTGGCCAGCGGCCTCAACGGCAACCCGGATCCGCAGGCGTATCCGCAGGGGCACGGCAACCTCGGCGTCGCGCACGGCATCAGCGCGGTCGTCGCCCTGCTCTCCCTGGCAATCCTGCGTGGGCTGCCGGTACCCGGCGCTCGGCAGGCGCTCGCCGACCTGTGCGGTTGGATCGACCGGTGGTGCCAGGACAGTGAAACCGCCCCCTGGTGGCCCGGCTTTGTGACGACCAGCCAGGTCCACGGCTCCCAGCCGCCGGCCCGGCCCCGGCCGTCGTGGTGCTACGGCATCGCCGGCACCGCCCGCGCGCAGCAACTGGCCGGCATGGCTATGGCCGACACCACACGCCAGCACCTGGCCGAGGCGGCGATGCTGGCCACGCTGCGTGACCCGCATCAGCTGGCCCAGCTTCCCGAAATCGGGCTGTGCCACGGAAAAGCTGGCCTCCTCCAGGCCGGATGGCGTATGGCCGCCGACGCCGAAGACCCTCACCTCGCCACCACACTCGGCAGTCTCACCGACGAACTCATCACCCAACTGTCGGGCCAGGTCGACGACCCCGACCTCATGGACGGCACCACCGGCGCCGCCTTAGCCCTGCACACCATCGGCACCGGAACCGGCCCATCCTCCGGCTGGGACACATTCCTCCTGCTGACCTAACACCCCTTCGGAGCGACCGTGACCCCACCCCTGTGGCGCCAGTTCGACATCGAATTCCCCGACTACAGCCGCGCCGAACCCGCCGCCGTCACCCACCTGGCCCCGCTTCTCACCACCACCGAAGCAGACGGGCTGATCGACGGATGGTGGTTCATCCGCAAACGACCGTGCTGGCGGATGCGCTACCTGCCCACCGACAACCCCCCAACCATTCAGGAACACCTTCGCGCCGCTCTCGGCCGCCTCCAGCAGGCACAACACATCACCCGGGCAACCGAGGTCATCTACGAACCCGAAACCCGCGCATTCGGCGGCCCTGAAGCGATGGCCGTCGCCCACCAGCTGTGGCACCGCGACAGCCGAAACCTACTGGCCCACCTCGCCGCAACCACCGACGAACCCGCACGCCACCGCCGGGAACTGCCGCTGCTGCTGTACAGCACGATGCTGCGCGCCGCCGGCCTCGACTGGTACGAGCAGGGCGACGTCTGGGCGAGAGTCGCCCGCAGCCGCCCACCGGCCGCTGTCGGCGACCGTCCCAACCTCACAGCGACGATGCGACGCCTCTTGACCGTCGACACAGACGATCTCACCCGATCCAGCAGGGCCACCGCAGGGCTTGCTGACTGGACGGCCGCCTACGCCGACGCCGGCCGCAACCTCGCCCGGCTCAACGCCGGAGGGTTCCTTGAACGCGGCCTACGCCACGTTCTCGCCCACCACATCGTGTTCGCATTCAACCGGATCGGCCTGCCCGCCGCCACACAAGCCGTCCTCGCCGCAACCGCCTCCGAAGTGTTCTTCGACGACCCGCCGCAGCCACAGCATCCCCGGTCGGCTTCGGCAGGGTTGTCGTGATCGACCCAACCGGGCCGACCGCCCGCAGGTTCCCGATCGTCGCCCGGCCCCGGCCGGCGTGCCAACCCCTAATTCGAAGGGTCCGCGACCTGCGCCACCGAGCCGCCGCCGCGGTTGACCAGCAGGACCGCACCGCGGCGACCGTGGTGTTCAACCTCTCCGCGCTTCTAGCCTCAGACTGCGGGCAACCAGCCCTGGCGTACCGGTGGTGCCAACACCTTGCCCACATGCTGCTTCGCCGACCGCCGCAGAATCCCAAGCAAGCCATCGCTAGCCTCGAACCCATCGTGAACCTCGCCAGGTTACGCACCCGCGCCGGCGACGGGCCCGGC
This sequence comes from Natronosporangium hydrolyticum, assembly GCF_016925615.1. Taxonomy (NCBI): domain Bacteria; kingdom Bacillati; phylum Actinomycetota; class Actinomycetes; order Micromonosporales; family Micromonosporaceae; genus Natronosporangium; species Natronosporangium hydrolyticum. Next base: position 3,238,493 of record NZ_CP070499.1, read on the forward strand.
GCATGGTCGCTGCTGGAAACCCTGCACCAAGCCATCACCACCCGCACCGACATCAACATCGACGGCATCCACATTCCCGCAGCCTGCCTCACCCGGACCCCCGACTTGCACCGGGAACTGTCCACCTGGCTTTGGACGGTGCTGCTCGCAGACGGCGGCCGTGCCCTCACCCTGGCCGGCCGATGGGCTGAGGCCCACCGGCGGCTCGAACAACACCGAGGCGTCGGAAGGCGCATGCTCGACGGCCGCCAAATCGCTGTCCTCGCTCACGCGGTCGCAGGCGACCACGACACCGCGCTCACACTTCTGGAAGACACTGAGCGCGGGGAAGCCTGGGAGGCCGCGGTCACCACTTGCCTAACCATGCTGTGCCGACCCAGCAGCGCCGGCCCCGCCGATCTACGCACTGTCAGGCAGCAGCTCGAACCGCCACCGGCGGAACTGGTGGTCTTCCACACCCGCCTGGGCCTGTGCCTACTCGATGCACTGCCGTCCAACGCACTCTCGGCCGTCCCCTACATCGCCGCCGGCCTGCTCCGCCATGCCGTCACCGACGGATATGCCGCACGCGACCTGCTGAACCATCCTCTATGCCGCAGCATCGCCACCGGCCAGCAACTTCAAGCTCTCACCGACGTGGTGGGTGCATGCGGGCTCGACGCCGGCGCGATCCCCGCCGATTCACTCGGCGACATCACCGCCGCCCTCGACCAAGCAGGAACGCTGCTGGCCGGCCCGGGTCACGGAAACCAGATAGCAGCGACGCTGCCAGCGCGCAGCGCCCTTACAAACCGAGCCACTTCGTGACGACTGCCCTGGTTCCAGCCGGTGTATCCACCAGCCAATGTCTGCTCCGCCGACAGCCATCATCCAGCCGACCACGGACGGCGTTCCACATCGCCTGTACCGACTCCAGAGAGGCCAACCTTGGACGACATCAACTGGCAGCCGCACGCGGCGAACCTCGCCAAGGACCTCACCGACATAGGCGCGATCCGCGACCCGGACTGGGCGGTGACGTTCGCCGCCACCCCCCGACATGTGTTCGTACCACGCTTCTACCAGATGGACGAGTTCAACCAGCCCCGGACGCTCGTCGACAGCGCAGACTCCGTTGAGCAGGATCGCCCGCTGGAGACGATCTACAGCGATCAGGTCCTCGTCACCCACTATCAAGTGCTTGACGGGAAGATGCCCGACGGGCAGGAAATCCGTACCGCGACCAGCTCCGCCTCCATGCCGAGCATCGTCGCCACGATGCTCGACCGCCTCACAGTCCAGGTTGGGCAGCGGGTGCTGGAGATCGGCACCGGCACCGGCTACAACGCCGCGCTGCTCGCGAACCGACTCGGTGATGAACATGTCACGAGCATCGAGGTTGAACCAGAGACCGCCGCCGAGGCCGCCGAACACCTCCACACCGCCGGGCTCCGGCCGGCGCTTGTCGTCGGCGACGGCGCGGCCGGTCACCCAGCACGGGCCCCGTATGACCGGATCATTGCCACCTGCGCTGCCGACCGCATCCCGTCGGCGTGGATCGACCAGCTCGCCGATGGCGGGATCATCGTCGCTCCACTCGCCGTCGGCGGGATGCTGGTGGTGCTGCATAAGACCAGCCTGGGGACGGTGTCTGGCCGGGTAGATGCGCAGCCCGTAGGTTTCATGCCGCTGCGGCCAGCCGGGCAACACATGCCCGACGGCTGGGTCGCCGACATCCCCAACACGCGGCTCGAGCACCACACAACGACGTGCGTTGAGCCCCAAGCCTGGGCCGACCCCAACTTTCAGCTGTGGCTGGGTTTACACCGGCCCGGGATGCAGACCTCGCTCTGGCTGGATGATGCCGGCGGCTACTACGCCAGCGGCGTGTACACCGCAACCGGCCGGGCAACAGTCGACTACACCGCAGGAGCCAGCGGAGACTGGCCGGTTACGCAGGACAGCGAGCGGGTGTGGGACACGGTCGAGGCAGCATGGGTCACCTGGCAGCAGCACGGCCGACCGGACCGCACCCGGATCGGGATCACCGCACAGGTCGACGGCGACCAGTACGCGTGGATCGACGACCAGGACGGTCCGATGCGTTGGCCACTGCCCACACCCAAACCCTGCTACGGCACGTAATCTCGCTAGCCGAGCCGCCTACCCGGGGCGAGGTGATCCCGCTGGACGAGACCAGTGAGCCGTGAGGAGGATTGCCCGCCCATGCGAACACCACTTGTCCGGCCACCGGCGCTCCGGCCCTGCGAAACCGTGGCGATCGTATCGACCTCGTCGCCGGTCCCGGCCGACGAGCTTGCCCGGCTACGCCGCCCGGTACTCCTGGGTGCGGCCACCGTGATGGATCGGATCTTTGCCGAGCTACCGGCCGGGAAGGCGTAGTCACTCAGTTGGACACGCAGGGATGCAAGGAGGCCATATCCACCGATGGGATATGGCCTCTGACCGAAAACTATGGTGGGCGATACTGGGATCGAACCAGTGACCTCTTCCGTGTCAAGGAAGCGCGCTCCCGCTGCGCCAATCGCCCAAGGGATGAACCCTGTTACCGAGGTGGGGACGGGATTTGAACCCGCGTACACGGCTTTGCAGGCCGTTGCCTCGCCTCTCGGCCACCCCACCGAGGTGAGGCCTCGGTAGCCTCGGCAGACTCTCCGAGCGGGCGACGGGGCTCGAACCCGCGACCTTCACCTTGGCAAGGTGACGCGCTACCAACTGCGCTACGCCCGCATGACTCCGGCTGTTCCCCGGTGCCGAGAGAGAACTCTAGCCCAGTTCCATCCGAGACGCCAACCCGGGGTCGCTTTCCCGGCGTTTCCTCGCGACTCCGACGCCCGCCCCATTCGTCACCTCCGTGACCTGCCGTTGCCGGACCGAGGTATCCCCCTGGGCGCCGCCGTTGCGTAGGGCCGCCAGCCTGGTCGGCTGGCGGCCCTACCGTTGGCGTGGAGCGTCAGGTCAGGCGGTGAAGCTCACCCGCCGGCGCCGCGCCACCAGGAAGAGACCGCCGCCGAGCGCCAGCAGCGCCAACGCGCCGCAACCGCTGCGGGAGCGGCGGCCGATAGGGTGGCGGGATGAACCTGGCGGAGCCGACGCCTGACCCCGGGCTGATCGGGGTGACCGGCGCCACCGGTGGGGTCGGGGGCCGGGTGGCCCGCCGGTTGGCCGCCGCCGGGGCCCGGCAGCGGCTGGTGGTCCGGGACCTGACCCGCGCCCCCGACCTGCCGGGGGCCGAGGCGGTGCAGGCCAGCTACGAAGATCTGCCGGGGATGCGGCAGGCGTTGGCCGAGGTCGACACCCTGCTGCTGGTCAGCGCGAGCGAGCACCCGGACCGGGTGGCGCTGCACCGCACCGCGGTCGACGCCGCGGTCGTCACCGGGGTGACCCGGGTGGTCTACCTTTCCTTCCTCGCCGCCGCCGCGGACGCGACCTTCACCTTCGCCCGCGACCACTGGCATACCGAGCAGTATCTGCGCGGCACCGGCCTGCCCTGCACCTTTCTGCGCGACAGTCTTTACCAGGATGTCCTGCCGTACTTCCCGGACCGGGCCGGGGTGATCCGGGGCCCGGCCGGGGATGGCCGGTTCGCGCCGGTGGCGCGCGACGATGTCGCCGCGGTCGCGGCGACGGTGCTACTCGCCGGCGACGGCCGGCACGACGGCCAGAGCTATGACCTGACCGGGCCGGAGCTGCTGACCATGGCTGCGGTCGCCGCGGAGCTGTCCCGGGCGACCGGCCGGGACATCAGCTACCACCCGGAGACCCTGCCGGAGGCGTACGAGTCACGGGCCCGCTTCGGGGCACCGGAGTGGGAGGTGACCGGTTGGGTCACCTCGTACGCCGCGATCGCCGCTGGTGAGCTGGATCTGCTCGCCGACGATGTCGCCCGGGTCACCGGGCGGCCGCCGACCCGCTTCGCCGACTACCTCGCCGCGGGCGCCTGATCGGCCGGTGGCGGCGTGGCCGGGCCACCGATCCGGTAGCGGCGCCCCGCCTCGACCGTGCCCCGCCAGCCACCCAGCTCGCCCGGCCGAAGGGGCACCTGCTCACCGGTGTCGAGCCGCCGCAGCGGCTGCTCCGGCAGGAGCGGGCAGCGGATGGTCAGCGCCCCGGTCCGGTCGGGCAGCAACGTCACCTCGGTCGGCGCGCCGTCGCGCCAGGCGATGTCTACAGTTACCCCACCCCGGGCGCGGAGCCCGGTGACCCGACCGGCCGGCCACGCCGTCGGCAGCGCCGGCAGGATGTCCAGCACTCCCCGGTGGCTCTGTAGCAGCTGTTCGGCGACGCCCGCCACCGCGCCGAGGTTGCCGTCGAGCTGGTAGGGCGGGTGGATGTCGAACAGGTTGGGCAGGGTGCACTCGCGGAGCAGCGCGGTGAGCATCCGGTGCGCCCGGTCGCCGTCGCGCAACCGGGCCCAGAAGCTGATCTTCCAGGCCTTGCTCCAGCCGGTCCCGCCGTCCCCGCGGGCGTCGAGCGACACCTCCGCCGCCCGCGCCAGCTCCGGCTCGGCCAGCGGGGAGATCTGGTCGGCCGGGTGGAGCGCGTAAAGGTGGGAGACGTGCCGATGCTCGTCGGCCGGGTCGTCCCGGTCGGCCCGCCACTCTTGCAGCTGACCCCAGGCGCCGATCCGCAGACCCGGCGCCAGCCGGCCGGCAGCGTCCGCGAGGCCGGCCGGCGGGTCGATCGCCAACTCGGCGGCGGCCGCCAGCGTGGCCCGGAACAGATCGGCCACCAGCTGCTGCGACATCGCCGCCCCGGCGGTGTACGGGCCGTGTTCGGGAGAGTAGCTGGGCGAGACGAGCAGGGTGTCGGTGGTGGCGTCGATGTGGAGGTTGGCGAGCCAGAACTCCACTGTCTCAGCCAGCACCGGCCAGGCCCGGTGCCGGAGGAACTCACTGTCGTGAGTAAACAGATAGTGCTCCCACAGGTGCCGGCACAGCCACGCCCCCGCCTCCGGGAACCAGAACGCGGTGGGCCAGTCGTGGACTCCGGTGAAGCCCCACGGGGTGGTCTCGTCGTGCACCACCCAGCCGTCGCTGTCGAACATCTCCCGGGCGGTGACCCGGCCCGGCGCCCGCAGCGCGTCGATGAACTCGTGCAGCGGCGGCGCGGTCTCCGCGAGGTTCGTGACCTCGGCCGGCCAGTAACACATCTGCAGGTTGATGTTGAGGTGGTAGTCGGCGCTCCAGGCGGGGGTGGCGGAGTCGTTCCACACCCCCTGCAGGTTCGCCGGCAGCGAGCCGACACGCGACGACGAGATCAACAGGTAGCGGCCGTACGCGAAGTGGAGAGCGGCGAGCGCCCGCTCGGCCGCCGGGTCGGCGGTGTGGTCGCCGTGCCGCCGCACCAGCTCGTCGGTGGGCAGGTTGGGCGGCGGCGCGTCGAGGTCGAGGCTGACCCGGCCGGCGAGCTGCTGGTAGTCGGCGAGATGGGCGCCGCGCAGCGTCGGGTACGGCTGCCCGGCGGCGGCCTCGATCGTCCGGCCGACCCGGGGGGCCGGATCCTCGCCCCGATAGTCGGGGTAGGTGGCCGCGTAGTCGGTGCCGGCGGCCAACCACAGGATCACCTCGTCGGCTCCGCTGACCCGGATCTCGCCCGCCGCCTCGGTGACCGCGCCGCCGACCACGTGCAGGCGCAGCTGTGCTTCGTACCGGAGCCGGTTGTCGGGGAGTTCCCCCCGCAGCCGGATGCCCCGTTGGCCGACGGTGGTGGCGGCGCCGAGCGGCCCCGCGGCGAGCCGCACGGTCAGGGTCACCGACCCTGGCTGGTCGGCCCAGACCCGGCCGGCGATCACCCCGGCGGGGTGGCTGGCGAGATACTCCCGATGGTGGGTGACCCCATCGGCGGTATACCGGACCCGGGCCACCGCGTCGGTGAGGTCCAGCTCGCGCCGGTAGCCGGTGACCTGCCCGGCCGGCTCGGGGAAGTGGAGCCACAGGTCGGCGAGGGGCTGGTAGGCGCCGTAGCCGAGGCGGGGCTGGCCGAGCAGTTCGGCGACCTCGTCCGGCGGGAGCTCACCCACCTCGTCGAGGCGGCGGCGGAGCTCGGGGAGCACCCCTGGCCGCCCGGGCGGCGGCCAGTCGCCGTGCTGATAACCCTCGGCCGAACCGGGGCCGCCGGTCCACAGTGTCTTCTCGTTGAGCTGCAGCCGTTCGGCAGCTACGCCACCGAAGACCATCGCGCCGAGCGCGCCGTTGCCGATCGGCAGCGCCTCCCGCTCCCAGTCGGTGGCCGGCTGCTCATACCAGAGGCGCACAGTCGCCGACCTTATCAGTCCGGCGCCGCGAGCTGCTGCTCCTGCGCACCGCCGGGAGCGGTGGCGTCGACGAGGCCGAGCTCCGCCACCGCGGCCAGCCCAGCCTGGTCACTGTGGTCGGCGAAGATCTGCCGGGCGTGACCGGCCGCGACCCGGGCGGCCTCGGCGTCGCTCTCGGCGAGGCAGAGCCGGGCGCGGGTCACCGCCACGCGGGCCTCGGCGAGCGGGTCGCCGAGCCGGCGCAACGTGGCCGCCGCGCGCTCCACACTGACCCGCGCCTGCCCCGGCGACCCCTGCTCGAGCTGCACATCGGCGAGTTCCCGCAGCGTCTCGGCCTCCCCCCGGGGATCCCCCAGCTGCCGGTAGCCGTCGACACTGCGCTGCAGGAAGTCGGCCGCTTCCCACAGTTGCCGCCGGCGCCGCTGCACCTCCGCCAGGCCTCGCCAGGCATCGGCGCAGCCGCGGAGGTCGTTGTGGCGGACGAAGGTCTCCACCGCGCCCTCGAAGCACACCTCAGCGCCGACCAGCTCGGCGGCGGCCAGCTCGGCCCACCCCAGCCGGCACCGGGTGCGCGCCTCCTCTGCCCGGTCGCCGAGCTCAGTCAACCGGTGCAGGCTCTCCCGCAGCGCGTCGGCCGCCTCCGGCAGCCGCCGCTCGACCCGGTGCAGGTCGCCGATGCCGCGCAGCATCAGCGCCATCCCCCGGCGGTGCTCCGCCGCCCGGGCAGCCGCCAACCCCAGCTCATGGGTGCGCCGCCACTCCTCCAGCTGCGACCGGGAGGCGAGGTACGGCGCCAGGTAGAACGCCAGCCGCCAGGCCGCCTCGTGCCACCCCGCCTGATGCAGGTCGGCCACGGTGGCCACCAGCAGCCCCCGCTCTGCGGTCAGCCAGTCCGCGGCCTCCCGGATCTGCCGGCTGCCGACCTGCAGCGCCGGTTCGGCGAGCCGGGTGGTCTCGCCGCTGCCGGGTTCGGCGGGCAGCAGCTGGGCCCGGGCCCGGCGACTAAGCCGCAACACCCGCCGGGACAACGCCCGCCACAACGGGTCCGCCGGCTCGTCGGTGGACTGTTCCCGGGCGAACAAGCGGGTCAGGTCGTGACAGCGGTACCGGGGCTGCCCGGCCACGTCGACCCCGAGCGGCTGCAGCAGCCCGGAGTCGACCAGCGTCTCCAGGATCTGTTCGGCGCGCGTCTCGACGGCTGGCGTGGGCTCGGCACCGGCGAGCAGGACCGCGGCGGTCCAGGGGGCGAGATCGGGCGCGCTGAGCAGCCCCAGCCGGCGGAACAGCTGCTGCTCCGGCTCGGCGAGACCGTGATAGCCGAGCGCGATGCTGCCGCGGACCGCGAGGTCGCCGGCTGCCAGCTCGTCGAGCCGGCGATGCTCATCGGCTAGCCGGCCGGCCAGGTAACCCAGGCTCCAGCCCGCCCGGCGGGCCAGCCGGGCACCGGCTATCCGCACCGCGAGCGGCAGGCCGCCGCAGAGTTCGACGATCTGCTCGGCCGCCGCCGGCTCCGCCGCCACCCGCTGCGCCCCGGCTACCTGCGCCAGCAGGGTCATCGACTCCTTGGTGGGCAGGGTGTCCAGCTGGTAGGCGGCTGCGGCGGCGAGCCCGGCCAGGCCGGACCGGCTGGTGATCAGCGTGGCGCAGCCAGGAGCTGCGGCCAGCAGCGGCCGGACCTGGGTCTCGTCGTGAGCCTGGTCCAGCAGCACCAGGGCCCGACGGCCATCCAGCAGGGTCCGGAACAGCTGGGCCCGGTCGGCCAATTCGTCCGGCAGGGTGGCGTGCGGGCCGAGCAGCGATCGCAGCAGGCTCGCCAGCGCGCTCGCCGGCGGCAGCGGACCGTCCCCGCCCCCGAGCAGGTCGACGTAGAGCGCCCCGCCCGGGAACCGGTCGGCGAGCGACCGGGCCGCCCGGATCGCCACGGTGGACTTGCCGACACCGCCGGGACCGTGCAACACCAGATGCACCGGCGCCGTTTCGGCCGTGGCGAGGGCCCCGGCCACCCAGGCCAGCGCCTGGCCCCGACCCGTGAAGTCGTTGATGTCGGGCGGAAGCTCCCGCGGCACCCGGAGCTCAGGTTGCTCCGGGGCCGCCGGCGCCGCCTGCTCGCCGGTGTCGGCGAGCACCTGGTCGTGCGCCTGCCGCAGCTCCACGCCCGGCTCCAACCCCAGCTCGGTGACGAGGGTCTGCCGGGCCTGCTGGTAAGTGGCCAACGCCTCGGAACGCCGACCCGACCGGTGCAGGGCGATCACCAACTGCGCCCACGCCCGCTCCCGCAGCGGCTGCTCGGCGACCAGCCGGCGCAGCTCACCGGTGAGCTCCTGGTGGCGCCCGATCCGCAGGTCGAGGTCGATCCGCTCGGCGATGGCCGCGAGCCGCAGCTCGGTCAGGCGCGCCGCATCGCCGCGGCGCAGCTCGTCGGAGTCGAGATCGGCCACCGGCTCGCCGCGCCACAGCGCCAGCGCGTCGGCCAGCAGCGCACTCGCCGCCGCCGGCTGGTCGGGGGCGCACTGGCGCGCCTGGCCTAGCAGCTGTTCGAACCGCCACACGTCGACCTGCTCCGGGTCGGCCAGTAGCTGATAGCCGCCGGGCACCGTCTTGATCAGATCCGCGCCGAGCAGCCGGCGCAGCGCGCTGACATACACCCGGAGCACCGACTCGGCCGAGCGCGGCGGAGCGTCGCCCCAGATCACTGCCACCAGACGCTCCACAGTCGTCAGTGACCCGACGTTGAGCGCCAGCCCGGCCAACAACGCTCGGTGCTTCGCGGGGCCAGGGGTGAGGTCACGCTCGCCGTCGTGCACCGCCACCGGCCCCAACAGGGCGATCGAGATCACGCCCGGGCCGTTTCACCGTGTGTAGACACCACCGCCGAACGATAGAACACAATATCTACTCGCAGCCACCACCCCAGCCTGGCGGGTCAGCTACCCGACACTGGTGCGCTCACCGTCGACGTCAGCGGGGTGTCCCCTACGTTGCGGCCGACCGACAATGTGAACTCACCCGGCTCGGTCACCCACCGATGCTGCGCCACTGACCAGTAGCCGAAGCCGTACGGGTCCAGCGGCACCTCCACCGAGACCTGCTGACCCGGCTCGGCGTTCGCCACCGCGAACCCGGCGAGCCAGCGGACCGGCCGCTCCACCGAACTATCTGGACGGGACAGATACGCCTGGACGACTTCCTTGCCGGCGCGCCGGCCGGTGTTGCGCAGCGTCACCACCGCCGTCGTGCCCACCACCCGCAACGACTCATACTCCCAACTGGTGTAGCCCAGGCCGTACCCGAACGGGAAGGCCGGCTCGCGGCCGGACCGCAGCCACGCCCGATATCCGATGTGGATGCCCTCGGGGTAGGGCAGCTGACCCTGCTCCGGGGTGGTGGTCAGCACCGGCACATCCGCCTCGGTCGCCGGCCAGCTGGTCGGCAACCGGCCACCTGGCTCGGCCACCCCCAGCAGCAGATCCGCCACCGCGTCGCCCAACTCCTGACCACCGAACCAGGTCAGCAGCACCGCCCCGACCTGGTCGCGCCACGGCAGCTCCACTGGGCTGCCGGCGCAGACCACCACCACGGTACGAGGGTTCGCCTCCGCCACCGCCCGGACCAGTGCGTCCTGGTCGCCCGGCAGCCGCAGCGAACGGCGATCAGCGCCCTCGCTCTCGACCTGTTCGGTGGTGCCCACCACGACCACCGCCACGTCGGACTGCGCCGCCGCCGCGACCGCCCGGGCCTGCTCGGCGGCCGGGTCGTACGGCGGCCGTTCGAAGCCGAGCATGCACAGGGTGGCGGGGGCGCCGACCGGGATCTCGTAGGTGAGCGTCAGCTCGACCGTCTCACCGTCGTCGAGGGTCCTGCTGACCGCCCGCTCCGGCGGCTCGTGGAAGGCGTCCACCAGGTTCAGATCCGCTGGATAGGCGCCCTCGTCGAAGACGGTCTCGCCGGCCACCGCCAGCGTAAACTCGCCGACCCCCCGGAAGCCGAACCGCCACTGCCCCGGCTCGTCGGCGCACAGCCGGGTGCTGGCCCGCAGCCGCGCCACCCCGTCGGGCAGATCTCCGGAGGTGTAGCGAAGCCGCCCCGCCCGCCGGTGCTCGGTCTTGAGCACCGTGCCGTCGGCGGCGAGCAGCTCCACCAACAGCCCCGGCTCGCCGGTGGTCGGGATGGACACCAGCGGCGGCGCCACCGGTTCCAGCCCTTCGGCGAGCCGGGTGCCGGCCACATGAGTCACCTCCGCGACGCCGGCCAGCGCCGCCCGCACCCCGGCCAACGGCGAGACCACATACCCCGGGTGCACCTCCGAGCTGCCGCCGCCCTGGGTCCGGGCCGCCGCCGCATGCGGGCCGAGCACCGCCACCCGGGACAGCTGCTCGGCCCGCAGCGGCAGCAGCTCATCCCGGTTGGTCAGCAGCACCGACCCGGCGCTGGCCAGCCGACGCAGCAACGGCGCGGCCTCGACCCGCGGCGGTGCCAGCGCCGCCGGCGCCCCGGCCAACGCCCCGACCCGGCTGGCCAACCGCAACAGCCGCCGCACCTTGTCGTCGACCGCCCGCTCGTCGACCGTGCCCGCGCGCACCGCCGCCACCAGCTCGTCGCCCCACGGTGAGTTGTCCGCCGGCATCGCCAGGTCCAGCCCACCGTTGCCGGCCGCCACCGTGGTACGCGCGGCGAACCAGTCCGAGACAACCACGCCGTCGAAGCCCCACTCCCCCTTCAGCGGCTCCGCCAGCAGCGGATGCTCGGTCATGGTGGTGCCGTTGACGCTGTTGTACGCGGCCATCACCAGCCAAGCGCCGCCGCGGCAGACCATCTCCTCGAATGGTCGTAGATAGACCTCCCGGAGGGTCCGCTCGTCGACCCGGACGTCCACGGTGAACCGGTCGGTCTCGGAGTCGTTGGCGACGTAGTGCTTCGGCGTCGCGCCCACCCCGCACGCCTGCAACGCCACCACGTACGCGGTGCCGAGCACCGAGGTGAGCCACGGGTCCTCTGAGTAGCACTCGAAGTGCCGGCCGCCCAGCGGGCTACGGTGCAGATTGATGGTGGGCCCCAACACCACGTCGACCTCTTTGCGGCGGGCCTCGGCGGCCAACAACCGGGCCAGGTCGGCGACCAGGTCGACGTCCCAGCTGGCGGCGATCGCGCTCGCCGAGGGGGCGTTCGCCGACGGGTCGGTCTCGTCGTGCCGGGTGCCGCGCACCCCGACCGGGCCGTCGGAGAGCGCCATCGCCCGCAGCCCGACCGCCGGCTCCGGGGCCAGGGTCCACCAGTCCGCCCCGCTGAGCAGGCGGACCTTCTGTTCCAGGGTGAGCTTCGCCACCAGCGCGTCAAGATCAAGAGGGGCGTCCGTCATGCCTACCGACCCTACCGACCGCCGGGACCGCTCCCAGACCGCGTCCGGCCGCGTCCGGCCGGGTCCACCGACCACCGCCCGGGCCGGACCGCGTACCGTACCGTCGTGCTGTTCCGCAGCTGGGAGGTGCCGGCACCGCGGCCCGCGGTGGCGGTCACCGTCGATCACACCGGCCGTGACCAGGTGGTGGTCGCCGGGCACGAGCTGGTGCGTGCCGTGCTCGCCGACCCGGTGACGTTCCGGCCCGACAACGCGCTCGACGCGATCACTCCGATCCCGGTGGCGGCGCTGCGGATCCTCGCCCGACACGGCTTCCGGCTACCGCCCACCCTGGCCAACAACGGCCTGCCCAGCCATCCCGGCATCCGGGCGATCGTGGCCGACGCGCTGCACCCGGCCCGGGTCGCCGAGCAGCAGCCCTGGCTGACCGGCGTGGTCCGGCGACGGGTGGCCGAGCTGACCCGCCGGCTGCGCGCCGGCGACCAGCTCGACCTGTACGCCGAACTCGCCGCCGACCTGCCGCTGCTGGTGCTGGCCCGGCTGGTGGCGCTACCCGACTCCCAGACCACCGTGGTCAAGGACTTCTCCCGGGCAGCGTTGGAGCTGTTCTGGGCGCCGCTCTCGGCCGACCGGCAGGTCGCGCTCGCCGAGGTGGTCGGCCGTTACCACGAGCTACTGCGGGAGTGCGCCGCGAGCGCTGGCGGCATGGTCGGACGGCTGCGCGACCACGCCCGCGCCGAAGGGCTCAGCCCGGACACCACCGTCGGGGCGTTGTTCTTCCTGCTCGTCGCCGGCCAGGAGACCACCTCCCAGTTCCTGACCCTGCTGCTCGACCGGCTCGCCCAGGAGCCGGCGGTGCTGCGGAAGCTGGTCGCCGGCGACCTGGCCGCCGCCGAGGTGGTGGAGGAGGGTCTGCGCCTAGAGCCGCCGATCGTGACCTGGCGGCGGGTCGCCGCCCACGACACCGAACTCGCCGGGGTGACGATACCGGCCGGCGCCAGCGTGGTGCTGTGGCTCGCCGCGGCCGGTCGCGACCCGGCGGTAACCGAGAAGCCGGAGCAGTTCCTCCCCGGTCAGCGCGGCTCCCGTCGCCACCTGGCGTTCGGCGCCGGCGCCCACCGCTGCCTCGGCGCCCAGTTGGCCCGGATGGAGGCGACGGTGGTGGTGGCCGAGACCGCGCCGTTGCTGCGCCGGGTACGAGTCCACCGTTCCCCCTGGTGCCCGGACAACCTCTCGTTCCGGATGCCGGACACGCTGCTGGTGGGAGGTGCCTAGTGGACGCCGCTCTGGTGCCCGACTAAGTGGGAGCGGCGGACGCAGGCCCTGTTACGTGGCCTACGAGACCTGCGAGCACAAACGGAGCAGTGTTGGCGGCTCGACGGCGCCGACAATCGGAACCGATATGGCCCCCGACGCTCCGCTGATTGTTGCCGGCCGCCCGCCCGCTTGGCGCGTTGGACAACCCCGTGACCTGGGTGAACTCCCGTCAGGGCGCGATCTCTTGGGCAAGTCCCGGCCCGCCGAGACCAGCTGCCGCGCGCGTCTGGCGGTGACAGGAGTGCCAGCGCGAACGGCCTGTCGCCGGCTCCAACTGCTCCGTTTGCGCTCGCAGGTCTCGTAGGCCATGTATCGGGGGCCCAGTATGCCCCGTCCGCCGTCCAAGATCACCAGCTGACACGGTGGACGGTAGGCGATGTCAGTCGATCTCTTCGATCCAGACTCGCCAGTCGTCGAGCACCCCGAACAGCTGGGGCGTGAGCCAGCCCGGCGCCGAGCGCTGAAAGACGCCGGGGGCAAGCCGGCTCGACCCCTCCGGCACCACCCCGGCCAGCCGGGGCCGCAGCTCCGACAGGTTGGTCCAGTGCACCGCCTCCGGCTGGGCCGGCCACGCCCCGATCACCGCACATGCCGGCAATGCTCGCCGCTCCAGCGCCTCCATGGTCAACGCGGTGTGGTTCAGCGTGCCGAGCCCCGCCCTGGTCACCACCACCGCGCTCGCCCCCAGCAGCAACCCCAGATCGGCCACCGTCCACGGCTCCCCCGACGGGCGTACCCCCATCGGCACCAACAACCCACCCGCGCCCTCCACCAGCACCAGGTCATGCTGCTTGACCTGAGTTCGGATCGAGTCGACGACGTCGTAGAGAGCCAGCGGGGCCGCCTGCGCCACCCGGGCGGCGATCAACGGCGCCAACGGATCCGGGTACTCGGTGAGGGTAAGCGCAGTGGCCGGGGCGGCGAGCCGCACCACCTCGGCGATGTCGCCGGGGGCGCCGTCCTCGACGCCGCTCTCGGCCGGTTTGACGACCGCCACCCGGCGGCCTGCCGCGGTGGCGGCGGCGGCGATCGCCGCGGTCACCACCGTCTTGCCGACCCCGGTGTCGGTGCCGGTGACCAGCACCGGCCCGTGCAGATCGGCCCAGGCCGGGTCGCTCCACACCGGGTCGTCCCGGCTCACGGGGCGCACGCCACAATCACATCGAGGGCGGCGTCGAACTCCGCCGCCGAGAGGCTCGCGTTCACGGTCAGCCGCAGCCGCGACCGGTGATCGGGTGTGGAGGGCGGCCGGAAACATCCCACCGACACGCCGCGCTCCCGGCAGGCCGCCGCCCAGGCCGAGGCCGACTCGGCGTCCGCGGCCTCGACCGACACCACCCCGGCGGCGGGCACCGTGGTCGGCAACCCGGCGCCGCGCAGCCGCTCGGCGGCGTGCCCCGCCCGCTGCCGCAATTCGTCCCGCCGGGCGTCGTCCTTCCGGGCCAACCGCAGGGCGGTACGGGCACCGGCCACCACCGGGGGTGCCAGCGCGGTGTCGTAGATGAAGGTCCGGCCGGTCTCGATCAGGTGCCGGATCCACGCCGCCGGCCCGGCCACCACGCCCCCGGCGGCGCCCAACGCCTTCGACAGGGTGGCGGTCACGACCACGTCGCGTTCACCGGCCAGCCCAGCCGCCGCCGCACCGCCCGCTCCGGCCGGGCCCAGCACCCCCAGCCCATGCGCGTCGTCGATCAGCAGCAGCGCCCCGTGCTCGCGGGCCGCCTGGTGCAGCGCGGACAACGGCGCGGCGTCACCATCGACCGAGAAGACCGACTCGGTCACCACCACGGTGGGCCGCCCGGCCGCCTCCGCCAGCGCCGTCACCACCGCGGCCAGGTCGCAGTGCGGCGTCACCACCGTCTCGGCGCCGGCCAACCGGCAGCCGTCCACCAGCGAGGCGTGCGCGTGTTGATCAAGGATGAAGACCGCCTTGGGCTGAGCCAACGCCGTCAAGGCCCCCAGGTTCGCCAGATATCCCGACGAGTAGACCAGCGCCTGTTCGGCCCCGAGCCAACCGGCCAGGTCCGCCTCCAGCGCGGTGTGCAGCTCAGTGGTTCCGCGTACCAACCGGGAGCCGGTGGCGCCCAACCCGTACCCGGTGAGCCCGTCGATCGCCGCCGCCACCACCTCCGGGTGCCGCGACAGCCCCAGGTAATCGTTGCCGGCCAGGTCGATGACCTCCTCGGCCGAGCGCCGGGGGCGCAGATGCCGGGTCAGCCCGGCCCGGGCTCGCAGCGTGGCCCGCCGCTCCAGTCGCTGCAGCCAGATCGTCACCGCAACCACCACCGGCGGCTACGGCGGGCGGGGAAAGCCGAGGTCATCTCCACTCCTCATCGCGCGCCGGCGTCGGGTACGGGGCGCTACGTACGTTACTTGACCGCCCGACCTCGGTGGTGGTGTGCCCACCCGGCGGGCGGCCGGTAGGCTGCGGGCATGCCAGACGTCCTTGATCACGCGCGTACGCAGGTCCTGGAGCAGGGCACCGGGCTGGACGAGGCCTCGGTGCTGGAGGTGTTGCGGCTCCCCGATGATCGGGTGCCGGCGGCGCTGGAACTGGCCCACGAGGTCCGGATGCGCTGGTGCGGCCCGGAGGTCGAGGTCGAAGGGATCATCTCCCTCAAGACCGGTGGCTGCCCAGAAGATTGCCATTTCTGTTCCCAGTCCGGCCTGTTCAGCTCCCCGGTCCGGGCAGTGTGGCTGGACATCCCGTCGCTGGTCGAGGCGGCGAAGCAGACCGCGGCCACCGGCGCCACCGAGTTCTGCATCGTCGCCGCTGTCCGCGGGCCGGACGACCGGCTGATGGCGCAGCTACGCGACGGCGTGAAGGCGATCCATGACGCGGTGGACATCCAGGTGGCCGCCTCGGTCGGCATGCTCACCCAGGACCAGGTCGACGAGCTGGTGGCGATCGGCGTCCACCGGTACAACCACAACCTGGAAACCGCCCGCTCCCACTTCCCCGAGGTGGTCACCACCCACAGCTGGGAGGAGCGGTGGGACACCCTGCGGATGGTCCGGGAGTCGGGTATGGAGGTCTGCTGCGGCGGCATCCTCGGCCTCGGCGAGAGCGTCGAGCAGCGGGCGGAGTTCGCCGCCCAGCTGGCCGAACTCGACCCGCATGAGGTGCCGCTGAACTTCCTCAACCCCCGCCCCGGCACGCCGCTCTCGGAGCAGCCGGTGCTGGACCCGAAGGACGCCTTGCGGGCGATCGCCGCCTTCCGGCTGGCGCTGCCCCGCACCATCCTGCGGTACGCCGGCGGCCGGGAGATCACCCTGGGCGACCTGGGCACCCGGGACGGCCTGCTGGGCGGCGTCAACGCCGTGATCGTCGGGAACTACCTCACCACGCTCGGCCGCCCCGCCACCCAGGATCTGGAGCTGCTGACAGATCTGAAGATGCCGGTGAAGGCGCTCTCGGCCGCGCTGTAACCCGACGGGCGGTCCGAGCCGGATCCAGGTCGGTGACCAGGATCGGTGGTCCCACTGACCTGGCCACGGCGCTCGCCAGGGTATGCTTGAAACGTTTCATACCCGCGAGTGAGGGACATCCATGCCACTGACCGCAGCCACCCCCACCCCGCCCCGGTTCGAGCACCACACCGGCGCCGGGCCGGTGCTCGGCACCGGCGCCCGCGCGCCCCGGCTGTCGTGGCAGCTCTCACCCACCGAATCGGCGGAGCTCCCACCCGACTTCCGGCAGGACGGGTACGAGATCGAGATGACCCGGGCCGGCCAGTCGCCGCAACGGTTCCGGGTCGACTCCCCCGACCAGGTGCTCGTACCGTGGCCCGGGCCGCCGCTGACCTCCCGCGAGTCGGCCACCGTCCGGGTACGGGTACGCAGCGGCGAGACCTGGACCGACTGGAGCGACCCGGCCACAGTAGAGACCGGGCTGCTCGCACCGGCCGACTGGCGGGCCCGATTCGTGAGCCCCCAGGGCATCGGCGGCCTGGACCGGCCGGCTCCGATCCTGCGCGGCACCCTGACCGTCCCCGCCGAGGTGGTACGGGCACGGCTCTACGCCACCGCCCACGGCTGTTACCGGGCCGAGCTCAACGGCCAGCCGGTGACCGACGAGGTGCTGGCGCCGGGCTGGACCAGCTACCGGCACCGGCTGCGGTACCAGACCTACGACGTGACCGGCCTGCTCCGGCCGGGCGACAACCAGCTGGCGGTGCTGCTGGGCAACGGCTGGCACCGCGGCCGGTTGGGCTTCCTCGGCGAGCGCGCCCGCTACGGTGACCGGCTCGCGCTGCTCGCCCAGCTGGAGGTGACCACCGCCGACGGCGCCGTCCACGTGCTCGCCACCGACGGCTCCTGGACCGCCTACGAGAGCGAGGTGCTCGCCGACGATCTCTATGACGGGCAGCGCACCGACCTGCGGCTAGCCACGCGCACCGCCCCGGAAGGTCCGGTCGAGGAGGTGCCGGGCGACCTCGATGCGCTGGTGGCGCCGGAAGGGCCGCCGGTCCGGGTCACCCAGACCTTGCCGGCCGAGCAGGTGTTCCGGTCGCCGTCCGGGGCCACCCTTGTCGACTTCGGACAGAATCTGGTCGGCTGGGTCCGGCTGCGGGTCCGCGGCCACCAATCGGGGCACGAGATCGTGGTCCGGCACGCGGAGGTACTCGAGGACGGCGAGCTGGGGGTACGTCCGCTACGGACCGCCCGGGCCACCGACAGCTATCTCCTCGCCGGCCCGGACGAGGTGGTGCTGGAGCCGACCCTGACCTGCCACGGCTTCCGGTACGCCGAGGTGATCGGGGTGACCGAGCTCTCCGCTGACGACATCACCGCGGTGGTCCTCGGTAGCGACCTGCGCCGGACCGGCTGGTTCGAATCGTCCGAGCCGCTGCTCGACCGGTTCCACGAGAACGTGGTGTGGAGCGCACGCGGCAACTTCCTCGACCTGCCCACCGACTGTCCACAGCGGGACGAACGGCTGGGGTGGACCGGCGACATCCAGGTCTTCTCCCCCAGCGCCAGTTTTCTCTTCGACGCGGCCGGATTCCTGTCGTCGTGGCTGGCCGACCTCGCCGCGGACCAGTACCCGGACGGCACCGTGCCGTTCGTGGTGCCGGATATCCTCCCCTTCAGCCAGCCGGCGGCGGCCTGGGGCGACGCCGCCACCATCGTGCCGTGGCAGCTCTACCAACGCACCGGCGACCTGGGCTTACTCGCCCGGCAGCTGCCGAGTATGCGTGCCTGGGTGGACCGGGTCGCTGCCCTGGCCGGCCCGCGACGGGTCTGGGCCGGCGGATTCCAGTTCGGTGACTGGCTCGATCCCACCGCCCCGCCGGACGCGCCGTTCCAGGCCCGCACCGACCCGGACGTGATCGCCACCGCCCACCTGGCGCGCTCCGCCTCGATCGTCGCCGAGGCCGCCGAGCTGCTCGGCGAGCCCGATGTCGCCGCCCGGTACGCCGAGCTGGCGGCGGAGGTACGGGAAGCGTTCGTTGCCGAGTACCTGACCCCGGGCGGCCGGGTCCTCAGCGACACCCCGACCGCATACGCACTGGCGCTGGTCTGGGACCTGATGCCGCAGGCGTTGCGGGCGCGTGCCGGCGCCCGCCTGGCCGACCTGGTGCGCCGGGCCGGCTTCCGGATCAGCACCGGGTTCGTCGGTACTCCGCTGGTGGCCGATGCGCTGACCGACACCGGGCACGTGGACGTGGCGTACCGGTTGCTGGCCCAGACCGGGTGCCCGTCCTGGCTGTATCCGGTGACCATGGGGGCCACCACGGTGTGGGAACGGTGGGACAGCATGCTGCCCGACGGGAGCATCAACCCGGGCGAGATGACCTCGTTCAACCACTATGCTCTCGGCGCGGTCGCCGACTGGCTACACCGGCGGGTGGCGGGGTTGGCCCCGGCCGCGTCCGGCTACCGGGAGCTGCTGGTCCGGCCGGTCCCCGGACGATGGCTCCAGTCGGCCGGTGCGCGCCATCTCACCCCGTACGGGGAGGCGGCGGTCGACTGGGAGCGCGGCGACGGCCAGCTGACGTTGCGGGTACGGGTGCCGGTCGGCACGCACGCCACCGTCCACGTCCCCGGCGCACCGGACCCGGTCCGGGTGGGGCATGGTGCGCACGAGTGGCGGGTGGCCGATCCGACCCCGGCGGCGCCCGCGCTGTCCTCCGCAGCGACCGTCCGGGACCTGATGGACCATGAACCGGGCTGGACCCAGTTCGTCGCCGCCGCGGTGGCCGCCGGGGTGGCGACCGACGAGCCCGGAGTCGCGGCTGCCCTGGGCCGCTACCTCGACCGGCCGGCCGAGGCCGCGGTCGCGGCGCTGACCTGGGGTGGCGGGCGACCCGGCGGTGAGGCGCTGCGGGACTGCCTGGGGCAGCTGCTGGGCTCCGCCGAGGGTGAGGATGCCCCCGCGGCGTAGCGGATCCCGCCGAACCCGCCGCGGGCACGTCCGGCGCTACCCCGCCGGCGGCGGCTCCAGCAGTGCCCGCCCGGTCGCGAGATCGGTGACGAGCACATGGATCCAGCCGCCGGCCGCGGCCGCGCGGATCGCAGTCAGCTTGCGCGCTCCACCGGCGATGGCGACGATGCGGGGGATCCGGCGCAGCGCCTCGCTGCCGATGCCGACGACCCGGTCGTGCAGGCCCGCGTCGACGAGCCCCCCGTCGGCGTCGAAGAATCTCAGGCACACGTCGCCGACCGCGCCGACCGCGCGCAGCGCGTCGCGGTCGGCGCGCGGCGCCACGTTGCCGGAGGATTCGAGCAGCGGCGACGGCTCCAGGCTGCCGACCCCGACCAGGCCGACCGTGAGCGTGTCCCACCGGCTGGCGACGTCGGCGATGGCCGGGTCCGCGAGCAGCGCGTCGCGGATCTGTGTGGACGCCACCACCCCGGGAGTCGGGAGGAACTTCACGTCGGCGCCGGTGACCTGGGCGAGCCGGTCGGCGAGGTGGGTGGCCTGGACCTGGACGTTGGCCGACCCCACGCCGCCGATCAACTGCACCACCTCGACCGCGCTGCGCACGCTGCGGGGCTGCATCGAGTCGACGGTCGAGAGCAGGGTGGCCGACCAGGACGAGATCCCGATCCGGTCGGAGCCGGTGAGGGTGGCCTCCAGATAGCTCCCGCCGGCCCTGCCGAGGGCGGCCAGCAGGGCGGCGTCGCCCTCCCCGGGCACCTCGACGATGACCACGTCGGTGAGTCCGTAACGCTCCTGGATCGCGTCCTCGAGGTCGACGTGGACACCGAGCGGCGGGACCACCACCGTCCGCACGATCCCGACCTCGGTCGCCTGCTTGAGCATCCTCGAGACCCGCGACTGCGACAGGTGCAGCCGCGCCGCGATCTCCGGCTGGCGCAGGCCGTGCTCGTGATACATGCGCGCCACCTTCGCCAGCATGCCGAGGCGCTCGACCGCCGGTGGACGATGGGACTGATTGTCGACCACACGCCCGCCCTTCGGTGAACACCCCTGCGCCGGACAGTCTAGCTATCCGTAGAGTGCGGCCTGCGCGATGGCGAGCGCGGTGAGAGCGTCGTGATTCGCCTGCGCCTCGGCGAGCGCCGCGCGGTCCAGGCGGGAGAGCCCGGCCTGGACCCGCTTCAGGAAGTCGATCGCGAGGTTTGCCGCCTCGACGCTGTCCTCCCGGAACGGGAACTGGTCGAGTTGCCACGCCCCGTGCCAGCCGTTCTTCTCCAGCACCCAGAAGAACTCGAACAGCTCCGTGGGGTGGATCGTACCGGCGACCATGTCGTCGTCCCAGCCCCGCAGATTGTCGTTGACGTCCATGCCGAAGAGCCGGCCATAGTCGATGGCGAGCTGGGCGGCGTCGGCCGGTGACTCGCCACCGAACAGCGCGTGGCCGAAGTCGAGCAGGATGCCGACGTTGGGCAGACCGATCCGCTCGATGCCGAGCAGGGTCCGCGCCACCGAGTCGAAGCTCATGTGGACCCGCGGCTCGCGCGGCTTGTACTCGATGACGAACCGCAGATCGGGGTGCTCACTGGCGAGCTGCCCGACGCCGTCGAGCGACAACTTCCACAACGCGCCGTGGTCCACCTGGAAGGGGTAGTCCCAGCCGTCCTGCCCCGGCCAGAGCTTCACATAGTCGGCGCCGAACTCGCGCACCACACCCGCGGCCTCGGTGACGAGCTCATGGGCGAGCGCCCGTACGCCGGGGTCGGGGTTGGTGAAGGAGCCCTTCCGGAACACCCGGGTGTAGATCTCGGGGGTGATCCCGATGACGCCGAGGCCGGCCCGGTCGAGTTCGGCCCGGACATCGGCGGTGCTGAAGTCCCCGCCGAAGAACGGGTAGTTGAGGTCGACGACCGACAGATCGCGCACCTGGCCGGCGAGCCGGATGGCGTCGAGCACTGTGCGGGGCTCGCCGTAGCCGTCCGTCGCGTAGCGGTCGACGTACGTGGCGAAGTGCCAGATCCCGGCTCCGAAGATCTGCTCGCTCATCTACTGCTCCTCTGGTCCGTGACGATCGGGCGGCCGAAGTCGCGCTCGCGCGAGGGCGTCGTGCCACCGGGCGATCCGCGCCGCGGCCGCCTCGGCGCTGCGCTTTGGATGGAAGGGGGTGTGCGGGCGCGGGAGCCGGAGCAGCTGCTCGTCGTCCCACACCCCGGCGGACAGCCCGGCCAGGTGTGCCGCGCCGACCGCGGAGAGCTCCGCGGTGTCGCTGCGCCACACGGTGCGCTGGCTCAGGTCCGCCTGCAACTGCATCAGTCGGGGGTTGGCCGCCCCGCCGCCGTCGGCCAGGATCGGCAGGTCAGTCGGCAGCGCGGCGGCCCGGAGCACGTCCTCCACCTGCAGCGCGATCGACTCCAGAGCCGCCCAGGCGAGCTGGGCGACGTCGGTGTCCAGGGTGAGCCCGGAGATGGTCCCGGTCGCGGCAGGGTCCCACCATGGTGCGCCCAGGCCCGCGAAGGCGGGTACGAGGTCGGGCCCACCGGGCTCCGCCGAGGGCCGGGCCCGCGCCGCCAGGTCGGCCGGCGTCAGGTTCAGCAGCCGGGCGAGCCAGGTCAGGGTGCTCCCCGAGGAGAGGATGTTCCCCTCGAATGCATGCAGCGGGTCCGGCGCGGCCCAGGCGATGGTGCGCACCAGCGGGCCGGAGCGGTCCTCGCCCGCTCCGGTGCCGATCACACTGGACCCGGTGCCGTAGGTGACCTTCACCGCCGGCGACCGGCCCGGCCCGTGGGCGAACAGGGAGGCGTGGGAGTCCGCGAGCACCGCGGTGACCGGCACCCCTTCGAGCCCCGGGAGCTGCCGGATCGGGTCGGAGTGCGCGGTCGAGACCACCACCTCCGGCAACACCTCGGCCGGGATGCCGAAGATCTCGAGCATCCGCCCGCTCCACGCCGCCGACTCGATATCGAGCAGCTGGGTCCGGCTGGCGTTGCCCAGCTCCACCCGGCGCGCGCCGGTGAGCTGGGCGAGCAGCCACGCGTCGACGGTGCCGGCGGTGAGCGGCCGGGACCGGTCGGCCGCGTCGAGCAGCCAGCGGAGTTTGAGGGCGGAGAACATCGGGTCCAGCGGCAGCCCGGTCACCGAGCGCACCTCGTCGGCGTACCGGGCGAGCGTGGCCGCGGCCCCGGCGGTCCGGCGGTCCTGCCAGCTCAGCAGCGGCGCGACCGCGGTGTGGCCGGCGGTCTCCCACAGGGTGACCGACTCGCGCTGGGTGCTGAGCCCTACCCCCGCCACCGGCCCGGGTAGCCGGGCGGCGAGCCGGGCGAGCACCGTGCGTACGCCGTCGGCGATCTCGACCGGGTCCTGCTCCACCCAGCCGGGGCGCGGGTAGCGCTGGGCGACCGGCACCGACTCCCGGGCGACGACCCGGCCCTGCGCGTCGAGCGCGATCGCCTTGGTCGAACTCGTGCCCTGGTCGACGGCGAGCACGTGGCCGGTGCTCGGGATCATCCCGAGACCAGCTCCCGGGCCGCGGCGATGATGCCGTCGCGGTTTAGTCCGAAGTGGTCGAGCAGGTAGTCGGTCCCCCCGGTCGGTGCGAACTCGCGCAGGCCGAGAATGCGCATCGGCACCCGTGAGCCGGTGTCGAGCTGTGCGGTCACGGCGGCGACGGCCGCGCCGAGGCCCCCAGACACGTTCGCCTCCTCGGCGGTGATTATCCCGTTGGTCTCCCGCGCGGCCGAGGCGATCGCGGCCACGTCGAGCGGTGCGATGTAGGCGGCGTTGAGTACCCGCACCGACAGGCCCTGGTGGTGCAGGGCGTCGGCGGCGGCGACCGCCCGGGAGACCAGGGTGCCGGTGGCGATCACGGTGAGGTCCTCACCGTCGCGCGCCACCGAGAAGCGGCCGCGTTCGAGTACCGGGGCGCCGGCCGACACGTCCGGGACCTTGTGCCGGCCGACCCGGATGAAGGTGGGTCGCGGCTGCCCGGCCGCCTGCCGCACCGCGAGCCGGGTCTGTCCGGCGTCGGCCGGGACGACGATGTCGAGGCCAGGCAGCGCCCGCAGCCAGCTCAGGTCCTCCACCGAGTGGTGGGTGGGGCCCAGCTCCCCGTAGGCCATGCCCGGGCTCATCCCGCACAGGATCACGTTGTGGCCGCTGTACACCACGTCCGCTTTGATCTGTTCGAGCGCGCGGCCGGTCAGGAACGGCGAGGCGCCGCAGACGAACGGGATCAGCCCCCGGGCGGCGAGGCCCGCCCCCACGCCCACCATGTTCTGCTCGGCGATGCCGACGTTGATCAAACGGTCGGGGTAGGCGGAGCGGAAACCGCCGAGGTTGCTGGAGCCGACCGAGTCGTTGCAGACGGCGACGATCCGGTCGTCGGAGGCGGCGAGCTCCAGCAGCGTCTCGGCGAAGGCGACCCGGTTGTCGAAGACCGGGGCGGGTGAGACCACCGTCGAGCCGCTCATGCGCGGACCCCCGCCAGCTCGGCGAGCGCCTGGCGTACCTGGTCGACGTCGGGCACCTTGTGGTGCCACTCCACCCGGTCCTCCATGAAGGAGACACCCTTACCTTTGACGGTGTCGGCGATGATGGCCACCGGCCGCGCCGAGGGCGCGGTGCAGGCGTCGCGGAGCTGGCCGTAATGGTGGCCGTCCACCGTCCGCACCTCCCAGCCGAAGCTCGTGAACTTCTCGTCCAGCGGGTCGAGCCGGTTGGTCTGCTCGGTACGGGCGCCCTGTTGCAGGCGGTTGCGGTCGACGATGAGGGCGAGGTTGTCGAGGCCGGCGTGTGCGGCGGACATGGCCGCCTCCCAGTTGCTCCCCTCCTGCAGTTCGCCGTCGCCGGTGACGACGTAGGTGCGCGCCGGTGACCGCCGGAGCTTCGCCGCGATCGCGGTCCCGACCGCCACCGGCAGGCCGTGGCCGAGCGGACCGGTGCTGGTCACCACGCCGGGGACCTTCTGCCGGGCGGGGTGACCGTTGAGCGCGGAGCCGGGGGCCATGAACGTGTCGAGCTCGCGTCGGGGGAAGTATCCGGCCGCGGCGAGCGTCGAGTAGAGAGCGGCGGCAGAGTGCCCCTTGCTGAGGACGAAGCAGTCGCGCTCCGGGTCGGCCGGCGCGGCCGGGTCGATGTCGAGGACGGCGAAGTACAGGGTGGTCAGGATGTCGGTGACCGAGAGGTCGCCGCCGACGTGGCCGGCGCCGGCGCGGTCGATCATGCGGACCACCGAGGCCCGGGCGGCCCGGGCGTGGTCGCGCAGGAGCGCCTCGGCGTGATCCGCGGGGGCGGACCGGATGCGCTCGCGGGCAGCGCGCCACTCGCTGATGGCTGGCGGGTCGGGACGAAGCAAGGGCATATCCATTCAGAGTCAAATGACCGTGCGTTCACGGTGCGGATGATGCTAGCCGACCCGCGGACGCATGTCCATTCAGCGCCGCATGGACTTGCGCCAAGCGGGGCAGGGGCGACGATGGACAGCTCGACCGCCCGTTGCACGGGCCGCCTTACTGAAGCGAGAGCTTGGCGAACAGATCGCCGACCAGTAGACGCAGGTCGAGCCGGGTGTAGACCCGAATGGTTCGCCCGTCGTCGCGGTGCTCGTAGCTGCCGTCGTCGGTGATCCGGGGCGCCGGCCGGAGCACGTACTGGCTGGAGGAAGGGTCGGGTTCGAACGCGGACTGCAAAGCGGTCAGCAACACCAGCGGGTTGTCGCCGAGCACGAAGGTCTCCCCCATCCGGTGGCCGTGCGCCTCGACCTTGGCGACCGCGTCGTTGATCCGGTCGAAGAGGTACCGGCCGAGTCGACCCGCCGGAGCGACACCGGCGCGCAGCTCCGCCATCCCGACCAGCACCTGCCGGTAAGCGTCCCGCGGCACCTGCCACAGCGGAATCGGCGAGTCGAACACGACCTGCGCCGCCGCGACGTCGATGTTCAGGTTGTACTCGGGGTGCAGCGCCCCGGGCGGCGGGACCGCCAGCTCCGGGTACTCCGGGCCGCCGATCCAGATCGCGGTCATCCGGTCGGCGATCCGCGGCTCGCGCAGGTAGGCGCTCGCCAGCTCAGTCAGCCCGCCGCCGAAGGTCGCAAACAGCGGCAGGTCGGTGTCGGTGCGCATCGCCTCCTCGATGATCGCGTCCGCGGCCGCCGACTCCCGCGGCGTGTCGGTGTCCACCAGCGGCAGCTCGGTCCCCTGGTAGGTGGGCACCTGGCCGGCCATCCCCACCAGGTCGAGCACCTCCTGCACCCGCTGATAGGCGCGGGCCGCCGAGTCCCCTGCGTTCGAGCCGAACGGATCGTCGACCGCAAGATGGGAGCCGATCACCGCCCGGACCTGCGCCGACGGCGACAGGAGAAGATGCGCCAACTGCACCAACCCGTCCGGGTCGCCGGCGTAGTCGTTGTCGCTGATGACCCGGCACCTCGGCGTGGTCACGTGTCGCTCCCCTCGTAGTGAAACCAGTCGAACCCGACCTCGCCCTCGCTCGCGTACATCCCCACCACCCGGCCGGTGAAGGCGGCGGCGGTCTCCGCCGAGACGTACCGGCCGTCCAGCGCCGCCACCTCCTGGATGCCGGTGCCCGGATCCACGCTCAGCCGCACCACGTCGGGCCCGAGGGCACGCCTGGGGGGCGGGCCGACCTCGATCTGGAGCAGCACCGGCCCCGGCGGGACCATTCGTTGCCAGGTCTGGTGCAGCGGCCCGACCCGGGCCTGCGCCCGGACAGTGCCCGCGGCCACCTCGATATCGTAGTGGTGATCTTCGTCGATGCGGAGGCTGAGCCCGCCGGCGCCGGCGCCGGCGTCCACCCGGGCCGAGAATCGTGCGACCGGGTGCTGCTGTCGCCGGCCCACGAACCGCGGCCTCGGATCATCCATGGTAGACCCGTCACCGGTGAGCACCAGCCAACCCGGACGGGCCGACAATGACGACCAGTCCGCGGCCGGAGTGCGGACCGACACCCACTCCGGCGCCAGCCGCGGCCGGTCGAAGTCATCGCGGAGCAGCACCGGGTCGGGGTGGGGGGCGAGCACCACCGGCTCCGGCAACGGCCACCCGTCGACCCACGTCACGCCGGTGATGAACGTCTCCCGGCCCATCGGCGAGAACGCCCGGGTCAGCCCCCGAGGTCGCATGCCGAGCAGCAACAGTGCCCAGCTGCCGTCGGGGGTGCGGATCAGGTCGCCGTGGCCGGTGTTCTGCACCGGCCGGTCGGTGCTGCGGGCGCTCAGCACCGGGTTGGTCGGGCAACCCTCGAACGGGCCGGCCGGGTGGGGCGCGCGGGCCACGCTGACCGCGTGGCCCCGCTCGGTTCCGCCCTCGGCGATCAGCAGATACCAGGTGCCGTCGATCTCATACAGGTGTGGTGCTTCCGGGAACATCAAACCGGTTCCCGACCACAGCCGCCGGGGCTCCGTCAGCGCCCGGCCGGTGACCGGGTCGATCCGCACCTGCAGAATTCCGTGGTGTTCGCCGGTGTCCAGCTGCAGGCCCGAGAAGGTGACGTAGCAGCTGCCCTCGGCATCCCAGGCAAGATCCGGGTCGATGCCGACGACCTCCGGCAGCAGCACGCCGTCCGTCCACGGACCCGCCGGGTCATCGGCGGTGAAGAGCAGGCTCCCCCGGCCCATCGCGTCGGTGACCACCACCCAGAACCGTCCCGCATGGAACCGGAGGGTCGGCGCCCAGGCACCGCCCAGGGTCGGCACCATCGCCAGGGCGAGCTGACCGGGCCGGTCAACGACGTGTCCGATCAACTCCCAGCGCACCAGGTCTCGACTGTGGAAGATCGGGATGCCGGGAAAGTACTCGAAGCTGGAGCAGGCGAGGTAGTAGTCGTCGCCCGCCCGGCACACGCTGGGGTCGGGATGGAAGCCGGCGACCGCCGGATTGTGGAATCCGGTCACGGCTTCACCTCGATCGTCGTCTCCAGCGGCAGCTCCACCACCGAGCTGCCGATCCGTAGCCGGAACTCTCCGGGCTCGTGGCGCCAGCCACCGTCCCAGTGCGCGAAGGCGCGCGCCGGCAGCGGGATCGCCACCTCGGTCGCCGCACCGCCCGCCGCCCAGACCGGCGCGAACCCGACCAGCCAGCGCACCGGCCGGTCGACCGCCGAGTCCGCCCGCTCGGCGTACACCTGCACCACCTGCTTGCCCGCCCGCTGGCCGGTGTTGGTCACCACCACCCGGACCACCGCGTCACCGGTCGACGGATCACCCTCGACCTGCGCGGTCTCGAACCGCCAGCCGGTGTAGCCCAACCCGAAACCGAACGGGTACGCCGGTTCGATGCCCGACCGGAGCCAGGCGCGATATCCGATGTGGATGCCTTCGGTGTAGTCGAGCGCACCGTCGCGCGGGGTGACGTTCAGGACCGGCACGTCCGCCATCGTGGCGGGCCAGGTGGTGGGCAGCCGACCGCCTGGCTCGGCGGCTCCGAGCAACAGGTCCGCCAGCGCCGTGCCACACTCCTGCCCGCCGAAGTAGGTGACCAGGATCGCCGCCACCTGATTCCGCCACGGCAGCAGCACCGGTGCTCCAGCGTTCACCACCACGACCGTTCGCGGGTTGGCGGCGGCCACCGCCCGTACCAGGTCGTCCTGGCGCCCCGGCAGCGAAAGGTCACTGCGGTCGTAGCCCTCCGACTCCACCCGGGAGTTGGTGCCGACCACCACCACCGCCACCTCGGCGGCCGCGGCGGCCGCCACCGCCTCGGCGATGAGCGCGTCCGGGTCGGTCGACGGCGGCGCTAGCCCGAGAGTCACCGACAGCGCGCGGTCCAGCAGCGAGCCGCTCCCGGTCAGATCGAATTCTGCCGTGATCTCCACCGGGACGTCCGCGGTGAACGAGACCGGCACCGTCTCCGACGGCGGCGAGAGCAGCGCCGCGCCCAGATCGGTTCCGTCGACCTGCGGGGTCTCCGCCAGCCGCAGCTCGCCGTCGAGGTACACCCGGCCGCTGCGAGCGCTGGCGAACCCGAGCCGGACCTCCTCGGTCGTCTCCGGCAGATAGGTGGTCCGCAGCACCAGTCGGCGGGACTCGCCGATCGGGGCGTCGCCACCGAGCCAGACCAGCGCGCTCGACCGGCGGTGCTCCCGGAGTAGTTCGTTGCCCTCGACGTCCAGGAAGCTCACCAGCAGTCCCGGCTCACCGGTCTCCGGGTCACGCAGCTGGGAGAGCGGCAACTCAGCGACCCCCTCCTGCACGATCGCCCCGATCGCGTACGCCACATCGGCGTCGGGCAGGGCCGCCCGGATCCCGTCCAGCGGGGTGATCACCCGTTCCGGCACCACGGTCGCGCTGCCTCCACCCTGGGTGCGCGCCACCTCCGCGTTGTGCCCGATCACCGCAACCCGGCGCAGCCGCTCGGCGTCCCACGGCAGCTCGTCGCGGTTGCGCAGCAGCACGCTGCCGTCGACCGCGGCCTGCCGGGCGAAGGCGACGCCGTCGAACCGCGCCGGCTGCGCCGGAGCCGAACCGTCGAGCGCGCCCACCCGGTGCGCCAGCGTGAGCAGCCGCAGCACCTTGCGGTCCAGATCGGACTCTGATACCTGGCCCTCCCGGACCGCCGCCAGCAGCTTCTCGCTCCACGCCCCCGCGGGCCCGGGCATGGCGAGATCCTGCGCGGCGGAGGCGGCGGCGAGGCTGCGCACCGCGGTCCAGTCGCTGACCACGACTCCGTCGAAGCCCCACTCGTCACCCAGTGGAGAGCTGAGCAGGTCGTGCTCGGTCATCGTAACCCCGTTGACCGAGTTGTAGGCACTCATGATCGCCCATGCGCCGGCCTTGACCGCCAGCTCGAACGGCGCCAGGTAGACCTCCCGCAGGGTCCGGTCGTCTACCCGTACGTCGACCGTGAGCCGGTCGGTCTCCGAATCGTTGCCGACGTAGTGCTTCGGGGTGGCGGCGACGCCGCCCGCCTGCAGCCCGCTCACGTACGCCGCGGCGAGCTCGCCGGTCAGCCCCGGATCCTCGCTGAACGCCTCGAAGTGCCGGCCGCCCAGCGGGGAGCGGTGCAGATTGATCGTCGGACCGAGCACCACGTCGACGCCCTTGCGCCGGGCCTCCGCCGCCGCCACCGCCCCGTACCGGCGGGTCAGCTCGATGTCCCATGAGGAGGCTAGGGCGGTGGCCGAGGGCAGGTTGAGCGACGGCTCCCGCTCGTCCCACCGGGCGCCGCGGACGCCCGCGGGCCCGTCGGAGAGCACCATGGCCCGCAGCCCGATCCGTTCGATCGGGACGGTCGACCAGAAGTCCGCCCCGGAGACGAGCTGCACCTTCTCCTCGAGGCTCAGCTGGGCGAGCAGGTCGGTCAGGCGGGTCGATAGCGGAGTCATGGGTTCCTTCCAGTCCGGTGGTGGGCGATGAAGTCGCGATACCAGTAGGCGCTCTGTTTCGGGATCCGCCGCTGGCTGGGATAGTCGACGTAGACCAGGCCGAACCGCTTCGAATAACCGTGCGACCATTCAAAGTTGTCCAGGAACGACCAGGCGAAGTAGCCGCGGACATCCGCGCCAGCGGCCACCGCCTCGGCGACCGCGGCGGTGTAGCCGGCGAGATAACGGACCCGTTCCGGGTCGCGGACCTCGCCGTCGGGGGTCGGGTAGTCGGCGAAGGTGGCGCCGTTCTCGGTGACGTAGATCGGCAGCGGGGAGTAGTCGCGGGCGACCCGCAGCAGCACCTCCCGCAGCGCGTCGGGCGTGTCCGACCAGCCGAAAGTGGTCGGTGTCGGCGCGACCTGGATCATCCGGACCCCACCGGCCACCGCCGGGTCGTGCTGGATCCGGGTGTTGGTGTAATGGTTGATCCCGACGAAGTCGGTGGGGGCGGCGATCAGCGCGAGGTCACCGGGGCGGACCAGCCCGTCGCCGGTCTCGTCGTCGGTGAGCCCGTGGCCACCGAATTCCGCCACCACCTCCGCGCCGTACCGGCCACGGTAGACCGGTTCGAGAAACAGCCGGTTCATCCGGACGTCAACGGTGGCGGTGGCCCGGACATCCGCGGGCGAGTCGGTGACCGGCGCCAGGTTACTGACGATGTTGGTAATACCGACCTTGGCCGCAGGCCGCCGCTGACGGAAGCCCGCCAGCGCCAGCCCGTGCGCCAGCAGCAGATGGTGCGCCGCCCGGACCGCCTCAGTCTCATCGGCATGTCCGGGCGCCTGCATCCCCCAGGCGTGGCCGAGGAAGGCTGCGCACCAGGGCTCGTTGATGGTGATCCAGTATTCGGCGAGGTCGCCGAGCTCGTCGGCGACGAGCGCGGCGTACTCGCCGAATCGCTGTGCGGTAGCCCGATCCGGCCAGCCGCCGGCGTCCTGCAGTGGCTGCGGCAGGTCCCAGTGGTAGAGCGTGACGTAGGGCTCGATGCCGCGGGCCCGGCAGCCGGCGATCAGTGTCCGGTAGAACTCGACGCCCTCGGGGTTCAGCGGACCCGACCCGGCCGGCTGCAACCGTGCCCAGGACAGCGACAGCCGGTACGCCGGGATACCAAGCTCGGCCATCAAGTCCAGATCGGACTCCCAGCGGTGGTAGTGGTCGCAGGCGCGGTCGGCGTCGTCGCCGTGAAAAATGGCGTCCGGTTGGCGCACAAAGGTGTCCCAGATACTGGGGCCACGACCACCCTCGGCCACCGCGCCCTCGATCTGGTAGGCGGCGGTTGCCACCCCCCACACGAACCCGGCCGGCAGCCGCGCTCCATCGTTGTCGGTCATGAATACTCCCACTGGTCGGTGACCCCGAAACCGGCGCCGGCCTGCTCGTCCGCCTCCGCCTGCACGGCCACCAGCCGGTGCCGGTCGGCGCGGCGCTGTGCCTGCTCGTCCGGGTCCGGCACCGGGATCGCCATGAACAGCCGCTGGGTGTAGGGGTGCTCGGGCTCGGACGTCACCTGGTCCCCGTCTCCCCACTCGACGATCTCGCCCCGGTACATGACCGCTACCCGGTGACTGATGTGCCGCACCACCGCGAGATCGTGCGAGATGAACAGGTACGCCACGCCGGTGCGCTGCTGGATCTCGATCAGCAGGTCGAGCACCCGGGCCTGGGTGGACAGGTCCAGCGCGGAGACCGGTTCGTCGCAGACGATCAGCGCCGGGTCCAGCGCGAGCGCCCGGGCGATGGCGATGCGCTGCCGCTGCCCGCCGCTGAACTCCCGCGGCAGGCGCCGGCCGGCGTCGGCGGGCAGATGCACCTGGTCGAGCAGCTCCGCCACCCGGCCGCGGGCCGTGTCCCGGGCGACCCCACGGGCAGTAAGTGGCTCGGTGAGGATCTGGGTGACGGTCATCGCCGGATTCAGGGAACTGTAAGGGTCCTGGAAGACCACCTGGATCTCACTGCTCAGTGACCGCCGCTGCCGGCGGGACAGGTGGACAATGTCCCGCCCGCGGTACTCGATCTGCCCACCGGTGACCGGCGCCAGCCCCAGCACCGCGCGGCCCAGGGTGGTCTTTCCCGAGCCTGACTCGCCGACCAGCGCGACGGTCTCACCCGCCCGGATGTCGAGCGACACTCCATCAAGGATTCTGATGCCGGGGGCCCGGAACCCCTTACCGGGGTACGCGACCGTGAGATCGCGGATGTCGAGCAGGGGCTCGGTCATCGGGCACCGTCCTTCGGGTCGGTGGCGGCCAGCGGGCCACGCGCCTCGCCGCCGTCCAGGATCGCCGCCAGCAGCGAGCTGGTGTAGGGGTGCGCGGCCTCGTGGAAGATCGCCCGCACCGGTCCGGTCTCCACGATCTGGCCCGCCTGCATCACCGAGACCTGGTCGCAGAGGTCTGCCACCACGCCGAAGTTGTGGGTCACCAGCAGCATCGCCATCTGCCGTTCGGCCTGCAGGTCCCGCAGCAGGTCGAGCACCTCGGCCTGCACCGTGACGTCGAGCGCGGTGGTTGGTTCGTCGGCGATGAGCAGCTGTGGATCCGTGGCGACAGCGCCGGCGATGAGCACCCGCTGGGCCATCCCACCGGAGATCTCGTGCGCGTACGCCGCGAAGGTGCGCCGCGGCTCCGGAATCCCGACCCGGTGGAGCAGCTCCAGCGCGTGGGCAGTGGCCGCCCGCTTCGACATCCCCAGAGTCACCCGAAGCGGCTCCACCAACTGGCTGCCGATGGTGAAGCCCGGGTCGAGGTTGCTCATGGGCTCCTGCGGTACGTAGGCGATCGTGCGGCCACGGACCCGGACGTACTCCCGCTCCCCGGCGCCGGCCAGCTCGACCCCGTCTAGCTGGATCGACCCATCGAGCACCCGGCCGCCGTCGGAGAGCAGGCCGAGCACGCCGAAGGCGGTCTGGGTCTTGCCCGACCCCGACTCGCCGACCAGGCCGTGCACCTCACCGCGGCCGACCTCCAGGTCGATCCCGTGGAGGACCTCGACCACGCTGCCGTCCGGCTGGTCGTAGCCGATCCGCAGCCCGGTGATCCGCAGCAGCGGCGGGGTGCCAGGTTCCCGCTCCGCCGGGTCCGCCGGATGCGCCACCGGCGCTTCACCCGCCGCCACCGGAGTCGCAGCCGCTGCCGGAGCCGCGGTCGCCGCCGGGGACCGGCGACGCTGCGGACGGACACCGACCCGTTCGAGCGCGTCGCGCATAGCGTTTGCCAGCAGCGCCAGCGCGATCGTGGTCAGGCCGATGGCCAGCGACGGCCACAGCATCAGCATCGGTTCCCGATAGATGTTCTGGAAACCCTCGTTGAGCATGCTGCCCCAGGTCGGCACCGAGAGGTCCCCGAGGCCCAGGAACTCCAGTCCGGACTGGATCGCGATCGCGATGCCGGTGACGATCGCGGACTGGATGATGATCGGCGCCCGGACGACGACCAGGATGTGCCGGCCGATGATGCGGGCGTCGCTGAGCCCGGAGACGCGGGCGGCGTCCACGTACAGCTCGTTGCGCACCGCCGTGACCGCGGCGTACACCAACCGGAAGAAGGCCGGCGAGAGCAGCACTCCGAAGATCGCCATCGCCATCCACACCGACGGTCCCACCACCGCCCGCGCGGCGAGCAGGATGACAATCCCCGGCAGCGCCATGATCAGGCTGGTGAGCCAGGACGAGACGGTGTCGAACCAGCCTCCGTAGTAGCCGGCGAGCAGGCCGCCCGCGACGCCGAGGACCAGCGCGACCCCGAGCGCGAGCAGCGCCGCAGCCACGCTGATCTGGGTAGCGGCGAGCAGCCGGGAGAAGACATCACGGCCGGAGCCGTCGGTGCCGAGCAGGTGCTCCCCGCCCGGCGAGCGCAGGATCCGCTGCAACGACGCGTGGTTAGGGTCGTACGGTGCCAGTCGGGCGCCGAGGACCGCCACCACCGCGACCACCGCGAGGAACCCGAGCGCGATCACCGCCGTCGGATTGCCGACCAGCCGGCGCAGCAGCGACCCCCGGACGATCGGGGCGGCGGCCGGTGGGTTGACCACACTCGGATCGGCGCTGCTCACGACAGCCTCACCTTCGGGTTGAGGAACGCCTGCAGGAGGTCGATCGCCAGGTTGACGGCGACCACGATGATCGCGCTGGCCAGCACCACCCCCATGACGACGGGAATGTCACCGGCGGTCGTCGCCGAGACCGCGAGCTGACCCAGCCCGGGAATCGCGAAGACCTGCTCCACGATCACCGCGCCGCCCAGCAGGCCGATGAACTGGACCGCGAGCACCGACAGCGCGGGTCCGCCAGCGTTGCGCAGCACGTGCTTGTAGACCACGCGACGGAAGCTGAGCCCGCGGCTACGCAGGGTCCGGACGTAGTCGCGGCGCAGCGCGTCGAGGACCGAACCCCGGACCTGTTGCGCCACCGCCGCGATGGCGCTGATCGACAGCGCGATCACCGGCAGCGTGACCGAGGCCAGCCAGCCGGTGACCGAGCTCGACAGGGGTACGTAGCCGGTCGCCCGGAACAGGCCCAGATTGATCGCGAAGACCAGGACCAGGCCGAGTGCGATCAGGAAGCCCGGGATCGCGAACCCGAGTACGGAGAAGAACTGCACGAACCGGTCGACCCAGCCGCCCCGTACCGCCGCCAGGACACCGAGCACGACCGCCAGCACCGCCGCGATCAACGTCGCCCCGAGAACGAGCGAAAGGGTGACCGCCAGCCTACTGGTGACGCCGGTGGCGACCAGTTGGCCGGTGAACCAGGATCGGCCCAGGTCGCCGGAGGCCGCTCCGGCGAGCCAGTCGGCGTACTGCTCCCACAGTGGCCGGTCCAGGCCCAGGTCGGCGGCTCTGCGTTCGACCTGTTCCTGGGTGGCGTTCTGGCCGAGCAGCCGGCGGGCGATGTCCCCACCGCCAGCGTAGAGCAGGGTGTACGCCACGGTGGTGATGACGAAGAGCAGGACGGCGCCCGCGACTAACCGGCGCAGGATGAATCGGAACAAGGGATGGCCCTCCTCGGGATGAGGATCCGGGCCCGGTCCGCCCGCCAGGGGAAACGGGCGGACCGGGGGGTGGTTAGCTGTTCGGCCGGATGTCGTAGATCGAGGGGTACGCGTTGGTCGGCAGCATCTCCACGGTCGTGTCCGGGTCGACGGCGTAGCTGCCCTGGACCCGGTAGAGCGGCGCGAACCAGGCCTGTTCGACCAGGTAAGCGTTGAGCTCCCGAGCAGCGACCGCCTGCTCCTGCTCGTCGCCGAACTGGATCCGCTCAAGGAACGAGTCGATGGCGGGGTCCTCGGCCCCGAACGGGTTGAAGACCGCGCTCGGCGCGATCATGAACTGGGCAAGCTGCCAGTCGGGGTTCTGCTCCAGCGCCATGTACGCCAGTGGGAAGTTCGGCGCCAGCAGCTCGGCGATGTAGTCGGAGCCCGGGTCGGTGTACTCCACGGTGACCCCGATGTCGGTGAGCTGCTGCTCCACCAGGGTGAAAGTGGTCGATCCCAGCACCGCCGAAGTCGGCATCGACAGGGTGAGCCCATCGGCGTAACCCGCCTCGTCGAGCAGTTCGCGGGCCCGCTCCGGGTCGTAGGGGTAGGCGCTGTCCAGCTCCGGGTCGAACGCCTCGGAGGCGGGCGGGAACACCTGCGTGGTGATGTTGCCGTTGCCGTCCTGCAGCGCCGTTAGCATCGCCTCCCGATCGAAGGCGTAGTTGAGCGCCTGCCGCACCCGGACGTCGCCGAGCGCCTCGTTCATCGTCCCCTCGCGGTCCAGCAGAAGGAGTCCGTGGAAGTCGAGCTCGTTGGCCTCGATCGTCCAGCCCGCCGCCTCAACCTCGGCCAGGTTGTCGTTGTTGACCAGCTTGACGCCGTTCGCCTCGCCCGCCCGCAGCGCGTTGAGCGCAGCCGTCGGCTCCTCGAAGACCCGGATGATGAGTTCGTCGTAGTGCTGGACATCGGGGTTCCAGTAGTCAGGGTTCCGGGTGTAGACGTAGCTCGTGCCGGTGACGGTCGCGCCAGGGTCGAGCAGGTAGGGGCCGGAACCGATCGGGTGGGTGTCGATGTCCGGGCTGTCGAAGGACTCGGCGCTGGCCACCAGACCGGCGTCGCGGGTGAGGTAGTTCAGGAAGGCCGGGTCCGGGGCCGCCATGCGGATCTCCACGGTGTGTTCTGCCACGGCCTCGATCTCCTCGACCCCGGCGAGGTAGCCGGCGTCGGGTGAGTCTCCAGTCTGGAACCGCTCAAGGTTCTGCTTGACGACCTCGGCGGTCAGCGCCGAACCGTCGGTGAACTCGACATCCTCACGCAGGGTGAGGGTCAGCTCCGTGCCGTCGTCGTTGTACGACCAGTCGGTGGCGAGGAAGGGCTCGATCTCCCCGGACGAACCGGCGAGCAGAAGAGTGTCGAAGACGGCCTGGTAGTAGGGGGCACGGTTGCCCCACTCGCTGCCGGATGGGTCAAACGTCGCGGGGGCTACGATCGCGCCGAGGGTGAGCGTGCCACCGCCACCCTCGGATGCCTCGGTGTCTCCGCCGCAGCCCGCGGCGACCAGCAGCCCGGCGACCGCGAGGGAGACGGTGGATCTCTTACCTAACATGGGGTAGACCTTTCGCTGTACGGAGCGGAACTGTCTGGGCAACCCGACTCTGGGCGGTAGCATAAGCCCGGAAAACCGAGGAGGCACTAGGTTTTAATCAAATCGTAATGTAACCATGAGTGAC
Source organism: Natronosporangium hydrolyticum (assembly GCF_016925615.1). NCBI lineage: Bacteria > Bacillati > Actinomycetota > Actinomycetes > Micromonosporales > Micromonosporaceae > Natronosporangium > Natronosporangium hydrolyticum. The sequence continues at coordinate 3,274,887 of NZ_CP070499.1, forward strand.
CGACTCTCCCGATCGCGTCCCGCCACAGCACCGCTATACGGTGGGAGCGCATCCACCACCGTCACGCGTAGACAGGAGCCGCATGGACACCGTCGAGGAGGCGCCGGGCCCCCGCCGCAACCGGCGTCGAGGCCCGTACGCCAAGACGGAACAGAAGAGGCGTGAGATCCTGGACAGCGCGTTGGAGGTGTTCGCCAAATCGGGCTATCGAGCCGGCTCACTGCGAGAAGTCGCCGAGCGCGTCGGGATGAGCGAAGCCGGGCTGCTTCATCACTTCCCCAACAAGAGCGCGCTGCTCTCGGCCGTGCTCCGTCGCCGCGACGAGCACACGATGTCGATCGTCCCGGTGGAGGACGACGACCCGGTCGCCGCCCTCAAGGGCCTGGTGGAACTCGCCGCCTACAACGCCTCGCGCCCCGGCGTGGTCGAGCTCTACTGTGTCTTGTCGGCCGAGGCCACCACTCCCGACCACCCCGCGCACTCGTACTTCGTCGAGCGGTATGCCTGGGTCCGGAAGCGACTGTCCCGCACGTTTCAGCTCCTGCAACAGCAGGGTAGCCTGCACCCCGGGGTCAGCCCGGAGAGCGCGGCCCGCTCCACTATCGCGGTGATGGACGGGCTCCAGCTTCAGTGGCTACTCGACCGCGACTCGCTCGACATGGCCGAGGAGTTTCGCCGCCACCTCGACTCGCTGGTGACCTTCGAGCTGGGCTGACCGCCGGGAGCAGACGCAGCAGTCGATCGGGCCGCCGCTCTGCTCTCCTGCCGCCACCTGACGCGCACCGCAGCCGGGCTCGGGTCAACCCGTGGGGCTCCGTCGGCCATCTTGGTGGGTTGAGTGGTGATCCACCAGGACGACTAAATGGCCGGTGCTGGCAAATCACGCGCCACCCAACCCACCAAGCCCGTGCCCTCCCCCACTGGGCGTGATCATGGGGCGTGATCATGGGGTTAGGGACCGGAAACAGCCCGGACCATGTACCTAAGTCCATGATCGGCCGGGTGGGCCGGGTGGGCCGGGTGGGCCGGGATTGGGTCAGACGTTGAAGCCGAGGGCCCGCAGCTGTTCCCGGCCGTCGTCGGTGATCTTGTCGGGGCCCCACGGGGGCATCCACACCCAGTTGATCCGGTAGTCGGAGACGACTCCGCCACCGGGGCCGCCGGTCAGCGCCGACCGGGTCTGGTCCTCGATCACGTCGGTCAGCGGGCACGCCGCCGAGGTGAGGGTCAGATCCAGGGTCGCCACGTTGTCCTGGTCCACGTGGACACCGTAGAGCAGGCCGAGGTCGACGACGTTGATCCCGAGCTCGGGGTCGACGACGTCCTTCATCGCCTCCTCGACCTCAGCGCTCGAGGCCAGCGCCGTGGCCGCCCCGGTAGCGGCGCTCGCCGGTGCCTGAGTCGACTCGTTCACCGTGTCGTCGGCCTGGCCGGGGGTCGTGGTCGCTGGTTCGGTCATTGCGCACCTCCTGTCGTCTCGACGGTACCTGCCTGAGCACGGGCCGTCGCGTCCTTGAACGCCACCCACGCCAGCAGCGCGCACTTGATCCGGGCAGGATACTGCGCCACGCCGGCGAAGGCGACCGCGTCGCCGAGCACGTCTTCGTCGGGCTCGATCTGGCCTCGCCCGCCCATCAGCTCCGCGAACGCCTCATGCACCCGTAGCACTTCGGCCAACGGCCGCCCCTGCACCAGCTCGTGCAGGACACTGGTGGAGGCCTGGCTGATCGAACAACCATCCCCCTCGTACGAGACGTCGGCCACGGTGCCGCCGTCGAGCCGCACCCGCAGCGTCACCTCGTCACCGCAGGTCGGGTTGACCTGGTGCGACTCCGCGCCGAAGGGTTCCCGCAAGCCTCGGCCGCGGGGGTGTTTCCAGTGATCCAGGATTATCTCCTGGTAAAGCTCGTCGAGTTGCATCGTCGTCACCCGAACATCTTCCGCGCCCGCGCCAACCCGGCCACCAGCGCGTCCACCTCATCCTGCGTGTTGTAGAGGTACAACGAGGCTCGGGTCATGGAACTCACCCCGAACCGGCGACACGTGGGGCGGGCGCAGTGGTGGCCGACCCGTACCTCGACCCCCTGCGCGTCGAGCACCTGCCCGACATCGTGCGGGTGCACCCCGGTCAACTCGAAGGAGATGATGCCGCCGCGATCGGCCGGCTCGGTGGGGCCGAACAACCGCAGCCCCGGCACGGTCGGCAGCGCCGCCAGCGCGTACTCGGTGAGCCGCTGCTCGTGGGCACGGATCGCGGGCATCCCCAGCTCGGAGAGGTAGTCCACCGCCGCCCCGAGCCCGACCGCTTCGGCGATCGGCGGGGTGCCGGCCTCGAACTTCGCCGGTGCCGCCGCATAGGTGGAGTTGGTCATCTCCACCGTTTCGATCATGGAGCCGCCGCCAAGGAAGGGGGGCATCGCCGACAGCAGCTCGCCGCGCCCCCACAACGCCCCGATGCCGGTCGGTCCGCACATCTTGTGCCCGGTGAAGACGATGAAGTCGACGCCGAGGTCAACGACGTCGAGCGGGGCGTGCGGCACCGACTGCGAACAGTCGAGCATCACCAACGCCCCCACCTCGCGGGCCCGGGCCAGCACCGGCGCTACCGGGTTGATGGTGCCGAGGATGTTCGACATGTGTACGAACGAGACCAGCTTGGTCCGCTCGTTCAGCAGCTCGTTGAGGGTGGACAGGTCGAGCTGCCCGTCGTCGGTGAGCCCGAGCCAGCGCAGCGTGGCGCCGGTGCGTTCGCAGAGCAGCTGCCACGGCACGATGTTGGAGTGGTGCTCCATCTGGGAGATCAACACTTCGTCGCCGGGCCCGAGCTGGAACCGCGGATCGCCGCCGCCGGTGGCGGTGCCGAGGAAGGCGTAGGCGACCAGGTTGATCGCCTCGGTGGAATTCTTGGTGAAAACCACCTCGGCCGGGTCACCGGCGCCGATGAAGCCGGCCAGCTTCTGCCGCGCGGCTTCGTACGCCTCGGTCGCCTCGGTGCCCACGGTGTGCACCGAGCGGGAGACGTTGCCGTTGTGCTGGGCGTAGTGGGTGTTGATCACGTCCAGCACCTGACGGGGCTTCTGTGAAGTGTTGGCCGAATCGAGATACACCAGCGGGTGCCCGTTGACCAGCCGCGAGAGGATCGGGAAGTCCTCCCGCAACGCCGCCACATCCAGCGGCGGCGCTGCGCTCGTCGCGGTAATGGTGCCCATGCCAGCTCCCGTCTCAGGCGGCGGCCGTGCCGGCGCCCACCTGGTAACGCTCGTAGCCCTCTTCCTCCAGCCGTTCCGCCAGCTCCGGCCCGCCCTCTTCGGCGATCTTGCCGGCGACGAAGACGTGGACAAAGTCCGGCTTCACGTACCGCAGGATCCGGGTGTAGTGGGTGATCAGCAGCAGGCCGGTCTCCCCGGTCTCCCGTACCCGGTTGATGCCCTGGCTTACCACCTTCAGCGCGTCGATGTCGAGGCCGGAGTCGGTCTCGTCGAGCACCGCGATGGCGGGCTTGAGCAGCTCCAGCTGGACGATCTCGTGGCGCTTCTTCTCGCCGCCGGAGAAGCCGTCGTTGACGTTGCGCTGCGCGAAGGCCGGGTCCATCCCGAGCCGCTCCATCGCGCCCTTGAGCTCACCGGCCCAGGTCCGCAGCTTGGGAGCCTCGCCGTCGAGCGCGGTCTTCGAGGTACGCAGGAAGTTGGCGACGCTGACGCCGGGCACCTCCACCGGGTACTGCATCGCCAGGAACAGCCCGGCCCGGGCCCGCTCGTCGACCGACATCGACAGGACGTCTTCCCCGTCGAGGGTCACCGAACCCCCGGTGACCTCGTACTTCGGGTGGCCGGCGATCGAGTAGGCCAGCGTGGACTTGCCGGAACCGTTCGGACCCATGATGGCGTGGGTCTCGCCCGACCGGATGGTCAGGTTCACGCCGAACAGGATCGGGTGCGCCTCCCCATCCGGCAGCCGCACCGAAACCTGTAGGTCACGGATCTCCAGGACACTCACTTTACTTCTCCAATGTCGACGTAGACGGCACCGTCGTGGACCTCGACGGGGTAGACGGGAACGGATTCGGTGGCCGGTAGGCCGGTCGGTTCGCCGGTGCGCAGATCGAACCGGGAACCATGCAGCCAGCACTCGAGGGTGCAGCCTTCTACTTCGCCCTCCGAGAGCGGGATCGCGGCGTGCGAGCACTCGTCGAAGATGGCGTAGAACTGGTCATCCTCGGCGTGCACCATGGCGACCTGCAGGTCACCGAGGGCGGCGCTGACGACGCTGCCCTTCGGCACCTCCTCAGTTGAGCAGATCCGGATCATGCTCAGACCACCCCGCCCTTGACGAGCCGGGCCTCGATCGCCTCCCCGAGCCGTTCCCGCAGCGCCTCGACCGGGATCTTCTGCAGCGCCTCGGCGAAGAAGCCGCGTACCACCAGCCGGCGCGCCGTTTCGGCCTCGATGCCCCGCGACATCAGGTAGAACAGCTGCTCATCGTCGAACCGCACGGTGGCGCTGGCGTGGCCGGCGCCGGTCACTTCCCCGGTCTCGATCTCCAGGTTCGGCACCGAGTCGGCTCGGGCGCCGTCGGAGAGCACCAGATTGCGGTTGATCTCGTAGGTGTCGGTGCCGGTCGCCTCGGCCTGGATCAGCACGTCGCCGACCCACACCGTGTGCGCGCCGTCGCCCTGCAGACCGCCCCGGTACGCGACGTAGCTGCGGCAGTCGGGGACCCCGTGGTCGACCAGCAGCCGGTGCTCCAGGTGCTGCGGCGCGTCGGCGTAGTAGAGCCCGTACGCCTCGACCTCACCGCCACGCCCGCCGTACTCGACGCTGACGTACTGCCGGACCAGATCGCCGCCGAGGGTGACCTGGATGTGGCTGACCTTGGCGTCGCGGCCGGTACGGATGTGCACGTGTTGCGCCTGCACCGCGTCGGGTGCCCAGTCGGTGAGCGTGATCAGGGTCAGCTGGGCGCCGTCGGCGACCACCACCTCGACGTTGTCGGCGAGGGTGACCGAGCCGACCTGCTCCAGGACCAGCGTGGCCTGCGCGAACCGACCCACTGTGATCAACACGTGGCCGACGCTGACGCCGTCGGTGGAGTCGCCGACCACCCGCACGTACGCCGGCTCGTCGAGCACCGCCTCGGCGGCCACCTCGACCCGGAGGGCCTGCTCCACCCGCGCGTACGCGTAGGCGCTGATCCGGTCGAACGGCACCAGCGGGCCGCGTTCGTGCGCTCCGGTGGTGGCGGTGACCCCCGCCGGCAGGGCGTCGTGCTCATACCGCACGCCCCGGCCGGTCGGTGCCTCGCCGTCGATGGTCGCCAGCCCACGCAGCCGCTTCAGCGGAGTGAACCGCCACTCCTCTTCCCGGCCGGTCAGCGCCGGGAAGTCGGCTACATCGTAGGAGCGCAACGCCTGCGCCCGGGTTTTCGCCGGCGTTGGAGCCGGCACCGGGGCATCCGCCGGCGTTGGAGCCGGCACCGGGGCATCCGCCGGCGTTGGAGCCGGCACCGGGGCATCCGCCGGCGTTGGGGTTTGGGCTGCCATCAGCCGACGGCTCCTTCCATCTGCAGCTCGATCAGGCGGTTCAGCTCCAGCGCATACTCCATCGGGAGCTCCTTGGCGATCGGTTCGATGAACCCGCGAACGATCATCGCCATCGCTTCGTCCTCGGACAGGCCTCGGCTCATCAGGTAGAAGAGCTGGTCTTCGCTGATCTTCGAGACGGTCGCCTCGTGGCCCATCTGCACGTCGTCCTCGCGGATGTCGACGTACGGGTAGGTGTCGCTGCGAGAGATGGTGTCGACCAGCAGCGCGTCGCACTTCACGGTGGACTTGCTGCTGTGTGACCCTTCCTGCACCTGGACCAGGCCGCGGTACGAGGTGCGGCCGCCACCGCGGGCGATCGACTTGGAGACGATCTGGCTGGAGGTGTGCGGGGCCGCGTGGGTCATCTTCGCCCCGGCGTCCTGGTGCTGACCTTCACCGGCCATCGCCACCGAGAGCACCTCGCCCTTGGCGTGCTCGCCGACCATGTAGACGGCCGGGTACTTCATGGTGATCTTCGAACCGATGTTGCCGTCGATCCACTCCATGGTCGCGCCCTCCTGGGCGACGGCCCGCTTGGTGACCAGGTTGTAGACGTTGTTCGACCAGTTCTGGATGGTGGTGTAGCGGCACCGGGCGTTCTTCTTCACGATGATCTCCACCACCGCGCTGTGCAGCGAGTCAGAGGAGTAGATCGGGGCGGTGCAGCCCTCCACGTAGTGGACGTAGGCTCCCTCGTCCACGATGATCAGGGTCCGCTCGAACTGGCCCATGTTTTCGGTGTTGATCCGGAAGTACGCCTGCAGCGGGATCTCGACGTGCACGCCCGGCGGCACGTAGATGAACGACCCGCCGCTCCACACCGCGGTGTTGAGCGCCGCGAACTTGTTGTCCCCGACCGGGATGACGGTGCCGAAATACTCCTTGAAGAGCTCTTCGTGCTCCCGCAGCGCGGTGTCGGTGTCCAGGAAGATCACGCCCTGCTGCTCCAGGTCGTCGCGGATCTTGTGGTACACCACTTCGCTCTCGTACTGGGCTGCTACCCCGGCGATCAGCCGCTGCTTCTCCGCCTCCGGGATGCCGAGCTTGTCGTACGTATTCTTGATCTCCGCCGGCAGCTCATCCCAGCTGGTCGCCTGCTTCTCGGTGGACCGGACGAAGTACTTGATGTTGTCGAAGTCGATGGTGGACAGATCGGCGCCCCACGTCGGCATCGGCTTGCGGTCGAACAGCCGGAGCCCCTTCAGGCGTAGGTCGCGCATCCACTCGGGCTCGTCCTTCTTACCCGAGATGTCGCGCACGACGGCCTCGTTGAGACCCCGCTGCGCCGAAGCCCCGGCGGTGTCCGAGTCGGCCCAGCCGTACTGGTACTTGCCCAGGGCGGCCAGATGCTCCTCCTGGGTGGGTACCGCTGGTGCGAGCTGGTCTGTCATGTCGTCGTCCTCATCCTGTCCCTACGGTCGGCTGACGGTCGGTCGCGCCGGTGACGGCGGTGGTCGCCGGTGACGCGGTGGTCAAGGTACGCCGCGGATTTGGGATGTGCGTGGTGCACACCCCATCACCGTGGGCGATGGTGGCGAGTCGTTGCACGTGCGTGCCGACCAGGCGGGAGATCACCTCGGTCTCGACCTCGCACAGCTGCGGAAACTCGGCGGCGACGTGCGCCACCGGGCAGTGGTGCTGGCAGAGCTGGCCCCCCGAGGCGATCGCCGACGCGTTGGCAGCGTAACCCTCCTCGGTAAGCGCTCTCGCCAGCGCCTCAGCCCGAGCGAGCGGATCGTCCGCGGCCTCCGCGAGCGCCGCCCGGCAGCGCTGTTCCAGCCCGGCCACCTGCTCCGCGGCGAAGGCTGCGATCGCCGCGTCCCCGCCGCGCCGGTGAATCCAGCGCAGGGCGGCGGCGGCGATGTCGTCATACGTGTGAGTGCCGCAGCGCAGCCGCCCCTGCTCGGTGAGCTGGAACAGCTTCGCTGGCCGCCCCCGGCGGCCGGTGGCCGACCCGTGCCGGCTCACCACGTCGACGTCGCCGTCGCCGAGCATGGCGTCTAGGTGCCGCCGGATGCCGGCCGGGCTAAGACCCAGCTCAGCCCCGAGGTCAGCGGCGGTAGCGGTGCCGTTGACGAGCAGCAACCGGGCCACCCGATCGCGGGTGCGCCGGTCGCCAGCCAGACCGGCGACGGCCTGGCTAGGCGCGGTGGGATCTCCCACCGCAGCGGCACCCTCGGCTGTTTTCACTACATAAGTGTTGCGTATTTCGCCGGAGCCGCGCAAACCGCCCCTCAGTGATCCAGCACACAGCTGCGCCGATCACCCCTGCGCGCCGCTCGCCGCCTCCGGCCGATACCCCGGCGATCATGTTAGTTGCCGAGGTCACGACGGCCAGCGCGGGCATCAGGCCGCGATCGCCCCCACGTACGATCTGGCTGTGACGGTTTCGCTCGCGCTGGTTCGGCGGCTAGCCTTCGGCTCCCTGCTCGCCAATATCGGGATCGTGATCACCGGCGGCGCGGTCCGGCTGACCGGCTCCGGGCTCGGCTGCCCGACCTGGCCCCGCTGCACCGACGACTCCTGGACCTCTACCGCAGAGATGGGCATCCACGGCGCGGTGGAGTTCGGCAATCGGCTGCTCACCTTCGTGCTCAGCGCGCTGGCGATCGGCGGCCTGATCGCCGCCTGGCGGCTCCGCCCGCGGCAGCCGCGGCTGCTCTGGCCGGCCGCAGCGGTGCTCCTCGGCGTGGCGATCCAGGGGGTCATCGGGGGCATCACGGTGCTCACCGACCTCAACCCGTGGATCGTCGGCACCCACTTCATGGTCTCGATCGTGATCATCGCGATCGCCTACACCTTCTGGCGCCGGGCGCGTGAGCATCGGCCGGCGGCGCCGGTCACGTCGGCGCCGCTGCGGACCCTCGCCTCGGTGATCATCGTGGCCACGCTGGTGCTGCTGACCGTCGGGACGGTGGTGACCGGCAGCGGCCCGCACGCGGGCGACGCAAACGTCGATCGCAACGGGCTCGATCCGGAGACCCTCTCGCATCTTCACGCCAACCTGTCGTACCTGCTACTCGGCCTGGCCGGTGCGGCCTGGCTCGCGGTACGCGCCGTCGACGTGGGCCAGCACGCCAGGCGGGCGGCAGGGCTGTTGGTGGCGGTGATCGTCGCCCAGGGCACGGTAGGGCTGGTGCAGTACTACACCGGCCTGCCCGAGGTGCTCGTCGGGCTACACCTGCTCGGCTCCTGCCTCACCTGGGTCGCCGCCCTTGACCTGCGCTACGCGCTCGGCGGCCGGGCCGGGCCGACCCCGGCGCCCGAACCGTCGACCGGTGAGCGCGCCGCGGCGCCCGAAGCCCCGGTTGCCGCAGGACTACGCTGAGCCTCCGATCAGCCGGCCACCCGTCGACGCTGCTCCGCCAACGATGTGAACAGCTTCTCGTAGGCATCCAGACAGGCTGCCACCGAGAACCGCTGCCGCGCCTGCTCCGCCTTGCTCTCCCGCCAACTCGGCGTCGTCGCCGCCAGCTCTCGGATCGCCTGCGCCAACGCCTGCGGATCCCGCGGCGGAACCACCCGACCGAACCCGGTAGCGACCACCGGGTGTCTGCCGCCCGGCAGGTCGGTGGTGACCGAGGGGACCCCCGCCATCATCGCCTCGGCCTGGACGATGCCGAACGACTCCGCCACCGACGGCAGGGCGAAGACATCGATCGAGGCGTAGAAGTCGTCCACCTCCGTGCCCCGCAGCTCGCCCAGCAGCTGAATTCGCGCGTCGTCCGCGATCTCGCGGCTTAGTTCGGCGAGGTTGCTGCCGCCGGCGACGGTGGCGTAGTTACCAGCCAGGAGCAGCCGCGCGTCCGGGTCGGTGATCTGCCGGAACGCCCGCACCAGATATTCGATGCCCTTGTCCTCGACGATCCGGCCGAGGAAACCGACGTGCAGCCCTCCGGTACGCCGATAGTTCGGCTGACCGCCGCGCCGGTCCAGGCAGGGCGCGGCGACCGGGGCGAAGGTGCGCTCCGCCATCAATGGCCAGAACTGCGAGGCGTGCGCCTGGTCCTCGCTGTAGGCCACCACCGCGGAAGAACGGCGGATGGCCGCCCGCGAGGTGTGGTCCGACGCCCGCACGATCGCCTTGCTGAACCTGCCAGGGGGTAGGTACAGGTCGATATGGAGCGTACTGAGGATCGGGGTGCGGCCGCGCAGCCGCGCCACCAACGCCGCCTCGGCCATCGGCAGATTAAGGTGCAGCACCGATGACCGGCGCGCTAGCTTCGCCGCGATCACCGGATACGAGGGTGCGATGAACGCCCGGTTCAGCCGGAGCAGAATCGGGCACCGGTAGACATCGACTCCGGCGATAGTCTCGCGGCGCGGCAGCGTCCGGTCGTGCTGCGCGGCGACCACCGCTACCCGCCAGCCGCGTTGCACCATTCCCTCGGCGACGCAACGGGCAGTGTGGGTCAACCCGCTGATATAGGGCTCGTAATAGGTAAGTGCGACGGTGAGGTCATACTGCTTCGCCATCTGCCTGCAAACTCCTCTCTCGTGAAGCAGGTCCTTGGTCAGGTCTGGGAGATGTGCGACGCGAGCAGGAAGCTGCCCGACACCACCATCCAGACCAACGAGTTGACCACCAACGGTGGGTCTCGGAGCAACGTCCGTACCGGGTTCTCACCGCTGTGGTGAACCGAAATCAGCTGCAGATACCGGAAGAGCCCGAACAGCGCCAACGGCGCGGAGAGCACCGCGGCGGCCAGGCCGTAAGCACCCAACGGCGCCTCGGTACGCAGATAGAGCAAGTACGTGCCGGCGGTGATCACCGCGCTGAGCACCATCAACTGGTCGGCCAGAGCGATCGTGTAGCCGCGCAACGCCGGCCGGTGCTCGCCTCTGGTAGCAGCCAGCTCCTGCCGGCGTTTGCCGACCGTCAACAGCAGGCAGAGACTGAACACACAGGTCAACAGCCATCCGGAGATCTCCGTCTGGGCCGCGACATACCCCAACGCCAGGCGCAGCGCGAACCCGGACGCGACCACGAACACGTCGATCGGTGGCACATGCTTGAGGCCCATGGAGTAGGCGAAGCTGAGCAGCAGATACGCGGCGATCGGCCAGGACCAGCTCCACGGTTGCAGACTCACCAGGCCCAGCAACAGGCCGCCCAGCGCCACCACCAGCACCAGCGCCGCGGCCACCGAGACCTGGCCAGCAGCGATCGGTCGATGTCGCTTTGTGGGGTGGCCGCGGTCCCGATGCCGATCGAAGATGTCGTTGACTATGTAGACCATGGTGGCTGCGACGGTGAACGTGAGGACTGCCCAACCGACCTGCCAGATGCTGGCGAGCCGCCAGCTCTCCTGATCGATCAGTGGCACCGGCACCACGATCAGGTTCTTCGCCCACTGACCGGGGCGCACCAGCGTTACCAGATCGCGGCCGAGTCGACCGGGGCCAGCGGGGCCGGTCCGGGGACGACGCGGGTCCGCCACCCGGCTGGCGGGTCGGGAGATGGTCCGGATCGGACGCACGGGGCGCAAACCTCCCTCTAGCAGGTCACCTTCGCGACCTGGGTCGCCCCGGTCACTACGGGCAGCGCGATCACGACGCGACCTTCTCCCGGACGAAGGAGGTCAGCAACCGCCGCAGCCCCTTCGCCAGCGTGGCGTCGAGCGCCTCCAGAAAATGCTCCAGCTCTTCCTTCTGGATCATCAAGGTGGGCGCGACCATCAGCGGATTCTCGGCGTTCGGACTGTAGTAGGTCATGATTCGGTGCTGCCGGTAGAGGTGCGCGATCACCGAAAGCGTGACCAGCTTGGTCCGGAACTGCCGGTCACCGGAGAAGCCGGGAACCAGTTTGGCCGCCAGGTCCAGGATCTTAGGGCCACCGCCCAGCAACAGACCATGCAGCGAGCCGACGCCGGCCACCTCTCGCACCACGTCCGGGTGGCGTTGCCGGATTCGTTCCAACCCCGGCGCCAACACGCGTTCGATGTCCCGTGCCCGGCCGGGGAAGTCCTCCTCCACAACGACGTTTACGGCTTCAATCGCGGTCGCGGTCTCCTCGCCGAAGCCATAGTAGGTGGTGCTGTGCAGGATGACGTCGGACAGCCGGTCATAGGAGTCGCGGAACAGCCGCTCCCGGGCGGTGTAGCCAGAGATCGACGCCTTACCGCCCCCCAGCGACTTCGAGTAGGTCAAAATGTCCGGTGTCACGCCCTCGTGTCGCATGAAGTAGAAAAGTGTGCCGGTCTTGCCCCACCCGGTGTAGACCTCGTCGTAGATCAGCACGATGTCCTCGGCCGTACAGAGCTCCCGCAGCTCCCGCAGCGCAGTCTCGGACCAGCACCGCAGGCTCGATGCGCTATACGGCTCCACCATGATGGCGTAGACATCGCAGCCGCCGTCCTCGCGCCGGGCAGCGGCGACCGCCGCGCGGAGGGCCGCGATGTCCCCATACGGGTAGACCACAATGTTCGGTAGCCCGGGAAACCGGAAGTTGTTCTCGGCCGAGCCGGTAAGGCTCCCCGCGCCCAACGTCTTGCCGTGGAAGCTGATATCGGCGCGCAGGATCGTGTTCCGCTTCCCACCATGGTATTTGTAAGCCATCTTGACGGCGCCCTCGTTGGCCTCCGCACCCGAGTTCGGAAAGTAGGAGATGGACAGGTCTCCCGGAAGTAGCTCGGCAACGTTGTGACTCAGCGCCGCCAGGTAGGGCGAGAAGAAGGCCTTATGGACCTCCATCCGCTGAGCCTCGGCGAACCGCCGCCGCGCGGCCAGGATGCGGGGATGGTTGTGCCCATGGTTCAGCACGCCGACCCCGCCAGACAGGTCGAGCACCCGGGTGCCATCACGCATATACACCCACGCGCCCTCGGCCCGATCCACGAGCTCCCGCCCGAAGCCGAACGATGTCATCAACGACACCTGGGACCGGCTGACGTACTTCCGGTACAGGTCCTGGACCTGGTCGAGCTCTAGGTTCTCGGACTCGTCGAGCGTTATCAACCGGGACAATGACCTCACCCTCCACTTTGTGTCGAGTCGCTCAGCGACTCCTGCCCGCGAGCACAGCCGAAGGCCGTGAGTCAACTTGAGATCAGCGTACGGCTCGAGAATCTCCGCCATCTTGCCCTGAGCTTGTCGACATCGAGACCTACCTCGCGGCTACTGCTGCGACAGCACCATCCAAACCGGAGGCTACTCAACACATCACACCGGCGAGTTTGATCACCGGTCGGGCCTCATCCCGGCGGCGTCGGCTCCGTTGCTCCCGGGCGTAGAGCCGAAGTAGATCACTCATCCGGTACCGCCCAGGCCGGGGGGTGTCCACCAGCTGGGCATCCACCAGGTTCTCCAACGCTCGTTCGGCCTCCGCCCGCGAAGATCGCAGCAGCTGGGCCGCCTCGGGGGGCCCGAACTCTGCCGAAACGGAGGTGGCCAGCTGCTCAAAGGTGCAGGCGGTGGCCCGGTCCGCCGGCTCCGCGCTGCGCTGCAGTGGTTGGTAGAACGCGGCCAGGCTGGCCCGGATGCTCACCCCATCGAACGCCAGGTTGTCCAGTCTGCGCCGCTCATCGCCGAGCCGGTGCGCCAGTTCGGCTAGCGGCCAGTGGGGGCGAGCCGCCAGCCTCACCCCGGCGACGCCCAACGCCAGCGGCGTACGCTCACACCAGCGCGCGATCTCAGCGGCGGCTGCGGGCTCGGCAGCAACCCGGGCTCGACCGGCCCACCAGCTAAGCAACTCGACCGATTCGGTCGTCGATAAGGGACCGATGCGTGCCTGGCGCAACTCGCCGAGACCACCCAATGGTCGGCAACTGGTCACGATCGTGGCGCAGCCGGCGCCGCTGGCGAGCAGTGGGCGCACCTGTCCCGCCTCGGTGGCGTTGTCGAGCAGCACCAGCAACCGCCGGCCGGCGACCATCGTGCGGAAGAGCGCCGCAGCATCGTCGATGCCGGCCGGGACCGCAACCGGGGCCACTCCCAGGGACCGCAGTAGTCGACTCAAGGCTTCGGCCGGGCCGAGTGGCCGCCGATCTGGTCCGCTCCCCCGGAGGTCGAGATAGAGCTGTCCGTCCGGATAGCCCCCGGCGACCCGGTGCGCGGCCTGCACCGCCAGCGCCGACTTCCCTACTCCGGCAGGGCCGTAGAGGAGGACGGCCGACGCGGTCCGGCGCCGTTGCCCGGCGGCGAACCAGTCCACGAGCGCAGTCAGCTCGGCGGAGTGGCCGACGAACCGGGACGCACCGACCGGAAGTTGCCGCGGTGGCGGCGCCGGATCGGCTCCGACCTTTACCACCACCTCCGGCTGCCGGCTCTCGCCTCGCAGGATGCTCACGTGCACCTGCCGCAGCTCCGGGCCCGGCTCGGTGCCGAGCTGGTCGGCGAGCCGGGCCCGCAACTCAGCGAAGCACTCCAGCGCCTCCGCTGTCCGGCCGACCTGGCCGAGCGCACGCATCAACATGGCCACCAACGGCTCCGCCAACGGGTGGGCCTCGACCGTCTGTACAAGCCGGTCCGCCACCAGCTCCGCGTTGCCCAGCTCGAGCTCAGCGGCGGCCCACGCCGTCGCGGCCCCCACAAACCGCAGCTCCATGCTCCGGCGGACCTCCGCCGCCCACTCGCCCAGCAACGGGGAGAACGGCGTCCCTCGCCACAGCTCCATCGCTTCCCGCAACAGCACGACCCGCTCCGAAGCCGGAGCCGAGGTGTCCCGGGCGGCATCCAGCAGGGAGACGAACCGGTGCAGGTCGACCCGGTCGCGCGGCACCGACAACAGGTAACCGTCCCCACTGCGGCCGAGGTTGACCGGCGCCTCCTCGGCCGGCGCCTGCTGGCCGAGGGTCTGCCGTAGCCGAGCCACATGGGCGTAGAGCGAGCTACGCGCGGCATCCGGCGGAGCGTCGCCCCAGACCCGCTCGGTGAGCCGCTGTACCGTGACCGGACTACCGGCGTCCACCACCAACGCGGCGAGCACCGCCCGTCGCTGGCGTGGGCCGATCTCCAGGACCTGCCCGGCCGACTCGACCTCGATCGATCCCAACACCCGGAACTTCATGCTGATCCCCTAGCCCCACCGGGCCGACCGCGTTCCATGGATTCTCCTCATTCGCCGTAGCAATCTACAGCAGTGAATGATTCAAGGCGAGCCGTCAGCCGGCAACAGCTGGCTAGTTGCACGGCCACCGCCGAACCACCGACGGGCCCTCGGAGCAACGGCCAATATCGGCAGCTGCTCAGCCGGGACTCGCCTCCCTTGGAGGGTCATCCGGCACGGCCCAGTTCCCCGGGGAAGACGCTGGCCGCTCGTTCCCAGCAGCACCCGGGTCCAGACGGCGGCGAAGCGCCGCTAGGTACTGAAGTACGCCGATTCCCGCGGCTGTTGCGGCGACGACATTGACCAACAGTTGAACGGCTCCGAAATAGATCCCGAACCGAACTCCGCGGCTACGTACCGCGTACCGGTACATTGGAAGGTCCAACATCACCCCGACCGCGACCAGCGTCGGCGCCACCACCGCACCGGCCGGGCCGAGCAGCAACGGCAGCGGCACCGTAACGACCCCCGCGAGCAGCACCGCGCTAGCCAGGGCTCGTGGGCCACTCCCCGCACCGCCGGGCAGCGTCCGGTAGCGAAGCCACAGTGGCATGCCCTGCCGGGTACGGTGATACACCTTACGGAGGATCGTGCTCAGCGCGGCGTCATGATCGTGCTTCCCTCGAATAGCCAGGCTCGCCCGAACGTCGTATCGCTGGTGCAGCCGGTAGCCGTACTCCTGATCTTCTGCGTACCGGAGTCCGGTGTCGAACGGTCCGATCTCCCGGAACACCTCAGCTCTAACCGCGAACATTGCGGTGTGGAGCCCAGGCACCGTGCCGTCGACCTCGTTGAACCAGACGTACTGCTGGACGGTCCGGAAGTGTCCCGCCGCAGTGGTCGGCAGCAGCGGCTCGTGGTCGTAGACCCCGCAGATCGCGCCGAGCTCGGCATCGCCCCGCAGACCCTCGACCGCGAGCGCGATCGCGTCCGGCGCGAGCGCGACGTCCGAGTCGAGGAAGAAGAGGATCTCCCCGCGCGCATGCTGGGCGCCGAGGTTACGGGCCACGGACTGGCCACTGGCCACACCGGTGTACCGGACCACCGCCCCCATAGCCGCAGCCACTCGGGGAGACTCATCGATGCTGCCATCATCGACGACGATGATCTCGAATGGGGCGTAGGACTGCTGCGCTAGCGCCGCCAGGCAGTGCCGAATCGTCCGGATGCTGTCCTGGCTGGGAATGATGACCGACACCGTGGAACGGGTGCCGGCCGGCCGGTCGCCGTAGTCGCCAGCATCTCTTGACATTAGACAGATGCTACGTAGGGTGCGGCGACGAATTCTTGCTTTGCACTTGTTCGCGGGCCCGGGCTGGGCAGCGACGAGGCAGTTGGCTCGACCTCCCGACGGATCAAGGATTCGGCAAGACCACCACGGTAGCCTCGGCTGAGTTTCCCACTATCTGCAGCCATCAATCAACGGAGTCGGTGCGGGGTGACGGTACCGGAACCACCGGTCAGGCAGCGCGACTGGCGAACCGCCGCCCGCCGGACGCTCATGATCACTGTGCTGCTGGTGATCGCGGTCGCAGTCACGCTCGCGCTCCGCGGGCAGGACTGGTCAGTGCTAGCGGCCGCGACCGAAGGGCGCGAACCGATCTTCTTCGTCCTGCTCGTCGGTGGGGCCTTCCTCGCCAACGCGCTGGCGATGCTGCTGGCGATGACCGCCTGGCGGGCCATGCTCTCCGGTCTCGGCGAACCGGTCGGCAGGATCGCCGCCGCCCGGATCTTCTTTGTGGGCCAGTTCGCCAAGTTCGTCCCCGGCAAGGTGCTCGGACTAGTGATCAGCGTCCAGATGGGCAGGTCCATCGGCGTGTCCCCGAGTCGGATGATGTCGGCCTACCTGCTCACGGTGGTCGTGATCCTGTTGACCGGCGCCACCGTCGGCATAGCGGCGGGGCCCGAACTCCTCGGAGCTTCGACCGGCTGGCTCGTGCTGGCGGTGCTGCCGGTGATGGCCGTCCTCATCCGGCCCCACCTCATCGATCTGGCCGCGGCGTCCGCCGCTCACCTGCTGCGACGCCCCGCACCGGCCACGACCGGCTCCGGCCGCGGGATCCGCCGCGCGGTGGTTGCGCAACTCGCGGCCTGGCTGCTCGGTGGGGTGCAACTCTGGCTGCTCGCGCTGGTGATGGGTGTGCCACCCGCCCGGTCGCTACTGCTCTGCATCGGCGGCTTCAGCCTCGCGACGGTCGCTGGGATGCTGGCGGTCTTCGCCCCGGAGGGGATCGGCTTCCGGGAGGTGGTGCTCCTGGCCGCCCTCGGGGTCATCCTGCCGCTGCCCGCGGCGGGCGTGGTCGTGCTGGCGAGCAGGCTGGTGACGATGCTCAGCGAGGTCGCCGCCGCGGGCGCGGGCCTGCTGGTGACTGAGGTCCATCGCCGGCGCGGGTCCCGGTCCTGGCGGCAGCCGCTGCCTGCGGGGCGGTTACGGCTAAGTGAGAGCTACGACGAGAGGGAGCAGTGATGACCGGATCCGGTTCGGCACTGGTTTCAGTGGTGATCCCGAGCTTCAATACCGCACGAACCATCGGCCTGTGCCTCGAGTCGGTGCTGGCGCAGACCTACCCCGACATTGAAGTGGTGGTGGTCGACGACGCGAGCACCGACGCGACAGCGGAGATCGCCGAGCGCTACGGCTGCCTGGTGATTCGGCGGTCGCGCAACCAAGGCCCCGCGGTGAGCCGAAACCGGGGCATCGCCGCGAGCAGCGGCGAGATCGTCTTCTTTCTCGACTCCGACGTAGCGCTAGCCCCGGACGCCGTCGAGAACGCCGTCCGGGTGCTAACCGAGAACCCTTCCTACGGGGCAGTCTGGGGGATCTACGGGGCGCGGCCGCTGGTCGACGACGGTCTGGTCGAGCGGGTGCAGGTGCTGCGCGCCCACTATCGGCAGCGCCGCAAGCTCGGACCCACCAGCATCGGTCACTTCGCCGGCGGTGCGGTGCGGCGGGTGGTGATCGACCGGCTCGGCGGGTTCGACGAGCGACTGTCCGCAAACTACAATGAGGACACCGAGTACGGCCTGCGGATCGCCGACCACTTCCCGATGGTGCGCACCGACACCGTAATCGGTTACCACGACGATGATCACCAGGTGTCGGCGATCCTGCGAAAGTACCTTCGGCGGGCGGCGTCGCTGGTGCCGCTGTTCATTACCCGCCGGGGCCTGCGACCCGGGCGGGAGGCGACGCACCGGCCGCCGGAGATCGCCGCGGCATTTCTGGCCACCGCCACCCTGCCGCTGCCGGCCTTCTCCTGGTATCTAGCGGTAGCGCCGCTCGGGTTCGCCGCCGCCTTTATCGTCGCTGACCTGCGCATGCTGGCATTCGTGCGGCAGACCGCCGGATGGCGGTTGCTGGCCCCGTGTGTGTCGCTCGGGTACCTCTACAGCCTGGGGATTTCGGTTGCCGCCCTGTACGGAAGCCTGCGCTACCTCGTCGACCCGACCTTCCGGCGCCGGTATCAGCTGCCCTGAGCGGTCCGGACCAGGTCAGTCAGCTACCGAAAGCTCCACAAACTGCACCCGATGGTCGGACAGGTCAGCCGGATCACGCAGCTCGTAGCGGTGTACCGCGATGTCGGCGGTGGTGAAGAGCCAGTCGAGTCGCCAGAGCTCGATCGAGATCTCGCGCTCCTCGTTGGGGCCCCCGACCGACCAACTGGTGGGATAGAGCGACGACAGCGCCCGGGTATGGTCCACCAGGTGGTCGGGCAACTCTCGCAGGATCCCCATCGCGGGTGAGGTGTTCAGATCGCCAGCGAGCACGACCGGGTGGGGGTTCTCCTCGATGTCGCTCCGGATAGCCGTATAGCCAGCGTGACGCATGGCGTCGGTGAAGCGGTAGACCTCACGGGCGCTCATGCCCGGCCACGGCTCCAGCGAGAACGGCTGCGACGGCGGATGGTATAGGTGCGGGTTGTAGAAAGACATGGTCCTGCCCATCACCCGGATGTCGGCGCGGATGGTCTGGACGTTGTAGAACTCCGGATGGCTCTGTTGGGCTGGCGGGACCTCTCGCATGTCGCGCGGCAACCAAGGCGTCGAATCGAGGCCGTAGGCCTGCGTGATCGGGAACCTAGACAGCGTTATGTTCCTGCCCACGACCGCGACCTCATGCTCGGGAAACGCCTCTGCCAGCTCCGGCAGGTGGTCGATGACCTGCACCTGCGCGTATATGTCCGGGTGATCGAAGTCAGTGTGCGCGTACTCCTGCAGCAGGTACACGTCGGCGTCGAGATCCTGCAGGAACTCGTAGAAGTCGGCGGTGGTCAGCTCCCCGTCGCGGATCAGATCCTGGTCCCAGTACATAGTGTTCCACGAGACCACGGTGAGCGCGTCGGCCGGCGCCGGCGGCGGGGTATGCCAGAGCGACGCCAGGTTGATCCCGGTGTACTGCGCGCTGAGCACGAGCGCGAGCAGCGGCACGAGGCTCAGTCGCCACCGGATCGGCCGAGCGAGCAGGGCCAGCCCAGCCAGCACCACCGGCACCACCGCAAGCAGCAACGGCGGCTCCAGTTCGAGCGGGCCCCACCAGTAGGTCCGGCCGCTCAGAATCCGGTGGAGCACCACAAACCCTAGCCAGGATGCGCACGCCACCACAGCCAGCCGGGTGCCCCAGCCCCACCGCCGGTGAGCCGGCGGCGATGGGGCTGGGTCGAGATCTGTGTCCGGCCGGGATCGGGCAGACTGCGCTTGTTGTTCTTGCACGGCAACGAGGCTACGGGAGCGTTCCTTGTCGAGGTCTTGCCAGCGACCACGACCGCCGGCCGATGACGACCCGGACCTGGCCGACATCTCGCCCGGTACGGATGGTCAGGTCAGCGGCGACGGAACCGCTCCAGCAGCCCGAACGGGTAGGGCGCGCGGCGGTCGCTGACCGCGGTGAGCCGCTCGATGTACTCCTCCGGAAGCGACCCGTCGGCGGCGGCCAGGTTGTCCTCGAGCTGCTCCGGAGTACGGGCACCGATGATCGGCGCGGTAACGCCGGGCTGCTGGATCAACCAACGCAGGGCCACCTGAGCGGGGCTCCGGCCGGTCTTCTCCGCCACCTCCACCAGGGTGTCGATCACGTCCCAGGTGCGGTCGTTGGCGTAGGTCCGCCAGGCCTCGGGCCAGCCCCCAGCGTCCGGGTCGGCGTCCACCCGACTCCCCGCCGGCGGCTCGGTCATCCCGCGTCGATACCGGCCGGCGAGCCAACCACCCCGCAGCGGGCTCCACGGGATCAGCCCGACGCCCTCATTACGGCAGATCGGAAGCAGGTCCCACTCGGTCTCGCGGTCCAGCAGGTTATAGAGCGGTTGTAGGCAGGCGAACGGCTCCCAGCCGCGGTATCGTGCCAGGTCGATCGACTTCTGCAGTTGCCAGCCGGCGTAGTTGCTGGCGCCCAGGAAGCGGACCTTGCCGCTGCGGACCAGACCGTCCAGGGTCGCGAGGGTCTCCTCGATCGGGGTAGCGTCATCGAAGACATGAATCTGATAGAGATCGATATAGTCGGTCTGCAGTCGACGCAGGCTCGCCTCCGCCGCACTCAGCAGGTGTTTACGGCCGGCGCCGGCATCGTTCGGACCCGACCCCATGTCGCCGTACGCCTTGGTCGCGACGACCAGCTCATCGCGCGATCGCCGCGCCAGCCAGCGCCCGACGATCTCCTCCGAGCGTCCGGCGCCGTAGACGTCAGCGCTGTCGATGAAGGTGCCCCCGGCGTCGACAAACCGGTCCAACATCGAATGCGCCGTCTGCTCGTCGGTCGAGCCGCCGAACGACATGGTGCCCAGACACAACTGACTAACTTTCAGGCCGGTGCGGCCAAGAAATTCTTGCTCCATAGCTCGACCGTACGAGTTGGAGTGGACTCAAAGTCAACCGACGATAGCGTCTCGATAGCCCGATCGGGTATCTCTGTTCGCTCTGCGGTCACCTCCTGGACAGCCGGCGGCCGCAGCCACCGGAGGGCAGCAAACACGGAAGGGGTCAGCTGATGGGCATTTCGATAGAGGTGATCGACTCCGCCACCGGCCGCTCAGCGATCGGCGCAAGCTTCGTGCTGTGGCGCAAGGAGACCGACTGGCAAGAGCTGGCGAAGGGGCAGGTCGCCAGAGCTGGCCAGCAGCAGGCGATCAGACCTCCCACGCCGGACGGGTCCGGCACCAGATCCGCGCTCGAACGCGGGATGTATCGGCTGCGAATCGACCTGGACCCTTACTTCGCCGGGCTCGGGGTCGCTCCGTTCCAGTCGCATATCGAGGTGGCCTTCCGAGTCTTCCACTGCGGGCAGCAGATCCGCTTCCTGATGATGATCACTCCCACCTCGTGCGACCACCACATCGTGCTTTCGGATGATCGCCCGCCGGCCCGATCGTCCCAAAACTAGCGGGCCTCAACCCGCTCACCTCCCCATCGAGCCTGCGCGATATCTCACACCGCTACCGTTCCCTGACTGCCCGGCATATTCTTACCCGTGGAAATGAGTAGGTGCCAGCGGACAGCCCACCGACGGAGGTGACAGTGTGGGAAGCGCCTCGCCGGGGGACGATTCGCGCCCTCCGGAGGCGGGACCAGCCGCCACCGACCACCAGGGACCGAATCTTAAGTTTCAAATATTGGGACCCTTGGAGGTCCGTGCCGCGGGTGAGCTGATCGCCATTCGCGGCCACCGCCGGCGGGTAGTGCTCCTGCTGCTGCTCCTCGAACCCGGCCGAGTCATCACCGGCGACCGGCTCGTCCAGGCCATCTGGGACGACGCGCCGCCCAAGACCGCCGCTACCCAGGTGCAGATCTGTGTGTCGCAACTACGCAGCCTGCTCGCCACCGCCACCGGTTCGGAGCTGATCCGGACCCACGCCGCGGGCTACTACCTGCAGGTGCCCGACGAAACCGTCGACATGGTCCGGTTCCGTGCGCTGGTGAGCAGGGCCCGAGCCTTGGCGCAGGAGGGCGACCAAGCCGTCGCCGCCAGTGAGCTGCGGGCCGCACTGGACCTGTGGCGGGGCGAGGTCGGCTCCGGCGTCGACAGCCGAGTAGTGAGCGCGGCCGCCGTCCGCCTCGCCGAGGAGCGGTTGACCGCCTTGCACGAGTGGCTCGACCTGGAGTTCGCCCTCGGCCGGCACCACGAGCACATCGGTGAACTGCGGGAGCTGGTCGAGGCGTACCCGTTGCGGGAACGGCTCCACGCCCAGTTGGCGCTGGCGCTCTACCGCGCCGGGCGGCAGGCGGAGGCGTTGTCCGCGTGCCGGCAGGCACGCCGGGTGCTCGCCACCGAGCACGGCATCGATCCCGGGGCCGAGCTTCGGGCGCTGGAGCGGGCCATCCTCGACAACGACCCGACGCTGGAGCTGCCGACGAACGGCTCGGCCGCCCCCGTCCCCCGGCAACTACCGGCGCCGCCGCAGGACTTCGGCGGGAGAGCCGACGAGGTCTCCACGCTGCTGGCGTATCTGGCACCAGCGGTCGACCCGGCCGGTGACCACGCCGCCACCGACCAGGCAATGCGGTTGGCCTTCGTCAGCGGTGCTCCGGGCATCGGCAAGAGCGCCCTGGCCATCCAGGTCGCCCACCAGGTGCAGGCGGCCTTCCCCGACGGGCAGCTCTACGCGCATCTTCGCGGCACCGACACCATGCCGGTCCGCCCCGAACAGGTCCTCAACCAGTTCTTGCGGGCGCTCGGGGCACCTCCGGAGACCTTGCCGACCGATCTTGCCGAGCTGGCGGCACAGTACCGCACCTGGCTGGCCGGGCGACGAATCCTGATTCTGCTGGACGACGCCACCGACGAAGCGCAGGTCCGGCACCTGGCGCCCGGCGACCCCGGCTCAGCGCTGATCGTCACCAGCCGGCACGCGATGCCCCGGCTCGGTGGGGCCCGGCACATCGCGTTAGGTGTGCTGGCACCGGAGGCGGGCCGGGAGCTGCTGCGGCAGGTCATCGGCGCCGAGCGGGCCGAGCAGGAACCCACGGCCACCGCCGAACTCGCCGAGCTGTGCGACCACCTACCGCTCGCCTTGCAGATCGCCGCCGCCAAACTCGCCGTGATGCCCCACTGGCAGGTGGCCCAGCTGGTCGACCGGCTGCACGACGAACGCCGCCGGCTGGACGAGCTCACCCTTGACGACGTGGGAGTCCGACCCAGTCTCACCATCTCCTACCAGGCCCTGCCGGAGGCTGCCGCGCGGCTGCTCGCCCTACTCTCCGCCCTCGGCGCCACCGACTTCGCCGGCTGGGTCGCCGCCCCGCTGCTCGACGCCACGGTCTCCGACGCCACCGAGGCGCTGGACCACCTGGTCGCCGGGCGGCTCGTCGAGGTCCGGGGCGGCGCTGGCTATCAGGCCCGGTACCGGCTCCACGACCTCACCCGGATCTTCGCCCGGGAGCGGCTGGCCGATGAGGTACCGGCCCCCGAACGCATCGAGGCACAGCGACGGCTGCTGCGCTGCTGGCTGCATCTGGCTACGGCGGCCCACCAGCGAGAGTACGGCGGTGACCACACGGTGCTGCACTCCGCGGTGCCACACTGGCCGTTGCCGCCGAAGCTGGTAGCCAACCTGCTGGTCGAGCCGTTGCACTGGTTCCAGACCGAGTACGAAAACCTCCTCGCCGCAGTGACCATCGCGGCCCAGCTGGGGTGTGACGACATCTGCTGGGATCTGGCGGTAACCTCGGTCACGCTGTTCGAGAACCGCTCATACCACGACGCCTGGCTCCAGACCCATGAGGTGGCGATGGCGGCGGTGCAAGCTAGCGGCAACCGCCGCGGGCAGGCAGCCTTGTGGTATTCGCTCGGCGGGATGGCGCTCGCCCAGCTGCGCCTGACCGACGCCCAGCGGGACCTCACCCGGGCACTGTCCTGGTTCGCGGAGGTGGGCGATGTGCACGGCCGCGGGCTGGCGCTGCGAGACCTCGCCTCCGTAGACCGGCTACAAGGCCGATACCAGCGAGCCCGGCAGCGCGGCAATGGTGCGTTGGCCTACGTTCGCAACGCCGGTGATCGGGTAGCCGAAGCACATGTGCTACGCGGCCTGGCGCAGATCGAGATGGACCAGGGCCGCCCGACCGAGGCCGAGGCGACGCTCCGGGAGGCGTTGGCGATCTGCTCCGCGCTGACGGCCCGCCGGATCGAGACCCAGGTCCGGTACCGGCTCGGGCAGGTGCTGCTGATCCGCAAAGAGCTCGTCGCCGCGGAGGGGTCGTTCCGGGAGGTCCTCGCCGCGGCGGAGGAGAGCCGCGACACCGTGGGGCGGGCCAACGCGCTGCTCGGGCTCGGCACCGTCCACCTCGCTGCCGAAGAGTACGACCTGGCCGGCACCGTGCTCACCGAGGCGCTGCGGGCGGCCCGGAACGGCGGCAGTCGGCTGGTCGAAGGCCAGGCGCTGCTCGCCCTCGCCGAGGCATACCTGCAACGAGACGACCAGGTGTCGGCCCACCAGACGCTCGACCGCGCCGACGCGGTCTTCCGCGGCCTGGGCACCCCCACTTGGCAACAACGCAGCGAGCAGCTGCGCCGGCACGCCGCGGCAGTGGAGGTAGTAACGACGCCGCTACGGCCTCGATAGCGGTCGGATAGTCAGCGGATGCCGGCGGGCGTAACCGTGTGGCGTAACTGAACTACCACGCGGGAGGCACACGTCATGTATCAACCGACCAGGTATCAACCGACCGACGACGCTCAGACCGAGGCCACCGCGCCGATCGCGCCGTCCCACACCAACTGGGACTAGGCAACCGAACGGAAGGGAGCAGGCCGATGAGCAAGCTGATGACGATCGACGATGCCGAGCAGCTGAGCACCAAAGAGGTCCACAAGCTGTACGCCCGGCA
Organism: Natronosporangium hydrolyticum; assembly: GCF_016925615.1. Lineage (NCBI taxonomy): Bacteria > Bacillati > Actinomycetota > Actinomycetes > Micromonosporales > Micromonosporaceae > Natronosporangium > Natronosporangium hydrolyticum. Next base: position 3,299,327 of record NZ_CP070499.1, read on the forward strand.
CGTCAACAAGAGCCAGACCCGCCTGATGACCTCGTTCGGATTCGGACGCGAGCTGGTCGACCGGGCGGAGGGCGCCTACATCTACACCCGCGACGGTCGCCGGATCCTGGACTTCACGGGCGGGGTCGGGGTGTTACACCACGGTCATAACCACCCCCGGATCCTCGCTGCCCGGCAACGCTTCGCGGCGAGCCGCCGGATGGAGGTCCACAAGACTTACTTCTCCCCCTACCTGGCAGCGCTCAGCCACAACCTGGCCGCGGTCCTGCCCGGCGACCTCAATATGTCGTTCCTGCCCAACTCCGGGGCGGAGGCGGTAGAGGGCGCGGTCAAGCTCGCCTACAAATACCACCAGGGCAAGCGGAACACCATCCTGCACGCGGACATCAGCTTCCACGGGAAGCTGCTCGGCTCAGGCAGCCTGACCGGCGGCTCCCAGAACCATTTCGCGTTCCCAGGAATCCCGGGCGTCCACCGCTACCCGTACGGGGACCTGGCGGGGCTACAGGCCGCGGTGGACGCTGCTCGCCGGGCCGGCGGTGGCTGTGATGTGTACGCGATCCTGATCGAACCATTCAGTGCGTCCACTATGCGGGAATGCAGCGAGGAGTTTCTGCGCGGGCTGCGAAAGCTGTGCACCGACGAAGACATCGTGCTGATCTTTGATGAGATCTACACCGGCTGGGGCAAGACCGGCAGCCTGTTCTATTTTATGCGCTACCCCGACCTGGTGCCGGACGTGCTGACCACCTCGAAGGCTTTCGGCGGCGGCAAGGCCTCCATCTCCGCCTATATCGCACGCGAGCCGATCTTCCGGAGAGCGTACGACAGCCCTACCGATGCGCTCCTACAGAGCACCAGCAGCACCTACTACGGCTTCGGGGAGGAAGCCGCCACCGCGATCGAGGCGATCAACATCGCGATCGAGGACGACTTTCCCGCCCGGGCCAGGCGGATCGGGGAGCTGCTCTCCCCGGCGCTGCAGCGGATGCGCAAGCAACACCCGGAGATCATCGCTGATGTGCAGGGCAGCGGGGCACTGTGGGGGCTATCGCTCCAGCCCCAGGCAAGCTGGTTCGACCTCGCGGTGAAGCTGGCTCCGGGCGGGTTCGCCAAGGACCCCCAGTTCGGTGTCAAGCTGGCGACCTGCGCGGTGATCGATACGCTCTACCGCGAGCACGACGTATTCGCATATTACACGCTCAACGGTCGCAACCCACTCGTTGTGGGACCACCGCTGGTCGCCACCGACGACGATGTGGACTATTTCCTCGACGCGCTCGAGGCCACCCTGGCGGTCGGTATGCCTCGGCTGCTCACCAGATTCGTGCAAGGAAAGGTGTCCTCGCTATGGTAAGACGCGCCCTGGTGACCGGAAGCAGCGGCATGCTGGGCGGCAATCTGGTCCAGCGGCTGCAGCAAGCAGGCCACGAGGTGACCGGTGTCGATCTCCGGGAACCGGTCGAGCCGGTGCCCGGGGTGGTCTACCACACCGCTGATGTCCGCGACACCGACCGGATGGCTGCCGCCATGGCCGATGTCGACATCGTGATTCACACCGCTGCCGCGCTGCCCAGCTACCCGAGTGACGAGATCCGCTCGGTGATCGTGGGTGGCACCGAGAGCACCCTGTCGGCCGCCGCCCGGGCCGGCGTCGACCGGGTCGTCCACATTTCCTCGACCGCCGTCTACGGGCTACCCACCATCGTGCCCACCACCGAGGAGTACCCGCGGGAACCGGTCGACACCTACAGCGGGGCCAAGGCCGAAGCGGAGCTGGTCTGTGAACGGTTCCGCGCCGACGGGCGGTGCGTGCCCATCCTCCGGCCGAAGACCTTCCTCGGCCCCGGCCGCATGGGGCTGTTCGCGATGTTGTTCGAGTGGGCCGAGGAGGGGCGAAACTTCCCGGTCCTGGGCAGCGGTGACGTCCGGATCCAGATGCTCGGCGTCGAGGACCTGGTCGATGCGGTCCTCACCACCATGTCGGCGCCCGCCGACGTCGCGAACGACACCTACAACCTGGCCGCCGCCGAGTTCGGCTCGCTACGCGAAGAGTTCCAGCGGGTGCTGGACGCAGCCGGCCACGGCAAACGGGTCGTCTCGATCCCGGCACGACCAGCAGTCGCGGTGCTCCGCGTACTGCAGTGGAGCCGGTTGTCGCCGGTCTACGGCCGGCTGCTGCACAAGCTACTCGCCGACTCGTACGTCAGCATCGACAAGGCGCGTGACCGGCTGGGATTCTCCCCCCGCCTGTCCAACAGCGACGCTATCGCGCACACCTACCAATGGTGGCGCGAGCAGCGGCCGGCGCTGGCGGGCGCCGGTGGCACCGGCCGCACCAGCCGGGAGCCGTGGCGCCAAGGCGTGCTCGGGCTAGCAAAGGCCTTCTTCTGACGCTCTCATCCCCCGAGGAGAGATTCGATGGACCCGATCTCCGGGTCACCGCGAGCGAGTACCGCGGTGACCGACCCTCCCCTGCCCTCGACTGCGTCGACGCCGCCGCTGATGTCTCGAACCCCACCGGCTGGCCGATGGCGCCAGGTTGGGGCGTTGCTCTCCGACCTCGTCCGGCTCGCCCGGCCAACCCACTGGGTCAAGAACCTGGTCGTCATCCCGCTGGCGCTGCTGTCGTTGGCCGGACCGACCGCAGCTGAGCTGGCCCGGCTCGGGTGGGCGGTGCTCGCCTTCTGCCTGGCATCGTCCGCGGTATACGTGTGGAACGACATCGCCGACCGGCACCGGGACCGGGCACATCCGGTGAAGCGGCACCGGCCGGTGGCGGCCGGCCGGGTCCACCCGTTCGCGGCTGGCGGCTTCGCCGTGACCCTGACCGCCGCGCTGCTGCTGGTGATGCTCCTCGGGCCGAGCTTCGGCTGGTGGCCGCTCCTGGTCTACCTAGGCCTGAACATCGCGTATAGCCGCGGGCTCAAGCAGGTGCCGCTACTGGACATGTTCGTGGTCGCCGCCGGATTCGGGCTTCGCCTGATCCAGGGCCACGTGGCGGTCGACACCACCGCCTCAAGCTGGCTGCTGATCGCGGTCTTCGCGATCTGCCTGCTACTCATCCTCGGTAAACGACGGCACGAGGTCGGGGCTGCCGGGACCAGCCATCGGCCGTCGCTGGCCGGGTACTCCCCGCAGTTCCTGGAGTACCTGATGATCCTGTGCGGCGCGGTCACTGTCACCGCCGGCCTGCTCTACCTCAGCGATGCCTCGGCCGCCCCGCCGCACGCCGACGCCGTGCTGCTGCTGTCGGTGCCGCTGGCCATCTTTGGTCTCGCCCGATACCTGCAACTGGTGGTGGTCCGCAGCGACGGCGGCGATCCGGTACGACTGCTGCGGGATCCGGTCATCCTGGTCACCGCGTTGCTCTGGATCGCCGCGGTGGCGACGATCGTCACCCTGCCCGAGCCCGCCCTGGCCGCTCCACCATCGCCCTAGGAATCGCCCTAGGTGACGCCGACCAACCCTGCACATTCGAAAGGAGAACCAGCGTGACACAGCCTGAAGGCGGACTCGACACGGTCGCCGACGCCTCGACGCCGGACACCACTGCCGACGAAACCACTGTCGACGATGCCGCCACCCCACGACGGCGCTGGTGCCGCGGCACCTGGGTCGCCGTCGCGCTCGCCGCCACCTGGCTCGGGCTCGTCTGCCTGCATCTACTGATCAGTGGCCGCTGGTGGGGATGGACCTTCGTGGACCTTGCCCCACCGCTGATCTTCGCAGTGGTGCCACTGCTGATCCTCGCCGCGCCGGCAGTGCTGCGGCTGGTCCGGATCCGGATGCCGGCCCGAGCCGTCTGGTGGGTGGCGGCGACCGCGGTGGTGTCGTTGCTCCTTGGCGGCGGGATGTCGGGAATCAACCCGCACGCGTTGGCACCGGACCGCACGTCTCCGGCACCGCCGGACGCGCTGCAGGTGCTCGCCTGGAACGTCGAATACTGGGACCAGCGGGTCGCGACCGACGACGTCTACGCCTATCTGCACAGCCAGCAGGCCGACATCTACCTGCTGCAGGAGTATCTGTACTGGGTCGATGACGGACCACAGCAGATCGACGAGTTGGAACGGCTGGAGCAGGAGTTCCCTGACTACGAGATCGCGATCGTGGGAGAGCTGGTGACGATCTCGCGCTATCCGATCGTGGCCGAGCACGCCATCCGGCTGCCCTCGCGCCCCGCGGCCCAGTACAGCGACTGGGACGACTACTGGCAGGTGAAGGCGCAGCGTACCGACATCGAGGTCGGCACCGGGCTGCTGTCGTTCTACAACATCCACGCCCCGACTCCGATCGACGTCGAGGCCGGCCCGTTCGCCGGCCGGTTCTACCAGTACATCCGGGACGCCCACGAGTGGCGGGCCGACGTCTTCGACGCGCTCGCCGCCGATGTGGCCGACAACTGTCACCCGATGGTCGTCGCCGGCGACTTCAACACCACCCCGGTCATGCAGCAGGTTCCGACCCTGGACTCGCGGCTGACCGATGCGATCTCGGCCAACCGGAGCTGGTATCCGGTGACCTTCGCGGTCCCGGAGAACGGGCTGCGGCTCTGGCGGCTCGACCATGCGTACACGACCGATGAGGTAACGGTCCACGAGTACGAATTCCTCGACCAGGAAGGGCTCTCCGACCACGCCGCCCAGCGGCTGGTGCTCTCGCTGGACGAGGCCGGCTCGACGGCGGTCGGCGACTGCGCGGACCCCGGATCCGAGTGACCGTGGCCGCCGTCCTCACCACGCTGCGCCGGGTCTTCGCAGCCAAAGTAACCCACTGGGTGCTCTCACTGAGCTTCCTGGTCGCCGCTGGCGTCGGGTTCGGCGCATCGCTGCGGGAACAGGGCGAGGAGGTCGCGGTCGCCCTGACCCAGCTACACGCCCCAGCGGTCGCCGGCGCGTTGCTGCTGGTCCTGCTCTCGCTGGTGGCGGCGATGCAGGCCTGGCGGACACTGCTCACCGGGCTGGGTTCGCCGTTGCCGATCCGGCAGGCCGGGCGGGTCTTCTTCACCGGCCAGCTCGGCCATTACCTGCCCGGCACCGGTTGGCCGCTGGTGATCCAGCTGCACCTGGGCAGGCGGCTGGCGGTGCCGCCCCGTCATACCGTCGCCGCGTTCCTGTTGGCGATGGCGGTCTTGACCGGCACCGGCCTCACCGCGGGCCTGGTCGCCGCGCCCAGCCTGCTCAGCGGACACGCGTGGTGGCTGCTGGCCCCGGCCGGATTCGTCATCGTGTGTCTAGTCTGGCCGGAGCTGCTGCGGCGACTGGTCGGGTGGCTGTTCCGGGTGACTCGCCGGCCAGAGACGGTGACCGAGCTCTCGCCGGCCCGAACCCGGCACGCGTTCGCGTTGTCGCTGGTGAGCTGGCTCTGCAACGGGCTACAGCTGTGGCTACTGGCGGTCGCCCTCGGCGCGCCGGCCTGGGCCAGCCTGCCCGCCTGCCTCGGCGGCATGGCGCTGGCGATTCTCGCCGGCAGTTTCGTACCGTTCGCGCCGGGCGGGTTGGGCCCGCGTGAACTCATCCTGGTGCTCGCGCTCACCGCCGTCCTGCCGGCGCCAGCGGCCCTGGTGGCGGCCGCGGCCAGTCGACTGGTCCACACGGTCGCTGACGCGGTCGCCGCCGGCGGCTTTCTACTCGCCGGGGTGGTGGCGCGGCCACGCCAACCGGCCCTCCCCTCGCCCCGACTCCCCGAAGGAGCAGCCCGATGAATCCGCTCGTCTCGGTAGTGGTCCCCAACTACAACGGCGAGAAGACGCTCGCCGCGTGCCTCGCGGCGGTCGCCGCCCAGACCTACCCGGCGCTAGAGGTCATCGTCATCGACGACGCCAGCACCGACCGTTCCCGGGAGATCGCCGCCGGCTTCGACTGCACACTGGTGAACCTGCCGGAGAACTCCGGTCCGGCGGTAGCCCGCAACCGCGGGATCGCCGCCAGCCGGGGAGAGATCCTGTTCTTTCTCGACGCCGATGTGGCGCTGGCCCCGGACGCGGTCGCCACCGCGGTCCGGATCCTGCAGGACCGGCCAGAGCTCGCCGGCGCATCCGGCGTCTACAGCACCACCCCGCTCTTCGACGACGGGCCGGTAGAGCGTTACCAGGTGCTGCACGCCCACTACTGGCGCGCCCGAAACGCGGGCCTGGTAAAGGCCGGGTACTTCTCGTTGGGCGCGTTCCGGCGGGAAGTGATCGCGGAGGTCGGCGGGTTCGACGACCACCTGCCCGCGAACTTCAACGAGGACACCGAGTACGGCTACCGGATCGCCCAGCGGCACCCGATGCTGCTGACCACCGGCATCCGTGGCCACCACGACGACGACGACCGGCTGCTGCCGATCATGCGGAAGTTCTACCGCCGGGTCTCCTCGGTGGTGCCGCTGGTGCTCGCCGAGCGGGGCCGTGGCACAACCGGCGAGATGGCGCACCGGCCGCGGGAAGTGGTCACCGCCGGGCTCACACTCGGCCTGCTCGTTCTCGCCCCACTGTCGACGTGGCTGCTGCTGGGGGCGCTGGCCTCGCTCGTCGCCTTCGCCTGTGCCGAGCCACGGATGGTGCGATTCGTCCGCCGGGAAGCCGGTCTGAGATTCATCCCGTTCTTCCTCACTGTCCACTTCGTTTTGAATGTCACCGTGGGCGTGGCGGCCGCGGTCGGGCTGCTCCGTTACGCCGCGAGCCCTTCCTTCCGCCGCCTCTACCAGCATTCGGCTACCCCGACCGCCGCCACGGCTACCTGAAATGTACCCGGACCATCGGGTCCAGCATCGAAGGAGAAACCGATGAAACCAGCAACCGTCACCGATCCGGGCCGGGTCGTCGTCACCGGCGGCGCCGGGTTCCTCGGAGCCCACCTGTGCGCCCGGCTCCTCGCCGACGGCCACCAGGTGCTCTGTCTGGACAACCTCAGCGCCAGCTACCCCGACAGCGTCGCCCACCTGCGCGCCGACCCCCGCTTCGAGCTACAGGTGTGCGATGTGACCGAACCATTCGCGGTGGCCGGGCCGGTGCGGGCCGTCGCCCACCTGGCCGCACTCGCCAGCCCACGGGACTATCTGGACCACCCGCTGGCCTCGCTACGGCTGGGCTCGCACGGGACCGTCAACGCCCTGGAACTCGCGCGGCAGAAGGGAGCCCGGCTCCTACTCACCTCCACCAGCGAGGTCTACGGCGACCCTGAGCAGCATCCGCAGCCCGAGTCGTACTGGGGCAACGTCAACCCGATCGGGCCGCGCTCCGTCTACGACGAGAGCAAACGATTCGCTGAAGCGACCGCCGTCGCATACCACCAGGTGCACCGGGTCGACGTCGGCATCGTCCGGATCTTCAACACCTTCGGGCCCGGAATGCGCCCCGGCGACGGCCGGATCGTGCCGACCTTCGCCTCCCAGGCGCTGACCGGCCGGCCGCTGACCATCTACGGCGACGGTCAGCAGACCCGGTCGCTCTGCTACGTCGACGACCTTGTCGAGGGCCTGGTTCGAATGCTTCGCAGCAGCCACCTGGGCCCGGTCAATCTCGGTAACCCGGAGGAGCTGACCGTTACCGAGATCGCGTTGATGATCAAAGAACTGATCGGCGCCACCTCCCCGCTCACCTACCTACCGGCGATGGTCGACGACCCCACCCGGCGTCGGCCGGAGATAACCACTGCCCAGTCGCTGCTGGGCTGGCAGCCGCAGCTGCCGCTCCGGGAAGGGATGCGTCGGACGATCGCCTGGCTGCGCGACTCGGGCGCGCTCCACGGCTCCTCGGCGCCCGCCCTCACCGCGCTGGCATGACCCCCTCGACAACCACCCCACCTCCGGTGCGGCGCCCGTCGCACCCCTTGAAGGGAGAGGCCCCATGTCCCCGTACATCACCGTGATCGGCACCGGCTACCTCGGGGCGACCCACGCCGCCTGCATGGCGGAGCTTGGCTTCCGAGTGCTCGGCGTGGATGTCGACCAGCAGAAGCTGGCCAAGCTCGCCGCCGGCGAGCTGCCGTTCTACGAGCCCGAACTGGCGGAGCTGGTAGCCCGGCACGTAGCCTCGGGTCGATTGTCGTTCACCGACTCCTACGAGCACGCCGCCGAGGTCGGTGACGTCCACTTCCTGTGCGTCGGCACCCCACAGCAGCCCAACACCGACGGCGCCGACCTTAGCTACCTGAACGCCGCGGCGGACCGGCTCGCCCCGGGGCTGCAGCGGCCATGCCTGGTGGTCGGCAAGTCCACCGTGCCGGTCGGCACCGCGGACGCGCTCACTCGCCGCATCCAGGCAGCCGCTCCGGCCGGTACGGGGGTCGAGGTGGCCTGGAACCCCGAGTTCCTGCGCGAGGGCTACGCGGTGGCCGACACTCTGGCGCCGGACCGGCTCGTCTTCGGTGTCCAATCTCCGGGCGGGGAACGTGCCCTGCGCGATGTCTACGCGAGCTTGCTCGCCGAAGGTACGCCGGTAGTGACCACCGATGTCCGTACCGCCGAGCTGATCAAGGCCTCCGCGAACAGCTTCCTGGCCACGAAGATCTCGTTCATCAACGCGATCGCAGAACTCTGCGAGGCCGCCGGGGCCGACGTGGTGAAGCTAGCGGAGGCCCTCCGGTACGACCCCCGCATCGGCGATCGGTTCCTCTCCCCCGGCGTGGGTTTCGGCGGCGGCTGCCTGCCCAAGGACATTCGTGCCCTACTGGCCCGGGCGAACGAACTCGGCGTGGGCAGCGCCCTGCGATTTCTGGACGACGCCGACCGGACCAATCTGCGCGCCCGACGGCGGGTGGTCGACCTCGCCCGGCAGGAGTGCGGCGGCAGCTTCGCCGGCCGTCGCGTGGGGGTGCTGGGCGCCGCTTTCAAGCCCAACTCCGATGACATTCGGGACTCCCCGGCGCTGGCCGTCGCCGCCGCGATCCAGGCGGCCGGTGCCGAGATCGCCGTCTACGACCCGCAGGCCAACGACAATGCCCGCAAGCACTTCCCCACGATGGACATCGCGCTCAGCGCCGTCGACGCGGCCCGGGGAGCGCACGTACTGCTGCACCTGACCGAGTGGCCCGAGTTCGCTGGGGCCGACCCGGCCGAGTTCGCAGCGGTGGCCGCCGAACGCCGGATCGTCGACGGCCGCAACACGCTGGACCCGGCTCGGTGGCAGGCCGCCGGATGGCGGTTTCGGGCGCCGGGCCGCCCGCAACTCGACGCGCTCAACCCGGAGGAGGTCAACCCGTGAACAGTAGTCCCGACGCCCCACTGGTGTCCGTGGTCGTCCCGAACTACAACTATGCCGAGACGCTCGGCCCGTGCCTACAGGCGGTGCAGGCGCAGACCTACCCGCGGCTGGAGGTGATCGTCGCCGACGACTGCAGCACCGACCGTTCGGTCAGCATCGCGCGTGCCGCCGGGGCCCGGGTGGTCAGTACCCGGGAAAACAGCGGCCAGGCGGTAACCCGCAATCTCGGCGCCGCCCACGCCCGTGGCGAATTCCTCTTCTTTGTGGACTCCGACCTGATCCTCGACCCGGAGGCAGTGGCGAATGCGGTGAGCCTACTCCGATCGGACCCGACGATCGGCGCAGTATGCGGAGTAAACGACCCGGAGCCGCTGATCCCGGACCGCAAGATCAAAGAGTACCGCGCACTCCAGTACCACTACTGGTCGCTACCGGACGGAGACGTGCCCGTACTCTTCTCGGCCATGTTCGCCATCCGAGCAGCCACCTTCGCCGAGCTGGGACCCTTCGACCCCCGGCTGCGGTGGTCGGAGGAGTTCGAGTACGGACACCGGATCACCCGCCGGTACCGGATCTTCATCACCACCGCGGTGCGGGGCCGGCACGACCCGGACGCCACCCTCGGCGGCATGCTGCGCAAGCTGTTTCACCGCGGCCGGGTCCGGGTGCCCCTCTACGCCCAGGTCCGCCAGTTCGCGAGCGGCTTCGAGACCGGTCCCCGGGCCATGGCGAGCGTGGTGGCCCTGCTCGGGGTCGTCGCGCTGGCGCTACCGGCAGCGCTGGGGGCGGTGTGGCTGGTGGTGCCGGCCGCGCTGCTCGCCGGGTCGGTCGTCGCCGACCTGGGGATGTACCGGTTCGTCGCCGCCCGCCGAGGGGTCTGGTTTCTCGGTTACTACACCGCCATGCACTTCCTGGTGAACATCACCATCGCCGCCGCGGTGGCGACCGGCGCCGGACAGTGGCTGGTGTCGCGCCGGTTCCGTCGGCTCTACGACGACTGCCCGAAGCCGGCGCCGCACCCCACCAACTCCTCCCGGTTGCAGGAGGCATAGTTCACGGCAGCTCTCGTAGGCCAGGCAACGGGCCTGGGTCCCCACCCGGGCGAGCTGTGAGGCGGGGCGGCAGGCTGGAATCGGCCGCTACGCCGGACGCAGCTGGCCGGGTCACCCCCGCAGGGGCGACCCGGCCAGCTGCTGAACTCCGGTCTCGCTCGATCAGCCCTTGGAGCCTGCAGTGGGCGCGATACCGGCGACGATCTGCCGTTCCGCCACGAAGAAGAACGCCAACGCCGGCACCATCGCCAACATGGTGTAGGCGAGCACCCTCGCTGTATCCTGCCCGAACTGGCCGGAGAACTGGTTCACGCCTAGTGGCAGCGTCCACCAATCTCGTTCGCCGATCAACACCAGTAGCGGCAGCAGGAAGTTGTTCCAGCTGGTCACTAGCGCCAGCACCCCGACCACGGCTAGCGCCGGCTTGGCCATCGGCAGCATGACCCGCCAGAACACGCCGAACGTGGTGCAGCCGTCCAGGATCGCCGACTCTTCGATCTCCGGCGGAATGCTTCGGAAGAAGGTCCGCAGGATGATGATCGTCAGCGGTAGCCCGAACGCCGCCTGGGGCAGGATCACCCCCCACGGGCTGCCAAGTAGCCCGAGCTGCCGCAGCAGCACGAACAGCGGCAGCACCGCCACCGCTGGCGGGAACATCAGCCCGGCCGCGAAGAACATGAACAGCACCTCGCGCCCGCGGAACGCGTATCGGGCGAAGATGAACGCCGCCAGGGCCGCCGATCCCACCACCAGGATCACTGTGGCCGCCGCGATGAACAAACTGTTGAAGGTGCTGCGCCAGAAGCTCCAGCCACCGAGGATGTCGGTGTAGTTGGAGAAGTTCCAGGGCGACGGCAGACCCAACGGATTGCTCTGCATCTGCGCCGGATCCTTGAACCCGCTGATCACACCGAACAGGATCGGGACCACGATCCCCAGCCCGACCACCAACGCGATGGTGAACAGCGCCCCGCGGCGGATCCGCTCCCGGCGGCTGCGGCGCGGGCTCGGCAGCGGGGCTGTGAGGGTTCCCTGGCGTGGGAGCGTCGCCTGCGCCCCGCCGCGCTCCACCGAGCCAGCCCCCGGCGCCATCCGATTCTCCGGTCGCTCGCTCATTACCGACCTCCCGCGGTGGTGACCGCGCCCTGGATGTCACGGCGCATGACGAACCGGATGTAGCCGAGCGCGAAGATCAGGCAGATCAGGAACATCAACACGCTGATGGCGCTGGCGTACCCGACCTCGAACCGTTGGAACCCGTGCCGGTACATGGTGATCGCCATGGTCGAGGCGGCGTTCCCTGGTCCGCCGAAGTTCGGCCCGGTGAGGACGAAGATCATGTCGAACAGCTGGATCACGCCGATCACCGATAGGAAGACGGTGACCCGGATGGTCGGCCCCAGCAGCGGCAGGGTCACGTGTCGGAACACCTGCCACGGGGTGGCGCCGTCGGTGACCGCTGCTTCGATCAGCTCCTGCGGGATGTTCTGCCGCCCCGCCATGTAAATGATCATGTGAAAGCCGAAGTACTTCCACGTGATCACGAAGAACGCGACGTAGAGCAGAATCGATCTGGTGCCGAGCCACCCGTTGTCCGGAATGAGCGCGCTCAGCCCGAACACCCGGAGAAGTTCATTCACCAGCCCGTAGTCCTGCCGGAGCAGGGCGGTGAAGAGCACCCCGGTGATGACCTCGGAGATCACGAACGGGGCGAAGAAGAGCAGCCGGAACACGGTCCGCCCCGGGAACTTCTGATGCAGCAGCAGGGCCAGCGCCAGCGCTAGCGGCAACTGGATCGTCAGCGACAGCACCAGCAGGATACCGCCGCGCCGCAGGTCTCCCTGGAACGTGCTGTCGGTCAGTGCTCGGGTGTAGTTGTCCAGCCCCACGAACCCGGAGGTCGGCGAGTTCGGCGGAAAACCACCGAGCCCGTTCCACTGGAACAGGCTGAAGTAGCCGGCGCTGACCACCGGCACCACCACCAGCAGCCCGAACAGTGCTAGCCCAGGCAGCAGGAACAGAAAAATCGTCATTGCGCTCGGGCCGCGTCGTTTGGGCGGGCCAACCGCCCGGTGGCGCGTAGACGCGCCATCGGGCGGAAGGCCGGGGCCCGAGGCCACCGCCGCGCTGTCGCGGGCGGTGGCGCTCGACGCCGTGCGCTGGTTGATTCCAGTCACCGGGAACTCAGTCTTCCACCGAGAATTCGGGCTCGGCCTGGAAGGTGTCGTGCATGGCCGCTACCGCCTCCGCCGGGGTCATGGACCCGTCGGTGATCGCACCAACGCTGTTGTTGACCTGGTCGCCCACTGCTGGCGGCAGATCCTGGTCGAAGTAGAGCTGGAACTGGGAGGCTCCCTGCACCGTCGAGTGGAGCAGCGCTGAATGGCCCTCTGGATCCGAGAACGAAGGCTCCGCGGTCACCGGGATCAGGCCCGGGTCCTCTTCCAGGATCCGGTCGTAGGCCTCGGTGGTGAGGTAGATCAGGAAGTCCACGACGTAGTCCGGGGCGTTGATCCCCACCACGTGGCCGTTGCCACCGCCGTAGACCTCGTCGATCGAGCCGGCGCCGCCCTCAACCTCTGGGAACGGGAACCAGCCAAGGCCCGGCGCGGTCTGGCCGGCAGCGGACTCCTGCACAGCCACATCCCACTGGCCCATCAGATGCATTGCAGCGTCGCCGGAGCCGAAGACCGCTGGGGCGCTGCCCTCGTCGCCGTACCCCTGCTGCAGGTAGCCGCTCTGGAACGGCTGCATGTCCACCAGCTCTTGCCACATCTCGGCGGCCTGGACGAACCCAGGCTCGTCGAAGGACCGCTGGTCCCGCGCGGCGGTGTACCCGTCGACCCCCATGATCCGGATGGCCAGGTACGAGAACCAGTAGTGCTGGGTCCACGGCGCCGCGCCGGCCACTGCGATCGGGGTGATGTCGGCGTCCTGCAGCGTCTCCACCGCGTCGAGCAGCTCACCCCAGGTGGCGGGCGGGCTGTCCGGGTCCAGGCCGGCCTCCTCGAAGAGGTCCCGGCTGTACCACATACCGACCATGCCCATGTCGAACGGGAGGCCGTAGATCCGGTCGTTGACCGTGTACGGCTCCATCGCCCCAGGCGACAGGGTAGCGGCCACATCGGCCACTTCGTCGGTGATGTCGCGGACTAGGCCGGCCTGGACGTACTGCTCAAGCACGCCGCCGCCCCAGCTGTGGAACAGGTCCGGCGGGTCGCCGGCCTGCATGATCGTCGTCAGCGCCGGTTTGAAGTCGTCGTTCGAGATCGGCTCCGGGTTGACGTCGACGTCGTTCGCTTCGTTGAACTCCTCCGCAAGTTGCGGGAACAGGTCCACCAGCGCCTGCTCGCCGGTCTGGATGTGCCACCAGTCGGCCGAACCACCGTCGCTGCCGGAGCCGTTGCCGCAGGCGGTGACCGCCAGCAGCAGGCTGGCCGTCGCCGCGCTCGCTACCGTAGTCCGATACCAGGATCTTGTTCTCATCATCTTCCTCTCCCGCGAACCGCACGTCGCGAGCACCGTTACCGATGAGGCTTCCGCCCGGGGGTTTCCGAAACTTTCAGGGTTTTGCCGATAATTTCGGGGTCACCACAGGTTACAACGGCGCTTCAGGAGGGTCAACGCCCGTTGTCGAGTCGTTACGAAGTCCCGGACGACCTGCTCCTACCCCACACTGTCGGATATCGATATCCGAAAACACAACGGCCGGAAGAGTCGGCCAACCGACTCTTCCGGCCACACCTGTGTACCCCGCGACGGGGACGAGAGCTAGCCCCACACCTCCGCCGCCGTCTCGACGATCAGACTGAGCTTGGCGTGCTGTTGCGCCAGCGTCAACGAGTTCCCCTCGACCGTCGACGAGAATCCGCACTGGGGCGACAGGCAGAGCTGCTCCAGCGGGACGTACCGAGCGGCCTCGTCGATCCGGCGCTTCAGGTCATCCTTCGACTCCAGCTCCCCGTTCTTCGTCGTGACCAGGCCCAACACCACCTGCTTGCCCGGTGGCACGAACCGCAACGGCGCGAAGCCGCCGGAACGGGCATCGTCGAACTCCAGGAAGAAACCGTCCACGTCCAGCTCCGAGAAGAGCGCCTCGGCCACGAAGTCGTAACCGCCCTCCGCCGCCCAGCTCGACCGGAAGTTCCCCCGGCACATGTGGGTGGTGACCGCCAGCCCGGCCGGCCGGCCCGCCAGCGCCGCGTTCAGCTGCCGGATGTAGCGGAGGTGCTGGTGGTCGGCGTCGTCCCCGCGGGCCGAGAGCAGCTGCCGCTGCGCCGGGTCGTTGAGGTAGGCCAGCGAGGTGTCGTCGAGCTGCAGATACTTGCAGCCCAGCTCGGCCACCCCCCGGATCTGCTGGGCGTAGGCGGCCGACAGGTCGGCCCAGAACTCCTCCTCGTCCGGGTAGACCGCCGGGTCGATCGCCGCCCGACCGCCCCGGTAATGGACCATGCTCGGCGACGGGATGGTCAGTTTCGGGGTCACGTCGGGCCCCGCCACCGACTGGAGGAACCGGAAGTCCTCGGCGAAGATCGTCTCCGGTAGGTTGATCCGCCCGTCCACCACCAGCGCGGCGGCGTCGAACTCCAGGTCGCCCTGCTGGTTGTGGAAATGCACGCTGATCCGCTCGTCGGACGCGCGGATTCCGCCCAACCGGTAGATGAAGTCCATGTGCCAGGAGGCACGGCGGAACTCGCCGTCGGTCGCCGAACTCAGCCCCGCCGAGCGCTGCGCCGCGACCACGTCGCGGATCGCCTCGTCCTCGAACTCCCGCAGCCGCTCCGGCGGCAACTCGCCGGCGGCCGCCTTGGCCCGCGCCGCCAGCAGCTCCGGCGGACGGAGCAGGCTGCCGACGTGGTCGGCCCGGAACGGTGGGGTGTCACGCAAGGTCATCGTCGCCTCCTGAGGTGAGCGGTAGGCCGGCGTAGTTCTCTGCGAACGACGTCGCCGCCGCGGTCGAGCGGGTCAGATATCGCAGCTGTGAGAGCTGCAGGCCGGTGGTGAACGGGTCCTGGTCCGGCTCCCGGTGCAGCATCGAGGTCATCCACCAGGAGAAGTGCTGGACCCGCCAGACCCGTTCCAGGCAGGTCGCCGAGTACGCGTCGAGCAGGGTCTCGCTGCCGTCGGCGTACCACCGGGTCAGCCCGGCCGCGAGGTTCAGCACGTCGGCGACGGCGAGATTCAGCCCTTTCGCACCGGTCGCCGGCACGATGTGGGCGGCGTCCCCGGCCAGGAACAGCCGCCCGTACCGCATCGGTTCGGCGACCACACTGCGCAGGTCGACGACGCTCTGCTCCACGATCGGCCCACGGGTCAGCGACCATCCCGGGTCGTCGCGGGCCAACCTGGTCGACAGCTCCGCCCATACCCGCTCAGCCGGCCAGTCGGCCGACTCGGTGCCGGGCGGCACCTGCAGGTAGAGCCGGGTCAGCTCCGGGTTGCGCATGCTGTGCAGCGCGAACCCGCGCTGGTGGTACGCGTAGATCAGCTCCTCGGCCGACGGCGGTGCCTGCGCCAACACCCCCAACCAGGCGTACGGGTAGTCGTGCCGATGGACCGAGAGGATGCTGCTGGGGATCGTCGCCCGACTGACCCCGTGGAATCCGTCGCAGCCGGCCACCACGTCCGCCCGCAGCTCGTGAGTTCGACCCTCGTGCTGGAAGTGGACCACCGGCTGGTCACCGGTCGGGTCCACCACCTGCTGCACCGGCGCCTCGAACAGCAGCGGCGCACCGGTGTCGAACCGCGCCCGGATCAGGTCCTTCACCAGCTCATGCTGCCCGTAGATGGTGATCTGCCGGCCAGCTAGCGCAGTCAGGTCGAGCCGGTGGCCCTGCCCGTCGAAGAGCAACTCCACGCCGTGGTGCGGCATCCCCTCCTGGTCGAGCCGGTCAGCTAACCCGAGCCGACGCAGCAACGCGACGGTGCCATGCTCCAACACGCCGGCCCGGATCCGCCGTTCGACATGATCCCGGGACGAACGCTCCAACACCACTGAGTCGATACCCGCGCGGGCGAGCAGGTGGGACAGTAACAAGCCGGCCGGGCCGGCACCGATTATCGCAACCTGGGTACGCATCGCGGCTCAGAACGGGTACGCCGGGACGTCACCGCGGACGGTGATCCAACGCTGGTCGGTGAAGGCGTCGAGGTTCGCCTGGCCGCCGAACCGGGCGCCGGTGCCGGAGTCGAGGACGCCGCCGAAGGGCGCCACCGCTTCGTCGTTCACGGTCTGGTCGTTGATGTGGACGATGCCGGTGGGTATCTGGTCGGCGAGCGCCAGGCCCCGCATCGGGTCGCCGGTGAGGATGCCCAACGAGAGCCCGTAGCTGGAGTCGGCGGCGAGTGCCACCGCCTCGGCCTCGGAGGAGTAGCGCAGCACCGGCGCCACCGGCCCGAAGACCTCCCGCTGGTAGGCGGGGGTGTCCGGCCGGACCGCGTCGAGGACGGTGGCCTGGTAGAAGAGCTGTTCGTAGCTGCCACCGGCGGCTAGCCGGGCGCCCGCCGCGAGGCTGTCGGTGACCAGCCGGTGCACCTTGTCCCGCTGCTGTTCGTCGATGATCGGCCCGAGCGCCACTTTGCCGGTGGCTGGGTCGCCGACCGGCAACTGTTCGGCGTGGCTGGCCAGCGCCGCCACGTACTCGTCGGCGATCGACTCCGGGACGATGTGCCGGCCGGTGGTCATGCAGATCTGACCCTGATGCAGGAACGAGCCCCAGGCGCCGGCGGAGACCACCTGTTCGACATCGACGTCGTCGAGCACCACTAGCGCCGAGTTGCCGCCCAGCTCCAGGTGCACCCGCTTGAGATGCTGGGCCCCAAGCGCCGCCACCGCGCGGCCAGCGGCGGTTGACCCGGTGAACGAGACCACCCGCACCCGCGGTTCGGCGACCAACGCCTCGCCGGTGTCGGCCCCGCCCGGCAACACGTGCAGTAACCCCTCGGGCAGGCCGGCTTCCTCGAAGATCCGGGCCAGCAACAGGCCACCCGCGAGCGGAGTACGGGGGTCCGGCTTCAGCAGCACCGCGTTGCCGAGCGCCAGCGCCGGCGCCACTGAACGGCTGGAGAGAATCAATGGAGCGTTGAACGGGGAGATCACCCCCACTATCCCGACCGGCGTACGTCGCAGCAGGCTCAGCCGCGGCTGCTCGCTAGGGAGTACCTCCCCCACCGGCCGGCCGGTGAGCGCGGCCGCCTCATAGCACTCCTGGCTAGCGACGTGGGTGGCGAAGCCGGCCATACCGGGCACCGACCCGGTCTCCTTGATCATTAACTGGTGCAGCTCGTCGGCGTGCTGTTCGATCAACACCCCGGCCCGCCGGAGCACCGCCGCGCGCTCGGTGAAGCTGGCGCCAGCCCACTCGGGCTGGGCGGCGGCCGCCACTGCGGCCGCCTCGGCGACATCGGCGGGGCCGGCGGCGCCTACGGTGGCTAACCGCTCGCCGGTGGCCGGCGCGACGACCGGCAGCTCACCGCCGCTCGCCGGTCGCCAGCCACCGCTGTAGATCGTGTTCGCGATCGCCGCTGGATCGAGCAGACTCATGACACTTCCTCCTCCAACGCGGCATTTCTAGCGCCGCCTCCATCGCGGGGAAGGGCGCACCGACGAACGCCACCCTCGCCGAGCGCCCGCCGTCGATGCGGAGGCACCCGTGGGCCGACCGGCCGAGGTGTTCGTCATACGCACGCTTGTTCTCCTGGTGAACGTAGGCCGCGACCCCCGGCGCCGTCAAGACCTTGACTGCTGGTCGAGCTCGTACGTAAGGTTCGGAGGAAGAACATATGTGCGCTACGCGAACGACGGAGGTGTGATGGCGGAGCTACTGCCGTTGGCCGAGGCGGTCCGCGAACTCGTTCGGGACGGCGACACGGTCGCCCTGGAGGGTTTCACCCATCTCATCCCGGTCGCCGCCGGCCACGAGATCATCCGGGCCGGCCGACGCGATCTGGAGCTGGTCCGGATGACCCCGGACCTCGTCTACGACCAGCTGATCGGCGCCGGTTGCGCCCGCCGGCTGGTCTTCTCCTGGGGCGGCAACCCTGGTGTCGGCTCGCTGCACCGGCTCCGCGACGCGGTCGAACGCGGCTGGCCAGTCCCGCTGGAGATCGAGGAGCACAGTCACGCCGGCATGGCCAACCGGTACGCGGCCGGCGCCGCCGGCCTGCCCTTCGCGGTCCTGCGCGGCTACGCCGGCACCGACCTGGTCCACCACACCGCCACCCTCGCACCGGTCACCTGCCCGTTCACCGGGGAACAGTTGACGGCGGTGGCGGCCCTGCGCCCGGACGTAAGCGTGATCCACGCTCAGCGCGCCGACCGTCGCGGCAACGTTCAGCTCTGGGGAATCACCGGCGTCCAGAAGGAGGCCGTCTTCGCCGCAGCCCGGTCCCTGGTCACCGTCGAAGAGGTGGTCGAAACCCTCGATCCGGTGCCCGGCGCGATCGTGTTGCCGGCTTGGACCGTAACCGCCGTCGCGGAAGTCCCGGGCGGCGCCCGGCCGTCGTACGCGCAGGGCTACTACGAACGGGACAATTCATACTATCAACGGTGGGAGCCGATCAGCCGGGACCGGCAGGTGTTCTGCGACTGGCTCCGGGAGCAGCTCGGCGCCCCGGCTCCGGCGGAGGTCGGAGCATGAGCGCCGAGCCGAGCTGGACCCCGACCGAGATGATGACGGTCGTCGCCGCCCGGGCGCTGGCCGAGGCGACCACCTGCTTTGTCGGCATCGGCGCTCCGAGCACCGCGGCGAACCTGGCCCGCCGGCTGCACGCGCCCGAGCTGGTGCTGATCTACGAATCGGGCACCATCGGCGCCCGCCCCAGCACCCTGCCGCTCTCCATCGGCGATGGTGAGCTGGCGGCCACCGCCGATACCGTGGTAAGCGTGCCAGAGGTCTTCAACTACTGGTTGCAGGCCGGACGGATCGACGTCGGCTTCCTCGGCGCCGCGCAGATCGACCGGTACGCCAACCTCAACTCCACGGTGATCGGTGACGACTACCGGCGCCCTGCGGTCCGGCTGCCCGGCGCTGGCGGCGCCCCCGAGATCGCCGCCTCCTGCCGCGAGGTCTTCATCATGGTCAAGCACGGCCGGCGTACCTTCGTGCCGCAGGTCGACTTCGTAACCTCGGTGGGGTACGGCGACGGCCCCGGCGCCCGGGAACGACTGGGCCTGCGCGGCCGCGGACCGGTTCGAGTCATCACCGACCTGGCGGTGCTCACCCCCGACCCGGACAGTTGCGAGCTCCGCCTCGACCAGCTGCACCCGGGCGTCAGCCTCCCCGAAGTGCAGGCGGCGACCGGTTGGCCGCTGGCCGCCGGCGACGACGTGACCGAGACCGACCCGCCCACCGAGCAGGAGCTGCGGCTGCTGCGTGAGCTGACCGGAGCCACCGATGTCGACGATTGAGCAGCCGCTGCCGGAGCCAGGCGACACCGGGGTCCACCCGCCACTACACTGGCCGGCGTACGGCTCGACCGGATTACGCGCCCCGCAACGGAGGCTGGTCGGGCTGCCGCCGGCGCTGGTGGAGGAGACCGGCCCGGCCACCTCCGCGATCCTGGGCGATCACCCGCTCGGCGAGCGGGACTACGACCTGACCCGGCAACACGACGGCGAGCCGCTGGGCGAACGGATCATCGTCCACGGGCAGGTCCGCGACCGGCAGGGACGGCCGGTGCCGCACAGCCTGGTGGAGATCTGGCAGACCAACTCCGCTGGCCGCTACCCCCACCACGCCGACCGGCATCCGGCGCCGCACGACCCGAACTTCACCGGGGTCGGCCGCTGCCTGACCGACGCGGCGGGCCGGTACCGGTTCGTCACCATCAAACCCGGCGCCTACCCCTGGCGCAACCACGACAACGCCTGGCGGCCCGCGCACATCCACTTCTCGCTGTTCGGACGGGCCTTCACCCAGCGGCTCATCACCCAGATGTATTTTCCCGGCGACCCGCTCTTCGGCCAGGACCCGATCCTGAACTCGGTGCCGGAGTCGGCGCGACCGGCGCTGATCTCCGCGTTCGACCTCTCGGCAACCGTGCCCGAGTGGGCACTGGGCTACCGGTTCGACATCGTACTCGGCGGCGACGCTGCCACCCCGTTCGAGGAGGGCGAATGACGCTCACGCCGTCGCAGACGATCGGGCCGTTCTTCGGCCACGCGCTGCCCTACTCCGCCGGCCCGTACCTGGTCGGGGCGGACGACCCGGCCGGTTGGTGGCTTCGCGGGCGGGTGTGCGACGGCGCTGGCGAGCCGGTGCCCGACGCGTTGATCGAGATCTGGCAGGCCGACCCGGCCGGCCGGCTCGACCACTCGGCCGGCTTCCGGGGCTTCGGCCGCTGCCCCACCGACGAGGCCGGCGACTTCGCCCTCCATACCGTCAAACCCGGCCCGGTGGTAGGCGCGGACGGGCTGCGGCACGCGCCGTACCTGGCGGTCACCCTCTTCGCCCGGGGTCTGCTGCGGCACCTGTACACCAGGGTCTACTTCCCGGACGAGCCGGCAGCTAACGCCGCCGATCCCCTGTTGAACCAGCTGCCGGAGCCGCAGCGCGCCACCCTGCTCGCCCGGCAGACTGAGGACGGATACGCCTTCGACATCCGGTTGCAGGGAGAGCATGAGACCGTCTTCTTCACCAGCTGAACCAGCTGAACCGGCTGAACCGGCTGGGTCACCGCCGCCGGGGCTCTTCGACGAGGTGCTCGCCCGCGGCCCGGTGCGCGCCGCGGTCGACGACCGGGCCTGGCTCGCGGCGCTACTCACCGCCGAGGCGGGGTTGGCCCAGGCGCAGGCCGGGCTGGGCATGATCCCGCCGGCCGCCGCGACCGCGATCGCCGCGGCGGCGCAGCCGGCACAGTACGACGTCGGCTCGCTCGCCGTCGACGCCGCCGGCTCGGGCACCCCGGTGCTGCCGTTGGTGACCGCGCTGCGGCAGCGCATCGATCCGGCGCTGCGCGAGTACGTCCACTACCGCGCCACCAGCCAGGACATTCTCGACACGGCGGCGATGCTGGTCAGCCGGTCGGCGCTCGCTGTGATCCGCCGCGACCTGGAAACCGCCGCCGGGCACACCGCCACGCTCGCCCGCCGGCACCGGAACACCGCGATGGCCGGCCGTACCCTGCTGCAACAGGCCGAACCAACCACTTTCGGGCGCAAGGCCGCCGGCTGGCTGGTCGCGCTGCGGACCGCGCTCGCAAGCCTCGACCGGGTGGCGAGCACCGGGCTGGCGGTCCAGCTTGGCGGCGCCGCCGGCACCCTGGCCGGCTACCAGGAGGCAGGGCCCGCGCTGCTGCACGCCTACGCCGCCGAGCTCGGCCTGGCCGAGCCGGTGCTGCCCTGGCACACCGACCGCACCCGGGTCGCCGAACTGGCCGGCGCCCTCGCCACCACCGCCGGCGCCGCCGCCAAGATCGCCCGAGACATCACCCTGCTCGCCCAGTCCGAGGTCGCGGAGGTCGCTGAGGCGGCCGGCGGCCCCTCCTCGGCGATGCCGCACAAACGCAATCCGGTCGCCGCAGTCTCGGCGCTCGCCGCGGCCGGGTCGGCCCCCGGTCTCGCCGCAACGATCTACGCCGCGATGACGCAGGAACACGAACGGGCCGCCGGCGGCTGGCACACCGAGTGGCGACCGCTGCGAGAGTTGCTCATATGTACCGGTTCGGCGGTGAGTTGGCTCGACTCCTGCCTGGCCGGTTTGCAGGTCAACGACGCGGCGCTGGCGGCCAACCTGGCTTCGATGCTGACGACGGTGGCGCTGCGGGAACCGGCCGAAGCCCATACCGCCGCCGCAGCCGCGCTGGTGGACCGCGCACTCGCCGACACCGCACCCACCGATGGGGAGGCCAGATCATGACCGACCGGCAGCAGCCAACCAGCCCGGCGCAGGCCGGTGAGGCGGTCCGCCGTACTGTGCTCGGCGACGCCCATGTGGACGCCGCGCAGGCCGCCACCACCTCGTTCACCGCACCGTTTCAGGAGTATGTGACGACCTGCGCCTGGGCGGCGGCCTGGGCCCGACCCGGGCTCGACCTCCGGACCCGCAGCTGCCTTACGCTCGCAGTGCTGGCCGCGCTGCGTTGCGAAGAGGAGCTCGCGATGCACGTGGCCGCCGCGCTCCGGCTCGGGGTGACGGTCGAGGAGATCCGGGAGGTCCTGCTGCACACCACCGTCTACGCTGGCGCTCCTGCCGGCAACGCCGCGTTCGCGACCGCCGCCAGGGTCCTCGCCGAGCAGGGCATCGAGCTGTGAGCAGCCGCGGACCGGACTTTGTCCAGTCGCTGGAGCGGGGCCTGACCGTCATCCGAGCGTTCGACGCCGAACATCCGCAGCTGACCCTCAGCGAGGTCGCCGCCGCCACCGGCGTCACCCGGGCCGCCGCCCGGCGGTTCCTGCTCACCCTGGCCGAGCTCGGTTACGTCCGCAGCGACGGCCGCTACTTCTCACTCACCGCCCGGGTGCTGGAGCTCGGCTACGCCTACCTGTCCAGTCTGTCGCTGCCGCAGGTCGCTGAGCCGCATCTGGAGGCGCTGGTGGCACAGGTGCACGAGTCGTCGTCGATGTCGGTACTCGACGGTGCCGACATCGTCTACGTCGCCCGGGTGCCGGTCAGCCGGATCATGACCGTGGCGATCAGCGTCGGCACCCGCTTCCCCGCCCACGCCACCTCGATGGGTCGGGTAATCCTCGCCGGGCTCTCCGAGCAGCAGCTGACCGAACTGCTGCCCCAACTACCACTGACCAAGCACACCAGCCGCACCGTCGGCTCGGTCGAAGCGCTACGCCAAGAGCTGACCAGGATCCGCACGCAGGGATGGTCGCTGGTCAACCAGGAGCTCGAAGAAGGGCTGCGGGCGATCGCCGCCCCGGTGCACGACCCGGCCGGCCGGGTGGTGGCGGCGGTGAACGTCTCGGCGCCCACCACCCGAACCCTGGAAGCGATGCGGCGCGACCTGCTGCCGCCGCTGCTGGCCACCACCGCCGCGATCGAGGCCGATCTGAAGAGCGCCCCGGCCCGCCGACAACGCTGAATCTGACTTTTCCTCATTATATGGACTCATCGTGCCGTACCGTAAGGTCAGACCGGTGAGGGGTGAAATCATGCCGAAATACATCAGCCTGGTGAACTGGACCGACCAGGGCATCCGCAGCTATGCCGAGACCACCACACGGGCCGCCGCCGCGGGCGACCTCGCCCAACGACTCGGCGGCGAGATGACCGACATCTACTGGACCATGGGCCAGTACGACCTGGTCGCCGTCGGCGACTTCCCGGACGACGAGAGCAGCACCGCCTTCCTCCTGGCGCTGTGCTCGCAAGGAAACGTCCGCAGCTCCACGCTGCGAGCGTTCAGCGCTGACGATTTCGACCGGATCGTCGGCAAACTGACCTAGCAACGCCGACCCGTCGGAGCCGGCTGGCATGCTGCTGGTGTGTACCAGGAGCGAGCACCTAGGGCGCTCACTCGCCGGCGCCCCACTCCGCGACCTCCTCCACTAGCCGCCGGCCACAGCACCGCGGAGTCAGCGGAGCGACATGCCCTGCTCCGTCAGCGTGTCGGCGAGGATCCGCACCGCCTTCGGCCCCACCCCGTGCAGCGCAAGCAGCTCGGCCCTGGTGCGGGTCGCGACCTGGTCCAGCGTGGTCAATCCGGCATTGGCCAGCGCCCGAGTCGCGGGTTTACCAATGCTCGCCGGGAGATCACTGCCAGGCTGGGTGGGCGAGTCCACGATGGCGGTCAACCTCGCCGCCAACTGCTTCGGCGCGCGGTGTTTCCACGCCTCCATCACCAGCGCCCACAGGTGTTGGCCGCCGACATCGGTCAACGGCGCCTGGAACCCGATCTGCCGGCCCGCATGGGTGAGCCCACCGGCCCGGGGGTAGGCCGCCACGGCACGCTCCACCTCGGCCTCAGGCAGTCGCAACCGCACCACGCCGTCTTTGGTGACCGAGGCGAACTCCTTACCCCGCACGGAGTAGGTCACCACCCCGTCAGCGGTGACCTCTTCGACCTCCTGAAAGGTCAATGCTGTCTTGCGCAACTGAGCCCGTGTCGTCATGCCCTGATGGTAAGCCGCCACTGCGACATCGGATCGCCACCGGGCGTGACGACTACTCCGGCTCGGCGAACAGTTCGCTTACCGACCTCGCGGTGGCGGCCCGCCGGACCCAGCGGTCAAGCTGCTCCAGGTCGGTGCACTCGGTGATCCGGCGCCTCGCCGGTGTGGTGACTTTGATGCCACGGGCAGCGAGCATTGTCAGCAAGGCCTTCGCCTCACCGCGAGCCTCACCACGGGCCTCACCGCGAGCCTCGCCACGGGCCTCACCACGGGCCTCGCCGATCGCCTCGCCCTCGGCCCGCCCCTGATCGACGAACCGGTTCACGAACGGGCTCAGATAGTCCCGATATTCTCCAGTAGCGGTAGTCATCCCAGCCTCCAGCTCCGATCGAATCGCCGCTGGCAGCGCCGCAAGCACCATGCCAGCGTAGAGCGTCGCCCGTTCGATATCGACGCTCTCCAACGCACACCACAACGCCTCAAATACCCCCGAACGCCGCGGGCCAGCGCTGTGCGCCACCGCCGACAACACCGCCAGCTCCGGACACGCCGCCGCCTGCGCCGGCTCGGTCACCACCGGCACCCGGTCCGGACCCAACACCAACGGCGTCACCACCGACCCCACTCCCAGCTCGATCGGCGCCGCCGCCCACCCCGCGATCGGACGACTCGGACACAGCACCAACAGCACCGTCGGGCAGCCCAACCGCGCATACAGATTCGCCACATACGCCGGCCAGCTGCGACGCTTGTCCGTATCCCGCCCCAGCTGCACCTCCAACACCACCGCCTGCACCGGCACCCCGGCCGCATCCGAGAACAGCGCCACCAGATCAGCCCGAAACTCGGTCGGCAACAAGGCCGACAGATCACTAGAGAGCAGGCTCGCCTGCTCCCACGCCGGCAGCTTGAGGTCGAACGGGTCGGTCAACAGCTCAGCCGCCAACGGCGGCCGATGCCGGAACAACTCGATCAACACCTCATGCAACGTCGATGGCATGCCCTATACGCTAGCCAGCCATTGCGTCCAAAATGGCCAGAGTGGGTGGTGCGACGGGTCGGAACCACTCTCCGACCTATCACCGACCGCGGAACACCGCCAACCGCGCCAACCGCTCCGGTTCAGCGTCACCCCACCCCGTGATCGGCGAAGAGATCGACGCCGTTGCCGGCGGGGGGTCGATAATCCGGGTAGAACGAGCTGATGGTCGCGTCGGTGACCGCGATACCGATCAGATCCATTCGAAGTTCAAGTGCCATGCCCATGACCGTACGGCCCGCGCCCCGCCGAGTCTTGAACGAATCGGACACCGCCGGTGGCGTCCCCGCTATTGGTCCACGAACCGGTCGCCAGCGACCGCCCGGGCGGCAGCGCTGGCCACAATCGCCGCGCTGAGCCGGCGGGCAGCCCCGGTGTCGGTGCTCAGGAACAGCGAGGGCTCGGTTAGCTCCAGCTCCACCAGCAACGGCCGGCCATCCGGGCCCGGGATCAGGTCGACCCGGGCGTAGAGCAGGCGCGAGGGCTGCGCCGGGATCGCTGCGACTGCCCGGCGCGCCACCGCCAACTCCGCCGCCGACGGCACCCGGGCGGTGATCACCTCGGGGCGGTGAAGGTCGTCGTCGGGGTGGTCCGGGCCAGTGAGCATCGGCCCTTTCCGGATCGCGTGGCTATAGGTCAGGTGACCCTTGTCGGGGTCGGCGAAGAAGATCAGCGCGGTCTCGCCGTACCCGTCGACCGCCGGGAGGTACGGCTGGACCATCACCAACCGGTCCGCGCGCTGTAGCCGAGCCACGTGCGCCACCGCCAACCGGCGGTGCTCGGGGTCGGAGAGCTGATATCGCCCGCAGTCTCTGCTGCCGGCCCCGACCGCGGGCTTGACCACCCATTGCCCCGTGACCGGCGGCTGCCAGTAGTCGTCGGGCGCGAACCAACTGGTCGGGATGACCGGCACCCCGACCATGTCCAGCTCGACCAGATACCGCTTGTCGGTGTTCCAGGCGACCAGTTGCGCCGGGTTGGCCAGCCTCGGCACGGTGGCCGCCCAGGCCACGAACTCCTCCCGGCGGGCGAGGTAGTCCCAGGTGGAGCGGAGCACAGCCAGGTGGTAGCCGGCCCAGTCAACGGTGGGGTCGTCCCACACCGCCGGCTCCGCGATGATCCCGCCGGCCCGCAACTGCTCGACTAGCGGCCGGTCGTCCTCGGGTAGGGACGGCAGCTCCGCGCAGGTAACGAGCGCGACCCGGGTGGCGGTGGCCTCCCGGGTCGCGGTTGAATTTTCGGGCAGTGACATATATCTACATTATCGAGCCAGGAAACGTCGGCCCATGGCGCGCCACCGGTGGTTCGCCGGCCCCATCTGCGACACGAGCTCTCGCTCCCAGGTGTTCTCCAACTCCACGCCAGCGGTGGCACACGCCTGCCGGGCGACATCCGTGCCCGGGGCGAAGTGGTCCCCCCATGAGCCGTCGTTTCCGACGAGCACGATGCGGGCCCCCCGGCGGCCGACGTACTCGATGACCGCCTTCGCACCTTCGTGGTCGGCGGCGAAAGACTGCAACCGGTCGACGAGCCCGCCCGGGAGCGAGCCGCCGGCCTCGGGACGCTCCGCGAGGAGCGTGGTATCACCATCAGCCATGCCCGAAGCCTAGGCACAGCCCGCCACAAAACTTGGGATTTCCTCCCCCTAATGTGACGGGTATTACGGAACAGTACCCGCCGCCCGCGGGGCGAAATGCCGCTTTTAGCCAGTTAATCTGGCACTTCCGGACCCCGCCGACCACCGCACGAACCAGCCGACCGACCACCGCGCCGGCAGGCCGCGCCGCTCAGCTGAACAGGAAGGCGTCGACCGCGACCGCGACGAAGAGCACGGTCAGATAGGTCGTCGAGACGTGGAACAACCGCATCGGGCGCAGCTCGCTGGCGGGCAGTTGGCGGCAACGGCGGTCCAGCCGGTGTGCCTCCACCACGAACACCGCGCCGACGACCAGCGCCGCCACGCCATACACCGGGCCCATCCCCAGCGGCCACAGCGCCACCGACGCCGCGACCGTCAGCCAGACGTAGCCGACCGACTCCACACTGACCCGCCGGGCGGAGGCCACCACCGGCAGCATCGGCACCCCGGCCCGCGCGTAGTCATCCTTGAACCGCAGCGCGAGCGCGTAGAAGTGCGGCGGCTGCCACAGGAACACCACCGCGAACAGCAACCACGCGGGGGCGGCCAGCGATCCAGTGACCGCCGCCCAGCCGATCAGCACCGGCGCCGCCCCGCTGACCCCCCCGAGCATCGTGTTGTGCGGGGTGGTGCGCTTCAGCCAGCGGGTGTAGATCAGGTCGTAGTAGACGATCGCGCCGAGCGTCAGCGCGGCGGCGAGCAGATTCGCGAAGACCGCCATCAGGCCGACCGAGACCACCGCCAGCACCAGCCCGAAGCCGAGCACGTTCGCCGGTTGCAGGGTGTGGGTGGGCAGCGGCCGCCGGGCGGTCCGGCGCATGAGCTGGTCGATGTCGCGGTCGATGTAGCAGTTGATGGCGTTGGCGGCGCCCGCCGCCAACGCCCCGGCGACCAGCACCGCGACCGCCAGCCCGATCGGCGGCAGGCCACCCGCCGCCAGAATCATCGTGGGCAGCGTGGTGACGAGCAGCAGCTCCACGATGCGTGGTTTGGTCAAGGCGAGGTAGGCGCGGGCCAACGTGCCGACCGACGGCCGGGGGGTTACCGGCACCGGCACCGGCTGCTGCGGGGTCGGCGGGTCCGCCGCTCCGACCCGGGCGGCGGGAACTGTGGTCGGCGTCACGGTCACGCTACTCACCGTCGGACCGTTCGCGCTCGCCGAACATCAGGGCAGGCTGCGGTCCTCGTGGCGCTCACCCGGCACAGGGTACGCGAGCCTGATCCGGCCAGGAGCTGCGGGCTTCCCGCAGTGTGGTCGGGACCATGCCCAGGCGTCCCTCGATCCGGGAAGGCCCGACGATAGGCTCTGTTGGACTGCACATACCTCATCTATCACCGTCGGGGGCGCGCACCGTGACCGATATCTCCACCAACCCGCCGCTGTCCTGGACCGATCTCGATCAGCGCGCCGTCGACACCGCCCGGGTGCTGGCCGTCGATGCCGTGCAGCGGGCGGGCAACGGCCACCCCGGCACCGCCATGAGCCTGGCCCCCGCCGCGTACCTGCTGTTTCAGCGGGTGATGCGGCACGACCCGGCGGATCCCCGTTGGCCGGGTCGGGACCGGTTCGTGCTGTCGGCGGGCCACTCCAGCCTGACCCTCTACATCCAGCTCTACCTAGCCGGCTACGAGTTGAGCCTGGACGACCTGAAGGCGCTGCGGCAATGGGGCTCGGCCACCCCCGGCCACCCTGAGTACGGCCACACTCCCGGGGTCGAGACCACCACCGGCCCGCTCGGGCAGGGCATCGCCAACGGGGTGGGGATGGCGATGGCCGCCCGCCGGGAACGCGGCCTGTTCGACCCGGACACCGCCGCCGGTCAGAGCCCGTTCGACCACCACATCTACGTCATCGCCTCCGACGGCGACATCCAGGAAGGGATCAGCCACGAGGCGAGCGCGCTCGCCGGCCATCAACGGCTCGGCAACCTGGTGGTGATCTACGACGACAACGAGATCTCCATCGAGGACGACACCCGGATCGCGCTGAGCGAGGACGTCAGCGCGCGATACGCCGCGTACGGCTGGCATGTGCAGACCGTCGATTGGCGGGCCGGCCGCTCGGCGGCGACCGCTGCCGAGGGCGGCTACCAGGAGGATGTGCCCGCCCTGTACCAGGCGCTACAGGCGGCCAAGGCGGAGACCGACCGGCCGTCGCTGATCTCGCTGCGGACGATCATCGGTTGGCCGGCGCCGAAGAAGCGCAACACCGGCAAGATCCACGGGTCGGCGCTCGGCGCGGAGGAGGCCGCCGCCACCAAGCGAGAGCTGGGCTTCGACCCCGAGGCCGACTTCCCGGTCGACGACGAGGTGCTCAGCCACGCCCGGGGGGCGCTGGAACAGGGCAAATCGCTGCGGGCCGCGTGGCAGGACGAGTTCGACCGGTGGGCACAGGCCGCCCCGGAGCGCCGAGAGCTGTTCGAGCGGATGGCGCAGCGGCGGCTGCCGGCCGGCTGGACCGACGCCCTCCCCAGCTTCGAGGCCGACCCCAAGGGCATCGCCACCCGTGCCGCCTCCGGCAAGGTCTTGGCCGCGCTCGCCGACGCGCTGCCCGAGCTGTGGGGCGGCTCGGCCGACCTGGCCGAGAGCAACAACACCACCATGGCGGGCGAGCCCTCGTTCGTGCCGGCCGACCGCGCGACCGGCGCCTTCCCCGGCCACCCGTACGGGCGGACGCTGCACTTCGGGGTGCGGGAGCACGCGATGGGCGCGATCTGCAACGGGATCGCGCTGCACGGCGGCACCCGACCGTACGGTGGCACGTTCCTGATCTTCAGTGACTACATGCGGCCGGCGGTGCGGCTGGCCGCGCTGATGCAGCTACCGGTGATCTACGTCTGGACCCACGACTCCATCGGCCTCGGTGAGGACGGCCCCACCCACCAGCCGGTGGAGCACCTCAGCGCGCTGCGCGCGATCCCAGGGCTGGATGTGGTCCGGCCGAGCGACGCCAACGAGACGGTGTGGGCGTGGCGGATGGCGCTCACCCACACCGACCGGCCGACCGCGCTGTGCCTCACCCGCCAGCCGGTGCCGACCCTCGACCGCACCGCGCTGGCCAGCGCCGACGGCTTCGCCCGCGGCGGCTACGTGCTCGCCGAGGCGAGCGGCGACGCGCCCGCGGTGATCCTGCTGGGCACCGGGTCCGAGGTGCAGCTGTGCCTGGCCGCCCGGGAGCAGTTGGAGGCCGACGGGGTGCCGACCCGGGTGGTGGCGATGCCGTGTCAAGAATGGTTCCGCGAGCAGGACGCCGGGTACCGGGAACAGGTGCTGCCGAGCGGGGTGCCGGCGCGGGTCAGCGTCGAGGCGGCGATCGCGATGTCGTGGCGGGATCTGGTCGGCGACGCCGGCGAGTGCGTGAGCCTGGAACACTTCGGCGCCAGCGCCCCGTTCCAGGAGATTTACCAGCAGTTCGGGCTGACTGCGGAGCGGGTCGTGGCGGCCGCCCGGCGTTCGCTCGAGCGCGTCGCAGAAAGGGGCGACCAGGGATGACGGACCGATTGGGTGAACTCAGCGACGCCGGCGTGGCGGTGTGGCTCGATGACCTTTCCCGGGAGCGACTCGCCTCGGGTGAGTTGGAGCAGCTCCGGGCGGAGCAGCACCTGGTAGGGGTGACCACCAACCCGACCATCTTCGCCAAGGCCCTGTCCAGCTCGGAGCTCTATCACGCGCCGCTGCGGGAGTTGGCGGTGCGCGGGGTCAGCGTCGACGAGGCGGCCCGCATGATCACCACGTACGACGTGCGGTGGGCCTGCGATGTGATGCAGCCCGCGTACGAGGCGACCGGCGGGCTCGACGGCCGGGTCTCGATCGAGGTGGACCCCCGGCTCGCCTACCGGGCCGAGCCGACCGAAGCCGAGGCCAAAGCGCTGTGGTGGCTGGTGGACCGGCCCAACCTGTACATCAAGATCCCAGCGACCGAGGCCGGCCTGCCGGCGATCACTGCGGCGCTCGCCGCCGGGTTGAGCGTCAACGTGACATTGATCTTCTCGCTGCAGCGATACCAGCAGGTCATGGAGGCCTTCCTGACCGGTCTGGAGCAGGCCCGAGAAGCCGGGCACGACCTGTCGACGATCGCCTCGGTCGCCTCCTTCTTCGTCTCCCGGGTCGATACCGAGGTCGACAAGCGGCTGCAGGCGATCGGCGGCCCGGCCGCCGAGGCGCTGCTGGGCAAGGCCGCCATCGCCAACGCACAACTGGCGTACCAGCGCTACGAGCGCACCTTCGACAGCGACCGGTGGCGGGCGCTGGCGGCGGCCGGTGCCCGGCCGCAGCGGCCGCTGTGGGCCTCCACCTCGGTGAAAGACCCCGCCTACCGGGACACCGCCTACGTCGAGAAGCTGGTCGCCCCGGGAGTGGTCAACACCATGCCCGAGGAGACGCTGCGGGCCTTCGCCGACCATGGTGAGACCCGGCCCGACGCGGTGACCGGCGCGTACGACGCCGCCCAGCGCGTCCTCGACCAGCTCGCCGAACAGGGCATCGACTACGACGACGTGGTGGCTACGCTGGAACGCGAAGGCGTGGAGAAGTTCGAGGCGAGCTGGCAGGAGCTACTCAAGACCGTCGAGACCCAGCTGGGGGCGGCCCGGTGACCGAGACCCTGGAAGGACGCACCGAGGCGGCGGCTGGGCTCGCCGTCTGGGGCGCCGACACGGTGCCCGGCGCCGCTGACGTCCGGGCCACGCTCGCCGCCAGCGGCGTGCCCGCCGCGTTGGCGGCGAAGGACCCGAGCCTGTGGGGCCCGGACGCCGAACCAGAAGCGCGGATCCGGCTGGGGTGGATCGACACCATCGCCCGCAGTCGCGAGCTGCTGCCGCAGCTAGCCGAGCTACGCACCGAACTCGCCGACCTGGATCACGTGGTGTTGGCCGGGATGGGTGGCTCATCGCTGGCGCCGGAGGTGATCTGCCGGACCCTGGACCGGCCGCTGACCGTCCTGGACACCACCGACCCGCAGCAGGTCCGGGCTGCGTTGGCGGACCGGTTGGCCACCACCGTGGTGGTGGTCTCCAGCAAGTCCGGCGGGACCGTGGAGACCGACAGCCAACGCCGGGCCTACTGGCAGGCGTTCCGGGAAGCCGGCTTCACGGAGGCGGAGACCGCCCGGCGGATGGTGATCGTCACCGACCCCGGCTCGTCGCTGGCCACCACCGGGGAGCAGCAGGGCTCGGTCGTGATCCTGGCCGACCCCGACGTCGGCGGACGTTACTCCGCGCTGACCGCCTTCGGGTTGGTGCCGGCGACGCTGGCCGGGGTCGACGTGGCCGAGCTGCTCGACGCGGCCGAGGCGCTGCTGCCGTCGCTCGCCCGCGAATCGGACAACCCCGCGTTGGCGCTCGGGGCGGCGCTCGGCGCCGCCGCGCTCGGCGCCGGCGGCGCCCCGGTACGCGACAAGCTCGCGCTGGTCGAGGACGGCACCGGCATCGTCGGCATCGGCGACTGGGCCGAGCAGTTGATCGCCGAGTCGACCGGGAAGCAGGGCCGCGGGCTGCTGCCGGTGGTCGTCGAGGCTCCGACGGCGGCCGGCGCCACCGGCGACGACGTGCTGACGGTGACGATCGGCGGCTCGCTGCCGGCGGGTGCCTGGCCCGGCGGCGGGGTTCGCCCGCACCTGGCCGTCAATGGCCCGCTCGGAGCCCAGTTCCTCGCCTGGGAGTACGCCACCGCGATCGCCGGCCGGGTGCTCGAGATCAACCCGTTCGACCAGCCCAACGTCACCGAGTCGAAAGACAACACCAACGCCATCCTGGCCGGCGGGGCACCGCCGGAGGCGCCGGCCGCGGTCGACGGCGCGGTCGAGCTGTACGGCACCGACGCCGGCACGGTCGTCGAGGCGCTCGCAGAGTTCACCGCTGGCTTGGGCGACACCGGCTATCTAGCGATCATGGCCTACCTGGACCGGTTCGGTGACGCCGCCGCCGCGCAGCTGCGACCGCTGCTGGCCACGGCCACCGGCCGACCGGTCACCTTCGGCTGGGGGCCGAGGTTCCTCCACTCCACCGGGCAGTACCACAAGGGCGGTCCGCAGGTGGGTTCGTTTCT
Source organism: Natronosporangium hydrolyticum (assembly GCF_016925615.1). Taxonomy (NCBI): domain Bacteria; kingdom Bacillati; phylum Actinomycetota; class Actinomycetes; order Micromonosporales; family Micromonosporaceae; genus Natronosporangium; species Natronosporangium hydrolyticum. Next base: position 3,332,354 of record NZ_CP070499.1, read on the forward strand.
CCAGATCACCGGCGCGACCACGGCCGACCTGGCGGTGCCGGCGCAGCCCTACACCTTCGGCGAGCTCCAGACCGCCCAGGCCGCCGGGGACCGGCGGGCGCTGGCCGAACGGGACCGGCCGGTGCTGCGGTTGCATCTGACCGACCGGGCGGCCGGGCTGCGTCAGCTGCGGCGCGCCGCCGAACAGCTCACGCAGGAGTCCTGATGAATCCGCTGCGGGACCCGCAAGATCGGCGGCTACCCCGGATTCCGGAGCCATGCGCCCTGGTGATCTTCGGTGTCACCGGGGACCTGGCCCGGAAGAAGCTCCTCCCGGGGATCTACGACCTGGCGAACCGGGGGCTACTGCCCCCCGGGTTCGTGGTGGTCGGGTTCGCCCGCCGGGACTGGGACGACGCCGTCTTCGAGCAGCTCGCACGGGAAGCCGCCCAGCAACACGCCCGTACCCCCTGGCGGGAAGAGGTATGGGCGCGGCTCGGCGGCAGCATGCGGTTCGTCGGCGGCTCGTTCGACGACGACGCCGCCTTCGACAACCTCGCCGACACGCTCGACGGGCTGCGCGACAGTCACGGCATCAACGGCAACGCCGCGTTCTACCTCTCCATCCCGCCCCCGGCGTTCCCGGCGGTGCTCAAGCAGCTCGCCCGGACCGGTATGGCCGACAACCATCGCGCCGGCGGCTGGCGGCGGGTAGTGGTCGAGAAGCCGTTCGGCCACGACCTCGGCTCGGCCGCGGAGCTCAACAGCCTGGTCGATGAGGTGTTCGGAGCGGCGGATGTGTTCCGGATCGACCACTATCTGGGCAAAGAAACGGTACAGAACATCCTCGCCCTGCGGTTCTCGAACACGCTGTTCGACCCGGTCTGGAACAACCGGTACGTCGACTCGGTGCAGCTGACCATGGCCGAAGATGTCGGTATCAGCACCCGGGCCGGCTTCTACGACGCCGCTGGCGCCGCCCGGGACGTCCTTCAAAATCACCTGCTGCAGCTACTGGCACTGGTCGCGATGGAGGAGCCCACCAGCTTCGACGCGGAGGAGATCCGCACCGAGAAGCTCAAGGTGTTGCGGGCCGCGGCGCTGCCCGACGACATCGCCACCGGCACCGTCCGCGGCCAGTACCAACAGGGTTGGGTGTACGGGCAGCGGGTCCCGGGGTACCTCGACGAGCCAGGAGTTCCCGCCGACTCCACCACCGAGACCTATGTCGCGGTCCGGCTCGGCATCCAGAACCGGCGCTGGGCGGGCGTCCCCTTCTACGTCCGCACCGGTAAGCGGATGCCGCGCCGGGTGACCGAGTTGGCGGTGCTGTTCAAACAGGCTCCGCACCTGCCGTTCCAACCGGCGGATGTTCGCATGCTCGGCCACAACCAGCTGGTGATCCGGGTCCAGCCCGAGGAGGGGGTAGCGCTCAAGTTCGGTTCCAAAGTGCCGGGCACCGCCATGGAGGTCCGCGACATCGCCATGGATTTCCAGTACGGCGAGGCGTTCACCGAGTCCAGCCCCGAGGCGTACGAGCGGCTGGTGCTCGACGTGCTGATCGGCGACAGCACCCTGTTCCCCCACGCCGACGAGGTGGAGCAGAGCTGGCGGGTGATCGACCCGCTGGAAGACGCCTGGGAAGGGACCAAACCAGAGCCGTACCGGGCCGGTGAGTGGGGCCCCCGCGGCGCCGACGAACTGCTGGCCCGGGAGGGCCGGAGCTGGAGGCGGGCGTGACCGCACTGTGGGATACGACCGGCAACGAGGTCGTGCGCGAACTCGCTGCGGCCCGCCGCAGCGACGGCATGACCAGTGGCCTGGCGCTGACCCTGGTCGCGGTGGTCGACGAGCGGCCGGGGACCCGCAGCACCCCGGTGAAGGTGGTCGAAGACGCCGCCACCGTCGCCGCCTCGATGCACCCGTGCCGGATTCTGGTAGTGACCCGCACGCCAGTCGGGGCCAGCTCCACCCCGGACCGGCTGGACGCCGAGATCGTGGTCGGCGGCCGGCTCGGGCCCTGCGAAGCTGTGATCATGCGGATGCAGGGCCGGTTGGCGCTGCATGCCGAGTCGGTGGTGATGCCGCTGCTCGCCCCGGATGTGCCGGTGGTGACCTGGTGGCACGGTGCGCCACCGGCGCAGATCAGCACCGATCCGCTCGGGGTGGTAGCGGAACGCCGGATCACCGACTGTTCCCAGGCCGACGACCCGCAGCTGGCGTTGCGGCAGCGGGCCATCGACTACGCCGCCGGCGACACCGATCTCGCCTGGACCCGGCTAACCGGCTGGCGCACCCTGGTCGCTGGCGCGCTGGACGCCCCGGCCGGTAGCGGAGTGGACCCGGTCGCCGCTACCATCCGGGCGCCCGGCGACGACGTCAGCGCCCAGCTGCTCGCCGGCTGGCTCGGCGACCGGCTCGGGCTCGCCGTCACCCTGATCCCGACTGACGCTCCGACGCTGGCCGCGGTGGAGCTCCGGTTCCCGGGCGGAAATGAGATCAGCCTCAGCCGCCACGACGGGTCAGCGGTGCTGCGACGCTCCGGTCAAGAGGACCGTCGGCTGCCCCTGCTGCAACGCACCCTCGGCGAAGAGCTCGCGGAGGAGCTACGCCGGCTCGACGCCGACCAGCCGTACGCCGCCGCGCTCGCCGCGGCCACCGGAGTCGCCGGCTTGTGGGAGCGACCCGCGGGCCGGGTCTTTACCTGGGTGGACCCGGCCGATGCCGCTGAGGCCGAAGCGGCAGCGGCAGCGGCAGCGGCGATCGGGGCGGCCGCCCAGACTGGGGCGCCAGCGGCCACCGAGGACACCCGGGTCGACCCGGCCGGTGACGTGATTCCGACCGGCGACGAAGAGGAGTCCGCATGAACACCGATGTGGTCATACACCCGGACCGAGAGCTGCTGGCCCACACCGTGGCGGCCCGCCTGCTGGTCTCGCTGGTCGACGCCCAGTCGGCCCGCGGCTCGGCCTCGGTGGTACTCACCGGCGGCGGGGTGGCGGCCGCGGTCTACCGGGCAGTGGCTGCCAGTCCCGCCCGGCACACCGTCGACTGGTCCCGGGTGACGTTCTGGTGGGGCGACGAGCGGTTCCTGCCCGCTGGGGATCCCGAGCGCAACGAGACCCAGGCGCGGGAGGCGTTCGGGTCGCTGTTCGACGAGGCGACGGTGCTCCCGATGCCCGCCACCGACGGCCCGGCCGGCGCCGACCCGGACGCGGCCGCGGCCCGCTACGCCAGGCAGCTCGCGGATGTCGGCGCCCCCGCCGAACTCCCCCACTTCGACGTGCTGCTGCTCGGCGTCGGCGAGGACGGGCACGTGGCGTCGATCTTCCCGGAGCACCCGGCCGGCTACGAAATCCGGACGGCGTGCGCGGTCCGGGGGGCGCCGAAGCCACCACCGACCCGGATCACGCTGACGAAGGCGGCCATCAACTCCGCCGCCCAGATATGGCTGATCGCTGGCGGGGCGGAGAAGGCCGACGCGATCGAGGCGGCGTTCAGTGGCGCCGGCCCGGACCAGATCCCCGCGGCTGGCGTGGGTGGGGTGGAGCGGACGCTGTGGTTGCTCGACCGGGCGGCGGCAGCCGGCATCAACCCGGGGGTCCGGACACCGCACTAGGCGGGGCCGGCCGGCGGCGGGATGGATCGTGGCTGGCGGCCAGACCGATCAGATCGTGACGACGGTGCGCAGCCAGAGACCGAACGCCACGATGCACGCGAACCACACCAGGCCGACCAGGATCGTGTAACGGTCGAGGTTCTTCTCGGCAACCGACGAACCAGACAAATTCGACGTGACCCCACCGCCGAACATGCTCGACAGTCCGCCGCCCTTGCCCTTGTGCAGCAACACCAGCGCCGTCAACACCACGCTAGTGATGATGAGCAGCAGGATCAACATGTACGGGAACCAGGTGGGCATCGTGAGGTCAGTCCTTAAGGTCGGTTGCTCGCCGTTCCGCCGCTCTAGGATAGCTACCCATCCGATGCCTCGGACAACGCAGGGTCGGCCAACCCGATCGAGGCCAAATCCGGCATACCCGCCATCGGGTGGATGAACACCCCCCGCACGTTCGATCCGTACATCCGCAGCGCGTCGCTATACATCAATGGGATCGCCGCCCCGGTCTCCAGCACCAAGCTGTCCAGCTCGCCCCACAGCCGGTACTGCCGCTCTGGGTCGGGCTCGGCGAACGCCTCGTCGATCAGATCGTGGATCTGGTCGTCGTTGAGCTGTGACAGATTGTAGGTGGGTTCCCGCCCGTCGAAGAGCGGCGGGATCACCGAGGAGCCGTTGGGCCAGTCCGGGGTCCAGACGATCCAGGTCAGGTGGAACTCCCCCCGCCGCTCCCCCAGCACCTGCACGAAGTACTCCTGCAGGTCGATCGGCTCCAGCGCCACCTGCACCCCGATCCGCTGGTACGACTCCACCACGACATTCGCCATCCGGCGCAGCTCGGCGTTGTCCGGGAAAGCGAAGGTGATCTCATCCGGGCAGTCGGCGCCGTCGGCTGCCGCCTGCTCCCGCAGCTCCGCCGCGCGATCGGGCTGCCCATCCGGTTGGCCGATCGTGTCGTAATGGTCGAACTCCTGGTGCGCCAGCAGGTTCGGCGGAATCATCGTGGTCGCCAGGTCACCGAGCAGCGACCCACCGAAGACCGACCGGAGTTTCCGCTTGTTCATCGCGTAAGACAGGGCCTGCCGGCATCGCTCATCCGCCACCAGCGCGGTGTTGACCGCCAGATAACGCACCGCCCCCCGCGGACCGGTCGCCACCCGGGTGGCGAGCACCGGATCGGTCATCACCTGTTGCAGGAAGGTCGGCGCGACGTCCATGTCCAGCATCACCCGGGAACGGTCCCCGCCGGCGTCGTTGACCAGGTCATTGGTGGCGACCGCGGCGTCGCCCAGCGCCTCGATCACCAACTGGTCCGGGTACGCGCCGCGCTGCGGATCGGTGGCGGCGTCCCAATGTGGGTTGCGCTCCAGCACCAGCTGCTCGCCCGGCTCGTGGCTGGCGATCTGGTATGGACCGTTGGAGAGCGGTTGCTCGTTGTAGCCGTCCCGGTCGTCGTCGGCGCCGGGTGGGACGGCCCCGAACACCGGCAACGAGACAGTGTAGTTGAAGTCGCTGCGGGGCTGCACCAGGTGGAACCTGATCACCCGCTGGTCGACACACTCGATCGACTCGAGCCCCGCGCCGTCGTTGTTGTTGTCGACCCAGGGGCCCCGATAGACCCGACCTTCCGGCTCGTCGTCGCCGGCCGGCTCGTTGTCCCGCAGGTAGGTGAGCGGGTAGACCGCCCCGGTCTGCCGGTCGGAGAGCTCGGAGAACCGCCGCTCCACGCCGTACTTGACGTGTTGGCAGGTGACCGGCTCGCCGTCTTCCCAGCGGACTCCCTCGCGGAGGGTGAACTCCCAGACGGTGTTGTTTTCGCTGGGCCGGCCAGTGTCGGTGGCCAGATCCGGGACCAGTTCGCTGCCGGCGGCGCCCGGCGCCGACCGGTAGCCGGTCAGCGTGCGCCCAAGCAGGTTGCTGATGTTGGCCTCGACCCCGGTCTGCACGAGCTGCGGATCAAGGTAGTTGGGCAACGCGAGCACATCGACATAGAGGGTGCCACCGGTCTGCGGCGCCTCCTGCGCGTCGTCGCCCTCGCCGCCGTTGCAGGCGGTGGTCGCCAGCAACGCGACCGCGGTGGCCGCCGCGACCGCCCGGGTACGGGTCCGGCCGGCGGACCAGCGGGCCCGAGGAGAAACGGGAAGCGGGGGGTTCACAACCGCATACTCTAGAGCCTGACCGGGCTCGACGGCAGGGGGGCCGCGTCCCAGGTCACCCGCGAAGCAGCTGACGGCAACCGACCCACGCGGCTGCGGACGGTACCAGTCGACCGGAAGAAGCCCGGAAAGTCCCGACAGCAACTCTGCAACTTCTTTCGGAATGACCGGCAGGGCTTGCTTTCCCCCGTAGACGGGTCCACAGAATCGACACCAACCTCTTGCGAGACAGAAATCACCTGGTAATCTTTCTGCAACTTTCCAAGAGATTGCATTCCGCTCCACCGGCGACCGTCGACGCGCCGGCGCGAGTCGGCTTGCGTGCGTCCCGGCGGTCCCCACCGCCGGGCGAAGGAGGTCTCGCATGAGATTACGAAGGTTCCTCGCCGCCGGCGCAGCGCTGGCGGTGACCACGGCCGCGGCGACGCTCCCGCCGACGGCCGGCCCGGTCCTCGCGGCCGCGACCCCAGCCGCCAGCCAAACCGCCACCGCTGCCGACTCCTCGGTGGGCGGCACGATCGTCCACCTCTTCCAGTGGCGCTGGGAGTCGGTGGCCCAGGAGTGCGCCGATGTCCTCGGCCCGGCCGGCTACCACGCCGTACAGGTGTCACCGCCGCAGGAGCACGTGGTGCTCCCGGATGAGAACCACCCCTGGTGGCAGGATTACCAACCGGTCTCCTACCGGCTCGACAACACCCGGCGTGGCACCCGGGCCGACTTCATCGACATGGTGGAGACCTGCCGCGACCACGGCGTCCAGATCTACGTGGACGCGGTGATCAACCACATGACCGGCACCGGCTCGATCGGCAGCGGCCCCGGCAGCGCTGGCGGCCAGTTCAGCAAGTACGAGTACCCGGAGGTGCCGTACTCCGACAGCGACTTCAGCGACTGCCGTCGCGACATCGCGAACTGGGACGACCCGGATGAGGTCTGGCACTGCGAACTGCTCGCCCTCTCCGATCTCCGGACCAGCACAGCGCACGTCCAGCAACAGCTCGCCGACTTCCTGAACGACATGATCGCGATCGGGGTGGCCGGCTTCCGGGTCGACGCCGCCAAGCACATGCCGCCGGCCGACCTCGCGGCGATCTACGGCATGCTCGACCCCGTCCCGGGCACCGGCGAGCAGCCGTACATCTTCCAGGAAGTGATCGAGGGCGGCGGGCCGGACTCACTGCGACCACCGGCGTACGCGGGCCTGGGTGACGTAACCGAGTTCCGCTACCACCGGCAGGTCGGCGCCCAGCTGCGGGACGGCCAGCTCAGCGGGGCGCTCAACGCCCTGCCGGGACAGATGTCGCTGCCGGCTCACCAGGCGGTGGTCTTCATCGACAACCACGACACCCAACGCGAGGACCCGTCCATCAGCTACCAGGGGATGGGGTCGGCACACGACGTGGCCCAGGCCTTCATGCTGGCTCACCCGTACGGCACCCCGAAGGTGATGTCGAGCTACCCGTTCACCAGTACCATCCAGGGTCCGCCGAGCACCGGCACCGCCCCGGGCAACCCGGCGGGTGAGCTGACCGCGGCCACCGACTGCGGCTCCGGCGATTGGTTCTGCGAGCACCGCAACCCGGCGGTCGCCGGCCTCGTCGGCTTCCGCAACCAGGTCGGCGACGCGCCGATTGCCGACGTGTGGACCGGCAACGGCGGCGCCGCCGCCGGGTTCAGCCGCGGTGACCTCGGATATGCGGTCTTCAACCGCGGCGGCGTCCTCAATGGCCAGACCTTCCAGACCGGCCTGCCCGCTGGCAGCTACTGCAACGTGGCCAGCGGCAGCCGCAGCGACGGCGACGGCGGTTGCACCGGTGCCGCGTACCAGGTGGCTGCCGACGGGAGCTTCCAGGCGAATCTGGGTGGCGACTCGGTGATCGCGTTGCACCGCGGTGAGACCGGGTCCGGTGACCCCGGAAACGGCGACGATCCGGAGCCGCCGGCCGGCTGCGAATTCGCGGTGACCGCCGAGACCTGGTGGGGCCAGCAGGTCCACGTCGTCGGTGACCTGGCGGCGCTCGGTGGTTGGCAGCCGGCGAACGGGCCAGCGATGTCCTCGGCGGACTACCCGATCTGGCGTACCGAGGTGGCGCTCCCGACCGGGGCCAGCTTCGAGTACAAGTACATAAAGCGCAATCCCGACGGTGGCGTGGAGTGGGAGAGCGGCGATAACCGGTCCGGCACGGCCGGGCCCGGCTGCTCCTTCCAGGACAACTGGCGCGGTTGACGCGACCGCGCCCTGAGCTGCGGGGGTCCGGCTTCGGCCGGGCCCCCGCAGCCGTTGGGCAGGAATGCCCGTCAATCCGTTGACATCATACGTCTGATGTCAGTACCCTCGGCCTACTCAACCGGAGCCTGAGCCACGCAGTCAAGAGCCCCTACCCGCCGGGCGGTGGTACGGGCATCGGTCGCTGCCGGTCGTCGTCGGCACGACCGCACCCCCACTCCGAAGAGGGAGCCAACATGATCCGTAGCTCGTCCGAACGATGGCGCCACCGGTTTCGGTCCGCCCTCGCCACCGTGGCGATCGCCGGCCTGGCAACCACCACTGCGGTGGTCGGGTCACCGGGAACCGCCCAGGCCGCCGAGACACTCGGCGATGCCGCCGCCCAGAGCGGCCGTTACTTCGGCGCCGCCGTGGTGCCAGAACTCCTCAACGATACCAATTATGTGACCACACTCGACCGCGAGTTCAACGCGATCGTCGCCGAAAACGTGATGAAGTGGGATGCCACCGAGCCGAGCCGCGGCCAGTTCAACTTCAGCGCCGGTGACCAACTCGTCGAACACGCTCGTAGCCGCGGCATGCTGGTGCGCGGCCACACCCTGGTCTGGCATGCTCAGCAGCCCGGCTGGGTCCAGGGCCTCAGCGGAAACGACCTGCGCCAAGCCATGATCGACCACATCAACGGCGTCGCCGGTCACTGGAGCGGCGACATCTACGCCTGGGACGTGGTCAACGAGGCCTTCGAATGGGACGGCACCCGCCGGCAGTCGAACCTGCAGCAGCAGCTCGGCCAGGGCTGGATCGAAGAGGCGTTCCACGCCGCCCGGGCGGCCGACCCGAACGCCAAGCTCTGTTACAACGACTACAGCATCGACGGGATCAACCTCAAGAGCACCGCGATCTACAACATGGTCATCGACTTCCAGGCCCGCGGCGTGCCGATCGACTGTGTCGGAATCCAGTCTCATCTGAGCTGGGACTCCGACCTCAGCAGCTACCAAGCGAACCTGCAGCGCTTCGCCGACCTCGGCATAGATGTCGAGATCACCGAACTGGACGTCGGCGGCTCCGGCTCCGCGCAGGCCGCCGTGTACCAGCAGGTGACCGAGGCGTGCCTGGCGGTCGCCCGCTGCACCGGCATCACCACCTGGGGCATCACCGACCAGCACACCTGGCGCCCCAACGACACCCCGCTGTTGTTCGACGCCAACTACCAGAAGAAGCCGGCTTACCACGCCGTCCTCGCCGCCCTGAACGGCGCTGACCCTGGCGGCGATTCTGGTCAGCTCCGGGGAGTTGGCTCTGACCGCTGTCTGGATGTGCCGGAACAGTCGACTGAGCCCGGCACCGCGGTGCAGATCTGGGACTGCTGGGGCGGCGCGAACCAGCAATGGACCCACACCGGCTCCGGCCAGCTCACCGTCTACTCCGGAGCATCGCAGCTGTGCCTTGACGCATCCGGAGCCGGCACGACCGACGGCACCCCGGTCATCGTCTGGACCTGCCACGGTGGTTCCAACCAACAATGGCAGCACCACGGGGACGGCTCGATAACGGCGGCGAACTCGGCGCTGTGCCTCGATGTCGTGGGTGTCTCGAGCGCCAACGGCGCACAGCTCCAGCTCTGGAGCTGCTCCGGTGGCAGCAACCAGCAATGGACTTTCGACTGACCATTCGGTGACCGGCAGGGCCGGACACAGTCGGCGGAACGCGCGGCACGTCCGGCCCTGCCCACAACCTGAAACCCGCACGCAGGGAAGGGAAGAACCATGCACCGTTCACCCCCGCTACGCCGGCAGGCAACCGCGTTGGGGCTCGCCGTCATTCTCGCCACCGGTAGCCTGGCCGGGCTGGCGACAACCCCGGCCCACGCCCAGCAACCGGCCACCTACCCGATCTTCGTCGCAGCTCCCGGCACCGGCAACGCCGACGACAACGGCCCGGGGACCGCCGACCAGCCGCTGGCGACGCTCGCCGAAGCTCAGCAGCGCGCCCAGCAGGCCGCGGCTGCGGGCGATGGTGACGTCGCTGTCAACCTCCTGGACGGCACCTACCGGCTCAGCACGCCGCTGCGGTTCGACGCCGCCGACTCTGGCCGCAATGGGCACACCGTAACCTGGCAGGCAGCACCGGGAGCAGAGCCCGTCCTGACCGGAGCGCAACCGGTCACCGGCTGGCAGCTCGACGACCCGGCTACCGGCGTCTACCGGGCCGACGTCGGCACCGGGGTCGACGCCCGCCAGCTCTACGTCGACGGGGTCCCGGCACAGCGGGCCCGGATCAGCCTGTCCCCAGCCGACGTCGAGCTCAACTCGACCGGGTTCACCATCCACAACTCGGACCTCGACTATCTGTCGTCGCTGCCGCACCAGCAGAGCATCGAGTTCCAGACCAAGTTGACCTGGACCAACCGGTTCTCCCCGGTGGAGAGCATCTCCGGGAGCACGGTCACCATGCAGCAACCCGCCTGGGACAACAACACCTACGGGTGGGACACGGTCCAGAACCCGTACCTGGGACCGAGGTACTTCCTGGTCAACAACCGAGCGTTCCTCGACGAGCCCGGTGAGTGGTATCTCGACACCGAGGCCGGATCCCTCTACTACCAACCCTTGCCCGGCCAGGACCTGGCCACCGCCGAGGTCGAACTCCCCCGGCTGGAGTCGCTGATCCAGGTCGGTGGCTCCTATGACCAGCCGGCCGAGGCCCTCCACTTCGCCGGCCTCACCTTCGCCGGCACCAGCTGGCTCCACCCCGGCTCATCCGATGGGTACGCGAACCAGCAGACCGGCACGTTCATCACCGGGGTCCAGCCCCATCGACCCGCGGACGCCTTCGAGTCGTGCTCGCGCGGCTGCTACGGGTTCGAGGGCGCCCGTAACAGTTGGTCGCAGATGCCCGGGGCGGTGCAGGTTTCAGCCGCCGACGGGATCACCTTCGAGAACAACACCTTCGTGAACCTCGGCTCAATCGGGCTCGGGATCGGCAACGATGACAACGCCCACGCCACCGGGGTCGGGCTGGGCGCCCACGACGTCACGGTCGTCGGCAACACCTTCACCGAGAGCGCCGCCGGCGCCATCGCGGTCGGCGGCGTCCGCCCGGACGCGCACCACCCGTCCGATCCGCGCATGGTCAACCGCGACATCGTCATCAGCAACAACCAGATCTACGACACGGTACGCGAATACTTGGACACGGTAGCGATCCTCGCCACCTATGTCACCAGACTCGACATCGAGCACAACTACATCGCCGACATGCCCTACAGCGGCATCGCCGTCGGGTACGGGTGGGGCGCCAACGACGAGGGCGGCGCCCAGGAGTACGTCGACCGTGGGCTCTACGACTTCCAGCCGATCTACGACACCCCCACCACCCACACCGACGTCCACATCGTCGGTAACTACCTCCGGAACACCGTCCAGACGCTCTGGGACGCCGGCTGCATCTACGCCCTGTCGGCGCACCCCAACAGCAGCGTCGCAGGCAACTTCTGCGAAAACACCGGCCAGCTCGGCCTCTACTTCGATGAGGGCTCCCGCTACTTCACGGCGACCGACAATGTCCTCATGAACACCGCTGGCCAGTGGGCGCACGCCAACATCCAGGGTGGCCACAACACCGGCGACCTGACCCTGACCGGCAATTTCTCCACCAGCTCCGATATCACCGGCATACCCCACGGTGAGCGGGGCAACATCGTCCAGGGCAACACCGTCTTCGCAGCCAACAATCCGCCAGCGGCAGCCGCCGAGATCATGGCGAACGCCGGGCCCACCGATGGTGCTCCGGCCGGGGAGCTGCGCGGGGTCGGGTCCGACAAGTGCCTCGACGTCCCCGGCGAGACCACCGACAACGGCACCCAGGTGCAGATCTGGGACTGTTGGGGCGGCGCCAACCAGCAGTGGACCTACACCGCCGCCGGTGAACTCACCGTCTACTCGGGGGGCTCACGGCGCTGCCTGGACGCCGAAGGAGGCGGCGTCGAGAACGGCACCGCGGCGATCATCTGGACCTGCCACGGCGGGCTGAACCAGCAGTGGGACCTGCACCCCGACGGCACCATCACCAACGCAGCGTCGGACCTCTGTCTGGACGTCAGCGGCTTCGCCACCGAGAACGGCGGCCTGGTGCACCTCTGGACCTGTCACGGCGACACCAATCAACTGTGGCAGCGAGGCTGATCTCGTTACCACCGGCACCGAGCGGGCGGCCCGCGCCGTGGGCCGCCCGCTCGGTGGGCCGCCCGCGCTCTCGCCTCAGCGGTGCAGCCGCACCGGCTCGCCGGGGGCGGTACGGCGGACCAGCCAGGCCTCGGTGATATGGGCGAACGTCGCATCCGCCGCACCGTCGGGATCGTGCGCGGCGATCCGTTCGTAGATGCGCCGGTGCCCGCGGTTGGACGCCACGCACAGGCTGCGTTGGTGCTGGCCCATGTAGCGGGCGGTGTTGATGACCTGGCTCTCCAGCGCCCGCACCACGGCCCGGGCGATGCGGTTTCCGGACGCCTGCATCACCAGGTCGTGAAAGGCACGATCGTGCTCGGCGTAGGTGACCGGGTCGTCGACGAGCTCATCCATCCGATCGACCAGCCCCCGCAGCTGTTCGATGATGTCGGGGCTGGCGAGCCGGGCGGCGACGTTGGCCATGTCCGACTCCAACAACCGCCGGGTGACCACGACATCGTCGAGGATCGCCAGGCTGTCGTCCTGTGCGATGCTCGCCGCCAGGACCAGCTCGTCGAGCATGTCCCACATGGGCGGCGCGCTGACCATGGTGCCGGTGCCGTGACGGACCTGCACCAGCCCCTTTTCCTGCAGCATTTTCACTGCTTCCCGGACGACGGTCCGGCTCACCGAGAAGGTCTCGCAGAGGGCGGGTTCGGCCGGCAACAGGGTGCCCGGCGGGTGGACGCCCCGGACAATGCGCTCCACCAGCTCAGCGGTGACCGCACGGGTAAGGTTCGCCGGCCGGCGCGCCCAAACCGAAGGCGGTGAAGCGCTCGCGGTCGACTGCTGCGATGCGGTCATTATCCCCTCCGGAGCGGCGGCTTACAGCACGTGGCCTGACGTGCGGGTCGAATTCAGTGTACGTCTGCGATGTTGACATGTGACGTCATACGAGTTACGTTCGGCGCCAATCTCGGCAAAGGTCGGCTAGCCGTACGACCATATCTGGAGAGTGATCGCCGATGAGGCAGAAGATTTACGGACCGGTTGTCCTGGTGGCGGCGCTGGCCCTGACAAGTTGCGGAAGCGCCACCGGATCTGGAACCAGCTCGGGCGGCGCAACCGACACGCTCGTGGTCTGGGACTGGAAATCCGGCGATGCCTCCGCGGCGGCTTACCTCGAGCAAGCGAGAGCCGACTTCGCCGAGCAGCACCCGGACACCACGGTCGAGTTCGTCGCGCAGCCGTTCGACCAGTACTACACCCTGCTCGGCGCCGCTATCCAGGCGGGCGAAGGGCCGGATGTCATCATGTTCAACGGCGGCGGGCAGCTCCGGGACCGGACCGGCGCGCTGGTCCCGCTGGACGACTACGTCGCCGACGACCAGCAACGGCTCGCGGGCTGGGAGGCCTTCAGCGACGACGGTGAGATCTACGCAGCACCGGTGACGTTGCAAGGTCACCCCGTCTACTACAACAAGGGCCTCTACGAGCAGGCGGGGCTCGACCCGGAGCAGCCGGCGGCGACCTGGGACGAGTTCCTCGACAACTGCGCGACCATCGAGGACGCGACCGGAGCCCACTGCTTCGCGATGGGCAACCAAGAGGGCAGCGGGATCCAGTTCTTCATGTCCGGCATGGGCCCGAGCATCCTCACGCCGGCCGAGTACGACGCCTGGATCGAGGGTGAGCGGGACTGGCAGGCGCCCAATGTGCGGCAGATCTTCGAGCTCTGGACGGAGGTCGAGACAACCGGCCTGAACAACCCGGGCGTCAACTCGACCACCATGTTCACCGACATGTTCGCGATCTTCGAGGCCGGCGAGGCCGCGCACGTCATCGGGCTGATGTCGGACATCGGCCACTGGAAGGACTTCAACGAGTTCCTCGGCGAGGACGCGGTCGGGGTCATGGACCCGCCGATCGTCACCGACGGCGCGGCGCCGCTGCTGCCCTATGACGGTGGGATCGGGTACGGGGTTGCGCGGTGGACCGCCGATCCGGCGCTCGCGGCCGACCTGGTCCGATCGCTGACCTCGACCGACGCGCTGACCGCCTTCTACCTCGAGTCCGGCGCGATCGCCTCCGACACCTCGATCGACACCTCGGGCAGCGGCGCCGCCGCCGGCACCCTCGTGGCGCAGCTCGAGACCGGTAAGCCCGCCCTGCACGTGGCGCTCTCGTCGGCCACCCAGGAGCTGATGGGCCGGCTCTCGCAGCAGCTCCTCTCCGACTCGGTCACCGTCGACGAGGCGTTGGAACAGCTGGCCGCCTCCGATCAGGCGGAGTGACCCCGTGGCGGTTGAAGGGACACCGTTGTCGGTCCGGCCGGCCGGGGCCGGCCGGACCGACAACGGCCGGGCGAGCGACCGCCGGAGCCGCCGACCCGATCCGGGCACTCGGTCGGGCCCGCCGCGCAACCGCCGCCGGCTCACCAGTGACCGGCTGGCCCCGTACATCCTGGTTGCTCCGGCGGTGCTCATCATCGTCGCGTTCCGGTTGTGGCCGTTGGCGCTCGGCATCAACTTCTCGTTCACCGGCGACCTCGACCGGGACGGGCAGCCGGTCGGCCTGGCCAACTACATTGAACTGTTCCGGGACCCGCTGTTTCAGATCGCGCTGCGCAATGTCGGGCTGCTGGTGCTGCTGCTGCCGGTGGCGGTGGCGATTCCGGGTGCCCTCGCGACCTTCATCTTCCTGCGGGTGCCCGGACATCGGTTCTACCGCAGTGTCTACTTCTTCCCGGCCGTGCTCTCGCCGGTCATCGCGGGCGCCATCTTCAACCTGCTGCTGGCCTACAACGGTCCGCTGAACCGGCTGATCGGGACGGTCGGGCTCGGCCCGATCGACTGGCTCGGCGATCCGAAGCTCGCCATGTTCACGGTGGTCGGGGTGCACATCTGGGCAACGTTCGGGATGGCCCTGGTGATCTTCCTGGCCGGGTTCGCCACCCTGGACCACGCCCTGCTGGACGCCGCCCGGGTGGATGGCGCCTCACTCCCCCAGGTGATCTGGCACGTGATCCTGCCCGGCCTGTCCCGGACCATCCAGTTTGTCGTCGTCACCACCATGATCGGCCTACTCACCTCCATGTTCGCGCTGCTCTACGTCATGACCAGCGGAGGGCCCGGCGGAGCCACCTACCTGCCCGAGTACTACATCTGGGTCCAGATGGGTCAGATGAACCGGCCCGCTCTCGCGTCGGCCGCTTCGACGGTGCTCTTCTTCATCATGCTGGTGGTTGGCCTGGTACAGGTGGCGATCCTCCGTCGCGCAGGGAGGGAAGACTGATGCGAAGCGCTCGCAGGACCGGCTGGCTCCTCGCCATCCCGATGGCGGCGCTCGCCGTGGCCACGATCTATCCGCTGGTGTTCACCGCGAACGTCGCCATGAAGACCCGCCGGGAGTACGTCCTCGACCGGTTCGCCCTCGCCGAGTCGATCCGTTGGGACAGCTTCGTCGCCGCCTGGACCACCGCGGGCATGGCCCGCTACTTCGTCAACTCGGTGGTCGTGGTGTCGATCGCCGTGGCGCTGCTGTTGCTGCTCGGCTCGATGGCCGGCTTCGCGTTGAGCCACCTCCGGTTCCGCGGCTCGCGGGTGCTGTTCCTGGGCTTCCTAGCCGCCTTGTTCGTCCCTTTCCAGGTCATCATGGTCCCGCTCGCCCGGACCATGGCCGACGTTGGCCTGCTGGACACCTACGCCGGGCTGATCCTCGCCTACGTGGCGCAGTTTCTTCCGTTCACGATCTACCTGATGACCAGCTACTTCAGCGGCATCCCGCGGGAGTTGGTGGATGCGGCCCGGGTCGACGGCAACACCTTCTACGGTGTCTACCGCCGGATCATGCTGCCACTGGGCAAACCGGCGCTGCTCTCCGTGGGCATCCTCAACGCCTTGTTCTGCTGGAACGACGTACTCATCGCGCTGTTGGTGATGCGGTCGGCCGACCAGCGCACCCTCATGATCGGAGTCACGACGCTGCGCGGGCAGTACTCCGACAACATCCCCACCTTCGCTGCCGGCGTACTGATCGCCGCGGTACCCGTGCTCGCCATCTACCTCTTCTTCCAGCGCCGGATCGTCGACGCGATCACCGCCGGTGCCACGAAAGGCTGACATGCGGATCACCGGGTTTCGCGCCCTGACCACCCTGCAGGAATGGGACCGGCCGGTCGGCGACGCCAACGGCGTCTTCGCCGACGGCGTCGTGCTGGTGCCGATCGTGCTGGTCGAGACCGACGTCGGGATCACCGGGGTCGGGCTGGGCCCGCACGTACTGCTGGAGGTCGTCTTCGAAGCGATCGTGGGTGAGGACCCCCGTGGGGTCACCGCCCTGTACGACCGCATGCTCCGGCAGACCTTCAAAGCCGGCCACACCGGAGCAGTCTTCGGTACCATCGGGGCGCTCGACACCGCCCTGTGGGACATCAAAGCGAAGGCCGCCGGAGAGCCGCTGTGGCGCCTGCTTGGCGGCCGGGACCGGCGGGTTCCCGCCTACGCGTCGGGTCTCGACATCGACCTGACCGACGACGAACTGGTCGCGGTCTACCAGACCTACGCCGAGCGGGGCCTACGGGCGGCCAAGCTGAAGGGCGGTCTCGATGTGGAACGGGACCGGCGCCGGCTGACGCTGGTGCGTGAGCTGCTGACGAAGGCCGGCGACGGAGCGCGGCCCGGGCTGATGCTCGACGCGAACGAGTCCTGGAGCCGCAAGCAGGCGGTCCGCCACGTGTGCGAGCTGGAACGGACACTAGACCTCAGCTGGGTGGAGGAGCCGGTCCGGCGCTGGGACGCCGAAGGCCTGGCCACCGTCGGACGGGGCATCCGGGCCTCGGTCGCCAGCGGTGAGAACCTCACCGGGCTGGAGCAGTACCGTCCGCTGCTCGCCGCCGGAGCGATAGACATCGTCCAGACGGCGGCCGTCTGGGGGGTCACCCACTTCTTGCGAGTGGCCACCGTGGCCCACGCGCACGACCTGCCGGTCAGCGCGGTCGGCAACACTCCGGTCGGGCTGCTGCACGCGACGACCTCGGTGCCCAACCACCTCGTCAGCGAGCTACAGGACCTGCAGCCACCGATCGGCGTCACTACCGATGTCGAAGTCGAGGACGGCGCGTTCATCCTCGGCGACTCGGCCGGTCTGGGCATCGAGGTCGATGCAGCCGCGATCGCCGCCAGCAGCCACCATCGCTCACGCGACCAGCCCGCCGGGCCGCATGTCCGACCAGAGCGGGCCGGGCAACGGTTGGGTTGAGCGACCATCGGGAAGGAGCACACACTGATGCATGCGGCACGCTACCTCGGTGACGCGGCGATCGCCGTGGCCGAGCTGGAGCCGGTACCGCCAGGACCGACGCAGGTGCAGATAGGCGTCGAGTTCACCGGCATCTGCGGTACCGACCTGCACATTAGACATGGGGCGATGGACGGCCGGGTACGCGTGCCGGCGGTGCTCGGCCACGAAATGTCGGGGCGGATCACCGCCCTCGGCCCGGGAGTGTCCGGCTGGCGAGTCGGCGACCCGGTGACCGTGATGCCGCTGCGGTGGTGCGGGTCCTGCCCCGCCTGCCTCGCCGGCCACCGGCATATCTGCCACCGGCTCGACTTCCTCGGCATCGACTCGCCGGGCGCGATGCAGCAACGATGGACGGTGCCGTCCGAGCTCCTGGTCCGGGTGCCGGATGGGGTGCCGCTGCGCGATGCCGCACTCGTGGAGCCGACCGCGGTCGCCGTACACGACGTGACCCGGGCGGGCCTGCTGGCCGGCGAGTCGGCGGTGGTGATCGGTGGCGGCCCGGTGGGCGTGCTGATCGCCTGCGTGGCCCGCTCGGTGGGTGCGGAGGTGGTGGTCGTCGAACCGGACCCGCACCGGCGACGGATCGCCCAGCAGCTGGGGCTCAGCGTGCTGGACCCCGGCGGGGCGCCGGGTGGGCAAGAAATCGAGGCCGAGATCCGGGAGCGCACCGGGGGCGCGGGGGCGGCGGTCGCGTTCGAGGTCTCCGGCAGCGCGCCCGGGTTGGCGACGGCGCTGTCAGTGCTGGCCGTGCGCGGGCGGCTGGTGGTGGTGGGCATCCACTCCGAACCGCGAACGGTCGACCTGCACCGGGTGTTCCTGCGCGAGCTGACCCTGCTCGGCGCGCGGGTCTACGAGCGGTCGGACTTCGAACGGGCGGTCCAGCTGATCGCCGACGGAACCATCCCGGCGAGCCGGCTGGTGACCCGAGTGGAGCCGCTCACCTGCGCGGCGGCGGCATTCGCCGCGCTGGAGTCTGGCGGTGACGTGATGAAGGTACTGGTCGACTGCGCCGGCCAGGAACCAGGCGGGCCGGACGTCGGGCGCGGTGAGGAGTGATGGTGACGGATCAGTTGTTCGACCTGTCGGGCAGGCTCGCGGTGGTAACCGGGGCTCGGCGGGGGATCGGTCTGGCGATGGCCCAGGCGCTGGCGCGGGCCGGCGCCGACATCATCGGCGTCTCAGCGCACCTGGCGGAGCACGGAAGCCAGGTGGAGCAAGCGGTGACCGACGCCGGCCGGAGATTCACCGGGTACCGGTGCGACTTCGCCGATCGGGCAGCGGTCACGGGGCTGGCCGAGCAGCTGTGCGGGCTAGAACGGCCAGTGGACATCCTGGTCAACAACGCCGGAACGATCGCCCGCGCGCCGGCGCTGGAGTACTCCGACGAGCTCTGGGACGAGGTCCTGGCCGTGGACCTGTCCAGCCAGTTCGTGCTGACCCGACGGATCGGGCGGGAGATGGTGGCCCGCGGCTACGGGAAGGTGGTGCTGACCGCGTCGCTGCTGAGCTTCCAGGGTGGGATCAATGTGGCGGCCTACACCGCGGCGAAGTCCGGCTTGGCGGGGCTGACCAGGGCGCTGGCGAATGAGTGGGCGCCCCACGGCGTCAACGTCAACGCCATCGTCCCGGGCTACATCGCCACCGACAACACCCGGGCGCTCCAGGACGACCAGGCCCGCAACCAGGCGATTCTGGACCGCATCCCGGCCGGGCGGTGGGGGCGACCGGACGATCTGGCCGCCGCCACCGTCTTCCTCGCCACCGCTGGCTCCAACTACGTCAACGGGATCCTGCTGCCGGTCGACGGCGGCTGGTTGGCCCGATGATCCCGGGTCAGGCCGGCAGCAGCAACGCCACGAGTTCGATGTGGTGAGTCATCGGGAAGCAGTCCAGCCCGCGCAGCGACGCCAGCCGCCAGCCATGCTCCCGGAAAGTACGCAGGTCGCGGGCGAGCGCCGCCGGGTCGCAGGCGACGTAGGCGACCGCCCGTGGCCGGGCAGCCATGATCGCTTTGGTGACGGCGGATCCCGCCCCGGCCCGCGGCGGGTCGAGGACCACCAGGTCGACCGGGGTCGGCAGCTGACGGCGCTGCAGCGCCCGCTCCACCCGATCCCGGCGGACCGTGACCTGGGGCAGGTCTGACAGGTTGTCACCGGCCGCCGCCACCGCCGCGGCGTGCGACTCCACCAGGGTCACGGGAGCCACTCCGGACTCGGCCAGCGCGGCCGCGAACAGGCCGGCCCCACCGTAGAGGTCCCAGCCGGACTCGCCCGGCTGCGGAGCGAGCAGCTCCTGGACCGTCGCGACGAGCGCGTCCGCGGCGGCGGGATGGCCCTGCCAGAAGACCTCCGGTGGCAATTCCCAGCGCCGGCCGGCCGCCGTCTCGGTGATCTGCTCCGGTCCGGAGACCAGGCTGGTGCCGGCCGGACTGATGCTCCGGACGGTGACCTCACCGGTCGCGCCGGCGGTCGCCGCCACCTCCCCCGCGTCTGGCCACGGCTGGGCGGTCAGTTGGCGCAGTTGGATGTGTGGGTGGGAGATCCGGCAGCGGTCGACCGGCACGACTTCGTGCGAGCGGTGCGCCATCAGCCCGGCCTGCCCGTCGTTGTCGACGGCGAGCCGGAGCCGGGTACGCCAGCCGAGCAGCCCACCCGGCAGCGGGGCGATATCGAGGCCGATCGCGGCCACCTCGGACTCGGTGAGCCCGCCGAGCCGCTGTAGCTGCTCGGCCACCACCGCAGCTTTCCAGTCGAGCTGCGCGGCCTGGCTGGCGTGTTGCAGGTCGCAGCCGCCGCAGCCACCGGGGTGGGCGTACGGGCAGGGTGGGGTGACTCGCTCCGCGGAACCGATCAACACCTCGACCGCGTCGGCCCGCAGGTAGCCCCGCCGGACCTCGGTGATCTCAGCGACGACCTGCTCCCCGGGGAGCGCGTGCCGGACGAAGATCACCCGGCCGTCCACTCGGGATATGCAGTGGCCGCCGTGCGCGGGCGCGCCGACCGAGAGGGTGATCCGCTCCCCCACTACTGGCTGGTCCCCAAGCGCTGGCTGCGCCCCCACCGCCGGGTCGATCATGAACTTAGAAGCAGACTCGCCCGGCGTGTCGTCCCCTATGCTCATGATCGACCCGATCGGGCTTACTTCTGGTGCTGCTGGTAGCGGCAGATCGCGACGAAGTCGTCCGCGACCAGGCTCGCCCCGCCCACCAGCGCACCGTCGATATCCGGCTCGGCCATGATCTCGGCGGTGTTGTTGGGCTTGACCGAGCCGCCGTAGAGGATCCGGGCGGCGTCGGCGACCGAGTCGCCGAACGACTCCCGCAACCGGGCCCGGAGGGCACCGATCACCTCCTGCGCATCGGCCGGGGTGGCGGTCTTGCCGGTGCCGATCGCCCACACCGGCTCGTAGGCGACCACCACCTTCCCGACCTCGTCGGCCGACCGGCCCGCGAGCGCGCCATCGAGCTGGGCCACGGTGTGGGCCACGTGCTCGCCGGCCTCCCGGACCTCCAGCCCCTCCCCGACACACAGGATCGGGGTGAGCTCGTTGTCGAGCGCCGCCTTCACCTTCGCCGCCACCACGGTGTCGTCCTCGGCGTGGTACGCCCGCCGCTCCGAGTGGCCGACCACCACGTACTGGCAGCCGAGCTTGGCGAGCATGCTGCCGGCGATGTCGCCGGTGTACGCGCCGGGCTTGTGCGGGGAGAGGTCCTGGGCACCGTAGCCGAGCTTCAGCTTGTCACCGTCGATCAACGTCTGGACACTGCGCAGGCTGGTGAAGGCCGGCAACACCACCACTTCGACCGCTTCGAGCTCCTGCTCGGAGAGGCTGAACGCCAACTTCTGCACCAGCGCGATCGCGTCGAGGTGGTTGACGTTCATCTTCCAGTTGCCGGCCATCAACGGCCGGCGGGTCGGCTTGGCCATCATGCCTCCAGGGCGGCGAGACCGGGGAGGGGCTTGCCCTCCAGATACTCCAGGGACGCGCCGCCCCCGGTGGAGATGTGACTGAACCCGGACTCGGGCAGGCCGAGCACTCGGACCGCCGCGGCCGAATCGCCGCCGCCGACCACGGTGAGCCCGTCCACGCCCGCGATCGCCTCGGCCACCCCGCGGGTGCCGGCGGCGAACGGGGCCAGCTCGAACACGCCCATCGGGCCGTTCCAGAAGACCGTCTTCGCCTGACCGATCGCCTGCGCGAACCGGGCCACCGTCTCCGGACCGATGTCCAAGCCAAGCCGGTCGCCCGGGATCTGCGACACCGGAACCGTCGCATGGTCGGCGTCGGCCGCGAACGCGGTAGCGGCGACCACGTCCACCGGCAGCAGCAGCCGGTCGCCACCGCGGGCGATCAGCTCCCGGCAGGTGTCGATCATCTCCCGCTCCAACAGCGACGAACCGACTTCGTGCCCCTGGGCGGCGAGGAACGTGAAGCACATGCCGCCGCCGACCAGCAGCCGGTCCACCTTGGGCAGCAGCGCCTCGATCACCGCCAGCTTGTCGGAGACCTTCGCGCCACCGAGCACCACCACGTACGGCTGCGCCGGCGACTCGGTGAGCTGCCGCAGCACCGTCAGCTCGTCGCGGACCAGCCACCCGGCGTACGCGGGCAGTTGGGCGGCGACATCGACGACGCTGGCGTGGGCCCGGTGCACGGCGCCGAACGCGTCGTTGACGTAGACATCACCGAGGCCGGCGAGCGCGGCGGCGAACTCGCCCCGCTCGGCCGGGTCCTTGCTCGTCTCGCCGGGCTGGAACCGGAGATTCTCCAGCAGCGCCACCTGGCCGCCGGTGAGCCCGGCGACGGTGGTCTGGGCCGCCTCCCCCACCGTGTCGGTGGCGAACGCGACCGGCGACTCGAGCAGCTCCCCCAGCCGGCGGGCCACCGGCGCCAGGGTGTACTTCGGGTCCGGGGCGCCCTTCGGTCGGCCGAGATGCGAGCAGACCACCACGGACGCACCGGCGTCGCGCAACGCAGTCAGGGTCGGCAGCACCGCCCGGATCCGGCCGTCGTCGGTGATCCGATCGCCGTCCAGGGGGACGTTCAGGTCGGCGCGCAGCAGCACCCGCCGACCCGACACCCCCTCGGCGAGCAGGTCGTCGAGGGTCCTCATGGTCAGTTGGACCCCACGAGCTTGACCAGGTCGACGAGCCGGTTGGAGAAGCCCCACTCGTTGTCGTACCAGCCGACGACCTTCACCTGGTCGCCGATCACCCGGGTCATCCCGGCATCGAAGATGCAGGAGGCCGGGTCGGTGACGATGTCGGCCGACACGATCGGGTCCTCGGTGTAACGCAGCACCCCGGCGAGCGGCCCTTCGGCGGCGGCCTTCACCGCGGCGTTGATCTCGTCCACGCTGGACCCGCGGCTGGTGGTGACGGTGAGGTCGGTAGCCGAACCGGTCGGGATCGGCACCCGCAGGGCGAAGCCGTCCAGCTTGCCCTTCAGCTCCGGGAGCACCAGGCCGATCGCCTTGGCAGCACCGGTAGAGGTCGGCACGATGTTCAGCGCCGCGGCCCGGGCCCGACGCAGGTCCTTGTGCGGGCCGTCCTGCAGGTTCTGGTCCTGCGTGTAGGCGTGGATGGTGGTCATCAGACCACGCTCGATGCCGACCGCGTCGTTGATCGCCTTCGCCATCGGGGCCAGACAGTTGGTGGTGCACGAGGCCATCGAGATGACGTTGTGCTGCGCCGGGTCGTAGGCGCCGTCGTTGACCCCGAGCACGACGGTGACGTCCTCGTTCGTCGCCGGAGCGGAGATGATCACCTTCTTGGCGCCGCCGGCCAGGTGCGCCTTGGCCTTCTCGCCGTTGGTGAAGAAGCCGGTCGACTCGATCACCACGTCGGCGCCGACCTCACCCCAGGGGAGCTTGGCCGGGTCCTTCTCGGCGAAGGCCTTGATGCTCTTGCCCCCGACAACCAGCTCGTCGCCGTTGACCTTGACCTCCTGCGGCAGCCGCCCCAGGATGCTGTCGTACTTGAGTAGATGCGCGATAGTGGCGGCGTCACCCAGGTCGTTGAACGCCACCAGTTCGATGTCGGCGTTGGTCGCCAGCACCGCCCGGAAGAAGTTGCGGCCGATGCGGCCAAGCCCGTTGATACCAACCCGGATGGTCACAGGTCTCGTCTCCTTGCACTCTGGTCGCCGGCCACCGCTCCGGGCCGGCCCTCTCACCTTCGCCGGTTCCCCGACTCCGGCGCAGTTAGTCCCTCGTCATCGTCGAGGACTCACACCTTCGGCCCCGTCGCCGCCACTGGCGACCCTATCCAATCTCAGGCGTGGAGCATCTCCGGGGTGACCGATGCGTCCGTGTCGGGAATTCCGAGTTCGGCGGCCCGTTTGTCCGCCAATGCCAACAGTCGACGGATCCGCCCGGCGATCGCGTCCTTGGTCAACGGCGGGTCGGCCAGCGCCCCCAGTTCCTCGAGTGAGGCCTGCCGGTTGGCCAGCCGTAGCCGGCCGGCGCTGGTGAGGTGATCCGGGGCGTCCTCGCCGAGGATCTCCAGCGCGCGGGTGACCCGGGCGGCGGCGGCGACCGCGGCTCGGGCGGACCGGCGCAGGTTCGCGTCGTCGAAGTTCGCCAGCCGGTTCGCGGTCGCCCGCACCTCCCGGCGTACCCGCCGCTCCTCCCAGGTGAGCACGCTGCCGTGGGCCCCGAGTCGGGTCAGCAGCGCGGCGATCGCGTCGCCGTCCTTGACCACGACTCGTTCGGCGGCGCGGACCTCCCGCGCCTTGGCGGTCAGCCCGATCCGCCGCGCCGCGCCGACCAGCGCCAGCGCCGACTCCGGACCGGGACAGGTGATCTCCATCGCACAGGAGCGGCCCGGCTCAGTCAGCGATCCGTGGGCCACGAAAGCGCCCCGCCAGGCCGCCACCGCGCAGCAGACCCCGCCGGCGACCACGTGCGGCGGCAGCCCCCGCACCGGCCGGCCGCGGACATCCAGCAGGCCGGTCTGGCGGGCCAGCGACTCCCCGTCCTTGACCACCCGGACGATGTAGTGGCTGGCCTTGCGCAGGCCGCCGGAGGCGAGCACGTGGATCTCGCTGGAATAGCCGTACACCTCGGCGATCTCCCGGCGTAACCGGCGCGCCACCGCCCCGGTGTCCAGCTCCGCCTCGACCACCACCTTGCCTGCCACGATGTGCAGCCCCCCGGCGAAGCGCAGCATCGCGCTCATCTCCGCCCGCCGGCAGCAGGGCTTGGCCACGTCAACGCGGCTCAGCTCGTCCTTGACCGCTGCGGTCATCGCCATCGTCTCACCTCGCGCGCGGTTGGTTGTATCTGCTTAACGAACGGCGGCCAGCACCGGCAACAGCGCATCGGCCAACCCGACCGGGTCGTGACGATGCGGCTGGTCGGCGGCGGCGACGGGGGCCAGCAACAGCTTCGCGCCGACGCTGCGCGCCGCCTGCCGCAGCGGCTCCGGGTCGTCGACTGAGCTACTGTCGCCCAGCACCACATCCACGGTCAGCCCGCCGCCGTACGCGGATAGCGCGGTGAGGTGTTCCGGCACGGTCAGGCCGGCGGTCTCCTGCTCCACCGACAGGTTGAGCAAGACCAGTCGTTGCGCGGCGCTGGCGCGGATCGCAGCCGCCAACTCCGGCACCAACAGATGCGGGATGACGCTCGTATACCAGCTGCCGGGACCGAAGACGAGCCAGTCGGCCTCCCGGACCGCCGCCACCGCCTCCCGGCAGGCCGCCGGCTCCGCCGGCAACAGCCGCAGCCCCTCCACCCGACCAGTGTTGATCGCAACCTCGTGCTGCCCCCGGACGGTGACCAGCTCGTCGGGGCGCGTTGGGTCACCCCCTCGGGCCTGCGCCTCGATCGCCACCGGCTCCCGCGACATCGGCAGCACCCGGCCGGCCGCGTGGACCATGGCGGCGGCGTGGTCGAGCGCGGCGACGGGATCACCGAGCAGCTCCATCAGGCCGCACAGCACCAGATTACCGACCGGGTGGCCGGCGAGATTGTCGTCGTCACCGGCGACCGGGCTGCGCGCGAACCGGTACTGGAACAGCTGCGCCGTGACCGCGCTCGGCGCCGCGTCATCGGCCAGCGCCGCCAACGCCTGCCGCAGGTCGCCAGGCGGGACGATGCCCCGCTGCGCCCGGATCCGACCGCTGGAGCCCCCGTCGTCACCGACCGTCACCACCGCGGTCAACTGCAGCCCCAGCGCGGGTCGGCAGCGTCGCAGCGCCCGCAGCGACGCTCCGAGTCCGTGCCCGCCCCCGAACGCAACCAGCTTCATCCGGCTCCACTCACCTCGACCAGACCCCCACCCAAGGTCACTCCCGCCCGAGGTCCCGGTGGTGAGCGTGGGCGGCGAGCCGCAGCTGGCGCAGCCGCCGGGCCATCTCCTCGGCGATCGCCACACTGCGATGCTTGCCTCCGGTACAACCCACCGCCACTGTCATATACCGCTTGCCTTCTCGTTCAAAACCCGGCGCGGTGGCGTTGACCAACCGAGTGCAGGTCTCCACAAAGGTGCGCGCCCCCCGGCGCCCCAGAACGTAGGTGCTGACGTCGGCATCCCGGCCGGTGCGCTCGCGCAACGAGGGCACCCAGTGCGGATTGGGCAGGAACCGGGCATCGAGCACGAAATCCGCGTCGGGCGGCAGGCCATACTTGAAGCCGAACGAGAGCACGGTCACCCGCAACCGGCGGGTGTCCTCCTCACCGAAGAGCTCCTCCACCCTCGCCCGCAGCTGGTTCGGATTGAGGTGGGTGGTGTCGATGATGACATCGGCCGACTCGCGGGCCTCCTGCAACAGCTTGCGCTCGGCGGCGATGCCGTCGGCGAGCCGCCCCTCGCCCTGCAACGGATGCGACCGCCGGACACTCTCAAACCGCCGGATCAACACGTCGTCCTCGGCGTCGACGAAGACCACCTGCGCCGGGTAGCCCCGCTCGGCCAGCGCCCGGATCGCACCAGCCAGATCGGTGGAGAACACCCGGCTGCGGACATCCAGCACCATGGCGGTGCGACGAACCGCACCGCCGGCCCGGCTGGCCAGCTCGGCCAGGTCGAGCAGCAGCGCCTGCGGCAGGTTGTCGACGACATAGAAGCCGACATTTTCCAGCGCGCGGGCGACCGTGCTGCGACCACCGCCGGAGAGGCCAGTGACTACCACGAGTTCACTGCCGCCGGAGGTCTCCTCGCCGGCCAGCGAGCTCGGCGATCCGTCGCTCACGGGTCCACCCTTCCTGTGCGGCTCGCGGCCGGCGCCACACCACGGTTAGCGCTCCGACCCATCATCGTATCTCTCCTACTACACCCCGCCCTGACCAGTGTCGCGACGATAACTTTGTGCACATCGGGCGACGACATCGCCGCTTTCGTGAATACGCCGATCGAACCCTCCAGGTTGCTGGGCCGTACCATCCGGCAGGCCACCTGCGGAGGGACGAGAATGAGTCGCAACGGACCGCTGTTCACACTGCTGGGAGGCGGCGCGCTCGCCGCGGTTCTCCTGGTCACCAGCATCAACGCCAGCAACGACGAGCCACCGAGCAGCGACCCGGCACTGGCCGGCGGCGCGGCGGAGCAGACGCCGGCGACCCCCGACGCCACCGGCGAGGCGACTCCGGACGGCACCCCGGAGCCGGATCCCAGCGCCGACCCCGGCGCCGGGGTGGTCGACGAGGAGGAGGCGGTGACCTATGTCGGGTGGACCGACGATGACGAGGCTACGGTCGCGATCATCGTCGAGGGCGACGAGGCTACCGCGTACGTCTGTGACGGCGACGCCGTGGAGGTGTGGCTGCGGGGCGACGCCAGCGACGGCGCCCTGAACCTGACCGCCGACGACGGCGACGTCCTGACCGGCGGCTACGACCAGGATCAGGCCGAGGGCGAGACCACCGCCGCCGGCTTCGACTACGACTTCACCATCGAACGGGTCGACGCGCCGGAAGGGCTCTACCAGGTAGCGGCGACGATCAGCGGCGCTGAGGTCGACGGCGGCTGGATCGTGCTGCCAGATGGCACCCAGGTGGGGCTACTGACCGTCGACGGGGTGACCCAGCCGGCGCCGGCGTTGGACCCCGGCACCGGACAGGTCACCATCGACGGGCGGCTGGTGGTCGCCGGGCGGCTCGGTGGCTGACCCGACCATGACCGGCCGTTACCGTGACCACCACCCCCGACTCCCGTCGCCGCCGCCGGAACGGATCGAGCCGCCGCCGGAGCGGCCCGCGTGGCAGCTGCTACTCATTCCGATGCTGGTCGGCGGATTGGTCGCGCTGACCCTCGGGGTGTACGGCAATGTCCATGACGGCACCGGGGTGGCGGTAAACCTCGCCGGCTTCCAGAATCATCCGGCGCCGACCTCGGCGGTGAAGGTCACCCTGAGCACCGGCGCGCTCGGCTTCGCCGTACTGCAAATCCTCACCGCGCTGATCATGTACGGCAAGGTGCCGGGGGTGGCGGCAGCGGACTGGTCGGGCACCGCGCACCGGTGGTCCGGGCGGCTGGCCTTCCTCTGCGCCGTTCCGGTGGGCATCCACTGTCTCTACGCCGCCGGGTTCCAGAGCTACGACGGCCGGATCTTCCTCCACTCGCTGGTGGGGTGCCTCTTCTTCGGCGCGTTCACGGTGAAGATGCTCGGTCTACGCAAGGACGGCATGCCGGGATGGTTCCTGCCGGTGCTGGGCGGCAGCCTCTTCACCGGCCTGGTCGCGGTGTGGTGGACGACCGCGATCCGGTTCTTCGAAAACTTCGGCTCCCCCATCTAGCCCGATCCCCCCTCACAGGAGCGATGATGTCAGAGCAACCAGCGCCGGGTGGTACGGCGCGGCGAGCGGTGCTGATCGCCGGTGGTGTCGGCGCCGTCAGCGCCGTCACCGGCTGCACCGTCTATGGCGGCCAACCCGCCGCGCCAGCGCCGCCGCCGCCGGCTGCCGACCCCAGTCAAGCTGGCGAGCAGTCGGCGGGTACCCCGCTCGCCGGCACCGAGGAGGTACCGGTCGGGGGTGGGCTGATCAACGAGGAGCACAGCGTGGTGATCACGCAGCCGGTCGCCGGCGAGTTCCGGGCGTTCAGCTCCGCCTGCACCCATCAAGGCTGCCCGGTCACCGAGATCGACGACGACGTCATCGTCTGCCGGTGCCACGACAGCCGGTTCTCGATCGAGGACGGGTCGGTGGTTCAGGCTGCGCAGGGGTCCGGGCTCACGCCGGAGACCCAGGACCCGCTGGCGGAGGTAGGGATCGTGGTCGACGGCGACACCATCGCGCTGCCCGCCTGAGCGGGCCGGCGGCGGGACCGTCGCCGAGCCGGACTCAGCTGCCGTGGCACGGGCAGTCGGTCAACAATGCCCGGACGTTCTCCACATAACGGGGATTGGGGACCGCCAGCCCGTCGCCGCTCTCCACCGCCGCCGGACCGAAGTTGTATCCGGCGATCACCGCGTTGAGCAGGCACGGGTCCAGGTGGTCGGCGCAGTCCGCACCGGCCAGTCGGTATGACCCCTCGAAGTGGACATCGCCGAAGTATTTGATCAACCAGGCGAGGTAGTTCACCCCGAGAGTGGTGTTGCCTTCGAGGGTGTGCGGGTCGTGGGAGACCTCGAAGCGTTGGTTGACGAAGTCGGCGGTGTCCGGCATCACCTGCATCACCCCGATCCCGCCGTCGCAGGCGATGATGTCGGACTGCCACCCGCTCTCCTGCCAGGCGATCGCCCGCACCAGCTCTGCCGGGACGCTGATCTCTGGCGCCGAGACCGGCCAGTAGGTCCGCCCCGCGGCCTCGGCCAACGCGGTCGCCACCGCCGACTGACTAGCCGGTTCACCATCCCGGGAGGCGATGCACTCGCCCTCGTGCCGGGGCGGCGGCGCTGGCGGCGCTGGCTCCGCGGGCGGTGGCGCCGGCGCCGGCTCCGGCTCGGACTCGGCGGCGGCCGACTCCGGTGCGGGGGTGACCGGCTCGCTCGGCGCCGGCCCTCGCCCTAGCCCCCAGCTCAACGGCCGGTCGGTCGGCGACGGCGCGGCCGACACCGACTCAGCCGCCAGGCTCCCGGTCTCGGCATCCGGATCGGCGCAGCCGGTCAACATCGGCGCCGCCAATAGCAGCGCCGCCGCCAGCCCAGCGAGTCGCTGGACGCCCACCACACCACCTCCTGGCCGGGTGCCCCGCCTTGCAGCTACAGCCCATCCCTACCGGACCTCGGCCACCGGAGACAAGGGGCTCGCCGGCTCGGGCGTGGCGTCGACCCGGGCCCGGGTCGCCCACGCGATCATGAACACCGAGGTCCAGAGCGCACCGAGCAGCACCGCCGTCACCGTCTCGCTCGCCGTGTGCCAACCGGGGTAGAGCCGGGCCGTGGCGAGGATCACCACCGCGATCACCCCCGCTGTCCACCCCGCCACCGCCCATGGCCAGCGGGCGTGCCGGGTCGCCAGCCAGGTCAGCGTGCACACCGCCGCGGTAGAAACCGCCACCTCCGTGGCGAACATCCCCCCTGGTACGACCGGGCGGGCGGGCGGGTCACCGCCGGTCAGATCGGCGGCGAGCGCGAGCAGCACCAGCGGCAGGAACGCTCCCGCCGATCCCAACACCCCGATCAGATCCCGATACAGCCGCGCCCGACGTCGCAGCGCCAGCGTCACTGCGACCACCGCCACCAGCAACACGAGCACCGACCCCCGCAGCACGGTGGTGACCAGCTCAGTGGCGGTCACTAGCGGTGCAACCCGCCGATCAGCGAACCACTGGTCGACCGCCGCGTCCGCCCGCCACAAGCCACTGTGGTCGACGGTCAGCTGGACCACCCAGGAGAGCAGCAGCCCTAGCCCGAGGAGCGCCCCCATCCCCACGATGAGGTTCACCACCAGGGCCCAGCCGGCCCCCCACCGGGCGGCCAGCGCGCCGGTGCGCCGCCGTAGGTACTGGGCGACAACGGTGGCATCCAGCCAGCTCAGCAGCGCCCGGACCGGATCCGGGTGCCGACCCAACCACCGGCCGGCCAGCACGATCCCGACGATCACCAGCAGCAGTAGCAGCAGCGCGGTGGTGGCTCGGCCGAACACCTCCGCCATTGCCTGGTAGGAGGCGCCGGCGAGGTAGCCCAGGGCGACCGAGGAGCCGACCGCGGTCAACACCCCGGCGGCGTTCCAGAGCACAAACTCCCGGTAGCGCATACCGGCGCTGCCCGCGAGTCGGGGCAACAGCGTCCGGACCCACGGCACCCAGCGCGCCACAAAGGCGCTGCGACCGCCCATCCGGTGCAGCATCCGGTCGGCCCGCTGCCACCGGTGCTCCCCGACCCGGACACCGAGCCAACTCCCCCGTACCCGGGGGCCATACTTGCGGCCGCTCCGCAACGCCAGCGCGTCGCCGATCATCGCCGCGCCGAGCATCAGGCCGAACGCGACCGCCAACGGCACCTCGCCGAGGTAGGCGAGGAAGCCGACGAACATGAGCGGAATCTCGACCGGAAACAGCAGTCCAAAGATGAACCCGGTCTCCCCCAGCACCAAGATCACTGCAAGCGTCAGCACCACCACGGCGGGCAGCTGCTCCAACACGTTCAGGACACTGGTCACCGCGCAAGCATGCCAGGCGGGCCGGCGCGGGCGCCGGGTCACACCGACCGGTGTGGTCGGCGACCCGGCGCCCGCCGGTCGTCAGGGCCGCGTCTGCAGCGGCCGGAACTGCGCCTCGGCGATCTCGCCAGCGGTGACGTTGACGACTCGCAGCGGCGGCCCGACCACGCCATTGGGCAGGTCGAGCGTGACCAGATACCGGCCGGGTTCGGCGTGCACGAAACCGAACCAGCCGTCGCCGTCGGTGCGCAGCGTCTGCGGCTCACCACCGCCCACGATCGGCGACAAGGTCACGGCCACGTTCGCCAGTGGCGAGCCATCCCGCAGCGTAAGCTCTCCGACGACGTGCCCCTCGGTCGGATCTGCCTTCCAGGGCATCTCCGGCACCGCCGCCGGTTCGCCGAACAATGCGTCATCACCGCTGGTCAACGCCGCCGCGAGCGCCTCCCGTTCGGCGTCGCGCGACTCGATCGGGCCGTCGACGTACTCCATGCTGGGGTTGGCGTAGGAGTAGCCCGCCCACCCGGCCACCGTGTTGCCGGCGTCGGTCGGGGTGAGCGCCAACTCGGCCTGGACGACGCTGTCCTCGATCGAGTTCAGGTAGAGGGCCGGCCCGTTGACCGTCTGCCGATCCCCCTGCCAGTCGGCGAGCACCTCGCTCCATTCGTCGTACATCTGGGCCTGCTCGGGCATCCAGTTGCGCTTGTAGTTCATCGCCACTGCGGTATCCATGAAGCCGCCGTCGAGCCAGCCCTTCCAGTCCTGCAGCACCTCGGCGTACGGCCGGGTCTGCTCCCAGGAGCCCATGGTCTGCGGACCGTACGCGTAGGTGACCGCATCCATCGACAGCCGGGCCTGCGGGTCGACCTCCCACATCCCCAGGTAGATCTTGCGGACCAGGTTGGTCATCTGGTCACGCCGCCAGTCGCTGAACTCCGCGTCGCTCGGCTCCGGAATATCGCTCCGCCCGGTGGCCTGCTGGAAGCGTGAGATCGAGACCTCGCTGTAGCCCCAGTCGCTGTACTCGGTGCTGGAGTTGAAGTCGGGGTAACGGACGTAGTCGAGGTTGACGCCGTCCACGTCGTACTCGCGCACGATGCTCTGCACCGCTTCGACGATGTAGTTCACCGCTGCCGGGTTGGCCGGGTCGATGTAGACGTTGTCGCCCATGAACTCTTCGCCGTCGACCCGCTGGTTCAACCACCGGTCGGCGCCCGCCGCGTCCGGCCCATGCTGATTGAAGACATGCTCCGGAGAACTCGGTGGAGTGGCCTGGTTCCACAACGTGTTCACATTCACCCAGGCGTGGACCTCGAGCCCGGCGGCGTGCGCCTGAGTGATCACCTCGTCCAACGGGTCGTACGGCGCCGGGTCGATGCCGGCGTCGGTACGCGGATACAGCGCCCGGTTGCAGAAACAGTCGTAGCGGCGGGCGGTCTGCACGATGAGCACATTCGCGTTGAGGTCGAGCGCGTCCTCAACCAGCTTGGTGACCTCGGCCGGCTGGTAGATGCCTTCGTTGAAGGCGTCCACCCAGTATCCGCGCCACTGCTGCGCGGGGTCGTCACCGGCCGGTGCGGCGGTCGCCGGCCCGACGCCGGCAACGCCGACGCTCGAAGCCAGCAGCGCGCACGCGGCCAGGCCGACGGTCAGTCTCCGTCGTATCACAAGGAGCCTCCTGCGGGGGTGAAGTGGACTAGACCTTGCTTCAGCCTTGCTCCCGTGAAGATAGGGCAGGACGGCCGATACGTCTAGACCACTCAGCCTTGCGGGGTCAGCGCGCGGCGCCGGTCCCGCGCCGACTTGACCAGGCTGGCACCCGCCGTCACCCCCAGAATCCCGATGATGACCAGCAGCGACAGCCAGATCGGCAGGTGCGGCGCCCAGCTGACGTGCTCACCGTTGTTGATGAACGGCAGCGTGTTTTCAGCGAGCGCCTCGAACACCATCTTGACCCCGATGAAGACCAACACCACCGCCAACCCGGTGGAGAGGTAGACCAGCCGGCTGACCAGACCACCGATCAGAAAGTAGAGTTGCCGGAGCCCCATCAGGGCGAAGACGTTAGCGGTGAAGACCAGGTAGGGCTCACGAGTCACACCGAAGATCGCCGGGATCGAGTCGACGGCGAAGATCAGGTCAGTGGTGCCGATCGCGATCATGACGATCAGCATCGGTGTGACCAGCCGCCGGCCGGCCTGCATCGTCGTCAACCGGCCCTCGGCGTAGCCGGAACTCATCGGCAGCACCCGGCGACTGAACCGGACCAGCGCGTTCTCCTTGAAATTCGCCGGATCGTCGTTGTGGCTTCGGGCGAGCTTCACGCCGGTATAGATGAGAAACAGTCCGAACAGGTAAAAGACCCACATGAAGTTGCTGACCAGCACCGCTCCGGCGGCGATGAAGACACCCCGCATCAACAGCGCCAGGATGATGCCGACCATCAGCACCTTCTGCTGATACTGCCGCGGCACCGCAAACCTGCTCATGATCAACATGAAGATGAAGAGGTTGTCCACCGAAAGGCTCTTCTCGATGACGAACCCGGTGTAGAACTCGGCGGCGGGGGTCGCGCCATAGCCTGCCCACACCCACAGGCCGAACACGCCGGCCAACGCGATGTAAAAGATCGCCCAGGACGCTGACTCGCGCAGCGAGGGCTCATGGGGGCGGCGGACCACCAGCGCGAGATCGATGATGAGGACAGCGATGAGCGCGGTGAGGGTAATCGCCCACACCCCGTACGACACATCCATGTGACGGATTGACCTTCCGGACGCAGCACCAGGCCCGGAGGTCTCTCCCGCCGCGGTGCGACGACACACACCGCAACCGGCGGCGCCGGGTCTGGCATGAGCTGCCCAGGTCCGTGTTGACGACGCCGCCGCTAGGGAATACTCCCCTCCTCGGCGCTAATGATCTCCTACGACCGACCTGGGCGCAACCGCGGGTCCCAGCCACATTGCGACCGGCCGCCCAGCGCACCACGACCACCCGGCTTGATCACCCGGCTTGGCCACCGGTTGCGCCAACTGCGTACGCTTGTCGCGGACGTGAAGTAAGGGAGCGGGTCATGGATATTGCGGTTCTCGCGGTGGGCTGCGTCGGGGTGGTCCTCATCGCCGTCATCGCGCTGTGGTTGGTCTCGGTCTACAACGGGCTGGTCCGCGCCAGAAACGCCTACAAAAACGCGTTCGCGCAGATCGACGTGCAGCTCACCCGGCGGCACGACCTGATCCCCAACCTGGTCGAGGTCGCCAAGGGTTACATGAAGCACGAGCGGGAGACCCTCGAGTCGGTCATCGCGGCCCGCTCCGGCGCCGTCAACGCCCAGGCCAACGCCGCGGCGAACCCCGGCGACCCGAATGCGATGCAGCAACTCGCCGGCGCCGAGAACATGCTGACCCAGACACTGGGCCGGCTCTTCGCGCTCTCCGAGAATTACCCGGACCTGAAGGCCAACCAGAACATGATGCAGCTCTCGGAGGAGCTCACCTCCACCGAGAACCGGGTCGCCTTCGCCCGGCAACACTTCAACGACTCGGTGATGCAGTACAACAACAAGCGCGAGGTCTTCCCGGCCAACCTGGTCGCCGGCATGTTCGGGTTCCAGCCGGCGGCGCTGTTCGAGATCGACGAGCCGGAGCAGCGGCAGGTCCCGCGGGTCTCGTTCTGATCCCACGCTTCCCACGCTGAACTCCGTGCCGAAAGGTCGCGCCAGAGCATGAACTTCTTCGAGCGCCAGCAGCAGGTCAAGCGGATGTCCGGGCGGCTGGTCCTGCTGTTCGCCCTTGCCGTGGTCGGCATCGTCGCCACCATCAACCTGGTCGCGCTGATGCTCTTCGGCGGCTTCGACCAACCCGCCGGCGACATCATCGGCATCGTGGTGACCGTCAGCCTGCTGGTGCTCGCGCTGATCGCCGGCGCCTCGCTGTTCAAGATGCTCAGCCTGCGCAGCGGCGGCGGCGCCCACGTGGCCCGGTCGCTCGGGGCCAAACCGGTCCCGGAGGACACCCGCGACCCGCAGCTACGCCGGTACCGCAACGTGGTGGAGGAGATCGCCATCGCCTCCGGGGTGCCGGTGCCGGAGCTGTTCGTCATGGAGGGCGAGCCCGGCATCAACGCCTTCGCCGCCGGGTGGTCGCCGTCGGACGCGGCGGTGGCGGTCACCCGGGGGGCGCTGGAGCAGCTCAACCGGGACGAGCTTCAGGGCGTCATCGGCCACGAGTTCAGCCACGTCGTCAACGGCGACATGCGGCTCAACATCCGGCTGATGGGGCTGCTCTTCGGCATCCTGGTGCTGGCCTTCGTCGGCCGGATCCTGCTGCACGTGCGCGGCGGCCAGCGCAACCCGGTGCCGCTGATCGGCCTGGCGATGCTCGCGGTGGGGTTCATCGGCCTGTTCATCGGCCGGATCATCAAGGCTGCGGTCTCCCGGCAGCGGGAGTATCTGGCCGACGCCTCGGCGGTGCAGTTCACCCGGCAGACCGCCGGGCTGACCGGCGCACTGAAAAAGATCGCCGGGATTCCCGCCGGTTCGAACCTGCGCAACGCCAAGTCCGAGGACGTCAGCCACATGCTCTTCGGCTCCGGCAAAGGGCTATCTGGCATGCTCGCCACCCACCCGCCGATCCTGAAACGCATCCAGGCGCTCGACCCCACCATCACCGAGCAGGAGCTGGCCCAGCTCCGGCAGCGGTACGCCCAGGCCCCGCCCTCCGGGGCACAGGAAGACCGGGCGATGGGCCTGACCGGCGGCGGCAGCCTGCCCCCGGCCGAGAGCACGATGAAGACCGCGCCCCAGGCGGTGTCGGCGTCGGTCGGCACGCCCACCGAAAACTCCTACGCGCAGGCCGGCACCATCCTGCAACAGATCCCGGCCGAGTTCCTGACCCAGGCGCACGACTCGGCCCAGGTCGTGCCACTCGTCTTCGGCCTGCTGATGTCGAGCCAGCACGAGGTCCGGGTCAACCAGCACTCGGCGCTGGTCGCCCGGCACGGCCAGCAGCTCGCCGACGCGGCGTGGCAGGCCGGCAGCTCGCTGACGTCGCTGCACCCGATGCTGCGGCTGCCGCTGGCCCAGGTGGCCTTCCCGGCGCTGCGGCACCGTAACCCGCAGGAGCAGCAGGTCATTACCGGCAGCGTGGAAGCGCTGATCCAGGCCGACGGGCGGCTCAGCGTCTCCGAGTACTGCCTCTCCCGGCTGCTCCACGAGGAGCTCTACGAGGCGGCGCACCGGCAGCCGTCCTGGGGGCGGCGGCGCTACTCGCTCTCGGCCAGCCGCACCGGATCGGCGACCATGCTCGCAACCCTCGCCCAGGCCGGCCACGAAGATCCGGCAGCCGCGCAGCGGGCATTCCAGGCCGGGGCGGAGCGGCTATTTCCGGGTCAGCGGCTCCCCTACGCCCCGCCCCAGGAGGGCGTGCGGTCGCTCGAGTCGGTGTGGCCGGCGCTCGACGGGCTCAACCCCGCCGACAAGGAGCTCCTGGTGCAGGCGATGGTCGACGTGGTGAGCCACGACGGCGCACTCACCGTCGCCGAGGCGGAGCTGCTGCGCACCATCTGCGCCATGCTCCACTGCCCCCTCCCCCCGATGATCACCTCGCTGAGTGAGCGCCCCCGCCCGGTCAGCCCCGACCAGGCATAGCGGCCGGCCACCGAGCCGAGGTCAGGCCGCGGCGTCCATCGCCCGCAGCTCCTTCTTCAGCTCGGCGATCTCGTCCCGGATCCGGGCCGCCACCTCGAACTGCAGCTCCCGGGCGGCTGCGAGCATCTGCTCGTTGAGTTCCTGCATCAGCTTCGCCAACTCCGCGCGAGCCATGCCCTCGGTCTCGGCCACCACCGCCCGATGTCGAGACCGGGTCTCCGGCACCGGACCCTTACCCCGGGAAACCTGACGGCCACCACCGCCGACCACCGCGCCGCCCGGACCGTGCCCGGCGAGCGCGCCCTCGGTGTCCTCGGCCTCCCGGTAGATGTCATCGAGGATGTCGTGGATCTTCTTCCGTAGCGGCTCCGGCGACCGGCCGTGCGCTTCGTTATACGCCACCTGTTTGATCCGACGCCGGTCGGTCTCCTCGATCGCCGCCGCCATCGACGGGGTGACCGTGTCGGCGTACATGTGGACCTGGCCGGAGACGTTACGGGCGGCCCGACCAATGGTCTGGATCAAGGACCGGCCGCTGCGGAGGAAGCCTTCCTTGTCGGCGTCCAGGATCGACACTAGCGACACCTCGGGCAGATCCAGCCCCTCGCGGAGCAGGTTGATCCCGACCAGCACGTCATATTCGCCCTGCCGCAGCTCGCGCAGCAGCTCCACCCGCCGCAGGGTGTCCACCTCGGAGTGCAGATAACGCACCCGGATGCCGTGCTCGAGCAGGTAGTCGGTCAGATCCTCGGCCATCTTCTTGGTCAGCGTGGTCACCAGCACCCGCTCGTCGCGGTCGGTGCGCTGCTGAATCTCGTGCATCAGATCGTCGATCTGCCCCTTGGTGGGTTTGACCACCACCTCCGGGTCGACCAGACCGGTCGGCCGGATCACCTGCTCGACCACCTCACCGCCGGACTGCTCCAGCTCCCACGGGCCGGGGGTGGCCGACAGGAAGACCAGCTGCCCCACCCGCTCCAGAAACTCGTCGAATCGCAGCGGCCGGTTGTCTTGAGCGCTGGGCAGCCGGAACCCGTGTTCCACCAGCACCCGCTTGCGGGAGGCGTCACCTTCGAACATGCCGCCGATCTGGGGCACGGTCACATGTGACTCGTCGATGATGGTCAGGAAGTCGTCCGGGAAGTAGTCGAGCAGACAGTACGGCGGCTCGCCGCGCTGCCGGCCGTCGATGTGCAGCGAGTAATTCTCGATGCCGGAGCAGAAGCCGACCTGGCGCATCATCTCGATGTCGTAGCTGGAGCGCATCCGCAGCCGCTGCGCCTCCAGCAACTTGCCGGCCCCCTCCAGCTCGGCCAACCGGTCGGCCAGCTCCGCCTCGATGTCGCGCAGTGCCCGCTCCATCCGCTCCGGGCCGGCGGTGTAGTGGGTGGCCGGGAAGATCAGCAGCTGGTCGGTCTCGCGCACCACCTCGCCGGTGAGCGGATGCAGGTAATAGAGCTTCTCCACCTCGTCGCCGAACATCTCGACCCGGATCGCCAGCTCCTCATAGGCCGGGATGATCTCCAAGGTGTCGCCGCGCACCCGGAACGTGCCCCGCTGGAACGACAGATCGTTGCGCGAATACTGGATGTCGACCAGCCGGCGCAGCAGCGCGTCCCGGTCGGTCTCCTCGCCAGCGGTCAGCCGCACCGCCCGGGCGAGATATTCGGAGGGCGTGCCCAACCCGTAGATGGCCGAGACGGTCGCCACCACCACCACATCCCGGCGGGTCAGCAGCGACATGGTGGT
Source organism: Natronosporangium hydrolyticum (assembly GCF_016925615.1). Classification (NCBI taxonomy): domain Bacteria; kingdom Bacillati; phylum Actinomycetota; class Actinomycetes; order Micromonosporales; family Micromonosporaceae; genus Natronosporangium; species Natronosporangium hydrolyticum. Next base: position 3,370,747 of record NZ_CP070499.1, read on the forward strand.
CGAGTGGCGCAGCCGCTCCACCTCCTCGTTGAGCGAGGAGTCCTTCTCGATGTAGGTGTCGGTCTGCGGGATGTAGGCCTCGGGCTGGTAGTAGTCGTAGTAGGAGACGAAATACTCCACCGCATTGTGCGGCAGCAGCTCGCGGAACTCCTTGGCGAGCTGCGCGGCGAGGGTTTTGTTCGGCGCCATCACCAACGTCGGACGCTGCACCCGCTCAATGAGCCAGGCAGCGGTGGCGCTCTTGCCGGTGCCGGTGGCGCCGAGGAGCACCACGTGGCGCTCACCAGCCCGGACCCGTTTCTCCAGGCCGGCGATCGCGTCGGGCTGGTCACCGGCGGGCTGGTAGTCGCTGACCACCTCGAAGTGGCCCTCCAGCCGGGGGATCTGGCTCCCGGGGACGTCGCTGCTCATGGGCTCCACGCTACGCGCTGCCCCCGACATCGCTTCCCAGGTCGGCCGCGGCTCGGCGCGGGTGCGGCGGTCGCCCGATCGAACAACCCGACGGATCCGGATAAATGTACAGTAAAGCCACTATTGTCCGCCCGACCGCAGGAGAGCTCAGATGCCGGCGCCGCTCGCCCAGCCGTACCTGCATGAGTTGGTCACCTGCGTGCAGGCGCCCACGCTCGCCCTCTCGGATCCCGACGGCCAGATCCGGACGGGCGGCGCCGAAGGGCTCTTCCACCGCGACCGGCGGATCCTCTCCGAACTCCTGGTCGACCTCGACGGCCAACCGCCGGTGGCGGTCGGGCACCACCAACCCGACGCCGCGACCGGCCGGTTCGTGTCGGTCGTTCGGCACCTCGGCGACCCCGGCGCCGACCCGACCGTCCGGCTGGAGCGGGACCGCCGGCTGCTCGCGGACGGCATGTGCGAACGGCTACTGCTGATCAACGACGCCAGGGAAGCCGTCACTACCACCGTCCGGGTCACCGCCGGGGTGGACTTCGCCACCCTCGGCGCGGTCAAACACGGCGAGCCCACCGCGATCGCCACCCCCCAACTGGCCGGCGAGGCGCAGGTGCGGTGGGAACACGGCAGCGCCACCTCGACGATGCACGCCACCGGAGAGCCGGAATGGGTGCCCGGCAGCGAGCGGGTCCTCCTGCACTGGCGAGTAACCGTGCCGGCGCACCAACGATGGAGCGCCACGCTCACGATCACCACCAGCTCCGTCGACTCGAACCCGGCCGCCTTCGCGCCGGCCGCCACCACGCCCGGATTCTGGCCGATCCGGGTGACCGGCCCGTACGACCTGGTGCAGCTGGTGGAGCGCAGCGTCTCCGACCTGGCGGCGCTGACCCTGGCCGACCCGGCGGCGCCGGCCGACGCGTTCGCCGCCGCCGGCAGCCCCTGGTTCCTGACCCTGTTCGGCCGGGACTCGCTGTGGACCGCCCGGTTGACGCTGCCGCTCGGCACCGACCTGGCGGCCGGCACGCTACGCGCGCTGGCCCGGCGACAGGGCACCCGGCATGACCCGGCCACCGCCGAGGAACCGGGAAAGATCCCGCATGAGATCCGCGGCGGCGTCGGCGGCGTGGGGGGTCTCCCGCCGGTCTACTACGGCACAGTGGACGCCACCGCGTTGTGGATCTGCCTGTTGCACGACGCCTGGCGATGGGGGATGCCGACCGGGGAGGTGGCGAGCTTGCTGCAGCCGCTGCAAGCGGCGCTGAACTGGCTGGTGGTCTCGGCCGACGACGACGGGGACGGGTTTCTCGACTACTTCGACCACTCCGGGCGTGGCCTGGTCAACCAGGGATGGAAGGACTCCGGGGACGCCATCCAGTTCCCCGACGGCACCATCGCCGAGCCGCCGATCGCGCTCAGCGAGGCGCAGGCGTACGCGTACGAGGCGGCGATGTCCGGGGCGGCGCTGCTCTCCGCCTTCGATCTGCCCGGCGCCGCCGACGCCCGGCGATGGGCGGCCCGGCTGGCCGACCGGTTCCGGGAGACCTTCTGGGTCGACGACGCCCGGGGCCGGTTCCCGGCGATGGCGTTGGAGGGTGCGAAGCGGCCGGTGCCGACCGCCGCCTCCAACCTCGGGCATCTGCTGGGCACCGGGCTGCTCGACCCGACCGAGGAGGAGTTGGTCGCCGCCCGGCTCCGCCAACCAGATCTGGACTGCGGCTACGGGCTGCGTACCCTCAGCGCGGATGCGACCGGTTTCAACCCGTTCGGCTACCACGCCGGCACGGTCTGGCCCCACGACACCGCGATCGCTGTCCGCGGGTTGATCATGGCCGGGCAGCCAGCGATCGCGGCCTCTTTCGCGACCGGGCTGCTGCGGGCCGCGCCTGTCTTCGCGCACCGGCTGCCAGAGCTCTACGCCGGCACCGACGCGGCCGCCGGCGAACCCGTCCTCGCCTACCCGGCAGCCTGCCGTCCGCAGGCATGGTCGGCCGCGGCCACGATCAGCCTGCTCCGGACCGCCCTGGGACTGCGGGTCGATGTCCCCAACCAGCGACTCACCGTCAGCCCGTGTCCGGAGCTGGCGGCCTGGTTCCCGTTGCGGATCAGCGGGCTACGGCTGGCCGGCGAGCCGCTCACCGTGACGGTCGACGCGGCCGGGGAACCGCAGGTACAGACCACCGCGCCGGTGACGGTGATCGCCTCCACCGGAAAGCTTGTTGTGTGAACAAGCTCACCGCGCTACCGTCGTATCCGTAGGCCGCTCGTGGCGGTCCACCGGCACACCGGCCCTCCACACCGGCCGGATCGACCGGTGCACCGGTAGCTGCCCCGGCATTCGTGTCGGCGAGCGCACCAGGTGTGGTCGTGCCGCGCGCAACATCAGCGCGGCGGCGCGATCGACCAGCCGCGAGCGGTCTAGCCCGTGACCAGCTCTCCGCCGCTGGCGCTTGCCCAACCGCCGCTAGCCCTGCTGCCGCTGGCCCGAGTCGACAACGAGCGGATCGCGGCCAAGCCGTCACCTCACCGAGTGGTGAAGCGTTCTTCTCGCCATGGGGGTCCCGCGATGGCTGTGACGACGCCTGCCCACGCCACCGTAACCGGCGAGCCCACCGCGCCGGCTCGGCCCCGGCGATGGCGCGGCAACCATCGCCGTCCCACCCGGCGCCCGTACCGATGGCTCCTCGGAAGCGCCCTCGCGGTCAGCGTCGCGCTCGGCATCACCGTGGCGGTCGAACCAGAGCTGTGGAGCCGCGGGGCGTCGTCGGAGAACGCGCAGGTTCGGCCGCTCTCCGAGGCCGAGGCCCAGCGGCTGGCGAACATGCGGCAACGCAACTGGGAACACCGCTGGAGCGGCATCGACGCCCGCGTCGCCAGCCCGACCGGCGCGATCCGGCTCACCGGCTGGCTGGACTGGCAACACCCGATGGTCTACGTCGGTCGTACCGAGCCCGGCAGTGACCAGATCACCGAACTCCTGCAGGCCGTTCCGGGACTGGTCGCACACCGCCCAGCCAGCACCGTCACCGACCGGCTGCCGCAGGTCCCCACCACCCCGCCGAGCGACGGATGGCGGCTACGCCGGCCCGGCACTGCTGACCCGGCCGGCGAGCCCGCCGACCCCGGCACCCTCGACACGCTGCTAGCCCTGTTGCTCTCGCTCGCCGCGCCGGGGGCCGACTCGGTGCCGCAGCTGACCGCGGGCGACTCGGCGTGGCTGCGCCGCGACCGGCTCGGCGAGGCAGAGGTCGACGTCCTGCTCGGCCCGGCGCTGCTGCCCGCGACCGACCACGATGGCCAGCCGGCGACGGCGGCCAGCGGCTCGGTGCAGTACTGGTTGGACGAGGATGCCCGGCTACACCGGCTGTCGGCGCTGCTGACCGGGCAGACGGTAGTCGACGTCGAGCTGAACCGACACGACCAGACCGCGCCACCGGTCCTCCACATGCTCGGCGGCGCCGCCCTCGACCCCCGGCCGGTCACGCCGTCCGAGGCGCAGACCCTGTCCCTGCTCCCCGTCCGCCACCAGCAGATCGGTGGCGGAGAACTCACCATCACCCTGCCCGGCCCCGGCGCGGAACGCCGCGCCACCGGTTGGTTGGACTGGCATCGCAACGTCGCGTACCTGGCGACTTACCGCGACGGCGCACCCGACGGCCTCGTCTGGGCCGACCCGGCGGGCGTCGCCCACCGGTTGGACCAACCGCCCCAGGCGGGGATGCCGCCGCTGCCGGCGCCACCGAGCGACGGCGGCTGGCGCTGGCAGCCCTGGTCCGAACGCGGCGACGACCAGGGCGGGTACGACCTGGACCTGCTGCTGCAAGAGATGCTGTCGCTAGCGGGTTGGTACCCCGACCCGGTCGCCACCGTGGCGGAACGGGCCCGGTGGCTGCGCGACGACACCCTCGCCGGGACCCCGGTGACGGTCTACGAGCTGCGCCGCCCGGCCGAGGCCGAGGCTCCGGCGGGTACCGGCCGGCTCCGGTACTGGGTCGACGAACAGGCCGGTGTGCTGCTGCGGCTGGAACTGCGCACCCGCGCTGGCGGCTTCGGCCAACTCGACCTCTCCCCCGGGCCGGTGCCGCTGTGACTACTGCGCTGGCGGCTGCCAGCCGCTCTGCGCCGCCCACTGCTGCGCCCGGGACCAGACCTCGGTAAACCAGGGCTCCTTGGCCGCCGCGTACTCGCTGGTACGCCGATGGGCCTCGGCGAGGACCCGCTTACGCTCGGCGTACTCGTCCCGAGCCGCCGGATCGGCCCGGAGCCAGTCGCGCAGCAGCAGGCTCAACCGCTGGCCGGGCGAGCCGGCCGGGCGGACATGCAGGTTGACCACCCGGCCCGGATCGGCCGACCCGTGTACCCGCTTGCGCCACGCCGACTCCTGCGGGGCATCCGGCTTGGGAGTGTCCACCCAGTCGCCGGGCAACGGCGGGAAGCCGGCCTCGGCAAGCTGGTCGGCCAGCGCATCGGCGGCGGCCAGATCCGGCACGGTCAGCTGCACATCGATCACGTCCTTGGCGGCGAGCCCGGGGATGGCGGTGGAGCCGATGTGGTGGACCGGCAGCTCCCCCGCGACCCGCCGGATCCGCCCCGCGAGCCGCGCGAACTGCTCGGGCCAGGTGGGATCGTAGGGGCGCACGGACAGCTGCTCCCCCACCGGCGCCGCACGGCGCAGCCGGAGGTTCTCCTCGTACGGCACCAACCGGTCGCGCCACACCGCGTCCACCGCGCCGTGCAGTTCGGCGAGGTCGGCGTCGTTGCGGAACACCACGTCGGCGGCGAGCCGCCGCTGCTCGTCGCTGGCCTGGGACCGGATCCGCGCCCGGGCTTGCGCTTCGGCCATCCCCCGGTGGCGGGTCAGCCGCACCACCCGGGTCGGCTCGGCGGCGGCGACCACGATTACCAGGTGGTACGTGGCGGCGAGGCCGGTCTCCACCAGCAGCGGCACGTCGTTGACGACGACGGCGTCCGGGGCCGCGGCGGCGGTGAGCTCGGCGGTCCGGGCGCGGACCCGGGGGTGGATGATCCCCTCCAAGGTACGGCGGGCGGCCTCGTCGGCGAAGACCCGCTCGGCGAGGGCCGCCCGGTCGAGCGCGCCGTGCTCGTCTACCAGCCCATCGCCGAAGGCGGCGGTGAGCTCGGCGAAGCCGTCGGTACCCGGGGCGACCACTGCCCGGGCGAGCTGGTCTGCGTCGATCACCACCGCACCGTGCCCGGCCAGTCGGGTGGCCACCTCACTCTTTCCGGCACCGATGCCGCCGGTCAGCCCGATCCGTAGCATCGGCCCAGTTAACCGGAGCCGGTGCCGACACGCGGAGCGGGGCCCCACCCACCACCAGGCGAACCGATATACCCTGTAATGCCGGATTTATACGAAAGTCGCTGATTTGTGGCGACCGGAGTCCTGGGGGAGAAACACAAGATGCCGACCCGGCAATCGGAATACCTGATCGTGACCAGCCTGCCCGGCGCGGCACCCCGCCGGCCTACCCGCCCCCGCCGCTGGTGGCGCACCACCGGTGGCCGGCACCGGCTGGGCACCCCCGGCACCACCCCCCGCTGCCACCGCGCACCCGCCCGCCATGACCGCGCCGGCCGCGGCCGGCACCACCGGCCCGCCCCCCGCTGGGGCGAGCGGCTCAACCAGCTGGCCCACACCGCCCGCTACGCCGTGGTGCTGGTCCTCGCCGGCAGCTTCGCCGCCAGCGCCTGGTACTCGGTCGCCGGGGCGACCGCCTTCGCGCAGATCATCCACCCGTAACGAAGACCGGTCCCGGAGCCGCAGCGCGGCTCCGGGACCGGATCGACTATCCGCCCGTCGGATCAGGAACCGGCGAGCTTCTCCTTCAGCGCGGCGAGCGCCTCGTCGGTCGCGAGGGTGCCCGACGGCTCGGCGGCCTGCCGGCCACCGCCCTGCTCACCCGCGGAGCGGCCGGACTGCGACTGGCCACCGCCACCGCCACCGCCGCCACCGCCGCCGTTACCGCCACCGCCGCTGGTGCCGCCGCCGTTACCGGTGGCCGGCTCCGCCGGCATCGCCCGGGCGGTCTGCACCTGCTTGGTGTGGGCCTCCCAGCGCGCCCGGGCCTCGGCGTACTGCCGCTCCCACTCGTCGCGCTGGGACTCGTACCCTTCGAGCCACTCGCCAGTCTCGGCGTCGAAGCCCTCGGGGTACTTGTAGTTGCCCTCGGAGTCGTACTCGGCGGCCATGCCGTACATGGTCGGGTCGAAGTGCTCCTCGCCCTCCACGAAGCCCTCGTTCGCCTGCTTCAGCGAGAGCGAGATCCGGCGCCGCTCCAGGTCGATGTCGATGACCTTGACCAGCACCTCGGAGCCGACCTGCACCACCTGCTCGGGGATCTCCACGTGCTTCTCGGCGAGCTCCGAGATGTGCACCAGGCCCTCGATGCCGTCCTCGACTCGCACGAACGCACCGAACGGCACCAGCTTGGTGACCTTGCCCGGCACGATCTGCTGGATCGCGTGAGTGCGGGCGAACTGGCGCCACGGGTCCTCCTGCGTCGCCTTCAGCGACAGCGAGACCCGCTCCCGGTCCAGATCCACGTCCAGGACCTCGACCTCGACCTCCTGGCCCACCTCGACCACCTCGGACGGGTGGTCGATGTGCTTCCAGGAGAGCTCGGAGACGTGCACCAGGCCGTCCACGCCGCCCAGATCGACGAAGGCGCCGAAGTTGACGATCGAGGAGACCACGCCCTTGCGGACCTGACCCTTGGCCAGCTTGTTGAGGAACTCGGTGCGGACCTCGGACTGAGTCTGCTCCAGCCAGGCGCGGCGGGACAGAACCACGTTGTTGCGGTTCTTGTCCAGCTCGATGATCTTCGCCTCAAGCTCCCGGTTGACGTACGGCTGGAGGTCGCGCACCCGGCGCATCTCCACCAGTGACGCCGGCAGGAAGCCGCGCAGCCCGATGTCGAGGATGAGACCGCCCTTGACGACCTCGATGACCGAGCCGCGCACGACCCCGTCCTCCTCCTTGATCTTCTCGATGGTGCCCCAGGCGCGCTCGTACTGGGCGCGCTTCTTCGAGAGGATCAGCCGGCCCTCCTTGTCCTCCTTTTGGAGGACCAGAGCTTCGACCCGGTCACCGACCGAGACGACCTCCGCCGGGTCGACGTCGTGTTTGATCGACAGTTCCCGAGACGGGATGACCCCCTCGGTCTTGTAGCCGATGTCGAGCAGGACTTCGTCCCGGTCGACCTTGACGACGGTGCCCTCGACGATGTCGCCGTCATTGAAATACTTGATCGTCTCGTCGATCGCGGCGAGGAATGCTTCCTCACTGCCGAATTCGTCGACGGTGACCTGCCTGGCAACGTCGCTGGCGTTGCCGATGGTGGCGCTCGAGGAGGCCTCGATGCTGCTCGTCATGTGGATTGATGCTCCGAACGGACGGTTGTCGTAGTGACGTCTGCACTGCCCGGCGGGGACCGCCGGCCCGCCCACCAGCTCGCCACGGCACAGCCCGATCGTCCTAGGAATAACCCGACATTTGCCGCGGCTCGCGAACCCGCTCCCTACCGGGGCACGCAGCTCGTGAACGCATCGAACAGCTTACCGTGCGCGACAGCATGCCGTGCAAGTCCTCCCCGAGATTGCCCTGGATAAGGTTTCCGGGTGGACCAACTCCGGGTCGCCCACAGCGACCTCAGCGACGCCGCCGCCCGCACCGCCAACCGCCGCTGGTGGGACGCGGACGCGGACGACTACCAGGCCACCCACGGCGAGTTCCTCGGCGACGCGGAGCTGGTCTGGTGCCCGGAAGGGCTCCGGGAGGCCGACGCGAACCTGCTCGGCGACGTCGCGGGGGTGCGGGCGCTGGAACTCGGGTGCGGCGCCGCCAGCGGGGCCCGCTGGCTCGCCCGTGCTGGCGCCGAGGTGGTGGCGCTCGACCTCTCCGCCGGGATGCTCCGGCACGCCCGAGCCGCCGCCGACCGTACCGGGGTGACGGTGCCGCTGGTGCAGGCGGACGCGCTCGCCCTGCCCTTCCCCGACGGCTGCTTCGACCTGGTCTTCACCGCGTTCGGGGCGGTGCCGTTCGTGACCGACTCGGCGGCGCTGCACCGAGAGGTGGCGCGGGTGCTGCGCCCCGGCGGCCGCTGGGTCTTCGCGGTCACCCACCCGATGCGGTGGATCTTCCTGGACGACCCGACCGAACATGGACTGGTCGCGGTCCGGTCGTACTTCGACCGGACCCCGTACGCGGAGTACGACGAGGCCGGCGAGCCCAGCTACGTCGAGCAGCACCGGACCGTCGGCGACCGGGTACGGGAGCTGGTGGCCGCCGGGTTCGTGCTCACCGACCTGATCGAGCCGGAGTGGCCGGCCGGCCACGAACGGATCTGGGGCCAGTGGAGCCCGCTCCGCGGCCGGATCTTCCCCGGCACCGCCATCTACTGCGCGCACCTCACCCCTTCTTAGCCGCGGCGGTTAGTGGATCACCGGGCTGCGCCGCTCCAACAACAGCACGTCCCGCCAGCGACCGTGGTGGCGGCCGATCCGCTCGCGACGGCCCACCACCCGGAACCCGACCTTCTCGTGCAGCCGGAGACTGGCTGAGTTCTCCGGGAAGATCCCGGTCTGGATGGTCCAGATTCCGGCGGCCTCGGCCCCGTGCACCAGGGCCCGCAGCAGCGCCTCCCCCACCCCCCGGCCACTCGCCGCCGGGTCGATGTAGATGGCGTCCTCGGCCACCCCGGCGTAGACCCGCCGCGGCGAGACCGGCGACAGCGCCGCCCAGCCGAGCACCTGGCCGGTCTCTGGTGCCACCGCGACCAGCCGATGCTCGGCGAGCTTGCCGGCGCAGAAGGAGGCCCAGTCTGGGGCCCCGGGCTCGAAGGTAGCCTCGCCGGTGTCGATCCCGGCCTGGTAGATGGCGAGCACCGCCGCCGCGTCCGCGTCGAGCATGGCTCGAATCCGCACCGTCAGGTCACTGCCCCACGAGCTCAGCCAACAGCTGGCGTACCCGGGCGTCGATCTCGTCCCGGATCGGGCGTACCTCGGCCACGCTCTTGCCGGCCGGGTCGGGCAACTGCCAGTCCAGGTAGCGCTTGCCGGGGAAGACCGGACAGGCATCCCCACAACCCATGGTGATCACCACGTCGGAGGCTGCAACCGCCTCGTAGGACAGCTTTGTCGGCACCTCCTGCGAGATGTCCACACCCCACTCGGCGAGCGCCGTGACCACCGCGGGGTTGACCGTCTCGGCCGGCTCCGAACCGGCCGAGGCGACCCGGACCCGTCCGGCGGCGTGGTGCGTCAGCAACGCGGCGGCCATCTGGGACCGACCGGCGTTGTGGACGCAGACGAAGAGCACCTCAGGTTCGGACATGCCGCTCCTTCCTCGATGATGACCGGTCCGGCCACCACAATCTGACCAGAGCGGCGCCCAGCAGGGCACCGCCGAACTGCGCCGCGATGAAGGCCGGGGCGGCGGCCGGGGCGATACCGGCGAAGCTGTCGGTGAAGACTCTGCCCACGGTGACCGCCGGGTTGGCGAAGGCCGCGGAGGCCGTGAACCAGATCGCCGCACCGATCCAGCCGCCGACCGCCAACGGGATCGCGCCAGTACGGCCGGTGCGGCTCAGCGCGCCGATCACCAGCACCAGGCCCGCGGTCGCGACGACCTCGCCGACCCACTGCCCGACCCCGGTCCGGGCGGTGCTGGAGAGCGCCACGGTTGGCAGCTCGAACATGACGTTCGCGACGACCGCACCGGCGGACCCGCCGGCGAACTGCGCGGCGAGATAGCACCCGGCGTCGGCGGCGGCGCCCGGCGCGCGCCGCTCCCGCCACCAGGCGAGCACGGTGACCACCGGGTTGAGGTGAGCCCCGGAGACCGGTAGGAAGACGGCGATCAACACCGCCAGGGCGATCGCCACCGCGATCGAGTGGTACGCCAACTGGGCCCCCACGTCATCGGGGGTGAGCCGGCTCGCGGCCGCGCCCGAACCGACGATCGCGGTGACCAGCAGCCCGCTCCCGACCGCCTCGGCGAACGCCCGCCGCCAGCGGGGCAGCTGGCGAGCTGGCAGGTCGCGGCTCGGCACCGGCAGCGGCGCCTGCTCGACCGGCGGCGCCTGGGCGCTCCGGGCCACCTGACCGCCGGACACGGTGGGGCTGCTCACCGCGGCCTGCGCAGGCTCGCCGCCGGCCACGGCCCGGATCCGGTGCCCGCCTCGACAGCCGCCCCGGTCGCCAGCACCGCCGCCAGTTGGTCGAGAGCCGCCGGAAGCACCCGGTAGAAGATCCAGCTGCCGCGGCGTTCGCCGTCGATCAGGCCGGCTTCGCGGAGCACCCGAAGGTGGTGGGAGATGGTCGGACCGCTGAGCTCGAACGGGGCCGTCAGGTCGCAGACGCAGACCGGCTCCGGCTGGGAGGCGAGCAGCGAGAGCAGCCGCAGCCGGACCGGATCACCCAGCGCCTTGAACATCGGCGCGAGGACCGCTGCGGGGGCTGCCGGCAGCGGCGCGGAGGTCAGCGACGGGTAGCACTCGGCCGCTGGGGGTGCCGGCTGGTTAGTCACCCGTCTAATTTGACCGATGTCGAAACCGCGGTCAAGCTGCCAGCTCAGGGTTCACGACCCCTTCATCCGCCCGCCACTTTCGGGGCGATCATGGGGTTAGGGACGCGAAATGCAGATCATCAGGCACCTAGGTCCATGATCAACTCGCTGGGTTTGCTTGCGGGGTTTAGTGGGTGGCGGACTGCCAGTCGGGGCCGGTACCGGTGGAGACGTCCAGCGGCACCGAGAGCGGGTGGGCCCCGCTCATCTCCCGCCGCACCAGCTCCGCCAACTGCTCGCCCTCGCCGGCGGCCACCTCGAAGACCAGCTCGTCGTGCACCTGCAGCAGCATCCGGGAACGCAGACCGGCGTCCCGGATCGCCGCGTCCACCCGCAACATGGCGAGCTTGATGATGTCGGCGGCCGACCCCTGGATCGGGGCGTTGAGCGCCATCCGCTCGGCCATCTCCCGCCGCTGCCGGTTGTCGCTGGTCAGGTCCGGCAGGTAACGCCGCCGGCCGAGCATCGTCTCGGTATACCCCTCGCGGCGGGCCACCCCCACCACCTGCTGCAGATAGTCGCGCACGTTGCCGAAGATCCGGAAATACTCCTCCATCAACTCCCGCGCCTCGGCCGGGGTAATCTGCAGCTGCTGCGACAGCCCGTACGCCGAGAGTCCGTACGCCAGGCCGAAGTTCATCGCCTTGATCTTCCGCCGCTGGTCGGCGGTGACCTCCTCGGCCGGCACCCCGAAGACCGAGGCGGCGGTGACCGCGTGGAAGTCGCGGCCGGCCAGGAACGCCTCGACCAGCGTCTCGTCTTCGGAGAGGTGCGCCATGATCCGCATCTCGATCTGGCTGTAGTCGGCGGTCAGCAGCGACTCATACTCCGGACCCACGATGAACGCCCGGCGGATCCGCCGCCCCTCCTCGGTGCGGATCGGCACGTTCTGCAGATTCGGATCGGTCGACGAGAGCCGGCCGGTGGCGGCCACGGTCTGGAAGAAGGTCGTGTGGATCCGGCCGTCCTCGCTGACCGACTTCAGTAGGCCATCCACGGTCGACTTGAGCCGGGCGACGTCGCGGTGGCGCAGCAGATGCGCCAGCACCGGGTGCTGAGTCTGCGCGTACAACCCCTGCAACGCGTCCGCGTCGGTGGTGTAGCCGGTCTTGATCCGCTTGGTCTTCGGCAGCTCCAGCTCGACGAAGAGCACCTCCTGCAGCTGCTTCGGCGAACCCAGGTTGAACTCCCGACCCACCACCTCATAAGCCGCTTGGGCCGCCGCCTTCACCTCGGCGGCGAAGTGGGACTCCAACTCGGAGAGGTAGTCGGTGTCGGCGGCGATGCCGGCCCGCTCCATCCCCGCCAACACCCCCACCAGCGGCAGCTCGATCTCCCGCAGCAGGCGTTGACCGCCCTCGCCCAGCTCGGTCGCGAGCGCCTCGGCCAGGTCGAGGGTGGCCCGGGCGCGCAGCATCAGCGCCTGCTCCTCCTCGCCCTCCGGGGCGAGCCCGGCCAGCGCCGGCTGCTGCGCGTCAGCGCCCTCCACCCGCAGCTCCCGGTGCAGGTAGCGCAGCGCCAGGTCGACCAGGTCGTAGGAGCGCTGGTCGGGGCGGACCAGGTAGGCCGAGAGCGCGGTATCGGCGCTGACCCCGGCCAGCGTCCAGCCGTGCGCGGCGGCGGCCAGTAGCGCCGGCTTGGCGTCGTGCAGCACCTTCGACCGGGCCGGGTCGGCCAGCCACGCCGCCACCGCCGCCTCGTCGGCCGCGTCCAGCTGCGCCGGGTCGAACCAGGCCGCCGGCCCCTCCGCTGCCGCCACCGCCACCCCGGTCAGCGACCCGGTGCCGCGGCCGAAGCTGCCCGCGACCGCCACCCCCACCGGGGTGCCGGCGGCGGCGTTGGTCGCCAGCCACGGCGCCACCTGCCCGGCGGCGAGCACGTCACCCACGATCTCGAAGCCGGCATCGGCCTCCGGCTCCACTGGCGCCAGATACGCGTAGAGCCGGTCCCGCAGCACCCGGAACTCGAGCGCGTCGAAGACCTGGTGGACCGCCTCCCGGTCCCACCCGTGCCACTCCGCCTCGGCGACGGTCAGCGGCAGCTCCAGGTCGTCGACGAGCCGGTTCAACTCGTGGTTGCGCAGCACGTCGGCGAGGTGGGCGCGCAGGCTCTCGCCGGCCTTGCCCTTGATCTGGTCGACCCGCTCGACGATGCCCTCCAGCGAGCCGTACTGGCCCAGCCACTTCGCCGCGGTCTTCGGGCCCACGCCCGGCACCCCGGAAAGGTTGTCGCTGGGCTCACCGACCAGGGCGGCGAGGTCACGGTAGCGCTCCGGGGACACCCCATATTTTGCGGTCACCGCGGCCGGGTCCATCCGGGCCAGCTCGGAGACGCCACGGATCGCGTACAGCACGGTGATGTCGTCGTCGACCAGCTGGAAGGTGTCCCGGTCACCGGTGCTGACCAGCACCCGCATGCCGGCGTCCCGGCCGCGGCGGGCCAGCGTGGCGATCACGTCGTCGGCCTCATAGTCAGGCAGGCTCACGATCGGGATCCGCAGCGCCTGCAGCACCTCCTGCACCAGGCTCACCTGGCCGGCGAAGTCGGCCGGGCTCTCCGCCCGGCCGGCCTTATAGTCGGCGTACTGCTCGGTGCGGAACGACCGGCGGGAGACGTCGAAGGCGACCGCCACGTGGCTCGGCTGCTCATCGCGCAGCACGTTGATCAGCATGGAGATGAAGCCGTAGACCGCATTGGTGGCCTGGCCGGTGGTGGTGGAGAAGTTCTCAACCGGCAACGCGAAGAAGGCGCGGTAGGCCATCGAATGGCCATCGACCAGCAGCAGGCGGGGACGATCGTCGGTCACGCCTGGCGACTCTAGTCGGCCGGTCCGACAACGGCGCGACGCAGGGCCGAGGAGCCCGAAACGCGTGACGGATGTGGCGCACGTCCATACGAGGACCGTCATACCCGCACGGAAGGTTACGACTCTGCATCAGACCGGTCCCAGCATCGCCAAACGCTGGTGTTGACCCGATCCCGATCATTAGGTTTTCGGTGCAGCACCATGTGGCCCGGCGTTGCCGTGCTCGCACATCGGAATGAAGGAGATTAGGCATGTTCCGCCCACGATTCGCATGGCGTTCGGTCGCCGTGCTCGGGGTCGCCGCGCTGGCGCTCGGCGCCTGCGGCGACGCTGACGATGAGCCCGAGGACATCACCGAAGACGAGTTCTCAGGCACGCTCAACGTCGGCATGATCCTGCCGACCACCGGCGGCCTCGCGCCGTACGGGGTCGGGATGATCGCCGCCGTGGAGTACGCCGCCTCCGAGATCAACGAGGGCGGCGGCGTCTGGGGCAGCGACGTCTCGCTGACCGAGGAGAATGAGGGCCCGGCCGAGGAGCCCGAGGTGGTCGCGGCCGCCGCCAGCGCGGTGATCGCCCAGGAGGTCAACGCCGTGATCGGCGCCGCCTCCAGCACCTCCTCGCTGAACATCATCGAGTCGCTCTACAACCAGCAGGTCATCCAGGTCTCGCCGTCGAACACCGGGCCGGACTTCACCGACCACGAGTTCGGCGAGTACTACTTCCGCACCGCGCCGTCCGACATCATCCAGGGCAGCGCGCTGGGCGACCGGATCATCGCCGACGGGCACCCGACGCTGGGCATCCTCGCCCAGCAGACCGCCTACGGTGAGGGCCTGGCGGAGCAGGTCGCGGAGGTCTACGAGGCCGGCGGCGGCGAGGTCGTCTACCAGGAGTACTACGACCTGGCCCAGACCGAATACTCAGCCGAGATCGCTGGGCTGGTCGACGCCGACCCGGACGCCTTCGTACTGGTCTCCTACGACGAGTCGCGGCAGATCATCCCCAGCCTGATCGGCGCCGGGTTCAACCCGTCTGACAAGCAGTGGTACTTCGTCGACGGTAACCGGCTCGACTACAGCGGCGACTACGACGACGGTCTGCTGGAGGGCGTGCTCGCCAGCCAGCCGGTCGGCGACGGCGACCCGGCCGACCTGGTCGCGGCGATCGAGGAGCACCACGGCGACTCGCTGCCGGAGACCGCTTACGTTCCGGAGGCGTACGACGCGATGATCCTGGTCGCGCTCGGCGCGGTCGCCGCGAACAGCGACGACGCGGACGCGATCCGCGACCAGATGGTCAACGTCACCACCGGCGACAACGAGTGCTCGTCGTTCGCCGAGTGCCGGGAGCTGCTCGAGGAAGGCGAGAGCATCGCCTACCGCGGCGCGACCAACACCGTCTGGAACGATGGCGGTGACCCGTCCGAGGCCACCATCGGCATCTTCGAGTACGCCGACGACAACACCTTCTCGCAGATCGAAGAGGTGCAGGGCCAGATGTAAGGCAGCGACAAAGGCGGTGTCCGGTGATCCGGACACCGCCTTTTCGTATATCTGGCCATCTTCCGGAGCTGACCGAGGTCGGTCAGCTCCCGCTGAGCGCGCCTCAGCGAGCCTTAGCGAGCGTCCCCAGGTAGAGCTGGATCACCTTCGGATCCTCGATCAGCTCCGGGCCGGGGGCGGTGTAGGCGTTACGGCCCTGGTCCAGGACGTAGCCCCGATCGCAGATCTGCAGGCAGCGGCGGGCGTTCTGCTCCACCATCACCACCGTCACGCCGGCGGCGTTGATCTGCTTGGTCTGGAAGAAGACTTCGTCCTGCAGCATCGGTGAGAGTCCGGCGGACGGCTCGTCGAGCAGCAGCACGTGCGGCTCCATCATCAACGCCCGGGCCATCGCCACCATCTGCCGTTCCCCACCGGAGAGCGACCCGGCCCGCTGCCGGCGGCGCTGGGCGAGGGTGGGAAAGAGCTCGGCGACGAAGGCGAACCGCTCCCGGAACTTCTTGGGGCGTAGGTAGCTGCCCATCTCGAGGTTCTCCTCGATGGTCAGCCGGGGGAAGACGTTGTTGGTCTGCGGGACGTAGCCCAACCCGCGGGCGACCAGCTCGTGGGTGGGGGCGTTGGTGATCGGCTCGCCGGCGAGGGTGACCGCGCCGGAGCGGATCCCCACCAGCCCGAAGATCGCCTTGACCAGGGTCGACTTGCCCGCACCGTTCGGCCCGATGATCCCGACCAGCTCGCCCTCGGCCGCGTAGAGGTCGGTGCCGTTGAGGATGTTCACCCCCGGCACATACCCGGCGACCACCTCGTCGGCGCGCAGCAGCGCCCCCTCCGCGGCGGCCAAGTGGGCGCTGCGGTCCACCGTCTCGACCCCGGCGGTGTCGTCGGCGGCCGCGGCCTCGACGTCCGCGGGCTCGACCTCCGCGGGCTCGGCCCGGATCTCGTCGCCGCTCATTCTGCCTCCCGGTCGAGCTTGGGCGGGGCGACCTCGTCGGCGGCGACATCGTGGCCGGCCACCGTCTTGACCGCGCCGTCGTGGTGGGCCCCCAGGTACGCGTCGATCACCCGCTGGTCGGCCATGATCTGATCCGGGGTGCCCTCGGCGATCACTCGCCCCTCCCCCATCACGACCACCCAGTCACTGATGTCGTGGACGGCGTCCATGTCGTGTTCGACGAACATCACCGTCATGCCGTCTTCCCGCAGCTGCTTGACGTGGGTCAGCAGCGACTGGGTCAGGGCCGGGTTGACTCCGGCCATCGGCTCGTCGAGCAGCACCAGCTCCGGCCGGACCATCAGCGCCCGCGCCATCTCCAACAACTTGCGCTGGCCGCCGGAGAGACTCCCGGCGAACTCGTCACGCATCTTGTCCAGTTTGAACCACTGCAGCAGCTCTTCGGCCCGTTCGGTGATCTCCCGCTCCTGCTGCTCCCACAGGAACGGCAACAGCCCGGCCCAGAACTTCTCCCCCCGCTGCCCGGTGGCACCGAGCCGCATGTTCTCGATCACCGTGAGCCGCGACAGCGCCTTGGTTAGCTGGAAGGTTCGCACCATGCCCAGTCGGGCCACCTGGTGGGCACGGCGGCCCTGCACCGGCTGACCGTTGAAGGTCCAACTCCCGGTCTGGGGCGTGTCGAACTTGGTGAGCAGATTGAACATCGTGGTCTTGCCGGCCCCGTTCGGTCCGATCACCGCAGTGATCGCCCCCCGCGGGATCTCCAGATGATCCACGTTTACCGCGGTCAGACCACCGAACCGGCGGGTGACGTTGTCAGCGACCAGGATCGGGTCGGGCTTGGCCGAACCTGGCTCGCTCGCCACCCCGACCAGCGCCTCCTGCGCCCGGCGCCGACCGGGCCGATCGACGGCGGCCTCCGCCGGACCACCGGTGCCCATATCATCAGCGTACATTGAGTGAGATCTCCCTCCGGTCGCCGAATATGCCCTGCGGCCGGAAGATCAGCAACGCGATGATTCCCGCCCCGAGCAGGACGAAGACCAGCGGATCCACCTGGCTGGTAGTGAGCAGCCCGGACGGCATCCACTCCGAGCCGGCTACGCCCCGAAGGAACTGGTTGAGGAAGTTGTAGAGGCCCCAGAAGATCATCGCGCCGACCACCGGACCGAAGACGCGGGCGGCCCCACCGAGGATCAGCACCGCGTACACGTAGAAAGTGAAGGTGGTGTGGTACTGGTCGGGCGCCACGTTGCCGAAGCGCAGTGCCTGGATGAAGCCGGCGAGCGCACCGATCACGCCGCCGAGCATCAGCGACTGGAGCTTGTAGCTGAAGGCGTTCTTGCCCAGGCTGCGGACGGCGTCCTCGTCCTCCCGGATGGCCTTCAGGACCCGACCCCACGGGCTGCGCATCGCCAACCACACCACCAGCAGGCAGACCGCGACCAGCGACCAGCCGACGATCATGACCCACAGGTCGCTGGCGGTGAAGAAGAACGGGCCGATCCGCAGGTTCTCGGTGATCCCGAGGTCGCGGCCGAACTCCCGGAAGTCGCCGGTGAAGCCGCGCAGCCCCTCCGCGCCGCCGGTCCACTCCCGCAGCTCGACGGTGCGCACCACCCGACGCAGGGCCTCCGCCGCCGCCACCGTCGCGATCGCCAGATAGTCGGCGCGCAGCCGGAGCGTGGCGACGCCGAGCAGCAACGCCAACAGCACCGCGCCGATCAACCCGAGCAGGATGCTTGGCCAGAACGGCCAGTCGAGGGTGGCCATGCCGATCGCCAGCCCGTACGCGCCGATCCCGGCGAACGCGGCCTGTCCGAAGTTGAGCAGACCGGTGTAGCCGAACTGCACATTCAGCCCGATGGCGGCGAGCGCGAAGACCACCACGCCCGGTCCGAGCGCCTGACTGAGCGTCTGGCTGAAGATAAAGTCCCAGTTCATCGCGCCCCTACCCGATCCGTGCCCGGCGGCCCAGCAGACCCTGTGGACGCACGAGCAGTACGGCGATCAGCAGGACGAGCGCGACCACGTACTTGAACTCGTTCGGCACCCACAGCGTGGAGACCTGGATCAACACCCCGACGATCAGACCACCCACGATCGCCCCGAAGGCGGTACCCAGCCCGCCCACGACGACCGCGGCAAAGATGAGCAACAGCATCTGGAAGCCCATCAGATAGTTCGTCGTCTCATGCATGGCCAGGAACACCCCGGCGAGCGCGGCGAGGCCGGTACCGATCGCCCACACGATCCGGATCACCCGGTCGACGTTGATGCCGGAGGCGGCGGCGAGCGACGGGTTGTCGGCGACCGCCCGGATCGCCTTGCCGAACCGGGTCAGCACCAGCGCCAGCGCCACCCCGACCAGGACCACCAGCGCGATCGAGTCGGTGATCATCGTCTTGGGCAGGACCGCCAACGGCCCGAACCGCTCCGGCTCCTGGACCGTGTACTGCGCGTACGGCCGCCGGCCAGGGCCGAGGAAGTAGAGGTAGACGTGGCGCAGCAGCAGCGCCACACCGATCGAGATGATCATCATCGCGATCAGGCCGGTGCCACGTTTTCGGAGCCAGCCCCAGAAGAAGCGGTCTTGCAGATACCCGAAGAGCATGCCCAGCGCGACCGCCACCGGCACGGCGAAGATCAGGTGCAGCGTGATGTTGAAGTCGAAGATCGTGACGCCGACGACGTTGACGAAGAAGGCCGCGATGGCACCGAAGGTGACCAGCTCACCGTGGGCGAAGTTGATCAGGCCCATGGTGCCGAAGACCATCGACAGGCCCAGCGCCGCGAGGGCGATGATCAGCCCGAAGTGGAAGCCGCTGTAGAGGTGGGAGACCACCCGGTCCCACCGCCCCGGACCGGCGACCACCTCCAGCTCTTCCTCCGGGTCGTCCGGAATGTCAGCCTCTGGCACCTCTTCGCCGGGTTCGCCGGGTGGATCGTCGGAGTCGCCGGGCTGGCTGGGCGGCGGCGCCGGACCGGAGGTCAACCCGAATAGCAGGTTGCCGACGTTGCCCGGTCGCACCAACGGCTCCCGAACGTTGCCGCTGGTGAGCGCCACCCCGTCGGGGAGCGTGCTCTCATCCAGCTCAACCAAGTAGGTGGCCGACTCGGGCACCGGGACCACCCAGTAGCCGTCCTCGTCGGTCTCGGCCGACACGACCAGGTCGCCATCCTCGGTATAGACGGTGATCGTGACCCCCGCCACCGGATCGCCGTCGACCTGCAGGGTGGTCTGCAGACCCTCCCCCTCGACCTGCGCCATCGCGCCGGCGGCGCCGAAACCCACCAACCCGATCACGCTGCCCACGAGGGCGATCAGCATGATCACTGCTCTGCGCACAGAAGCTCCTCAGCTTGGCGGGTGCCGGTCATGAGAACCCCGGCGGCACCCACCCATCTTTCAGTGCAAGACCGGTGGATCATAGCGAGTGTCACAGCCGAACGCGAGGTCGTCATCAAAACGTTATGGATCATGACCGCATCGAGCACGCTGGTCACACCAGCATCACTCGCCGGCCGCACCCCCGGTCTCGGTAATGATCCGTTCGGCCACATCCCGCATGCCCATCCGGTGATCCATGGCAGTCCGTTGAATCCACTTGAAAGCCTGCGGTTCGGTCATGCCATATCGGGTCATCAGCTGACCCTTGGCCCGCTCCACCAGCTTGCGGGTCTCCAACCGCTCGGTCAGCCCGGCGATCTCCGCCTCCAGCGCGGACGCCTCAGCGAACCGGGACGCCGCGATCTCGATCGCCGGCACCAGGTCGGACTTCTGAAACGGCTTGACCAGATACGCCATCGCCCCCACCGCCCGGGCCCGCTCGACCAGCTCCCGCTGACTGAACGCGGTCAAGATCACCACCGGCGCGATGTGCTCCTCGGCGATCTGCTCGGCGGCCGCCAGCCCATCCATGATCGGCATCTTGATATCGAGGATCACCAGGTCAGGGTGGAGTTCACGGGCGAGCCGGACTGCGGTCTCGCCGTCCCCGGCCTCGCCGACCACCTCGTAACCCTCCTCGGTCAGCATCTCGGCGAGGTCGAGCCGGATCAAGGCCTCGTCCTCCGCGATCAGCACCCGCCGGCGTACCGGCTCGGACTGCTGCGCCTCGCCCACTACTGCTCTCCCCTCACCTGCATGTTTCCGTTCGTCACCCTCGAGCCCGGGAGTCACCTATCCGGATGCCGTGGCGACCAGCGTAGTAGGTACCCTGGGAACGCAGCCGCCCCCCAGCGGGGCTGCGGCGCCCGCCCCTGTAGGCCAACGGCAGAGCCAGTGGACTCAAAATCCATACAGTGTGGGTTCGAATCCCACCGGGGGCACGTCAAAGATCTGCAACAGCGGATCGTAATCGTTCGACAGCTGAGGGATTGTCCGATAAACGGTGTAACCGGTCATCGGACACTCCCCCGTGGGGTGACCACCCAGCCCGATGATCACCCAGCACCCCGCTGGATCGGTCATGCGCCTGAGTTCGACACAGTGCTCCGGAGATCGAGCCGACCGAACCGATAGGGGAGCTGTGATGCCCGGTGGGACAGGTGCGGCGGCTTGCGCCGGGCCTGCCAGCGTGGCAGCGTTTCGGCGTGCATGAGGTAGAAGCCAAGTTCCGGATCGCCGATGTCGAGTCGCTGGTGGTGGCGCTGAAAGCCCACGGGGTTGAGCTGGCGGCGCCGGCGGTGCAGGATGATCAGGCGTTTGCGCCGGTCGCGTGGCGGTATGGGGACTCGAAGATCGGGGTTCCGTTCGCCCGGCTGCGCACCGAGGGCGGCCGGCACCTGTTTACGGTGAAGGTCCCGGGCGACAATGAGTTGTCCTGCGAGGAGCATGAGACCGAGGTGGCTGACCGCGATCAGATGCACGCGGCGGTGGTGGCGATGGGTTTCGCGCCCACGGTGCGGATCGTCAAGACCCGCCGCCGTGGTCGGTGGGGCGAGGTCGACCTGTGCGTGGATGACGTGGCCGGGCTCGGGGTGTTCCTGGAGTTGGAGCGGTTGGCGCCACCGGGGACCTCGGGGCTTGCGGCGCAGGCGGAGCTGGTCGGCATGGTGACGGCGCTGGGGGTGGAGGCGGCGCGGGTGGAGGAGACCTACGATTCGCTGCTGCGGGCGGTCGGCTGATCTGCTCATCAGAACAGGGTGGGTTCGGCGGTCGCGGTGGCCGGGTTAGTAACCGGCAGTTCCGTTGGGGCGGTCAGGTCAAGCCGCATCGTGAGTGCGCTGTGGTCGGATAGCTTTTCGACGCGGGGGGTGTGGTCGTAGCCGCAGCCGGTGAGGCGGTCGGCGATGGTGCTGCTGCAGAATGCGTGGTCGTAGCGGTAGCCGTCGCCGGTGCGGCCGACCCAGCTGTGCTCGGTGGCGTCGGGGTGCTGGTGGCGGTAGGCGTCGACCAGCCCGTGTCGTGCGGCGAGGGATCGGTAAAAGTCGTACTCGAAGTCGGCGAAGAAGCGGTAGCGGGGCCGGTGGTCGGGTTCGAGTACGTTGAGGTCACCGGTGAACACCGTGGGATGGTCCTCGTTGGTGTCGGCGAGCACCTTGCCGAATTCGGCCAGCCAGCGACGTTTGCGTTCGGTCTTCTCGGCGCTGGCGTCCCGGGAGGGGACGTAGAGGCCGACGACTCGCAGCTGGCCGTCGGGGGTGGGCAGCAGGCATGAGGCAGCGCGGGCGGGTAGGTAGCCGAGAGCCTTGGTGAGGTGGTCGGCTTCGGCCTGGACCCGGGCGACTCGGTGCCACGTACCGAGACTGCGGGCTGCCAATCTTGCTGCGCATCGCCCGTCAGGTGGTTAGTCGGGCGGCTGCGCCAGCCGCTGCGGCCGGGTCCGGGTCCAGCTGGCCCAGCCGCGCTCGCGCATCAGCTCCAGCATCCGCTGCGCCCGCGGGTCGGACTCGACGACGAGTGCGTCCAGCAGATCGAACGGCAGTTCGTCATGTGCCACGTCGCCGGGATCGATCCCGCTGGCGGTGTACGCCTGCTCGGCCAGGCCGGCCATGATGTCGGCGGCTTGCTCCAGACGTGGGTCGTCGTCGGCAACGTCGCTTTCGAGGATCTCCGACAGGAGCCGATAGAGCCCAACCAGTTGCGGGTCATCGAGTTGCGCGTGTTTCGCGGCCATGACCTCGCGGATGCCCTCGGGCCAGCGGGCCGCGACCAGGATCCACCCGTCTCGCTCACCGGCCACTATCCGCTCTGACACCCCCATTTCGCGAAGCCGGTCGAGATAGCAGGTCACCTCCGGTGGAAGCGTCAGGCTGTCCCCGGCAACCAGCTGTGCGATCTGCTTGCGGCTGGTCTCAAGCCGTTCGATCTCGTCACGCAGGTGGTTGTCGATCCGTTGGACCGCTTCGGCAAAGGTCGCTGCGTCGGCTTCAAGCATCTGGGCGATCTGGGACAAGGGCACGCCAGCGTTGGCGAGGGTGCGGATCTTGATAAGGGACACGACCGCCGTTGCGCCATACCGCCGGTAACCCGACGCATCCCGCTCCGGCTCGGGCAGGAGTCCGACCTGGTGATAGTGCCGCACCGCCCGCACCGTGACGCCGGCGTACGCCGCGAGTTGCCCGATCGTCAGCATGTCCTGATCCTGCCCCAACCCGCTCGACCTGGTCGCCGGCTCAGGAGATCCTTCGACGGTAGGAGAAGTTGGCGAAGAAGTAGGCAACGATGAGGATGCCGATGCACCAGGCGAGGGCGGTCCAGATGCCGGTACCGACCGGTTGCTGAATGAGCAGGTCGCGGATCGTGTTGACGATGGAGGTCACCGGCTGGTGTTCAGCGAAGGCCCGCACCGGGCCGGGCATGGTGTCGGTGGGCACGAAGGCCGAGCTGATGAACGGCAGGAAGATGAGCGGGTAGGAGAACGCGCCCGCGCCCTCCACACTCTTGGCGGTGAGACCGGGGATGACAGCGACCCAGGTCAGCGCCAGCGTGAACAGGATGAGGATGCCGGCGACCGCCAGCCAGGCCAACACCCCAGCGCCAGAGCGGAAACCGATGAGCAGAGCGCCCCCGAACACGAGCACGAGCGAGATCACATTGGCGACCAACGAGGTCACCACATGCGCCCACAGTACGCCCGATCGGGCGATCGGCATGGACTGGAACCGCTCGAAGATCCCGCCCTGCATGTCGGTAAAGAGCCGGTAGGCGGTGTAGGAGATGCCCGACGCGATCGTGATGAGCAGGATGCCGGGAAGCATGTAGTTCACGTACGAGACCGTCCCGGTGTCGATCGCGCCGCCGAACACAAAAGCGAACATCAGCATGAGGGCGATCGGTGTGATCGCGGTCGTGATGATGGTGTCCATGCTGCGCGTGACGTGCTTGATGGATCGTCCGGTGAGCACGGCGGTGTCGCCCCAGAAATACGTGGTCATCGCTGTTCCCTACTTCTTGTTCGAGCTGGTCTTGTGGTCTAGGCCGGCCGCATCGGCGTAGCGGTCCTTGTTGGCGTCGCCGACGACGGCGAAGAAGACGTCTTCGAGGGTCGGCTGCTTCTCGACGTACTCGACCGTGGCGGGCGGCAGCAGCTGTCTGAGCTCGGCCAGGGTGCCGTCGACGATGATCCGACCCTGGTGAAGGATCGCGATCCGGTCGGCAAGCTGTTCGGCCTCGTTCAGGTACTGGGTGGTGAGCAGCACAGTCGTGCCGCCCTCGGCGAGCTTCTTGACGGCCTGCCACACCTCGATACGCGCCTGCGGGTCCAGCCCGGCCGTCGGCTCGTCAAGGAAGATGACCGGTGGACTCCCTATGAAACTCATCGCGATGTCCAGGCGGCGGCGCATGCCACCGGAGTACGGCGCTTGTGGCTGTTGAAGGTCAGCGTTGCCCCGCCAAGCCTGAAACTTGCAGGGCCAAGAACGTCTGTTCGATTACTATGCTGCTCATGCCTACTCCCGGCCGTGAGCACACCCGGTACGCCTCCGCCTTCGACCTGCCGACCGTGATCGAGATTCGGCAGCAAATCCGGGGCATGAAGGCGCTCAGTTTGCTTAAGCCCAGCACTCGCCCCCAGCTGCGGGAGCTGGAAGCGGAGGTGGTCCGGTTGGCTTCGCTGATCGATCGCTTCTACGACGGGCTCGGCACCCGGAACTGGATCTACACCGACGACTTCAACGTGTCTCGGATCAACGCCATCTGTGACCTTCCTTCGGTTGACGAGCAGGAGCAGGCGCTGATCGCTCTCTACAGGGAGCCCGGCACGCTGTCGTTCATGCTCCGGCGGCTGCGGAGTCGCCCTGGGATGCGTGAACGGATGGCGCTGATAGAGACTGCTCTGAAGGATTACCAGGCCGATCGCTACGCCGGTATGATCCATGTGCTTATATCCGTTATGGATGGGTTCGTTAATGATCTCGATGCCGCACGCCGTAGAGGGCTTCATGCGCGGGATGGTGACGACATGACGGCCTGGGACAGTGTGGTCAGTCATCACAAGGGCCTGGCCCGTGTTCACGAGACCGTGTTCCGCAAGCCCTTCTACAAGCTCTCTACTGACGAGGTGTTCGACCTCTACCGGCACGGCGTCGTGCACGGAAACCTGACGAGCTACGCCAATGTGGTGGTTGCTACTAAGGCGTGGAACTACCTGTTCGCCGTGGCGGATTGGGCCAAGGCACGTGAGCTAGCGGCCAAGGAGCCCGAACCGGAGCCCACCTGGGGCGATGTGCTACGTAAGACCGCCCAGCTTGGTCTTGACAAGAAGGCCCTCGCAGCATGGGAGAAGCGCGAGGTGTCAGCGGAAACTGAGGGGTTCGAGCTAGAGACTGCCTATGCTGCCTGTGCCGAGCTCCTGACGCAGTGGCAAAGGCGCAACTACGGAGGAATGGCGCAACACCTGGCCTTCCCCGGTTCTTCGGGTTCACACCGCAAACCTGGCGAGGTAAAGGATCTCTACAAGGAGTTCTCTCTCGCCAGCTTCACGATCCACCGCATCCGCATCGAAGCAGCGGCTGTCGCCAAGGTAGAGGCCGATCTGGAGGTCAACGGCTCGCACCAAGCGGTGACGATGCGCTGGATCTACCACGACGATCAGGGACAAACCCTGGTCGAGTCGCAAGGCGGCGGTCGGTGGTACTTGGCACCCTACGGGCCAACGACCTTCGTGACTCCGCGGTCGGAGCTACAGGATGCACAGTGACGCGGCCGGCCCGGCACGTCGTTGATCACCATTGCCGGATCGCCACAACGTGCTGATCAGCCAGTGGTTCGGCTTCAGCCGTCGAAGAGGCTGGGTTGGCCTCGGGTCGCGGGTGTTGGTGGGCTGTCGAGTGCCAGGCCGGCGAGGTTGGTCAGGTCGTCGAGGGTGGGCGGGGCGGGCCACCGCTGGTGGATGAGCGGCAGTAGCAGGACTGCGGCGGCGACGGTGTCCCACAGGGCTCGGTGGGGTTGGCTACCGACCGCCAACGTGTCGATCTTGGTGGTCAGGTTATAGGCGGTGACGAGCTTGGCCAGACCGTTGCTGGCGGTGGTTCCGAGATTTCGGGCCAGACGCAGGGTGTCGATCAAGCCGGCTGGCTGGATGGTGGGGCATCGGCGGTGCAGGACTCGCCAGTCGACCCCGATGTTGTGGCCGACGAGGTAGCGGCCGTTTAAGCGGGCGGCGAGCGTGGGTTCGACCGCATCGAGGGTGGGGGCGTCGCGGAGAGTGTGGTTGGTCAACCCGGGCGAGATCCAGGGCCGTTTCGGGATGGGTCGGCCCGGGTTGACCAGGGTGCAGTAGGCGTTGTCCATGTCCGGTTGGCCGCCGGTGATCGGCACGGCGGCGATCTCCAGGATCGCCTCGGTTTCGCGGTCCTGGGCGCCGCTGCCTTCCAGGTCGACCGCGACGAGCGGGGTCTCGTACCAGGGTGTGCCGGTCATGAGTCGGTCGCCTTTCAGCGGCGGGTGTCAGTCGTCTTCTTCATACCGTGCGGTGGTGGCGAACTGTTCGCGCAGGGCCGCGAACTGTTCCGCTTGTTCGGGGTCGGGGTGGTGGCCGTTGAGGGAGCGGCCGTGGGCGTGTAGGTAGTGGGGTTGGTCGAGTTCCCAGATTTGGTGGCGGAGGGTGTGCTGGATGGCGTAGCGGCGTTGTTCGCCGAGACCGTGGGTCCACACGTGCCCGTCCTCGATCACGTACGGTGTCTCGTAGCCGAGGTGGGTGAGAACTTGGTCGATCGCGGCAGGAGTGGGGGTGGTGTGGTCGTCGGCGCACCGCTGCCGCTGGAGGCTCGGGCAGATGTCGCACAGCTCTCGTACGCCCCAGTGACCGTTGTAGTCGGGCACGCCGTGAGCGTAGGCGACGCCGCAGGAAGTCTTGCGAAACAGCGGCGTGGTGATGCCGGACTCCCGCCAGGCGGCGACTACCGCCGCGTCGAGGTCGGCGGGCATGGTCTTGCGGCGGTGGAAGTCCTCGCCGTAGGGCACATCGACACCGAGGCCGCGTAGGTAGCCGGCGTTCTCGGACTTGTGGTAATAGCCGGTGAACACGATCGCGTCCACGTCGCGGCCCACGTCGAGTACGTGGGCCATGGTTTCGGGGGCGTCATTCCAGCCGGGCACGATCGGCCGCCAGTACAGCACGACGCCGGTGCGACGTTTGTGGGCGGCGGCGGTGCGGACCGAGGTCTGGGTGATGCTGCTCTTGGCGACTGGCTCCACCCGGGGGTCGGTGATGCCGGAGTAGGTGAACAGCAGCGTCACCTTCAGATGCCGTAGCTTCTCCAGCTCGTCCATGTCTGCCTCGGTGACGGTGAACCGGGTGATCACGAGAACGTGGTTGGTGTAGCCCCGGGCGTCCAGCGCACGCAGGACTTGGAACAGGTGCGGCTTGACCCCGGGTAGGAAAGGGTCGGTGGCCTTGTTGAACAGCTGGATCGGGGTGATGTGCGGTTGAAACGCCGCATGCCCGGTCAGCTTCTCGACCGCCTCGTCCGTGCTGCAGAGGAGCTGCGGGACCTTGACCTCGAAGTTGCCCCAGAAGTGGCGGACGCAGTAGCCGCA
The DNA here is from genome assembly GCF_016925615.1 of Natronosporangium hydrolyticum. Taxonomy (NCBI): domain Bacteria; kingdom Bacillati; phylum Actinomycetota; class Actinomycetes; order Micromonosporales; family Micromonosporaceae; genus Natronosporangium; species Natronosporangium hydrolyticum. The sequence continues at coordinate 3,397,993 of NZ_CP070499.1, forward strand.
GTCCAGCGGGCAGCCGATGATGTGGTTGAGCGAAAGGCCGGACTTGCGGTAGCCGACGATCAGGGACATGTACGGGTCGAGCCCGGCGATCTGTGCGGCGGGCATCAGCGGCAGGGTGCGGGGTCCGGTGGAGATGGTCACGGTGTCCTCCCTGGTTGTCGATCGGGGGTGCGAGGTTCTGGTATCACCGCCTGGGCAGGGCTCGGAGCGGTGAGCAGGTGGGCGTGGTCGGGGCCGTACCAGATGGCGAAGTCGCGGGATACGGCCTGGGTGGTGTCGGAGGTGTGGATCAGGTTGTTGATCAGTTGGCCTCGGGCGCGGGCAGCGCTGAGGCTGTCTTCGCCGAAGTGGCCCCGGATGGTGTTCGGACCTGCGAGCGCCGGGTCGGTGTCGCCGAGGACCGCCCGGACCCGGGCGGCGGCGTCGGGTCCGTGGCCGAGCGCGACCGCCGCCTGCTGGCCGACGTAGATGCGCCGCAGTTCGCCGGGTACGTCGACGCCCAGGCCGGCGGACAGGTCGAGGATGTCGTCGTAGTGGGCGAAGACCTGTTGCTCGGTGGGTTCGATGACCCGCAGCCCGGTCACCTGGACGTGGCGGCCGACCCAGGTGAGCACCGGTCTCACGAGGTCGCGGGCCAGGCAGTCGGGTTTGAGTAGGATCACGGTCCACCGCGACCAGTCCACTTCCGGCATGATCATGGCCCGCTCCCAGCGGTGGCTGGCATCCGCTCTGGCCAGCGCTGCTCGACCAGCCACCGGTGCCCGGGGCGTAGCAGCGCGAGTGTGGCCGGGTCGACCGGCTGGTCGGGGTGATGGGTGATCTGCCGGTAGACCTCGAACAGCATCGCCACCTCGCGCCAGTAGGCCGCCAACGGCAGCCCTGCGAACGCCGCCGGGCTCAGCGCCCGCCGGTCGTGGCGCAGCTCGTCCTCCCACCGCAGCACCTCCTCGACGGTGCGCCAGGAGGTGTCCAGCGGCATCGGCGCGGCCGGGAACCGCGCGGTCTGATGTGGTGCCTGTTCGGACTCGTCGAGGATCGCGGTCACCTTCGCCAGGTCAGCTTTGTTGATGTGCATCGACCCGACGTGGTGGGCGTAGCTGCCCACCGCCACACCCAGCAGCCGGGCCGCGAACTCCTGGATGAACGTGAACGAGAACGTGTCGCACAGCAGCCCAAGCACGGCGTCGTTGCCGCGCATGTACGCAGTGGCGTGCAGCCGCCCACCGCGGCGCATCAGCTGCAACCCCAAAGTGCAGGCCACATCCGGGTTGGCGGGGTCGACTAGCTCCTCGGGCCGCATAATGATCATGGCTCCGCGCTTGGCGTCCGGGTCGTCACGCAACAGCGCGATCACTCGGTCGAACTGGCTGCACCGGTCAGGACCAGTCGGCCGGAACAGGCGAGGCCCATAGGCGGTACCGGACAGCCGCCCGTCGGCTGTGGCAAGGGTCCGGAGCCTGGGTGCGTAGTAGCCGATCATGTCGATGTCGTCGCGGCCGGTGAGATACCACAGCGCCTCGGCATGGTTGAAGATCACGTTCGTCCGCCGGGCGGCGAGGTATGGCGTGCGGGCGACCGGATCGGTGATCGTGAAGCTGGTGTTGACCACCTCCAGGGCGTGCTTGCCCCGAGTCGCGGTCTCGTACTGGTGGGCGGTGGCGATGTGGCGCAGCACGGCCACGTAGGCTGCCCGAAAGGTGTGGAAGGTCGGCCCATGGACCATGTCTCACGTCCTAACTGGTGCGGTTGCTGAGGTTCTCCAGCAGTTGGCAGGCTCTAGCGACCTGCCGTGAGGTTCGTGACTGGTCGAGGAACGGCAAACAGGACGCGATCAACTCGCCGTGCTCCCTACTGCCGGCGACGCCGGTGAACCAGCCAAGCCGCTCGACCACTTCGTCGCTGTCCCGCACATGCAGCGCAGGCGGCGTGAACCGCTCGGCATGGGCGATGTCGGCCGGGGTGATGGGCAAGCACCCGGCCAGCAGCGCCTCAAACCACCGAGAACTCATGTGCCCGACTGCCGCATACCGCTCCGGCAGCAGTAGCACCGTCGCCACCGCGCCATGGTGGATCGACTCGACCTCGGAGAAGGGCGCCCGGCCGGTGAAGTTCAACCCCGGCCACCGCTCGGTACGCGGCCACTTCCCGGCCACCCGGTGCGACAATCGCGCCGCCGCTGGTGCAAAGTACTGGTTGAACGCCTCGTCGCGGTCGTACTGGTTGCCGACATACACCAGCGGCACTGGCCGGTCCGCCCGAGCCAGCGCCACTGGGTCGACCCGGTCGAGCAGCTCGTCAGGCACCGGGCATAGCAAGGTGTGTACCCCGGGCCCAGGTGAGATTCCGAACTCGCACACCGCCACATTTGGCAAGCTACGGATTGGATCATCGACCGCGAGCTGCCGGTCCAAGTCCCACAACAGAGTCGGGAGCCCAAACCGAATGGTGTAGTGCTCCACCAGCTGGTCCTGGCGGTGAAGATCGCAGGTGTGACCAGGCGAACCGCACGGCGTCGTGTTCCGGCCCGGCAGCGGCCACCGCCACTCGAAGATGATCGCGTCCAGCTCGGGCAGCTTACCGTCCCACCGGTAGCGGTCCCGCAGGTCTAGCCCCGCCTCTTCCAGGTCACGGTTGGCCTGGAGCAGCACGATCTCCTGCCCGGCTGCGATCAGACCGTCGATGAACGAACGGCGGTAGCTACGCGAACCATCCGGAGTGTCCATAACACCCGGCCCCAGGAAACCCCAGCAGCTATAACCGATCCTCATGCAAGGTCCCCTTGGTTGGGGGTGACACTCGGTCCGTTCATGAAGACAGTCTGTCCTCGCCGCCGGCGGCGACCCCGGAATAGCTTTCCGGGGTCGTAGGCTGGCGGTGAGCGGAGGATGTGTCGTGCGCGGGATGACCAACACGTTGACCATCGGCGAGCGGATCGCCTGGTACCGGCGCCGGCGTGGCATGTCCCAGGAGGTTCTGGCCGGCCTGGTGGAACGGACCGTCGACTGGCTCAGCAAGGTAGAAAACGATCGGATTCCGCTCGATCGCCTCTCCGTGATCAAGACCGTCGCCGAGGCGTTGGATGTGTCGTTGGGCGACCTGTTAGCAGAGCCGTCGCTGGTGGACTGGACTCCGGACAGCGGCCACCAGACCGTACCGGCCCTTCGCGACGCGCTCCTGGACTACCGGCGGATCGCCTTGTTCGACCGCGGCGGCCCGGCTGTCGAAGCGCCACCGGTCGAGCAACTGACCCGCGACGTGGCAGACCTGTGGGAGGCATATCAGGCATCCCGATTCGGGTACGTCACCGCCCGCCTGCCCTGGCTGCTCGCCCGCGCACACGCGACGGCCGAGCAACGACCCGACCAGCCCGCTTGCCAGCAACTACTCGCCCTGAGCTACCAGCTCGCCGCCGTGCAGCTCACCAAGCTCGGCGAGGCCGAGCTGGCGTGGATCGCCGCCGACCGCGGCTTGGTCGCCGCCCAGCACAGCGACGACCTCGCCGTCACCGGCTCCCTGGCGCGTAGCGTCGTGCATGCCCTGCTCTCGGTCGGCAAGTACGCCGAGGCCGTCCGCCTCACCGGCGACACCGCCGACCTCCTACGACCCGACCTGGCCACACCAACCCCGGAGATCACCTCGGTTTACGGCACCCTCTTCCTCGCCGGAGCAATGGCCGCAGCCCGCGCCGAAGACCGTGCCACCACCCGAACCTTCCTGGCCGAGGCCGACACCGTCGCCGGCCAGCTGGGGCGGGACGCGAACCATCTGTGGACGGCCTTCGGTCCCACCAACGTCGACATCCACCGTGTCGCCACCGCGGGCGAGCTTGGTGATATCCAGGTCGCGATCGACCTCGGCCCACGCGTGGACACCACAGCGCTGCCGATGGAACGTCGGGCCAGGCACGCCCTGGAGGTCGCCCGCGCATACAGCCTGTGGAACCGCCTCGACGACGCCCTGACAACGCTGCTCGACGCCGAACGGCTCGCCCCCGAACAGGTCCGATACCACTACCTCGGCCGGCAGCTCACCCTCACCTGGCTACGACGCAGCCGTGGCAAACCCTCCACAGCGCTGCTGGCGCTAGCCAGACGGCTCCACGTCCAGACCTGACCCGGCTACCCTGACCCGGTGACCACGGACAACGCGGACAAGATCGCCACACCACGGGTAGCCGCCGGCGCCCTATTTGCCGACGCTGCCGGCCGAGTGCTGCTGGTCAAGCCCACATACAAGAGCGGGTGGGACATCCCCGGCGGGTACGTCACCCCCGGCGAGTCGCCACTAGCAGCCTGCCGCCGCGAGTTGGTGGAGGAGCTAGGCCGCACCTGGCCGGTACGACCGCAGCCACTCGTGGTCGACTGGGCACCCGCCCGGCACGAAGGGGACAAGATCCTGTTCGTATTCGGCGGAGGCATCCTGCCAGGCGACGCCCTCGGCAGCGCGACCTTCCCCGACGGGGAGATCAGCGACATCCGGCTAGTTGAGCCCCAGGAATTTGACGACCACCTACCGGACCGACTGGCAAGACGCCTACGCCTCGCCCTCCGAGCCCGCGAACAACACCGCACCATCTACGCGGAACACGGAACAGAAGTCGGTCCGGCCCAGTACGCGTAGTAGTCAGCGCGATGGCCGGACCTCTGGTTAGCCTCGACGTCTTCGCAGCACACACCATCACTGCATGATCAACGCGTGCAGGTTCGTTCCCAGGCGCATCGCGGGTCCACCGGCCATTCAGACCCGTCGCACGGTGCGGTGGCACGAGTACTGACTGTCGGTGGGACCGCGACAGGCGGGGCGAAGGCGACCGCGGCCCCCAAGTCCGCCGACGGCCGCCACCTGTCCTGGCTCCGCGACGAACTCGGCGACCGGTTCGTCGGCGGCATCGTGCTGCACACGGGTACCCGGCTGCTGCCGCTCGGCGACCGCATCGTCGCCGCCCCGATCTCCTCTCTCTGGTCCTGACGAACTCGCAGGCCGGTGTCAGTCGTGATCTTTCATTTGGCAGCTCTCGCCAGGCTTCCGCCGAGGCGCGGGCGCGGCCCTACCTACTGCGCTCCGCACCGCCACCCCGCTGCTCGGCGCCGGCCTCGACCGCCTAGCGCACGCTATGTTCACCGAAGACCTGGCTCCGCTGAAACTCGCCGCGAGGGCTGAACTGGCCCTCCAACTGGTCGAAAGCGAGACCGGTCTACCAGTCACCGATCTCAGCACCGCATAGACCCATGGCGGCCTGGAGGCGGTTCGTGAGTCACCTACCCGAACCTGGCGCCTCCCCGCTGGCCGTGTGGCCACTGCGCCGGCCGTGCCGCCCGGCGCGCGACGCCGGCGGGGCGTCGGCGATGCTGTGGGCGTGGAGTACGTGTCCAGAGTGCCGCGACCGCCGCTGGACGGGCTGATCGACGACCTTTACTACCTGGAGGGTGCGCCGCCGTACGCCCGGCTGACCCTGCCGCCGCCGGCGGCGTTGCTCATCGTCAACCTCGGGGCGCCGTTCCGCATCCGCGCCGGCTCCGACATCGAGCCGGCCGAGTACGCCGACGGCTGCGTGGTCACCATGCCCACCCGCGCGTGGGAGTTCGGCTACCCGCTCTGGACCCGGTCCGTCGGCGTGCACTTCCAGCCGTGGGGGCTGGCGCCGTTCCTGCCGATGCCCGCGGCCGAGCTGTGTGACCGGCCGGTGACGGTGGAGCAGGTTTGGGGCCGGTCCGCCAGTGCTGAGCTGCGAGACCGGCTGGCCACGGCGCCCGGACCGCACGAGATGCTGACGTTGCTCGAGGAGGAGCTGATGCGACGGCTGCGCGAAACCGCCGGCCTTGGGCTGATCCGCCATACGAGCAGCGTCATCGCGGCGACCAGCGGGGCGGTGGCGATCGGCGACCTGCGGGTGGCAGCTGGTGTCAGCAGCACTCATCTGGCGCAGCGGTTCAAGGAGCTCATTGGCATCACGCCGAAGCGGCTGGCCCGCACCTACCGCTTCGCCGCCACCGTGTTCGCGATCGACCCCGCCGGACCGATCGACTGGGCCGACCTCGCCGGCAAAGCGGGCTACTTCGACCAGGCCCACTTCGGTCACGAGTTCCGGGCGTTCACCGGGCTCACGCCGACCCGGTACGTCGAAGTCCGGCGGCGATTCCTGCGCGAGCATCCCGGCCACGTGCTGGACAGTTGGCCGCTGCCGGCCGATTGATTTCGTACAAGAGCCGCAGCTCACGACCCGATAGTTTGAGGGCACCCTGAAGCAGAGGAGAGTGCCCGTGGGCAAGGTGGTCATGTACAGCTCGGTGTCGGTGGACGGCTTCATCGCGGACGGGAACGACCAGCCCGGACCGCTGTTCGACTGGTTGACCAGCGGTGACGTCCCGTTGGACTCCAGCGGCGCGTTGAAGGTGTCGCAGACGTCCTACGACTACACCCGGCCGTACTGGGACCAGATCGGGGTGACAATCGTCGGCCGCCACGTCTTCGACATGACCGATGGCTGGGGCGGGGAGCCTCCGAGCGGGATCGACCACGTGGTCGTCGTGACGCACCGGCCGGCGCCCGAGGGCTGGGACCCCGAGACGCCGTTTCACTTTGTCGACGGCGTCGAGGCAGCCGTAGCCGAGGCGCAGGAGCTCGCGGGCGACCGCATTGTCGAGGTCGCCGCTGGCGACGTCGGTGGCCAAGTGCTTGCCGCGGGCCTGGTCGACGAGGTGCGCATGGACGTCGTACCCGTCGTGTTCGGGTCCGGCAAGCGCTACTTCGGGCCGGTCTACGCGCAGCACCTGTTGGCGGATCCTGACGTGGTGGTTCAGGGCACCCGGGTGCTTCACCTGCGCTATCGGGTGCGCCGTTGACCGATCTGAGCGGGTACGCGAAGAAGTTTGCGCACCGCACGCGGTCACTGCTTCGGTTGCGGCTGGAGCGGCCGCGAGCAACGGCTGGCGCGGATACGAGCCGCCTACGACCCGGATCACCTGTTCGGCGAGGCGGCGCGCCAGCCCTGACGGTTACGCCCGATCCGGCCGGGGGCGGCTACACCTTCTTCCCTGCGGAACTGCCCTCGGGAAGGTAGGGGAACGCGACATCCATCACGTGGTCATCCAGGTCGGCATCAGGCACGTTTGTCACATAGACCTCGCGGCAGGGCATCGTAGCGATCGGCTCGCCGTTGGCGTGGACCCACTGAGCGACCGCGTCGTATGCGTGCAGGATCTGCGGGAACTGGGCCTCCCGGTTGGTCAGCGGAGTGAACGCCTCATGATGTTCCGGCTCCAGCCGGATCGCGATGTCGGCGGCCGGCTCAACCGAGCCTACGAACGGCACGCACACCTCGACCAGCGATGACTGATCCGGTGTCACAGGCCCATGGAAGATGGTGTAGGTCGGCTCCTCGGGAGTGGTGCCGTTGGTACGCAGTCCCAGCGCGATCAGATGGTCGAAGATCGTGGTGAAGCTACGCATGATGAACTTCTCCAGCTCGGGCTGGAACATTTCCTTCCCGATAAAAGCGAGTTTGCGCTCAGGGACGACTCGGGTACGGATCTCCATGGTCGGTTCTCCTCTGGGTGAGAGACGGGCGGTGACATAACGCGCTAGACCCCGCCGGTTCTGGAACTCCCGCTGTTCGCTCACCCACCACTCGTGGAAGATCGCCAGACCGTCGTCAGGTTCAGCGTCGAGCACGTCGCGGATAGTTGCGAGGGGGGTTCCGATCCGGCGTAGCGCGCCGATCAGGACGGCACGCTCGCACTGGCGTGGTGAGTAATATCGATATCCACTGTGCGGGTCGACGTGGGCGGCGGGCAGCAGACCGTTCTCGTCATAAAGACGCAGCGCCTTCAGCGAAAGGCGGGTTAGCGCCGCGAAGCGTCCGATACTCAGCTGCTCGTCGTCCACGGCTGCCATCCTGCAGTCTTCCCTCAGGGAAGGGTCAAGGAACCTGGCGAGCCGGATCCCCGGGATGACCCGGACCGGATCACTGTCCGGCAGCCGGCGCCACATCGCCAGTCCAAGCACAGCAATGTGGCGATGTTCGACACCGAACCGGCCGTCCCGACCGCTGACGGCGGGCGGTAGTGGCCTCACACCCGGCGACGCTCAGTCGACGAGTTCGACGGTCACGGTCGCGACATCGCCCGGCTCGAGCGCCTCCGCCTTTCGGACGGCACGCTTGACCGGCAGTACGTAGCAACCCTTTGCGGCATCCGGGAAGATCGATGTCCGCCACTTGCTGCCTCCGATGGTGACCTGCACCCGCACCGCGCCGAAGCCGCGGCGTGCTCCGCCGGCCACCTCGTGGATCTCCTCGGAGGCCTCGACCGGCAGGCTGACAAAGGTCCACGTGTCGGCCCGCCGCGCATCCCAGAACCACAGCTCAGCGTCGAAGGCAATGACCATCGGCCCAGCGTCACATGCCGGTCCGACGGCCGATGGTTACGCCACCCTCGTACCGTCGCCGTCTCGATGGGCCGCAGCTGCAGCCTCCGGTGGCCTCGTGATCGACAGACGGGGTCAATCGGGTAGCTCGACGTTGACGCCCACGGCTTCATACATGAGCGCCGCTCGACGGTCAAAGCTGACAAGGGTGGCTTCATGCGCAGCGGCTGTCATTCCAATCAACGCGTCATAGACCCGGCCACCCAGGATCTGACGCTCGGCGAGGAGGTCGAGCAACTCCCGGTACTGGTTGTCCGGCAGACTGAGCAGGTGACCTGGGAAGCGACTGGTCAAGAAGGCCCGGACCAGGTCGGCCTGTGCCCGGTGAGGTGGTGGGAGCCGGGTAAGAACCGAATAGGTTTCCAGCGCAGCGTGGGCTACCAGCCGAGGCGACCGGGCGAGGACCTTCCGGGCGGATGCGTGTTGCTCGTGCCAACTCGCGAACCCCGCAATCGCGACGCTGGAGTCCACCGCAATCATCGACGGACCTGCTCCAGAGTTTCACGCACCAGGTCCACAGTCAGGGGCGGCATCTCGACGTCCGCAACAGCCACCACGCCCTCACCCTCGTCCACTAACCGCATCGGGGTGGGCTCCGGCACGATCTCCAACCGTCCGTCTCGGAAGACGATGTCGAGAGGCTGCCCTGGCGCCAGACCGAGCGCGTCCCGGAGCGCTTTGGGGATCACGACGCGGCCGGCCGCGTCGATGGCAGTTCTCATGGCACGATCATACCATCGAATCTGGCGAACTCGCTGCGCTGGCCTTTCCGGCGGCCACCCTGGCGGCCCAGCGACGTTTGTGTTAACAGGTCTCGTAGGCCCTCGGGGCGGGCTACTGATCCGCTGCGGTCTCCGCCGGCGGCCGCAGTGGACACCCGCGAAGGCTGTACGCGAACAGCCCGGCCACGGCCAGTGCGGTGGCGCAGACCGCGGCCGCGGTGGCGTCGGTGGGCTGGATCAGCCAGGCCAGGAGCTGGGTCCCGAGCCGCTCACTCGGCTGCATGAACGGCATGATCGCCACCAGCGTCCAGCCCAGCGGCGGCAGCCAGGACAGCGCCGCACCGAACAGCGCCGCCCCCAGGGCGACCAGCCCGACCAGCCCGACGGTGTTGCGCACCACCAGCGTCAGCGGCTCGAACCGGGCGTCGGTGACGGTGGTGAGCAGCAACATCCCGACGATCACCGCGGTGGCCAGCGCCAGGTGCCCAGCCCGGCGGACCTGCCAGTTGACCGCCCCGGTGCGTTCCAACGCGTCGTCCGCCCCGGCCAGGGTGGCGCCGAACGCGACCACTGCCACCAGCACAGTGATGCTGATCATCCGCGGGTTGACGGTCACCGCATCGGAGAAATAGGACCAGGCCCCCCAGACCAGTGCGACCATGCCGATGGTGACCGCCAGCGCCAGCGGGACCCGCCGGGCCCGCAGGTGGAGCCGCAGCCCGCTCACGGCGCCTGCTCCCCGGTGATCAGTGCCGCCGCGTCGTCCATCCGGCAGTCCAGTGCGGCCTCCCGAGCGGCTCCCATCCGCCGCTGCTGTTCGGCCTCCGGCAACGCGATCAGCTCCTGGTAGACCTCGTTCGCCTCGGCGACGGCGGCATCGTCCAACCACCCCCGCGGTGTCGGCGGTTGGTCGGTCAGCCAGGCGGCGGCAGCCTCCTCGGCGACGGCCCCGATCCGGTACCAGGTGCCGATTTCGCCGCACGCCTGGCGCCAGCCGGCGGAGAGCAGGTCGTGCTCCCAGCCCCCGGCAAAGTAGCCGGCCTGGAGATCGGCCCGCCCGGTCCGGTCAAAGAACGGGCGGTCGAAGACCAGGTCGTCGGCTGGATTCCGGACCGACGGCGGGGCGTCCACCGGCAGCGCCCAGTTCTCGACCTCCGCGCTCTGCACCGCCCGGTTGGGCGGGTTGGGGAGTTTCTCCGCCATCAATCGCAGCGTCTGCCGAGCCGGCGCCACCACGTCGGGCAGCAGCGCGGCGTGCACCTTTCGCACACACACCGGCGGCCCATCGGTGTCGCACACCAGCTCGGTGGCGGTGGCGTCGATCTGCGCCGCACCGCTGTAGCCGTCGGTCGGCAGCAGCGGCACCACCGCCGCGCCGGCCAACAACCCCGGCAGCACCGCCAGCGCAAGCACGCGGCGGCTGGCCGCGGCGAGCAGCAGGAAGCCGGTCACGGCGACCGCCACCAGCCATCCGGTCTGCAGCGCGCTGACCCCGACCGGCATGACCTGAAACTCGTCGACGCCGTCGATAGTCACCGGGTTGAGCAGCATCGACGCCGGTTCGGGCCGGACCTTCTCGAAGTAGTCGTTGTAGCTCATCGACGTTACGACCTGCGGCAGCACTCCCGTCACGACGAACCCGACCACCGCCAGCACCGGCGCGGTCACGATCCGGGGTACCGCCCGGCCGGCCGCCATCCCCAGCCAGCCGGCGGCGATCAACGCCGGAACGCCGACCGCGACCGTCGGCAGCGCTCCGACCGGGAAGTACCCGGCGATCGGCGCCACCAGCGCCACACCGGGGAGGAGCATCAGCAGATACCCGACGGTCAGGGCGAGCGCGAAGCCCACGGCGAGCGGAGCGAGCCGCTGCCAGCGGGGCCGCGGCGCGGTGCTGAAGAGCTCGTTGACCCGGTGCCGCCGGTCGCGGCGGCCGAGCCACGCCCCGCCGGCCAACGCCCCCGGAATGAGCAGCACCAGCGCCGCCCGCCCGGTGAACGCCCACTGGGTCCACCGGCCGGCGAACAGGTCCGTGCCGGTCGCCGTCAGCCCCAGCCCAGCCACCAGCAGCACCAGGGTGATGCCGATGATCGCCGAGCGGCGTACCTCGATGCCCATGATCAGCCCGGTCATGCCGCCGCCCTCCCCCGGTGCACCCGCAGCAGCGCGGAGTAGCCGCGCTCGATGGCGCTGTCCCCGGCGTCGCCCTGGCCGCCCTGCTCCGCCAACTGCGCCGGGGCGCCCTGCCACGCCAGTCGACCCTGGTCGACGAGCACCACCTCGGTGCAGGCCGCCGCGACGTCCTCGACCAGGTGGGTGGAGACCAGCACGCAGGTGTCCTGGCCGAGGTCGCGGAGCAGGTCCCGGAAGCTCATCCGCTGCTCCGGGTCCAGCCCGACGGTCGGCTCGTCGAGCAGCAGCACCTCCGGGTCGTTGACGATCGCCTGGGCGATGCCGGCCCGCCGCAGCATGCCGCCGGAGAGCGTCTTCAGCTTGGAGTCGGCCCGGTCAGCCAGGCCGACCCGCTCGACCGCCCGCTGCACCGCACCCGGCACCTCCGCTTTCGGCAGCTCCTTCAACCAGGCCAGGTACTCGACGAACTCCCGCACGGTGAACCGCGGATAGTAGCCGAAGTGCTGTGGCAGGTAGCCGAGCTGACGGCGTACCCCGCGCAGGTCGGCTCGGCCGGTGACCTCCTGCCCGAGCAGGGTCAGCCGGCCTCCGGCCGGCTTGATCACCGTGGCCAGGGCCCGCATCAGCGTGGTCTTGCCGGCGCCGTTGGGGCCGAGCAGGCCGTGCACGCCGGTGCCGAGCGCCAGGCTCAGACGGTCGACCGCGAGGTGGCGTCCGGCTCGGACGACCAGGTCCTGGGCCTGCACCGCCCAGGTGTACGTGGGGGGTGCGGTCTCCGCCGCGCTGACGGCACGCATCATCAACTCCGGTTTCGGTCGGGAACGGGGTTCAGGTAGACGGCTGGGAACCGGCTTCAGGTAGACAGGTCGAACCGGCTGACCGGCAGCCGGCGGTAGGCTCCCGCCCGGATGAGCAGCACGGCCACCAGCACGGCCAGCACCGCCGCCCAACCGGGCCAGCTGCTGAGTTCCAAAATGGTCGGCAGCCGCTGGCCGACCAGGCTCGGCACCACCACCGCCGCGGACCAGGCCACCGCCAGCCCGAGCGCGGCCCGCTCCACCCCCACCAGCGCACCTATCGCCAGGGCGGCGGCGGTGAAGGCCAGGCACGGCAGCAACCACAGCGCTGGGGAGTGGCCGGTCACTCCACCCGCGACCGCGAGCGCCGGCAGGATCGCCGCCAGCACCGCCAATGTCCGGCGCAGCAGCAGCACCAGCCCGGTCCGGGGGACGCTGGCCAGCAGCTCCCAGGCCGGATCGGCGCGCCGACTCCAGGCGGCGGCCACCGGTAGCAGCGGCGCCACCGGCGCCAGCAGCAGCACCAGCGACGGGATCCGGGGGAAGGCGAGGTCGAACAGAGCCGCCAGCAGGATCAGTCCGGCCGCGGTCGCGAACCAGGGCAGGATCCGGGCGGCGACGCCGGTGCGCCGCAACCGGCTCCGCCGGGCCGGGCCGGGACCGGCGGCGACCCCGGCCGCCACCTCGACGGCCACCCGGTCCAGCAGCTCCCGGGTGGGCGACGGCACCGCGTCGGCGAGCCGGGCCCGACAGCCGGGGCACTCCTCCAGGTGGGCTTCGATCGCCCAGACCCGGGCCTCGTCGAGGGCACCGTCGCCGGTGGCGTAGCGGGCGATGAGAACAGGGGACGGGTGGGTGATCATGATAGTGCCTCCCGCAGCGCGATCCGGGCCCGCCGGGCGTAGGTCTTGACGGTTCCTTCCGGCATGCCGAGCAGCAGCGAGGTTTCCCGGACGGTCAGACCGTCGAGGACCATCGCCCGTAGCACCTGGCGCAGGTTCTCCGGCAGCGCCAACAGCGCCTGCTCCAGGTCCGCGTCCATCCGGTCGGCGAGCACCTGCTCCTCGGCCGCCGGAGCGACCGGCTCGACGGCCAACGCCGCCGGCAGCCGCTCGCGGCGGGCCCGCCGCCGGAACGCGTCCACCAACCGACGGGCGGCGATGGTCCAGAGCCAGCCCACGGCGCTACCCCGGGCAGCGTCATGGGCGACGCTGCCGCCGGAGCGCCAGACTGCGAGGTAGGTCTCCTGGAGCACCTCGGCGACCAGGTCCTCGTCGGCGCAGCGCCGACGCAGCCGAACCGTCAACCAGGGCGCGGTACGCCGGTAGAACTCGTCGAAGGCCGACCGGTCGCCCCGGGCGACCCGGCGCAGCAACTCGCCCTCGTCGAGCGTCTCCAGGTTTCGACTCACACCCCGCAAGACGCCGCACCCCTCCCGCACGGTTTCCCTGTCGCTATGACCCGCGTCACAGGTCGGGGATGAGCGGGCCAGTCAGCCGCGACGAGGCTAGCTGGTCGTGGGAGATCTCAGGCAGGCCGCTTGAGGTCAGCAACGGGTTCGCTGGCTGTGAAACCAGCCGCCGAATAGGTCGCAAGGGCCCCGGCGTTGGAGGTCTCCGCGACCACGACGGCGCTCGACGACCCCATGTCCCTCAAGGCAGCCGCGCCCGCGATAGTGATATCGACTCCATATCCGCGCCCGCGGTGGTCGCGGTGCACACCCATGGGTTCGATGAGCCCGGGCCGGCCGTTGCCAGCACCCCACACCGTGGTGACGGCAACGGCGTTGTCATTTTTGTCGAATGCGATCAGATGCCGCGCGAGATGAGAGAACGGCCCTCCAGCCAAGGTGCCCCACCGCTCTAGGAGGCGTCGCTTGTCCTCGCCACCGAAGGGGGTGCCTTTGAAGGCAGACCAGTGCACTGCGACCCAGGCTTCCGCCTGGTCAGGACCGCTGGTCTCGATTCGGATTTCCTTCTGCTCCATCCGCTCTGTGCCGATCGGATGGGACAAGTCGCAGTGAAATGGTGTCCAGAGCTCATCGGCGATCCACCCTGCGTCCGACAAGTATTTCCGAAGGCTGCGGGCACCTCGTACTTCGACTACTGCTGCTCCGGCAGCCAGGACTCCCGCGTCAGGGTCATTGATGTCTGAGCCGATCTGCCGCGCCAGCTCGTCATCGTCGTACGCTGCTGGATCCATCGCCATGCGCAGAATATCCGGCTTGTCCAGTAACCCCAGGGCGACCATCTCCCCGTTTCGGGACCATACTCGCAGGTTCGCAGCTGTCCTCGTTGCTCCGACCATTGAGTGCCAACCGAGGTCACCGGGGTGAAGTTCGAATGACCTTCGGTCAGTCAGCCAATTGCTCAAATCAACAGCGAGCCGCTGCAGCTCAGTCGCGGCGGGAACGGTCATCAGGGCCGGCATCGGCTCACCTCACCACCCTCGACTCAGCATCAGCAACCCTTTTTGAAGCTCCGACCACGGCGCCCCGCGCAGCCGCCGCCCTCCCCGATAGTGGTTGCAATCTGCCACCACACCGTCTAGCGTCGGTGCTGATTGCAAACCACAACCAGTAGGGCCGACCACGCCGGAGACAGCGCCGCGGACCCACGATGGCAGGGAGGAATCATGTCCGCTCAGATGGCCGACGACTCGACCGCGCCGCAGGCCAGCCTCGGTCCGTTCTCCTCGCCAGGCGCCGCCCTGACGCCGTGGGAGGCCACGGAAGGGGCACTGCGCCGGATCCAGAAGTTCCAGTTGTGCACGGTACGCCGAGACGGCCGACCCCACGTGACACCGTTGCTGGCGATCTGGTCGCACGGCGCGATGTGGTTCGCCACCGGGGAGCACGAGCAGAAAGCCAAGAATCTCAGCGCTAATCCGCACTGCGCGCTCACCGCCGGAACCGACACCCTGACCGGCGTGGACTACATCATCGAAGGCACGGCGAGCCTGGTCACCGACTACGCCGTCCGGGAAGCCGTCGCGACCGCGTTCGAACAGGCCTATGGCTGGCAGCTCACCCGCGAGGACGGAACCTGGTATCAGCTGGGCGATGCCGTCCGGACCGGAGATGTTCAGCTCTACCGGGTCCAGCCGGAGAAGGGGTTCGCCTTCGCGACGGGTAGCGAATCCTCCCAGACCCGCTACCGGTGGCGCTGAGGCCACGGCTGGCTGCTCACCCGCCATCGGCAAAGTGCCGATGATGGCCGCCCGCAGGCAGGGCATCCATGCACTGTGCTCGGCCAGAAATCGCTGGCCGGCGCCCGATTGAGCTGCCACAATTCGTTGCCAGGCGCTGAACCCGAGCCGAGAGGACACACCAATGCGAGCAACTTCCACGCTCCGGACCCTTGACCGTCCTACCGTGGAGGCGCGCGTTGCCGTTGTTGAATCTGGGCGTGGTCGCCCATGTTGACGCAGGAAAGACCAGCCTGACCGAACGCCTGTTGTTCGAGGCGGGGGTGCTCGATGAGCCCGGTTCGGTCGACGACGGTACGACCAACACCGACTCGATGGAGTTGGAGCGCCGGCGCGGCATCACCATCCGGGCGGCGGTCACCTCGTTCGCGATCGACGGTCTCGTCGTCAATCTGGTCGACACGCCGGGCCATCCGGACTTCATCGCCGAGGTCGAACGCTCGCTAGCCGTATTGGACGCGGCCGTGCTCGTAGTGTCGAGCGTGGAGGGCGTGCAGCCGCAGACCGTGGTCATCTGGCGGGCGCTGCGCCGGATCGGCGTGCCCACGGTGCTGTTTCTCAACAAGGTCGACCGGGCGGGGGCCGATGTCGCCCGGACGCTCGCCCAGGTCCGGGCCCGACTTACCCCGCACGCCGTCATGCTGGCCGAGGTCGCCGATGCCGGCCGACGCAACGCTCGCGTACGTCAGCTCCCCCTGGACTCCGATCCGGTCATCGAGGCGGTAGCCGATGTGGACGACGGCGTGCTCGCCGCCTGGTTGGCGGGCGAGCGGGTGAGCCGACGGCGGGTCCGACGCGCGATCAGACGCGGCGTCCCCCGCAATGCGGCGACACCGGTCCTGTGTGGTTCGGCGGTCACCGGGGCCGGCGTGCCGGAACTTCGCCGGGCGCTGGTCGAGCTGTTGCCTCCCGCCGTTGAGCAGGACGGGCCGCTGGCGGGCACAGTGTTCGCCGTCGACCGCGACGAGGTGGGCCGGCGAGCATGGCTCCGGTTGTGGTCCGGCCAGCTGCGGGTCCGAGACCGGATTCCGTCCGCAACTGCCCGCCCGGAGCGGGTCACCCAACTCGAAGTGAGCGAGCCCGGCGGTGGCGTTGTCAGCCCGACGGCTCGGGCCGGCCAGATCGTGGCGGTGCGCGGCACCTCGGCGCAGATCGGCCACACCGTCGGGCAACCACCCCGGCGACGCACCCACCGGTTCCCGCCAGCGACGATGCAGGCGCTGGTCGAGCCGGTGGACCCGACCCAACGCACCGCCCTGTACGCCGGGCTGGCCGAACTCGCCGACGAGGATCCACTGGTCGACCTGCGGATCGACCAGCACGCTGGCGAAGCGTTGATCAGCTTGCACGGCGAGGTTCAGAAAGAGGTTGTGGCCGCGCTACTGAGCGAGCGATTCGGCATCCGCGCCCGGTTCGCGCAGACCATGACCGCCTGCATCGAGCGGGTGGTCGGCGCCGGCGACGGTGCGGAACTCATCAAACAGGACGGAAACCCCTACCTCGCCGGCATCGGTCTGCGCATCGAAGCCGCCCCGGCGGAGCACGGTGTGACCTTCTCCCCCGGCATCGAACGCGGCCGGCTGCCGGTGGCATTCATCACCGCCACCGAGGAGGGAGTACGACGGGCCCTGCGACAGGGCCCGCACGGCTGGCCGGTCACCGACTGCACGGTGACCATGACCTCGTCGCAGTACTGGCCCCGCCAGAGCAAGCCACACCAGAAGTTCGACAAGTCCATCTCCAGCGTCGCCGCCGACTTCCGCAACCTCGCCCCGGTGGTGGTGGCCGCGGCGCTGCGGCGCGCGGGAACCCGAGTGTGCCACCCGGTCAACCGGTTCGAATTGGAGCTCCCCCGCCCCGCTCACAGCGCCGTCGCCGCCCTGCTCGGCCGGCTCGGGGCGCCGATCCTCGACGCCGCGGCCGACGGGGCGTACCTGCGGTTGGTCGGCACTTTGCCCTCGGCGCGGCTGCCGCGGCTCGCCGCGGTCCTACCGGACCTGACCGGCGGTGAGGGCGTCCTGGTGACCCGGTTCGACCACTACGCTCCGGTGACGGACGAACGCCCGCCGACGCTCCGCCGACGCGGACCGGACCCGGCCGATCGCCAGGGATGGTTCCGGGCGGTGCCGCGGTGACCATGATGATGGAGACGCCACCCCGGCAACTCCCGCGGCGCAGGACCGAAGCTGGGTACGGTCGTCCGGTGACCGAAGACGACACCTTCGCCCAGCGGGTCGAAGCGCACCGGCGCGAGCTGCGGGTGCACTGTTACCGCATGCTCGGGTCGTTCGACGAGGCCGAGGACCTGGTACAGGAGGTGTTCCTGCGGGCATGGCGCGGGCGGGACGGGTTCGCCGGGCGGTCATCGCTGCGCACCTGGCTCTACCGGATCGCCACCAACGCCTGCCTGGACGCGCTCGACGGCCGGAAACGGCGGCTGCTGCCCGATCAGGCGGGGCCGCCGGCCGGGGCCGGGCAGCTCGCCGGCGATGGTGACGCCGGTCCGTGGCTGCAGCCGTTCCCCGACCACCTGTGGGAGCCAGCCGCGCCGAGCGCGGACGAGCCCGAGTCGATGGTCGTCGCCAGAGAGACGTTGGAGCTCGCGTTCCTGGTCGCGATGCAGCACCTGCCACCCCGGCAGCGCGCCGCGGTGATCCTGTGCGATGTGCTCGGCTGGCCGCCCCGGCAGACCGCGCAGGCCCTCGACGGCAGTGTCGCGTCGGTCAACAGCGCGCTGCAACGAGCCCGGGCCACGCTGCGCGAGCACCTGCCGGCGGGCCGGGCCGAGTGGGCGCCGCCCGCGCCGCCCAGCGAGGAGGATCGGCGGGTGCTGCGCCGGTACATGGCCGCGGTCGAACGAGGTGACCTCGACGGAGTCGCTGAGCTACTAGCGGCCGACGTACGCGCGACGATGCCGCCCTACCCGGAGTGGTTCGCCGACCGCGAGTCGGTCCTCGCGGCGCTGGCGGCCACCTGGGACGAAGCCTCGCCGGACTACATCGGAACGTTTCGGCTGGTCGCAACGAGCGCCAACGGCCAGCTCGCCGCGGCGAGCTACCGACGGCCGCCCGGCGGGCAGGTCTTCGAACCGTTCGGGATCGGGGTGCTGCGGGTGCGGGACGGTCGGATCAGCGACATCGTCGCCTTCCACGAGCCGGAGCTCTTCCCGGCGTTCGGTCTGCCGCCGCACCTGGACCCATAAGACACCTGAACCCATAGGGCTGGACCCGTGAGTCCCGACCGATGAGGTTTCGCGGTGGTTGCCGTCTACACGAATAAGAGAAGCAATCACCGCGAGGAGGACGGCATGAGCGACTTCGAACCACAGACCGCCGAGGGCAAGGTCCTGTGGCACTTCACGATGTCCCTGGACGGCTTCGTGGCCGGGCCCGACCATGATATGAGCTGGATGATGACCGGCATCTCGATGCAGCCCGGTCTGGTCGACCAGTACGTAACGACCACCGGGGCGGTGCTCGGGGGCCGGCGCGGCTGGGACGCGTTCCCCGACGCCGAGGGCATCTATGGTGGGGCCTTCACCGGGCCGGTCTTCGTGATGACCCACCACCCGGACGACGCCGAACCAGCCGACCGCGTCACGTTCCTCGACTGCGACCTGGCCGAGGCGGTGCGGATCGCGTTGGCGGCTGCCGGCGGCAAGAACGTGGAGGTGCTGTCGCCGGACATCGGCCGCCAGCTGCTCCAGCGGGGGCTGCTCGACGAGATCGACCTGCACATCGCGCCGGTGCTGCTGGGGCAGGGCATCCGGCTCTACGAGCAGCTCGGTGGCGACCCGATCTACCTCCACCGGGTCGGCGCGGATGATCCGACGGCCGAGGTGAGCGTACGGTACCGGCCGGCGACGAAATAGCCGCTCGCCGGCAGGAGCGGAATGGCCGCCCCACGGCACCCGCCTGGGTGGCGGGCCTGACTTCATCTCCCCTGGTCACGGGTTTGCTATCGGCCGATCCGCACCTAGACTGGTGACGCGACGCGACCACTGAAAGTAATCAGAGGCGTACCGGCCCACCTTCGTACGCGCGCTGGTGATGGTGCCCATCCCGCAGACCGATCCGGTCGGCGCCATCGGGGGTTACTGGGCCCGGCCCCGCCGGGCGAGCGACAAGGAAGTGGCGCAGCTGCAGTCGCTGGCCGCCGCCACGGCGCAGGCGCTGGTCGGCTTCCCGCAGGTTCCCCACACCGCTGGCGTGGGCGAGTCCTGGTGAGATCTCACCACCAGCGGGCCACACTGTCGTCATGGACACGCACATGCTCGAGACCGCCGAGGTCGACCTCGTCTATGACGTGCACGGCCCGCTGCCCCCTGCCGACAGACGTCCGCCACTCTTCCTGATCGGCCAGCCGATGGACGCCAGCGGCTTCGCCACCTTGGCGTCCTACCTCCCGGACCGCACGGTGGTCACCTACGATCCGCGCGGGCTCGGCCGCAGCCGACGCAAGGACGGCCGGGTCGACCATGTCCCCACGGTCCAGGCGGCCGACGTGCACACCATCATCCAGGCGTTGGGCGCAGGACCGGTCGAGATGTTCGCCAGCAGTGGCGGTGCGGTGACCGCGCTGGCACTGGTGGCCGCCTATCCCCACGACGTGACCACCCTGGTAGCCCACGAGCCGCCGCTGATCCCGGTGCTGCCCGATGCGCAGGCTGCCGAACGCGCCCGCGGCGGTGTCCGCGCCACCTACGAAGCCAACGGGTCGAACGCTGGCATGGCGGCCTTCATCGCCATGACGTCATGGCGAGGCGAGTTCACCGACGACTACTTCAACCAGCCCCCGCCGGACCCCAGCCAGTTCGGCATGCCGAACGAGGACGACGGCTCCCGCGACGACCCGCTGCTGTCCGACCGGTCCTGGCCGGTCAGCAGCTACCAGCCCGACGTGGCTGCACTGGCCGCAGCACCGACCCGCATCGTCATCGCCGTCGGCGAGGAGTCGACGGACATCTTCACCGGACGCACCGCAGCGGCCACCGCCGAACTACTCGGCCAGCAGCCGAGCGTGTTCCCCAGCCACCATGGCGGATTCCTCGGCGACGAGTCCGGATACGCCGGCCAGCCCGAGGCCTTCGCGAACCGGCTGCGTGCGGTCCTCGCCGGGGACAACTGACCCGGGCGCAATCCTTTGCGACCACTCAGGACTCTGCTGGCCAATTCAGCCTCGGCAGCTCACGCCGCTCCGGTCGTGTCCTCCGGCCGTCACCGATGGGATGATCTTGGATTGTGGTCGGGGTGGTCTGGGACCTCGCTCCGTGGCCTACGAGACCTGCGAGCACAAACGGAGCAGCGCCAAGCCGGCGCGGTTCCGGCGGCGAACCCTGGACAACGGCACCCGGCCAACACCGGCCACCGGGCGGGTGGACGCTTCTGACCTGGTCGCCAATCGCGGCGCCCTCGACGCCGCCGCGGCCCCCGAACGGATCGAGGCAGGGCCCGGGCGGCGGCGTGGTGCCGTCCACCCGACCGGCACCGCTGCGTTTGTGCTAGCAGCTCTCGTAGGCCACGAAACAGGGCCTACACCCGCCCTTGACAACCCCGAGATCATCAATCGGGGTGGGGAAACCTCGCAGAACCGAATTGGCCAGCAGAGTCACTCAGCTGCGGGCATTGGTGCTGACACCGAGCACGGCATCACGGTTGTCGGTCGCGACCTCCAGAATCGCTAGACGTCTCCATCCGGGTCCACGAAGTGAAGACCGGATTGCGTGCCAGCGAGAACGGCCCGTTGATGATCAGGGTGGTGAGCACGCCGAGGACCGCTACCGCCGTCCCGGCTGCCCGCAACCAGGGCGCCGGCCCTTTCGGGCCGCGGCGAGCTGACCTCAGCTCGCTTCGAGGACGAAGAAGATGAAGCACAGAAACGCCGCCCGGCCATTGAGGTGGGGCGGCATCAGCTCTCGCGGCGCGTCGGGGGAGACCGGTGGTTCGCTGATGACCGAGAGCCGGAAGCTCGCCGCGGTGAACGCGTCCGTCATGGCATGCAACGGTCGATGCCAGAACGTCAGCACCGCGTTCTGGCCGTTGAAGGTGTACTCCTCCGAATGCTCCGTGACGGCGAAATAGTCGGCGCTGGGATTGACCAACTTGTAGATGGTGGGGTGGTTCACCGACAGGATGAGGCGGCCGCCGGGCTTCAGCACGCGCCGCAGCTCAGCCAGGGGTGCCGTCCAGTCTGGTAGATAGTGCAGCACCAAAGATGCGACGACATCGTCGAACGCACCGTCGGCGAAGGGCAGTGGCTGGCTGAGGTCAGCCACCCGCAGATCAGCGTCCTTGCCCAGCCGCTGCCGCGCCAGCTCGACCATCGCCGGGCTCGAATCGAAGCCGGCCATGATGGCACCCTTCGCGCGCAGCGCAGCGGACAGCGGCCCCGAGCCACATCCGGCGTCGAGGATGCGGCGGCCATCGACGTCCCCGGCAAGGTCGATCATCGCCGGTCGCTCATAGTAGGCGTTGAGCAGGCTGGACTCATTCTCCGCCGCGTAGCTCTCGGCGAAACTGTCGTAGTGGGCCGCCGTCATCAGGTCCTCGCTTTCGTGCTGTCCTGGTCGATGGAGCGATGGCTATCGTATGAGCCGGACCGTCCCGGTACACCCTGAGGAGCGCCGTGAGCACCCTGTTCCAGCCGTACACGCTGCGATCGTCGACCATCCCCAACCGGGTCTGGATGGCCCCGATGTGCCAGTACAGCGCCGCCGCCTCGGGCCCCGAGACCGGCGTACCCGGCGACTGGCACTTCGCGCACCTGGCCGCCCGCGCCGTCGGCGGGGTGGGCCTGATCCTGACTGAGGCCACCGCGGTCACCCCCGAGGGGCGCATCAGCCCCAACGACCTGGGCATCTGGAACGACCAGCAGGTCGCCGGGTTCCGCCGGATCACCCGTTTCCTCACCGAGCAGGGCACCGTCCCGGGGATCCAGCTCGCCCACGCCGGGCGGAAAGCATCGACCGACCGCCCGTGGCTCGGCGGTGCGCCGCTGCCCGCGGAGGCCCATGGGTGGACCCCGGTCGCTGCCAGCCCACTGCCCTTCGACGACGCCCACCCGGTGCCCGGCGAGCTGACGCTGGACCAGATCGGTGAGCTGGTCGCACGGTTCGCGGACGCGGCGCAGCGTGCCCGGGAGGCAGGTTTCAAGGTCATCGAGGTACACGGCGCCCACGGCTATCTGATCAACCAGTTCCTCTCTCCACACAGCAATCACCGCACCGACCAGTACGGGGGCTCCTTCGCCAACCGCATCCGCTTTGCGCTGGAGGTGGTCGATGCGGTACGGGCGGTGTGGCCGGACGAGCTGCCGCTGTTCTTCCGCATCTCGGCCACCGAATGGCTCACCGAGAACCCGCAGGATGAGCGGGACGGTTGGACCGCCGACGACACCGTACGGTTCGCCCACGAACTCAAGGCGCACGGCGTGGATCTACTCGACGTCTCCACCGGCGGCAACGCACCTCGCGCGCGCATCCCCGTCGCCCCCGGTTACCAGGTCCCCTTTGCCACCCGGGTCCGGGTCGAGACCGGGCTGCCGGTCGCCGCCGTCGGCCTAATCACCGAGTTCGAACAGGCCGAGAAGACCATCGCGAACGGCGAGGCGGACGCCGTCCTGCTCGGCCGGGAGCTGCTGCGCAACCCCTACTGGCCGCGGCACGCCGCCCGCGCGCTCGGCGCCGACGCGCACATCCCGAATCAGTACCTGCGATCGGTCTGAGCTACCGGCTGCCGGCGTCGTCGCCGGCTCGTCGGTGGTCCACTGGCCGGTTTGACGAAATGATGTGGTCGACGCTGCGCCGGGTGCTGCCCGGAGTCGACCTCGATGAGCTGTCGAGCCTGGGCCGGCCGCTCTTCGAGCAGCGGCCACGCATGCTGACCGAGGCGGCCCGGACGATCGCCGACCGGTGGCCAGGGGTGGAGCCACGCTGGCTGGGTGACGCGCTCAGCGTTCAGGCGTTGGCGGCGAGGACCTCGGCAGCTGCCCGCCGGCCGGACCGGACAGCACCGTCCATATAGCCGTTCGAGACTTCGGCGGTCTCGGCGCCGGCCCAATGGATGCGGCCCACCGGCGCCGCGAGCGCCTCCCCGTACGCGGTCCAGGCGCCGGCCCCGAGCCGGCCGCCGTAGCAGCCGCGGGTGTGCTCCTCCGCCATCCAGTCCAGCTCGACGTACTCGATCGGCTCCGCGGCGGCGTCGCCAAAGAAGCGCACCAGGCTGTCGACCACCAGCTCGCGGCGCCGGTCAGCGGTGAGCTCAGCGGCTTGCCGGGCGTGCGCTCCTTCGAAGAAGCCGGTGAGCACCCCGCTGGAACCGTCCGGGGGCGAATTATCGAAGGTGAACCCCAGCAGGTCGTCACAGCTGAGCACCTGTCCGCTCAGCCCAGCCTCGCGCCAGAAGGGGGTCGGGTAGCCGGCCTGGATCTTGATGACGCACCCCATCGGCAGCTGCTGGGTAAGCCCGTCCCGCGGGGCGGGCATCGGCGGGTCGTACCGCAGGCGGCCGGCCAGGGTGGGCGGTAGCGCCACGATGACCCGCGCGGCGGAGACCTCACCCCGGTCGTAGGTCACCGTCACCCCGCCGTCGCGCTGCCGGACCACCGACACCGCGGCGTCCAGCTGAAGGCTGCCTGGAGGTAACTGCTCGGCGAGCCGCTCGCTGATCCGGTGGGACCCGCCCACCACCCGCGCCTCCTGGTTGCCGCCGGTGGTGGCGGCCAGGTTGTCGAGGCTGCCGTTCGACCGGACGTAGAACAGCACGTGCAGCAGCGCCAGCTCCCACGGCTCGGCGCTGAACAGGGCCTCGGTCAGCAGGTGGAAGAAGCGCGCCGCCTCCGGATCGTCGGTGGTCGCGGCCAGCCAGGCGGCGAAGGTCTGCCGGTCCAGCGCCAGCGCATCGGGAGTCAGCCACGGCGCCGAGAGGGGCACGCTCGCGGCCAGCGACTCCAGCTCCTCCCCCACCCGCGCGATCTCCGGCAGGGACGCCTCCGGCATCCCGAAGGTCTGGTCCCGGTAGCGGGTGATCGTGCCGTCCCGGATGGTGAGGTGGTGGCCCTCGTCGTAGGTGGGGAAGGTGGCCAGGCCCAGCTCGTCGAGGAGTGCGAGGACCTCGGTCTGCTGCGGCCCCACCCATTGGCCGCCCATCTCCACCACCGCGCCGGTGCCTAGAGTGTCGCCGGTGGTTCGGCCACCCACCCGGTGCCTGGCCTCCAGCACCTGCACCGATCGGCCCGCGCCCGTCACCTCACGGGCTGCGGTCAGCCCAGCGATCCCCGCTCCCACCACGATCACATCAGCGTTGCCCATGGTGCTGCCCCCCGACATAGGCTCACCCGGCTAGCTAAATACGAGCGTACTCCGGCCCGCCGCCTGGCGGAGCTCATCCCTCGGCGACGGGCCTCAACCCGGCAACGCGTCAGCCACGACCGGGGTCGACGGGCGACGTCGTCGGCGACCATACAATGTCACCGGGCTGGAGAGGAGAGTCCGTGCTGATCGTCGATCTGGTGACCGCCGAGCGGGTACCGCACGGGGTGGTTGCCAGGTGAGAGCGGTAGTGATCGCGGCGGCGGTGGCCTTTCTGGTTTCGCTGCTGGCAACCCCCCTGGCCATCAAGGGTTTCACCCGGCTGAAGTTCGGCCAGCCGATCCGGATCGACGGGCCACAGACCCACCTGGTCAAACGGGGCACCCCCACCATGGGTGGAGTGGTGTTCATCGCGGCCACGCTGCTCGCATACGTCGCCGGGCACCTGGCCCTGACCACCCTGCCGGACTCGCAGATCGCCCAGGTCGGGCCGACCATGACCGCACTGGTGCTGCTGGGTGTCTTCGTCTTCAGCGGCGCCATCGGCTTCATCGACGA
This sequence comes from Natronosporangium hydrolyticum, assembly GCF_016925615.1. Taxonomy (NCBI): domain Bacteria; kingdom Bacillati; phylum Actinomycetota; class Actinomycetes; order Micromonosporales; family Micromonosporaceae; genus Natronosporangium; species Natronosporangium hydrolyticum. The sequence goes on from NZ_CP070499.1 coordinate 3,423,141, forward strand.
CTTCCTGAAGGTCCGCGAGCGCAACAGCGTCGGCCTCAGCGAACGGGGCAAGCTGGTAGGCCAGTTGCTGGTCGGGTGGCGTTCGGCGTCGTGGCGCTCACCTTCGAGAGCACCAACGGACAGACCGTCGCCAGCACCACCCTGTCGTTCGTGCGCGACATCGACTGGCTGAACCTCACCACGTACGGCGCGGTCGCGGTCTTCGTCCTGGTAGTAATGGCGACCACCAACGCGGTCAACCTCACCGACGGGCTGGACGGGCTCGCCACCGGCGTTTCGATCATGGTGCTAGCGGCGTACGGGCTGGTCGCGTTCTGGCAGTACCGGCACTGGTGCGCCGACAATGCGCCGGAGGGCTACAACTTCAGCGGCACCCAGTACTGCTACGAGGTACGGGACCCGATCGAGATCGCCATGATCGCCGCGGCCGCGGCCGGAGCGCTGGTGGGCTTCCTCTGGTGGAACGCCTCCCCAGCAAAGATCATCATGGGCGACACCGGCGCGATGGCGATCGGTGGCCTAGTCGCGGCGATGGCGATCGCGACCCGCACCGTGCTGCTCCTGCCGATCATCGGCGGACTCTTCGTGATCATCACGATGTCGCTGGTCATCCAGCGGATCTCGTACAAGACCACCAGGAAACGGGTCTTCCTGAACTCCCCGCTGCACCACCACTTCGAGCTCAAGGGGTGGAGTGAGGTCAACGTGGTGATCCGGTTCTGGATCATCGCGGGGATGGCCGCCGCGATCGGGTTGGCGATCTTCTACGGCCATTTCCTGGCCGCGACGACCTGATCGGCAGGAGCGGGCGCCCGCGCGGCGTTGGCCGGTCGGCCCGGCCATGGCGGTACCGGTTCACGGTGTGCAGCGCTGCGCCAGCTCCGAACCGATGCGGCCGAGTTCGGCACGGACCGACTCCGGCTCCACCACCTCGATGGTCGCGGTGACCCGGCCCCGTGTTTGGAGCACCAGCAGGGCGGCTACGAGACGGTCGGCACGCATACGTTGATTCTGGCAATGAAAGTGCTCAGTTGATGAGCACTTTATCCGCGATGCTGACCCGTGACAGATGATCGACTCATCGAAGGGAACCAGCCAGATGCTGCGAGGACTTGCGACCGTCAATTACTTCGCTGACGACATGGCGGCGGCCAGGACGTGGTATTCCGAACTACTCGGCACCGAACCGTACTTCGAGCGCGCCGAGCACGAGGGGCGTATCGTCGGCCCGGACGACCCCAACTTCGACCGGTCCAAGGTGGGGTACATGGAGTTCCGGATCGGGGACTACCTGCACGAGCTGGGCATCATCGACCGCCGGTACGTGCCGCACGCCTCGATGCCCGGGCCGGCCGGAGTGGTCGCGTACTGGCACGTCGACGACCTGGACTCCGCGTTCCAGCGGCTGCTGGCCCTCGGTGCCACCGAACACGATCCGCCCACCCCGAGGGGGCCCGGTTTCGTCACCGCCTCGGTGGTCGACCCGTTCGGCAACATCCTCGGCATCATGTACAACCAGCACTACCTGGAGATGCTGGGTACCACATGAGGCAGTAGCATGCCGGTCCATGGTCTACCAACCGCCTCCGCCCGCAACCCCGCCGCCGATGCCGAGTCCGCCGACGCCACCGCGGCGGCGGACCGGCGTCGTGGTGGCGATCGTCGTGGGCGCGACACTGCTGGCGTGCGGCGCGTTGGTGGTGGTGGTCGGCGGCGCCAGCGTCCTCTATCTGCGTAGCTCTGAAGAGGCCGGCCAGGCTTCGGGCGGCTTTGATGAAGCCGCTGGCACCTGGCAGGAGCAGGCCGCGGCGATCGACGGCATCATCGACTACTGGAGCGTCCGGCCGGACCTGGTCGAGGAACGCCGCCACTCCCCCGGGCCGGTCGACTATGACGTGTTGCCCCCGGTGGCCGGCCAGCATCACCCCACCTGGCAGAACTGCCAAGGCGACATCTACGACGCGCCGATCGCCAACGAACACGCGGTCCACAGCCTGGAACACGGTGCAGTGTGGATCACATACCGACCCGATCTGCCGGCCGATCAGGTCGCCACCCTCGCCGGGCACGTCGAGGGGACGGAGAAGCTGTTCATGAGCCCCTTCCCCGAGCAGGACGCGCCGATCTCGCTACAGGCGTGGGGTTACCAGTTGCAGGTTGACGACGCCGATGACTCCCGGATCGCGGACTTCATCCGGGTGTTGCGGGTCAACGCCTCGCTGGAAGGGCCCACCGCCACGTGCGGGGGCGGGGTCACCACCACCGGCACCGTACCCGTCGGGTAGCGGCTCGACAGCGACCTGGCGCACAGCCTGTAAGCCGGCCGGTTATGCGCGAGGACGAGCCGGCACCGCCGGGGACGTCGCCCCGCCGCTACGCCCGGCGGTAACAGGCCACCGCGACGCCGCCAGCGAAAGCCGCCAGGACCAGCCAACCGCCGGCGTCGTACTCCTGGCTCTCCGGTTGCCGCAGGCCGCGGTCGTCTACCCGCACCAGAAAGATCGAGCCGACCGGGTGGTCTGAAGTCTCAATCACCGCCACCCGCTCCACCACGCTGTCGATGATGACGTACACGCCTGCCGCGCCGTGGTCGACCACCTCGGTGCGAACCAGCTCGGCAGCGGAAGCTGTCAAGCTTGATGAGACACCAGTTACTCACGATATCTGTGTGGTCGCTGGTGGTTCGTTGATCCATGCCGCTCCGGGGATGGTCGGTGGCGTGGGTCGGCTACGGAACCGGTCCGGGTTGGCGGCGTAGGCGGCGTCGAGGACCTTGGCCCGTTCCTCGCGGATCTTCTCGACAGTGCCGAAGTGGACCGACGCGGGGGTGTGCAGCCCGATCCCGCGGTGTCGATGATCATGGTTGTAGTAGGTGAAGAACTCGGCGCAGAACGCGCGGGCGTCAGCGATGGATCCAAACCGGCCGGGGAACGCCGGACAATGCTTGAGAGTCTTGAACTGCGCCTCCGAAAACGGATTGTCGTTCGACACCTTCGGTCGGGAGTGGCTACGGTCAATGTTCAGGTCGGCCAGCAGCGCGGCGACCGGTTTGCTGGTCATGGCAGTGCCGCGGTCAGCGTGCACCGCCCTGGGCGCGACACCGATGCGGGCGATCGCCTCGGCGATGAATTCTTCAGCCAGCTCACCGGACTCGCGGGCGGCGACCTGCCACCCGACCACATACCTGGAGTAGATGTCGATCATGACGTACAGGTCGTAGTACACACCCCGATGCGGCCCGTGCAGTTTCGTTATGTCCCAGGACCAAATTTCGTTGGGCCCGTGGGCGACCAGCTCCGGGCGCACCCTGGGCGGGTGCTGGGCTTGGCGGCGCCGCTGCCGTACCTCGCCGCGTTCGCGCAGGATGCGGTACATGGTCGACTCGGAACACAGGTAGACACCTTCGTCGAGCAGGGTGGCCCACACCTGCGCCGGGGACTTGTCGGCGAACCGCTCCGAGTGCAGCACCGCAGCCACCTGATCCCGCTCAGCGCGGCTCAACGCGTTGGGCGGAGCCGGCCGCGGCGGCCGGGCCTGACCCGCTGGCGCTGGCCGTAACCTGCGGTAGTGGCTGGAACGCGGCTTACCCAACAGCCGACATGCCTGCTGAATGCCGGTGACCGGCGCCAACTCGACAAACGCTTCCTCGGTCACTTGCTCGACCTGTTTTCGCGCGTCGGCTCCGCGCTCTCGGAGAGCATCCCCAAGAGCGCGTGTGCTTTTCCCACCACGTCAAGCGCGGCTTTGGTACGCGCCAGCTCCGCGGCCATTCGTTCGTTGTCACGGCGTAGCCGCTCCAGTTCGACCTGCTCCCGGCTGCGCTGGGGCTTGCGTCCCGGCCTCGGCGTCGGCCCGGACAACGCACCGGCATCGCGCGCTTTGCGCCACTCGATCAGATGGGAGTGGTACAGGCCCTCGCGGCGTAGCAGTGCCCCGCGGGCACCCGACTCGGTCAGCGCGTCGTACTCAGCCACGATCGCCAGCTTGTACTCGTTGGTGAACACCCTGCGCTTGGGACGCTCAGCCCGCGGCTCCAGATCGGCATTACTCATGGTCATCGCTCTCGATGGTCCTGTCTCGCCCTGCTCGATGGTCAGTTCAGGAGATTACCCTGTCCCATGTCCCACCCGAGCCTGACAGATAGGGCAGCGGCGACCCGGGCCTCCCCCGCCCGCTGTAATGGCACATATGCCACACTGGCCGCGATCGCCACCAGCGCGAACAGGACCGCAGCGATGCGCCACTGCTTCCGAGTGGACGCCCTCGCGCTGGGGCTTTTGACGCCGGTGGAGCGCAGCACGGTCCAGCACAACGCGATCTCGAATCCCGCCGCGACGGCCTTCACCCACCAGGCCTGCGGCAACTCCAGCCACCCGGCGAGCGCGAACGCGGCCCCGAAACCGATCACCAACCATCGGGCGGTCGTTCGATGGATGAACGCGGCCACCACTGTGGCCAGCAGCAGACCTAAGCTGGTGAAACCGATCGGCTCGGACACGCAAGGATCAATCACAGTGCAGGGTCGCCAGCTCACCACTTCGCCGACGTAGCCCACGACCACAAACACCACCGCGCCAGCAAGCGTCAGCAGACCCGGTATCGGTCCCCAGGCCCACCACGGCTCCATTTCATCCATGCCGACAACCTGCCGTACCAGGGTGGCACCGGCAAGTCAGCCGAAGTCGGTTGAACACCTTCGGTCCCGGCGCAGGTGGCGACGCCGCGACCCGCTCAACCCCGCGCAGTGCGACGCCTCGATTCGCGCTACCTGTTTCGTCGGCGCAAGGCGGCGATGAGGAGCACCGCGCCGACCACAGCGGCACCGACCACCAGCAGACAGAGCAACACGAGCAGATGCCACGGCCTCAACGCGCCCATCAACCGACCGTACGTCACCGGTGCCCGATGCCACCAGCGCCCGGTCAGGAACGTCTGGCACTTCGAGTGTATGAGGAGGAGGTCGTGGGGTACCGGTACCGGAGCGCACGTTGTGACCCGAGCATGAAGGAGTTCTCCGTGAATAACCAGCAACCCCCACCGACAACCACCGACGCCGGAGCGCCGGTCGCCAGCGACGAACACTCGCTCACGGTCGGCCCGGACGGCCCGCTGCTGTTGCAGGACCATTACCTGATCGAACAGATGGCCAACTTCAACCGGGAGCGCATCCCGGAGCGGCAACCCCACGCCAAGGGCGGCGGCGCCTTCGGCACCTTCACGGTCACCCAGGATGTCAGCGCCTACACCCGGGCGGCGGTCTTCCAGCCGGGCGCCGAGACCGAGGCGATCGTCCGCTTCTCCACCGTCGCCGGCGAGCGCGGCAGCCCGGACACCTGGCGCGACCCGCGCGGGTTCGCCGTCAAGCTCTACACCAGCGACGGCAACCTCGACATCGTGGGCAACAACACCCCGATCTTCTTCATCAAGGACCCGATGAAGTTCCAGCACTTCATCAGGTCCCAGAAGCGCCGGGCAGACAACAACCTCCGCGACCACGACATGCAGTGGGACTTCTGGACCCTGTCGCCGGAGTCCGCGCATCAGGTCACCTGGTTGATGGGCGACCGGGGCATCCCGCGCAGTTGGCGGCACATGAACGGGTACGGCAGCCACACGTACATGTGGATCAACGACAAGGGTGAGCGCTTCTGGGTGAAGTACCATTTCAAGACCGACCAGGGGATCGAGTTCTTCACCCAGCACGAAGCCGACCAGATGGCGTCAGCGGACACCGACTATCACCAGCGGGACCTCTTCGACCACATCGCCGGTGGGCAGTTCCCTTCCTGGACGTTGCAGGTGCAGATCATGCCGTTCGAGGACGCCAAGACCTACCGGTTCAACCCGTTCGACCTGACCAAGGTCTGGCCGCACACCGACTACCCGCTGCATGAGGTGGGCAAGCTGGTTCTGAATCGCAACGTCACCGACTACCACACGGAGATGGAGCAGGTGGCGTTCGAACCGAACAATGCCGTGCCCGGGACCGGCCTATCCCCGGACAAGATGCTGCTCGCCCGCGGGTTCAGCTACGCCGACGCCCACCGGGCCCGGCTCGGGGTCAACTACAAGCAGATCCCGGTCAACGCAGCGAAGGTGCCGGTGCGCAGCTACACCAAGGATGGCTCCATGCGGGTCCACAACGTCACCGACCCGGTGTACGCGCCGAACTCGTACGGCGGCCCGGCGGCGCAGCCGGAACGAACCGACGACGGCGGCCTGTGGTATGCCGACGGGGAGATGGTCCGGGCGGCCTACACGCCGCACGACGAGGACGACGACTGGGGTCAGGCCGGCGCCCTGGTCCGGGAGGTGCTCGACGACGACGCCCGGGATCGGCTGGTCGACAACGTCGTCGGTCACCTGCTCAACGGGGTGAGCGAACCGATCCTGCGGCGGGCGTTCGAGTACTGGCACAACGTCGACAAGGATCTCGGCGACCGGATCGAGGCCGGCGTCCGAGACAAGCAGGCAGAGCTGGATCCCAAGGCCGGTCAGCAGGCCAACCCTGCCCGTTCAAGCATGCAATCGAAGGCGTGAACCGGCGGTCGGCGTCAGGAATCTGCCGGCCTACGCGCGAGGACGAGCCGGCACCGGGGATCGCCGCCCCGGTGCCGGCCCAGGGCCGTCAGGTCGACGGTGGTCGGGGTGAAGCCAGCCGCCGTCAGGTCGTCGTGGACTGCGGGCAGCGGGCTGGTGCGGTAATACATCACGAAGGGCGGCCGCCACACGGTATTGCGAGCCCGCATCGCCAGGTCGAAGCCGAGCGTGGCCCAGTGCGAGACCGAGGTACGCGGCGGGGACGCGCCGATCGGGAAGGCGAAGAGCCCACCGGGCCGCAGCGCACGGTACACACCTTCGAAGAGTGCCGGCCGTTCGGCGGGCAGGAAGTGCCCGAGCGCTCCGAAGGAGACCGCCAGATCGAAGGCCCCGGCGAACGGCATGGCCCGGACGTCGGCCCGCACCCAGGTGGCGTCCGGATGCGCGCTGCGCGCCTGGGCGAGCATGCCGGCGCTGAAGTCGATCCCCGTGATCTGCCCTCGGCACAGCCGTTGCAGCACCGGCATGCCCGCGCCGGTGCCACAGCAGACATCCAGCCCGTCGCGGAACGGGCCGAGTTTGGAGAGCGCCTGGGTGGTTGCCGCCAGAATGGGTTCCGGAGTGCGAAACGGCGTGTGGTCGAACTTGGGAGCGAGCAGGTCATAGCCGCGCTCGACGGATGAGAACGCTTGGACGCACAGTTCACGTAACGACGGGCCCTGCGGCGAGAACACCAGCCGAGGATACCTGCCGTGACGTGGTCACCTGGTTCAGCGCAGCTGCGCACCGGCCAACAGCAGCGGAGTGGGCTGCCCGGCCCAGGTCCCGGTCAACATAGGTCCGGCCGTGCGGGCGTCCGCATCCAGGACGCGCACCACGGTGAACTCCCCGCGTCGACGGCGACGATCGTGGGGTCCCCGTCCGTGATGCGCCGAACAGTGCCGACGGCGGGCGGTTCGGCCCCGGGGACGCCGCTGCCGGTGACGGTCATAGTCCGCGCTCTCCGCTCCAGCCGGCCATCGTTCTCGACAAACTCCTCCGCCTGACCGGTGGCGCCGACGATCGCGTTGGCCAGCGCCGCGACGTAGACAGGATCGGCGCACGCGTCGTACACCCACCGCGGGCCGAGCACGGAGTGCTCGCAGGTGCCGACCAGCCAGGCATCGCTTCCCCAGCGCTGGCGCGGTCGTGGCTCCCACGCTCTGCTTGGTGGGCTGAGTGGTGCCCATTTTGCTGGGATCGACCCACTTTGGCGCCCTCGCTGATCACCACTCAACCCACCAAGCCGGGAATGTCCGGCCGAGAGTCCGCTCGATCACGGCGCTGGGTCGGCTGCGACCGCCTTCATGAGCGTGCGCATGGCCTGTTGGCGGGCGGTGAAATCGGAGAGCGACTCCTTCGCGGTCACGTAGCGGAGGCTGTAGAGCACCGCCCAGAGCAGGGTGGTGATCCACTCCGTGCTCAGCGTGGCGTCGATGCTGCCATCGGCATGACCCCGAGCGAGCGCGGCGTCGATGCGGTTGTCTTCCTCGCTCCGCTCTTCCCCTTCCTCGGCGGCCATCTCGTTGCTCCACCAGAAGAGGATGTCCAAGCTGCCCATGAGTTCGCCGCACAGGCGACGGAAGGCATCGAGCCCGCTACCTTCGTCGAGCCGAGCCCGGGCAACCGCCTGCTGCCACTCCTGCTCGGCGAGTGCGCCGATGGCTTCCTTGAGCGCCGCGCGGTCGGCGAAGTAGCGATGGAAGGTGCTGCGGGAGACGCCTGCCTTGGCGGCGATCTCCGCCAGCGGAGCACTCGGGTGGGCGGCGAGGACCTCGATGCCGGCCAGCATGATGGCGCGGCGAGTGCGCTCCGCAGTGCTGCTGAGCTCGGACATGCACCTCAGCGTACCGGAGAGCGCCGCCCCATGATCGGCCACACCTTGACAATAATGAGACATGTATGTCCTAATAACGGTCATGGCATACTCGGATCAGGCCGTCGAAGTCTCCGACGGCGAGACCCCCGCGGCGTCGACGGCGGCCCGGCTGGCGATCCTGTGGTCCTTCGCGCGGCCGTACTGGCGAGTGCTGGCCCTTGGTCTCGTTCTCTCGCTGGCGGTCTCCGCCATGGGCCTGGCCAGCCCGATGGTCACCAAATGGGTCCTGGACACCCTCGCCGTCGACGGCTCGCTCCGCGACCCGGTCCTGGTGCTCGTCGCCCTGCTCATCCTCGGGGCGGTGATCGGCTGGTACCAGTGGGTCATGCTCGGCAGGCTCGCCGAGGACGTCGTCTACGACGCGCGCCAGCGCATGATCCTGCGCTACCTCGGCGCCCGGGTCTACGAGCTGCTCAAGCGTGGCCCGGGTGAGCTGGTTACCCGGGTCACCTCGGACACCGTCCTGCTGAACCAGGCGGCGTCATCGTCGGTCATCGGCCTGATCAACGGCACGATTATGATCATCGGCTCGCTGGTGCTCATGGGCCACCTCGACCTCGTACTGCTGTCGACCGCCCTCGCCGCGGTCATCGTGGTCTTCGTCATGTTCAGCGTGCTGATGCCGCAGATCTCCGTAGCGGAGGAGAAGGCCCAGGCCAGCTTGAGCGACCTCGGATCCGAACTGGAGGGTACGGTCCGGGCGATCAAGACCGTGAAGTCGTCCGGAGCGCAGCCACGGCGATTCGCCAGCCTGATGCGCCACGTCGGTGAATCGCGGCAGCACAGCCTGCGTTCGGTGCGCATCCAGGCCGGCGCGTGGACCATCGCCGGCATCGGACTGGACGGCGCGGTCATCATGGTCCTGGCCGTGGGCGCCTACCGGGTGGCCGACGGACAGATGACCATCTCCGCGCTCGTGGCCTTCCTGCTCTATGTCTGGGGGTTGACCGGGCCCATGATGGAGCTGACCCAGAATCTGACCACGCTGCAGTCGGGGATGGCCGCCGCCGGCCGGATCAGCCAGATCGAGCGCATCCCGGTGGAGGAGCCGGCCGACGACCTGACGGTGACCTCCCCGGCGCGCACCACCCACTCCGTGGGCACTGCCGAGCAGCGGCGGGAAGTGTCGGGGCCGGCGGACGAGGCTGGGCGCGACGCTGACCGCGCGGCCACCTCGCCGATCCTGGAGTTGTCCGGGGTCACGGCGCGCTACTCTCCCGATGCCGCCCCCGCGGTGGCGGGGATCGACCTCACGATCTCCCGGCGTGGGCACGTGGCGCTGGTGGGCCCGTCCGGAGCCGGTAAGACCACCGTGCTCTCGCTGCTGATGCGCTTCCTGGAGCCTGAGAGCGGCGAGATCCGACTGAACGGCGTGCCGTACGCCGAATTGGGTCACGCGAGAATCCGGTCGGCCTTCGCCTATGTAGAACAGGAGACGCCGGTGGTCCCGGGCACCGTGCGCGACAACCTGCTCTTCGCCAACCCGCACGCTACCGACGACGAGCTCGCCCAAGTGCTGCGCCGGCTGCACCTGAGCGACCTGGTCGAGAGCCTTCCAGAAGGGCTCGACAGCAGACTCAGCGACACCAGCGTCTCCGGCGGGCAACGCCAGCGCATCTCGCTAGCCCGGGCGCTGCTCGCCGATCCGCGGATCCTGTTGCTGGACGAGGCCACCGCCCAGGTCGACGGCATCACCGAAGCCGCGATCCACGAGACCATCACCGAGATCTCCGAGCACCGCACGGTGGTCACCATCGCCCATCGACTATCCACCGTCATCGACGCCGACCAGATCGTCGTCATGGACGCCGGCCGCGTCACCGCACTCGGATCACACCAAGAGCTGTTGGAGTCGACCCAGCTCTACCGGGACCTGGTCGCCGCACTGCGCATCGAGACCAGGAGCGCCGCGGTGCCCTCGGTCACGATGAGCTGAAGGCGGCGTCGAAGGCGGCGGCCGGTGGGTCGAAGGCGAGCCGGCGGACGTACTCAAGGGCCTCGGGGGCACCTATGAGCCGGTCCATGCCGGCGTCCTCCCACTCGATGGAGATGGGTCCCTGGTAGCCGATCGTGTGGAGCATGCGGAAGCACCGTTCCCAGGGCACGTCGCCGTGGCCAGTAGAGACGAAGTCCCAGCCCCGCCGCGGGTCGGCCCACGGCAGGTGCGAACCGAGCCGGCCGTTGCGACCACTGCCGGTCTGCAGCTTGGTGTCCTTGCAGTCGACATGGTAGATCCGGTCCCGGAAGTCGTACAGGAAACTCACCGGGTCGCGGTCCCGGAGGCGGCGGCGTCCGATCCACCCCCGCTCCCCGAGCCGGTCAGCTCGGGTGGGCAGCGAGGTTCGCGGGCGCCGACTCGATGGCCAGCGTGGTCCGCAGGTACTCGGCGATGCCGGCGAGCCCGGTGCCGGCGGACCGGACTCACCACCAGTATCCGCCGCCGGACCCGCGGCACACCGAAAAGCCCGGAATTCGCAGCGGGCGGGCCGGCACTGTGGTCGGGGGCTGCATCCGCACCGTTGTGGCCTACGACTCATGGGATGTGGCCGGTGATTGCGGGTTCTACTCGGTGCTCCGTCGAGAGTCTGTCGGCCACCGCCCGGTCGGTGTCTTCGGTGACCAGGTCGGCGTTGATGTGCGCACCGGCCCGGGCGCCGTCCGCGGCCGCCGCACTGACCTGAGCGGACAGATCGGCGGCGTTGCCGGCGACCCACACGCCGGGAACTCCGGTAAACCCGGTCGGGTCCGCCGCGATGTAGGAGCCCATCGGGTGCTCGGTCGGTTGGATGCCGATGCCCGCGAACACCTCCACCCGGGCGACCATCCGCGGCGCCACCACCACGGCGTCGACCGCTACGACCCGGTCGTCATCGAGCCGGACACCGCGCAGTCGATCACCCTCGACCGCCAACTCGACGACCTCACCGGTGATTACGGCGATGCCGAGGGCGTCGAACTTCGCCCGGTCCTCCGGAGCGACCCCACCACCATGGGCGAAGAAGCGCACATCGTCGGTCCACTGCCGGAATAGCAGCGCCTGGTGCACCGAGAGCGGCCCGGTCGCCAGCACCCCGACCCGGTGGTCGCGCACCTCCCACCCGTGGCAGTAGGGGCAGTGGAGTACGTCGCGTCCCCACTGCTCCCGCACTCCGGGCACCGCTGGCAGCTCATCGACCAGCCCGGTGGCGATCAGGAGCCGGCGCGCGCGAAGTCGGCCCCCGCCGCGGCGGGTCACCACGAAATCCGGCGCAGTGCCGGAGGCGTCGCTCACCTCACCCTCGATGATCTCCCCGCCGTAGCCGACGACCTCCGCGCGACCACGCGCGAGCAGCTCCGCCGGGTCGACTCCGTCGAGGGCCAGCAGGCCATGGACGCCGGCTGCGGGCGCGTTCCTGGGCGCGCCGGCGTCCACGACCGTTACCGAGCGCCGGGCCCGGGTCAGGGTCAGCGCCGCGCTCAGTCCCGCTGCGCCGCCGCCGACGACCACGACGTCCCGCACGATCTCCGCCTGTTCCGCCATCACGCCTGGCTCCTTTGTCGTCCTAGTTAGTTGGTCCTAGCTAGCTGGTTAAGGACGACTGTGACCCACCATGCGACGAACTCGCAAAGCTTCTTGCCGAATGGCAATATTGGGAGCATGGCTGAGTTGTCAGACCGCACGCTCGACGCGGTAGGGACGAGACTGAAGCACCTCCGGCAACGCCGCGACCTCACCCTCGCCGAGTTGGCGGCGGAGACCGGCATCTCCGCGAGCACCCTCTCTCGGCTCGAGACGAGCTTGCGGCGACCCACCCTTGAGCAGCTTCTGCCACTCGCCCGCGCCCACGGCGTCACCCTCGACGAGTTGGTCGGAGCGCCGCCGACCGGCGACCCCCGCGTCAACCTGCGCCCCATCACCAGCGACGACGGGGCGACCATCCTGCCGCTCACCCGCCGACCGGGCGGCATCCAGGCCTACAAATTCGTGCTACCGGCCGGGGTCGACGACCGGGAACCGGATCTGCGTACCCATGAGGGCTACGACTGGGTCTATGTCCTCAACGGCACCCTGCGCCTGGTCCTCGGCGAGCGGGACCTCCGGCTCGACCCCGGGGAGGCCGCCGAGTTCGACACCCGCATCCCCCACTGGTTCGGAGCTACCAGCTCCGGACCGGTCGAGTGTCTCAGCCTCATCGGCCGGCAGGGGGAACGCGTCCACGTCCGCGCGGCACCGCCCACCGGACCCACCGAGTAGCCGGACCCTCCGAGTAGCCGTGCCGCCACCCTCGCCCGGCACCACGCGAGCCACCCGGGTGCCGGTGCCGATCAGGTGAGGATGACCAGCTGCTGGGTCGCCCTGGTCATCGCGACGTAACGGTCGACCGCGCCCGCGGTGCCGTCGCCGAACCCGGCCGGGTCGATGAGGACGACCAGATCGAACTCCAACCCTTTCGACAGCTCCGGAGCGAGCGACCGGACCCGTGGCCTCGCCTGGAAGGTGGGGTCGCCGATCACGCAGGCGATCCCGTCGGCGTGGTCGGCGAGCCAGGCGTCGAGGATCGACTCCAGCTCCGCGACGGACCCGTGGCCGACCGGGAGCCCGCCGCTGCGGATGGAGGTCGGCACGTTGGCGTCGGGGAGGACGGCCCGGATGACCGGCTCGGCCTCCGTCATGACCTCCTGCGGGGTCCGGTAGTTGATGGTCAGCGAGGCCAGGTTGATCCGCTCCAGGCCGATCCGCTCGATCCGCTCCTGCCAACCCTCCGGGAAGCCGTGCCTGGCCTGGGCCCGGTCCCCGACGATGGTGAAGCTCCGGGACGGGCAGCGCAGCAGCAACATCTGCCACTGCGCGTCGGTCAGCTCCTGCGCTTCGTCCACCACAATGTGCGCGAACGGGCCGGCGAGCCGGTCCGGGTCGGCGGCGAGCAGCGGTGCCTCGTCGACTAGCGCAGCCTGGAAGTCTTCACCGCGCAACATGGACACCAGCCCGCCGCCGTACTCGTCGTCTCCGGCTTCGATCAGATCATCGACGACCCCGGCCATACGCTCGCGTTCGGCGGCGACGGTGGCGCGATGCCGTCGCTGCTCTCGCACCGCCTCCGGGTCGCCCAGTCGCTGCCTCGCCGCGTCCAGCAGCGGCAGGTCGGAGACCGTCCAGGCCTGGGGGTCAGCGCGCTGGAGCTTGCGCACCTCGTCCGGACTGAGCCAGGGAGCACACTTGCGCAGGTACGCCGGGACCGACCACAGGTCGCCGACCAGGTCGGCCGCGACCAGCAGCGGCCATGCCCGGTTGAACGTCGTCTGCAGCTCCCGGTTCCGCGCCAGCGACCGGCGCAGCAGACGGTCCGGTTCGTCGCCGTCGTACTTGTCGATCAGGATCGTGAGCAGCTCCTCCCAGATCTGCTCACGCGCCTCGTTGTGCGGGGTGCCGGGGCCCGCTGCCCGGAAGGCGTCGGCCCAGTCGTCGGCGCTCAGCCAAATCTCCGACTCGCCGACGGCGACCGTCATCCCGTCGGTGGGCGGCTCCTCGTAGAAGCGGACGGCCGGCTCGATCGCCTTCACCAGCTCCGCCGACGACTTCAGCCTGGCCACCTTCGGGTCGGTCTCGTCGGTCGCCGACACCCCCTCGGGGACAAGATCCCGCAGGGTGCAGCTCTGCACTCCCTCCTCGCCGAGGCTGGGCAGGACATCCGCGACGTAGGCCAGGTAGGGCTGGTGTGGGCCGACGAAGAGCACCCCGCCTCGACGGTGCCCGAGGCGCGGGTCGGAGTAGAGCAGGTAGGCGGTGCGGTGCAGCGCGACCACGGTCTTTCCGGTGCCTGGACCGCCGTCGACGACCAGCGCGCCCTGCGATCCCGCCCGGATGATCGCGTCCTGGTCGGCCTGGATGGTGCTGAGTACGTCCCGCATCTGGGCCGAGCGGCTGCTGCCCAGGCTGGCGATGAAGGCAGACTGGTCGTCGAGCGCGGCGGCGTGCCCGGCGAACCCGTCCGGGGTGAAAACCTCGTCCCAGTAGTCGCTGATCCGGCCGCGGGTCCAGCGGTATCTGCGGCGGCTCACCAGGCCCATCGGGTGGGCGTGGGTCGCTGCGAAGAATGGTTCCGCCGCCGGCGCGCGCCAGTCGAGCAACAGCCGGCGACCCTCGTTGTCGGTAAGGCCGAGCCGGCCGACGTACACCGGTTCGGCGCCGTCTGCGTCGACGATGTGTCCCAGGCACAGGTCCAGGCCGAAGCGCTGCAGCACCCGCAGCCGGGCAGTCAGCCGGCGGATCTCCGAGTCCCGTTCCATCGCCTGCTGGCCGATCCCGCCGGGCGCCCGACGTGCGGCGTCCAGCTGGCCGGACAGGTCGGCGGACAGCTGGTCGAGGCGTTCGGCGATGGCCGCGAAGTGCTGCTCGTCGCGGGAGGTGAGCGCCGGGTCGGCCTTGGCGGAAAGCCGGTCGGGAAGATCGAACACGCTGGTAGTCAGGTGGTTCACGAAAATGGCTCCGATCTGAGGTCACCGGCCCCTGCTCGCCAATATTTCTGCAGGTCCTGGCCGTGGCCTCGCAATTCTGCAGCATTACCCCGGCCTTGCCGCAAGGCCCCATCCGCGCTATAAAGTAGAGAGGGAGGAGAAATCAGCCATGAGCCTCCCTCAGCCACGGGTCAGCAATTGTGGGGAAACGACCTCGGGCGACCCTGGTCTGGGTCTAGCCTCGGAGGGTCGACAGGACTCCGTACGCCAATGTGTGGGGGGGACCACTATGCCGTACGTGACCGTGGGCCGTGAGAACACGGCTGACATCAAGCTCTTCTACGAAGACCACGGGTCAGGCGACCCGGTGGTGCTCATCCACGGATTCCCACTCAACGGCGCTTCCTGGGAGAAGCAGACCCGGATGCTGCTCGACGCCGGCTACCGGGTGATCACCTACGATCGGCGCGGCTTCGGACAGTCCAGCCAGCCCGCCATCGGCTACGACTACGACACCTTCACCGCCGACTTCGCCGCGCTGATGGAGCAGCTGGACCTCGCCAACGCGACGTTGATCGGCCACTCGATGGGCACCGGCGAGATCACCCGCTATCTCGGGCGTTACGGCTCTGACCGAGTGCGCCGGGCCGTCCTGCTCAGCCCGCTGCCGCCGTATCTACTCAAGACCGACGACAACCCGGAGGGGGTGGACCGGAGCGTCTTCACCGAGTTTCAGGAGACCATCGCTCGGGACCGCCCGTTCTACATCAAGCTCTTCTTCGACACCTTCTTCAACGTCGATGAAACCCTCGGCAAGCGGCTGAGCGACCAGGCCTGGCTCGCCCACTTCAACGTCGGCATCACCGCCTCGGCCACCGGCACCTACCAATGTGTCGACGCGTGGCTTACCGACTTCCGAGACGACGTACGCGCCATCGATGTGCCGGTGTTGGCGATCCAGGGCACGGTCGACCGGGTGCTGCCGATCGACTCGACGGGGCGACGACTGCCCGGCATGATGCCGGATGTCGAGCTGATCGAACTCGAAGGCGCCCCACACAGTCTGCCGTGGACCCATGCCGAAGAGGTCAACCGCGCGATCGGCGAGTTTCTCGCCCGCTGAACCGGCGGGTCCACCACGACCGCCACCGCCGCCGCCTGCCCGGTCGCGGCCCGTCGGGCCGCCCGGTGGGCGGTGGGCGTTCGGCCGTGCCGGAGACCCCACCGTCCGCAGCGGAACCATCTGGCTGCCGGTCTCTGCCGAGCTGGTCCTTGGTGGTCGCCGTCTCGCCACGGGCCCAGGCGGTGATGGTGCGGCTGGCGTGGGGCCGGCGGGCGGTGGCGACGATGATCAGGTCACCACTGCGTACCCGGGTCCGTGGCGTGGGGATCAGGGTACGTCGGCGCCGGACGATCGTGGTGATCAAACCGTGGGGCGGGGGGATTTCGACGAGCTGCCGGCCAACGATCGGGAGATCCTCGGTGACGTGGACCTCGATCAGCTCCGTGTTGATGTCGCTGATCGGGATCTCTTCGGCTACTGCGACGCCGTGTGGCCGCTTGTCGCGTAGCCCGAGCCAGCCGGCGACCGCGCTGATCGTGCTCCCCTGCACCGCGGCGGACACCAGCACGACGAAGAAGACCATGTTGAAGATGAACTGCCCCTCGGGGTAGCCGGCCGCGAGCGGAAAGGTCGCTAGCACGATGGGTACCGCGCCGCGGAGGCCTACCCACGACGTGAACGCCAACTCCTGCCACCGGTAGCGCAGCCAGATCAGGCAGAGCAGCACCGCGATGGGGCGGGCGAGCAGCACCAGGATGGCAGAGACCACCAGGCCCGGCCCGATCACGGAAGGCAGCTGGGTGGGGAAGACCAGCATGCCGAGCATCAGGAACAGGCCGACCTCGGCGGTGCTGGAGAGACCTTGATGGAAGGTGCGGATGCCTCGGCGGTGCAGTGGGACGCGGGCGCCGACGAACAGGCCGGTGACGTAGACGGCGAGGAACCCGGAGGCGCCGACCGCGGCGGCGGTGCCGTAGGCGAGGCCAGCGATGCCCAACGCGGCGACCGGGTAGACCCCCGCGGGGCCGAGGTTGACCCGCATGAGCAGCCAACTCGCGGCCACCCCGAGCGCGGCGCCGATGATCGCGCCGCCGAGCAGCTGGACGAGGGCGAAGGTTACCCAGTCGCCGGCGCCAGGATTCGCGCGCCAGGTCTCCAGCAACCCGATGGTCAACATGATCGCGATCGGGTCGTTGGCGCCGGACTCGACCTCCAGCAGCGAGGCCATCTTGCGGGGTAACGGCGCTCGGCGCAGCATCGCGAAGACCGCGGCGGCGTCGGTGGAGGCGACCACGGCGCCGATCAGGAACGCGGTCAGCGGCTCGACATCGAGCAGGAGGTAGGTGCCGCCACCCACCACGGCAGCGGTGATCAGCACCCCGACGGTCGCCAGCAGGCTGCCGGGCAGGGCGGCCTGTTTGAGGTCGCCGGGTTTCGTGGTCAGCCCGCCCTCGTAGAGGATGAGCAGCAGCGCGACGGTGCCGCCAATCTGTGCAATGCGGGGGTCGGCCAGGCTGACCAGGCCGAGCCCGTCGTCCGCGACGAGCATCCCCAGGGCGAGGAAGAGCAACAGCCCGGGCAGCCGCACCCGGGTCGCGAAGGCCGCGGCGAGGACCCCGGCGACCAACAGCGAGGCGATGAGTAGGATCCACCAGTCGGCAGGCAGCTGCACACTCACTGGGCAACCTCAGCGGATCTCGCGAGGTTAGCGGCGGGCTGTCGATCTAGCAGGCAAGGCACGACACTAAGGTACGTGACTACGGTGGATGATGTTCCGACGCGTGTGCTAGTGCCGTTGGACGGGACCGCGACCGCGCAGCGGGCGCTGCAACCGGCCGCACGGATCGCCCGTCAGTTACGGCTGCCGCTGGAGTTGGTCACCGTGCAGGACCCAGTGTATGAGCGGTGGGCCCGCGACCTCGATGGTCTCGCGGAGGCTACCGACTACGCCGACGTCGAGGTGGAGGTGGTCAGCGGCGGCTGGCCCGGTGACGTCATCGTGGACCTGACCCGGGAGCATCCGGGCACGCTGGTGTGCCTGGCCGCCCGGCACCGCGACCGGGTCGACCGGCTGATGTTGGGCAGCGTCTCCACCCACATCATCCAGAACGGTGTCGGCCCGGTGCTGATCGTCGGGCCCGGGTTCCGGCCCGAGTCGTCGCGGTCGGACTACCACCGGCTGCTGGTGTGCCTGGACGGCTCACCTCGTGCGGCGGCGGCGGTGCCGACCGCGATGCGCTTCGCCGCCCACGCCGGTTTGCACGTCGATCTCGTGCATGTGACCGACTCGGTCGATGAGCCGGCCGCGCCACCGAGCGAACACGAGCACCTGGCGGCGGCGGCGCGGACCCTGCGCGCCGCCGGGGTTGATGTCGGCACCACGCTGCTCGCCGGCGAGGATCCGGCCGGCGAGGTCGCCCGCCTGCTCAGCGAAGATCGGGAGACCATCGCGGTGGTGGGCACCCATGGCCGCACCGGCGTCGCCCGGATGCTGCTGGGCAGCGTCACCATGGACCTGATCGAACGCAGTCCGGTGCCGCTGCTGATAACGAGGACCAGCTGACCGCCGCCTCGCCGCCACGATGACGTGAGCAACCCCCGTGGCCTAAGCTCAGTGTCTGACTCAGACCCTGTCCCCGGCGGGCGGGAAGGTGCGGTGGCCGAGAGACTGGCAACAGCGGACGATCCGCCGACGCTCGCCGCGCCGAGCTTCGTCGGCCGAGGTCGGGAGGTCGCAGCGCTCTCCGATGCGCTGGCCCGACCGCCTGCGGTGGTGCTGGTCGAGGGCGAGCCGGGGATCGGCAAGAGCAGGCTGCTCGACGAGGTGCTCACGGCGACCGCGACCCGGTCGACGACGTTGATGGCGGTGAGCCCGCCGCTGCGGCACTCACTGACCCTCGGTCCGGTAGTCGACGCCCTGCGCCAGGCCACTGTCCAGATCAAGGGGCTGGAACTCAGCGCACTGGCCGGCGCCCTCCGACCGCTATTCCCAGAGTGGTCGCAGACCCTGCCGCCACCGCCGGAGCCGCTGCCCGACGCCGGGGCCGCCCAGCATCGACTCTTCCGAGCACTGGCTGAGCTGGTCGACGCCCTGGGCGTGGAGCTCGTCGTCCTTGAGGATGCGCACTGGGCCGACGACGTGACGTTGGAGTTTCTGCTCTTCCTGGCCGCTCGGCAGCCAGCCGGCGCGCCCAGCCTGCTGGTCAGCTACCGGCCGGAGGAGCTGACCGACCAGTCGCTGCTGCTGCGGCTGTCGTCCCGGCTACCCGCCGGCAGCACGCAGCTGCGGATGGCGCTGGCTCCGCTGGACCAACCCGCGACCGCCGCACTGGTGTCGTCGATGTTGGATAGTGAACCGATCTCCGACGAGTTCGCCCGCTACCTGCATGAACGGACCGCGGGTGTGCCGCTCGTCCTGGAAGAGTCGGTCCGGCTGCTGCACGACCGGGCGGATCTCGTCCTCCGCGACGGCCAGTGGGTGCGGTTGAGCGTGCACGAACTACAGGTTCCGCCCACGGTGCGGGACTCCACCCGAGAGCGGGTCGGCCGGTTGTCCTCGGTGGCGCAGCAGGTTCTACGCGCGGCCGCGGTGGTGTCCGAACCCGCCGCGGAGTCGGTCCTCGCCGCCACCGCCGGCCTGGCCACCCGATCCTGCCAGGCCGGGATCGTGGCCGCAGCCGCCAGCGGGCTACTCGCGGAGACCGACCCTGGCCGGTGGCGGTTCCGGCACCGGCTCGCCGCCAGCGCGGTGTACGAGTCGATCCCGAGCGCGGAGCGCTCCGCCCTGCACCTACGGGCCGGTCGGGCGTTGGAACGACACCAGCCACCGCCGGTCGCGCAGCTGGCCCGGCACTTTCGGGCGGCCGGGGAGACCGCCCGGTGGGCCCACTTCGCCGAACTCGCCGCCGGCCGGTCCATCGACTCCGGCGACCACTCCGGCGCGGTCGAGCTACTCATCGAGCTGCTGCGCCGCGCCCCCCTGCCGCCGGCCGACCGGTCCCGAATCGCCGCCACGGCGGCCTCGGCGACGCTGGCCCGCCGGGAGCCGGTCGACGAGCTGCACCACGAGCTGGTGCGAACGCTGCGCGCCACACTCGACTCCCCCGACCTCACCCCGCAGCAGCAGGCGGAGATTCGCAACCCGCTCGGCCGGCTGCTGATCAACCAGGGGGAAGCCGAGGCGGCGCTGTCTGAGCTGGCGCAGGCGGTGACCTACCTCGACCGCGACCCGATGGAGGCGGCCCGCGCGATGACCCTGCTCGGATGGGCGTACGCGGGGCCGTGGCCAGCCAGCACCCACCTGCGCTGGTTGCACCGCGCCGCCGAGCTGCTGCCCCGGCTGCGCACGACCGCCGAACGCCGGTCGCTGGCGGGCAACCGGGCGGCGGCGCTGCTGATGCTCGGCGAACAGGAGGCGTGGCAGGTGATCGCCGACCTGCCCACCGACGCGGCGACTTCGGTCGAGCGGCACGACGTGTGCCGGATCAACACGAATATCGCCACCGGCGCGTTGATCTGGGGCCGGTACCGGGAGGCGCGGGAACGCCTGACCGCCGCGCTCGCCCTGGCCGACGCCGAAGACCTGGTCCGACTGCGTTACAACATCCTGCTGGAGCTGGCCAATCTGGACTGGTTCACCGGCCACTGGGACGGGCTGGCGCGGCGGGCATCCGAGCTGGCACAGGCCGACCGGGACCGGCCGAGCACCTCGTTGGCGGCGGCCCGACTCGCTGGCCGGCTCGCGGCCGCGGCGGGCCAGTGGCGCACCGCCGAGCAGCGCTTCCAGGAGGTCCTAGCGGAGGCGAACCGCCACGGCGCAGTCCACGACACGGTCGAGCCCGCCGCGGCGCTCGCCCGGTTGCGGCTCGCCGAAGGGCAGGTCGACCGGGCGTTGCGGATCACCGACGAGCCGATCCGGGCGGTCGCCACGAAGCGGACCTGGCTCTGGGCGGTGGATATCGCACCAACCCGGGTGACCGCCCTGCTAGCCGCCGGAGACGTCGATGCGGCGACCCGGCTGGTGCGGCAGTTCGCCCGCGGACTGCACAAGCGGGATGCTCCCGGCCCCCGCGCGGCGCTGGCGGTGTGCCGGGCTGCGCTCGCCGCCGCCACCGGCGAGCACGCCCGGGCCGTGGCCGGATTCGCCCGGGCGGCCCGGGCATGGGAGGCCCTTCCCCGCCCGTACGAGGCGCTGCTTACCCGGGAGCGGCAGGCCGAGGCGCTGTTCGCCGGCGGCCACCCGGAGTCGGGCCGCGAACTGCTCTCTCAGGTCTACGAGCGGCTGTCCACGCTGGGCGCGCGTGGGGACTCCGACCGGGTGGCCCAGCGGCTGCGGGAGCACGGCGCGGTAGTGCCACGGCTGTGGCGGGGCGGCCGCAAAGGGTACGGAGACCGGCTCTCACCCCGGGAGCTGGAGGTGGTTCGGCTGGTGGTCGCGGGCAAGACCAACCGGGAGATCGGCCGGATCCTGGTCAAGTCACCGGCCACGGTTGACCAGCAGCTTCGTTCGGCCATGCGGAAGCTCGGAGTGTCGTCCCGGACCGCGTTGGCGGTCAGCGCGGTGGCGGCGGGGGTGTTCGCCGAGGAGGGCGACGCAGAGTCCACCGCGTAGTCGCCGCACGTTGAATAACGCATCCGCTGGATAGCGACGACCGCACCGGTGGCAGGAGCATGAGCTGCCATGAAGGTTGTCTGCTGGCCATCCGATGTGTAGCGAACCGGGCGCTCCCGGCGACGAGCCGCCCACCGAAGACGAGGAACCCCGCCCACGTCCCTCCCCCCGGGATCCCTACCAACCTGCCTAGCCGCCCAGTCACCTGGCCGCGTAGCCCGGCACAGTCGCGGCGGTCGCGCGTCGGTCTGGCCGAGCCTCTGAAAGGAACTCGATGAAACGAACGGCAGTATTGATGTCGGCCGCGTTAGCGGCCGGCATGATCTTAACCGGACCGGGGGCGGCGCACGCCGAGCCGGCCTTGGGCGGCGATCAGGGCCAGGCCCCACCGCCCGCCGAGAAGATCCAGCCCGAGCTGGAGCGCTCGTTCGACACCGACGGGGTGTCGGACTTCTGGATCCGCTTCGCCGACCAAGCCGACCTGTCCGAAGCTCAGCAGATCGACGACTGGGCGGCGCGGGGTGAAGCGGTGGCCGATGCGCTGCGCGACACGGCCGCGGTGAGCCAGCCAGGTGTTCGCCGGGTGCTGGATGAAAGCGGTCTGGAGTACCGCTCCTTCTGGGCCACCAACGCCATCTATGTGCACGACGGCAGCCCCGCCTTGGCGGAGCGGTTCGCCGAGCGAACCGAAGTGGCGGGGTTGTACGCGCCGGTCGAGTACGAGGCGGTCCAGCCCGAGCTGGGCACCGACGCCGGCGCCGCGCCGGCGGTCGAGTGGGGCGTCACGAACATCAACGCCGACCAGGCCTGGGACGAGTTCAACACCCGGGGCGAAGGCATCGTGGTCGCCAACATCGACACCGGGGTGCAGTACGACCACCCGGCGCTGGTCGACAAGTACCGTGGCAACCTCGGCGACGGCACCTTCGACCACAACTACAACTGGTTCGACAGCGACGGGCACTGCGCCGACGGGCCGTGTGACCGGCGCGACCATGGCACCCACGTCATGGGCACCATGGTCGGCAGCACTGACGAGCACCGGTTCGGGATCGCGCCCGGCGCCACCTGGATCACCACCAACGGCTGCTGCCCGAACGACGCGACGCTGATCGCGTCGGGCGAGTGGCTGCTGGAGCCGACCGACCTCAACGGTGAGAACCCGGACGCCGGCATGCGCCCCCACCTCATCAACAACTCCTGGGGCACAACGAATCCGACCACCGAGGATCCGTTCATGGAGGACGTGATCGAGGCCTGGGACGCCTCCGGCATCCTGAGCATCTTCTCCAACGGCAACCACGGCGTCCGCGGCTGCGAGAGCAGCGGCGCACCCGGGAGCCGGAGCCTCACGTACTCGGTCGGCGCCTACGACGTCAACGACCGGATCGCCGACGGTTCCAGCCGTGGACCCGGGCAGGACGGCACGGTCAAGCCGAACATCTCCGCCCCCGGGGTCGGGATCTTCTCCTCCGTCCCCGAGGACGACTACGACACCATCGGCGGCACCTCGATGGCGGCCCCGCACGTCTCCGGCGCGGTGGCGCTGCTGTGGTCGGCGGCGCCGGCCCTGGTCGGCGACACCGCCACCACCCGGGCGCTGCTCGACCAGACCGCCGTCGACACCGAGGACCTCCAGTGTGGCGGCACCCCGGAGCGCAACAACGTCTACGGCGAGGGGCGGCTGGATGCGCTGGCGCTGCTGCGATCCGCGCCGGTCGGCCTCGCCGGCACCCTCACCGGCACGGTGACCGACGCCGAGACCGGCGACCCGGTCGCCGGTGCGGTCGTGGCCACCGACTCCGAGCCGGTGCGGGAGACCGTCACCGACCCAGACGGCGGCTACATGCTCCGGCTCTCCGAAGGCGACTACACCATCACCACCACACACTTCGGCCACCTGGACGGCACGGCCGACGTGACCATCGCCGCCAATGAGACCACCACTGCGGACTTTTCGCTGACGACTGCGCCGCTGGTCGCCGTCAGCGGGCTGGTCCGGGACGGCTCCGACCAGGGCTGGCCACTCTACGCGCAGGTGAGCGTGGCGGGCCGGGATGAGCTGACCACCTACTCGGACCCGTTCACCGGACGGTACCGGCTGCAGGTGCCGGCGGATGCCAGCTACACCCTGGAGGTCACGCCGGAGTACGCGGGATACGAGACTCTGGAGCGGACCGTCGAGGTCGGCAGCGGCAACCAGACAGTGGACCTGTCACCGCGGGTGGAGGTCTGCGCGTCGGCGCCCGGCTACCAGTTCTCCGCCGACGTCGGTGTACTCGGCGACTACGAGATCGTCGACCACCTGCAGCGGCGCGGCATCGGTGGCCAGCAGGTCGACTGGGATGACGACATGTCCGCCTTCGACGTGATCGTCCTCAACCGGGCCTCCCACCCGACTGAGGAGATGTTCCTGGACTTCCTCGCCGAGACCGACGCCGCCGGCACCGGTGTGGTGTTTCTGGACACTTGGGACGGACGCACCGGGGGCAACGGAATCCGGCTGCTGCACATGTACCTCGACAACCCGAGCGAGCACGGCGCTCCGCTCTTCTACGACATCGACTACACCGGCTACCAGGTGGTGCAGGAGCACCCGCTGCTCGACGGCTTCGAACTCGGCCAGGAACTGTTCCACAACACCACCGAGTACACAAAGTACACCGGCTACTTCCAGAACTACGGCGGCGAGGGCCGGATGGTGATCGCCAACGCGATCAACAGCGACACCGGCATCACGGGCGGCGGCATCGGCGTGCAGGAGCGGGACCAGAACCGGCACGTGCTGCTGTCGATGCACGGGACCAGCTTCGGTAACACGCCCGATCTCTGGCACAGCGACTCGGTGCAGGTGTTCGAGAATGCCCTCGACTGGTCCAGCCGGGGCGACTTCAACTGCGGCCCGGTCGACGGTGGCCTGGTCGCCGGGCTCGTGACCGATGAGAACACCGGCGACGGCGTGGTGAACGCCAGTGTCCACAACTCGGCGGATCCCCAGCAGGGCACCCGGTCGGTCCACACCGCCGGCGACCCGGCGCTGATCGACGGGTTCTACGCGCTGTTCGTCTCCCCGCCCGGTGGCCAGGAGGTGACCGCCCACGCGCCGGCGTACGCCGAGCGGACCCACGAGGTCGAGGTGGACAGTGGCTGGGTCGTCCGGCAGGACCTGGCGCTGCCCGCCGGGGAGCTGCTGGTGGAGCCGGCGGAGGTCAGCGCAGAGGTGCCGCTCGGCGGATCCGGCAACGCCGGCTTCACCGTCACCAACACCGGTGGCGCCCCGGTGGAGTTGGAGTTCCGCCAGCGCACCGGCGGCTCGGAGATACTCCGGGCCGACGGCAGCACCGTGCCCAGCTCGGAGATCCTGGCCGAGGCCGGGGCACCGACCCAGCACATCCCCACCTACCGGTCGACGGCGGAGCTGGCCGGGATCGCGCCCGACGCGGTGCTCGGCGGCGCCGGGCCTGCCTCCACGCAGGCAGCTCCGGCCGCGGGCCCGTGGTTGGACCTGCCGTCGACGCCGCGGAACATGATGGACAACGCCGCGGTCACGGTGGCCGGGCAGGTCTACACCTTCGGTGGCTACGCCGGTCTCACCACCGGTGGTGCCCTCGATGATGTATACCGTTACGACCCGGTGGCGCAGGAGTGGGAACAGCTCGGCGACATGCCGGCGCCTCGGCACTCGGCCGCCGAAGGGGTCATCGACGGGATGGTCTACCTGGCCGGCGGCTGGGGTTCCGACGGCGCCGAGATCGTCGCGACGTTGCGCTACGACCCGGCCAGCGATGAGTGGAGCACGGTCGCCCCATCACCGGTGGCCTTCGCCAACGGTGGCTCGGCGGTGCTCGACGACGAGCTCTACGTCGTCGGCGGCTGCACCACCGACAGCTGTGCCCCGTACACCGACGAGGTGCAGCGGTACAGCCCGAACACCGACACCTGGGAGACGCTCGCCAGCTACCCGATGGCGATCGCCTACCCGTCCTGCGGCGCGATCGAGGGACTGCTCTACTGCGCGGGTGGCACCGCGGACCCGGAGCCGACCACCGCGGCGTACGTGTACGACCCGTGGCAGGACGAGTGGAGCCCGGTGGCGGAGCTGCCCGTCGATCTCTGGGGATCGGCCTACCACACCGCGGACGGTCAGCTGCTCGTCTCCGGCGGGGCGAGCGACGGCCGGATCACCAACGAGGGCTTCGCCTACGATCCGGCCACCGACTCCTGGAGCCGGCTGCCCAACGCCAACCAGGCGATTTTCCGGGCCGGCAGCGCCTGCGGGCTCTACCGGGTCGGCGGCTCTCCCTCGGGGATGAACCCGAGCAGCCAGGTGGAGCTGCTGCCGGGCTTCGACCAGTGCGACTCCGACACCGAGGCGGAGTGGCTCTCGGTCGAGCCGGGCACGGCGACGGTGGCTCCCGGCGAGACCCTGGAGGTGACACTGGGGCTGACCGCGGGGATGCCGCAGCCAGGTTTCTACCACGCAACGGTGCTGCTGGCCCAGGACTCGCCGTACCGGATGGAGCCGGTCTCAGTGACGATGGCGGTGACCCCGCCGGACACCTGGGGCAAGCTGACCGGGACCGTCACCGCCCGCAGCTGCGCCGGTGACGAGGCGCCGCTGGCGTCAGCCACGGTGCACCTGAGCACCTGGGTGAGCGAGGTGACCCGCTACACCGACGCGGACGGTGGTTACGCCTACTGGCTAGACCACCGGCACAGTCCGCTCGATGTGATCGTCGCCAAGGACGGCTACCAGCCCCAATTCCGGCAGACCGAGGTCGCCGCCGGTGAGGTGACGGTCGAGGATTGGACGCTGTCGCAGGTGTGTCACACCATGGGGCCCCGCTTCGAGTAGTGGCATCACCCCACTCCGCATAACCGGCCGCGTGACCGGTGGTCCCCACCAGCTCGGTGGGGGCCACCGGTCACGCAGGCGCCCGGGCGGCGTCGAAGAGTCGTGCTTCGACCCGGTCCAGCGCTTGCCGGGTGGCGCCGACCGAGACCGCATCCGGATAACCGCCGGACACCCGCTGGAAATACACAGCGTGAAGGTGTAGGAATGATATGTAGTGACAACCAGGGGGGCGGTCCACGATCCGGTAGGCATCCTCGCGGTGCCTGCTGGTAATGGCGAGCAATTCCCTGTGCTCTTTGAAAGCCCGCGGGTCCGATTGACGCGGCTGCCCGGGGCCGGTCGAGCCGATGGGCTGCTGCGCCGGGAGCTGCTCGGCCCGGACTGGGCCAGCCGGATCCGCCACGAGCAGGATCTGCTTCGCCGGCTCGCCGGGGTTCCCGGAGTGCCGCAGCTGGTGGACGGTGCGGCCTATCCCCGGTCGATCGTGCTCGCTGGGGCCCCCGGCGGATCGCTGGCTAGCGCCGCTCTGCCGCTACCGCTCGAACGGCTGCTCCCGCTATCGACGGGGCTGGCCCGGGTCATCGCGGCGGTACACCAGCAGGGCGTCATCCATCATGGGCTCAGCCGAAGCACGGTGGTCGTCGCCGAATCCGGGCACCAGCCCCAGCTGGTCGACTTCTCGCTGGCGGCCCCGTTGGCGCAGGAGCACCCCGCCCACCGAGACTCCGACGACCTCGCAGCTACCCTCCCTTACCTCGCGCCGGAGGAGACCGGTCGCACCGGCCGCGAGGTGGACCAGCGAGCAGATCTCTACGCGCTCGGCGCCCTGCTATACGAGCTGGCTACGGGTCGACCCCCGTTCGGCACCGGAGATCCGCTACGGCTAAGCCACGACCATCTCGCCCGGACCCCCGCTCCGCCGGATCAGCGCGATCCCGCACTGCCGGCCACGCTCTCCGCGATCATCATGCGGCTACTGGCCAAGGAGCCAGACCACCGTTACCAAAGCGCGGAAGGGGTCGCATACGACCTGTCCCAGGTGGGCCAGCCGGCCGGCGGCGGCCCACTCCCGCTCGGCACCCACGACTACCCCACCGGGCTGGTGTCGCCGCTGCGACCGGTAGGCCGCGAGGAAGAGCTAGCTACCCTGCGCCAGGCGCTGGCCCGGGCCCGCGCCGGTGAGCTGCGAGGGCTGCTGGTCAGTGGCGCTTCCGGGGTCGGCAAGACGTCCCTCGTGACCGAGCTACGTCCGCTGGTCACCGCCGCTGGCGGCCGGTTCGTCGCCGGCAAGTTCGACCGATACCGCCAAGACCCAGACGTCGACGCGATCCGGCAGTGCTTC
Organism: Natronosporangium hydrolyticum; assembly: GCF_016925615.1. Lineage (NCBI taxonomy): Bacteria > Bacillati > Actinomycetota > Actinomycetes > Micromonosporales > Micromonosporaceae > Natronosporangium > Natronosporangium hydrolyticum. Next base: position 3,450,905 of record NZ_CP070499.1, read on the forward strand.
CGCACCCTCGCCGAATTGCTGCTGGCGGAGCCAGAGGAACAACTATCCGACCTACGGGGGCGGTTGCGCCGAGCGCTCGGCGAGCAGGCCGGGCTGATCGCGGCGGTGGTCCCCGAGCTGGCCCCGTTGCTGCGGATCGCGCCACAGCCGATCGTGGGGGATCCGCTCACGCTGCCGGCCAGGTTGGCGCGCAGCGCGCTGTCGATGCTGCGGGAGATCGCCTCGCCGGAGCGACCGGTCGTCTTCTTCGTCGACGACCTACAGTGGGCCGCGTCGACCCCGCTCAACGCCATCGACCTCATCCTCACCGATGACCAGCCCATGGCCGGCCTGCTACTGGTCGGCGCCTACCGGGACGACGAGGACACCAAGCATGGCCGGCTCGCCGAGTTGTTGCCACGCTGGCGCCGGGTCGAGAGCCCGGTGCTGGAGGTACCGCTCCGCAACCTCTCCCCCGCCGGGCTGAGTAGCCTGCTGCGCGAGATGCTGCGCCTGCCTGCGGAATCGGCCACCGACCTGGCCGCGCTCATCGGCCCGGCCACCGGCGGCAGCCCCTACGAGACGGTGGAGCTGCTCCACGGGCTGCGCCAGGAACGCCTGCTGGAACCGGAGGCGGCCGGTTGGCGTTGGGACGCCGAGGCGATCGCCCGACGGCTCGGCTGGACCGACATCGGGCTGCTGACCACCCAGCGGACCGAGGCGTTGCCGGTAGCGACGCAGCGGCTGCTGCAGAGCATGGCCTGCCTCGGCGGGCGGGTACGACCGGCGCTGCTCCAGGTCGCGGCGGGCGTGGCAGCATCCGAGCTGGAGCCGGCGCTGGGGCCGGCGTTCGCCGGTGGCCTGCTGCAGCGGGAACACGGCGGCGAAGAGTATCTGCAGTTCCGCCACGACCGGGTGCAGGAAGCGGTGCTGGCTGGGGTCACCGCCGAACGCCGACGGCAGCTGCGGTTGTCGCTGGCCCGGCGGCTGGCCCGGCAACCGGCGCTGGCGACCGCGGCGGCCGAACAGTACCTCCCGGTGGTCGACGCGATCGACGATCCCGCCGAGGCGCGGCATGCAGCGTCGCTGCTTCGGCGCGCCGCCGACGAAGCCCGGCTGCTGAGTAACCACGCAGCGGTCGAGGTGCTGCTCGCCGCCGCCGTCCGGCTGACCGACCAGAGCGACCACCCGGTGCTGGTCGACCTTCACGTCGCCCGGCACGCCGCCCTGTACAGCCTCGGCCGGCTGGACGAGGCGGATGCCGTCTTCGACCGCATCGAAGCGCTCGACCCGGCCCCCACCCAGTGGCTCAACGCCACGTCGGTCCAGGTCTGCAGCCTGAGCAACCGCAATCTCTGCGACCAAGCGGTAGCGCTCGGCCTCGATCGGCTCCGCTCGTTCGGGTACGACCCACCGGTGCGGCCCCAGGCCGGCGGCGCGCCCGACGAACCAGACCTCGGTCCGTTGTACCGCTGGTTGGAGCAGGACGAGAGCACCGATCGACAACGGCCGGAGAACACCGATCCGGTGCTGGTCGCCACCGGCACACTGATCGCACGACTGATGGCGCCGGCGTACTTCTCTGATCTGTCCGCGTTGGTGTGGCTGACGCTGGCCTCGGTGCGAATGTGGTTCGACGGCGGCCCCTGCGCCACCCTGGTCGCGCCGCTCGGGCATGTCCCGTTCGTCACCATCGGCCTGCGACAGGACTACCAGGCCGGGTATAAGGCGCTACGACGGGTGCTCGCGGTAGCTCGGGACCGGGGCTACGAACCGGACGCCTCGGAAGCGCTGTTCCTGTACGAAGTGGCGGTGGGCCACTGGTTCGAACCGCTGGAAGCGCACGCGGCGCCGGTCCAATACGCCCGCGAAGGACTGCTGCGAGGCGGCAACCTGCAGAAGGCGTGCCACACCTACTTCGTCTCCACATACGACCTTTTCGACAGCGACCCATCGCTCGACAGCTACGTCACCGAAGTAGACGCCGGCCTGGCGTTCGCCGAGCGGACCGGTAACTTGCTGGCGGCACAGAACATCGCCATGTTCCGGTGGTTGGTAGCGAAGCTGCGGGGGGACGCCGCGACCGGGCCCGACCCGGACCCCGCCGACCCTCCCCCGGGCAACCTGAACGTCGCCCACAATTTTCACGTCAGCCGCGGACTGGCGGCGGTCTTCTTCGGCGACCCGGTCGCCCTCCGCCGGCACAGTACCGCGCTGGGTGAGCTGCTGCCGTCGGTGCCGGCGATCTATCCGACCACGATCGGACACCTGCTGCGGGTGCTGGCGCTCGCCGCCGAACTCCCCACGGTCTCGGCGGACGAACACCCCGGCTGGTTGGCGGCGCTCGATAGCGAGCTGGACTGGTTCGCGGCCCGGGCCGACGACGCCCCGATGAACTTCCACCACCTGCATTGGCTAGCCCGAGCCGAACGGGCCTGGGCCCTTGGTGACTCCGCCGGTGCCGTTCGTGACTTCGACCGGGCCCGGCAAACGGTCGCGGGCGGCACCCGCCCATGGCACCGCGCGCTGATCGCGGAGCGGGCAGCGGCCTTCTACAGCGCGCAGGGAGCGCAGCGCGGGGCGCGCGAACTACAGACAGAAGCGCGCCAGGCGTACCTCAGTTGGGGGGCGACCGCCAAGGTCGCACAGCTCGACGAGGCCTACCCCGAACTCGCCGCACCGGCGCCAGCGGCGACCGGCCACGCCGGTCAGCCGGACGCAGACCTGTTGCCCGGCACCATCGACCTGCTCGGTGTGCTGGCGGCGTCGCAGGCGCTCAGTTCCCAGACCGAGATCGTGGGGCTGCGGGCCCGGGTGGTCGAGGTCCTCAGCGAGATGACCGGTGCGACCGGCGTGCAGCTGCTCGTCGGCGGCGCCGGCGGCGCCGGCTGGCAGGTGGCGGTCCCGGCCGAGGATGGTCAAGTGCCGCTCGACAGTGCCGCCGGCCGCCGACTCGTCCCGGTCACAGCGGTGCGCTACGCCGAACGCACCCGGCAGCCACTGGTGGTCTCCGATGCCAGCCGCGACGACCGGTTCGCCGCCGACCCGTACCTGGCCAGGTTGGACCGGTGCGCACTGCTGGTGGTGCCGATTATGGTCCGGGGCCGGCTGCAGGCGCTGGTCGTGCTGGAGAACCGGCTGATCCAGGGCGCGTTCTCAAGTGACCGGCTGGACGCGGTGATGCTGATCGCCGGCCAGCTCGCGGTCTCCCTAGACAACGCCGATGTCTACGCGTCGTTGGAGCGGAAGGTCGCCGAACGGACCGAGGAGCTCGCCCTGGCTAACCGCCGGCTGGCCCGCCTGAGCGCCACCGACCCACTGACCGGGCTGGCGAACCGGCGAAGTCTGGAGCAGGTCCTCAACGCCGAGTGGGGACGGGCCCAGACGTCCCACGTGCCGATCGGCCTGGCGATGGTCGACATCGACCACTTTAAACTCTACAACGACCACTTCGGCCACGGCGCCGGCGACCGGTGCCTGCGGCGAGTCGCCCAGGTGCTCCGCGAGCAGGTCCGCGACAGCGACCTGGTAGCCCGGTTCGGTGGCGAGGAGTTCGCGGTGGTGTTGCCGGACACACCCGGAGCGGACGCCCGGGCGGCGGCGGAGCGGCTCCGCGGCGCAGTCGCCGCGATGCGCGAACCGAATCCGTTGGCCCCGAACGAGTTCGTGACCGTCAGCATCGGCGTCACCGCGCTGCTGGCGCCACCGGAGACACCGGTCGCCATGTTGATGGAGCTCGCCGACGCCGCGCTCTACCAGGCCAAACGGGGCGGGCGGGACCAGGTCAGCGAGGCCGTTGGCTGACCCGACCGAGCCGACCGCCGGGGCGCACCAGGCGACCGCTGCCGAGCGGTAAGGGTCAGAGCCGCCGATACCGCGCGTCGAAGCAGCAGTAGGCCGCGAAGACCAGCAAGCCGACCGCGACCACGGTCAGCAGCCACGGACCGGCCCCGGTCTCGGCGAACGAACGCAGCGTCGCGTCGACTCCCTTGGCCTCATCCGGGTCGTACTCGACCGCCGCCTGCCCGAGAAAGAGACCCGCGAAAATCATGATGACCCCGCGTGCTGGGTACCCGATCGCCCCGAGCGCCGCAACGGTGGTCCGGGCCGGGCCCGACAGCTGGTGGGTGCGCAGGTCCGCCAGGAACCTCCGGGTCAGCCCCAGGTACGCCGAGTGCAGCCCGACGCCGAGCACCACCAACCCGGCCACCGCCACCAGGAACCGGCCGCCCGGCAGGCCCATCGCCCAGGCGGTGAGGTCGCGGGCCTGTTCGTTGCCGGAGTCCCCGTCGTCGCCGGCGAACAGCAAGGTGGCGATGGTCGCCACCAGGATCCCATAAAGGACGGTACGGGCGGCGGCGACCACCCGGGCACCAGGGCTGCCCATCCCGAGGAGCACCTCGAGCAGTTGCAGTAGCGCCAGCGCGACGAAACCGACCAGCATCAGCGACAGCACCACTGTGCCGAACGGCTGGGCGGCGATCGTGCTGATCGCGCCGCTGTCGTCGGCGTCCTCGGCCGGCTGGCCGAACGAAATCTGCACCGCCAGAATGCCGATCAACGCATAAAGTACACCCCGGAAAACCAGCCCGACGCGGGCTAACCGGTCGAGCACGCTGCTCCGCGCGGCGCGGCGGGCTTGTTGCTGGGCTGAGTCGACGGCTCCGATGATGATCCCCTCCCCCTGGTTCCGCGATCGTACGCGGTGGGCTCGGTAAAGTGGATGAACTGTCGCGCCGACCGAAGGTTGTTCGATGGATCTTGCGCTCGCCCCTGCCGCCATGCCCCTGCTGACCGGCCTTGATGACCGGCCGCTCTTCACCTACTACGACGACGCGACCGGGGAGCGCACCGAGCTGACCGCCGGGGCGCTGGGGGCGTGGGCGGCGCGCACCAGTGGGCTGCTTCGCGACGGCTGCGGTCTCGGCCCCGGTGACCGGGCCGCGGTGCTGCTACCGCCGCACTGGCAAACCGCCGCGGTGCTGCTGGGCGCCTGGTCGGCCGGGGTGACGGTGTCGTTCCGGCCGGCCGCGACCGCCGGGCTGCCGGTGCTCGAACCCGGCGCTGATGAGCCGCTCGACGCCACCTTCGTCTCGGCTGCGCGGCTCGACGACTGGCTCGAGGACGTCCCCGACGCCCACCACCGTTTCGTGCTAGGTCTCGCACCGGGCGCCGCCGAACTGGCCCAGGTGCCCGGGGGCTACCGCGACTACCTGGCGGAGGTGCTCCGGCATCCGCCGACCCCGCCGGCGTACGGGTTGATCCGCGGCACCGACCCGGCGACCGTCGACGGCACCAGCTTCCACGAATGGGCCACGGTGGCCGACGGGGTCGCCGCCCGGCACGGTATCGCCGAGGGCGACCGGCTGTTGGTGGACGCGGCGGAGCATGAGCAACCGGTGGTCTGGTTGCTGGCGCCGCTGCTCGCCGGGGCCTCGGTGGTGGTCTGCGCCAACCTCGACCGGTCCCGACTGGCCGAGCGGCAGCGCCGCGAGCAGGTCACCCGGGTGCTGTGACCCGGCACCGGCGCGCGCGGTCCGCGGCGTCCTGGGCCGTCGCGGCCGAGACGCCGCGGTTGGGTAGCCTGCCTGCATGCCGGGGACCGGGCGGGTGATGTTCTCCGCGGCCGCCGAGTCGTTCCGCCCGGCAGTCGCGGAGCTGCGCGCGGCCTTCGGCCCGGCGCTGCCGGTCACCCGGCTCGGCGCCGACCTCGGGGTGATCGCCGCCGCCGACCCGACCGTCGAGCAGGTCGCCGCCGCCTGCCGGGACCGGCCGTTGGTCTGCGTCCGGCACCTCAGCGTCGAGCGGGCCCGCCTGACCGGGCCCGCCAGCCACGACCTCGACGCGGTCGCCGCGGCGGCGGTCGCCGAAGCAGCGGCCACCAAAGCAGCCGCAGGCGCCGAGCAGCCGGCCGGTGATGAGGTGTCGGTGCAGGTGTGGTTCAGCGGCGAGCCGCGGGTCGGCTACGGCGTCCGTGACCTGGGCTCGCGGGTGAGCCAGGCGCTCACCACCGCCGGCTACCGCGTCCGCCGCTCCGGCGCGGCCCACGTGCTCTCCTGCTGCGTCAGCGACGAGGGTGTCTCGATCGGGGTGAATCGGCTCGCCGACAGCCTGGCGGACTGGCCCGGCGGCCGGGTCCGACTGGCCCGCGGCCCCGACCAGGTCTCCCGGGCCGAGTTCAAGCTGGAGGAGCTGTGCCAGCTGGTTCCGGCGGCGGTGCCCACCACCGGCCGGGCGGTGGATCTGGGGGCCAGTCCGGGTGGCTGGACCCGGATTCTGCGGCGCCGTGGGCTAACCGTGCACGCGGTCGACCCGGGCGACCTCGACCCGCGGGTCGCCGCCGACCCAGGCGTCACCCACGTGCGGACCACCGCCGGGGAGTTCTTCCGCCGGACCGACCTGCGCTTCGATCTCGCCGCGAACGACATGCGGATGGATCCGGTCCGCAGCTGCCAAGTCATGCGGGACCTCGCCCCCCGGCTCCGGCCCGGGGCGGCGGTTATCGTCACCCTGAAGACCGGTGCCCGGGCGCCGCACCGGGCCGTCCCCGACTGTCTGTCGGTGCTGCGGGAACGCTACACCGTCGAGTTCGCCCGGCAGCTGCACCACAACCGGGGCGAGGTCACGGTGCTGGCGCGACTCCCCCGCTGACCGGATCAGAAGATCACGAAGTAGACCGCGATGTGGTGGCACAGCGCGGCGACCAGCGTGCAGGCGTGAAAGAACTCGTGGTGGCCGAAGACGGTCGGCCACGGGTTCGGGCGACGCAGCGCGTAACACAGCGCGCCGCCGGTGTAGAAGACGCCGCCGGCCAGCAGCAGCACCAGCGCCGTGGTTCCGCCGGCGGCGGCGATCTGCGGCAGCACCGCGACCGCGACCCAACCCAGCCCGATGTAGAGCGGCACCGACAGCCACCGGGGCGCGTGCGGCCAGGCGAGCTTCGTCACCACACCGAAAAGGGCGCCACCCCAGACCACCGCCAGCACGGCGGTGGCGGCACCGGGCGAGAGCAGCAACACACTGAACGGGGTGTACGTCCCGGCGATCAACAGGAAGATCATCGAGTGGTCGAGCCGGCGCATGAGCTGGAACCCCCGCTTGCCCCAGACCCGCCGGTGGTAGAGCGCGCTGACGCCGAAAAGGGCCACCACGGTGATGCTGTAGATGGCGCAGCTGACCAGCGGCGCGACGCCGCCGGGCCGGGAAGCAGCGACCGCGCACAGCACCAACCCGCCGACCGCAGCCACCAACGCCGCGTATGCGTGCAGCCAGCCGCGCATTCTCGGCTTACCGAGATCGACCGGGCGCAGCCTACTACCAGGCGTCGTGACCGTCATTAATTCAGGCTAGCGGCGGACCCGCCACCCGCACTACATGAGCCGCGACACGTGACGGATCATCGAGCTTCCCGCGTGGCCTCGTACACCTGCTGGAGATGCTCTCGGACGCTCCGGCCGTCAGCCGCCGGGACCGGCGGTGGGCCGCCCAGCTGCTCGTGCCGGAGCTCAGCCATAAACCGGTCTAGCAGCTCCGGTCCGCCCTCGGCGAGCACCCGCGCCCGCACCGACAGCTCTTCGCTGACCGGCAACCACCGACTCCCCCAGCTGCCGAGCGCCGCCATCACCGGCAGCAGCTCGATCGACGCCTCGGTGAGGCTGTAGATCGCCTTTTGCTTGTGGCTGGGGTCCTGCCGCCGGGTCAGCATGCCGAGCTCGACGAGCTTTCGGAGCCGGGCGGCGAGAATATTCGAGGCGATCCCCTCGACCGACCCGGCGAGCAACTCCCGGAAGTGGCGGCGGCCACCGAAGATCATGTCCCGAAGAATCAGCAGACTCCAGGTGTCACCGATGACCTCCAACGACAGGTTGATCGGGCACCCCGACCGGTGCGGGTCGGTTCGCCCGGACTGGGCCGGGGCTACTTGCGGCATGCAACCAGGTTAGATTAGCGTAGAGACCGATTGCAAGTTGCAACCAGAAATCGAGGGAGCGGGAACCATGGGAAAGCTCATCTATTCAATGCTCATGTCCGTGGACGGATACGTGGCCGACCCGGACGGCGAATTCGACTGGAACAAGCCGGACGAACAGGTGCACAGCTTCATCAACGAACAGGAACGGTCGGTCAGCACCTACCTTTACGGGCGCCGGATGTACCAGCTCATGACCTACTGGGAAACCTCGCACACGCTCCCCGACCAGACCCCGGCTGAGCTGGAGTTCGCCCGGTTGTGGCAGGCCGCCGACAAGGTCGTCTACTCCACCACCCTGACGGCGCCGGCCAGCGAACGGACACAGCTGCACCGCGGCTTCGACCCGGCCGTGGTGCGAAAGCTGAAAGCGGAGTCTGCCGGGGACGTAACCGTCGCCGGGCCGACCCTCGCCGGCCACGCCCTCAACGCCGGGCTGGTCGATGAGTGCCACATGTTCGTCACCCCGGTGATCGTCGGGGGCGGCACCCGATTCCTACCGGACGGGCTGCGAGTCGAGCTGGACCTGCTCGACGAGCGCCGGTTCGACAACGGCGTCGCCTTCCTCCGGTACGCACTCCACCACTGATCGGCTAGCTACGCTGAACTAATGACGACCGAGGCTGCCGCCACCCCGGCGAAGGCCACCAGCCGCCGCGGGCGGGCGCTACGATTCACAGCCCTGGTCACGGCCGTGGTGACGCTGCTGTTCGGGGTGCCCTGGTGGACGCTGACGCTGGCCGGTACGGCATGGCCGCCCTGGATGATCGCGCTCTCTACCGTCGGGTTCGCCGGCGCGGCCGGGGCGCTGCCGTGGCTGCTTTTACGCGGGCACGGCCGCCAGGTCGACTGGGCTGCCCGGACCGGCGACACCATGCTCGGCGTGGTCTGGGTGCTCTTCGCCTGGTCGCTCCTGGGCAACCTGATCCGGCCGGTGCTGGCGGTGGCAGGGCTAGCCGACCCGTTGCGCTCGCGACTGATCGCCGGTGCGGTTGTGGTAATCACGGTCACGCTTGTGGCCTGGGGCTACCGGGAGGCGATGCGGGTCCCGCGGATCCGTCAGGTAGAGGTGACCCTTTCCCGGCTCGGCACCGGCCTGGACGGCCTCCGGGTGGTGCTGCTCAGCGACACCCACTATGGCCCGATCGATCGAAGGCAATGGTCAGCCCGGGTGACCACGGTGGTCAACGAACTCCAGCCGGACCTGGTCTGCCATACCGGCGACATCGCCGACGGCACCGTCGAGGCCCGGCGGGAGCAGGCCGCCCCGCTCGGCGAGGTGCGGGCCCAGCTGGCCAAGGTGTATGTCACCGGCAACCACGAATACTTCGGCGACGCGCAGTCTTGGCTGGACCACCTGCAGACGCTCGGTTGGGAATCCTTGCACAACCGCCATCTGGTGCTCCGGCGCGGCGAGTCCGAGCTGATCGTCGCCGGGGTGGACGACGCGACCGCCGGTGGCTCGGCGGCACCGGGCCACCGGCCGGACCCGGCGACCGCCCTGGCCGGCGCGGACCCCGCGCTACCGGTGCTGCTCCTGGCCCACCAGCCCAAACAGCTCCCGCAAGCGGTCGCGCACGGGGTCGACCTACAGCTGTCCGGGCACACTCACGGTGGGCAGATCTGGCCGTTCCACCTGCTGGTCCGGCTGGACCAGCCGACCTTGCAGGGCCTGACTCGGCACGGCGACCGCACCCAGCTCTACACCACCCGCGGCACCGGCTTCTGGGGGCCGCCGTTGCGGATCTTCGCGCCGAGCGAGATCACGCTGTTGACGCTGCGCGCGCCGGCGCCCTTGCCGGACCGCGGCTGACGCATCAGCTCATGATCGCGGGCTCGAGCAGCACCAACGGGATCTCCCGCTCGGTCTGGGTCTGATACTTGTCGTAATCCGGCCACACCCGGGCCATGGCCGGCCACCATGCCGCCCGCTCCTGCGGGTCGGCGACCCGGGACCGAGCAGGGAACTTGTCGGCCCCCACCTGGACCCGCACCTCCGGATCTGCCTGCAGATTCAGGAACCAGCCCGGGTGCTGGTCGGCGCCGCCGGCCGAGGCGACGACCACATAGCCACCGTCGACCTGCTGGTAGATCAGCGGCGTCTTTCGCTGCTGGCCGCTCTTTCGCCCGGTAGTGGTGAGGATCAGCACCGGGGCGCCGTTGAGCCAGATGTGACCCTCCGCGCCATCGGTCTCCTCATAGACCCGGACGTGTTCGTCACCGAAGAGCATGCGCGCCTTGCCCCTTCCGCCGTCACGGTTACTCCGACAGTCATCGTCAACAGTGTATCCAGCGGCGCACCGCTATCCCCGACGCCGGCGATAGCCGGGCCCGCCGGGAAGATTATATGAGCGCTGTTATATTAACGCTGTGACAATCTCCGCCGACCCCACTCGGACCAGCCGACTCCGGCCGCTGCGCCAACTGCTGGAGAGCATGAACGACGACATCGCCCGCCTCTACGCCGACCGGGGCGTGGTCGGCGTCCGGCCCCGCTTCAGCATGGCGCTGATCCGGCTCCACCATCTCGGGCCGATGACCATCCGGGCGCTCGCCCACGAAGTCGATGTGAGCCACTCCGCGATGAGCCAGACGATCACCGTGATGCGGCGGGAAGGGCTGGTCTCCGCCGGCGCCGGAGACGACGCCCGCACCCGGCTGGTGTCCCTGACCGCGCTCGGCCGGGAACTGGTCCCGCTACTGGAGGCGGAGTGGCGCGCCACCGAATCCGCGCTCGCTGAGCTCGATGCCCAGGTCCCGTACCCATTGGCACGGGTCGTCGCCGACCTCGCCGAGGCGTTGGCACACCGCAGCTTCTACGACCGGGTCGTGGCCCATCTCGACCCGTCCACCGATGCCGAATGAGCCTGCTCGCCAAGACCGATCTGCTGCTCGATACCCGCCCACTACGCACCGCGCCTGCCTTCCGGCGGCTCTGGTTCGGACTCACCGCCGACGGATTGGGCCACCAGCTCGCCGTCGTGGCGCTGATGCTCCAGGTTTGGCACCTCACCGGCGACCCGTTCTGGGTGGGTTCGATCGGGGTCGCACACGTCGTCCCGATGATTGCGTTCAGTCTGTTCGGCGGCTCGCTCGCCGATCGGCTCGACCGCCGAGTGCTGCTGCTCTGGGCAAAATCCGGAGCAGTGGTGATCTCAACCCTCCTGGCTGCCCAGGCGCTCGCCGGAATCAGCTCGCTGCCGCTGGTGCTCGGCCTGATCGGCGCCCAGGCCGCCGCCGCTGGCCTGGGGGCACCAGCCCGACGGGCCGTACTCCCCCGGCTGTTGCCCCGCGACCAGGTAGCGGCCGGCATCGCGCTGCACCACCTCAGCTTCCAGATCGCGATGCTCGTTGGACCTGCGGCGGCCGGGATCATCGCGGCCCACTGGGGCGTCGCCGCCTGCTATCTGATCAACGCTGCCGCAACCGGAATCGCGCTCTACAGCGTCGCGCGGCTGCCGGCGATTCCCCCCACCACCAGCAGCGAGGCGCCGACCGGCCAGCGGCTGCTCAGCGGCTGGTTCCTGGTCGTGCGCAACCGGGTACTGCGCGGCGCCTTCCTCACCGACCTGGCCGCCACCCTGCTCGCGATGCCGATCGCACTCTTCCCGCTGGTCAACGAGGAACGGTTCGGGGGCGACCCGCGAGTGCTGGGGCTGTTCCTGTCGGCGATCGCTGTCGGCGGGATCGGCGCGGGCCTACTCTCCGGCACGGTGACCCGGGCCAGGCGCCCTGGCTGGGTGGTGCTGGTCGCCGCGGCCGTATGGGGCATCGGCCTCGCCGGCTTCGGCTTCGCGCATTCACTCTGGTTAGCGCTCGGGTGCCTGGCGATCGCCGGCGCCGCCGACACCGTCTCGATGATCTCGCGCGGGGCGATCGTGCAGCTCGCCACGCCGGACTCGCACCGCGGCCGCACGAGCTCGGTCGAGCACGTCCTCGTAGCCGGCGGACCGCACCTCGGCAACTTCCGGGGCGGCCTGGTCGGCGGCCTCACCTCATCGACGATCGCGCTGGTCAGCGGCGGCCTACTGGCGGTCGTCGCGATCGCCGCAATCGCCGCCACCCACCCGGCGTTCCGTCGCTTCCGCCCCGCCGAGTCGACCGACACCACCCAGCCAGCACCTGCTACCCCGGCCACGTTGTGACAACCTCACTGGTGCCCGGCAGCTCACGCCGCTGCGATTGATGACCGTGGAGCGAGAGGTTTGCCATGCCCGCTTTCAGGCACCTACGGGTACCCGCACCAGCTGGCATGCCCTTCTTGGTTACCCCGACATGGTTGGGCAGGGAGGGATCTTGCACACCGGAATGTCCGACTTTTCCGTACGCAAGATCCCTCCCTGCCCAACCATGTCCGAAATGCCCCGCAACTCCGGATGGTGCCCCGGAATGACCTGCCGTGGACCGGCTGAGCCGCGCCCGGTCAGGCGGACAGCGATTCGGTCGGCGCCGCCAGGGCCGGCCCGGGTTGCCGGCGCCGACGCCAACGGCAGAGCCACCAGCCGCCGCCCACCAGACACGCCGCCGCGACCAGTAACGAGCCCGGGAACTTGGTCAGCACCGGCACCCCGAGTCCGCTCGGCAGGGTGAGCACGGTCAAGCCAACCGCTGCGATCGCCAGCCAGGAGCGGGCCCGGAGCGACCGTACCGAGGCGGCGAGCACCGCCAGCGCCGCCACCGCGTACCAGGGGTAGACCACCGGGCCGAGTATCACCACCGCAGCGAGCACCACCCCGGCCCGGAGCACCACCGCCTGGACCTGGTCGCGCCGCTGCCACGCCTGCCAGAACGCCACGAGCGCGAGCACCGCGAGAGCCGCAACCCCGAGGGTCCGGGCCACCGCCACCACGGTGTCGAAGGCGCCCGGTGCGCCCAGTCCCCACAGCAGGTAGCCGGCGGCCATGCCCAGTGCGCTGGGCAGCGAGCTCCACTGGACTAGGGTGCCGGTGTCGGTCAACGCCGTCCACCAGCCAACGCCGAGCCCGGTCACGATACTTACGGCCGCGAACGACCCGCCCGCGGCGAGCGCCGCCAGCCCCACCGCCCACCATCCCCGGCGCAACACCAACAGCAGCACGAACGGCAACGCAGCCAGCGCTGTCACTTTAACCGCCACCGCCAGGCCGATGGCCGCCCCAGCGGCTACCACCACCGCTGACCCTCGGACGCCCGGCTCCGGCCCGCGTCCGGCCGCCCCCTGCGCTGACGGCGCAGCCGACGCCGCCAACGCCAGCCCTGCCACGAGCAGCCCGGCCACCAACGCGTCGTTGTGGCCTCCGCTGACGACGTGGACGACGATCAGCGGACTGATCGCTCCCAGCCAGATCGCCGCACCGGGGGCGACTCCGCAGGCGCGCGCCAGCCGGGGCAGGGCGGCGGCGAGCAGCACCGCGCCGAGTACCGCACCGAGCCGCAGCCCGGCCAGCGCCAACCAGAGCTGCGCGGACGAATCGGTGGCCAACGCCTGCGCGACCGCCACCGCCGCGGCCGCCGCCAGCAGCGCCACCGGACCGTACGGCGTGGTGGTTTCTTGCCAGAGCGGCGGCACCGACGCCAGCCAGGGGCAGTCACTCCCGGCGGCGCCCACCGCGTACGGGTCGTAGCCGGCCAGCCAGCCGGCGCCCTGGCAGGCGTAGGCGTACAGGTCCCGGCTGCCGAGCGGCGGCGCGATCAGCAGCGGCGCCGCCCACAACGCTCCGGTGACCAGGACCCACCGCAAAGAAGGTCCGCGCTCCGGGTCGCGCCACGCCCGGCCGAGCCGCCACCACGCACCGCCGACGAGGATCAGCCCGCCAAGGTAGCTGAGCAGTCCGAGCCGGAACCACCAGTCCGGCCCCCAGAGCGCCTCAGCCTGGGTCGCTGGTGCTGGCCCAGGCCCGGCCCCGGCGAGCACCGCCGCCGCCGCGAGGAGCACCCCGCCAGCGAACCCGAGCCACCGGAGCCGGCTGATCAACCCGCCGCCCGCTGCTCCGGCGCCGGGTTATCGTCCCTTTCCGAGACCGCAGCCACCGCGAACTCATCGGTCTCGCTGTTTCGCTGTCTGGGTAGCGGCTCGGCATCTGCCGGGTCGGCTTCCGGCTCGGCAGCTGCCTCCCCGGCCCCGCGCTCGGCGTCGGCTGCGGCGCGCTGGCGTGCGCGATACGCCCACCACCACTTTTCCGCCAATCCGACCACCAAGAAGGTCAAGCCGACGTACACCCACCCGGCCAACACGTCGATGATGTAGTGCTCACCCGCATACACCAGGGTAAAGGTCATCGCCAACGGATACGTCAGCAGCAGTGGCCACCACCGCCGGCGCAGCTGCGGCAGGAAGAACACCACCACTAGCAGCGCCCAGGCGGTATGCAGGGAGGGCATGGCGGCGACCGGGTTGGAGGCGAGCTGGCCGGTGTTCAACGCGTTGTACGCGCCGTGCAGGCCAAGCTCCGCCCAGCCGCGGGTGGAGATCCGGTCCACCGCTTCGGTGAGATAGCCGTGCTCGTAGGCCCACCACGGCGGGGCCGCCGGGTAGATGAAGTAGGTGGCGAGCCCGGCCGCGCACAGAAACAGGAACCGCCGGATGAACGCCGCCCACCTGGCCCGGTTCCGCAGCCACAGCACCAGCGCCACGCCGATCGCCAACACGAAGTGCGAGAAGTACACCCAGCTGGCGAGCATGTCCCACCAGTGCACCCGGTCCGGGTCGTACAGGTGCTCCTGCAGCCAGGTGGTCGGGACCTGACCGCCGGTGAGCCAGCCGAACATCCACACGTCGGCGTTGATCAACTCGGTGACGTACGGGTCGGTCGACTCGGCGAAGCCGCGGGAGAGGTTGTAGATGACCAGGAGCACCACCACCGGCGCCCAGTCCCGGACGAACCCCAGGTGCACCCGCCACGGCTCGAAGTTGCGCCAGGCGATGGTGGCGGTCCACAACCACACGAACATGTAGACCGGTTCGGTGGGCAGCCCGATGGTGAGCCAGCCGACGACGAAGGCGAGCCCCCAGATCGTCATGCCGATGATCCGGCGACGCCGGCGGTCAATCACGGGTGGGAGCTGCTCGGGGGCGAGGCTACTGGCGGGAGACTCTGTCTGGGTGGCGTCCGTCGGCACGCGAACAGCTTAATGCCGAGTAAATCGCGGCCGTCGCCACGGCTGGTAATGGGTGCTATGACCCGCGCTGGGCGCCTACCCTGACGATATGGAGCAGCAGCCAACTCTTACCGCAGGGCTCACCGCACAGGTCGAGCTGACCGTCACCGACGCAGACACCGCGCAGGCGTTGGGCTCTGGCGACGTGCCGGTATTGGGCACTCCCCGGGTGCTGGCGCTCGCCGAGGCCGCCACCGTCGCGGCGACCGCACCTAAGCTCGTCCCCGGCTGGACCACCGTGGGCACCGAGGTGGAGCTGGAGCACACCACCGCGAGTCCGATCGGCACTGTGGTGACCGCGGTCGCCACCCTCGCCAAGGTCGACGGGCGGCGGCTGCTCTTCGAGCTCCGGGTCACCGCGGGCGGCGAGCCGGTCGCCGAGGGCCGGATCGAACGCACCCTGGTCGACCGCCAGAAGTTCCTGGCCAAGGCGCTCGGCGAGTAACCGGCGTGGCCGGGCGGTCCGGCCACCCCGCCCCGGGTCAGTTGGCGGGCAGCGCCGTCGCGAGCGCCAGCTCCGTCGGATCGTCGGCGACCGGCAGCGCGCTGCCCTCGATGAACTCGTCCCACGACAGTTCCCAGGCGGTCCAGCCGTTGCCGTGCTCGATCTGCCGCTCGGTGCCGGTGACCGTCACCGGGTCACCCACCTTGATCACTTCGTAGAGCCACTGGGCGTCGGCGGTGGCGAGGTTGACACAACCATGGGAGACGTTGCGGACTCCCTGGTCGCCGACCGACCACGGGGCGGCGTGAATGAACTCCCCCTGCCAGCTGAGCCGCATCGCGTAGGCCACCTCCACCCGATATCCGGCGTCACCCAGCTCGGCGAAGGTGTCGAAGATAGTGCTGGCCTTGCGCGACATCACCACCAGGTTGCCCGACGAGGAGGGGGTGCTCGGCTTGCCCAGACTCACCGGCATGCTCCGGGCCTCGACGCCGTCGCCTTCGACGGTCATCTGTTTGGTGGCGTTGTCGACCTCGATCGACAGTGCCCGCCCGATGGTCGCGGTGGCGCTCCGGTCGGCGTCGCCGTAGCGGTCGTCGCCGGTGGGGTGGCCGTCGAGCGCGATCCGGGCGCTGATCGTGGTGCCGGGCTGCCAGTGTTCCGGCGCCCGGTAGAACGCCTGCCGACCGTCGGCCACCCAGCTCCAGGCGCCCGGCTGCGGCGGGTCGGTGCTGACGAACATCCGGCGCTGCACCTCGGCCCGGGCCTCCGGCGGCACCGGCTGGTGAAACTCCACCACCACCGGCATCGCCACGCCATACTCGGCGCCGTCCTGGAGGTACAGCCCGGTGTCGGTACGCCGTTCCGGCTCGGTCATGGTGGTGAAGCTGGTCTCGACCGTGCTGCGCTGCCCATCGCGGTTGGCGGCGGTGACGGTCGCGCGGTAAGTGGTCTCGGGCGCCAACGGCTGGTTCGGCACCCACCCGGTGCCGTCGGCCCGCATCCGCCCCGCCACCCGGTCGCCGTCCTCGTCGACCAGCGCCACCTCGCTGAGCACTCCGCCCGTTACCTCGGTACCGATCTCGGTGCTCAGGGGAGCGTCGTCCGCGCCGGTGGGGGGAGTGATCCGAAGCACGGGTGACCCGTCGGCGTTCAACAGGTCCCCGTCCGGCGTAGGCGGAGCCGCAGAGCGCCCGCACGCCACCAGATTCAGCGGCACCACCACCGCGAGAGCAACCCAACCACGCCAACCGCCCACGACCCGTGCCATCGGACCCCCCAACTGGAATGTGAGTTATTCTCCAGTTGTCCCCATAGTGCCTGACAAAAGCCACGACTGGGGGAGTTTTGGGTAATCCGGACAAGAGGGGGTGGGTTGGTCAGGACACCATCGACCCCACAACCGGCTTCGTAAGCAGGGCAGACTGGTTACGCTCCACGCCCGGGTCCAGGGTGCGGGCCACGAAGATCGCATGCCAGACACAGAAGACCAGCACCGTCCAGATTTTGCGGGAGTGGTCCGCCTCGCCGCTACGGTGGGCCCGCAACAACTCCCGGGCGTATCCAAGGTCGAGCAGATCGCCGGCGCCCGAGGTGGCGAAGATGTGGTCCGCCCAGTCGGCCATCTCCCCCGCCAACCACACCCGGGTCGGGGTCGGGAAGCCCAGCTTCGGCCGGTTCACGATCGCCGGCGGCACCACCTGCGCCAGCGCCCGCCGCAGCGCGAACTTGGTGTCCCGGGAGCGGGGCGGCAGCTTCAGCTCCACCGGGATGGTGGCGGCGACCTCGAACACCTCCTTGTCCAGGAACGGCACCCGCACCTCCAGCGAGTGGGCCATGGACATCCGGTCGGCCTTGACCAGGATGTCGCCGCGTAGCCAGGTGTAGAGGTCCACATACTGCATCTGCGTGACCTCGTCGAGGTCGGGCACCTCGGCGTAGACCGGCGCGGTCACGTCGGTGTAGCGCACCGCCGGATCGTAGCGGCGCAGCAGCCGCTGCTTCTGCTCCTCGGTGAAGATCCGGGCATTGCCGTAGTAACGCTCCTCGATCGGGGTGGTCCCGCGCTCCAGGAAACTCTTGCCCTTGACCCCTTCCGGCATCACCTTCGAGACCGCGCGCAACCCCCGCTGCACCCCGTCCGGCAGGGACTGCACCCCCGCCAGCGACAGCGGCTCCCGGTAGATGGTGTAGCCGCCGAAGAACTCGTCGGCTCCCTCCCCGGAGAGCACCACGGTGACGTGCTCGGCGGCCTTCTTCGCCACGAAGTAGAGCGGCACCAGCGCCGGGTCGGCGACCGGGTCGTCCAACTGCCAGACGATCTTCGGCAACGCCGCCATCATGTCCTGCGGGCCGATCTTGGTCGGGTGGATCGCCACCCCCAGGTGCTTGGCCGAGTCCACGGCCACGTCGATCTCCGAGTAGCCCTCGACGTCGTACCCGACGGTGAAGGTCTGGATGTTGGGGTGGAACTCCCGGGCCAGCGCCACCACCGCGGTGGAGTCGATCCCGCTGGACAGAAACGCGCCCACCGGGACATCGGCGCGCATGTGCATCCGCACGCTCTCCCGCAGCACGTCCCGGATCCGGTCGTAGAGCGCCTCCGGGTCCGGCGCAGGCGCAGGCCGGAACACCGGCTGGTACCAGCGGCGGACGGTCACCTCGCCGCCCGGGCTCCAGGTCAGGCACTCCCCCGAGCCGATCCGCTCGATCCCGTGGTGCAGGGTGCGCGGCTCCGGCACATACTGCAGCGTCAGGTAATGCGACAGGTTCGCGGTGTCCACCCCCGCGTCGCCCGCGACCGCCGAGGGCGCGAACGGCAGCAGCGCCTTCTTCTCTGAAGCCAGATAGACCCCGTCGTCGGTACGCAGGTAGTGCAACGGCTTGATACCGTACGGGTCGCGGGCGCCGAAGGCCCGCCGCTGCTCCCGGTCCCAGATGACGAACGAGAACATGCCCCGCAGCAGGTGCACCGCCGCCTCACCGAGATAGTGGTACGCCGCCACGATCACCTCGCCGTCGCCAGCGGTCGCGAACTGTGCCCCGTACTCCCGCGCCAGCTGTTGGCGCAACTCAACGTAGTTGTAGATCTCGCCGTTGAAGGTCAGCAGGTAGCGGCCGTCAGCGTACGACAGCGGTTCGTGGCTGGAGGCCACGTCGATGATCGACAACCGTTTGTGTGCGAAGACCGCGTCGGTGCCGGCGCCGTCGGGGGATTTGATCACCTCGACCCCGGTCTCGTCCGGGCCCCGGTGATGCAGGCACTCGAGCGCAGCCGCGAGCTGGTCCCGGTGTGATTCGGCGTTGGCCGACGAGCTGAAGAAGGCGAGCAGTCCGCACATGGAGGTCATCTTTTCACGCGGTACGGTCGAGAAGTCCAGACACCGGCACGAAGGGGTGCGTCATGGCGCAACAGCAGGTCGCGGAGGGGCAGTCGGCGGCGCAGCAGGCGCCTGCCACCGGCACCGAGTCGCACGACCCGGACTTCCCGCCCCGGTTGCTCGAGTTCATGCGCACCGGCTGGCGCGACCAGGAGCTACCGGTCAGCCGCCGGCCGGAGGCCGACCGTTACGCGGCCCGCCGCGCCGCCGTCGCCGCCGGCTTCCCCGGCGAGACGCTGGTGATCCCCTCCGGTCCGGAGCGGGTCCGCGCCAACGACACCAACTTCCGGTTCCGGCCCGGCAGCGACTTCGTCTGGCTCACCGGCGAACACGACCCGGACAGCGTGCTGGTGCTGCGGCCGACCGGCGACGGCCACGACGCCACACTCTACGTCCGCCCCCGCTCCCCCCGCGGCGGCGACCCGGCGGGCGGCGCCGCCGACGAATTCTTCCGCGACCGGCAGTACGGCGAGCTGTGGATCGGCCGCCGGCACACGCTGGCCGAGAAGTCCGCCGAGCTGGGCATCGAGACCGCCCCGCTGGCGGAGCTGCCGCGAGCGCTGGCCGACTGCGCCCCGGCCCGGACCCGGGTGCTGCGCGGACTGGACGAGTCGGTCGACGCCGCGGTCCGGCGCTACGACGCGGAGCGGGCCGGCGCCCGCGACCGCGAGCTGGCCTGGGCCATCTCGGAGTTGAAGCTGGTCAAAGATGAGTGGGAGATCGCCCAACTGGCGGCGGCGGTCGACGCGACGATCCGCGGCTTCGAGGACTGCGCCCGGGCGCTGCCGGCCGACCGGCCGGTCTCGGAACGACTGATCGAGGGCATCTTCGGTCTGCGGGCCCGGCACGACGGCAACGACGTCGGCTACTCCTCGATCGTCGGCTCCGGCGCCAACGCCACTATCCTGCACTGGATCCGCAACGACGCCCAGATCACCCCCGGCCAGCTGCTGCTCGCCGACATGGGGGTCGAGGGGCACCACCTCTACACCGCCGACGTCACCCGCACCCTGCCGGTCTCCGGCACGTTCACCCCGGCCCAGCGTGAGCTCTACGACCTCGTCTACGCGGCGCAGCAGGCCGGGCTGGACGCGGTCAAGCCCGGGCTGAAGTGGGAGGACCTGGCGCTGACCATCAACCGGGTGCTCGCCGAGGGCCTGTCCGGGCTGGGTCTGTTGCCCGGCACGGTGGATGAGGCGCTGGAAAAGGATTCCACGATCTACCGCCGGTGGACCCTGCACGGCTTCGGCCACATGCTCGGCATCGACGTGCACGACTGCGCCCACGCCCGCACCGAGCACTACCGAAAAGGCGCGATCGACGAGGGCTACGTGTTCACGATCGAGCCGGGCCTCTACTTCCAGCCCGAGGACGAGCTGGTCCCGGCGGAGCTGCGGGGCATCGGCATCCGGATCGAAGACGACGTGGTCTGCACCGCCGAAGGGGCGGTGAACCTCTCAGCCGGGCTGCCGCGCCAGGCCGACGAGGTCGAGAGCTGGCTCGCCGCCCAGCGCGCCGCCGGCCCTCGCCTGCCCGGCTAACCCGCACTCATGACCCGCCGGTGGCCGGCGGGAGCGCGATCCCGACCGGTCCGCGCTGGCGGTGGGTGGCCCACACGATGACAGCGGCGGCGATAAACACCACCTGCAGCACGGTCCGCGGCAGCAACGGGGTCGCCGGCTCCCCGGCCAACTGGACCTCGTTGACCGCCGCGTACACGTTGGCGGGGAACATCGCCAACAGCAGCAGCGTCAACCCGGCCGCTGCCAGGGCCGCCGTGCGACGCCACAGCAACAGGGCCGCTCCGGCCAACTCCAGCACACCGGTGACGGTGACCAGCAGACCAGGTGCCGGCAGTGCCGGCGGGACCATCGCGATCAGGTCCTCGCGCAGAAACGCGAAGTGGGTCACGCCGGTGACCGCGAACATCGCGGCCAGGCCGAACCGGATCGCCGCCGGCCAGTGCCGGCGCACCGACCACCGCGGGGCGGCGGCGATCGTCACCAGCGTCAGGGACGCCACGCCGAGCAGGACTAAGAGCGGGGCCATGGAACCTCTTCCGTCGAACTTGCCAGTGTCAAGACTGACTGGGGCGAGCCTATCTTGTCGGCGACAAGATTGCCAGTTAGGGTGCAGGCATGACGTCGCGGCCGTACCACCACGGGGACCTTCGGCGGGAGCTACTCCGGCGCGCCGCAGCAATGATCGACGAGGTGGGCCCCACTCACGTCAGCCTCCGGGCACTGGCCCGCCGCGCCGGGGTGTCCCACGCCGCCCCGGCTCATCACTTCGGCGACAAGCGAGGGCTGCTCACCGCCGTCGCCGCCGAGGGGTTCACGCTGCTGGCCGACCGACTAACCGCGGTGCTCGCGGACACCGGCGAATTGCTCGAGGTGGGGGTGGCGTACGTCGAGTTCGCGGTGACCCACCGGGCCCACTTCGAGGTGATGTTCCGGCCCGACCTCTACGACCCCACCGCGCCAGAACTCCTGGCGGCCCGTAGCCAGAGCACCCACGCGCTCGCCGCAGCGGTCGGGACCCTCCCGGAGGCTCCGAGCGGCACCACCGGCCGCACCGAGGAGTTGGCCGCCTGGTCGCTGGTGCACGGCTTCGCCAACCTCTGGCTCACCGGCGCCTTCCCGCCAGATCTCGGCGACGACCCGGCCTCGGCCGCCCGGCAGGTGGCCCGTGTCCTCTTCGCCCCATCGACAGCCGACCACTTCCACTGAACCGCGCTGACCGGAACTCCCCGGCGAGCGGATCCCGGCAACCGCAACCCGCCGGTCCGCTAGCAGCTCTCTCGGGCTGGGTTTCCGGGCCACCACGATGCGCGGCCCAGCTCCAACAGCAGGGCCGGCGTCAACAACGACCGGACCAGGAAGGTGTCGATCAGGACCCCGACCGCAACGATGAACCCGAGCTGGACGGTCAGGACCACCGGGATCACCCCGAGCAGGGTGAACGCGGCCGCCAGAATCAACCCCGCGCACGTGATCACCGCACCGGTACTGGTCAGCGCTCGGAGCACCCCGGCCCGGTGCCCATGCCGGGCCACCTCCTCCCGGGCTCGACTGACCAGGAAGATGTTGTAGTCGATCCCGAGCGCCACCAGGAACACGAAGCCGAGCAACACCGCCTGGTTGTCGAAGCCCGGTAGCCCCAGGACCCGGTCGAACAACAGCCAGGCGAGTCCGAACGCTGAGGCATTGGACAGGATGACCGTACCCAGCAACAGCGCGGGTGCCACGATCGCCCGCAACAGCACGATCAGCACCAGCAGGATCAGTCCAAGCACCAGCGGAATCACCCGGCGGACATCGCGGGCGGTCGCCGCATCCGTGTCCACGCTGGTGGCGGTCTCACCGCCGACTAGCGCGACGCCATCGACCCGATCCGCCAGCGCTGCCCGCATCGCCCCAACAGTGGCTTCGGCCGCCGCACTCTCGGGCGGATCTGCCAGCACCACCGGCAGGTGCTCCCAAGGACCGTACCGGGTGGGTTCTCCCACCTCGGCGACCCCGGCGACGCCGGCTAGCAGCTCCGCCACCTGCTCGCTCGCCCCGGCCGCGACCACCACATCGGCCGGCAACGACGAACCGCCCGGGTAATGCTCCGCCAGCACCTGCTGACCGGCGATCGCCGGGGGGTCATGGGTGAAGGTATCGGACATCGGCACGCCGACCCGGGCGCCCAGCAACCCGGCCGACATCGCCACCAGCACCAGTGCGGTCACCACCCACACCGGCCGTGGGCCCCGACCGACCAGTTGGGCCACCCGGTGCCACACCGATCGGGGCTCCTCGACTGAGGGTGGCTCATCCACCGATGGCTGCGCTGCCGGCGATGGTGTGTAGCGGGGCACCCGCGGCCAGAAGACCCACCGGCCGAGCAACGCCAGCATCGCCGGGAACAGGGTAAGCATCACCAGCATGGTCACCACGATGCCGGCCGCCCCGACCGGGCCGATGCTCCGATTGGTGGTCATCTCGGCCAGCAGCAGGCAGAGCATGGCCAACACCACAGTGCCGCCCGACGCAAGCAGCGCCGGCCCGCTGCGCCGGACCGCGGCGAGCACCGCTTCGTAGCGGTCGGCGTGCCGCCGGAGCTCCTCCCGGTAGCGGGCGGTCAGCAGCAACGCATAGTCGGTGCCCGCGCCGAAGACCAGGGCGGTCAGAATCCCCTGAGTCATGCCGCTGATGGTCAGGTCGAGCCAGACCACCAGCAAGTAGACGACGCCCTGGGCGGCGGCCACCGCCACCAGGATGCCGACCAGCGGCACCAGCCACAGCACCGGACTGCGATAACTGATCAGCAGCAGCAGCGCGACCGCGGCCACCGTGGCCAGCACCTGAGTCAGCTCGACGTCGAGAAACGCGCGGGCGCTGTCGACCACGAACCCGGCCGGTCCGGTGACGTAGACCGCGAGGCCGGCCGGCAGGTCCGTCTCGGCGAGCTCCCGGAGCTGCTGCGCGCCCCGGTAGCCGGCGTCCTCGTCGTCGAAGTCGACCACGATGAGGACCGCTTCACCGTCCGGGGTGGGCACCGGCTCCCCGACCACGCCGACCGTCTCGGCAGCGAACAGCTCCTGCTGCTCTGCCACCACTGCCTGGTCGCGCCCGCTCAGGCCGCCGGCGCGGTGGTACACCACCACCGCCGGCAGCCCGGTGTCAGCTCCGTACTCCGCGAGCAGCTCGCGCACCTGCGACGACTCGGCGTCGTGTGGCGCGTAGGCGGCGGTGTCGTTGACCTGCTCGCCGGCGAGCTGTCCGGCCAGCGGCCCCACGGCGGCCAGCACCACCAGCCAACCGCCCAGGATCGCCCAGGTGCTCCACCGTAGAGCAGGTCTGGAGGTCCGCGCGCTACGCACGATGACACTCTGCCTAACCGCTGTCCGCACCGGCATCCGCTCACCGACGACGATTGCGACTACGTCCGCTGCTGTACTTGGCCGGGCAGCTACGTCGAGGAACGTACCAACCCGGACTGGTAGGCGAAGACCACCAGTTGGGCACGGTCACGGGCGGCCACCTTGGACATCGCGCGGCCGACGTGCGTGCGCACCGTCGCCGGGCTCAGCACCAATCGCGCGGCGATCTCCTCGTTGGTCAGCCCTTGCGCCACCAGCGAGACGACCTCTTGCTCCCGCGGGGTGAGGTTCGCCGCCTCGGGAGACGCCGCTGCTGACGGCCCGTCGACGGCGGAGGCGACGAAGGTCTCGACCAGTCGACGAGTAGCCGACGGGGCGAGGACCGCCTCGCCCTCCGCCGCCACTCGCACGGCTCGGAGCAGCTCGGCCGGGTCCGCGTCCTTCAACAAGAAGCCAGCGGCTCCCAGCCGCAGCGCCTCGTACAGGTATTCGTCGAGGTCGAAGGTGGTCAACACCACCACCCGCACCCCCGCCAGCCCGGGGTCGGCCGCGACCTGCCGCAGCACCGCCAGACCGTCCAGCCCGGGCATCCGGACATCCAGCAGGAGTACGGTCGGAGCGTGGCGCCGGAGCATCGCCAGGGCGGCGTGCCCGTCGGCCGCCTCGCCCACCACCACGATGTCCGGTTCGGAGTCCAGCACCATCCGCACCCCGCCGCGCAGCAGCGGCTGGTCGTCGGCGATGACCACAGAGATCACGACTGCACCGGGATCGGAAGCCGCGCCCGCACCACGAACCCTCCTTCAGATCGAGGAGTCGCGGTCAGCGCGCCTCCGACCGCGCTGGCCCGTTCCCGCATCCCCGCGATGCCGTGCCCGCCGGTAGGCGCCGGCGCTGCCGCCGCCGCGCCCGCAGGGTTCCCGACTCCCTCGTCGACCACTTCGACCAGCAAGCTGTCCGAAGCGAAATTCAATCGTACGGTAGCGGCACCGACACCAGCGTGCCGCAACACATTGGTCAACGACTCCTGCAGGATCCGGTACGCGGCATGGTCCACCCCGGGCGGGAGCTGACGCGGTGCCCCGTCCCGGCATACCGCCACCGCCAACCCGCAGCGCGCCACCAGGGTGTCGAGCTGGGCCAGCCCTGGCCGCTGATCCGGCGGCTCCCGCAGATAGCCGAGCGTTCCTCGCAGATCCGCCAGGGCATCGCCGCTGGTCTGCCGGATCGCCTCCAGCGACCGCCGGGCAGCCGATGGGTCCCGGTCGAGCACATGCAGGGCGCCGCCGGACTGCATGCTGATGGCCGCGAGGCCGTGCGCCACCACGTCGTGCACCTCCCGGGCCACCCGGAGCCGGACCTCGTACGCTCGCCGGGCCAACTCCTCGCTCCGCTCGCGTTGCTCCTGCTCCTGCTGGAGCCGCACGATCAGGCCTCCCAGCAGCGGCGTGATCAGCGTGACGCTCCACACCGCGACATAGGTGACGACGTCCTCGGCCGAGACCGGCCGCTCGACCACGACGACGGTGGTGAGCACCGCCACCATCGCGGCCAGGAAGAGGCCACCGGCGCAATGCCGGGTCGTGCGTACCGCGACCGAATACATCACCGGCACCGCCAGCAGCAGCACCGGCCCGTACGCGTACCCGCCGATCAGGTAACCGACGAGGGCGACGTGGACTGCCGCGAACGCCAGCACCGGGCGTCGGCGCCAGAGCACCAGCGCTGCGCAGGCCAGGCCGATGGCGGCCCACCCCAGCGGGTCGAGCGGTTCCCGCGCCGGCTGGTTGGCCTCCGCCAGGCCACTGCCGATGACGACCAGCGCTCCACAGCCCACTGCCAGCGCAAGATCACCGAGAGTGGAGCGGAGTGTCATCGCTCGACGCTACCGTGACAGCCGACCATTCCTACCGTGCCGACTGACCGCAGCGGCCGGTCAGCGCAGCTGGTCGTACGCCGGAAGGGTGAGGAACTCCTCGTAGTGCTCGGCGAGTGCCACCTGCCGGAACAACGCCGCCGCCTGGGCGAACCCGGCGGCGTCGAACGACTCGCCGGCCGCGTCCGCGATCGCCGCCAGCTCCTCCTCGATCAGGTCGTTGACGAGATGGCCGGTGACCGTCCGCCCGTCGGCGAGGCGGATGTCATTGTGCACCCACTGCCACACCTGCGATCGCGAGATCTCGGCGGTCGCGGCGTCCTCCATCAGGTTGTAGATCGCGACCGCACCGTTGCCGCCCAGCCAGGCGGCGAGATACTGCAGGCCGACGCTGATGTTGTTGCGCAGCCCGGCCTCGGTGATCTCGCCCGGGGTGGCGGCGACGTCGAGCAGCTCGGCGGCGCTGACCGAGACGTCGTCGCGTAGCCGGTCCAGCTGGTTCGGCCGGTCGCCGAGCACCGCGTCGAACTCCTCCCGGCAGATCGGCACCAGGTCCGGGTGGGCAACCCAGGAGCCGTCGAAGCCGTCGCCCGCCTCCCGCCGCTTGTCCTGCCGCACCTTCGCCAGCGCCTGCTCGTTGACGGCCGGGTCGCGGCGGCTCGGGATGAAGGCCGCCATGCCGCCGATCGCGTGGGCGCCGCGGCGGTGGCAGGTGCTCACCAGCAGTTCGGTGTAGGCCCGCATGAACGGCGCGGTCATGGTCACGGTGTTGCGCTCGGGCAACACGAAGTCACGGCCGCGGGTCCGGAAGGTCTTGATGACGCTGAAAAGATAGTCCCACCGGCCGGCGTTCAGCCCGGCCGAGTGCTCGCGAAGCTCGTAGAGGATCTCCTCCATGCAGAAGGCGGCCGGGATCGTCTCGATCAGCACGGTCGCCCGGATGGTGCCCCGCGGGATGCCCACGAGCTCCTGGGCCCGGACGAAGACCTCGTTCCAGAGCCGGGCCTCCAGGTGATGCTGCAGCTTCGGAAGGTAGAAGTACGGCCCGGCGCCGCGATCGAGCTGTCGCCTGGCACAGTGGAAGAAGTAGAGTCCGAAATCGAACAGGCTGGCCGAGATCGGCTCCCCGTCGACCAGGAGGTGCTTCTCGGGCAGGTGCCAGCCGCGCGGTCGCACCACGATCGTCGCCAGCTCGTCAGCGGGGCGCAGCGCGTACTCCTTGCCCTTCTCGTCGCGGAAGTCGATCCGCCGATCCAGCGCGTCCATCAGGTTGAGCTGGCCGCCGACCTGATTCTCCCACAGTGGAGCGTTGGCGTCTTCGAAGTCGGCCAGCCACACCTTCGCCCCACTGTTCAGGGCGTTGATAGTCATCTTGCGGTCGGTCGGCCCGGTGATCTCGACCCGCCGGTCGACCAGCCCGGGGGCCGGCTCCGCCACCCGCCAGTCCGGGTCCTGCCGAACCGACTCGGTCTCGGGCAAGAACTCCAGCGGGCTGCCGGCGTCCAACTCCGTCTGCCGGCGAGCGCGGGCCGCGAGCAGGTCGCCCCGGTCGGCGGCGAACCGGCGCTGTAGGTCGGCGAGGAACTCTAGCGCCTCGACGCTGAGCACCTCTTCGTACCGCTCATGGATCGGACCGAGCACCTCGACGCCCTCAGGCAACTGCATGCGCTACGCACCCCTCGTAGTTACTGGCCAGTAAGTTAAGTTCTGAGCGTACCGGACGAGTCAAGAATCGAGGGCGTGACGTTCCAGGAACGCGTAGACCTCGGTGTCGTCCACCCCAGGGAAACTGCCCGGCGGCAGCGTCGCCAACACATGCGATGGCGCCCGCGCCGACGGCCAGCTCATCCCCTCCCACCGACGGGTCAGCTCCGCCGGCGGGCGACGGCAACAAGCCGGGTCCGGGCAACGCGACCGGGCCCGGGCGGCGCTCTCCTGCCCCCGGAACCACTGCGACTCCAGGTACGGCACCCCCAGGGTGATCGCGAAGTCCCGCTCCCGCCCAGGATCGACGTGGGCGATACAGAAGTGGGTGCCGTCTGGGGCATCGGTGTACTGGTAATACATCGAGTAGCGATCACCGGCGCCGAAGACCCGGCGCCCCGCCCACTGTCGACACATCCGCTGCCCCTCGATCGCGCCCAGCGGATCGACCGGGAAGGCGAGCCCGTCGTTCTCGTACGCCTTGTAGATGATGCCCCGCTCGTCGCAGCGGATAAAGTGGCAGACGATCCCCAGGTGCTCGGTGATCAGGTTGGTGAAGCGGTGGCACGCCATCTCGTAGGAGACCGCGAACCGGTCACGGAGATCCTCCACCGCGATGTCCCGGCGCTGCTTCGCCTCCCGCAGGAACGCCACCGCGGCCTGCTCTGGCACCAGCACCGCGGCGGCGAAGTAGTTCGCCTCCACCCGTTGCTGGAGGAATTCGAAGTAGCTGCGCGGTGGGGCGTGCCCCAACACCACATGCCCCAACGTCTGCAACACGATGGTCGGGGCGGTGTGCATCCCCATCGGCTCCCGGCGGACATAGATCCGCTGATGCCGCAGGTCGGCGATGGACCGCGCCGACCAGGGTAGGTCCGCCGCGTAGTGCAGGCTGAAGCCGTGCTGCGCCAGGATGCCCCGCAGCATCGCCTGCGAGAGCGCACCGTCACGGTGGCCGACCGGGGTGAGCGTCTTCGCAGCCGCCTGCTCGATCTCCGGGAAGTAGTTGGCGCGCTCGCGCATGATCCGCCGGAGCTGGGTGTTGGCCCGCCGGGCCTCCTCCGGGGTGGCCACCCGCATCGCGTCCCGGCGGCGAAGCTCGCCGTAGAGCGCGACGATGTGCTCCAACACGTCGGTGCCGACCCGCTTCGAGATTTTCAACGCCGGCAGGTCCACCTCGGCGAGCGACGGGTCCTGCGCAGCGTTGGCGATCGCGATCTCCAACTGGGCCCGCCGGTTGGGCGGTTCCCGCTCCAACAACTGCTCGGTGCTGACCCCGAGCCCTCGGGCAAGCGCTTGCAGCAGCGAAAGCTTCGGCTCGCGCCGGCCATTCTCCAGCGCGGAGAGTGCGGACGGCGCCCGGCCGACCCGCTGACCGAGCTCCGCCAGCGTCAGCCCTCGCGCTAGCCGGTAGTGCCGTAGCCGCTGCCCGAATGTGGCCAGGTCGATCTCACCCGCCCCGCCGGCCTCCGCAGAACCCTCGGTCACCTCTGCCACCTGTTCACCATAGCGAAAGAACTAGCGATTTTCACCGGCTTACTGGGTAGTAACCCAGCAACCAACGGGTAATTCTCGCAGTATTGCAGAACGCGTTGCGGCCGGCGGGACCGCCGTGACCGCGGATCGGGAGGTACGAGTCATGACTGTTGCCACGAATGCGCCGGTCGACAGCCGGCAGCAGGCGATCGATGCGCTGCAGGCCGACTGGCGGGACAACCCACGCTGGGCGGGCGTGACCCGCACCTACTCCGCCGAGGACGTGGTCCGTCTTCGGGGCAGCATCCAGGAAGAACACACACTTGCCCGGCTCGGCGCGGAGCGCCTCTGGCGGCTGCTGCACGAGGAGGACTTCGTCCCGGCGCTCGGCGCGCTCTCCGGCGGGCAAGCGGTCCAGCAGATCCGGGCCGGGTTGAAGGCGATCTACGTCTCCGGCTGGCAGGTCGCCGCCGACGCCAACCAGGCCGGCCACACCTACCCCGACCAGAGCCTGTACCCGGCCAACTCAGTCCCGCAGCTGGTCCGCCGGATCAACAACGCACTGCTTCGGGCCGACGAGATCTGTTGGGCCGAAGGGCTCGACCAGTCGCCGTACTGGCTGGCCCCGGTGATCGCCGACGCCGAGGCCGGCTTCGGCGGAGTCCTGAACGCCTTCGAGCTGATGAAGGGCATGATCGCCGCCGGCGCGGCGGGCGTGCACTGGGAAGATCAGCTCGCCAGCGAGAAGAAGTGCGGCCACCTGGGCGGCAAGGTGCTGATCCCGACTGAGGCCCACGTCAAGACGCTCACCGCGGCCCGGCTCGCCGCCGACGTGGCCGGCGTGCCCACCGTGGTCGTCGCCCGCACCGACGCCGAATCCGCTTCACTGATCACCAGCGACGTCGACGAACGGGATCAGCAGTTCCTGACCGGCGAACGCACCAGCGAAGGTTTCTACCGGGTCCGCAACGGGCTGTCCGCCTGCATCGCCCGCGGGCTGGCGTACGCCCCGTACGCGGATCTGCTGTGGATGGAGACCTCCACACCGGATCTCGACACCGCCCGGGCGTTCGCGGAGGCGATCCGGGCGCAATACCCGGACCAGTTGCTGGCCTACAACTGCTCGCCGTCGTTCAACTGGCGCAAGCACCTCGACGACGACACGATCGCCAAGTTCCAGCGGGAGCTGGGGCAGCTCGGCTACGCCTTCCAATTCATCACCCTGGCCGGGTTCCACTCGCTCAACCACGGCATGTTCACGCTCGCCCACGACTACGCCGACACTGGCATGAGCGCCTATGTGGCCCTGCAACAGGCCGAGTTCGCCGCCGAGCCGCTCGGCTACACCGCCACCCGCCACCAGCGGGAGGTCGGCACCGGCTACTTCGACCTGGTGGCCACCGCGGTGGCGCCCACCGCCACCACTGTCGCGTTGTCCGGGTCCACTGAACACGCCCAGTTCTAGCCCGCTCGCACCGCTCGCGTCTGCACCGCCGCTGCCGCGGTCGCGGTCGCGCCGCCACGGTCGGGGAGCTGCCGCGGCACCAGGCAGCTCCCCGACCCGCGACTTGCCCGGCCCGGATATGGTGAGGCCACCATGTTCCGAGCCGAGGCTGGTTGGCGATGTCCGTAACCGTCTTCACCGTGCTGCTGGCGACCATGACCGGGGTGTGGCTCGTCGCGTACCTTGCGCTTTTCTTGGGCACCCGCACCCGGGGCGTCCGCGCGGCACCCGCCTCCCCAGACCTCGGCCCCGAGCCGCCGGCCGTGGTCAACCTGCTGGTCAACCGGTGGCGGCTGACCCCGGACGCGGCCGAGGCGACCCTGCTGGACCTGGCCGCTCGCGGCTGGCTGGAGCTGCGCCAGACCGGCCACGAACCCCGCAACACCACTGTGCACCTGCGCCAGCCCGGCAATCCTGGACCAATACTGCCATTCGAAGCGCGAATTTTGGATCGGGTCCGGCAACTGGCCGTGGCCGGAGTCGTCCCCGTCACCGCCCTCACCTTCCGGGACCCGCGTCGAGCCGCCGCCTGGCAACGCCAACTGCACCGCGAGATCGTGGCGGACGCGCGGGCACGCGGACTGTCCCGCGGCCGGTTCAGCCCCGCCGTGCAGACCGCCCTGTCGAGCATCGCCGGAGTGGCGGCGGTCGTACCGTTCGGCGCCGCGGTGCTACAGGGATCGATCAATCCGGTGGTGCTGGTGCTGGCGATGGCCATCACCGTGGGGATCTCCACCGCGATGAACGGCCTCGCCAACAGCGAACGGGACACCCCCACCGGGCGGGCCGCGGCCAGTCGCTGGCTCGGCGTACGCAGCTGGCTCCGCGGCCATGAGGAGTTCGCGCAGCTGCCGCCGGCGGCGGTGACCCTGTGGCAGCGGTACCTCGCCTACGGCGCGGCGCTCGGCGTCACCCGGACCACGAGCGCGGTCCTCGACCTGGGCATGGGGGATGACCGGCGAGTCTGGTCCGCCTACCAGGGGCACTGGCGACGGGTCCGGATCCGGTACCCCCGGCTACGCCCCCACTACGGCCGCTCCCTACCCGGCCTGCTGTTACAGCTGCTGGTGTTGCTGTTCATCGCCGCAGTGCTCAGCCGGTTCGGCTCGATCGCCGCCGGGCTCGCCGATTCCCGGCCAGCACCCGCGCCAATCGACACGTTCGGGCTGGGGGCACTGGTAATCAGCGCCGCGCTGGCGGGTTACGCCCTCTACACCCTGGCTCGGGGGGTGATCGAACTAGCCCAGCCCCGGACCATCACCGGCGAGGTGCTGTGGAGCAAAGTCGCCCGTACCCGCAAGAGCAAGCACGGCCGCCAGGGCGAGCCGCTCCTCTACCACCTCGCGGTCGACTCCGGCGGGGTGGACACCACCACCGCCTGGGGTCTGCCGGCCCAGTGGGCCCACGACCTCCACCCCGGCGACATCGCCGAGCTGACCGTCCGCCCATGGTCGCGCCGGATCACCGGCTACCGGGTGCTCCGCCCCGGCCCGCGGCGAAGCGTCATCGAACCGGTCGCGGTGCCATGACCGCCGCGGCGTACACGGTCCTCGTCCCGCTCCTGGTCGGCGTGGCGTGCGGAGCGCCGCTGCTGCTGGTGCTCGGATGGGCGATCTACACCTATAACCGGCTGGTCCGGCAGCGCAACCAGGTGCACGCCTCGTGGGCACAGATCGATGTTGAGCTACGACGCCGGCACGACCTGATCCCCAGCCTGGTCACCACGGTGCAGGCCTACGCCGGCCACGAACAGGCGGCGCTCAGCGCGGTGGTGACCGCCCGCACCCGCGCCCAGCACGCCAGCGCCGGCGGTCCGGAGCCCCGCGCCGACCCCGAACACGAACTCAGCTCCGCGCTCGGCCAGCTGTTCGCCCGCGCCGAGGCTTACCCGCAGCTACGCGCCGACCAGACGTTCCAACAGCTACACGAGCAACTCATCGACAGCGAAGACCGGGTCACCCACGCCCGCCAGTTCTACAACAGCGCGGCGCAGACGCTACGCAACTCGGTCCAAGCGGTGCCGAGCAACCTGGTGGCCCGGGCGGGCGGGTTCCGGTCACCGCCGTTCTTCGCGGCGATCGGCGCCGAACGCGACCGGATCCAGCTGCAGCACGGCGATCCAGTCACCGGCACCGCGCGCTAAGCTCCACCGGCGACCAGTGGTGGTTACGTCCGGTCGTTACGCCCGGTGGTCAGGCAGGTGCCGGCCCTTCCGCCGCCGGATCGTCCGGCAGCTCGGGACGGGGCCGGTCCGGCGCTGCGGTGCCAGGCGGATACAGCTCGGGCGGCACCGGTCGGGGCGGTTGGCCGGAGCGCCGGTCGAACCGTTCCAACTCCAGCAGCGCCTCGCGATACTCCAGCTCGGCGCGGCGCTGCTCGATCTCCCGCTCTTTCGCCTTGGCCTCGGCCTGCCGGGTCTCCTCCCGTTTCAGCTCCAGCTGATGCTGACGCCGGCCCTCCACAAGCTTGATGATGGCCCCCATCCCCCCGAAGACCATGAAGATCACCAACAACGGGATCAGGATCCCCGCCGAGCCCATAGCCCTCCCCTTCCATCGCCTTCTCCAGCGTAGAGTCGACCCATGGCAGGCGCTGACCCGAGTCAGGCAACCGACAGGTACGACGCGGCGGTGGCCACGGTGGCGGAGCCCGAAAGCGTGTTGCTGCCCGGTCATGATGTGCCGCTCGGCCGTTACACGACGGTGCGGCGACTGCTGCCGCAGCGGCCCCGCCGGATGGTCGGCGCCTGGTGTTTCGTCGACCTCTTCGGCCCGGACGAGGTCGCCGGCACCCCCGGCATGCAAGTGCCGCCGCATCCGCACACCGGCCTGCAGACGGTAACCTGGCTGATGGCCGGGGAGGTCCGACACCGGGACAGCCTCGGCAGCCTCGCCACGGTCCGGCCCGGCGAGCTGAATGTGATGACCTCGGGTCACGGCATCGCCCACTCCGAGGAGTCACCACCGGAGCATCCGCCGGTTATGCACGGCCTACAGCTGTGGGTAGCGTTGCCGGAGGCGGCCCGACACGGAGCAGCGTCCTTCGACCACCACCCGCACATGCCGGTGGTCGCCGACGGCGGTTTGACCACCACGGTGGTGGTTGGCGACCTCGGCGGGGTCCGGTCACCGGCGACGACGTACTCGCCGCTGCTCGCGGCCGACGTCACGGTCGCCGCCGGCACCGACGCGGCGCTACCGCTCGAACCAGACTTCGAGTACGCGGCGCTCTCGATCTCTGGCGAGGCGGAGGTGGCCGGCGCTCCGCTGGCGCCGGGCAGTTTGCTGTATCTGGGCTACGGCCGGGGCCAACTCCCGTTGGCAGCGGACCGCGACGCCCGGCTGTTTCTACTCGGCGGCGAACCGTTCGCGGAACCGCTGGTGATGTGGTGGAATTTCGTCGGCCGAAGCCACGACGAGATTGTGACCGCCCGCGAAGATTGGCAGGCCGGCCGCCGGTTCGGCACGGTCGAGGGCTACCCGGGCGACCCATTGCCGGCGCCGACGCTGCCCACCACCCGTCTGAAGGCACGCGACCGGCACGGCAACACCTTTGCCGGGTGACTCTCCCGCCGGGCGTCGGACGCTTAGTACGGCAGCCCGACTTCGTTATGTAGATGTCTGACGATGCGCTGGCGCGGCCGGGGTCGGTCTCGGCGTGTCGGCGTGCGTGAACGCGGCCGCCGGTTGATCATGCACGGCTGTGAGACCAAGTGAAGATCAAACGACGGCGGCCGCTGGTCACAGCGTAGACGCCCACGGGTGGATGGAACACTTCGAGGCCGCCTTCGCGCGAATCGCCGGCCGGTTCACCCGGGTGGAGCCACGACGCCGCGCCCGGGCCTACCTGCTCGGGCTGCTCGGGCTGCTCGCCGATGTGGAGACCCGCTCATGCTGGCAGCTGGCCGAGCACGCCGGTGAAACCTCCCCGCACGGCATGCAACGGCTGCTCGCCGAGGCAGTCTGGGACCCCGACGCGGTACGTGACGATCTGCGCAGCTACGTCGCGCACGAGCTGGGCGATCCGCGGGCCGTGCTGGTCATCGACGACACTGGTGATCTTAAGAAGGGTGTACACAGTGTGGGGGTGCAGCGTCAGTACACCGGCACTGCCGGGCGGATCGAGAACAGCCAGGTGGCGGTGTTTCTGGGCTACGCCACCACGGGCGGTGGGTACACGCTGATCGATCGGGAGATCTACCTGCCCAGGTCCTGGACCGATCAGCCGCGGCGGTGCGCCGCCGCTGGGGTCCGGAGCAGGTGCGGTTCGCTACCAAGATCACGCTGGCGCGGCGGATGCTCACCCGGACCCTTCAGGCTGGTGTCCCGGCCGGGTGGGCCACCGCGGACGAGTTCTACGGCGGTGACCGGCATCTGCGGCGGGATCTGCAGGCCCGCGGTGTGGGCTACGTGCTGGCGGTGGCCAAGAGCCACCGGGTCAACCACCTGCACCCCGCTGGGACCCACGCGGGCCGACCGGGTCGCGGCCGGGTTGACCCGGCGGTGTTGGAACCGACGTTCGGCAGGTGATGGGTCGAAAGGTTGGCGGGAGTACGACTGGGCCTGGGTGCGGCTCGACCCACCGCCAGACGAGGACGGCGGGCACCACTTCCTGCTGGTACGTCGCGGCCGGCGGGACGGGAAGTTGGCGTTCTACCGCTGCTGGTCACCCCGGCCGGTGAGCCTGCGTGAGCTGGTGGCTGTGGCCGGGCGCCGCTGGTCGATCGCGACCTGCTTCCAGACCGGCAAAGGGCTCGGGCTCGATGAGCACCAGGTCCGCCGCTGGGGCTCCTGGTATCGGCACACGACCTTGGTGATGCTCGCCCACGCGGTGCTGGCCGTGATCGCCGCCCACGAACGCGCCCGGCCGGCCGACGCTGACGAGTCGCTGGTTCCGTTGAGTATCAACGAGATCCGGCGCCTACTGGCCAGGCTGGCACTCAACACTGTCCATTCCATCGCCCACTGGCTGGGCTGGTCACACTGGCGACGCCGGCACCAGCAACGCGCCCGGACCAGCCACTACCGACGTCGAGGCCAGCTCACACATCGAGCAGCGCCTACATAACAAACACGGGCTGCCGTATTAGCCGCCGGTCAGCACCTGGATCTCGTACACCTCATATTCGCCGCTGTTGCCGACCTCGATGAGCACATCGTTGTCGAACTCCCCGTTGATGTGCCACCACACCCGCCACGTCGTCATCGCCACCATCCGGAACGCCCCGCCCGATTCCTGCCGGCTCGACCGCTGGTAGGTGTATCGGCAGGCGTCCGCCGGTGGGCTGAGGAAATCCATCCCCGACTCCCAGGCCACCCCCGGCCCGTCACAGACGGCCGGCGGCCGTCCCTCCCCCATGTCCCAACTGATCTGCTGTGGCTCCGCCCACGCCTCAACCAACCAGGGCCCACCTTCCGCCACCGCCTCCAGCGGCTCCGGCCAGGTCAGGTCGGTCTCCTCGGTCCACAACCACACCGGCAACCGCACCAACCCGCCGTGCGACGGTGGGGCGGTAGCGATCGTCGGCCCATGCATCTCCAGCTGGGCCACCGCCTCGGCCCACACATCCAACAACCCGGGCTCCGGATCATCAAAGTCCGGAGCCTCTTCCAGGACCACCAGCTCGCCTATGCCATCCCACTGGGCCGCGTCTGGATCCTGCTCGCCCCCGAACGGCCCGCTGCTCCAGTGCCCCAACTCCGCAGGCGACTCCGCGTCACCCTGCTCCGTCCGCTGTGGTGGGGGCGGGAAACACGACGCCAGGTAAACCAACCCATCCTCGGCAAGCTCCTCGCTATAACCAACCATCCCAGGGACGGGAGACTCGTCCTCGGCATTGAAGTAGCAGTCCCAGTCCGAACTATAGGACCCGCGGTAATGTCCGTTCGAGCCCGGCCCACCAACGCCAGTCCATTCACATGAAATCTCTTGTGGCCCGTGGCGGTCCAGTAAATCTGCCGGGCTGTCGTTTGGGACACCAGACCGGGAACAGCCATTACCCGCCGGGCCCGCGGGAATGTCGAACTGGAAAGGCCCTTCATCCACGCCTCCACCGGTGCTGAATCCGCACGTCGCGACGTCGATCTGGGGTTGGCTTCCCGCTGGACAATCAACCGAAGGCTGCGCCACAGATCGTTCTGGCAGCAGAATCGTCGCCGTAGTCAATACTAGAGTGGGTACCGTGACCGCCGCAGAAAACCGCCAGGAAGTTCCGAATTTCAGCACGGCTCGCCACCAATCGGCTCCCACTCTCGGAGACGCCACTGCGGATTATCTCGAGGTTCAACACTTGAGGGATCGTAGAACGTTGCTTCGGCGGCAATCAACTCCTTTACTCCTGAGTGAAACACCGTAGCCGATTCATCCGAGGAGACCGGCTCACCCGAGCCATCGATGATCCGCCAATCAGTCGCATCGACGCAGTATTGAAGGTTAACGAGCGGAACGTTCTGGTCTTCGCCACCTACATTAGCGAAGCGATCAAGATCGACCTCAACGACCTTCGCCATTTCCCAGGTAACGGCGCCGTCTCCACGCAATTCGTTCCGGGCGTTGTCATCGATCTCGTCCCAGGTGCCCGTCAACAGAAGCCCGCCCAACTCGGGAAGCTCCGAATGCCGGGAGTTGACCGCGGGTTCGCCCTCAATGAGGATCTCCTGGTAGAGGGCGAGGAACTCGTCGACCAGGGCCGTGACCTCGTCGACGGCCGCCTGCTCCTCATCGGTCAGCTCTGGCGCCACCGGCTGCGACAACTCGGGCCGATCATCGGACGGCGGATCCGGCAGATCCGACTCCTCTTGCCCGCAGGCGGCACCGAGCAGGGCCATCGCTCCGAGAACCGCCACGAACCGCCGCCCAGCCGCTTTCGCAGTCACCGCAAGACCCTCCCCTAACCAGCAACGACACACCCGGTGCGGATCAACAACGCTACTGTCGCGGACCCGTAGGCACAGTGGAGCAGTCTAGTCGCAAACCGCAACGATCGATAGTCAGCCACCTCAGGACCAGCACGGCGCAGCCCGGTAGCGAAGATCAATGCGAATATCTGGCTGCCCTGGCAACCGCTGGGTCACCATGATCTTGCGGCGCGGGGCGGGGCGGGGCGGGGCGGGGCGGGATGGGCGGGGCGGGATGGGCGGGGCGGGATGGGCGGGGCGGGGCGGGGCGGGGCGGGATGGGCGGGGCGGTCAGCGTCCCAGGTAGGCGCCGCCGTTGACGTGGATGACCTGGCCGGTGATGTGACGCGCGCCGGGCGACGCGACGAACTCGACGGTCGCGGCGACGTCGGCGGGGGCGCCGGGGCGCCCAACCGAGGTCTCCGCGACCAGTCGCTGCCGCCGCTGCTCACTGAGCCGCCCTTGGAAGAATTCGGTCTCCAGCACCAACCCGGGGGCGACCACGTTGGCGGTGATGCCGCGCGGGCCCAGTTTCGCCGCCAGGTCGGCGTTCCAGGCGACCACCGCGGCCTTGGCGGCACCGTAGTCGCCACCGCCGCGGCTGCCCGCGATCGAGCCGATGGTGATGACCCGCCCGTGGTCAACCAGCCGAGGCTGCAACGCGGCGGTCACCAGGACCGCCGTGAGCAGGTTCGCTGCCAGCTGGTGGCGCCACCCCTCGGCCAGGGCCACCAGCTCGTCTGGCGACGGTGCCGGCTCCCCGGCCGCCACGATGCCGCCCGCATTGTTGACCAGCACGTCGACCTCGGCCGGCAGCTCCGGCAAGCTCGCCCGCACCGCGACCGGGTCGGCCGCGTCGAAGCTGACCGCCTGCGCGCCGATCCGCTGCGCCGCCTCGGACAGCACAGACTCCCGCCGGCCCGTGATCGCGACCCGGTCGCCGTTGGCGATGAAGGCCTGCGCGATCGCGAGCCCGATGCCGGTGCCGCCGCCGGTGACCACCACCTGCCGCATGAAAACTCCTTTAGACCTAAAGTAGTTGGCGTGATTTCACTATAACGCGCGGCAACCCTTCGGGGCGCTGCCGGCCGGTTCAGTCTTGACGGGCTCGCCCCACCCCAACTTGATGATCTTGGGGCGGGAGGGGTGCAGACCCGGTTGCGTGGCCTACGAGAGCTGCTAGCACAAACGGAGCAGCGCCGGCCGGCTGTCGCCACCGCGCCGGGGACGGTTAGGCGGGGGTCAGACTGGCCATATCGGGGCGACCACCGCCGCCCGGGCTTTCCCCGATCTGGGCATCGTTGCACCTGGGGGCGGGGGTAATCGCCGCGCAGAGAACTCGTCGAGCAGTGGGGCCCTGCCCGATCGTTCTCCGGCACGGCGCCGACAGTCGGCCGGCTGACCGGGTGGGCGCTGCTCCGTTTGGGCTAGCAGCTCTCGTAGGCCACGCAACCGGGTCCGCGCCCCTCCCGCCCAACGCCACAAGATCAACAAATGGGCGGAACGGTCGAGGGCGCGTCAGCCAGTTCGACCAAGGTCGCCTCCCGAGCCAGCAAGGGCAGCGCGTGCAGGGGAAACTCCTGCTCGCGCAGATTCCTTAAGGCCTAAACTAGCTGCATGGCGCACGACAGCACCGCTACCGACCCTGTGCCGAGCCCGGATCAGGTGGACGAGATCACCGAGGCCTGGCGACGGGAGCGACCCGCTACCCCGGTGGAGTCGATCCAGGTGATCACCCGAATCACCCGGCTGGCGAAGCTCTTCGCCGACGACCGACGGCGGACGCTCGGCCAGCTCGGGATCGACTCAGCCACCCTGGACCTGCTCGCCACCCTGCGCCGCGCCGGCCCGCCATACCAGCTCTCCCCCGGCCAACTGGCGCAGCGTGCCCTGGTCAGCGCCGGAGCGGTCAGTCAGCGGGTGGCCCGCGCGCAACGGAGCGGCCTGGTCGCGCGGCAGCCGGCCGGCGGCGACGGCCGAGGTGTCCTGGTCACGCTCACCGCCGCCGGCCACGCGCTGGTGGAACGGACCGTGGACGAGCTGCTACGACACGAGGAGACCCTGCTCGCGCCGCTTACGGCGCCGCAACGGAAGCAACTCGCGGCGACCCTTCGTGCGCTGCTGACTCAGTTGTCGGCGGCTCGCTCCGAGCCCCCTGCCGGACACTGACCGAGCCGTTGCGCGGCGGCACCGCCACGTGGACGCTGGCCAACACCAACGCCATCATCAGACTCGCCGCGCCGACGATCCCGGCGGCCCCACCCGCGTACGCGGTGAAGAGTAGCTGCTGGTCATACCAGGCGGGCTGCGCCGCCAACTCCCGCGCGGTCAGGAACATCATCCCGCCTGCGCCGGCCAGCAGAACCAGCCCCACCAGCAGCAGCGTCAACAGCGGCTTCCGGTGGCCCGGCGAGGGCCCGGCCGCCCGGTCCTGGTGGTGCGCGATCGCCAGCACCAGCCCGGCCACCGCCGCCCACACCCCCACCACGAGGAATGATGCCACCGCGTCACTGGGCCGGTGCCAGCCGGCGGAGAGCGTCGCCACCCCGGCCAACCCCGCGTACGCGCCGCCGATCAGGCCCGCCACCCCCCGCACCGCCGGCGGCAGGACCAGCACCAGCGCCACCGCCACGGAAGCGGCGACGGTGGTGTGGCCGCTGGGCAGGCTGTTGCCGGCGCCCACCCGCTCCAGGTCGACGCCGAACTCCGGCCGCTCGATCGCGTACTTCAACACCTGGGTGGTGAGGTTCGCCCCGATGATCAGCAGGGTGGCGGCGGCCGCGAGCGCCACCCGGCGCCGCATCAACGCGATAAAACCGATCACGATGGTGGCGGCCGCCAGCGACAACACCGTCATCGCGCTCAGCACCACATCGACGACTTCGTCGATGTGTTCCTGGCCGATGCTGTTGCCGTTGAGCGCAACGGTGTCGAGCAGCTGACCACGGCGCGTGGCCACAAACACGCGACGGATCAGCTCGAACGCTGCCACCTGGGCAGCCACCAGCAGCAGCAGCCATGCCGCCAAGCCCCACGTCAACCGTCGCATGCGCACACGTTAGCGGGTACCGGCCAAAGCGACATCCCGCATCCTGCCATGTCCTCCGACCCGATGATGCCGACGGGAGGGCGGCTCAACTCGTGGCCGAAGCGCCGACTGGGCGACCGGCGGGCCGCACCACCGGCAACCGGTGTCCGGCGAGCAGGTCGGCGAGCCGGCCACCGGGGTGCAGCACCTCGGCCCGCAACCCGCACTGCCTCGCCGCGTTGACATTCTCTGCCTTGTCGTCGATGAAGAGCACCTGCCCGGCCGGCTCCGCCAGCGCCCCGAGCACCGCTTCGAAGTAGGCGTGGTCGGGCTTGGCGTGGCCCACCGTGGCGGAGTAGAAACGCTGATCGAACCGGACCCGGTAACCGAGCTGGTCGTCCATGAACTCCGCGCGCGCGATGTCCTGATTGGAGGCTAGTACGCAGCGGATTCCCGCCTCCCGCAGCGTGTCCACCAGAGTCAGCGCCGCCGGGTCCGGAACGATGCCGACCTCGTACCAGTCCGCCAGGAACCGCTCGGGCTCCGCCAGCCAGCCCCAGTCCGCCAGCGCCGCCGCCAAGACCGTGCGCGGGTCCCCCACCCCGAGCAACACCTGGTCGAGGTAGAGCCGTTCGTGGAACAGGTGGTGGAAGAAGGCGTCAAGCTTCTCCCGGGGCCAGCCGTACCGCTCCTGGAAGTGGGCGTGCAGCGGGCCTGCCCGCTGCAGCACACCGTCAGCGTCGAACAGGACCGTAGAGATCGGGAGCGGGTTACCGTCAGCCATCCCCGCAGGCTACCGGCCAGGCCTTACCGAAACATCACGACGCTACGCGCGCCGGCGCCCAAACCGGCCAGCGCGGCGCCCACCTCCGCGAGCTGGATCCGCTCGGTGACCAGGGCAGACAGCTCCAGTTGGCCGGCCCGGTACTCATCGAGCAACCTGGGCACCTCGACCACGGGATCGGTACTGCCATAGACGCTGGCCGTCAGGGTACGGGCGAAGTGGCCGATCTCGAGTGCGTTGAAGGTGAGGTCGTCGGTGCGGGACCCGAGTCCGACTACGGTGGCGCGACCACCCCGGCGCGTCGCCGACCACGCCGCCCGGATGGTCGAGGCCTTCCCGACGCACTCGATGGCATGGTCGGCCCCCCGGCCCCCGGTCAACGCCCGCACCCGGCGGCCCAGGTCGGGGCCGGGCGCCAAGAGTTCGGTGGCGCCCAGCCGGTAAGCCAGCTCGGCCTTGCCCGGCACCGGATCCACCGCGATGATCGGGTCTGCTCCGGCCAGCCGGGCCCCCTGCAGGGCGGCGAGCCCGACCCCGCCGAGCCCGATCACCACCACCGACTCGCCGGGCCGGACCCCGGCAGCATTACGGACCGCGCCCACCCCGGTGAGTACGGCGCAGCCCAGCAGTGCCGCCTCGGGCAGCGGGATGTCCTCCGGCAGCCGGATGCAGGCCTGCTCGGCGACGACGGTCTCGGTGGCGAAGGCTCCGATCCCGAGCCCGGGGTGCAGTGGCCGCCCGGCGGCATCGACGGCGTACTGCCGGGACCAGTCGTCGTCGGCGTGGGCGCACAGCCATGGCTCGCCCCGATCACACCACCAGCATTGCCGGCAGGCCGGGGCCCAGTTGAGCACCACCGGGTCGCCCGGCGCCAGCCCGGTCACCCCGGGACCGACCTCGGCCACCCGGCCGGCGCCCTCGTGGCCGAGCACCACCGGCACCTGGTGCCGGAGCGTGCCCTCGGCGATGGAACGGTCGGAGTGGCAGACGCCGGTAGCGTGGAGTTCGATCCGTACCTGTCCCGGGCCGGGGTCAGGCAGCGTGATCTCCTCGATCCGGAGCGGCTGCCCGACCCCGGACACCACCGCTGCGGGCACTGTCCGGCTCATGACCGCGGCTCCGGCAGTTGCACCGAGGTGAGCTCCTGGTACTCCGCGAGCCCGTACCGGCCGTGCTCGCGCCCGAGCCCGGAGTCGCCGTACCCGCCGAATGGAGCCACCGGGTTGAACGCCGCGCCGTTGATGTCGACCTGCCCGGTGCGCAGACGGCGCGCGACCGCCACTGCGCGCTCTGGATCGGCCGACCAGACTCCACCGGTGAGTCCGTACCGGGAGTGGTTGGCGATCCGAACCGCCTCGTCGACGTCCCGGTACGGCAGGATCGACAGCACCGGGCCGAAGACCTCCTCCTGGGCCAGTTCGCTGCCCGGCGGCACGTCGGCGAGCACAGTGGGTGCGACGTAGTGCCCGGTCTCCGGCAGCCCGGTGGCGGCCGGTCCACCGGTCACCAGCCGCGCTCCGGCGGCTATCCCCTGCTGCACCAACGACTGGACCCGATCTCGTTGGGCCGCGGAGACCAACGGCCCGAGCCGGGTGCCGGGGTCGGTGGGGTCGCCGACGGTGAAGCCGGCGGCGTACTCGCCAGCGCGCTCCACCGCCTCCTCGTACGCCGAGGTGTGCACCAGCATCCGGGAAAGCGCCGTGCAGGTCTGCCCGGTGTTCAGAAAGCAGTTGGCCACGCCGACCTTGACCGCGACGCGGTGGTCCGCGTCGGGCAGCAGGATGTTGGCCGACTTGCCGCCCAGCTCCAACGCCACCCGGGTGAGCTGCCCGGCTGCGGCTGCCGCGACCTGCCGGCCGGCTCTGGTGGAGCCGGTGAACGAGACCAGGTCCACGGTGGGGTCGGCGACGAGCTCCGCGCCGATCGCAGCGCCGGGACCGCAGATCAGGTTGAACCCGCCCGGCGGTAGGCCGGCGGCGTCGATGATCTCAGTGAGCAGGTAGGTCGAGAGCGGGGTCAGTTCGCTGGGTTTGAGCACCACCGGGCAGCCGGCCGCGAGCGCCGGAGCGATCTTCGCGATCGCCTGGTGGATCGGGTAGTTCCAGGGCGTGATCGCGGCGACCACGCCGACCGGTTGCCGGTACACCCGCGAGTGGCCGATCAACTCCGGCTCGGCCGCCGGCTCGGCCAGCAGGCTGAGGTAACCGTCGAGCACCTGCAGCGGCAGGCCGACCTGCAGCGACCGGGAGACTCGCCGAGGGGCGCCCATCTCGGCGGTGATCAGATCCGCGAGTTCGTCGTGCCGGGCGGCGAGCCCGTCCCGGATCGCCCGCAGGACGGCGACCCGTTCCGGCAGGCTGGTCGCCGCCCAGACCGGGAAGGCAGCCCGGGCGGCGCTGAGCGCCCTGGCCAGGTCGGCCGGCCCGGCGTCGGGGACGGTGCCGATCACGGCGCCAGTGGCGGGATTGGTCACCGGCCGCCGCTCGTCGCTGCTGGGCGAGGCCCAGCTTCCACCAATGTAGAGAGTGTCGTGCGTGATCACAGATAGCACCTCCGGGTACCGTCTCAGCGGAACGCGCTGACCCCGGTCAGCGCCCGACCGATGATCAGTTGCTGGATCTGGCTGGTGCCTTCGTAGACGGTGGTGACCCGGGCGTCGCGCAGATACTTGCCCACCGGGTACTCATCCACGTAACCGTACCCGCCGAAGACCTGTAGCGCGGAGTTCGCGGCGCGCACCGCGGCCTCACTCGCGTAGAGCTTGGCGATGGACGCCTCGGTCTCGAACGGCTCACCACGGTCGATGAGGTCGGCGGCCCGCCAGACCAGCAGCCGGGCGGCGTCGGTCGCCATCGCGATCTCCGCGAGCAGTTGCTGCACCAGCTGGAAGCCGGCGATCGGACGCCCGAACTGGTGCCGGACCTTGGCGTACTCGACCGCCGCGGTCAGGCATCCCTGCAGGATGCCAACGCAGCCGGCGGCGAGCGAGAGCCGCCCCTTGGCGAGCGCGTTCATCGCGATGGTGAAGCCCTGTCCCAGCTCCCCCAGTTGGGCGCTGGCGGGCACCTCCACCTCGTCGAGGGTGAGTTGGGCGGTAGCCTGGC
This sequence comes from Natronosporangium hydrolyticum, assembly GCF_016925615.1. Classification (NCBI taxonomy): domain Bacteria; kingdom Bacillati; phylum Actinomycetota; class Actinomycetes; order Micromonosporales; family Micromonosporaceae; genus Natronosporangium; species Natronosporangium hydrolyticum. The sequence continues at coordinate 3,495,054 of NZ_CP070499.1, forward strand.
CCCGCAGGCCCAGCTTCCCGTGGATCTCAGTGGCGGCGAAGCCGGGCGAGTCGGTCGGGACGAGAAAGGCGGTAATCCCCTTGGGGCCGGCCTCGCCGGTGCGGGCGAAGATCAATGCGACCTTCGCGGTGCTGCCGTTGGTGATGAACGTCTTGGACCCGGTCAACCGCCATCGGTCGCCGACGGCGACCGCCCGAGTGGTAAGTGAGGCGGCGTCGGAGCCGGCCTCCGGTTCGGTGAGCCCGAAACAGCCAAGTGCCTCGCCGGCGCAGAGCGCCGGCAGCCAGCGCTGGCGCTGGTCGTCGGTGCCGTACCCGGCGATGCTCCGCCCGACCAGGCCGAGCGAGACCGAGAAGATGCCCCGGATCGACGAGTCGCCCCGGCCGAGTTCCTCGGTGACCAGACAGTACGTCAAGTGGTCGCCGCCGACCCCGCCGTCGGCCTCCGGGATGGTGAGTCCGAGCAGGCCCAACTGGCCCAACCGCCGCACGACGGTCGGGTCGACCTGCTCGGCCCGGTCCCACTCGGCCGCGTGCGGCACGATCTCGCGGTCGACGAAGTCCGCTGCCAACCGGCGCACCGCCGCCTGCTCCTCCGACAACACGAGATCCATCGACGCCACTCCCGATGACCAGTAAACTATCACTGTTAGTTTCCGGGTTCACCTTAACCTACGAGGCGCCGGAACCGAAACGAGAGGACCGCTGCTGATGGCGCGGCCAGCCCGACCAGTCCTGAGCCGGCAACGCATCATCGAGACGGCGACGACGATCATCGACACCGAGGGCCTACCCGCGCTCTCCACCCGGCGGCTCGCCCGGGAACTGCGGGTCCAGGCCCCCTCGCTCTACAACCACTTCGCCACCAAAGAGGAGATCCTCGACGCGGTCGGCGACGCGATCATCGCCGGCGTGGACCTGTCGATGTTCGGCCGGGACGCGTGGCCCGACGCGCTGCGTAGCTGGGCTCACGCCTACCGGGCGGCCTACGCCGCGCACCCGAACGTAGTGCCCTTCCTGGTCCACGGCCCTGGCCGGCGGCCGGCGGCGCTCCGGTTGGCCGACGCGGTCTACGGTGCGCTCGTCGACGCCGGCTGGCCACCCCGGTACGCCACCCGGATCGGGGCCACCATGCGGTTCTTCATCGCCGGCTCCGCGCTCGGCTCGTTCGCGCTCGGCTTCCCCGCCGATCCGGCGCTCTACGACGAGAACTATCCCCATCTGACCGACGCGCACCGGTTGAGCGAACACCGCAGCGAGGTCGACGACGGCGCTTTCGAACTCGGGCTCGAGTCACTGATCAAAGGGTTCGAGTCGCTCTACCCCGCGGTCGTCAAGCAGCCGGCAGATTGACCGCGCTGGCCAGGGCGCCGCGGTGGCGGTCGGCGGAGCCGAGCGCCACCGCGGCGGACTTGGCCCGCTTCAGAAACAGGTGGGCCGGGTGCTCCCAGGTGAAGCCGATCCCACCGTGCAGCTGCACGCACTCCTCGGCCGCGGCGACCGCCACCGGGGCGCAGAACGACTGGGCCAGGGCCGCCGCCACCACGGCCTCCCCGGCAGCGCCACCGGCCTCGGTCGACTCGGCCTGCGCCAGCACCGCCGCCGCGTAGTCGGCGACCGCCCGGGCCTGGCTGACCGCCACCCAGACATCGGCCAGCCGATGCTTCACCGCCTGAAACGACCCCACCGGCCGGCCGAACTGATGCCGGGTCCGAACATAATCCACAGTGGTATCCAGGCACCACTGTGCCACCCCGACCTGTTCGGCCGCGAGCAGCGCCGCCCCGGTGGTGAGCGCGGTGGCCACCGCTGCCGCGCCCGCCGGCGGGTCGGTCAACCGCTGCCCGACGGCCTGGCTCAGACGCAAATCGCACAGCGGGCGGGTCAGATCGAAGCTGGTCACGGAGTTACCGGTCACTCCGGCGGCGGTCGCCGGGACCGCGTACAGACCGGATTCGGTCGGCACCAGCAACGTCGTCGCGGCGCCGGCATCGGCAACCCCGACCACCGCGCCGGTGAGTAGCTGATCCTCGTCGGCGACGACGGTGGGCGCCCACCGACCTGGCGGGGTGGCGAACGGCACCGTCAACGCCGCCACCGCGTCACCCGCCGCCAGCGACCGCAGCAGCTCGTCGCGGGCGGGTCCGGGCGGGGCGGCCAGCAGCGCGGCGGTGGCCAGCACCGCGCTGCCCAGGTACGGCACGGGGGCGATCGCCCGGCCCAGCTCGGTCAGCACCACCGACACCTCGCGCCAACCGGCGCCGCCGCCCTCGTACCGCTCCGGGATCGCCAGCCCGGCCAGCCCCATCTCCCGCGCCAGGGTCTGCCACAGTCGTCGGTCCGGATCAAGATCGGCCGACTCGCACCGGGCGAGCACCTGCTCCGGTGGGCTGAGCTGGGTCAACATCTCGCGCACCGCGGCGCGGAGCTGGGTCTCGGTCTCGGTCTCGACCAGGTCGACGGCGGGCGGGGCGGTGGCCGTGGCCGGGTCGGTGGCCGCAGGCGGGTCGGTGGCCGCAGGCGGGTCGGTGGCGCGCGAGTCAGTCATCGGGGCAGGTCCTTCCAGGCGCGGTCGGTGTCTACTCGGGGTTCCGCCGGCAGCCCCAGCACCCGCTCGGCGATGACGTTCTTCAGGATCTCGGAGGTACCGCCTTCGATCGAGTTACCCTTCGCCCGCAGGTAGCGGTAGCCCGGGTTGCGGCCGAGGAAGTCGACCTGATCCGGTCGGCGCATTGTCCAGTCGTCGTAGCGCAACCCATCGTCGCCGAGCAACTCCAGCTCCAGACTGGAGATTTCCTGGTTGAGCTGGGCGAAGCTGAGCTTGACCGCGGAACCTTCGGGGCCGGGCTGCCCCGCGGCGAGGGCCTGCCGCAGCCGCTGCGAGGTCAGCCGGGCCGCCTCGGCCCGAACCCACAGCCGCAACAGTGCATCGTGGGCGCCGCTGGTGCGCAGCTCCGGGCGCTGCCGCCAGGTCTGGGCCAACAGCCCGATCGCCCCGCCCTCCCGGGGTTGGGCGCCACCGCCGATCGAGACCCGCTCGTTCATCAGGGTGGTACGCGCGACCTGCCACCCCTGCCCGACCTCGCCGAGCCGCTGCTCATCCGGGATGCGGACCTCGGTCAGGAAGACCTCGTTGAATTCGGCCTCGCCGGTGAGCTGCCGCAGCGGCCGGACCTCGACCCCCGGGGCGGTCAGGTCGCAGATGAAGTAGCTGAGGCCACTGTGCTTCGGCACCGTCGGATCGGTACGCGCCAACAGGATGCCCCAGCGGGCCTGGTGTGCGATCGAGGTCCATACCTTCTGCCCGGTGACCAGCCAACCATCGCCGTCCGGCACTGCCCGGGTCGCCACCGCCGCGAGGTCGGAGCCGGCGCCTGGTTCGCTGAAGAGCTGGCACCACACCTCCTCGCCGGTCCACAGCGGACGGAGGAAGCGTCGTCGTTGGGCGTCGGTGCCGTGGGCCAGGATGGTCGGCGCGGCCATCCCGAGACCGATACCGATCCGCCGGGGTTGGTTGTCCGGCGCGCCCGCGGCGGTAAACGCCGCGTCGACCGCCGGTTGCAGGTGCCGCGGGGCGGCCAACCCGCCGAGCCCGGCCGGGTAGTGGACCCACGCCAACCCGGCATCGAAACGCGCGGCGAGGAAGTCAGCACGCGGTGTCGTCACTGGATCATGCGCGGCCAGGAAGGCCGCCACTCGTTGCTGGACGTCGGCGGCGGTGACCGCGGGTGGATCGGTTGCCATGCGTAATCTCCCGCCCGGTGAGGAGTGACCGTCAGCCGCATCCTACCGGCGAGTAACCACTTTTGGGGATCCCACAGCACGCGTCGTGCCTGGCCACACCGTAGATGTAGTTTGTGATTCGCGTATCAAGTGTCACACTGCTACGTACCTACACACGGATAGCACGACCCCTCTTGCCTGGAGACACCCTATGACCCACACGAGCATTCCCGAACGGCCCACCTCCGCGGGAATGTACGACTACTACCTGGGCGGCGCTGCTCACACTCCGATCGACCGAGCGGCGGCTGAGCAGATCGTCCAGCTGATCCCGGCGGTCCAGGACGGCGCCTGGGCGAACCGGGGGTTCCTCCAGCGGGCGGTCCGGCGCCTCGCCTCGGAGTACGGCATCCGCCAGTTCCTCGATCTCGGCTCGGGGCTTCCGACCCAACGCAACACCCACGATGTGGTCGCCGAGTCGGTCCCCGACGGACGGGTGGTCTACGTGGACGTGGACCCGGCGGTAGTAGCGCAGGCCGCCGACCTGCTCGACGGGGTGCCGACCGCGACCGCCGTCCAGGCCGACGTCCGGGACCCGGCCGCCATCCTCGACCATCCGGAGACCCGCCGGTTGATCGACTTCTCGCAGCCGGTCGGAGTCTTGCTGGTGGCGGTGCTCCACTTCGTCGACGACGATGACGATCCGTGGGGCCTGGTCGCGCGTTACCTCGCCGCCGTACCCGCCGGCTCGTACCTGGCGCTGTCCCACAGCGCGGTCGGCGACCGACTCTCCGACCAGGTGCGCGACCTGAGCGAGCAGGTCTACCGGAATACCGCACACCCGCCTACCGATCGGTCCAAGACCGAGATTGAGCAGTTCTTCCGGGGGTTGGCGCTGGTCCCGCCGCATCCCGGAGCGCCGCCTGCGGTGACCTTCGTGGGGCTCTGGGGGGCGGAGGACCTCCCAGCGGCCGATAGCGACGGTGCCCGGATGGGCTATGCGGGGGTGGCCCGAAAGCCCTGAGCATGAAATTTGACAGCTGCACGTCTTGTGATTCACAACTTAGGAGCCTGTATGCTACTACTAGGGCTCTGCTAAGGGAGGTGAGCCGGTGACTGTTGCCTACGGCGCCACGGTCGCCAAACGCCGGCTGTCCCGCCGGCTCACCGAGCTGCGGGGCGCCACGACCTTCACCGCCAACCAGGTCTGTGACAAGTTGGGGTGGGGGCGCGGCAAGCTCGGTCGATTTGAGGGAAACACCTGGAAACGCCCGGAACTCAGCGACATCCGAGATCTGCTGCGTTTCTATCAGGTCAACGACGAGGAGCGGCGAGAGCTCGAAGAGCTCGCCCGCCGCGCTCGGGCCCGCGACTGGTGGCGCGAGTACGGCGACGTCTTCGGCGACACCGAGTTCCCCGGCTTCGAGGCGGACGCGACTCGGGTCTGCCTCTACATGCCGCTGGTCTTACCCGGGTTGTTGCAGACCCCCGCCTACACCGAGGCACAGATGAACGTGGCGACCCAGTCTCCGGACTGGCGCAAACGGACCCTGGAGGCCCGGCAACGCCGCCAGGAGATCCTGGACCGTGACGACGGCACCGCTCCCCGGCTGGAGGTCGTGGTCACCGAAGCGTCGCTGCTCTACCAGTGGGGGACCCGGGAGGACCGGCACGCCCTCTTCACGCGACTGATAGAGCTAAGCCAACGCGCCAAGGTGGACCTCCGGCTGCTGCGGTTCCAGGACGGGCTGCACCCGGGGATGTGCGGCCCGATCAACATCTTCGACTTCCCCGGTGGGGAACCTCAAGCGGTCTTCCTTGAGACCGACTTCGCGATTGAGGAGGTGAATGGACTAGCCGAGGTCGGGGCGTACAAAGAGATCTTCAGCCGGATCCGGGACGCGGCGGCAGACCCCGCCACTACCACGGCTGAGTTGACCAGATTACGGGAAAACTAGGAGAGAACATGTTCGACCTGTCTCAAGCAACCTGGCGGAAGTCCACCCGCAGCGGCCAGAACAACGGGGCCTGCGTTGAGGTGGCCGACAACCTGCCCGGCGTGATCGCGGTCCGGGACAGTAAGTGCCCGGCGATCGGCGCTCACGTCGTGGATCGGCACGACTTCGCTGCCTTCCTCGCGGACGTGAAGGCGGGCAGCTACGACCTGTAGTCAGTCCACTTCCGACTGACGACTGGTGGTAACCGCGAAGGTCCCCCGGGGTCACGCCCCCCGGGGGACCTTCGTGTGTTCGCCCTGTCTCAAGGCTTGACTGGCACTTTACAACGAGTTGCCATGGCAGCACACCCCGTCCCGGGCTGTTAATTCTCGAACCCGGAGGTTGTCAGCGCCCCGCGAAGGTCGTAATCTGTGTTTCACAGATGCGGAGTCGCGAAAGCGGATGACCAATGTGGTGTTTTCAGCTCCCACCACGGCGGCACGTCCGCACCAGACCACCCCCGAAGGAGCTTCCGCAGTGGAACCCCTCAGCTTCGCCGTCGGCGCCGGCGCGGCCGCTGCAGCCGCCCTCGGGCTAGGCGCCGGGCTCCGGCTGCACCATCGACTGCAGCGGGTCGAGGGAAACTTGGCGCGCCTACGTAACGAACTCGCTGCCGAGCGTCACGCCGCCGACCACGACCCGCTCACCGGCCTGCCCAACCGGCGGGCCTTCCAGCGGCGCGGTAGTGCGCTGCTCGCCGACCCCGGTCACCCCGCCACCGCCTGCGCGGTGATCGACCTCGACTCCTTTAAAGAGGTCAACGACACCCTGGGGCACTCCGCCGGCGATCAGGTGTTGGTCACGCTCGCCGGCCGGCTGGCCCGGCTCACCAACGAGCAGGACCTGGTCGCCCGCCTCGGCGGCGACGAGTTCGCGGCGCTGCTCACCGATGGCCGCGGCGGCCCGGCCGACCCAGACCGGCCCGCCGTCTGCCGCCCGGATCGGTTGGGCGCCCACCTCGCCGACGTGCTCGGCGCGCCGATGGTGGTCAACGGCCGGTGGCTACGGGTCACCGCCGCGGTCGGCGTGACCCCCGTTCGCCCCGGCGCCGCGCTCAACGACCTGCTACACACCGCGGACCTGGCGATGTATCGACACAAGGCCCGCTCCACCCAGCCCGCCGCCCTGGTGACATCGCCGGCCCGAGGCATTACCGGCCAACCGGTGACCGCCCCATCCACCCCGCTACTGCAAGCACCGGCGAGGTGAGGTCATGAGCACGACTCCGGTCCCCCCGTTCGTCCCCGAGGAACGCGACCCCACGCACGTCGAGCCCGCCGTCGGCTACCGATCACGCGAACCGGTCTGGGTCTACCGCCACGGCCAGTGGCACGCCGGAGCGGTCGAGGGCGCCTCGCCGATCGCGGTGATGGTCACCTACCAGCGGCAAGGTATGCGGGGCACGGTGGTCGACACGGTGCCCGCCGAGTGCCTGGTCCGCCGGGAGGAAGCACAGCCCGCCGGAGGTGAGCGATGATACTGAAACCCGCGCCGGGCACAACCCGCCAGTTCCCGCTGGTCTGGCCACCGTGGCAGCCCCCCGGCGCCGACGGGCTCGCCGCGATCGTCGCCCCCACCGCATCAATCGCCTGGGCGGACGGACTACTCGCTCGGGAAGATGAACGCCTCGTGGTGTGGGCCCCCACCGGCGCCGAACCCGAATCCCAGGCGCTCGCCCGGCTGCGCTACCCCGGAGTCCGGGCGATGACGCTGGTGCCGGCCCGCAGCGACCCCCGCTGGGTCCGCCTCGCCCTGGAGTACGCCGTCCACCTCGCCGCCGGTCGTGAGTCCGACGCGCTCAGCAGCGCCTGCCTCACCAGCTGGTCGCCGCCGGTCACCCCCTCGGGCGTCGTCCGGATCCCGCACCTGGTGACGGTCGCCCGTGACGACGCGGTCACCGACACGGTGGTTTGGGAGCTGACCTCGACCGCATCGGCTCAGCACTGGCTCGGTGGTCCACTGCCCGATCAGCACTTCTTCGAGAACCACCTGGACGCGCTGCTGCGGCTACGAGCCGCCGCCCGCCGTGGGCAGCTCCCGGTCCGGGCCGCCAACGCCGGGTTGGTGGAGCTGCTCGCCGACGCCGAGCTCTCGATTCAACTCGTCTACCAGCACGCCGCCAGATTCCGCCGGCTCCTCGGCGGCTATCTCAGCGGCCAGAGCTGACCGCTCAGCGCTGGCCCTTCGGCTTCCGTTTCGCCACTCCGCGGGACTCCATCCCGGCGTAGCCGCTGGGCGCCTCCGGCTCCTTCTCCCCCTCCGGCCCGCCAGCATCCTGGTCGGCGAAGGTCACCTCGCTATGCTCCTCGGCGAAGTCACCCCCGAGCGGCGGCGGTTCCGCCGCAGGTTCGACCTGTTCCGGCGCCTGCTCCGGGACGTCGTCCTCCGCCGACCTCCCCGAATCATGGTGGTGTGATGTGCTCATGTCGCCTCCCTCTGGTGTCAGCTGCATTAGTTCAGTGGAGCCTCGGCAAGATCTCCTTGGCGTACAGCTCGAAGAACCCTTCGTGGTATGGGCCGCTGTTGGCCACGTAGACCTCGTCGTACCCGGCATCGGTGTAGGCCTGGATCCGGCGCCGGTGCTCCTCGGGGTCGGGGCCGCAGACGAAGGTGTCACGGACCTGCTCGGCGGTGACCAACGAGGCCGCCTGCTCCACATGCCGCGGCGTGGCCAGCACCTGGGCGAGTTCACCGGGTAACCCCACGTTCGGCCACAGCCGGTGGGCTAGCTGGACCGCCTCTTGCTCGTCCGGCGCGTAGCAGGCCTTGAACGACCCTTGCGCCGGCTTCCCGCCGCCACCATGCTCCCGAAACCCAGCCACCGGCTCGGGCTGTGGCGCCACGCTGATGAACCCGTCGCCGATCCGGCCAGCGAGCTGCACCGCCTTGGGCCCGAAGGCCGACACGTAGACCGGCGGCGGCCGATCCGGCAGCGTGTAGAGGCGGGCCTGGGAGACGGTGTAATGGCGACCCCGAAAGTTGACCATCCGGCCGGACCACAACTCCCGCATCACCGTGACCGCTTCCTCCAACATCTCCAACCGGACGCTCGCGCTCGGCCACGCGTCACCGAAGATGAGTTCGTTGAGGGCCTCACCCGAACCCACCCCCAGCACGAACCGGTCTCCGGTGAGCACCGAACTGGTGGCGGCGGCCTGTGCCAGTACTGCGGGGTGGATCCGCATGGTCGGGCAGGTCACCGCGGTAGTGATCGGCAGCTGGCAGGCCTGGCTGAGCGCACCGATCATCGACCAGACAAACGGGCTCTCGCCCTGGGTGTCGGTCCAGGGGTGGTAGTGATCCGAGATCCACAGCGCCTCGAAACCGGCGCGCTCCGCGGCCTGTGCCTGCGCCAGCAACTGCGCCGGCCCGAACTCCTCGGTGGCGAGAAAGTAGCCGATCTTCATGATCCGCCTCCTGCCGATGGGCCGGGTGCTGGCAGATCTGTTCCCGAGCCAGGCGAGCCGAAACGTGGAACCGCCCACTGCTGCTGTGGCGCGGCTCACCGGCGGAGCCCGATGGTCAGGTTTGGCCCGCGCAGCGCTCGGGTATTTCTTGGTCAGCGGCCAGCTGGGGGGATGACACGTCAGGCAGCTTGGCCGGGGGGTGCCGCTGGTGGGGTGGCTGGTTCAGCCACCCCACCAGCGCTGTACTCGTTCCCGCTGCGGCGTTGGTCAGCTGGTGCCACAGAGGCGCCGGAGAGGACGAAGTCCGCCGGGCCGGCATCGAGTTAGGTCGCCCGGACCCAGTGCGACCCCTCAGCCCGGTCGAATGTACGCCACTCGACGCGCCCTGTCGGCCATAGGTCACCCGACCTATGTCGAGCTTCTACCACCCCACTGCAGGTGTCAATAGTTTGGCGACCCATCGAATTAAGCGAACATTGATGATCGCTGAGATGAGCCGGGCATCCCGGCGGCGGAGCGGCGACGGGCCACCAACGCCCGTCCGACGACGCAATGCGGCGGCCGCGGTCGCTGTGGGCTAAGCGACCGCGGCCGCCGGCTGACCGGCTGGGCGGGCCGGTCAGCTACCCGTGGAGCAGGTGAGGCCGTCCTCTGGGGCGGTCACGTCGAGCAGGTAGCTGTGGACCGCGTCGTTGACGCAGCCGGACTGGGGGTAGACCGTATGCCCCTCCCCCTCGTAGGTCAGCACCACGCCGGTGCCGAGCAGGTCCGCCAATCGGGGCGTCGACTCGTACGGTGTGGCCGGATCGCCGGTGGTGCCGATGACCAGGATCGGCGGCGCCCCCTCTGCCTCCCCGTACGGGTACGGGTCGGGCTCGCCGGGCCACAACACACACTCCAGTGCCATCACCGCCAGCGGGGCTCCGAAGAGGGGATGCGCTTCCCGCTGTTGCTCCTGCCGCGTCCGAACCTCCGCAACGGTCAGCTCGGAGTCGCTGTCGGCGCAGTTGATCGCGGCGTTCGCGTCGAACATGTTGGGGTAGCTGCCGTTACCGTCGCGGCCACTGTAGAGGTCCGCCAAGGTGAAGACACCCCGCGGGTCGCCCTGGCCCAGGTCGTGGATCGCGGTGGCGAGCTGTGGCCACAACTCCTCAACGTAGAGCGACGACACCACCGCGTAGAACACCCAGCCGGCGGTCGCGTCCCGATCGCCCGGGCCCGGCACCGGGTCCTGCCGCGCCTGCTCGATCGCGTCGGTCACCACCGCGCGGGCATCGTCACCGAGCGGGCACTGCCCCGGGGTCGCCGCGCACCAGGCGGCGAAGTTGTCGAACGCCCGCTCGAAGCCAGCGGCCTGACCGCCCTCCGTGGCGCCCTCGGCGGCCCCTTCCACCCCACGGCTGGGGTCGACCGCACCGTCGAGAACCAGCGCCCGCACATTGTCCGGGTAGAGGTGGGCGTAGACCGCGCCGAGCAGGGTGCCGTAGGAGTAGCCCAGGTAGCTCAACTGCTCGTCGCCGACCGCCTCCCGGATCGCGTCCAGGTCGTGCGCGGTCTGCCGGGTGGAGTAGTAGCTCAAGCCATCCCCGTGCGCGTCGTCGCACTTGTCGACCCGCTGCTGCGCCGCGTCGACGGCGGCGTCGAAGTCGGCGTCGCTGACCGGGTCCGGGTCGGCGCCGAAGGATTCGTCCAGGTCGGCATCGGTGAAACAGGAGACCGGGCTCGACCGGGCGACCCCGCGGGGATCGAAGCCGACCAGATCAAAATCGTCCATCACCGCATCCGGCAGACCGCCCAGCAACGGCTGCAACGAGAGATAGACTGCGGCGTCCACACCCGACGCACCGGGACCGCCCGGGTTGACCACCAGCGAGCCGATCCGATCCGGATCGTCACCCTTGCGGACCCGGACCAACGCCAGGTCGAAGGTGTCACCCGAGTCGGGCTCGGCCCAGTCCTGCGGCACCGGCAAGGTGGTGCACTCATAGGTCCGACCGGCGGTCAACAGGCTGGCGGCGACCCCGGTGATCAGATCCATGACGATGCCGGGCAGCACGCCGGCCGGCATCGCTTGCGACAGCGCCTCCCGGGGCAGCTCCGGGCACGGTTCCCACACCACGTCGGTATCCCAGGCCGCCGGAGCGTGGGTGGGCTCCGGCTCGGCCGGCTCCTCCGTCACTCCGTTACAGCCGGCGGCGGTGACAGCGGTGGCCAGCAGGACCGCGATCGCGATCCGGGGGGTACGTTTCATGTCCGGCAGGTTAGCCGGCCCACGCAAACCCGATTCCTATTCATGATCCAACGTGATCTTCGCCAACACCTCTTCGGGAGTGAGCGCGCTGGCGGGATGGTGGCTCAGGCACAACGGCGCCTGCAGCTTGCGGAAGCCGGCACCCTCGATCGCGGCGTAGAACTCACCCTTGCCCAGCCGCCCGATGTCCGGCACCTCCCCCGCCTTGGCCCGCGCCAACTCCTTCGCCGCGGCGATCTGCGCGGGCACGTTGAGCAGTCCGAAGAACTGCGTCGACGCGTTGCCGGAGATCTGATTGTGCAGGCTCTTCGGCGCCTGGGTAGCGAAGACCAACCCCAGGCCGTACTTGCGGGCCTGGGCGGTGAGCGCGATCGTGCTCTGGGTGCACGGCGTCATCCCCTGCGCCGGGGCCAGGGTCGCCGCCTCATCCATGACGAAGAGACCGCCGAGCGGCCGGTCGCCGGCCGGGTGCTGTTTGATCCAGGCGAACAGCGCCAGCTGCAGCTGGTTGACGAAGCTCTGCTTGCTCTCGTTGGAGGCCAAGCCGACGAAGCTAACCACCGAGATCCGGGAGCGCCGGCCCGGCGCCGGGGTCAGCAGCACCCCCGGGTCCACTGGCGCGCCGACCTCGCTGGCGAAGAGTCGATCGTTGACCGTCGCGGCCCGCAGATTCTGGGCGAGTTCGTTGGCGAGCTTTGTCGCCTCGTCGAGCTGGCTGACGCCCTCCGGCAACTCCGAGAGCAGCTCGATGAACCCAGCCAGCTCGCTGCTGCCCTGCCTGCCATAGTGGCGCAGCGCCTCCCGCAGCACCGCCTGGCCGCGGCTCGCCTTCGGCGTCTTGCCCTCCACCCGGGCCCGTGGTGCCAGCGCCGCCACCGCCGCCTCCACGGCCTGCTCGAACTCATCTGGATCGCCGCGGACTTCGGCGAAATCGGGCAGCGGCTGGAAGCTCAACGGTCGGCCGGCGAGGGTGCCCGGGGTCCAGATCACCACCTCGGTATGGGCGAGGTAGTCGGCGGCGGCGGCTTCGTCGCCGGGCCACCAACCGGCGGGCGGCTCCGGCCACGGGTCGCCCAACCGCGCCAGGTCGTTGTTCGGGTCCAGCACGATCGCGGAGACGCCCTGCCGGGCACACTCCTCGACCAGCCGTCGAATCAGAACGGTCTTACCCGACCCGGAGCCGGCGAAGATCACGGTGTGTCGGCGCAACGCCGCCAAGTCGACGCCGACCGGCTCGCCGTCCTCCCTGGCTCTGCCAACCAGGACCGCGGGTGCCGTCGACGCTTCGCTGTCGGGTTTGTGGGGTGGCAAGGGCTCCGTGCCTATCGTTCCGGACCCCTCCGGCGTCGTGTCGTCGAGCCCCGGGGCAAGGTCCTCGACGACGTCGAGGAAGGCTGCCTGGAACAGCGCAATGCCGTGCGCCGGTCGCCTGGCCGCCAGCCATGGCCGCAACGCGTCGATCCCGCGCGCCTCTAACAACTCCCGCAGCGCAGTCAAGGTTCGGACGTCGTCGTCCGGCAGCGGCAGCACCTCCCCGCCAGCTTTGTGGAAGGTCTCCAGCGTCTCAGCTGTACGCCGGCCGCGATTCCAATCTTCGTTGCGGAGCAGGAACAGCCGTCGCTTCGGTACCCCCTCGGTGAGCCCGGCCGCGGTCATCGCGTTTCGGACCCGATTGAGCTCTGAGTTGCCGTGGGCCGGGGCGACCGCCCGGAAGCACCAGTGGACCTCGTCCTCGCGCTGCTCGGCGAGGCTGCGCCGGAGGCGGGCATGCAACGCCGGCCTCCGGCCCGGGGGAGGGTCGACATAGAAGCCCGCGCCCGCGGCGTCCGCCTCCGCTATCCATATCGTCAGGCCGGCGTGCAGCAACCCCGGCATCCGCGTGTCCTCACTCCGAAGCGCCAGGGCAAGGGTCGGATCGACGCTCGCCCGCAGCTCGGCGAACTCCTGGTCCAAGGAGACCAGCTCCGCCTCGGTGGCGCGCCGCGCCGGGCGGCCGGCCGGGCGCTGAGGGGTGTCACGCAGGTCCGAGAGCTCCCGGACCTCGCCGTCCCGTAGACACGCCCGCACATGCGTATCGACGGTTATCAGCAGTTGGCGGGGGGTGAACTTCCTCGCGCGAGCGAACGCGACCGGTGCGATCGGCCAGGTCGGATACGGCGGGGTGAAGCCCACCTCGGCGAATCGTTCCGTGAACCTCCTCGCCACGAGCTGTTCGGCCAGCTCCGGAGTCGGAATACGCCACAGGGTCGCGGTCGGCTTGAACCGGTCCTGCACCGTATCGGTCGCGTAGTTGCGCACCATCTCCCAGACCTGCGGCAGACAGGAGACTATCGAGAGCGTCCGCCGAGTCGCTTCCCGTAGCGCCATCAGCCCGCCCGCAACCTGCTCCAAAACAAGCGCTTGCCGTAAGCGGTCCTCCGGGGATCCCGCGAGCCCGGTCTCGCTGCCGGCCGCCGACTTCACTGACTGAGCGATAAGCAGATCGATCTGGTCGACCGCGATGACGGTCGGGCCGGTCAGCGCGAGCAAGCGGGAGAGCTCTCGGACCACATCCTGGGAGGTGTGCCGGCTGCGCCGGATGCCCCACCGCGCCCGCTCGCCGTGTTCGCCCTCGTCGTTGCCGCAGAGGTACGCATGGCCGATGTCCTGCTGTTCGAAAACGTCGGAGGCCAGCAACACCAACGCCCGCAGCGTGTGCTGGCAGGCCATCCCGACCTGCGGACTGGCCTTGCGGAGCTGATCGACGAACGCGTCCAGGCTCGCCCGGGAAAGTTCAGCCTCCCCGACCGCCGCCTGCCGCACTGCCGGCGGGGCCCCAACCAGCTCAGCCAGCCGGCGTAGGAATCCGGTAAGCTGGCTGCCCTCGCCCGCATCCCGCGGCAGATCCTCCACCATCGAAAGCGCAGCGCTACGCCAGAAGGTGCTCGCGTCCCGCAGGCCAATCAAGAAGAAGTAACCGTCGGCCAGATGGAGCTGCTCGCGCACCCAGCCCAGCAGATGCGTCTTGCCGGAGCCGCGTTGCCCTAGGACCGCGACCCCGACCGGGCTGGATCCGTCGCTACGCACGGCATCAGCGATGCCTGCGAGGATGGTTCTCTCTGCTTGCAGGTGCAAGCCCGCCACATGGAACGGTGTCGCACGCCAAACGTCATCGGGGGTGGGCGCCCAGTTGAAGCTGAGCGCTTCCAACGCGTCGCGTTCGGCCTCGTTCATTCCGGACCGATCGATATCAAATGCTTCTGCTGATTTCCGATCCACACCGCTGCCGCCCGGTCCGCATCGGTCAGGGCCAGTTGGTCAGAGGCTGGGGCCAGGGCGACCTGTGGATCGTCACTGAGCTCCAGCAGAGCTTCATCGACCTCGTCGCTGGCTGCGGCGCCTAGGAGCGGCCGCAGCTGCGCGAGCCGGACCCAGCCGCCGGGCCGGTCGACGAGCTCTTGGTACGCCTTGCGGGCCCGGGCCGCCAACTCCGAGGTGTTCGCTGGCGAGTGGGTCAGCGGATCCTCCCTGGAGAAGAACTCGGGTAGGCTGATGCCGAGCCGGTCCAACCCTCGCTGCACATTGGCCAGCAGTGCATACGCCGCGCCCCCGCCGGCACCGAGCCCCGGCGGGACCGGGACCTCGGCCTGCTGGCGACCCCACCGCCACCCCGCCTCTGTGAGCTCCAGGTGATACCGCTGGCCCTCTCGGCGGGCCGAGATCAACTCCGCCGTCACCAGCCGCTCACGGAAATTCTTCTTGAGCTCGCACCGGAAGTGGTTGGTGAGTTCTGAGTTCGCCACCTCCCGAGCCTCCGCCATGAGGATCATCAATACCGAGCGCTGCACCAGGGTCAGCTTCTCGTCCGACATCCCGAGTCCCTTCACGTCCGGGGCGGCGCCGCCCCAAGCCCAGAAATGTTGGCCGGTCTCGTCCCCCTGAGCATATCCCGCGATCGTCCTACATCAATCTACGATCATTCGATAGGCTTCGTTCAAACATCGGCCGCTTGTCGCTGATTGTCGCATGAGGATGAGCCGATCATGCGACCCGCCTGCGGGGGCGGTGCCTCCTATGATGGCGAGGTTTGAACGGAGGTCGATTGTGGCGGCAACCCAGATCGTCAGCTATCAGGTCGATGATCAGACAACAGTGGAGATTGAGGCCGCCCTGGCAGAGGGCTACCTGCCAGCGGGCAGGGGGGAAGACGTAGTCGGGTGGGTCAAGCAGGCCGCAGCGCCATCGATCCGGGCTGCTGGCGTCGTGTTGGCGCAAGCCCAGGAGCTGGCCCCCGACGAGGTCTCGGTCACCTTCGGGGTAAAGGTCGCGGGCCGGGTCAACTGGCTGGTGGCGCAGACCGCCAGCGAGGGAACCTTCCAGGTGGCCCTCACCTGGCGACGGAGTTCGGACGGTTAACCGGGTGCCGACCCGCCTCACCTCGCCCCCGGACTCGTGGACCGCCGCGGTCCACCCGGGCCCGGACGACTGCCGGATCCTCGGCACCGGCGTGGTCATCGCCGAGCACCGCGTCCTGACCAGCGCACACATACTGCGAACCGCACAGGGGCGGCGCAATCGCGTCTGGGTCGCCTTCCCCAAGGCCGGCGTGCCCTACCAGGAACGGCGGGAAGCCCACTGCCGATTCATCGGGGATCCCCGCGATCTCGACCTTGCCGTGCTGGAGCTGGTGCACCCCGCCCCGGCAGCGGCACTGCCGGCTCGAATACGCTGTGTACCCGCGGACGAACTCCGCAACCTTGACTGGTGGACGTTCGGATTTCCAGCTAGCCACCAGGGCGCCGGCAACGAAGCGCACGGCCGGGTCGGCGCGACGCTGAGCTACGGCACGGTCCAGCTGGAGGTCCACCCGGCTTCCCTGCTTGATCAAGGCTTCAGCGGCAGCGGCGTCTGGGCCTCGGAGTACGCTGCGGTGGTAGGACTGGTGACCGCCGCTGCCGCGGTCGGCCGTGGCCAGGGCAACGGCTTTGCCTTGACCCTTGACTGGATCGACCACGAACTGCCCGATCTGGAGCTGCGCCGGATCGGACGCTGGCGCGCCGAGGCGGCCGACGACCGGGCGCTGGCGGCCTGGGGGTGGCGCCGCCGGCCCGATCCGGCACTCGGACGGCACTGGTCGCCACGCAGCCAGGGGGTGCTCAGCAGCGAGGAGCCGGGATGCGGTTTCCACGGTAGACGGCGGGCGCTGACCGACCTGCTGGAGTGGCTGAACGCGCTCCCCGACGGGCGATTGTTGGTGGTCACCGGCTCGCCCGGGGTAGGCAAGTCGGCGCTACTCGGCAGGATCGTGACCACCTCAGATCCCGAGTTGTCGGCGCAACTGCCCGCTCAGGACGACGCTCTCCGGGCGCCACTCGGGTCGGTCACCTGCGCGGTGCACGCCAGCGGAAAGACCGCTACCGAGGTCGCCGCCGAAATCGCCCGCGCCGCCTCGGTAGCCATTCCCGCAAGTGCTGAGGAGCTGGTGCCGGTGCTGCGACGCCGGCTACGCCTTCAGCCGGGCCGGTTCACCCTGATCCTGGACGCGCTCGACGAGATGGCCTCACCCGACCAACCGCGGCTCATCCAGCAGGTGCTCCCCTTGCTGGTCGAGCCTGGTCCAGGGGCGGCCCAGGTCGTCGTTGCTACCCGCCGCGCCGATCAGCAGGGTGACCTGCTCGAGGCATTTGCCGACTCCGCCGTCGTCATGGATCTCGACCGACATCCCTATATGGCCGAGGCTGACCTGGTCGCCTACGCCACCGCCGTACTCCAGCGGTGGGGAGCAGACCGTGCCGACCACCCGTACCGACCAGCGGCCGCAGCCGCGCCGGTCGCCCAGCGAATCGCGGCGTGCTCCGGCGGCAACTTCCTGATCGCGGGACTGATCGCACGAGGCCATGCCCGGGACGACACCGAGCCGGTCGACCCGGCCGACGTCTCCTTCTCACCAACCGTCGATGCCGCCCTCGAGTCGTACCTGGCCGGACTGGCGCCGGTCGGGACCAGCTCAGCCAGACTTGCGCTCACGGTGCTGGCCTATGCGGAGTCGCCCGGGATTCCGCTGCCGATGTGGCACGCTGGGATCGCCGCGCTCGGCGGAGATGCCGAAGAGCTTCAGCTGGCGGAGTTCGCTCACGGGCCTGCGGCTAACTTTCTCGTAGGCACCGACTCTGGTCCGTCAGTGCGGGGTTACCGACTGTTTCACCAGGCGCTCGCCGACGCGCTCCGGCGCGCCCGAGAGACGAGCGGCGTCAGCAACGCTGCTGACCAGGCCAGTCTGTTGGCCGTGTGGCTCCGACAAGGCCGTGGCACTGGCTGGACCACCGCCTACGACTACCTGCTGCGGCGGTTGCCGGTCCACGCGGAACAGGCGGGAGCGGTGGACGAACTGCTCTGCGACGACAGTTACCTGCTGCATGCGGACCTCGCGGCGATCAGTCGAGTGACCCAGGCGGCGGGCTCGGGGCTTAGCCGACGCCGCGCCCGGTTGCTACACCGGACACCTCAAGCGGTTACCGCCGAACCGATGACCCGTGCGGCGTTGTTCTCCGTGTCTGACCTCATCGACCAGCTAGCGACCGGCTTGCCCGCGAGTCGTGCGCCGTATCAAGGACGTTGGGCACACACCCGCCCCCGCGGCGAGCACACATCGCTCGAGGGCCACACGACCGCCGTACTCGCCGTCTCCTCCGTACCAGGGCCCGAGGGTGATCTGCTCGCCTCGGCCGGCGCCGATGGCACGATCCGGCTCTGGGACCCCGCGACCGGCCAGCCCAAACGCGTGCTCGATGGTCACACCGACCAGGTGTACGCCCTCTGTGCGCTGCCCGGCTGCCTCGGTTACTCGCTCGCCTCGGCCGGCGCCGACCACACCGTACGGGTCTGGGACGTGGTGAGGGGCGAGCCCGGGCCGGTCATGGCCGGCCACACCGATTGGGTCCGTGGGCTGTGCGCGATCACCGTAGCCGAGCGACCGCTGCTCGCCTCGGCCAGCGACGACCACACGGTCCGGCTCTGGGACCCCATGAGCGGTGACCAGCTCGGCAAGCTGCCGCACCCCGGCTGGGTCACGGCGGTCTGCCCGGTCACGGTAGCGGGCACGACGCTACTCGCCACTGCTGGTCTCGATCTCCCGGTTACGTTGTGGGATCCGGGCACCGGGGAGCGGGTTGGCGAATTCGCCGCTCCGCCCTACTGGTTAACCTCGCTGGCGGCAGTCTCCGTCGCGGAGCGGGAACTGCTCGCCGGTGCCGGATACGGCAACGGGCTCTGGTTATGGGATCCCGGCAACGGTCAGCCCGGCCAACTGGCGGCTGCGATCGACGCTCCGGTAGCTGCGTTGGCCACGCTACCGCCCGGCGGGCGAAGTCAGCTCGCAGCGGCGGGCGAAGACCGCTTAGTCAGGCTATGGGACCCGGCCACGGGCCGACTGGGCCCGGTACTGGCTGGCCACACCGACCAGGTAAGGGGAGTCTGCGCCGTCAAGGCCGGTGGTCGATCACTGCTCGCCTCCGCTGGCGACGACGGCACCGTTCGACTGTGGGATCCGAGCACCGGGGCAGCTGAGCGGGTGCTTGACGGCGCTGGGCTGGTGGCCCGGTTGGCGCTGTCGACCGCTGCTCACCCCAGAGTAGTCGCCGCCGCTGGTGGGGACGGTGATGTCCACCTCTTCGATCTGGTTACCGGTCGTCCGGGGAGACGGCTCGCCGCCGGCCCGGCCGCTGCCACCAGCATCTGCCCCCTGCCAGCTTCAGTTACTAGCTTCGCGGTCGGTACGGACCATGGCGCTGTCCAGCTATGGGAGCCGGAGAGCGGCTCGATCCGGATGCTCTCAGCAGGTCGTCCCGGCGCTCCGATCACAGGCGTCGCAGCCGTGGCCGGTCCAGCGGGCTACCTAGTCGCTGCCGCCAGCGATGACGAATGGGTCCGGCTTTGGCGCTTGGAGACCCGTAACCTGGAGCTGGTGCTTCACCACCTGTGCCGGGTGACCGCGATCTGCGCCGTGCCGACCTCCGGTGGCGAGCAGCTACTCGCCACCGCAGACGAGGACGGCGTGGTGCGGCTGTGGGACCCGGCCAGCGGAGAACGGCTCCACAGCCTTCGAGGGCACCACGCCGCCGCCACCGCGCTGTGCTCGGTCACCACCGGCGGGCGGCAGTTGCTCGCCTCGGCCAGCGAAGACCGGGGCATCCTGGTCTGGGACCCGGAGACCGGCGACCGGGTCGCCACCTTGCCGGGCCACTCTGGACGGGTAACTGACCTGTGCCCGGTCCAGATCGGCGAGGGCGACCAGCTGCTCGCCTCCACCAGCGAAGACCGCACGGTGCGGCTCTGGGAGCCGGCCAGCGGCGCCTGCCGGCATCAGATCCCCGTCTACCATCCCGCCCTCGCCTGCCGGTACACCGACGGCATCCTGGTGCTCGGGTTGACCGCCGGCATCCTCGCCATCGACCTCCGGCCGACCCTACTCTGACCGTGCTGGCGCGCCCGGTCGCCAGGCCCGGGACGCCGCTGGTCGCCACCCACCGCCGAGCGCCCGAAGTGCATTGAGGATGACCACCACGTCGATCCCCTCCTGCACCACCGCGCCGACCGCCGGCGGCAGTTGCCCGAACGCGGCAACCGCCATCGCCGCCAGTGACAGCGCCATCCCCACTGCCGCGCTCTGGGTCGCGATCCGGCGGGTACGGGCGGCGATCGCGACGGTGTCAGCGAGCCGTTCCAGCTCGTCCACGGTCATCACCGCGTCGGCTACCTCGGCCGCCACGGTGGCGCCGCGCGCCCCCATCGCCACCCCGACGTCGGCGGTGGCCAGCGCCGGGGCGTCGTTCACACCGTCGCCGACCATGACCGTCACCCCGCGGCGGGTCTCCTGTCGCACCCGTTCGACCTTGTCTGCCGGGGTGCAACCGGCCACCACCTCGTCGACTCCGACGGACCGCCCGACCTGCTCCGCCACCAGCTCCCGGTCCCCGGTCACCATGATCAGCCGTCGCAGCCCGGCTGCCCGCAGCCGGTTGACCGTGGCGGCGGCGTCCGGCCGGATCGGGTCCCGCAGCCGCAGCCCACCGGCCAGGCCACCGTCGAGGCTCACCCAGGCGATCGCGCTGCCATCGCTCGCTGCCCGGTGCCGCAGCGCCACCGCCCAGGGCGGTGGATGCCCATCGAGCTGCCCGACCCGGACCGGTTCGCCGTCGACCAGCCCGTGGATGCCCGCCCCGGGCTCCTCGGTGACCTCGGTCGGCACCGGCAGCGGCAACGACCGTGCGACCGCCGCCTGCACGATCGCGGTAGCGAGCACATGTGGCGAGAGCTGCTCCAACGCCGCGGCGGCCCGGAGCACCCGGTCGCCATCGACGCCGGGGGCCGGGACCGTCTCGGCCAACTCCGGGCGTCCGCCGGTGAGCGTGCCGGTCTTGTCCAGCAGCAGCGTCTCCGCCCGGCCGAGCCGTTCCAGGGTTCCGCCGCCGCGCACCACCACGCCCCGTCGGGCGGCCCGGGACATGCCGGCGACGATCGCGATCGGCACCGCCAACAGCAGCGGGCACGGGGTAGCCACCACCAACACCGCGACTGCCCGCACCGGGTCGCCCGAGAGCAACCAGGCAAGTCCGGCGACGAGCAGCGAGGCTGGCAGAAACCAGGTCGCGTACCGGTCGGCGAGCCGGACCGCGGGCGCCGTCTCGGCGGTGGCCGCCCGCGCTAGTTCGACGATCCCGGCGTAGGTGCTCTGATCAGCCGTGGCGGTGGCGAGCAGCCCGAACCCGGGCCCGGCGTTGATCACACCGCTGGCGACCGCCTCCCCCACCGCCCGCTCGACCGGCCTCGACTCGCCGGTGAGCACCGATTCGTCGAGCACCGCCGGGTCCTCCGCGACCCCGTCGACCGGCGCTACCTCACCCGGGGCGACCAGCAGCCGGTCACCGGCGGACACCTGCGCCAGCGGCACCACCTCGACGGCGCCCTCGGCGGTTCGCCGACGCGCGCTGCGCGGGGCGTGCGCGACCAACGCGCTCAGGTCGCGGGCGGCTCGGCGCTCCGCGTACGCCTCCAGCGTGCGGCCGGTGGCGAGCATCAGGCCGACGATCGCGCCAGCGAGATACTCGCCCACGGCGAGGCTGCCGGCGAGCGCGAGGACCGCGATCGCGTCCACCCCGGTCTGGCCGCGGCGAAGCGCCCGCACCACCCAGTAGCACGCGGGCACCAGCGACACCACCGTCGCCGCCGCCCACAACACCTCGGCGCCGGTCGGCACCCCGGCCAACCAACCGGCGCCGCCCAGGACGAGCAGGGCGCCCACTAAGGCCAGCAGCGTCCAACTAATGGTCGGCTGGTCCGGGCTGCGCTGCGCCATCGTCACCTCCGGCACCGATCAGCCGGCCGCGGCCGGCGTCACTCACCCATCATCCTGCGCAACGTCGGCGGTTGGGGGCAGAGTCGAAAGTCCGGGGCGACGACGCTCAGCGCGGGGTAGGCGGCCGCCCCGGCCCGGCGCGCTTGCCGCTCGACAACCGCACCTGCGTGATCGCGTGCCGGTCGATCGCGACGATCTCCGCGGTCCAACGGTCGATCGAGACCCGTTCACCGGCTTGGCTCGGCAGGTGCCCGAGCGCAGTGATCACCATGCCGGCCACAGTGGTGTAATCGCCCTTGGGCCGGTGTTCGAGCTCGACTCCCACATCGGGTAGGTCGTGCACCGGAAAGGTGCCCGGCAACAACAGCGCGCCGTCCTCGTCCCGGCGGGCCGCTTGGACATCCCGGTCGGTCTCGTCGTAGATCTCGCCGATCACCTCTTCGACCAGGTCCTCCAGGGTGACGATGCCGGCGACCGCGCCGTGCTCGTCGACGACCAACGCGAACTGCTGGCGATCGGCCTTGAACCGGCGCAACGCCTCGGCGGCGTGCAGCGAGTCCGGCAGCGGCACCACCGGTCGTAGCAGGTCGGTGAGCTGCCGGCGGTCGCTGGTGACCAGGTCCCGCAGGTTCACCACCCCGAGCGTTTCGTCCAGGTTGCCGTTGCGCACCACCGGGGCTCGGGAGTGGCCGGAGCCGGCCAACTGGCCGCACGCCTGTTTGATGCTGGTATCGGCATCGAGCGTGAACACTGAACGGCGGGGCACCAGCACCTGCCGCAGCCGCCGTTCGGTGATCTCGATCGCCCCGGCGATGATCAGGCGCTGCTCAGCGGTGAACCCCCGGTGCGCGGAGACCAGATCCCGGATCTCCGCCGGAGTCATCTCGTCCCGGTGTTTGCTGGGGTCGCCGCCGAAGAGCCGAACCGCGGCGTTGGTCGCCCGGCCGAGCAGCCAGACCGCCGGGGTGGCGATCGTGGAGACCACATACAGCGGCCGCGCCACCACCAGCGACCACCTCACCGCGTGCTGCATCGCGATCCGCTTCGGGGTGAGCTCACCGAAGACCAGCATGAGGAAGGTGAGCATGAGCGTGATCGTGAGCACCGCCGCTGGCTGCGCCGCAGGCCCGAGCGGCTCGTACGCCGGCAGGATCAGCTGTGCCAAGGTCACCGCGGCAGTAGCGGAGGCGAGAAACCCGGCGAGCGTGATCCCGATCTGGATGGTGGCGAGGAACCGGTTCGGGTCCCGCGCCAGTTTGGCCAGCACTTCCCCGCTGGTGGAAGCGCGCTCCAGCCGACGGAGCTGACCCTCCCGCAGCGAGATCAGCGCGATCTCGCTGCCGGCGAAGACGGCGTTCAGTGACAGCAGCACGACGAGGAGGATCACCTGCGGTAGGTAGTCACTCACGACTCACCTCCCCGCCACGCCCCCGCCCTGGGCATGGCTCCAGAACCACAATCCTCCACAGTGTGAACCTACCAGTTACGCCCGGCGCTGGCGCTACCCCGATCGCGCTCCGCAACCTTCCAATCACCCGACATCGCCGTACCCGGGTTGCCGGTTGGCCGGCGGTACGGTGGCCACATGGCCGCCTCGACCAACCCGGACCTGCTCGCGGCACAGGCGCGCGCGGCGCTGGACCGCGACGCCTATGACTACCTGGCCACCGGCGCCGGCCAGGAGGTCACGCTGACCGAGAATCTCGCCGGCTGGCGACTGCCACTGCGGCCTCGAGTGCTCCGCGATGTCAGCACTGTAGACACCGAAACCTCGCTGCTGGGTACGCCGGTCGCGGCACCGCTCGGGGTGGCGCCGCTCGGGTTCCAGCGATGGTTCCACCCGGACGGCGAGGTGGCCACCGCCAAGGGCGCCGCCGCCTCGTTGTTCGTGCTGTCGATGCGGGCGACCACCGGTTTCGATCAGCTCACCCCGGTGGCTGGCCCCTGGTGGTGCCAGGTGTACCGGCTCCAGGACCGGCAGCTCACCGTCGAGACGATCCGGCAAGCCGTCGCCGCTGGCGCCCGGGCGCTGGTGCTGACCGTGGACACCCCGTACGCCGGGGAGAAAGCCCGCCCCACGGAACCACCCGCCGGCCTGCCGGTGAACGCGCTGCTGCCCGGCCAGCCAGGCTGGGACGACCCCCGGTGCTGGGTCGCCGCCGACCTCAGCCTCGCCGACATCGGCTGGTTCCGGGAGATCTCCGGGCTACCGGTGGTGGTCAAGGGGGTGCTCCGGGGCGACGATGCCCGCGAGTGCCTGGCCGCTGGCGCGGCGGCGATCTGGGTCTCCAACCACGGCGGCCGGCAACTCGACGGTGCGGTCGCCACCGCCACCGCTCTGCCGGAGGTGGTCGCGGCCGTGGCCGACCGCGCCGAGGTCTACGTTGACGGCGGGGTCCGCTCGGGCCGGGACGTGGCCCGGGCGCTCGCGCTCGGGGCGCGGGCCGCCTTCCTCGGCCGGCCGGTGGCGTGGGCACTGGCGGCGGGTGGGGTGGCGGGAGTTCGCTCGCTGCTCGACGGGATCCACGCCGAACTGTGGGAGGCGATGGCGCTGCTCGGCTGCGCCACCGTCGACGAGCTGATACCGGACCTGGTCACGGGACTCGCTCAGTAGGCACCCCGCCTCCTATACCGGGAGGGGGTATAGTAGGCGCACGCCACCGGTTACCGATCCGCACCCCGGACCAGAAGGAGACTCCGCGATGATGTCGCACACCTACACCGTCAAGGGCATGACCTGCGACCACTGCGCTCGCTCGGTGACCGAGGAGGTCAGCAAGGTCGCCGGGGCCGTCGAGGTCACCGTCGACCTCAAGGCGGGTGAGGTGACGGTGACCAGCACCGGCCCGGTCGACGACCAGGCGGTGGCCGAGGCCGTCGAGGAGGCCGGGTACGAGGTCGTCACCGCCTGACCGGCAGGCGGCGACGGGTGCGGTCAGCCCCGCTTCATCAACCTGCCGACCGCGCCCATCATCTCGGTCGCCATCTCGTCGGCGCGGCCATCGGTCGCACCTTCGTGCATGCAGTGCCGCACGTGACCGTCGAGCAGGCCCAACGCCACCTTGTCGAGCGCCGCCTGGATCGCCGAGATCTGTGTGATCACGTCGATGCAGTAGCGATCCTCGTCGACCATGCGCTCGATGCCGCGTACCTGACCCTCGATCCGGCGCAGTCGAGCCTGCAACTGCTCCTTGGAGGCGGTGTAGCCACGGGTGGGCGGGGTGGGCGCGCTGGGCATGCCCCAAGGATAGCGGCCGCCGGACCGACTGCCCGCCGGTAGGCTGACGGTCAACCCCTACCCGGTAAGGGAGTCCAGCGGAGGCCCGACGTAGCTACCGGTGAGCCGGAACCGCAGGCCCGGCTCCTGGTACTCCTCCAGTGCGTGGGCGAGCCACCCGGCGGTCCGGCCGATAGCGAAGATCGCCTCCCCGGCGTCGGCGGGCATCTGCGCCACCTGTGCGAGCGCGGCGAGCGCAAACTCGATATTCGGCGGGCTCGGTGACCGTTCGCGAGCGGCGGCGACCAGACCGTCGATCCCGGCCCGAACCGCCGGCGCGGCCGGCAACTCGGGCAACCGCGCCAGCAACGCCGCCGCCCGGACGTCGCCGTCCGGATAGGCACGGTTGACGTGCGGGTCGAAGCCGGCGACCCGGCCGTCAGTGCGCAGCCGCTCGGAGAAGACCCCCACCGGATCGCCCGACTCGATCGCCTCGGCGAGGACCCGGTGGGCGTGGTTGGCCGCAGCGCCGTGCAACGGCCCGTCGAACGCGGCCAGCCCGGCCGCCACCACCGCGTACGGGTGGGCCCGGGTCGAGGCGGCCACCCGGGCGGCCACGGTCGAGGCGGCGAGGTCGTGGTCGGCGACGAGCACCAGCGCCGCGTTGAGCGCCTCCACCCCGGCGGGCACAGTGGGAGCGCCGGTCAGTCGGGGCCACAACCGGTCGGCGAGTCGGCCGGCCTGCGGTTCAGCGCCCCGCAGCGGCAACGCGTCGATCATGGTGGCGAGCATCGTCGAACCGGTGGCGACCACCGCCGCCGGGTCGGTTCGGAACCGCATCGGGTCGGCCGCCGAGGCCAGCGTGAGCAGCACCCTGATCCGGTCCGTCAGCCGGGTCGCGGTGGGCAGCGAGGCAGCCGCGGCGCGAGCCGGCTCGACCAGCTCAGCGGGTGCGGTGAACGAGCAGGCGGAGTCCAGCTGCCCGGTCCACAGCCAGTGCGCCACCGTCTCGAACGACTCGGCAGCGGCGAGCTCGACCGCGTCCCGGCCACGGTAGCCGAGCCGGCCCTGGTCGATCAGGGTCAGCGCGGTCCGCACCGCCGGCGCCGCCGCCATCGGCCGGCCGCCCCGGCGCCCGTTGCGGGCGGCGAGCAGCGCCACCTCCGCCGGGTCGAACCGGCTCCCCTTCCCGCCCGGTGCCCGGGCGCGGCTGAGCAGGCCGCGGCTGACGTACGCGTACACCGTCTCCGGCTTGACGCCGAGCTGGTCGGCGACCTGTGCCGTGGTCAACCCGGTCATGAAGGTCCTTACGTTGATTCGTCAACGTTGACGATACATGACAACCTGAGCAGGATGGGGCCGCAGAAGGGAGCGATCATGAGTCAGACAATCGAGGTGCCCCGCGGCCTGGCCGGCGTGGTGGTCACCGACACCGAGTTGAGCGATGTCCAAGGGGAAGCGGGCTTCTACCACTACCGGCAGTACTCCGCGGTAGACCTCGCCGAGCAGTGCAGCCTGGAGGAGGTCTGGGCGCTGCTGCTCGACGGCGAGCTGCCGAGCCCGGCGGCCCGCGACTCGTTCGCCGCTGAGGTGGCGCGGCTGCGCACGCTGCCGCCCGCGCTGCGACCACTACTGCCGGCGATCGCCACCACCGCCGGCCCACTCGACGGACTACGAACCGCCCTCTCGCTCGCGGGAGCGGCGCGGAACGCCCGGGCACTACGGGACCTGAACCCGGCGCAGCGCCGGATGGACGCGCTCTTCGCCGGTGCGGTGACCCCCACCATCGTGGCGGCGCTGCACCGGCTGCGCCACGGCCAACAGCCGATCGACCCCCACCCGGAGCTGCCGTACGCCGCGAACTACCTCTACCAGCTCACCGGCGTCGAGCCGGACCCGCGCCACGCCCGCGCCATCGAGCAGTACCTGATCTCGACGATCGAGCATGGATTCAACGCCTCCACCTTCACTGCCCGGGTCATCGCGGCCACCGGCGCCGACCTGTTCGCCTGCCTCTGCGGCGCGATCGGGGCGCTCTCCGGACCGCTGCACGGCGGCGCGCCCAGCCGGGCGTTGGAGACCCTGGAGGAGATCGGGACCCCGGACCGGATCGATGCCGAGATCCGGCGCCGGATCGCCACCGGCGAACGGATCATGGGCTTCGGCCACCCGGTCTACCGCACCGCCGACCCGCGGTCGGTGCTGCTCCGCAACCTCGCTACCGCCCTCGGGGGCGAGCTGGCGGAGTTCGCCATCACAGTGGAGGAAAGGGTGCTGGCGCTGCTCGCCGAGTTGAAGCCGGGCCGGCCACTACACACCAACGTGGAGTTCTACGCGGCGGTGGTGATGGACCAGTGCGGCCTGCCGCGTGACCTGTTCACCCCGACCTTCGCCTGCAGCCGGGTGATCGGTTGGGGCGCGCACATCCTGGAGCAGGCGCAGGATCCGAAGATCATCCGACCAGCCGCACGCTACACCGGTCCGCCGGCCCCGCAACCGGTGCCGACGATCGGGTAAACGGCTGGTTCCCGCTGGCTGAACCGCCCTCCGGTAGTCTCACCAGCCATGACCCACAGCGCCGCCCCGTCGTCGGATTCCGCTGCCGCCGAGTCGGTTCCCACCGAGTCCACTCCGGCGCCGGTGAGCCCGGCCCCGGCCATGATCCCCCCGGTCAGCGCCCCGCCGGCCACGGTCGACGCGCCGTGGCCGGCGCTGCTGCGGCTGCGCCCACGCCGGGTGATCGCCGCCGCCGCCACGCTCGTCATCACCGCCTGGGCGGTCTTCCTGGCGGTCGACATCGCCAACCTCGGCGGAGTCGGCGACCAGCTGCCGAAGCCGATGTGGACATACCTGTTCAACGACCACCTGGTCGAAGTAAGCCAGTGGTTCGTGTACGCGGTGCTCATCCTCGCCGCCGGATACCTGGCGGGGCGGCTCGCCGGCGGCCGGTACGCCGGCGCCGCCACCTTCTTCTTCCTGATCGGCCTCGGCCTCGGGTTCATGCTCGTCGAAGAGTCCGGCGACATCCGGCACGCGATCAGTGGCGCCGTCCGGCTCCACCTGGGAGAGACCGTCGCCGGCCTGCCGTACCAGGTCTTCTCAGACGTCCCCTACTTCGCGGCGCTGGCCGCGCTGCCGCTCTACGCGGTGCTGCGCCACGGCCGCCACGTGTGGCGGGTCCCGCCGATCCGGCCGTACCTGGTCACCTCGGTGACGTTGTACGCGTTCGCGTCGATCGGCTCCGGGCTTCGCCACCTCGGCGACCTCTACAGCACGCTCGGCGCCGGGATCGACCGGGTCTTCTTCGGCGGCCGCTTCCCGGCCGCGCCCGACCAGACCCAGGAACGCGCCCACTACTTCGTAGTGGACGGGCTGATCGAGGAGTCGGTGGAGCTGTTCGCGGTCTGCTGCATGTTCGCGGTGGTGCTGGCCTTCGCGGCGCACGTCCGCGCGCAGCGGCCGGCCGTACTGGCCGCAGCTGCGCCGGCCGCGCCGGCACCGACGCCGGCCGCCTCCCCACCCGCGCCGGTGTAGTGGCACTATTACTCATGTGACCAGTTCCGATTCCCGGCGGGAGCGGGCCGCGCTGTGCGACCTGCTGGCCCGACTCGGTCCCGACCAGCCCACGCTCTGCGCAGGCTGGCAGACCCAGGATCTCGCCGCCCACCTGCTGGTCCGGGAGCGGCGCCCGCTCGCCGCTGGCGGGTTCGCGTTCAGCCGGCTGGCGAGCTACGCCGACCGGGTCCAGGGCGAGATCGCCCGCCGCCCCTTTCCGGAGCTGGTCGACGAGCTGCGCCGACCACCTCGGTGGGCACCCACCCGCCTGGGCTGGGTCGACGGAGCGATCAACAGCATGGAGATGTTCATCCATCACGAAGATGTCCGACGCGCTCAACCGCAGTGGCAGCCCCGACCGCTACCGCAGAGCCTCGCCGACACCCTGTGGCGGCGGGTGCGGGCGATCGCACGGTTTCGGCTTCGGCGCTTCCCGGCGCCGGTGGTCGTCGTTTCGCAGGGCCACGGCGAGCTCCGCACCGGCCGGCCCGGTCCGGAGCCGGTCCAGCTCACCGGCGATCCCGGCGAGTTGGTGATCTTCCTCTCCGGACGGCAGACCCACAGCCAGGTCACCGTCGCCGGGCCAGCCCCGCTCACCGCCCGGATCACCAGCGCCAACCTCGGGCTATGACCCAGGTACGCTGCGGGGCATGCCGAGCGCCCGGACCCACTGGCGACGCGCGTTGCGGCGCGGCGCCGCAGCGATAGCCGCACCCGCCCTGCTCCTCACCGGCTGCACCGCCAGCGCGACGATGGTGGCCAAGCCGGTCGCGAACGCCAGCCCACTAGCCGAGTTCCTCGGCACGCCACCCCGCGACCAGCTGACCCTGCCCCAGCTCGACCAGGCCGAGCGCGACCGCCAGGATCTCGTCACGGAGCTGGTGGCCGAGTGCATGCTCGACGCCGGCTTCGAGTATGTCGCGGTGCCGATCAGCGAACGGATCGGCAGCGAACTGCTGGCCGCCTACGAGTTGCCGCCCCGGGAATTCGCCCACCGGTACGGGTACGGTGCGACCACCATCGACGTGGAGCCGTACCAGGACCCCAACACCGAACTCCGCGACCAGCTCCTGCCGGCCGAACAGACGGAGTACGACGAGGCGCTGTGGGGAGACCCGGCCGCGGGCGGGGGCTGTTACCTGCGCTCCTCCGGCCAGGTTTACGGCGACCCCGCCGACCGGGAAGCCGGCTGGACCGAGTTCGCCGACCTGACTGGAGAGATGAACCAGCTATATCAGGAGATCGACACCGACCCCCGGCTCGCTACGGCGCACGCCCAGTGGGCGGAGTGCATGGCCGACGCCGGCCACCCCGACCTGACCGAGCCACGCGACGCCCGGCAGTCGGTCTTCGACCGGTTGCCCGGCGGGGTGCCGCCGGCCGATCCGACGCTCGATCCGGGCCCCGTCGACTCTCCCGACCCGGACCGGCGGGCGGAGGTCCGCGAGTACGAGCTGGCGCTCGCCCCGGTCGACTACGAGTGCCAGCGCCGACATGTCCTCGGGGTTCGGCGCGCCGTAACGCTAGAGCTGGAGCAGTCCTTCATCGACCGCCACCAGGCGGAGTTGACCCGCTACCGGGATTGGCTCGGCGACGGCTGATAGACCGGTGATTTCGCCGATGCGGCGGCGGACCGAGGCTCGCGACGATGGTGGGCATCGATCCGCCGGGGCCCGCCACCAGGGAGGTGGCGACCCCGTTCCCGCAAGGAGGCGTCATGCCCCGATTCTCCGCTTCAGAGCTGGCGGACCGACCGCCGGACCTTACCCCGCAACGCCACCGTCGGCGCTGGCTCGCCCGCGCCGCCGCCACCATCGCCACCGCGGTGGCGCTCACCGTCGGCAGCACCGCGGTCGCCCCGAGCGCACTCGCCGACGAACAGTTTTGGCGGGGGCCGAACCCGACCGAGAGCGCCCTGGAGGCTCCCAGCGGCCCCTACACCACCAGCTCCACCCGGGTCTCCTCCCTGGTCAGTGGCTTCGGCGGCGGCCGGATCTACTACCCGGTGACCACCAGCGACGGCACCTTCGGCGCGATCGCGATCTCGCCCGGGTACACCGCCAGCTGGTCCACCATCGACTGGCTCGGACCGTTCCTGGCCTCGCACGGTTTCGTGGTGATCGGCATCAACACGAACTCCCGCTTCGACCAGCCCGGTTCGCGCTCCACCCAGCTGCTCAACGCCCTGGACTACCTCGTCGACCAGAGTTCCGAGCGGCATCGGGTAGACCCGGACCGGCTGGCGGTCTCCGGCCACTCGATGGGCGGCGGTGGCGCGGTCCAGGCCACCCGGACCCGCACCTCGCTGCTGGCCTCCGTGCCGCTCACCCCGTGGCACCTATCGTCGCTCTGGGGCGGGGTCCAAACTCCCACCATGGTGATCGGCGGTCAGCGGGACGCTGTCGCCCCGGTCCGCTCCCACTCGATCCCGATCTACGAGGCGATCCCCGGCTCCTCCCAGAAGGCGTACGCGGAGATGCGGGGCGAGGGCCACTACTTCCCGCTGTCCCGGGACGCGACAGTGGGCAAGCTGATCGTCTCCTGGTTGAAGCGGTTCGTCGACTTCGACACCCGATACGAGCAGTTCCTGTGCCCACCGCCAGCGACTGGGCTGTTCAGCGACTTCTCCGACTACCGGGACACCTGTCCGCACACGACCTAGCCCGCACATCTCCCCGGTGTCCGGGGTGCCGGCGATCGCCAGCGCCCCGGACACCGGGCGGTCACGCTCCGGGACGGCGTAACCGGCGATCGACAGCAATGATACTCGCGGGTAACAATAGCGATCGTGGACACCGCCCGCAGCCGCAGCGACCCGCCAGCCCTGACCGGCCGGCTACCCGGCCGCGCCGACCAGCAAGCGGCGATCGATGAGCTGCTAACCGCCGCCGCCGCCGGGCACGGCGCAGCGTTGCAGCTGGTAGGAGAGCCAGGCATCGGCAAGAGCGTGCTGCTCGGCCACGCCACCACCGCCGGCCGCCACGCCGGCTTCACCACCCTCACCACCGCCGGAGTGGCGGCCGAGGCGTCGCTGCCCTACGCCGCCCTGCACCGGCTGGTGCGGCCCCTGTGCCAACCGGCCCCGGCCCTGCCAGCCGCCCAGCTCACCGCCTTGTCTGAGCTGCTCGGCGGCGGTCCCGCCCCGCTCGGCACCGGGGAACTCGTCCGGTGCACCGCGCTGCTCACCCTGCTCGACACCGCTACCCGCGACCGACCCCTGCTGTGCTGCGTGGACGACCTCGACCGGCTCGACGCCGCCTCCCAGGATGTGCTCGGGCTGGTCGCCCGGCGGCTCGCCGGCACCCGGATCGCCCTGATCGCGACCGCCCCGAACCCGAGCCTCGCCGGGGTGCCGACCACCCGGCTACCCCCGCTGCCCGCCGCGGCGGGTCGGGCGCTGCTCGCCGACCAGACCCGCGGTGTCCGCCCGGCCGGTGCCCCGCTCCCCGAGCCGCTCGTCCGGCATCTGCTCCAGCTCGCCGGTGGTATCCCACAAGCACTCTGCGACCTCGCCGGCGCGCTCTCCCCCGCCCAACTCGCCGGCGACGCGCCGGGTCCGGCAAGCCTGCCGCCGGAGAGCCACCTGCGCCGCACCTACCAGCAGCGCGTCGGCCAACTGCCGGCCGACACCCAGTGGTTGCTGCTACTCATCGCCGCCGAGCGCCGGTTGCCCGTACGCTGCCTGGTCGCGGCAGCCGCCCGCTCTGGGGTGGACATCGCCGCCCTAGCCCCCGCCGAACGTGCTGGGCTGATCCAGACCAGCGGCGAGGTGGTGCGGTTCGTCCGACCGCTAGTGCGCACCCTGGTCGCCGAGGCGGCGCCGCTGCCGCAGCGGGGCAGCGCCCTGGTCTGCGTCGGCGAGGCGGCCGCGACCACCGGCGACCACCGCCGGGCCGCCAGCGCACTGGCCCGCGCCGCCAACCTCACCGGCCAGCCCGCCGAGGCCGCCCGCCGCCAGGTCCTCGCAGCCCGGTACGCGTGGCTCGGGGGCCACCCGGGCCGCGCCCGCCGGCTACTGCACCGCGCCCGATCCGGCGCCACCGGCAAGGTCGCCGCCGAACTACGACTCCTGCACAGCGAGATCGAGCTCCGCGCCGGGGAACCCGCCAACGCCCTCGCGACGCTCCTGCCAGCCGCGACGGTGCTCGCCGAGCACCGTCGCGACCTGGCGCTCCGCGCGCTGCTGTGGGCGGTGGAGGCGGCCTGGTTCACCGGCGCCCAGCAGCCCTACGCCGAGATCGCCGACCAACTCCGGGCGTTGCGCCCTACCGAGACCGGCGCGTCCGAGACCGGCGCGGTGGCCGAACAGCAGATGCTCGCCTACCTGGCGGGCTTCACCGAGACCTTCCAGGGCCGCCCGCAGGCCGCGGTCGGTGCGCTCCGGCAGGTGGTGAGCCTGGCCGAGCAGCTGCCCGAACCGGCGGGGTTGACCCTCGCCGCCTGGGCGGGCCTGCTGCTCGCCGACTACCCCACGGTGCAACGGCTCGCTACCCGGGCGGTGGCGACCGGCCAGGACCGCGGCGATGTCGCGGCGCTGCCGCTGGCGTTCGAACTGCTGGCGCGGGCACGCTTCGCCCTGGGCGACTTCGACGCTGCCGAGGTCGGCTGCCGCGACGGTCTCCGCGCCGCCCACGCCAGCGGTCAACCCGGCTACGCCGCCGACCATCTGGCGCTGCGCGCGGTCCTCGCCGCAGTGCGAGGCGACGCACCAGGGTGCCGTCACTGGCTCGGCCAGCTCGCGCTCCCGCGCGGCGCCGGACCCAGCAGCCGGCCGGCGGCCCTGGCCCAGTGGGCGCTGGCGGTGCTCGAGCTCGGCGCCGGTCAGCCGGGCGCGGCCGCGGACCGGCTAGCGGCGGTCGGCGACCCCGGGTCGGGTCGGGGCCAGGTCACGGTCCAGTTGATGGCCGCCCACTGGTTGGTCGAGGCGGCGGTAACCGGCGGCCGACAACGGCAGCGGGCGCGCAGCGTACTGGCGGTCTTCTCCCGCTGGGCCGGCGCCACCGTCGGCCACCTACCCTCGGCGCTCGCCGCCCGGTCCCGGGCGCTGATGGCGCCGCCGGGCAGCCCGGCCGCGGTCAGCCACTTCGCCGAGGCGCGCCGGCTGCACCAACTCGACGGCGGCGAGTTCGAGCAGGCGCGGTGCGAACTGCTCTACGGTCAGGCGCTGCGGCGGCTCCGGCGACCCCGGGAGGCGCGGGCGCATCTGCACCAGGCGTGGGAGATCTTCGCCCGGCTCTCCCTACCAAGCTGGGCGCAGCGGGCGGGGTCAGAGCTCCGGGCGGCGGGCGAGCCCGTCACCGTCCATAGTACAAACCATCCGGTCCCGGCGGCTGACGCGTTCGCCCACCCGGCCACCGACCCCGAGCCCGCGCTCACCGCTCAGCAGCGCCGGATCGCCGAATTGGTGGCTCGGGGCGCGACCAACCGGGAGGTCGCCGCCCAACTCTTCCTGAGCCCTCGTACGGTGGACCATCACCTGCGCAACATCTTCCACCGGCTGGGCATCAGGTCCCGAGTAGAGCTGGCCCGCCGGTTCGGCTAACTCACGATGATCATGGACCTAGGTACATGATCGGAGCCATTTTCGACCCCTAACCTCATGGTCAACTGAGGGCGGTCAGTACGGCGAGCGCCGGCCTCACGCGAAGTCGAGCGCCAGCCCGAGCAGGACGAAGAGGAAAGCCAGCAGGATCCCCACCGCGCCGCAGATCACCCCGGCGACCGCCATCCCGCGGTTGGTGGCTTCACCGTTCATGGCCTTGCGCACACCGATCACACCGAGCACGACACCCGCGATGGCTACCGGTAGGCCGAATAGCCCACAGCACACTCCGAACGGGATACCGAGAATGCCAAAGATCATGCCGAGCAGGCCGAAGGTGTTCTGCGGGCCACGCTGGTGGGGGTAGGGCGGCGCGGGCGGGTAACCGCCTGGTTGGCCGAACCCCGCTGGACCGTAACCCGGCGGCGGCCCCGGGGCTGGATAGGATGGTCCAACCTGGGCCGGTGGTGGATACCCGGTCGCCGGGAATCCCGCGGCCGGCGGGGTCATCGGTGCCGGCCCACCGGTCGGCGAGTAGCCGGAAGAAGAGGGCGCACCCTGGAACCCGCCGGAGGACGGCGAGAAACCCGGCGCACCTGGCGCGGCATCGGCGGAGACCGGCGCGGCCGTCGCAGCCGGCGGCCCAGACTGCGGCCCGGCTGGCGGCCCCGCCGACGCCGGCACCGACGCCCGGCCGGCGGCACCACCCGACGCCGCCTTCCTGGCTGCTCGGGCAAACGCCGCGGCCGACGACCACCGCTCCTCCGGCGAGACCGCCAACGCCTGCTCCACCACGTCCCGGACCTGCCCCGGAATCTCCGGCGGCAACGGCGGCGGCGGCCCTTCGGTGCGCTTCATCGCGATCTCGAAGGGATTCTCGCCGGGGAAGGGTCGGTCCCCGGTCAAGCACTCGTAGGCCACCACGCCCAGCGCATACACGTCGGACTGGGCGGTGGCGGGCTTGCCCAGCACCTGCTCCGGCGCCAAATAGGACATCGTGCCGATCAACGCCCCGGTGGCGGTCAACGGCGCCGAGGCCACGGTGCGGGCAATCCCGAAATCCGTCAGCACCACTCGGGTCCCGTCGGCAACCAGCAGATTGCCCGGCTTGACATCCCGGTGCACCACCCCGGTGTCGTGCGCGGACTGCAACGCATCGGCCGCTTGCGCGACCATCGACATCGCCTCGGCCGGTGCGAGGCGGCCGGTCCGATAGAGCCGCTGCGACAACGACTCGCCGTCGATGTACTCCATGACCAGAAAGGCCAGCTCGGGGTCGCTGTGATAGTCGTGGACGCCCACCACCCCGGAGTGCTTGATCCGGGCCATCGTGCGGGCCTCCACCAGGAACCGCTCCCGAAACTCGGGCAGCTCCAGCAGCTCCTGCCGCACGATCTTGACCGCGACGGTCCGGTCCAGGGCGGTATCGGTGCCCCGCCACACCTCTCCCATGGCACCGCCGCCGATCCGCTGATCCAACCGGTACCGTTGCCCGAGCACATCTCCCGGACCCGACATGGACCTCTCCCCCTACAGCTTCGGCACGGACCAGGTCACCGTAGCCGACCCTCGCTACCGGTGCGCACCGGCCGAGCCGGTGTAGCCCTCCGTCCACCCGGGTACCGATACGGGCATAACCGACCGTGACCACGCTGCCGGGCCAGCGCCGGGTGTGACCGCCTACCTCGGTGGGTGCGGATACTCAGGCCACCGCCGGCACCGATTCTTAGTCTGGGAACCGTGACCAGTATCCGAGAAGCCGCCGCACAGACTCCCTCGCGGCGAGAACGCCATATCGACCTGCTGCGCGCGGTCGCCATCGGCGCGGTGGTCACCGGCCACTGGCTGATGATCGCGGTCGAGTACGACGGCCAGGGTGAGCTGACCGGGTTCAGCGCGCTCGGTGAGCTGTCCTGGAGCCACCCGCTCACCTGGGTGTTCCAGGTGATGCCGGTCTTCTTCATGGTCGGTGGCTTCGCCAACGCAGCCTCGCTCACCGCCCACCGGCGACGCGGCGGCAGCGACGCGGGCTGGCTGCTTGACCGCAGCGCCCGGCTGGTGCGCCCCACCACCGTGCTGCTGGTGGTCGTGGCGGCACTGGCCGCCACGGCGAGGCTGCTGGGGGCCGACCCGGAACAGGTGGGGATGGCGACCTGGCTGGTCTCGATCCCGCTCTGGTTCCTCGTCGCGTACCTGGGCATGATCGTGCTGAGTCCGGTGATGTACTCGCTGCATCAACGGTTGGGGCTGCTGGTGCCGGTCTTGTTGCTGTTGCCGGTGCTGCTCGGCGACGTGCTCCGCTTCCAGCTCGGTGCGGAGGAGCCCGGCTACGGCAACTTCCTCTTCGCCTGGCTGGCGATCCACCAGATCGGCTTCGCCTGGCACGATGGTCAGCTACCCAACCGCCGGTCGGTGTCGCTGCCGCTGCTGCTCGGCGGCTTCACCACGCTGCTGCTGCTCACGACGGTCGGCCCGTATCCGGTCAGCATGGTGACGGTACCGGGCGAGCTGATGCAGAACTCGTCCCCGCCGACCCTGGCCATGGTGGCGCTGGCCGCCACCCAACTCGGCTTGATCCTGCTGTTGCGCAATCCGTCCGAGCGGTGGCTGCAACGACCCCGGGTCTGGACCGTGGTAGTCGCGGTCAATGCGGTAATCCTGACCGTGTTCCTCTGGCACATGAGCGCGGTGGTCTTCGCCTCTGTCGGGCTGCACGCCCTGGGTCTGTTACCGACCCCGCCGGTCGACAGCACCGCCTGGCTGTGGTGGCAGCTGCCGTGGCTGCTGATCCTGGCGCTGGTGCTAGCCGGGCTGGTGCTGGCCTTCGGCCGGGTGGAGGCGCGGGCGATGCCTAGCGCCAAGGCGGCCGAGTCCGGCCCGCCCCGGCTGCTCCCGACACCGGTGGCGGACGCGGTCGCCGGCACGCCCGGTCGGCTACTGGTGATCACCGTCGTCGGGTATGCGGCGACGCTGGGTGGCCTGCTCGGGATCGCGATGGCGGAGCTGGGCGACTACGACGGGTTCTTCGGCCTCCCGACCGGGGCGTTGCTGGGTTACCTGGCCGGCGCCGGGGTGCTGCGGCTGGCCCGCGGCTGTTGGCAGTCCCGGTTGGCCGCCGCCAGCAAACCGAGTCGCGAGTCGCAGCCCGTCTGACCGTCCCGTCCCGTCCTGTCCCGTCGGGTCTCGTCTCCGATCACCCCGCGCTTCGCCTCGGTGATCAACTTCCCTGGAGCTGTACGGCACGCGGCGTGTCGTACAGCTCCAGGGAAGTTGATCACGAACGGCCTACGTTTCGGCGGCTCGCCAGGACCGCCCGGATCTCCTGGCGGACCGACTCGGTCTCGGTGACGAGCCGCCGATGGCTGAACCGCACCACCAGGATGCCGAGGGTCGCGAGCAACGCATCCCGACGCAGGTCGCGTTCCCGCGCTCGCCGGTCGCCATGGTGCGCGGCACCGTCGAGCTCGAAGTCGACCTGCTCCGCCTCAGCAAATACGTCCAGATAGATGCTCCGACGACCAACCGGCAGCCGCACCTGTCGACGGAACCGCGGCATGCCTGGACCCGTGAAGACGTGCTGGTGTCCCCAGATCTCCAATGGGCTCAGACAGCCGGCGGCCAGCAGGGAGACCAATTCCGCGTACTCGGTGCGGCCCGGCAACCGCACCCTGCTCGCCAACCCCGCTTGCAGCCGGTCCGGAGTGGTAAGCCGGTCGGCCACCGCGTTGATCAGGGGGCCGCGTCGCTCGCCGACCGGGAGCACCGCCCAAGCGTCCACCAGCGAACGGTCGAGCGGCGTCACCAGGTGTTGGTCGCGCTCCAGCACATGCGGAGGCTGTGCCCGGAAGTCGCCACGGCGATGCACCTCGACTCCCGGGAACCCAACGATCGCAGGTTGCGATCGCAACCGCACCGACGGCGGCACGGTCACGTGCACCGGCTCGGTGGACACCGGCTCGTGCAGCCCCCACACCGCGAGCGCACTGGTGTGGCTCAGCGCTCCTCGCTGGTCGAGCCACGCCAACGCCGCCCGGAGGTTCAGGCGCGGTTCGGCCGGCGCACGGCCATCGCGCGCCCGCCCCTCCCCCGCCCGACGACTCTGGGCCCGCCCGTCGGGACCTCGCCCGTCGAGATAGACCCCCGGCAAGACTCGGCGCAGCTCACCGAGCCGGTTGGCGTGGTCGAGCACCCACCCCGGCACCACCTCGCTAGCCTGTGCCCGGGTCAGCACCCCGCCGCTGCGAGCCAGCAACATGTCCAACTCTGGATTCACGGGTCGAGGATGGCGAGCTCAGTCACCGATTCGCCACCCCCTGACGATCAACATGTGGATAGCGACCCGACTGTGGAAAACTGCCCACCGGGCCTGCGGGTGGACAGAGCGATCAGGCCCCAGCTAACCCGCCAAGGTCAACTTCCCTGGAGCTGTACGACACGCTGCGTGTCGTACAGCTCCAGGGAAGTTGATCACGGGCGAGGGGCAGGGCGGTCGGGGGTGGGGTGGTCGGGGGCGGGACGGTCGGGGGCGGGGCGGTCGACCAGTCTGAGTAGCAGCGCTGTCACACCTACTGCCGCCACCATGCCCAGCGCCAGGAAGGCGGTGGCCGACCAGGTCGCCGGTGCCGGCAGCGCCACCACCGCCAAGCCCACCGGGGTGGCGACCGCGAGCACCGCGCCGGCCCGGACCGCGTACTGGCGGAACACCGCCCTCGGGATGACCGTCTCGGGTCGCAGCTGCGCCGCCACCGCCGCCGCACTGTGGTGCAGGTAGAGCAGCACCGCCACCGGGGCCACCAGCAGCAAGGGGTTGCCCACCCCATCGGAGAGCTGGAGCGCCACCAGTCCGACCGAGACCAGCGACAGCAACAGTGGCCACCGTCCACCCGGGCGGGCGGCGGCCACCAGCGCGAGCCCCGCCGCGAGCGGCAGCGCCGCCCCGAGCCGGCTGGGCGGTGCGGCGAACAGCACCGTGAGCGCACCGGTGAGGCCCACCAGCGACCGCATGGCCAGGCCCGCCCGAGTGGTTCGACCTGCCCAGGCCCGGAGCTGGGCCGCGTAGTGGAGCATCCGTTCCAGCAGCGGATGGCGCAGGCCGGATCGACGGTTCAT
This sequence comes from Natronosporangium hydrolyticum, assembly GCF_016925615.1. NCBI lineage: Bacteria > Bacillati > Actinomycetota > Actinomycetes > Micromonosporales > Micromonosporaceae > Natronosporangium > Natronosporangium hydrolyticum. The sequence goes on from NZ_CP070499.1 coordinate 3,534,187, forward strand.
CGCGCCATCACCCGCGCGGTGGTGGCGAGCCGGGCCACATGCCGCAGCATCAGGTCGAGGCTGCCGGCCCCCTGCCAGGGTTCGACCGGCACTCCGGCGGCCCGGAGCCGGCCGATGGTGTTTGCCCGCTCTACCTGCCAGAGTCGGGTCGCGACCGAGGTCCACGCTCCCTCGACCGGCGGGCGTACCTGCTCCGGCAGCGTGTCCACGGTGACCAGGGAACGGCCGGTGCGGGTCAGCGTCGCGAGCAGCTGGGCACTCTGCAGGTCCAGCAACGGCGTCAGCACGATCACCAGTGCGGTGGGCGGTTTGAGGCCGCTGCTCAGCAGCCGGGTGTTGGGGGCGAAGCCGGTCGGGGTGCGGTCGGTCGCCACCAACCACTCCAGCGCGGACAGGTACTGCCGGCGCCCGGTGCCGGCGCGCAGCCGGCGCAGCCGCTGACCGTACTCGACCAGCGCCACCCGGTCGCCCTGGTGGGCGAAGTGTTCGGTGATCGCCGCAGCGGCGCGAACCGTCCGGTCGAGCACGCTGTCGCCGCCGCCGAGACCGCCCGGCACTCCGGCCTCTAGCCGGACATCCAGCAGCAGCAACACTTCGGCGTCGCGTTCGGCGAAGGTGGTGTTGACATGCGGCTGACCGGTGCGCTGGGTGACCCGCCAGTTCAACCGGCGCAGCCGGTCACCGGGTTGAAAGAGTCGGACGTCGGCCAGCTCCCCGCCCTCGCCGGGGCGTCGGGAACGGTGCTGGCCGACGATGCCACCGGCGCGCGGCATGGCCTGCTCGGCGTCGAAGCTCTCGGCCGCCGGGTACACCGCCAGCGGCAGCGCCGGCAGCGGCTCGCCGTCGGCTACGAGCAACCCGTCACAGGCGACGGTCCGCGCGACCGCGGGCCCCAGCCGGTACCTCCCCCACCGCCGCGCGGTGCCCTGCAACAGCAGGCCGGTGGTGGTGCCGGCGGGGAGGGCGGCGGCGTAGTACCCGACCCCGTGCCGGGGGGTGATCCACGGCGGCAGCTGCGCATGCACCACACACAGCAGCGGGTACGGGGTGTCGTTGTCGACCCGGACCCGGCCGACCACCGGGCCGCCCTCGACGCTGGTGGGCTCGTCGAGTAGCAGCTTCGCGGCCGGCGGCTGCCCGGGGCGGCGACGCAGCGCCAGGGCGGTCCCCACCGCCACCGGCACCGCCAACAGCACCAGCTCCCGGGTGCCCAGTAACGCCGCCGTGAGCAGCGTCAACGCCACGACCAGGGTGGCCCGGTAGAGCGCCCGGGTGGGCCGCCAGCCGGCGCCGGCGACGGGTGTGCTCACCGGCCGACTCCCTGGTGGTAGCGGTGCACCGGATCGTCGGGGTCGGGCCGGCTCGCCGGCACGGGGGCACCACCGCCCGTTTCGGTGCCCTGGTAAACCGGGAGGGAGTCCGAGGCGGGGACCGCCACCTGGTCGCAGATCTCGGCGACCACCTCGGCCGGGTCGAGCTGCCGCAGCCACATCTCCGGCCGGAGCGTGATCCGGTGCGCCAACGCGGCTGGTGCGACGTGCTTGACGTCCTCTGGGGTGACGTAGCCGCGGCCGGCCATCGCTGCCCGGGCCCGGGCGACCAGCAGCAGCGCCAGCGAACCGCGGGGCGAGGCACCGACCTGGACGCTGCGGTGTTCGCGGGTCGCGGCGACCAGGTCCACAAGGTACGCGCAGACCGAATCCTCCACCGCCACATCCTCCATCGCCAGCTGTGCCCGGCGCAGGGTGGTGAGGTCGATGACTGGTTCCAGTATGGCTTGTTCGCGGCGGCGGGCCATCCGGCGTTGCAGCACTGCCCGCTCCTCCACCCGCTCGGGGTACCCGAAGGAGACCCGCAGCAGGAACCGGTCCAGCTGCGCCTCGGGCAGCGGATAGGTGCCTTCGTACTCGATCGGGTTGGCGGTCGCGAGCACGTGGAACGGCGCCGGCAGCGGGTAGGTCCGCCCTTCGACGCTGACCTGCTGCTCCTGCATCGCCTCCAGCAGCGCCGACTGGGTCTTCGGCGGCGTCCGGTTGATCTCGTCGGCGAGCAGCAGGTTGGTGAAGACCGGCCCGGCCCGAAACTCGAACTCACGCTCTCGCTGGTCAAAGTAGAACGCGCCGGTGACGTCGGCGGGCAACAAGTCAGGAGTGAACTGCAGCCGCCGGAACTCCATGCCCAGGCTCTGTGCGAAGCATCGGGCGGTCAGCGTCTTGGCCAGCCCGGGATAGTCTTCAAGCAGAACGTGCCCGCCGGCGAGCACCCCGGCGAGGATCAGCTCCAGCGGCTCACGCTTGCCGACGATCACGGTGCCGACCTGGTCCAGCACCGCCCGGGCGTGACGCGACACCTCGGGCAGCGGCAGCGGTTCGTCGCTCATGTCAGATCTCCTCTATCCGCGTGGTGAGCCGGCTCAGCTCGGCAGGGCTCGGGGTGGCGGTGGCGGGTGGGGCGGCGAGGAAGTCGGCGAGGTCGGCGCCGAGCACCTCCCGGGCCCGGGCCGGGTCGCGGCTAAGGCTGACGCCGTGTCGCTGCCACAGCCGCTGCCCGACCAGGGTGACCAACCGCGGGTGGACGACCCGCGCATACCACGCCGGGTCGCCGTGGGTGGTGGCCAGCCGCCACTCCCAGCGTTCCATTTGCCGGTACGGCCGCTGCTGCGTCTCCGGTTCCGCCAGCGACACCGGGCGCAGCGGTTCGGCCGGGTCGCCCCGGGCGCCCAGCAGCGCGAACAGCACGAGCAGGGCGGTGCAGCTCAGCCAGAGTTGCCAGTACGGCGCGTGCAGGCCGCCGACGGCCAGCGCCAGGTAGATGAAGGCGCTGGCGAGCAGGCCGAGCCCGGCGGCGCCGGCGGCCCGACGGGCGAGTCGTCCGGTCACCGCATCCGCTCCGCGGGTTGGCCGGCACCGAGCTGACCGGTGCCGAGCTGGTCGGCACCGAGCTGGCCGGCGATGTCGGCGAGCGCGGCGCGGGCGCGGGTCACCAGCTCCGCCCGAACCGCGTCGGGGGCGTAGCGGGCTGACCGGTAGGCGTCCGCGAGCTCGGCCAGGGTCTCGTCGCTGACCTGGTGCGCCGCGAGCAACCGGGCCACCAGGTCGGCGGGGGTGTCGGCGGCGTACCGGGGGGTGCCGGCCTCGGCGGCGACCCGCTCAAGTCGCAGCCAGCAGGCGATGACCACCCGGCGCGGGTCGCCGCCGGCGTCGAGGTCAGCCAGGCCGGCGGTGACCGCGTCTCGGACGGCTTCGGCCCGCAACGCCCCGTCGGGCTGGCTGGCAGCGCGGTGGTGGACCGGCCGGCGCACGATCCGTTCGGTGAGTAGGTAACGCACCAGCAGGAAGAGCACGGTGCCCACGGCGGTGGTGACCACCAGCAGCCCGAACAGCGTCACCGGCCAGGTGAGCCAGCCTGGGAAATCGGTGCTGACGAACTCTTCGGTCGACCGGACCGGCACGCCGGTCGGCTCACCCTGCCCGTCGTCGGGCGACTCGACCAGGGCTGGCTCTTCTTCCGGTGGCGGGGCCAGCCCACCGGTGAGCCCGGGGCCGGCCGCGGCGACACCGGCCAGGCCGAGGCCCACGGCGACCAGCAGGATCGGCAGCAGCCGCCGCAACCTGTCGACCATCGCACTCCCCGGCACCCGACGCTGTGTGACCTCCACCATAGCCGCCGTAACCGCGGGTGCCCCGCCCCCGCATGGGCGGGGGCGGGGCACTGTTACTGAGTCGCGACAGCAGCTCAGCCGTTGGGGAACAGCAGGGCGTAGTCGGCGAAGGCCATCGCCACGTCCATCTGCGCCCAGCTCCGGTGGTACTCGAAGGTCGGCACCGGGGCGTTGTCCGGGTCCTGGGCGTAGGCCAGCACCTGGTCGATGTTCGGGTCGTCGGCGTAGAACGACCGCAGGTCGTAGAAGGTCACGCCGGGCTCGACCAGCTCGCCGTTGCCCATCTGACCGCTGAACCCGGACGGGATGAACGGCCCGTCCTCGAAGCCCGGCGGGTCATTGTGAACATCCAGGAACCGCTCGTAGTCCGGCCGCTCCTCGGTCACCGTGACACCGAGGTCGCCCATGTTGGCGTAGAGCGCCTCGATCAGCCCGAGCGCGGTCTCCTGGGCGTCGGTGTCCCCGGTCGCCGCGGCGTACCACAGCAGGGTCCGGGCGTACGCGGCGGTGACGCCGACGTCCTGGTTGTGCGCGACCACCTCGACGTTCAGGTTCGGGTTCTGGTGGCCCAGCGGGTCGGACGGGTCCCAGGTGGTGGGTGCGCCGCTCCACGCCATCTCCGCCGGCACCGCGTACTCGCCGTCGGCGCCGATGGTGGTCTCGCTGATCGCCCACGGCGCCCACCGCTCCAGCACCTGCTCGGCGCGCTCGTCGCCGGTCAGGTAGAGGTACTCGGCGAGCCGCTGCAGCGACCACACCTGCATACCGAACCAGCCGTTGCTGCCCGGGTCCTTGTAGACGGGGTGCTCGTCGTAGAACATCCCGTAGAAGGTGGGCGTACCCGCCGGCGGGGTGCCATAGTGGCCACCCCAGCTGTTGGTGGCGCCACCGGCGATGCCGCCCTCGGAGGACTGCAGCCACAGGTAGAACTCGATGGTGCGCTCCAGGCTGTTCTCCCAGTCCGACACGAAGGTCGGCGAGGAGGTCTGCAGCGCCGGTTCGGTCACCATCGCGTACGCCGACATCGGGTTCTGGTATCCGAAGTGGTTGTGGCTGGAGCCGATCCGCCAGGACCAGTCGTTACTCGGGTACGAACCGCCCCAGGAGTAGTACCAGGAGAGCAGGTAGTGTGCCGAATCCCGGCCGCTGCCCGCCGGGCACTCCGTGGCGCCGACGCAGTTGCCGATCTCCTTGAAGTACTTGTCGAACAGCGAGTACCGCAGGTAGTCGCCCATCTTGGCGGCGTCGTCAATAGTGCCGGAGACCTGCGACTCGTTGCCCTGCTCCCGGGCCCAGGTCAAGGCCCAGTATGCAGACTGGATGGCGCGCGCGTCGGCGTCCGGGGCGTTGGTGTAGCGCCACTGCTCGGCGCCGCCCTCCGGGTCGTCGATGAAGAGCGGCAGGAAGCCGTTCGAGCCACCGAAGTCGAAGGTCTCACACGACGGGTGCGGGACCGTCTCCCAGACCGACTCCTGCTCACCACGCTGGAAGGTGTTGATGTACGACGGTGAGGTGGTGCCGTCGCCGCAGTGGCCGTACCCATAGGCGTTGTCCACGTCGAGCAGCCAGTGCATGCCATAGATCTCACCGGTGCCGTGGGTGGACTGCAGCTCCGAACGCAGCGGGTCGTCGCCGACCGGGACGGTGTCGTCTAGCACGCTGGGGTACATGCTGGGTTGCGGGTGCTCGGCGGCGTAGATGGCGTCACCGGCCGCGCCCGCGCTGGGCTGGTCGTCGCTGCCCGGGATGATGTAGGTCTCCATGGTCTGCCAGGCCGCGTTGAACGGCTGCCAGTCCTCAGTGAGCTTTCCGTAGTAGGCCTCCATCCACAGCCAGAAGCTGAACGCCTCCGAGGTGGTGACGTGGCCGTAGTCGGGCGCCTCCACGATCAGCGTCTCGATCGAGTGGTACGGAATCCCGTGCGAGCTGAAGTAGCCGGAGTTCTTGACCTTGTCGTACTGCTCCAGGAACCGGTCCACCCACACCTCGTCGTCGCCACCGCTGGTCAGCGAGTTGACGGTGACGGTCGCGGCGATGTGGCCGGTGGCGTTGCTGGTGAACTCGGCGCTGCTGCCGCCGGTGCCCTCGGCCGCGGCGACCACCACCGACTGCGGCTGGTCCCAGTCGGCGCTGGTGAAGGTCAGCTGCGCGCCCTCCTCGAGGGTGAACCCGGTCCCGCCCGAGCTCTGCTCGGTGGTCACGGTGACCGTGCCGGCCGGCTCGTGGGAGAGGCTCACCTCATAGCCGCCGCTGCCACCCTCGGTGAAGTTGACCGTGTTGAGGCTGGTCACCACAGTCGGCTCAGCGCTGGCGTCGACCACCACTGTGACCTCGTCGGTGGCGGCCTGGTCCTGGTCGTCGACGGCGCGGGCCCCGAGCACGTAGCTGCCGGCCGGCAGGCCCTCGTGCGTGAAGCTGTACGGGGCGCTGGTGTCGCTGCCGGCGAGGTTGCCGTTGATGTAGAACTCGACCCGGTCGACGCTGCCTTCGTCGCTGCTGGCGGTCGCCTCGACGGTGACGTCCGCCGGGGCGGTGAAGGAAGCTCCGTCGGCCGGGCTACTGATCGACACCTCCGGGGGAGCCGTCTGCTGCTCACCGGTGCACTCCACGCCGTTCAGGAAGAACGTGGTGGGGGGCGGGTTGGAGCCGCTGTAGCTGCCGTTGAAGCCGAGCGTCACCGAACCGTTGGCGGGGATGTTCGCGTTCCACGATTCGTTGGTAGCGGTGACTTCGGAGCCAGACTGCGACCAGACCGCGGTCCAGCCGTTGGTGATCTGCTGGTTGCCGGGGAAGCTGAACGTGAGCGTCCAGCCGTTGATCGCACTGCCATGGTTGTTGATCGTGACGTCGGCGCCGAAGCCGCCGCCACCGTCCCACGCATTGGTGTAGTCGACCGTGCAGGCGCTCTGCGCATGCGCCGGGGTCGCCGGCGCGGCCGCCAGCCCGGCGGCCAACAGCGCTCCGGCCGCGAGCACCGCGGTCCAACGCCGTCTTGAACGGATCATCTTGAGGCTCTCCTCGCGAGATGTGAGTGGACGCGGCGCCGCCGAGTCAGCGGCGGCCGGCCGCGGAGACCAGTGCGTGGCTGGTGTGGCTCCCGTCACGCGAGTGATGACCATCATGATTCTGCCATGGGAGCGCTTCCATGGCAACCTCGATTACCACCGATTCGTTACCGGATGGTGAGACGAGGATTTCGATCACGTTAGGACCTTCCCTTGGCGGCGCACAGCCGCTACAGTCCCGAGTAAGTCGATGGGAGCGCTTCCATCGACGGGAGTAGCGACCGGCGGCGGGCCTCGCCCGGACACCGCCGCCAGTCGCACCACCCCTAGGGAGGTGATACCACCACCACTCGCGTGGCCATGGCTCCCGCGCGATTTATGCGCCACAGCGGACATCAGTCCGACTGCGGTGCGGTACCACCGTGGGGGCGGGGTCGCCCTCCCCGCCCCCACGACACACATCCAGCCGGCGACCGGCAGGGTTTTCAGCCCGAGGGGCGTTCAACCCGATGGGCCTTTCAACCCGACCTCACCGCCGATGGTTGCGACATGGGCGCCTTGGGAGCGCTCCCAAGCATTTTACCACGTCACCAGGCATAACGGCCCTCCCGTGAACGGCCCAACGGATCTCGTCAACCGGCGGACTCCTACCTCCTTACCGGCCCGACCCCACAGCCGGTGGTCTAGGGTCCGAGATCGTGGACCTACCGCCGCTCACCGCCCCCCGCCGCCAGATCGGCGGCCACGACTTCGACTTCGCCCGGCAGGTGGCGATCATGGCGATCGTCAATCGCACCCCAGACTCCTTCTACGACCAGGGGCGCACCTTCGCACTGCCGGCGGCGGTAGCGGCGGCGAAACAAGCAGCCGAAGCCGGCGCCGACTGGGTCGACATCGGCGGCCAGCCATTCGCACCCGGCGAGGAGCTCAGCGTCGCCGACGAGATCGCCCGGGTGTTGCCGGTGATCGAAGCGACCCGGGCCGCTACCCCGGTGGTCATCTCGGTCGAGACCTACCGCCCCGAGGTGGCCCGCGCCGCCATCACCGCCGGGGCGGGCATCATCAACGACACCAGCGGGCTGCACGACCCGACCCTCGCCGAGGTCGTCGCCGACAGCGACGCCACCCTGGTGATCACGCACAGCCTCGCCCGGCCCCGCACCCCGTACCCCAAGCCGCAGTACCGCGACGTCGCAGTAGACGTCGCCGACCTGCTGCGGCAGCGGGTGGATACCGCGCTGCGACACGGTGTCCCCCCAGCCCGGATCATCGTCGACCCCGGACATGACCTGAACAAGAACACCTACCACTCGCTGGAGTTGACCCGCCGTCTGCCGGAGATCACCGCGCTCGGGTTCCCGACCCTGGCGGCGGTGTCGAACAAGGACTTCATCGGCGAGACCCTGGCCGCCCCACCCGGCCAACGGCGCGAGGGGACGCTGGCGGCGGTGGTCGCCTGCGTCATGCTCGGCGCCCGCATCGTCCGGGTCCACGAGGTCGCCCCCGCCGTGGCGGCGGTCCGAATGACCGAGGCGATCCTCGGGCTACGGCCGCCCGCGACGGCCCGGCACAACCTGGAGTAGGCCACGGCGCCGGTGCCGAACCGGTGACACACCGCGAGGGTGATCCACAATTTGTGGATAACGTTGTGGACATCCTGTGACCGGCTGGGGACAACCCTCCGATCGGGAGGACGCACTGCCCTACCGGCGGAGCCACAGTGGGCCAACCGCAGCGGGCACCACCGCGACTACCGTTCGTCCATGTACCCGGTGATGATCGATGGCCCCCGAGTCTGGCTACGCGAATTCGACGACGGCGATCTCGACGCCACGATGGCGATCGTCGGCGACCCCGAGGTGACAAAGACCCTCAGCTTCGAGACCCCGACCAGCGAAGAGCAGGCCGCGGTGCTGGCGACCCACCTTGACAAGGCCCGCAGCAAACCCCGGGTCGAGTATTACCTCGCCGCGGTCGAGCAGGGCACCGGCGAACTCATCGGCATGGTCCGGCTGACCCTCGCCTGGCCCCGCGCCGGCGACCTCGGCTACATCGTGCGGCGGGATCGATGGGGCCTGGGCTACGCCACCGAGATCGCGACCGCGATGCTGGACTTCGGCTATGGCCGGCTGCGACTGCACCGGGTGCAGGCCAGCTGCGAACCGGACAATCCCTCCTCCGAGCGGGTGCTGCGCAAGCTCGGCTTCAGCTTCGAGGGCCGGCTACGGGACCACACCGTGCGTGGCGGATCTTTCCACGACTCCCTGCAATATTCACTGCTGGCGCCGGAGTGGCGGCAACCACGCCCCGAGGCGCCGCCCTCGCCACCCGACGAGTCCAACCAGGCCACTGTGGCAGGATAAGCCTGTGCGGGTGCTGACCTGGAATCTGTGGTGGCGGCACGGCCCCTGGCGACGTCGGCAACCAGCGATCGCGGCGGCGTTGGCGCAGTTGGCCCCGGACATCTGCGGGTTGCAGGAAGTGTGGGGTCGGGCCCCCGCCGGCCCCGGCGAGCCCAGCGACTCCGCGGTCGTCACTGACCAACCCCCGGACGACAACCTCGCCGCCGCCCTGGCGCAGCAGCTCGGCATGCACTGGTGCTGGGCCGGCCGGCCGCGGGTGGCCGGGCGCGCCGACGACGCCGGGTACTGGTTCGGCAACGCGATCCTGAGCCGCTGGCCGATCACCGACCCGGCGCAGACACCGCTGCCGGTGCCGGCGGGGCAGCAGCAACGGCTCGTCCTCCACGGCGCGATCGCCGCCCCCGCCGGCCGGCTGCCCTTCTTCACCACCCACTTCAGCCACCCGGCCGGCGCCTCCGCGCAGCGGGTAGCTCAAGCACGCACCGTCGCCGGCTTCGTCGCCACCCACAGCCGGCCCGACGACCCGTACCCACCGGTGGTCACCGGGGACCTCAACGCCGAGCCAGACTCCGACGAACTCCGGCTGCTCGGCGGCGTACACACCGCACCGGCCGCCCCCGGGGTGGTGTTGTTGGACACCTGGCGGTTCGCCGCCACCGACGCCGCCGGCGCGACCTGGAGCCACCGCAACCCGTACCTGGCCGACGACCCCTACCCCGACGCCCGGATCGACTATCTCCTGGTCGGCGTCGCCCGCGCCGGCCGCGGCCGGGTCCGGTCGGTCCAACGGGTCGGCGACACCCCGGTGGCGCTGCCCGGCGACCCAGAGGTGTGGGCCTCCGACCACTTCGGCGTCAGCGCCGACCTGGCCGACTGACTCGACCCCGCGTGGGATCTTCGCCACGGTGCGCGTTCCCAGCTCGAATCCGGGGTACCACTGGCCCATGACCAAGGTGACCGAGGCGATCGCCCGGCAGTGGGAGGGGCTGAGCCAGCTACCGGCGGCCGTCGCCCGAACGGGACGAGAACTCGCCCAGCCCGAGAGCCGGACCCGGACCACGGCGATCCAGATCAGCAAGGCTACCGCGGCCGCGATCGTGGCCTGGTATATCGCCGGCGAGCTACTCGGCAGCGAGGCCGCCTGGCTGGCCCCGGTGACTGCTGTCCTGATGGTCCACAGCACGGGGTACCGCTCGTTGGCCGAAGGGATGAAACGGGTGGTGGCGGTGGCGGCCGGGGTGGTGCTAGCCGCCGCCGTGGGTAACCTGCTCGGCCTCAGCGCGCTGGGGCTGCTGCTGGTGGTGCCGCTGAGCCTGCTCGGCGCCCGGCTCCGGTGGATCGGAGCCCAGGGCGAGTACATCGCGATCACCGCGGTGCTCCTGCTCACCTTCGGCGTCGCCACCGACCAGAACTTTCTGCTGGCCTACGTCACCGACACCCTGTTGGGCGCCGCCACCGGCGCACTGATCAACCTGTTCGTCTTCCCGCCCGCCTACCAGCGCAGCACCCGCGCCGCCATCAGCGACCTCGCCACCCACACTGCGGAGGTGCTGCGCGACATCGCTGCCGGCGCCCGCTCTGACTGGGACCACGACGAGGCCGACCGCTGGCACCGGCGCGCCAACCGCCTCGACGACGAGGCGCGAGCCGCCCAGACGGCGCTGGCATGGAACCGAGAAGGGCTACGGTACAACCCGTGGCGGCGACGCGACGACCGTCCCAGCGAGCATTACCAGCCGGCGGTCGACACGTTGTGGCACATCGCGATCGAGGTACGGTCGCTGACCCGTACCCTCCGTGACAACCTCCCCGGCGATGGTGAACGCGAGCTGCGAGACGAGGTACCGCCGCTCGTCGACGACCTGGCGCCGCTGTTGGAGTCGGCGGCTGAAGTAGTCGACACCTTCGGCGATGACCCGGTGGTCACCGACGGCCGGCTGAGCGAACCGGTCCGGGCCTCGCTGGGCCGTGCCGAGGAGCTCTTCCACGACATGGCGCAGCGGCTCCCACAGGCCGGCAGCCAGGCGCCGGAGGCGTACGCGGCCGGCGGCTCCACCCTGGAACTGGTCGGCCGGATCCTCAGCTTCCTACGCACCCTGGACCACGATGACCAGCCAGCTGACTCCGACGACCAGCGCTGACGGCTACTGGACGAACCACCAGGCCAGCAGCCCGCCCAGCGCCACGTATCCGAGCGCCACCGGCAACGTCACCCGCATGATCCGCCCCTCCTGCCCAGAGAGGCCGACCGTGGCCGCGGCCGCCACAATGTTGTGCGGGCAGATGATGTTGCCGACGGCCGCACCGAACCCCTGCGCTCCCAGCAGCGGCAACACCGGTAGCTCCGCGGTCTCGGCGGTGCTCTGCTGAAACTCGGTGAAGAGGACATTCGAGGCGGTCGCTGAGCCGGTGACGAAGGTGCCGAGCGCGCCCACCGCCGGGGCCAGCAACGGCCACCACGGGCCGGCCCCAGCCGCGGCTTCGGCGAGCTGGGCGGTCATCCCGGACTGGGACATGGTGAACGCGATGGTCACCATCGCCACCAGCGCCACCAGCACCCAGCCGAGCTGGCCGGTAGCGGTGGCGGCGGCGCCGCGGACCTGCCGCAGCGGCGCCCGTTGCACCAGGGCGCCGAGTAGGAAGGCGACGGTGAGCAGCACCGCCGGATGGTAGAGCGGCCGCACGTGCCCGGTGAAGGCGTCGAAGAGTCGCCACTCCACCTCCACCCCGTACAGCGCGTCCCGCACCGGCGGCACCAGCCGGCTCAGCAACACCAGCCCGACCAGGATCAAATACGGCGCGGCCGCCCGCACCACCCCCATCCCCGGTGGCGACGAGTCGTCCCCGGCCGCTCCGGCGCCCGGGCCCTCCCCGGCCCGGTCCGCCGAGTCGGCGTCGTCCGAGTCGGCGTGGTCGCCGCCCCCACCGGCCGGGCCGGGCGGAACACCGACCGGCACCGAGACCGCGACCGGGGTCGCTGGCGCGCGTCGGCGCAGTAGCACCACCAACCCGACGAAGCCGAGCGCCCCAAGCAGCGCCCCGCCGAGGGTGGGCAACTCCGGGCCGACGAAACGGGCGATCAGCCCGTACGGGATGAAGAACAGCACCGCTGCGGCGGCGCCCCACAACCACGGTGGCCGACCCTCGGCTGCCCGGCCGATCACCAGCACCACCACCGCAGCGAGGAGCCCACCCAAGATCAGGTGGTACGGCGCGGTCGCCCAGGCGAGCTGCCCACCGCTGTAGTCGGTGATCGTCACCTGGGCGAGCAGCGGGGTGCCGACCGCGCCGAAGGAGACTCCGGCGGCGTGTCCCACCATCGCCGCGACCACCGCGGCTACCGGCCGGAAGCCGGCCGCGACCAGGAACGGTGCCGCCAGCGCCACCGGCGTGCCGAAACCCGCCGCCCCCTCCAGGAAGAGGCAGAAGAACCAGGCGATCAGCAACGCTGCGACCCGGGGATCGGGCGTGATCCGCGCCAGCCCGGCCCGCAGCGTCGCGGTCGCACCGGTGCGCTGTTGCAGATGGTGGATGCCGAGCGCCGGTCCGATGATCGCGATTACGGTCAGACTGACGAACCCTGCCTCGGCGAGCACCCCGAGCACTCCGGCCGGGACCCCGAACGGGTCGGTGGGGCCGCCGAACCGGAAGGCGAAGATCGCCAGCAACAGCGTGCCGATCGCCGCTACCGTGCCGGCCCGCGCCGCCGACCAGCCGACGACCAGCATCAGCACCAGCACCGCCACGATCGGCAGCGCCGCGAGTAACGCCTGCACCAACGGTCCCTGGCTAGGCCAGCACGTCGGCGGTCACCCGGTGCAGTTCACCCTCATCCCGCTCGAACGCGGTGACGTTGGCCACTGTGGTCGCGGCGATGTTGCCCAGCGCCTCCTCGGTGAAGAACGCCTGATGCCCGGTGATCAGCACGTTCGGGAAGGTTATGAGCCGGGAGAAGATGTCGTCCCGCAGCATCTGGTCGGAGAGATCCTCGAAGAACAGATCGGCCTCCTCTTCGTACACATCCAGCCCGAGGAAGCCGATCTTGCCGCGCTTGAGCCCCTCGATCACCGCGGCGGTGTCCACCAACGCACCCCGGCTGGTGTTGATCAGCATGACCCCGTCACGCATCTGCTCGATGGACTCGGCGTTGATCAGGTGGTGGGTCTCCGGCGTCAGCGGGCAGTGCAGCGCCACCACATCCGACTCCCCCAGGACCTGCGCCAGCGGTGCATACTCCGCGCCGGCCTCCCGGGCCGCGTCACCTGGGTACGGGTCATAGGCGAGGACCCGGCAGCCGAAGCCCGCCATGATCTTGATGAAGCAGACACCGATCTTGCCGGTGCCGATCACCCCGACCGTACGGCCGTGCAGGTCGAAGCCGAGCAGCCCGCTCAGCGCGAAGTTGCCCTCCCGGACCCGGTTGTAGGCACGGTGGATCTTGCGGTTGAGCGCCAGGATCAGCCCGGCGCAGTGCTCGGCCACCGCGTGCGGCGAGTAGCCCGGCACCCGTGCCACGGTGATCCCCAGCTTCGCGGCGGTCGCCAGGTCGACGTGGTTGAACCCGGCCGAGCGCAGCGCCACCAGCCGGACCCCCTGCTCGGCGAGGCGGGCCAGCACTCCGGCGCTCAGATCGTCGTTGACGAACGCGCACACCGCCGCGCTGCCCGCGGCCAACGCCGCGGTCTCCTCCGACAAGCGCGGCTCCAGAAACACCAGCTCGTGCCCGGCCTGCTGATTGGCCGACCGCAGGAACTCCTCATCATAGGGTTTGGTACTGAACACTGCGACGCGCATCGCTCACCTCCACCCACGACGCTACCGGGTGGCGTCACACCCACCCCGGGCGGACCAGCCCCGCCTCGTAGGCCAGCACCACCAACTGCGCCCGATCCCGCGCCCCCACCTTGCCCATCGCGCGCGACACATGCGTCTTCGCGGTCGCCGGACTCAACACCAGCCGCTCCGCGATCTCCTGGTTCGACAACCCCGCCCCCACCAACGCCACCACCTCCCGTTCCCGGTCGGTCAGGTCGGCCACCTCCCGAGGTGGCGTGGGCGCGGCGGCGCGCGCCGCGAACTGCTCGATCACCCGCCGGGTCACGCTCGGCGACAACAGCGCATCACCGGCCGCGACCGCCCGCACGCCCCGCAGCAGCTCCACCGGTTCGGTGTCCTTCACCAAGAAACCGGCCGCGCCGGAGCGGAGCGCCTCGAAGACATACTCATCCAGTTCGAAAGTGGTCAGGATTACGATCCGCAGCTGCGCCAACGCCGGGTCCGCCGCCAGTTGCCGGGTGGCGGTCAACCCATCCACCCCCGGCATCCGAATGTCCATCAACACCAGATCCGGCCGGGTCTGGCTGGTCAACCGGACCGCCTGCGCGCCGTCGCCCGCCTCCCCCACCACCTCGATGTCGGGCTCCGCGTCCAGCAACGCCCGGAACCCGGCCCGAACCAACGCCTGATCGTCGGCGAGCACTACCCGGATCACCGCTCACCCCCGGCCGGCAGCGGCAACCGGGCCACCACCTCGAAGCCGCCGGCCGGGCGGGGCCGGGCGGTCAGACTCCCACCCCACGCCGCCGCCCGCTCCCGCATTCCGCTGATACCGCTGCCCTCGGTGACCGCTGCGAGGGGCGGGTTCGCACCCCCGTCGTCCTCGATCCGCAACACCACGTCGTCCTCCTGGTAGTCGATGCGTACCGTCGCGCTCGCCGCCGATCCGGCGTGCCGCCGCACGTTGGTCAATGCTTCCTGCACTATCCGGTACGCCGCCCGGTCCAGCTCGGCCGGCAACGTACGGACGGTGCCAGTGATCGACGTGGCCACCGCGATGCCCGCCGGTTCGATCAGTTCCGCCAACCGGGCCAACCCCGGCGCCGGGGTACGCGGCGCCGAGTCGCTTTCCGCCCCGAGGGTGGCGAGCACCGACCGGACCTCCCGCAGCGCCTCCGCGCTCGCTTGTTTGATCGTGCCCAGCGCGCGCCGCGCCTGCTCCGGTTGGTTATCCATCAGGTGCAGACCGACCCCGGCCTGAACATTGATCAATGACAGGTGGTGGCCGATCACGTCGTGCAGCTCCTGGGCGATCCGCAGCCGCTCCTCACTGGCGTGCCGCCGCTGCTGCTCGGCCGCGGCCCGCGCCCGTTCCTGCTGCACTTGAACGGCCCGCGCCCGGTGCATCGTGCCGGCCCGCGCCCACTCGGCCGCTGCCGCGAGCCCCACCGTCCAGGCCGCGATCACCAACGCGTGGCGCAGCCCCGGGCCGGTCAACAGCGCCCACCCGGCGTAACCCACCCCGGTCAGCGCCCACACCGGATAGCGGCGACCAGCCTTCACCGCCGCCACCCCGGCGATGATCAAGGCTACGAAGCTGGGGCCGTTCGGGTACTCGCCCACCCAGTACGCCAACGTCGCCGCCCCGGCCACCCCGAAGGTCACCAGCGGCTGCCGGTAGCGCAGCGCCAACACCAGTCCGCTCACCACCAGCAGCGCATACCCGACCGGGTCCAGTTCGGTGGGCTGGTTTCGGGCGGCCAGCACGCACCCGACCACCTGCACCGCCGCGATGACCACCGCGAGGCCGAAGGGGCTCCACGCTGGCCGCCGTCCCCGGCCCCACCAGCCCGGCCACGGTCCATGGCCCACCCAGTGGGAGTGGCCCGCCCAGTGTGCCTGGCGGTCGGGCACCCCGTGGTCGCCGGGCTTCCCGTGGTCGTCGGGCAACCGATGGCTGCGGCCCGCCCACGGCGGCCACGCCGGCCGATCCGGGCGCTTCGAACCGCCCGCGCATGCGCTGCCCATGTCAGCACCGTAGGCCACCCGTGACCCCGGCGACGTCGGTCGGTCGAGGTTTGCCGGTTACGCCGCCGGGCGCAGCCCTGCCGGCCCGCTACACCCCCGGGCGCAGTCCGGCCCGCGCCGGGCCGCCAGCGGACGCAGCGAGGAAGCCGCCGCCTACCCGACGCGCCCGGGGCCGGTTCAGCGAGACGCTGGAGACCACCGTGAGGAGGAGAGATGAGCGAACAACCACACCGCCGGTTCCGGGCATCCGACGCTGATCGCGACCAGGTGGCGGAGCACGTGCGGCAGGCGATGGCCGAAGGGCGGCTGAGCCTGGCCGAGGGCGAGGAGCGACTGGCCGCCGTCTACGGGGCCACCTACCAGGACGAGCTGGGGGCGTTCACCGAGGACCTGCCGCCCACCCGGCCCGCTTCCGGGGCCGGCGGCGGACCGACCGCCGCCCCCGGGGCCGGCGCGTCCGACACCCCGCCACCGGGCACTCACTCGGCTGGCGCTGCGGGCGGGTCCTCCGCCGACGGTCCGCAGCGCTGCGGACCGCAGCTCGGCACTGTCCCGCTCCTGCTGGTCACCGCCCTCGCCGGGCTGGCCACCGGCTGGGCGGTCCTCGGCGGCGGACCAGGCTGGCTAGCCATCCTGCTCGGGGTGTTCGCCCTGGTCGGCATCAAGCACCGCTGGTACGCGTACCTTCGCAGCCGCGGTGAAGCTGGCCATCCCCACCCCCGGTGGGCCGGCCGCCAGGGCTGGGGCCATCACCGAGGTTGGGCGGGGCACCGGGGAGCGGGGCACCAAGGCAGGGCGGGGCACCAAGGCTGGGCGGGACACCGGGGCTGGGCCGGAGACCGGCCGTAACGCCCACCGCACCCCACGCTCCGGCGAGCGGATCGCCCGGGCTCAGTCGGCGTTAGGGGTGAGCTCGATGCCGCAGGCGCTGGCCTCATCGGGGGTGTCGATGTCCTCCCCGGTTGCGACCTGGTCGCAGGCGACATCCACCAGCTGGGCGGCGCGGGCCAGCAAGTACGGCCGCACCCCGACATCGGCGCTGGCCAGGGTCTCTACACCAGCGAAGTGAGCCCGGCCCAGCAGCACCGGGTAGCTCCGCCGACCCTCGTAGGTGCCGCAGACCAGCGCCTCGGCGGACGGCTCCGCGCCGACCAGCTGAACCGCCTCCGGGGTAATCCCCGGCATGTCCACCGGCACCAGGATCACCGACTCGGCGCCGGCGTCGGCCACGGTCTGCAGCCCCACCCGCAGCGAGGAGGCCATCCCGGTGCTCCAGGCCTTGTTGACCACCACGGTGGCGTCGCTCAGCTCCGCCTCGGCCTGCACCTGGTCGGCGGCGGCGCCCAGCACCACCACCAGCGGCGCACAGCCGGCCGCCTGCATCGTCCGCAGCGCCCGCTCCACCAGCAGCCCGTCGCCGCTGCGCAGCAAGGCTTTTGGGCGGCCCAGCCGTCGACCGCTGCCACCGGCGAGCACCAGCCCGGCCACGCCCGCCAGTTGCGACGTGTTGCTGCTCAGCGCCAACCTCCCACCTGCGGTGATAGGGCCCGGGGCCGGCCCGGCGGGGCGCCCGCACCCGGCGACCGGCGAACCCTTCGGGAGCCTATCGGTTCAGTCGGCATCGGCATAACACCGGACGGCCGCCACGTCGAGCGGGAACCGGACCTCGGTGGCCCCGAAGAGCCACCGACCCGCCTCGACCGCAGCCGCCTGCACCGCCGCCACCACCGCCGGCACCTCGGCCTCCGGGCAGTGCACGACCACCTCGTCATGCTGGAAGAAGACCAGCTGGGCTGGGGAATCCGCCAGCGCCGTACGGAGCGTCACCAGCAACACCAGCGCCCACTCCGCGGCGGTCGCCTGGATCACGAAGTTGCGGGTGAACCGGCCTCGGGCGCGGGCAGCCGCCGCCGCCAGCTCCTCACGCCGGGCTGGCGGGCAGGTACGGCCGAGCCAGGACCGGACCAGCCCACCGGCCTCCCCGGTCTGCGCGGCCTGCTCGACGAAGTCCCACGCCCGCGGATACCGCTGCCGTAGTACAGCGATCGCTGGCAGCGCCGCGCCCCCAGTCTGCCCGTACATCGCGCCCAGCAGCGCCAGCTTGGCCTGCCCACGATCCCGGTCGAACGATTCGGCGGCGAGCGCGGCGTACAGGTCACCGGTGGCGGCGGCCGCGGTCAGCCCGGCGTCCTCCGACACGGCCGCCAGGATCCGGGGTTCCAGCTGCCCGGCGTCGGCCACGACCAGTCGCCAACCGGGGTCGGCCACCACGGCACGGCGTACCGCTTTGGGAATCTGCAGGGCGCCACCACCGCGCGTGGCCCACCGCCCGGAGACCACCCCACCGGGCACATACTCCGGCCGGAACCGGCCGTCGCGCACCCACGTGGCCCGCCACGACCAGCCGTGGGCGGTCCAGATCCGATACCGCTCCTTGAACTCCCGCACCAACGGTACGGCCGGATGATCGATCTGCCGCAGCGACCAGGCCCGCGTATCTGGCAGCGCGAACCCGGCGTGCGCGAAAGCCCGCCGCAGCTCCGCCGGTGACTCGGGGTGCAGCCCAGGGCTGTGCAGGGCAGCCGCGATCGCCGACGACAGCTCCGCTAACCGGCCCGGCAGCCCACCCACCCGGGACCGGGGTCCGAGCAGCTCCGCGAGCACCTCCTCGTGGACCGCTCCCGACCACGGCAGGCCGTCGTGTCCCAGTTCGGCGGCGGCCAGCGCACCAGCCGACT
This sequence comes from Natronosporangium hydrolyticum, assembly GCF_016925615.1. Lineage (NCBI taxonomy): Bacteria > Bacillati > Actinomycetota > Actinomycetes > Micromonosporales > Micromonosporaceae > Natronosporangium > Natronosporangium hydrolyticum. Next base: position 3,552,758 of record NZ_CP070499.1, read on the forward strand.
CGGCTGCCACCAGCAGCCGGAACCGCTCCGGGGCCTCGGTCTGCCCGATTCGGGTGAGCTGGTCGCGGTACCCGACGGCCAGCTCCGGCGTGGGATCGTCGGTCACCACCGGCGCGAGGTCGAACAGGCTCTCCTGGATCTGCCCGGGGGCCTGCGGCTCGGCCTGCGGCGGATCGGGCGGCACCGGCGCCCCGGCCCGGCGCGCCAGCAGCGCCGCCAGCGAACGAGGCTCGCCCCACCGGCCCGCGTAGCCGACCAGCAGCGCCTCGGTGAGCTGCAGATCGTGGCACCGGGCAAGCCGGAGCCCGGCGCGCAGCAACGCCGGATAGGTCGTTTCGGTCGCCGCCCACAACCAGCGTGGCCGCTCCCGCGCCGCAGCGACGGCGACCGCGGCGGCGAGGTCGTCGACCCGTTGCGCCGGGCCGGCCGGCTCGCCCTGGGCATCGAGCGGGCGCAGCCAGCCACCGCCGGCTCCGTCGCCGGCGACCGCTATCAACACGATCCCCACCGGCCGATCATGACCTAATTGACCGACACTCTCGGCGAGTCTGCTGACTGGCTCATGATCGGCGGGGCCCGCTCAGGGTCGGCGGTTAGGTACTGCGGGCGAGTTCCCAGCAGGCGACCGCCGCCGCGGCGGCGACGTTCAGCGAGTCGACACCGCCCTGCATCGGGATCGCCACCCGGCGGTCGGCCACCGCCAACGCCGCCGCGGACAGCCCTGCCCCCTCCGCGCCGAGCAGCAGCGCCGGCCGAGCCCGGTCGGCGGTCGTGAGCCGGTCCAGCGGCACCGCATCAGCGGCCGGGGTCAGCGCCAACACGGTGAACCCGGCCTGCGCAACCCGCGCCAGCCCCGCCGGCCACGGTTCGAGCCGCGCATACGGAACGGCGAAGACCTCGCCCATGCTCACCCGGACACTGCGGCGGTAGAGCGGGTCCGCGCAGGACGGCGACAGCAGCACCGCGTCGGCGCCCAGCCCGGCCACGCTACGGAAGATAGCCCCAAGGTTGGTGTGGTTGTTGATGTCTTCACAGACCACCACCCGGCGGGCGGTAGCGAGCAGCTCCGCCACCTCCGGCAGCGGTCGGCGATGGAACGAAGCCAGCACGCCACGGTGGACATGGAAGCCGGTGGTGTGCTGCAGCACCTCAGGGGAGGCCGCATACACCGGGGCGCCCGGCAGCTGCGGTGCCAGCGCGGCGGCCCGGTCCCGCTCGATCAGGTACGACCGCGGCGCAAACCCGGCCCGCAGCGCGCGCCGCAGCACCAGCTCGCCTTCGGCGATGAACAGCCCGTGCGGCGGTTCCCACTGGGTCCGCAGCGCCACATCGGTCAACGCCCGATAGTCCGCTAACCGGGCGTCGTCCGGATCGGTCACCGGCACCACACCGACGGCGGAGGCTGGAGATGCGGCCGCATCTCCAGCCTCGTCCAGACCGGTCCGGGTCAAGCTTGCTCGGACTGACGCTGCTCGCCAGCGAGCTCGGCCGAGGCCGGCTGGGCGTTCGCCGGTAGTTCCTTGCCGCGGGCACCGCCGCCACCCACGTTCTCCTCGGCCTGCCGGACGTCCTCCCGGACATCCTCGGCCACCTTGGCCGCCTCCTCGGCGGCGATCCGCGCCTCCTCGGCCACGGCCGCCACCGCCTCGTCCTGCTCAGCCTCGATCGGGCCACCGCCGGCGAGCTGGCCCAGGTTGCCCAGCGCCCCCCCGATGCCCTCCAGGGCTCGGGTCATCTCCGCCGGCACCACCCAGACCTTGTTGGCCGAACCCTGCGCGATCTGCGGCAGCGCCTGCAGATACTGGTAGGCCAAGACCTTGGAGTCGGGGTTGGCGACATGGATCGCGTCGAAGACCGTGCGGATCGCCTTCGCCTGCCCCTCCGCCTGCAGAATCCGGGCCTGCCGGTCACCGTCGGCGCGCAGCACCGCCGCCTGCTTCTCACCCTCGGCGGTCAGCACCTGCGACTGCTTGACCCCCTCGGCGTTCAGGATCGCCGCCCGGCGGTCCCGCTCGGCACGCATCTGCTTCTCCATCGCGTCCCGGATACTCGGCGGCGGCTCGATCGCCTTGATCTCCACCCGGGTCACCTTGACCCCCCACTTGCCGGTGGTCTCGTCCAGCTCCGCCTGCAAGTGCCGGTTGATCGTCTCCCGGCTGGTCAGCGTCTTCTCCAGGTCCATCGACCCGATCACGTTCCGCAGCGTGGTGACGGTCAACTGCTCGATGCCCTGCAGGAAGCTCGCGATCTCGTAGGTGGCGTCCTTCGGGTTGATCACCCGGAAGTAGAGCACCGTGTCGATCGAGACGACCAGGTTGTCCGAGGTGATCACCGGTTGCGGGGGTGAACTCCAGACCTGCTCCCGCATGTCCACTTTAGTGCGGATCCGGTCCACGTACGGCATGATCACGTTCAGGCCGGGGCCGAGCGTCCGGCGGTACCGGCCGAACCGTTCCACCACATCCATCCGCTGCTGCGGAACGATCCGCACCGCCTTCCCCAGCGTCACCGCCGCCAGCAGCGCGAGCGCCGCCACCACTATAAGTACAACTGCCTCCATCAGAGGGTCCCCTCCCGGTCGTCTTCGACCACATCACCAAACTCGTCCCGCCACACCAGCGCAGTAGTGCCCTTGACCTCGATCACCCGGACCCGCTCCCCCGGTTCGAGGATCTGGGTGGCGTCGTACACCCGGGCGTTCCACAACTCGCCCTCGATCCGCACCAACCCGCTCTCCTGGGTGACCTGTTCCAGCACGCTGCCCGGCGCCCCCTCCAACGCCTTCATGCCGATGGTCTCGTCCGCCCCGGCGATCGCCGGCATCGCATGCTTGCGGATGATCGGACGCAGCACGAACAGAGACAACGCCGAAACCGCCGCGAAGGTGACGACCTGCCCCACCACGCCCAGGCCCAGCGCCGCCGCGATCGCCGCCGCCCCTGCCCCCGCGGCGAGCATGAGCAGCACGAGCGTGGCCGTAAAGACTTCAGCGATCGCGAGCACGACCGCGAGCACAATCCACAACAGCACTGCCACTACTCGATCCTGACACGACCGGGCATTCCGCGCGAGCCGACGAATCGGACGTTACGCCCGGTAAGGTCGGGAACTCGGCGAAGATCGCCTGACAGGAGATGGTTTCGTGTCCGAATCCGCTGACCAGCTGCTCGATGAGACCGTCCGGGTGATCCGCCGGCTGGTCGCACAGGCACAGTCCGACGGCCGGGTGCCGACGCTCGCCGTCGGCGTGGCCCGCGGCGGCTCGCTGATCCATCTCCGCCGAGTCGGCGCCCAGCCGATCGAGGCCGACACCCAGTTCCGGATCGGGTCGATCACCAAGACGATGACCGCGACACTGGTGCTGCAGCTCCACGAGCAGGGTCAGGTGGCACTGGACGATCCACTCACCCGGTACGTGCCGGAGCTCCCGGTCGGCGCAGTGACGATCCGGCAACTGCTGGGACACGCCGCCGGCCTGCAGCGCGAGCCGGACGGCCGGTGGTGGGAGCGCGCCAGCGGGCAGGACCTGTCGACGCTGCTGGCGACGGTCGGCCCGGCGCAGCTCACCCGGCCGCCGTACCACGGCCACCACTACTCCAACCTCGCCTACGGGCTGCTCGGGGCGGTCCTCGAACGGGTCAGCGGGCAAACCTGGTGGTCCCTGGCCGAGCAACGGTTGCTCGGCCCGCTCGGGCTCCACCGCACCAGCTACTCCCCGCAGGAGCCGTTCGCCCGCGGCTATGTGGTCCATCCATGGCACGGCACGCTCCGGGAGGAGCCACGGTACGACAGCGGGGCGATGGCACCGGCCGGACAGCTCTGGTCGACCCTGTCCGACCTCGCCCGATGGGCCGATTTCCTAGCCCGGCCGGACCCGGCGGTGCTAGCCGCGGCGAGCCTCGACCAGATGTGTGTCCCGGTGGCGATCCGCGACCCGCACGCCTGGACCGCAGGGCACGGGCTCGGTCTGGCGCTGTGGCGGCATCGGGAACGCGTCTACGTCGGCCACGCCGGATCAATGCCCGGCTACCTGGCGGTGGTGGTGGTCGATCGGCCGACCGGGACGGCGGTGGTGGCCGCCGCCGACGCCTACACGGTGACCGGCGGCGGGCTCAGCGAGCTGGCGATCGGCACGCTGACCACGGTGCTCGACCGGGAACCGCCGGCACCGCCGCCGTGGCGCCCCGCGGCGCACGCGCCGCCGCCGGAGATCGCCGAACTCTGCGGCGGCTGGTGGTGGATGGGCCGGGAGTTCACCTTGAGCTGGCACGGCGACGCCGACGAACTGGTGATGTCGTCGGTGACCGTGCCGGGCGGCGCCACCCGGTTCCGACCTGACAGCGACGGGGCCGGCTTCGACCGGTGGCGCGGCGTCGCGGGCCCGGACGACGGCGAGATCCTGCGGGTCCTGCGGGACCCGGACCACGGCGGGGTGGTGGGTCTGGAGGTCGCCACCCTGCGCTTCCACCGCGCCCCGACCGACCATGGTTGACCCACCTCGGCGGCCGAGCACGTAGGCTTATCGGATGACGCCGGCAACCAGCGAAACGGCCCACGCCACCCGGCGCTCGGCGCGGTTCGTCGCCTGGGTGAGGGCGTGGCGGGCGGGCTTCATCCCGTACGACGATGTCGTCGACGAGATCGAGGCGACCGAGGATCACCTGCTCGCCGACGCCACCGCCGAGGGGGACGAGCGACCGTTGCGGGAGGCGCTGGCGACCTTCTCGTCCCTGCACCCCGACCAGATCCAGCTCGTGCTGCCGGCACCCGGCGACCCGCGCGGGTTGCCGGGCCCGCAGACGGCCTTCACCGGGGAGGCGTTGACCACCGGGGAGGGGGTGCTCGCTGGCGAGGTCGGCCTGGTGCCGGCCGAGCGACACCACACCTCCGGCTCCGGGGTCAGCTTCCGCAACGTGGTGTGGCGCGCCTTCCCGCTGCCGGCGGATGTGGTCGCGGCGCCGCACAGCGCCACCGCGGCCGAGGCCGAGGCCGAGCTCACCGGCGCGTTGGTCGAGGCCACCACCGCACTCACCGATCTGGACATCGCCCAGTGGCGGCCCGAGCTCGCTGGTGCGCTGGCGAATCTGCGCCGCCACGACAGCGAGGGCGAGCTGCCGCCGGTCTTCGAGCCGCGGGCTCGACGGCTCTACGCCCGCGCCAGCCTGCTGGACCGGGTGCTCGCGCTGGCTGGCGACACCGCGCCGGGCGGCGCGGTCAACGCGCTGGAGGCGCAGCAGCGCGACGCCGCGCTGCGACCGCTGGCGGCCGCCTGCCGGCGCGCCCTGGTCGCCGCCTGCAACGCCCCCCTCTCGTAATCGTCGGGGCGACGGCCGGGCCTGCGACCGTCCAGCACCCTCAGCCTCACCCGGGCTGGCAGGAGCTGCCCGAGCCCACCTCGAAAAGAATCAGCGCCACCGGCGCGAGGAAGCAGAGCACTAGCGGCGCTCGACACCGCCCGTTCGCGAAGCCGCGAAGCATCTCCGTCCACAGTACTGTCCTCGACAGGAGCCGGGCGGTTGCGCCGTGGCCGACGGGTCGATCATGAAACAATCGATGGTTGCTCTTCCAGGCTAGAGTGTTCTTGATTCGTCACCCTAGATGTGTCGAGGAGTGGTATTGGGGAGCAACTGGCACCGACGGGCAGCCGCCGACCGAGGACGAGGCAAGGAAACGACATGATCCATGGTGCTGCGGCCACCGGCCCGCCGCAACCGCCCCGGCCCGAATTGCCCCGGCCAGCGGAGTGGCCGGAGCGCCCGGGCCGGTCAATGGTTGGTGACCTCGTGTTCCTTGGGGTGCTCACAGTCTTCCTCGCCGCTATGGCCGCGGGGATGCTGGCCACCGGCGCCACCCAGGTCGCGGCGGTATTCCTCGGTATGACCACGCTGGTCGTTCTCGTCACGGCCGGCGTCGTTCCCCTGCACCGGGTCAGCCGGCGCGCGGTCGGTGCCATCGATGCCGGCACCGCCGCGCTCGGCGAGGCCGGGGTGCGGTTACGCTACTCGGCCTGGTGGTACACGTGGGTGCTGGTGCTGATCGCGAGCCTCGGCGCGGGGCCCGGTGCGCTGGCTCTGTACCTGTTCGTGGGTGGTGGCGAGTATCAGTCTCCACAGGTGGTCATGGCCCTGATCGGAGTTGTATCACTGCCATTCGCCCTCTGGTTCGGCTTCGAGGTGCTGCGCGGCGGGGTGACCCGCGGAGAGGTCCTGCTGACGCCGAGGGGTATCCACCACCGCGGAATGATCCACAAGGAGTTCGTCGCCTGGGAGGATGTGTTCGGGGTCGCGGCGGTCAGCCGCCGTGGCTTGCCGGTGATCCTCGTGATGGTGGCCCCCGGGCGGCTGCAGTGGGAGGCCACCAGCTCTTTGTCCATCGGACGCAAGCCCGGCGGACCGACCGACCTGACCCCTGTGGTGGAGCTGTCCATCTATCTCTTCCCGGTCGACCCGGTGCTGGCCTACCATGCGCTGGAGTACTACCGGACCCGCCGCGAGGCGCGGGCGGAGCTCGCCACCAACGCCGGCCCGCAGCGCATTCGCAGCGGCGCGCTGCTTAGCCGCTAGTCCGGTTCACCCGGTCAGACCTCCTCGATGAGATCGACGACCGACTCCACCACCCGGCTGGGCCGGTACGGGAAGCGGTCGACATCGGCGCGGTTGCTGATCCCGGTCAACACCAGGATGGTGTCCAGACCGGCCTCCAGCCCGCAGAGCACATCGGTGTCCATCCGGTCGCCGATCATCGCGGTGGTCTCCGAGTGCGCCTCGATCCGGTTCAGCGCCGAGCGCATCATCATCGGATTGGGCTTGCCGATGAAGTAGGGCTCCACCCCGGTCGCCTTCGAGATCATCGCCGCCACCGCTCCGGTCGCCGGCAACGCCCCTTCGCTGGACGGGCCCGTGGCGTCCGGGTTGGTGCAGATGAACCGCGCCCCATTGTTGATCAGACGAACCGCCCGGGTGATCGCCTCGAAACTGTAGGTACGGGTCTCCCCCACCACCACATAATCCGGATCGTGATCGGTGAGCACATAGCCCGACTCGTGCAGCGCGGTCGTCAAGCCGGCCTCACCCAACACGTACGCGGTGCCGTTGGGTCGCTGGTCGTAGAGGAACTGCGCCGTCGCCAGCGCCGAGGTCCAGATCGACTCCTCCGGAACGTGGAAGCCGACCCGGCTCAACCGGGCGACCAGATCCCGCGGAGTGTAGATCGAGTTGTTCGTGAGCACTAGGAACGGCTTACCGGACTCGCGCAGCCGGCCGACGAACTCGGGCGCCCCGGGGATCGGCTGACCCTCGTGGACCAGCACCCCGTCCATGTCGGTCAGCCAGGCCGCGACCGGTTTGCGGTCACCGGCCATCGCCGGCTCCGCCGCTCAGCCGCGGGGCGCGGACCGGCTCTGACAGCAGTGGCTGAGACAGGTATCCCACACCGGCAGCGTACCCATCCGACGGGCCGGATGGTCACCCTCCGGCACCATCCGTTCCTGTACGAGTTCGCGGATCATCGCGACGAACCGGGGGTCGGTGCCCGGGGTGGCGGCCCGCGCGTACTCCAGCCCCAGCTGCTTGGCGGTGTCGGCGGCCTCGGTGTCGAGGTCCCACATCACCTCCAGGTGGTCGGAGATGAAGCCGATCGGGCTGACCGCCACCGCGCCGACCCCCTGCTCGGCGAGGGTGCCCAGGTGGTCGTTGATGTCCGGCTCCAGCCATGGCACCTGCGGCGGGCCGGAGCGGCTCTGCCACACCAGGTCATACGGCAGATCGGGGGCGGCGGCCGCGGCCACCAACGCCGCCGTCTCGGCCAACTGGGCTTCGTAGCGCCCGCCCTCGGGACCGGCGCACTCGGCCATCTCCACCGGGATCGAATGGGCTGTGAAGACCAGCCGGGTCGCCTCCCGCGGGGCTGGCGCGAGGCTGGCCAACGCCTGCCGGACCCCGTCGGCGAACGGCTCGACCAGGCCCGGATGGTCGTGGTAGTGCCGCAGCTTGTGCACCACCGGGGCGCGCGGACCCACCGCCGCCCGGGCCGCCGCGATGTCTTCCAGATATTGCCGGCAGGACGAGTACGACCCGTACGGGCTGGTCACGAACGCGACCGCCGACTCGACCCCGTCGTCGCGGGCCTGGGCGAGCGTATCCGCGAGCATAGGATGCCAGTTGCGGTTGCCCCAATACACCGGGGTGTCGAGCTGGTGCCGATCGAACTCTGCCCGCATCGCGGCGAGCAGCGCCCGGCACTGATCGTTGATCGGCGACACCCCGCCGAAGTGCTGGTAATGCTCGGCAACCTCGGCGAGCCGCTCCGGCGGCACCCGGCGGCCCCGAGTCACATTCTGCAGAAACGGCAGCACGTCCTCGGGCCGCTCCGGCCCGCCGAACGACAGCAGCAAGACAGCGTCGTAGCCCACACGAGCTATGGTGCCAGATTCTGCTGCTCAGCCGCCCACCGCGTGGTAGCCCCCGTCGACGTGAATGATCTCACCGGTGGTCGCCGGGAACCAGTCGGAGAGCAGCGCCAGGATCGCCCGGCCGGCCGGCTCCGGGTCGGCCAGCTCCCAACCCAGCGGCGCCCGCTGCACCCAGCTCTCCTCGAACTGCTGGAAGCCGGGGATCGACTTGGCCGCCATCGTCCGCAGCGGGCCGGCCGCCACCAGGTTGCTGCGGATGCCCTTGGGGCCCAGGTAGCGGGCGAGGTAGCGGGAGGTCGACTCCAACCCGGCCTTGGCCACGCCCATCCAGTCGTAGACCGGCCAGGCCTGGCTGGCGTCGAAGGTGAGCCCGACCAGGCCGGCGCCGGGGCGCAGCATCGGCAGCGCCGCCATCGCCAACGACCGGTACGAGTACGCGGAGACGTGGACCGCGGTGGCCACGTCCTCCCACGGCGCTTCGAGGAAGTTGCCCCCGAGCGTGCTGGGCGGGCCGTAGGCGATCGAGTGCACCACACCGTCCAGCTCACTCAGGTGCGGCTGCAGCCGCTCGACCAGGCTGTCGAGGTGCTCCGGGTCGGTGACGTCCAGCTCCACCACCGGCGCCGGCTGCGGCAGTCGCTTGGCGATCCGCTCCACCAGCGACATCCGCCCATAGCCGGTGAGCACGATCTGTGCCCCATGCTCCTGGGCGAGCCGGGCGGTCGCGAACGCGATCGACTGCTCAGTGAGCACACCGGTAATCAGTAGCCGCTTACCGGCCAACAGTGCAGACACGTGGGGTCCCTCCTGGAGTCAGCGAATCGCCTGCGATCTTCTCACCCGACGATCAGTGCCCCATCCCCAGACCACCGTCGACCGGGATCACCGCGCCGGTTATGTAGCCGGCCGCGTCGCTGGCGAGCCAGGTGACCACGCCCGCGACCTCGGCCGGGGCGGCGAACCGCCCGGCCGGGGTGGCCTTCTTGTACTCTTCCTGCCGCTCTGGCGGCAGCGCGGCGGTCATTTCGGTGTCGATGAACCCGGGCGCCACCACGTTCGCGGTGATGTTGCGGCTGCCGAGCTCCCGGGTGATGGAACGGGCCATACCCACCAACCCGGCCTTACTAGCGGCATAATTGACCTGGCCGGGGCTGCCGTAGAGGCCGACCACGGACGAAATGAAGACCATCCGACCCCAGCGGCCGCGGACCATCCGGGTGGCGGCGCGTTTGGCGCACCGCCAGGCGCCGGTGAGGTTGGTGTCGACCACCCGGGTGAACTGGTCTTCGCTCATCCGCATCAGCAGCGTGTCGTCGGTGACGCCGGCGTTGGCGATGAGCACCTCCACCGGGCCGAGCTCACCCTCCACGGTCTTGAAGGCGGCGTCGACCGCGGCCGGGTCGGTCACGTCGCAGGTCACCCCGAAGGTGCCCGCGGGGGCTTCGGACCCGCGGTGGGTCACCGCCACCTGGTCACCCTGTGCGACGAACGCCTCCGCGATCGCCAGGCCGATCCCCCGGTTGCCCCCGGTGACGAGCACGGTGCGCGCCATCACGCCTCCTTAGCGCCGGTCGTTGTCGGGTGGGCCGGTGTCGTAGCCCACCGCCCTTGCCCGGATCCTACGGGGCACCGGGTTACCGGCCGCGCCCTCGGGTCCGAAAATGATCACGAAAGGGCGCCTGTTATACCCCCGGTACGGGTACTCGAAGTCGGCCACATGTCGCATTCCGGACTGGTGACCCTCCGGTGGCAGCGACCGGATCCGACGGAGAGCAGCGCGGCGGCTACGGCAGCCGGGGCGTCCACAACAGGCTGAGCCCACCAGCGGCGAGCGCCAGCAGCAGCGCCCCGGCCAGATACCACTGGGTGATCTCCTGCGGTACGGTCCGGTGGCCGATCGAGCTGCCCATGTCCTCGTAGACCGCCGCCAGCTCGGCCGCGCTCGCCGCCTCGTAGAATTCACCGCCGGTGGCTTCAGCGAGGAAGGCCATCTCCTCCCGGTCCACCGGCACCCGGTAGAGCTGGCCACCGATGTCCACCACCCCGTCGTCGGTACCGAAGGCGACGGTGGAGACCGGCACGTTCGCCTCGGAGGCCGCGGCGGCCGCCTCCTCCACCGTCCGGCCGTAGGTGCGGTACCCGTCGGTGAGCAGCAGAATTCGGGCCGGCGGCGGCCCGTCCGCGCCGTCGGGGGGCACCTGCTGGATCGCCTCGAGGCTGGTGAAGACCGCCTCCCCGGTGGCGGTCGCCTCGGCGAGAGTCAGCTCTTGGATGCCGCGGATCACCGCCGGCCGGTCGGACCCTGCCGGCACCAGCACATTCGCCGTACGCGCGAACGAGACCAACCCCAGATTGTGGCTCTCGGGCAGCTGATCGGTGAACTCGATCGCGGCCTGTTGCGCGGCGGCGAGCCGGGTGGGGGCCACGTCGGTCGCCTCCATCGAGAGGGAGACGTCGATCGCCAGGATCACCGTGGCCCGTTCGACCGGCTCCTCCCGGTCCACCGCCGGCCGCGCCATGCCGGTGGCCAGCGCCACCAGCGCGAGCAGGAACGCCGCCGCGGCCAGGTGCCGACGCCAGCCCAACCCGGCCGGCGCGAGCTGTTGCAGCAGTGCGACGTTGCTGAACCGGACCGCGTGGCTGCGCCGCCGCCACTGCCGCCACAGGTACGCACCGGCGACCAGCGCGACCGGCAACAGCGCCAGCAGCCACCACGGTTGCAGAAACCGGATCATGTCACCTCCCGGTCGAGCCCAGCGCCTCGCGCGGCCCCGCTGCTGCGGGCGTGCCGCCGGGCGGCGACGAACCGTACGATATCGGCCAGCCAGTCCGAGTCGGTACGCAGCCGGAGGTGGGCTGCGCCGGCCCGGCGCAGCGCCGCCTCGATCTCACCGCGTTGCGCGGCGGCCGCGGCGGCGTACCGCTCCCGCAGCCGCGGGTCGGCGGTCTGCACCTCCACCGTGGCGCCGCTCTCCGGGTCGAGCAGCTCCAGCACCCCGACGTCGGGCAGCGAGAGTTCCCGCGGGTCGAGCACCTCGATCGCCAGCACGTCGTGCCGGGCCGCCAGCTTGCGCAGCGGACGGCGCCACTGCTCGGCCGGGGCGAGGAAGTCTGAGATCACCACCGCGAGGCCGCGGCGCCGCGGGGGCCGGTGCAGGCTGTCGATCAGCGCCGCCAGGTCGACCTCCCCGGGCGGGGTGTCCGGGGAGGCGATGGTCCGCAGCAACCCCTGCGCCGACCGGCGCCCAGGGCGGGCCGGCAGCCGGCGCGGCGGCCCGGACCCGCGCGCCACCACCGCGCCGACCCGATTGCCGCCGCGGACGGTCAGGTGGGTCACGGCCGCGGCGGCGGCGAGCGCCAGGTCCCGCTTGAGGCACTGGGCGGTGCCGAACTCCAGGCTCGCCGACAGGTCCACCGCCAGCCAGGTCTCCAGCTCCCGGTCGGCCTCGGTAAGCCGAACATGCGGCACGGTGGTGCGGGCGGTGACCGGCCAGTCCATCCGGCGTACGTCGTCGCCGGGGTGGTACGCGCGGGACTCGCCGGCTTCGCTGCCGGGGCCAGGCAGCAGGCCGAGGTACTCCCCCTGCAGCAGGCCGTCGAGCCGGCGGGTGATGAGCAGTTGCAGCCGGGCCAGCACGGCTGGGGCGGCGGTACCGCCGACGGGTGGCGGCATACTCACCCGCCGGTCCCGATCGCGGGCGGGGGCGGCGGCACCACGGTGGCGTGCTGGCGGGGGGCGACCGCCGGCATCGGCACGGTCTGCAACACCCGGTTGACGACATGGTCGGCCGGCACGTCGTCGGCGAGCGCGTCGTAGCTGAGCACCAGCCGGTGCCGCAGCACGTCGGGGGCGATGTCGAGGACATCTCCGGGCAGCGCGTAATCCCGGCCCCGCAGCAGCGCCAGCGCCCGGGTGGCCCGGACGATACCGAGCGAGGCGCGCGGGCTGGCGCCGTACTGGACCAGGTTCGCCACATCGGGTACGCCGTGCTCGGCCGGGCTGCGGGTGGCCATCACCACCCGGACCGCGTAGTCGACCAGCGCGTTGTGGATGAACACCTGGTCCGCCTTGCGCTGCAGCGCGAGCAGGTCCTCCGGGGCGAAGATCACCTCCGGTTCGGGCGGGGACACCCCCATCCGGTAGACGATCTCTCGCTCCTCCAGGTCGGTCGGGTAGCCGACCACCACCTTCAGCAGGAACCGGTCCCGCTGCGCCTCGGGTAGCGGGTAGACGCCCTCCTGTTCGATCGGGTTCTGGGTGGCCATCACCAGGAACGGGTCCGGCACCGGATGGCTCTCGCCGCCGATCGAGACCTGCCGCTCGGCCATCACCTCCAGCAACGCCGACTGCACCTTCGCCGGCGACCGGTTGATCTCGTCGGCGAGGAGGAAGTTGACGAAGACCGGCCCTAGCTCGACGTCGAACTTCTCGCTGCCCTGCCGATAGATCCGGGTGCCGACCAGGTCGGAAGGCATCAGGTCGGGGGTGAACTGCACCCGGGCGAAGCTGCCGCCCACCACCGTCGCCGCGGTCTGCGCGGCCAGCGTCTTCGCCACCCCGGGCACGCCCTCCAGTAGGCAGTGGCCACGGGCCAACAGCGCGACGAAGAGCCGCTCGATCAACTGGTCTTGACCGACGATGACCCGCTTCACCTCGAAGAGCGCCCGCTCCAGCAGGGTGGCATCCTGGGCCGGGGTGCTACTCATGCGTCCTCCGCTGGGTAAGGGGCGTACGCCGGCCGGAAGCCGGCGACCGGTGTTCTTTCTAAGCCTGACATGTCGGCGCCGGCTGCCGGTTGGGCTGGCCGGGATTAACCAAACAGCGACCTGCGATACTCAACTGGTCAACCTAACCCGAACGTACGGCCGGAACCAGCCAAACGGACACAGTTGGCGGGTAGACATTGCTGGAGGTCAGGTGGGTACGATTCGAGCGTCGCCGGGCGGCTTCCCCCGTGGCCGCCCGGCGCTACTCATACCGATTAATCGGGTAACAGAAAACAGCTGGTCGTGCGGGTGATGATGCTAGATCCGAGCACGCCGCAGGACGGTCCGGACCAGCTCGTCTGCTCAGCCAAGGGGTGCCGCCGGCCGGCGATCTGGGCGCTGCGGTGGCACAACCCGAAACTGCACACCCCCGACCGGCGAAAGACCTGGCTGGCCTGCGACGAACACCGGCAGTATCTGAGCGACTTTCTCGACGCCCGCGGATTCCTCCGCGATGTGGCGGCGCTCGAGTGAACGAATAGGCTCGAACCGTGACCGAATCGACCGCGCCGCCCGCCGACCAGCCGCCCACCCGGGCACCTCACCCGCGGCTGAGCCCGCTCGACCCCTGGCCGAACACGGTGGTGTGGCGCCCGGTGTCCCGCCGCCTGATCGTGGTCGAACTGCTCCGGTTCGCGGTCTGGGTCACCTTCCTGGTGCTGATGGTGCTGCTCGCCGGCACCTTCGGCTGGCCGTTCGTCGCCGCCACCTTCTGGGTGCTGGCGGCCTACACGCTGCTGCGCGGCACCGCGATCGTCCGGGCCGTCTTCGCCTGGGGCTACGCCGAACGGGAACGCGACCTGCTGGTCCGGCACGGGCTGCTGCTGCGCCGGTTGTCGATCGTGCCGTACGCCCGGATGCAATTCGTGGACGTCACCGCGGGCCCGCTGGAGCGGCTGTTCAACCTGGCGACGGTGCAGCTGCACACCGCTGCCGCGGCCACCGACGCCCGGGTTCCAGGGCTGCCCCCGGACGAGGCGTCCCGGCTGCGCGACCGGCTCGCCGCGCTCGGCGAGGACCTGGGAGAAGGGCTGTGACGACGAGCGGCCCACCCCCGGGGCCACCACCCGGACCACCGACCGGACCACCGGGGCCGGCGGGGCCACCGGCCGGCCCGCCGGGGCCGGTGGGGCCACCGGCCGAGCCGGGCGCTGAGCCACCGGCGGGGCCACCCGCCGGGGCATGGCCGCCGCCTGACACCGGACCGGTGCCCGGCCCGCCCGTATGGCCGCCGCCATGGGGTTATCAGCTGCCACCGGTCCCCGAGCCGCGGCAGCGGCTGCACCCGCTCAGCCCGCTGCTGCACAGCGCCAAGATGCTGGCGCTGCTGATCGCGGCGATCTCGATCAACGGAGCGGCGCAGCTCGGGCTGGCGGGGTTCCTCGGCACGGTCGTCATCGCGACGGTGTTGGTGATGGCGTACTCGGCGGTGACCTGGCTGGTCACCGGCTACCACGTGGTCGGCCGGGAGCTGCGGATCTACGACGGGGTGCTGGTCCGGCGTACCCGGGCGATCCCGCTGGAGCGGCTCCAGGCGGTGGAGCTGGTCCGCCCGTTGATGGCCCGCGCCACCGGCCTGGCCGAGCTGCGGCTGGAGGTGGTGGGGGGCGGCAAGACCGAGGCGCCGCTGGCGTTCCTGACCGTCGCCGACGCCACCGCGCTGCGGAACCGGCTGCTGGCGCTGGCGGTCCGGGTCGGTGCTCCCGCCGCCGCGCCGGGTGGCCAGGCGGCACCGCTGGCCGGCGCCGCCGCACCCGGCGCCGCGCCGTCCGCTGTCCCGCCGCCACCCCCCACCGGGGAGATCCCCCCGGCACACCCGGAGCCGCCGGACCAGCCGGTGCCGCCGGCGCATCCGGCACCCCCCGACCAGCCGGTGCCGCCGGTACACCCGGGGTACCCCGCCCCCGGGTACCCAGCCCAGGGGTACCCGGGCTACCCGCCGCCGGGCTACCCACCGCCGGGCTACCCCGCGGCCCCCGCCCCGGCCGCTCCTGCCCCGCTCGCCGAGCGGCACCTCCACTCGGTGGTCAACCGGGACGTGTTGATCAGCCAGATCCTCACCCCCCAGGTGATCTTCCTACCGATCGCGATCGCGCTGGTCGTCACCCAGTACTGGTTCGGCGCCCGCGCCTGGTCGCTGGTAGTGCTGGCGAGCATGGCGGCGGCGGTCATCGGAGTGATCCAACAACCGGTCCGCCGGATCATGTCTGACTGGAACTTCCGGATGGCGGTCCAGGATCCGCCTCCGGGTAAACGCCACCCCGGCCTGCGCATCCGCAGCGGGCTCACCGAAACCCGCAGTCAGACCGTCCCGCTGAACCGGGTGCAGGCGATCGGCGTGACCTGGCCGTTCCTGTGGCGGCGCCGGCAGTGGTTGCGCAGCCGGCTCGACGTCGCCGGCTACGGCGTGGGCGAAGGTGCCGGCTCGGACCGGCTGCTGCCGGTCGGCGACCTGGCTACCGCCCGCCGGCTGACCTCAGTGGTGCTGCCGGGGATCGACCTGACCGACCTGCGACTGCGCCGGCCACCCCGACGAGCCCGCTGGCTAGCGCCGTGGCGGCAGCCGGTGCTGGGCATCGCGATGACCGACGAGGTGTTCGTCTCCCGCGACGGCCGGATCACCCGGGAGCTGGTGGTCGTGCCGTACCTGCGGATCCAGAGTGTCCGGTTGACCCAGGGGCCGATCCAGCGCCTGCTGGGGCTGGCCAATGTGTACGCCGACACCGCCGGTTCGCTGACCGCGGTCGGCTCACACCGGGAGCTCGGTGAGGCGCGCCGGCTCGCCGCCGAGCTGACCGCCCGCGCCCAGGCCGCCCGGGACGCCGACGCGGCGCTCACCGGCGCCGAGTCGACATCTCCGGACGAGAACGCCGACGGCACCGCCGACGGCGGGTGACCTATCCTGGGCCGGTCGACGCCGACCCAGGGAGCTGCCGATGCCGCCCGCCGCCACCGACGAGCTGACCCCCGACGCCGCGGTCCGCCGCTACGTCGACGCCGCAGCCCGACTGGTCGGGCTGGAACCCGACGTCGCCGAGGTGCTGGAGTCGAGCTACCGCGAGATCAGCGTGCAGGTGCCGCTGCGGCGGGAGGACGGCAGCCTGCTGGTGGCGCGCGGCTACCGGGTCCAGCACAACGGCGCCCGCGGGCCGTACAAAGGCGGGTTGCGCTACCACCCGGCGGCCGACCTGTCCGAGGTCCGCGCGTTGGCCTCGCTGATGACCTGGAAGACGGCGCTGCTGGATCTGCCGTTCGGCGGCGCCAAGGGTGGCCTGCAGATCGACCCGGCCGAGCTGACGCCCACCGAACTGCAGGCGCTGACCCGCCGGTTCGCGCTGTCGCTGAGCCACCTGGTCGGGGTCTACCGGGACATCCCGGCGCCGGACGTCGGCACCAACGGGCAGGTGATGGCGTGGTTCATGGACGCCTACAGCAGCCGCAACGGCTACTCGCCCGGGGTGGTCACCGGCAAGCCGGTCGACCTGGGCGGGGCCCCGGGTCGGGAGGCGGCGACCGGCCGCGGCCTGGTCTACATCCTGTCGGCGACGGCCCGGCGAGGCGGCTGGGAGCTGGCCGGTAAGCGGGTGGCGATCCAGGGCTTCGGCAACGTCGGATCCTGGGTCGCCCGCGAACTCGCCGAGCTGGGCGCCCGGGTGGTGGCGGTGGGAGATGTCGGCGGCGCGGTCACCCACGACGCCGGACTGGACGTTGCGGCGCTGGTGGCCGCGGCACGGGCCGGCGGCTCGGTAGTCGACGCCGACACCCCGCACGACAAGCTGGACCCGGCGGAGCTGCTCACTATGGAGTGCGACGTGCTGGTGCCGGCGGCGCTCGGCAACTGCATCACCGCCGGCAACGCCGACCAGATCCGGGCCTCGCTGATCGTGGAGGGTGCGAACCATCCGGTCACCCCGGCGGCCGACGCGATCCTCGCCGACCGGGGTATCCCGGTGATCCCCGACATTCTCGCCAACGGTGGCGGGGTGACCGGCTCCTACTTCGAGTGGACCCAGAACATCCAACAATTCCAGTGGCCGGAGGAGCGCTTCAATGAGGAGCTCCGGGGCCGGTTGGAGCGCGCGTACGACGCGGTCGCCGACGCCGCCGAGCAGCGGGGCTGCCCGTACCGGCTGGCCGCCTACGCGATCGCGCTGGAACGCGTGGTCAACGCGGTCCGCCTCCGCGGCTACGTCTGAGCGGCCCCGGTTCCTAGGTCCCCCGCTTCGCGGCTCCCCACTCACGACATCCGGCAGATTCAAGGCCCTCTCATCGCGATTCAGCGGACGGCCGGGGCACTCCTGTGCCTATACCCCCATCACTGGATAGAGTTCCCGGTATCTAGCAAGACAGCGGCATAGGAATTGGCCGGAGGCCCAAGTGGTGGATGAGGAGTTCCTGACCGCGCTGGCGACGGCTCTCGCCGGCAAGGTGGCGCACGGTCTGTCCGAGGCGGGCCGGGCGGCCTACCAGCGGTTGGTGCGGTTTGTCCGCGGCCGATTCCAGGCCGACCAGGCAGCCGAGGGCGTACTGGCCGCGGCCGAGGCGGACCCCTCCGATCACGAACGGCTCGTCGAACTGCGGGCGGCGCTGGCCCGGCTGGCGGCCGACGACCCGCAGTTCGACGCCGAGTTGCGCACCCGCTGGCGCGAGTTGCAACCGCACCTGACCGCCGCAGCCGGCAGCGTCCGCAACACCATCGCCGGTGACGTGAGCGGCAACGTTGTTCAGGCTCGCGACGTACAAGGTGGAATTTCTTTCGGTTCCGACCGCGACGATCATGGTGATACGCGGCCAGCATGAAAGACTATGATCAACTGATCCACTTTCGATTGTCAGTCGACGACCGGCATTGCTACCATCACGGGCAGTATCCGTTATGGGCTTCTAAGGGGCAGCATGTCTACTGGCTGGCGTCCTGATCCATCCGCCGATTTGGTGCGCCGACTCGGCAAGTCCCCTGAGGAGCTCGGCGCCACCGGCGGCACTGACGGCTGCCCGGACATCTGGGAGCTGAGCAACGGCGACTTCGCCGTCATCGGCCGCGACCTGACCGCCGCTCATCAAGCGCGGCTCCCCGAGGGTGCAAGCATAGTGCCAAGCGAGCGGCTGGTCGTCATCCCACGCGCGACGCTCCTGGCGGCGAAGGCGGACATCCCAGATGCGTGAGTCACTGGTGGGTGCTGCCGACGAGCGGCTGGAGGTCACCGCCTACCGAGCCGAGTTTCGAGACCACTTCTGGCGGGTTGACGCGCTCGGGGTCTGGAAGCTGGAGCGCCAACAGTACTTTCAGGAGCCGGGCGACGACAGCTGGGAAGCGTTCGCCGATGGCAACTGGGAGGAATCGCTGCGACTGCTGGCTGCTCGCCGGGCGGAGCTGGAGGACGAGCACCGACGAATTTCGCAGCTCGGCTTCTCGGTCCGCCGGGTCCGGGTGGTCGAGGAGCCGATCATCCCGTACGTGCAGTGGGAGCTGCACCTGCTGCGGCTGCGGGAGCAGTGCGGCACCGGGGTCCGGGTGGTGACCCCGGAACAGGTGGCGCGGTTCGAGTCGAGCGGGCCGCTGCCGGAGATCTGCACGCTCGGCAGCTCGGTAATGTATGAGATCGTCTACAACGATCATGGCATCCTCGACGGCGGCCGGCGTTACACCGACCCCGAGCTGATCCGGCAGTGGCAGCAGCTGACCGCCGACCTCTACGCCGACGGTGAGCCGCTGGCGGACTATTTTGCCCGGCGGGTCGCCGACCTACCCGCTCCAGCCGTGCCGCAGGTCAGCTGACCGCCCTGATCGTTCATGCCCGCTGACGACCAGACCGAGCCAGAGCCATCGGTGGAGCACCTCAACCGGTTGGAGACCGATGGTGGAGCCGGTGACGTCGTGCAGGCGCGGGACGTTCACGGTGGTGTGCACTTCCACCAGTCACTGCCGCCGTTCCCGGTGACGCCGCGGCAGCTCCCCGGCCCGCCGCACGGGTTCGTCAACCGGCAATCCGAGCTGATTCAGCTGGCTAAGGTAGCCGTCGATGAAGCCGGCGCGCCGCGGCTGGTGATCATCGCCGGGACGGCCGGAGTCGGCAAGACCTCGCTCGCGCTGCGCTGGGCCCACACCGTGCGCAGTCAGTTCCCCGACGGCCAGCTCTATACCAATCTGCGCGGCTACGATCCGGGCACGCCTGCCACGCCAGACCACGTCCTAGGCGGCTTTCTCCGCGCGCTCGGCGTGCCAGCCCGTGCCCTCCCTTCCGGGGTGGACGACCGCGCGGCGCTTTACCGCTCGATCCTCGCCGACCGCAGAGTGCTGGTCCTGCTGGACAACGCCGCGACCGCCGGTCAGCTACGGCCTCTGTTGCCCGGCGCCGCGGGCTGCCTCACGGTGGTGACCAGTCGCAGCCGGCTGTCCGGGCTGGTGGCACGGGAGGGAGCTCGCCGGCTGCAGCTCGATCTGCTGAGCGAAGACGACGCCGTCGAGCTCCTTGGCCGGGTGGTCGCTGGCTACCGCACCGCCGACGAACGCGCCGAGCAGGTGGAGTTGGCGAGATTGTGCGCACGGCTGCCGTTGGCGTTGCGGATCGCGGGTGAGCGGGCGGCGAGCCGGCCGCTGATGCCGCTGGCTGAGCTTATCGCCGACCTCCGCGACGAGTCCGGCCTCTGGGACGCGTTAAGCACCGATCGTGACGACGCCGAAGCGGACGCGGTCCGGACTGTGTTCGCCTGGTCATACCGGGCGCTGCCGGAGTCGGCCGCCCGGATGTTCCGGTTCCTGGGCCTGTTTCCGGGGGACGAGTTCAGCTCTCCCGTCGCCGCCGCACTCGCCGGCAGCTCCACCTGGCAGGCTCGCCGCGACCTCGATGCGCTGGTCGGTGCCCATCTGGTCGAAGATTGCGGCCACGATAGATATCAGTTCCACGACCTGTTGCGGGCCTACGCGAACGACCAGCTCACGGTGCTGGAGAGCGAGCACGAGCGCACCGAGGCGCGACGGCGAGTGCTGACTTGGTACTTACACAGCGCCGATGCTGCACAGCAGCAGATCTCGCCCTTCGAGTGTTACCAGCTCGACCTGCCGAGCTCTGGCACACTCGCACCGGCACGCTTCGATAGCTACCACGCCGCTTTGAGCTGGTACCGGACCGAATCAGGCAACCTGGTGGCGGCGGTTCGTGCTGCGGCCGCTGCTGGAGAACATGGCATCACATGGCGGCTGTCAGCGGTTATGCGGGCGATCCAGATGCACCAGAATGCCTTCGACGAGTGGATCACAACTGCCCGGATCGGCGCCGAGTCCGCTGCTGTCCTTGGAGAACTGGCCGGCGAGGCCGAGGCGCTCGATAGCCTCGGCAAGGCGCTGTTCCAGTCTCGGGTGTTGGCCGAGGCGGGAGCGTGCCACCGCCGCGCGCTGGGAATCCGCCGTGACCTGGGCGACCGGTTCGGTGTGGCCGTGTCGTTGAACGCTCTCGGCCTGTGGGAGCTGCGCCAGCGGCGCCTGACAGCGGCCGCAAGCTACTTTGCGCAAGGCGAAGCCGTCTTCAACGAGCTGGGTGAGCGCCGGTGGGTCGCGCTGCTGCGGGCCAATCGTGCCGAGACGCTGTGCGAACGTGGCGACTACCCCGAGGCGACTGATCTCCTCCACGGTGCCCTAGCGGTGCTGCGAGACGTCGGAGACCGCTATGGCCTGGGCAATGCGCAGTATCTACTCGCGTGGGCTCTCCGTGCGGTGGGCCGCCCAGCGGAGGCTCGGTCGGCCATCGACCTGGCGATCGAGATCGCCACCTCCGATGACATCGACATGCGCCTGGCGCATTGGCTGGCTGAGTTGGCGCGCATCGAGCTGGCTCAGGACGAGCCGGGCGAGGCGCTGGTCAGCAGCCAGCGCTCCGCCGTGATCCAGCGACGCCTCGGCGACCGCAGCCGGGAGGCGATCGCCATCGATCTCACCGGCCAGGCGTATCAACACCTGGATCGTCACGACGAGGCGGCGAAGTTCCATCGCCGCGCTGCCGCCGTCCATCGGGAGTTTAACGACCCTTGGCAACTGGCAAACTCGCTAGCGAACCTCGCCACCGCCCTCGATCACCTGGCGGAACCGGACGAGGCACGAAGCTGCCGGCGGGAGGCGACGGCCTTGCTGGGCAGTTTCGACGATCCGGTCGCGGCGGCGCTGCGGCAGCGGCTCAGCGAGGATCGGTAGCTGGTGGCTCGGCCGGGGCGGATTCGACGATCCAGATCGGCCCGTCGCCGCATTCGACCCGGAGTCCATCGGCTGGTGTGAGGCTGGTGCGGACCAGCCGCACCCACTTGTCGCCGACCCGCGCCATTGGCGCAGTGTCGCTGCCGATGTACCTGAACACCCGTACCTGGTTGTGGATCTGTCGGGCAGGGTGTGACCAGTCCACCTGTGAGAACTCCGGCTCCAGGAACCCGGCCCGGGGTCCGGTCACGGCCGGTTGCGGCTCCCCCGGCTCGCCGGCGGCGATCCGCGCCAACGCGGTGGTGAGCGCATCCGCGACCGCCGGCGCCAGCCGCGCGTGCACCTGCTCCCGATGGACATCCTCCCCGAGCGGTACGCCGCCGCGCTGCGCGAGGATCGGCCCGGTGTCGACACCGTCGTCGACCCGGTGCACCGTCACCCCGGTCTCCGGGTCGCCGTTGCGGATCGCCCAGTGCACCGGTGCCGGCCCCCGGTAGCGCGGCAGCAGCGACGGGTGGATGTTGACGGTACCGAAGGTCGGCAGCTGGTAGACCTCGCGCGGAAGTATCCAGTTGAATCCGTAGAGCACCAGTAGGTCCGGTCGGTGCCCGGCCAGACTGTCGGCCAGGCCGGCCTGATCCGCCGGCAGCAGGAGATCCACATCGGTGGGCAGCGCCTCAATGACCCCGGTCAGCTTCGACACCGCGTAGGCGTCGGCGGGCTGCCGGGGGCGCATCGACCGGGAGTAGGCGTACGCAACCGGCTGGTGCCCGGCGGCCGCACAGGCGCGGTGCAGCAACCCGAACTCCTCAGCCCCCATTGACGCGAGCACGACCCGCATCGCGGTGCTGTCGAGGGCACCCTCAATTCCGACCTCGCTGGACACGATCAGCCCTTCAGAAGCTCGATGCGGTGGTCTCCGTCATCATTCCGGAGCAGCCCTGAACCGTCACGAGGGTCGGGGGGCTGCGGCTCGCTCGCCTCGGCTCCCATGGGGCCCCGCAGAGTGTAGGGCGAACCGGTGCAGTGCGCGGCGGAGCATCGCCCGGACCACCAGGGGGTGGAGCCGGCGCACCACCGCCAGGTAGAACCTGCCGCGCCGGTTGTGCGCCCGGGTGACCGTCGACAGGGTCACCCGCCGGCCGGCCGGGTCGACCAGCACCGACACCCGGAAGTCGAGATGCTCGTCGTCGACCCCGAGCAACGCCTCCCGCTCGGAGGCGGCGTGCACGTCGAAGACCCGGCGGGAGGCGGGCGGCACACCCACCAGCCGGACCAGCGCGTTGCGGGCGACCAGTAGCGTGGCCACCCAGCGGGGTGGGTCGCCGAAGACCCGGCGCGCCCAGTCTGCCGGGTCGGTGCTCATCCCGGGCAGCCACGGCACCTGCCAGGCGTCGGCGAAGTCGGCCGGGCCGAAGTCGGTGAGCAGGGTCGCCTCCGCTGGGATCGCCACCGCGCGCGGCCGGGGGAACTCCAGCCCGCGCCAGCGCCGGACCCACCAGCTCCACCGGGCGGGCTGTGCGACCCGGCCGGTCGCCACCCGCTCGGCGTTGTCGAGCAGGTCCTCCAGCAGCGCGTCGTGCAACCAGCGGATCACCGCCGGCCAAAGTAGCCGGGCCTGGCCGCGGGGCCCGATCACCACCTCGTGTCGCATCCGGCAGGCGGCCGGCCCGTCGGCGGTGACCGTCAGTTCGTGGTAGCCGTCGAGCCCGAGATTGGGGTGGAAGGTGAACCGGATCCGCCGCCCCGGGTCGTACCCGCTGACGAAGTAGCGCACCGGGCCGTGCCCGCCGTCGGCGCCGAGGGCCAACGGCCGGTCCAGCACCAGCGGTGCCCAGGCCGGGGTGGGCCAGAGTGGGTCGTCGTCGCCGCCCAGCCGGTCGAGCAGGGCGCCGACCACCGGAGCAGGCGCCTCGATGCGGCGCTCATGGACATTGCGGACGTTCGCCATGTCAGCCTACTTTCTCCATACGCCCCCGTATGGTTAACCATACGATACCGTACGGCGAATGGGTGAGACACCGGCACGGCAGCGACTGAGCGTGGACGACTGGGCGGCGACCGCGTTGACCGCGATCGCCGAGGGCGGCCTCGCCGCCGTCGCGGTGGAGCGGCTGGCGACCCAGCTCGGGACCACCAAGGGCAGCTTCTACTGGCACTTCCGCAATCGGGACGCTTTGGTGCGTGCCGCGCTGGACCGCTGGGAGCAGCAGCAAACGGACGTCATCATTGCCGCGATGGAGCAGTTCCCCGACCCGGCGGACCGGCTCCACCGGCTCCTGAGTTTGATCACCGAGCACACCCATCCCCGAACGGAGAACCGGATCGAGGTAGCCCTGCTCGCCTCGGCGAGTGACCCGGCGGTCGCGGCGGCGCTGACTCGGGTCACCGAACGCCGGATCAGCTACGTGTCGGAGCTGTTCAGACAGCTCGGGTCCGATCCGGATCGGGCCCGCCGGCAGGCGCTGCTGGCCTACACCGCCTGGCTCGGCCACACCCAGCTGCGGCACGCGGTGCCGCAGGTGCTCCCCGCCCCTGGCGACCACCGGCAGTACCTCGAGCACCTGCTCACCAGCCTGCGCTGATCACCATCCTGGCAGCCTCGGGCAAGATCACCGACCAGGCAACTGGCCAGCGGGCGGCGTTGGATATCATGACCTGAGCCCGCGCTGGGCGTATCCAGCCGGGCGTTTTGTGTAACCGCGGCTGCGGCGTGACGCCGGCAGCCGCGGTGACGTTCGACGGAGGGAGGGACGGCCCATGTCGACCGGCCCACGGGCAACCGGGCTCCGGCGATGATCCTGTTCATCGTGCTGGCCGGCATGATGGGGCTGGCGCTACTTGTGGCGCCGATCTCCCGCCGGTTCGGCCGGGACACCGGCTACTTCCTCGCCGCCGCCTTCCTCCTCCTTGGAGCGTTGCTGACGCCATCGATCCTGGAGGCGCTCGGCGGCGGTTACGTCGAGGAGTCGCTGCCGTGGATCCCCGCGCTCGGGGTGCAGGCGACGCTGCGGCTGGACGGGCTGGCGTCGCTGTTCACGCTGCTGATCATCCTGGTCGGCGCGCTGATCCTGGCCTACTGCCCGCGCTACCTCCACGGCGACCACCACGCCCGCACGTACATCCTGCTGACCCTGTTCGCCGCCTCCATGCTCGGGCTGGTGCTCTCGGCCGACCTGGTGCTGCTCTTCGTCTTCTGGGAATTGACGACGATCTCGTCGTTCTTCCTGATCGGTGGCACCGGTCCGAAGTCGGCGAAGCCGGCGATGCGGGCGCTGATCATCACCGCGGCCGGCGGGTTGGCGCTGCTGGTCGCAGTGATCATGATCTGGGCCGAGACCGGCACCACCTACCTGCCGGCGGTGCTGGATAATCCCGAGTGGCTGCTCGAATCACCCTACGGCTGGTCGGTCGGTGCGCTGGTGATCCTCGCCGCCTTCACCAAGTCCGCCCAGCTGCCGTTCCAGTCTTGGCTGCCCGGCGCGATGGTCGCGATCACTCCCGTGAGCGCCTATCTGCACGCGGCGACCATGGTCAAGGCCGGCATCTACCTGCTGATGCGCTTCTCCCCCGTCTACGGTGACCAGGCTGCCTGGCAGGCCACCCTGGTCAGCGTCGGGTTGATCACCGCGATCGTCGGGGCGGCGCTGGCGCTGCGACAACACGACCTCAAGGCGCTCCTGGCCTACTCCACCGTGAGCCAGCTCGGGCTGCTGGTTGCGGTCACCGGCATCGGCACCTCCATCGGCTTCGCCGCCGCGGTGCTGCACACCGTCGCCCACGCGCTCTTCAAAGCGACCCTGTTCATGCTGGTCGGGATCATCGACCGGGAGGCCGGCAGCCGCGATGTCCGGGAGCTGGGTGGGCTGCGCCGGGTGATG
Source organism: Natronosporangium hydrolyticum (assembly GCF_016925615.1). Taxonomy (NCBI): domain Bacteria; kingdom Bacillati; phylum Actinomycetota; class Actinomycetes; order Micromonosporales; family Micromonosporaceae; genus Natronosporangium; species Natronosporangium hydrolyticum. Next base: position 3,578,004 of record NZ_CP070499.1, read on the forward strand.
CCGGTGACCGCGGCCCTGACTGGCATCGCCGGACTCTCCATGGCCGGCGTCCCACCCATGATCGGCTTTGTCAGCAAGGAGACGATCTTCGAGGCGCTCTCGGAGGCGCACTTCGCCCCGTGGGCCGGCCCGGTCGCCGCCGGGCTCGGCGTCACCGCCTCCGTCCTGACCTTCGCCTACGGGGTCCGGATCTTCCACGGCGCCTTCGCCGGCCCGACCACCCAACGCAACCTGTACGAGCCGTCGTGGCAGTTCCTGCTGCCGGCGGCGGTCCCGGCGGTCGCCGGGGTGGTCCTCGGCCCGGGAGTCGGCCTGCTGAACCCGCTGACCCAGAGCGCGGTGGCGAACATGGACCCGGGCGCCGTCGCGCCGGTGCTCGAGTTCTGGCACGGCTTCAGCATCGAGCTGTGGCTCTCGGCGATCACGATCGCGCTGGGGATGGTGCTCTTCTTCGCCCGGGAACCGGTGGACCGGTTCCTCAACCGGATCAAGACACCGCCCGAGGGTGAGCTGTTCGACTACGGCTACAACGCGACCTTGAAGTTCGGCTGGTGGGTCGGCGCCCCCAACCGCAGCAACTCGCCGGCCGCGTTCCTGATCTGGCCGATGGTGGTGGTGCTGGTCCTAGGCGCGGGCGCCCTCTTCGCCTACGGTTCGTGGCCCACCGATCCACCGGGCACCACCACCCCGTACGACTGGCCGTTGATCGCGCTGCTCGCCGTGGCGTCCGCGGCGCTGGTGGCGATGCGGAACACGCTCGCCGCGATCGCGCTACTCGGCGTGATCGGCTTCCTGGTCTCGATCTGGTTCATGCTCGCCGGTGCCCCGGACGTGGCGCTCACCCTCCTGCTGGTGGAGGTGCTCACCGCGGTGGTGGCGGTGCTGGTGCTGCGGACGCTGCCGCCGAAGTTCCGGCGGGTGCCGAAGCTGCGGCAACTGCCGGCTGCGGTGGTGGCGATCGCCACCGGGGTGCTGGCGATGGCGGCGACGCTCGCCTTCACCGGCCACCGGGACCGCTCCGAGCTGGGTGACTACTTCCTGTCCAACGCCGAGGAGCAGACCGGCGGACGCAACGTGGTCAACACCATCCTGGTCGACTACCGCGCGCTGGACACCCTGGGTGAGGCGACCGTGCTGGGCGTCGCGGCGCTCGGGGCGATCTACCTGCTGGGCCGGTTCCGCGTCACCCGACCGGCGAGCGACCCGAACGCGGCGCCAGCGCCGCAGCTCAGCAGCCCGATCTTGTTCCAGGTGACCAACTGGGTGCTGGCGCCCGGCCTGTTGTTGCTCTCGGCGTACCTCTTCCTGCGGGGGCACTACGAGCCGGGCGGCGGGTTCATCGCCGCGCTGGTCGCCGGGATCGCGATCGCCTTCGGCTACCTCGCCCAGGGGATCACCGGCGGCACCGTGCCGGTGCTGCGGGCACTAAAGCCCGAGCCGTTGATCGCGCTCGGCCTGGGCCTCAGTGTCCTGGTCGGCGGCGCCGCCGCCATCGGCGGCGAGCCGTTCCTCACCCCGCTGCATCTGGAGTTCGGCGACTTCAAGCTGACCTCCTCGTTGCTCTTTGACGTCGGCATCTACCTGTTCGTGCTCGGCATGGTGGTGGCCGCGATCGACCGGCTGGGCGGCGCCCGACGGGAGCCGCCCCCAGAGCCGGCCGACGCCGCCGCGCCCACCCCCGACCCGGCTGGGACCCCTCGCCCAGGAGGTGACGCATGACCGCAGCGATCGCCGTCGGCATCCTCGCCGCCACCGGGACGTACCTCATCTTCCAGCGGGGCCTGATCCGGATCACGATCGGGTTTGTGATGCTGGGCCACGCCGCCAACATCATCGTGGTGGCGGCGGGCGGGATGAGCCTGCGGAGCGCGCCCCTGCTCGGCCACGGCCCGGCCGAGGAGATGGCCGACCCGTTGCCGCAGGCGTTCGTGCTGACCGCCATTGTGATCACCTTCGGGATCACGGTCTACCTGCTCGCCCTCGCGCGCGGCGGCGGTGAGGAGGACCCGGGCGACGACGCGCTCGACCCGGACACCCCGGACGAACCCGACGGCGAAGACGACGTCGATCCGGACCGACGAGCGGATCTGGGCCACGGCAGCGACACCCCCGAGTGGGACGAGGACGTCTCCCACATCACCGACGAGCGGGCTGAGAAACGATGAACGGCTGGCTGCTGACGCTGCCGGTGGCGGTGCCGCTCTTCGCGGCCGCCGTGCTGGTCTTCACCCCCAACTCGGTCGCGCTGCAGCGGCTGCTGAGCATCGCCGCCAACGGCGCGGTGCTGGTACTCGGCGCGGTGTTGCTGGCCCGCACCTACGACGGGTCGGTGATCAGCGAGAACCTGAGCGGCTGGACCCAGGTCGGCATCCCGATCATGTTCGCCGGCGACGCCTTCAGCGCGTTGATGCTCTGCGTCACCGCCCTGCTGGTGATGGTCTGCTTGGGCTTCGCGTTCGCCACCGGCGACGCCGCCCATCGGCTCTTCGCGCCGATGGCGCTGGTGATGGCGGCCGGGGTCTACGGCGCCTACCTCACCGCCGACCTGTTCAACCTGTTCGTCTTCGTCGAGGTCATGCTCGCGCCGTCGTACGTGTTGCTGGTGCTCGCCGGTGGCCGGAAGCGGGTCGCCGCCGGCCGGCTGTATCTGACGGTGAGCCTGCTCGCCTCGACGATCTTCCTCGCCGGCATCGGCCTGGTCTACGGCTTGGCCGGCACGGTCAACCTCGGGCAGCTCGCCGGGAGCGCCAGCGGCTCCCCCGCGATGGCGGTCGCCGGCTCGCTGATCCTGATCGCGATGGGGGTCAAGGCGGCGCTGGTGCCGGTGCATGGTTGGCTACCCCGGGCCTACCTGCACGCCGCCCCCGCGGTGGCGGCGCTCTTCTCCGGCCTGCTCACCAAGGTCGGCGTCTACGTGATCTTCCGGCTCTACGCGGTGATGTACGAAGGGGATCCGCAGTACGCGTGGGTGGTGATGCTCGCGGCGCTGCTGAGCATGGTGGTCGGGGTACTCGGCGCGGTCGGCGAGAAGACCATGCGGGCGATCCTCGCGTTCCACATGATCAGCCAGATCGGCTACATGATCATCGGCCCGGCGCTCTTCACCACGGTGGCGTTGGCCGCCGGCATCTTCTACATCATCCATCATGTGCTGGTGAAGGCTGCGTTGCTGATCTGCGCCGGGGCGGTGGAGGTCACCTACGGCACCGGCCGGTTGGACCGCCTGGGCGGGTTGGTCAACCGTGCCCCCTGGCTGGCCGCCGCGTTCATGGTCGCCGCCCTGTCGCTGGCCGGCATGCCACCCATGTCCGGGTTCATCGCCAAGCTGGCGATCGTCCGGGCCGCGATCCTGGAGGCCCACTACCTCGCCGCGGTGGTAGCGGTGCTGGTCGGGCTCCTCACCCTGCTTTCTATGATCAAAATTTGGAACGGCGCGTTCTGGGGCCACAACGGCGAGGCCACCTGGGACGAGGAGGGTGAACGGAGCAGCGCGACCACTCGGGTGATCAAGCCGTCGCTGGTTGCACCGGCGGTGGTGCTCGCCTCCTTCTCGTTGATCTTCGGCATCGGGGCGGAGCCGTTGCTGGCGGCGACCACTGTGGCGGCCGAAGGTCTGACCGATATCACGGCCTACGTGACGGCGGTGACGATGCGATGACGACCACGAACAACTCCACTGGCGCCGGCAGCCGGGCAGTCACCCGGGCCGGCCGGATCCTCGGCTTCCTCGGCTATTACTCAGTGGAGTTCCTGCGCTCCAACGCGATGGTGCTGGTCGAGATCTTCCGGTTCCGGTCGCGGGCGCGCCCGGCGCTGCTGACCGTGCCGCTGCGCAGCACCCGGCAGGTAGAGATGGTCTCGCTGGCCAGCCTGATCTCGCTCACGCCCGGCACCCTCACCATCGAGGTGCAGCCGGAGCCACCCACGCTCTACGTGCACGGCATGTTCGCCGCCGACCCGGCGGAGTTCGTCGCCGGCCTGCACACCATGGAGGACCAACTACTCGCCGCGATGCGGCCGGTAGCGCAGGAGCCGGACCCGGCTGGCCTGGCCGCACGGGGCGAGCGCTCCCGCCGGGCCGGCGTCGCCGCCCCCATCGAGCGGAGGCCGTGATGACTGTGCTCGACGGAGTGCTCGTAGTTTTGGCCGTCGCGATGCTGGTGGTGACCGTCCGGACCGTGGTCGGGCCGACCAACGCCGACCGCGCGCTCGCGATCGACCTCGGCTTCGCCGCCTTCGTGGCCGCGATCGCGGTCCTAGCGGTCCGGGTCGACGAACCCGCGCTGCTGGACCTGGTGCTGGCCGCGACCCTGGTCGGTTTCCTCGGCACCGTGGCGGTGGCGAAGCTGGTGGAGAGGGGGCGGCGATGAGCACCGTCCAGACCATCGTCGGGCACGCCCTGATTTTGATCGGTGCCGGGTTGATCTTCGGTGCCACTGTCGGCATCATCCGGCTGCCCGATCTCTACAACCGGACCAACGCGGTGGCGAAAGCGGCCGCGTTGGGGGTCTCGTGCATCCTCGCCGGGGTGGGGGTGCTGATGCCCAGCCCCACGACGATCCTGATCCTGCTGCTGGCGATCGCCGCGCAGCTGTTCACCGCCCCGATCGCCGGCTACGCGGTGGGGCGCGCGGGCTACCGGACGGGCGCGCCGATGGTGTCGACCACCCACCGGGACGACCTGGCCGAGGTCTACCGTTCCGGGGCCGACCCGGGGCAGGACCAGCAGCACTAGCCCGCCGGCAGGCGACCCGCCCGCCCGTAGAGGTAACGCTGCATCGGCGGGCTGGTCGCCCGCTGGGCGGCCGCCTCGTAAGCGACCCGGGCGGCCTGCGGCTCCCCCGCCAGCTCCAGCAGGTGCGCCCGGACCGCGTACAGCCGGTGGTGGTCGGCGATCCGCTCGTCGGCCTGCAGCTCGCCGACCAGCTCCAGCCCGGCGGCGGGCCCGCGCGCCATCGCCGCCGCGACCGCGTGGTTCAGCGCCACCATCGGGTTCTCCGACAGCTGCCGCAGCAGTTCGTAGAGGGCCACGAGCTGCGGCCAGTCGGTCGCCTCGGCGCTGGGCGCCTCGTCGTGCACCGCGGCGATCGCCGCCTGCAGTTGGTAAGGGCCGGTGGGGCCACGCGGCAACGCCTGGCTGATCAGCGCCACGCCCTCGGCGATCATCCCCCGGTCCCACTGGCTGCGGTCCTGCTCAGCCATCGGGACGAGCGCCCCCTCCGGGCCCAGCCGCGCCGGCCGGCGGGCATCGGTGAGCAGCATCAGCGCAAGCAGGCCGGTCACCTCGCCGTCCTCCGGCTGCAGCCGGTGCAGCAGCCGGGTCAGCCGGATCGCCTCGGCCGACAGCTCAGCACGGTGCAGACCCGGCCCGTACGTGGTGGCGTACCCCTCGTTGAAGATCAGGTAGAGCACATGTAGGACCGCGGCGAGCCGCTCCTCGCGCTGCGCCGGCGGCGGCATCCGGAACGGAACGCCGCTGGCTCGGATCCGCTGTTTGGCCCGGCTGATCCGGCGGGTCATGGTCGGTTCCGGCACCAGGAACGCCCGGGCAACCTCGGCGGTGGACAGGCCGCCGACGGCCCGCAGCGTGAGCGCGATCTGGCCGGCCGGCGGCAGCGCCGGGTGACAACACAGGAAGAGCAGGACCAGCGTGTCGTCGGCCGCGGTCGCGGTCCGGTCGGCCGGCGGGGCCTGCCCCTGCTCCGGCAGCGCCCATTGGGTGACCGTCTCCTCCCGCCGGCGCCGGGCCTGCTCGCTGCGGAGCAGGTCGGTCAACCGGCGCCCCGCAACGGTGATCAGCCAGGCCCGCGGGTTATCCGGCAGGCCCTCGGTCGGCCACTGCCGGGCTGCGGCGATCAGCGCCTCCTGCACCGCGTCCTCGGCGGTGTCGAAGTGTCCATACCGGCGTACGACCGCGCCGAGGACCTGCGGCGCGAGGGTACGCAGCAGGTCCTCGAAGCCGGCGTCGGTCACGGCACCGACAGCTCCTCCACGCCCTCCAGCACCGGCCGGATGTCCACGTACTCGCCCTCGGCGGCCGGGTTGATGAACTGCACGGCGATCTCCGCGGCCCGGTCGAAGCTGTCACACTCGACGATATTGAAACCGGCGAGCACCTCCTGGGTCTCCGGGTACGGCCCGTCGGTCACCACCGGCGTACCGCCGCGTAGCTCCACCCGTCGGGCATGCACCGGCGCGGTCAGGCCGTGAGCCGCGACGTGCTCGCCGGAGTCCACCAGCCCCTGGTTCGCCTTGCCCATGTGTTCGTGCATCGCCGCGATCTCCTCACCGGACATCGCCGGCTTGCCAGGGGTGGGCCGGCCCGCCAGCACGTCGTAGTCCTGCTGCGAGGCATAGAGCATGATCATGTACTTCATCGGTGTCTCCTTCCCTGCCGGGCGCCGGTGCTCGGCGCCCTCATCAGGGACGTCGGAGCCCGCACCGGCCAGCGGACCTCCCCCAACCCTCAGCCTAAGTCCTCGCCGATCCTCCACCGTCCGCAACGCACCCCGCCACCCAGCAGCCAGCTGGCTGATCGGGACGCTTGATCATCATGCATCGCCGCACCTCAGGTGGTGCGGCAGCAGCGTTTGCTCTGCGCATCTATACGCCAGCGCTGGTCATTCGAGAAGGGCTGGGCCAGCGAGAATACGCGGGGAGCGCCGCCGAGCTGCCTCCCCTCCCGCCGGCTGACCGCTCCGGCCTCCTGCCGCCGCCTGACCACCGCCGGGGACCGCCGGCGACCGCCGGGGACGGAAGTTTGCCCCAGGTCACGGACTTTGTAGCAGGCCAGCTTGCGCCCGTCGGTCGCTTGGTGGGTTGAGTGGTGATCCACTACGGCGACAAATCGCCTTAAACTGGCAAACCAGGCACCACTCAACCCACCAAGTCGAGCGAGACGAGCTGCCCGGACCCGACCTTGCGGCGATCCCTACCGAAACAGCCCAGCCGATGGCGTATGCGTAAGCAGCGCAAACGCTCCCGCAGCACCACCTGAGCTGCGGCGATGCCTGATGATCAAGTGACCCGATCCAGCCAGCGGAGTCGCATGCGTCCCGCGGTCTCACGGCCGGGTTGGGGGTATCGAGCTGAAGATCCAAAGCCCGGGAGCTGTACGACACGCGGCGAGCCGTACAGCTCCCGGGTAGTTGATCAACTCAGGATGGCGCCCGGAACGACCTGCGCCGATACGCGAGTCGGCGGTTGGACCGGCAGCCCAGCGGCCAGATCCCCCGGCCGATGGCGAGGGCGGCCTGCTTGCTGCTCCGTCTGTGCTCGCAGCTCTCGTAGGCCACGGCGTAGCTGCCTCTGCCTGCCAAGCGGCGACTCGGCTGGAGCCCAGTGTGTCGACCATGGCCTTCCGCGACCGACCCGAAGTACGCTTTGCCCGTGGCTTAGGCATGGCTTAGGCGTGGCGTGGCGTGGCTGGTTCGGGCGGGCCGCGGAGCCGTCCGGTCGCGGCGACCGGCCACCCGGCACCCCCGCGACCAGGCTGGCGACCGGAGGGAGCGGGGTACGTGAGCAGCCTGACCGCTGAGCAGTTCATCGCGACGATGAAGAGTCTTCAGTCCGATCAGGAGCGCCAGAAGATCCGCCGGTACTTCAAGGCCGCGGGGGCCGACAACGAGGTCATCGGTGTCCGGATGAAACACATCTTCGACACCGCCAAACGATCCAAAGACATGCCGTTGGATCAGGTCGAGCAGCTGCTGGACAGCCCATACTACGAGGGCCGTGTCGGCGCGGTGAGCATCCTCGACTTCAAAGCTCGCGGCCGCAAGCTCACCGACGCCGACCGCAGGGCGCTCTATGAGATCTACCTCGGCAAGCATGACCGCATCAACAACTGGGACCTGGTCGACCGGTCGGCACCACGGGTGGTCGGCTGCTACCTCGTGGACAAGCCACGGAACGTCCTCTACGAGCTAGCCCGCTCAACGGACATCTGGCGACGGCGGACCGCCATCGTCGCGACCTGGTATTTCGTCTTCTACGACGACGACTTCACCGATGCCCTGGAGATCGCGGAGATCCTCCTGAAGGACCAGGAAGAGTTGATCAACAAGGCGGTCGGGACGACCCTGCGCTACGTCGGTGACCACGACCGGCAGGCACTGCTGAGCTTCCTCGACCAGCACGCTCATGACCTGCCGCGGGTCGCGCTGCGCTACGCCATCGAGAAGCTGGAACCGGAGCAGCGCAACCATTATCTGACGCTCGGCAAGTAGCGCAGGAACTCTCGCACCGCCTCGGCCACCGCGGCCGGGTCCTTGCGCAGCTCGTGCCGCTCCCCCGGGCGTACCACCACGGTCACGCCGGGGCCCGGCTCGGGGAGCCCGAACGGGTCCCGGTCGCCGTTGACCACCAGCGTCGGCACATCGCCGCGCAGTTCGTCGGCGCGGGACCGCTCCGGCCGACCCGGCGGGTGCAGCGGGAACGCCAGCGCGACCACCGCGGTCGCGGCCACGGTCGCGGCGGTGCGCGCGGCGACCCGGGCACCGCTGGACCGGCCCCCCACCACCAGCGGCCGGCCACTCAGCCGCGGATCGTCGCGCAGCTGCTCGATCACCGCGATCCACGCCGCGTCGAGCTGGCCGGCGGGCGCCGGCGCCCGCCGGCCAGCGACCCGGTACGGCTGGGTGATCCGGGCCACCGCCAGCCCTTCGTCGAGCGCCGCCTCGCGTACCGCCGCCAGATCGGGGGCGTCGACACTGCCGCCGGCGCCGTGCCCCAGCGCCAACCAGCCCACGGGTACGCCGGCCGGCAGCGTCAGCTCCACCTCGGCCGGCCCGCGGGCGGTAGCCGGTTGCCAGATCTCCGGATCGGCCGTGCTGCTTCCCATACCGCCACCGTAGACGCTGCTCACAGCGGCCACTGCCGACGCGCCCACCGGCACTAGACTGAGCCTTGGTGACCTCGACTCTGCTCAATCTCACGATCGTGACCGGGATGCTGCTGGCGGTGCGGCCAGGTGGTCCGCCAGCTGGCGGCCGCCCGGTAGCTCAGGCCCCGGCGGCGTCCAGCCGGACCAGCTGTTCCTCGGTCAGCTTGATCTCCAGCGCCGGCAGCGCCGCCTGGTACTGATCCAGCGTGCGGGGACCGATGATCGGGATCACCTGCGGCGACCGCTGCTGCATCAGCCACGCGAGCACCAGCTGGTTCGGGGTGACCGACAGCTCCGCCGCCAGCTCGCTCAGGACCGCCAGCCGGATGTCGGCGTCCGGACCCCGATAGTCGATGAACTTGCCGTGGCTCTCCCGCTTGACCGGATCGTTGTAGATCCCCATCAGAATTGGCGAGTACGCCACCAGTGACATGTCCTCATAGGTGCGCAGCAGGTCCAGGTGCTCGCTGTTGGCGATGCCGGCGTGGTCCAGCCCGGCCCGCGGCCGCAGATAGGAGTGCTGCTGCTGCACCGCCACCGGCGCTGGCCAGCCGTGCTCGGCGCAGAGCCGCCGAATCTCGGCCAACCGCCACGCGCGGACATTGGAGTAGCCGAGGTAGCGCACCTTGCCCGCCTGGACCATCTCGGCGAGCGCTGCCAGAGTTTCGACCAGCGGTGTCGCCCGGTCGTCCACATGCACGTAGTAGAGGTCGATCCGGTCGGTGCCCAGCCGCCGGAGGCTGTCGTCGACATGCCGGCGAATGGTCTCGGCACCCGCACCCTCGAAGGTCCGGTAGGCCTCGGCCCAGTCGGGCTCCCCGTCACTGCTGAACACCGCGTCGACGTCGCGTGGGATCGCGGAACCCTTGGTGGCCAGAAAGACCTCGTCACGACGGCCGCTGCGGGCGAACCACCGACCGAGCAGCTCCTCGCTGTGGCCGCCATAGCTCCCTCGGTCGTGCCACCAGCAGTAGCAGTTGGCGGTGTCGAGGAAGGTGCCACCGGCCGCGAGGTAGCGGTCGAGCATCTCGGTGGAGTCCGCCTCGCTGGTCCTGGTCCCCATCAGCATGCACCCGAGGGAGAGCTGACTGACCTTCTCACCGGTGCGGCCAAGGGTCACGGTCTGCATGGTGCGCTCCTGTCATCGAAACGCCGGAGGAAGCTCCGGCCATCAGCTGCGACCGACGGTACGAGTTCGAGCGCACTCTCAGTCAACCCCGGCCGCCCGGGTACGGCATGATGCACGCATGCGGATCGCCCCCGACGGTAGCCCGGTCGACCTCTACCGCCGGCTGCCGGCGCGCCAATCGGAGGCCGAGCTCCTGCATGACCTGCTGCCGGCGGGCGGGGCTGTACTCGACCTCGGCTGTGGTGCTGGCCGGCTCGCCGAACCGCTCGCCGCGCTCGGTCACCCGGTCACCGGGGTGGACAACGAGCCGGCGATGCTCGCGGGGCTGGACCGGGCCACCGGAGTCTGCGCCGAGATCACCGCGCTTGACCTGCCGGACCGGTTCGACGCCGTGCTGGCGATGAGCCACCTGGTCAACACCGCCGACGACGAGTTCGTCGCGGCGGTGTTGGCCACCGCCCGCCGGCACGTCACCGACTCCGGTTTCGTCGTGGTGGAGCGCCACGCCCCCGGCTGGGTGCACAGCTGCGCCGACTCCGACCACGAGCGGGACGGGGTGCGTTACCGGCTGACCGTCCATAGCCGAGACCAGGGCCAGTTGACCGCCACGATCCGGTACGAGTTCGACGGGAACGCGGCCGAGCAGCGCTTCTCGGCCCGGGACGTGCCCGACGACCGGCTTGCTGACCTGGCCGCAGCCGCGGGCCTGCGGGCGGTGGGAGCTCTGAACCCAGCCGAGACCCTGGTCCGATTGGAACCGGCTCAGTCGCCGAGCCGGGCTGCGCGCATGGTCAGGTAACGCTGCTCGGGGCGGCTGGCGGTCATGGTCGCCGCCGACCGGTACGCCGCTTGCGCGGCTTCGATCTCCCCCGCCTGTTCCAGCAGATGGCCGCGGGCCGCCGCAAGCCGGTGGCTGTGGGTCATCCGGGCGTCGGCGTCGAGGGTGCCGAGTAGCGCCAGGCCGGCCCGCGGGCCGTGCACCATCGCCACCGCGACCGCCCGGTTGAGGGTCACCACCGGCCCCGGGGCGACCCGCTCCAGCACCTCGTAGAGGGCGAGGATCTGCCGCCAGTCGGTAGTCTCCACGCTCTCGGCCTCGTCGTGCACCGCTGCGATCGCCGCCTGCAGCTGGTAGGGCCCTACCGGGCCGGTGCCGAGGGTACGGGTCAGCAGCGCGGTCCCCTCCGCGATCAGGTCGTTGTCCCACCGGTCCCGCCGCTGCTCGGTCAGCGGCACCAGCAGCCGGTCCGGGCCGGTCCGGGCGGCTCGCCGGGCGTCGGTGAGCAGCATCAACGCCAGCAGTCCCGCCACCTCCGGCTCGGTCGGCGCGAGCCGGTGCAGCAGCCGGGTCAGCCGGATCGCCTCGGCGGTCAGGTCGGTCCGCTGCACCGCCTCTCCGGCGGTGGCCGCGTACCCCTCGTTGAAGATCAGGTAGAGGACGTGCTGGACTTCGCGGAGCCGCGCCGGCCACTGTTCCGCGTCCGGTGGCGCGAACCGGGCGCCCGCGGCCTTGATCCGCTGCTTGGCCCGGGTGATCCGCTGCGCCATGGTCGGCTCCGGGATCAGAAAGGCGCGGGCAATCTCGGCAGTGGTCAGCCCGCCCACCGCCCGCAGCGTCAGCGCGATCGCGCCCGGCGGCGACAGCGCCGGGTGGCAGCACAGGAACAGCAGCGACAGCGAATCATCGCCGCTGGCCTGGTCGTCGTGGTCGGCCGGCGGCGTCACCTGCTGGTCCACCGGCGTCCGGGTGGTCACCAGCTCCTCGCGCCGGCGGCGAGCCTGGTCACTGCGGGTCTGGTCGGTGAGCCGCCGGAAGGCGACCTGGATCAGCCAGCCGCGCGGCGACTCCGGCACCCCGGACGCGGGCCACTGGACGGCCGCGGCCAGCAACGCCTCCTGCACCGCGTCCTCGGCGGCAGCGAAGTCGGCGTACCGCCGGCACACTGCGCCGAGCACCTGTGGGGCCAACTCCCGCAGCAGCTCCTCGAAGCCGTGGCCGGTTGCGGCCGCGGGCCGGGTCACATCTCTACCTCCGGCTCCGACATCACCTGGCGTACCTCGATCGGCTGGCCGACCGGGGCGCCGCCGGCGCCGGGGGCGGCCGAGGCCGCGCGGGCGACCGCCAGCGCCCGGGCCTCGTCCGCCACGTCGACGATCCAGTAGCCGGCGAGGAACTCCTTGGTCTCCGGGAAGGGCCCGTCGGTGACCACCACCTCGCCGCCCGGTTGCGTCCTTACCACCTTGGCCTGGTCGGGGAAGGCCAGCCCCTGCGCCTCGACCAGCTCCCCCGCAGCGCTCAACTCGTCGTTGAGCCGGTTCATGAACTCGTGGTGGGCCCGCAGCTCCTCCGGCCTCAGCTGCAGGAACTCTTGCCACTTCGCGGCCGGCCCCATCATCAGCAGCATGTACTTCACGTCGCTCTCCCGTCTGCTCCTGCTCACGCTCTCACAGAGACATCGGAGCCGCCGGGCGCTCTTCGACCGGCAACCCGCAAGGCGTGAACAAGCGGTAGCGGGATAAACAGCAACGTAGTAACATTGCTACCGAGAAGGAGGTGATGCATGTGGCTATCACCACGCTGTCGAGCCGGGAGTTCAACCAAGATACGGGTCGCGCCAAGGTCGCGGCACGAAGCGGGCCGGTCTTCATCACCGACCGCGGTCGTCCCGGGCATGTGCTGTTGACCTTCGAGGACTACCAACGACTGACCGGTCAGGACAACATCGTCGACCTGCTGGGCTTGCCGGCGGGTGTGGAAGACGCTGAGCTGGAGGCGCCTCGCCCGCGAGACCTCGCCCAGCCAGCGGACCTGAGCTGATGTTCCTGCTCGACACGAACGTCGTGTCGGAGCTACGAAAAGCCAGAGCCGGCCGCGCCGACAAGCACGTCGCCGCATGGGCGGCCGGCGCATCCGCGGCAAGCATGTTCGTGTCAGTAATCACCATCCAGGAGCTGGAGATCGGGGTTCTTCTCGCCGAACGGCGTGACCCGACCCAAGGCGCCATCCTGCGCCAGTGGCTGGCGAAGCAGGTGCTGCCCGCATTCGCCGAGCGCATCATCCCGGTCGATACCGCCGTTGCCAGACGCAGCGCCATGCTCCACGTCCCTGACCCGCGGCCGGTCCGGGACTCGCTTATAGCCGCCACCGCCATGGTCCACGGCTTGGCGGTCGTCACCCGCAACGTGGGCGACTTTCGGCCGATGGGCGCCGAGTTAGTCGACCCGTGGCAGGCGACCGACGCGTAGGCAGCAAGAACGGTCAGGCGCGCCGGCCCTGTCCCGGTAACACTGGTGGCATGGCCGAGAACGGACGCGATCGCCTGCGGGAGCTGCTCGACGCGGTCCTGCTCGATACCGACGGCGCCGCGGATGGGGTCCACCGCCGGCTCGAGGACATGGCCGACGACGCCTTCAGCTCGCCGTTTCACTTCAGCCGGCTGCTCTCCCGGGCCACCGGTGAGCCGCCGGTCGCCATGCGCCGGCGGGTGATGCTCGAGCGCTCCGCCTGGCAGCTCGCCCGCGGCACGTCGGTCACCCAGGCCGCCTGGGCGGCCGGCTACGAGTCGGTCGAGGGATTCAGCCGCGCGTTCCTGCGGGCGTTCGGCCGTTCGCCGTCCAGCCCCGCCGGCGGGAGCCACTGGCTGCCGGCCCCGAACGGCATCCACTTCCACCCGCCCATGTCGCTGTGGGCGCAAGCGCAGGAACGGCCGATGAACCCGCTTACTGAGCAACTGGTGGCCCACGACCTCGATGACACCCGGACGCTGCTGGAGTTGGCCAAGGGGCTGGCGGTGGCTGAGTTCCGCGCCATCTGCCAGCCCGGGACGATCGTGTTGCCGTGGGACGGGCCGGAAGAGTCGATCGCCGCCGTGCTCGATCACCAGGTCTTAGCCAAGGAGGTCTGGCTGGCCTCGATCGAAGGACTCGACCTGCCGTACCGTGCGGGGCCGCCGGACGCCGCCGGTCTGCTCGACCGGCACGACGCGGTCGCACCACGCTGGCTGGCCACGGTACGGGACATCGACCGCCGCGGGGCATGGAACGACCGGCTCATCGACGCGCTCTGCGATCCGCCGGAGAGCTTCGTGATCAGCAGCGTCATCGCCCACGTACTGACCTACTCCGCCCACCGGCGCCAGCTGGTACGGCGGATGTTGGCCGCCGCTGGCCGCGAGACCGACCACGGCGACCCGATCATATGGCTACGAGCACAACGGGGAGAGACCGGATGAGCGTCACCACGTACTACACCGCCACCAGCCTCGATGGCTTCATCGCGGACGAACAGCAATCGCTCGAGTGGTTGCTCCGCCAGGACCTGGACGAGTCCGGTCCGCTCAACTACGACGAGTTCTTCGCCCGCATCGGCGCCGTGGTGATGGGCTCCACGACCTACGAGTGGATTCTCAAGCACGAGCGCGGCAAGTGGCCGTACCAGCTGCCGGTGTGGGTGATGACCACACGGGACCTGCCGAGGGTCGACGGAGATATCGGGTTCGCCCGCGGCGACGTCCGAGCCGTCCACGCCGAGATGACCGCCGCGGCAGCGGGGAAGGATCTGTGGGTGGTCGGCGGTGGTGAGCTGGCCGGCCAGTTCGCGGACGCCGGCCTGCTCGATGAGATCATCGTCTACATCGCACCGGTGACCCTGGGCGCGGGGGCGCCGCTGCTGCCACGCAAACTCGACCTCCGGCTTGAGGAGGTGGCCCGGAACCAGGCTTTCACCTGCGCCCGCTATTCGGTCGTCGGGCGTACGGCGTCGTAGAGTCGGGCGGACCTCGTCGTAGAGTCGGGCAGATGAGGCTTGAGCTCGTCACCGGCGACATCACTACCGAGCGCGTGGATGCGATCGTGAACGCGGCCAATTCGAGCCTGCTCGGCGGCGGCGGGGTGGACGGGGCGATCCACCGCAAGGGCGGCCCCGCGATCCTCGCGGCGTGCCGGGACCTGCGGGCCGGCGCCTACGGTGGTGGCCTACCGACCGGGCAGGCGGTCGCCACCACCGCGGGCAACCTGCCCGCCCGGTGGGTGGTGCATACGGTGGGCCCGGTCTGGCACGAGTCCGAGGACCGGTCCAGCGTGCTCCAGGACTGCTACCGGAACTCGCTGCGGGTCGCGGCGGAACTGGGGGCGGCATCGGTGGCGTTTCCGCTGATCTCGGCGGGGGTCTACCGCTGGCCACGCGCGGACGCGGTGTCCCACGCGGTAACCACGATCCGCGCCGAGGCGGCGCATCCGGTCACCCTGGTCCGGCTGGTGCTCTTCGACGAAGCGACCCGGAACGTCGCCGAACAGGTCCTCGGGCAGGGGTGAGCTGGCCGGCCCACAGGGCCGCAGCTCACCATGCCACCGCGACCGCCACGTTCGCCGTGGTCAACAGCCCGACCGCGACCGGCCAGGACCGGTGATCGGGGCGACGCCGGTGCAGTATGACCGCCACCAGAACCAGCACCGCGAGACCGAGCTTGACCGCGATCTTGGCTGAGTCGACCGGCAGGTGTTGGATCTCGCGGCTGGCGGTGAGGCCGAAGCCGGTTGCCAGCTGCACCAGGGCACCGGCCAGCATCGTGGTCGCGGCGCGCCGCAGCGCGGGCGCGCCGAGTTGCACCAGGCACCCGCCGATCAGCGCAGCCAAGCCGAGGAAGTGCGTGATGAGCAGGATGTACCGCAAGGTCTCCACGTGACGCCTCCGAGAGGTGAGTAAGTGCTCACCAACTTACCATGGTGGGCGAGTACCCACTAACCTGCAAGGTCGGCACCGGAAGGAGCACACATGGCCGCCGCCAGCACCACATCCACCCAGACCCGGACCCGGATCGTCGACGCCGCCGCCGCGGTGATGCGCGACCTCGGCCTTGCCCGGGCCACCACCAAAGCGATCGCCGCCGCAGCGGGCTACTCGGAGGCCACCCTCTACAAACACTTCCCGAGCAAGGAAGAGCTCTTCCTGGCGGTGCTCCAGGAGCGGCTACCCGATCTCGGTGGGTTGCTCGCCGCGCTGCGCGACCCCGACCAGGATCGCAGCGTTGCCGAGAACCTGATCGAGGTCGCGGCCCAGGCGGTGGCCTTCTACACCGAGGGTGTGCCGGTGGCCGCGTCGATCTTCGCCGAGCCTTCCCTGCTCGCCCAGCACCGGGAACGGCTCGCGGCGCTCGGAGCCGGGCCCCAACACGTCAATGCCGGGCTCGCCGGCTACCTGCGCGTGGAGCGGGACCGCGGCCGGCTACCCGCGCACCTCGACCCGCAGGCCGCGGCCGATCTGCTGATCGGCGCCTGCTTCCAGCACGGGTTCCTACTCAGCTACGCCGGCGGCACCGAGACCGATGCACAGCGGCGGGAATTCGCGACCGGGATCGTCACCACGCTGCTCGGCGAGAACCCATCACCGTGACGACCGCGGTCGCTGCCACCCGCCGATCTCGACCGGCACCCCGGCCGAGGCGTGGCACAACGGGTCCGACCCCGGCTCTGGCAGCCCGGCCGAGGCCAGCAGATTCTCCCGCAGCCGCCGCACCCGCGCCCGGCGCAGCGTCCACGGGGGATGGTCGGCATCGGCGGTCGCCAACCCTCCGGCGAACAGCGAATACAGCCTGAACCGGGCGGTCAGGAAGTGATCCAGCTCAGTCACCTCGGTGGGTGGCACCTCCTCCCCCAGTTCTGCCACCAGCTCGCAACCGGCGCCCGCCCGGCCGGGCCACCGGCGCCGGGACCGGTAGCTGAGCACCGCGCCGGCTCGACGCACCGACATGCCGGCCCAGTAGTACGGCAGGCCGAACGCGGCCCGCGCCGCGACCACCGCAGGCAGCCGGGCAGCGTCGAGCGAGCAGAACCAGATCCCGGTGCGCCCATCCGGCCCGTGTACGTACGTGCGCACGTTGGTCTCCGGAAACCGGGACAGCCCCGGCAACGGCGGACCGCCGAGCAGCCGTACCCGGTCCATCAGGAATGGAATCAGGCCCACCCAGGCCGAGCCGTCGTAGGTCTGCACCCGCAGGCCCGGCGGCAACAGCGCCTGCACCGTCTCGGCCGGGTAGCGCCAGTGCAGGAAGGTCAGCCACCGCCAGTGCTGCCGCATACCTCGACGGTACCGGCGAGCGGGGGTACCGCCCTAGGCCAGCACGGTACGGGCCGACCCGGTGCGGGTACGGGAGGAGGATGACGGCAGACCCGGCTAGCTCCGCCGCCGACCAGCTCGCCGGCTACCGGCGGAAGCGGGACTTCGCGCAGACCCCGGAGCCGACCGGCGCCTCCCCCGGCACCGCATCGCAGCCGCGGTTTGTGGTGCAGCGGCACCGGGCGCGGCGGTTGCACTACGACCTCCGGTTGGAGATCGGTGGGGCGCTGGCCAGCTGGGCGGTGCCCAAGGGCCCGACCCTGGATCCGGCGGTACGACGGGCGGCGTTCCGGGTCGAGGACCACCCGATCGAGTACCTCGACTTCGAGGGTGTCATCCCCGCCGACCAGTACGGTGGCGGCGATGTCATCGTGTGGGACGCCGGTGACTGGCGAGCACTTGAGCCCGACCCGGCCGCTGCGCTCGCCCACGGGGAACTCCACTTCGACCTGTACGGCCGCAAGCTCCGCGGCCGGTTCGTGCTGGTCAATACCGGGCGCGGCGACCCGGATCGCGAGCAGTGGCTGCTGCTACACAAACGGGACGAGTTCGCGGTGCCGGGTTGGGAGCCTGAGGCGCACCCCTACTCGGTACATAGTGGCCGCACGAACGAACAGGTCAAGGCCGCCCCGGAACGGTTGTGGCGGTCCGATCTGCCTGCCGACCGCGCCGCCGTCGCGGTACCGGCCGCCGCCGACGGCACCGACACCGACACCGGCGCCGGTGCCGGTGCCGGTGCCGATGAGCTGCGGCGCCTGGACGACTTGGGCTCCGCCGGGACCTGGGAGGTGTTCGGCCGCCGGCTGCGGGTCACCAACCTCGACAAAGTACTCTTCCCGCCCCGGCCCGGCGAGCCGCCGGTCACCAAACGAGACCTGCTGCGGTACGCGGCGCAGATCGCCCCGGTGGTGCTGCCGTACCTGACCGGGCGGGCGCTGAACATGCACCGGTTCCCCGACGGGGCGCAGGAGAAGGGGTTCTGGCACAAGGCGCTGCCCAACCACGCACCGCGGTGGCTGCCCCGGTGGACCAACCCCGAAGCCGGCCCGGGCGAGACCCGCACCTACCTCGTGGTGGACGAGCCGGCCGCCCTGGTCTGGGCCGCCAACTTCGGCGCCCTGGAGTGGCACCCCTGGACCTCACCGGTCGAGACTCCGCACCAGCCGACGTACGCCCTGATCGACCTGGACCCGGGTAAGACCACCAGCTGGCAGGAGCTGCTGGTGCTGGCGCGGTTGCACCGCACCGCCCTGGCTCACCTGGGAGTCGCGGCCCGCGCCAAGGTCACCGGGCGCCGCGGTATCCAGATCTGGGTACCGGTCACCGGCGGCCCCGACTTCGCCACCACCCGGGCCTGGGCCGAGCAGCTGTCGCGCGCCATCGGTGCGGTCGTGCCCGAGCTGGTCAGCTGGGAGTGGGGCGTCTCCGAGCGCGGTGGCCTGGCCCGGCTCGACTACACCCAGAACGCCGTCAACAAGACGCTCGTCGCCCCGTACAGCCCACGACCGGCCCCGGGCGCCCCGGTTTCGGCCCCGATCGACTGGGACGAACTCGACGAACCGGGGCTGACCCCGGACGCCTTCACCATCCGTACCATCCTGCCCCGCCTCGCGGCCCGGGGAGACCTGTTCCGTGACGTGCTCCACCACTCGCAGCAGCTGCCGCCGCTGCGGTGATGAAACGCAGCAGCTGCCGCCGCTGCGGTGAGGCAGCGCGGCGGTGCCCGCCGCCAGGTGCTCCCGCCGGGTTGGCAGGATGGGGCGGTGAGTGAGAACCGAGCGCAGCCACTGCTCGACCCGGCCGGCATCGACCAGCTTCGGGAGGCGCTGACCAGCGCCGGCTACACCAGCGCCGGGATCTCCGACCGGCTCGGCCCGGCCGCCACCGCCGCCGTGAGCCGTGGGGATCATCGGGCGGCCCTGCGCGCCACCGCCGACCGGGATCCACTCGCCACCCTGATCCGACTCTTCGTCTGTGGACAGAGCGAACCGGCCGACGTGGTCGCCGCGGCGTTGGCCCCGCTACCACTCGCCGCCGCCCAGGCCGCCGGCCTGGTGGTACCGCACATTGACGGCGTACGCCGGGGAGTGGACCTGGAGCCGTACGGCGACCGGTGGTGGGTGGTGGCCGACCTCCCGGCGGCACATACCGGACAGCCGCTCGCCGCCGACCATGTGCTCGGGATCGGCGGCGCCTCCACCACGCTGGCGGGCGCCACGATCCGCCGGCCGGTCGGGCGGGCGCTCGACCTCGGCACCGGCTGTGGCGTGCAGGCGCTGCAGCTTGCCACCCACGCCGACTCGGTGACCGCCACCGATCTCAGCCCGCGGGCGCTGCGGTTCGCCGCCACCACCGCGGCGCTGAGCGGCCAGCGCTGGGACCTGCGCGCCGGTGACCTCACCGAGCCGGTGGCCGGCGAACGCTTCGATCTGGTCGTCAGCAACCCGCCGTTCGTGGTTGGCCCCGGGTCGATCAGCCACACCTACCGGGACTCGGGCCGGCCGGGCGACGCGGTCAGCGCCGACCTGGCCCGCTCGGCGCCCACGCTGCTCACCGAGGGCGGCGTGATGCAGTTCCTGGCCAACTGGGCGCACGTCTCCGGTGAGGACTGGCGGGAGCGGGTGGCCGGCTGGTTCACCGGCACCGGTTGCGATGTGTGGGCGATCCAGCGGGAGGTCAGCGACCCGCTCGGGTACGCGCGGATGTGGTTGGCCGACAGCGGGGAGCGGGCCGACCCGCAGCGCATGAGCGACTGGCTGGACTGGTTCGACGCGCAGGCCATCGAGGCGGTCGGATTCGGGGTGATCACGGTGCGGCACAGTGGCCGCGCCGACCCGGCGATCCGGGTGGAGGAGCTCCGCCAGCAGCTGGCCGACCAATTGGGGCCTCAGATCGGGGCCTGGTTCGACCGGCAGGACTGGCTCCGCGCGCGCACCCTCCGGCAACTGCTGGCGGAGCGTTATGTTGCTGCGCCCGGGCTGCGGCTGCGCCAGGAGGCGAGCATCGGCGAGCAGGGGTGGGAGGTCGACCGGCAGCTGCTGACTTTGCCGGCCGGTCTGCGCTGGGCGGAGGAGACCGATCCATTCGCAGTCGCGTTGGTCGCCGGGGCCGACGGCCAGCTGCCGATGCGCGACCAGCTGGCGCTGCTCGCCGCCGCCTACGACACCCCCGAGGCGGAGCTGGCCGAGGTTACCGCGGCCGTCCTCGCCCACCTGGTCGAGCGCGGCATGCTGTTGCCCGCCACGCTCGATTGAGTCCGGCGCACCGGTCAGCCGACCGACAGCGCCGTCACCACAGTCGCCACAGCGATGACGCCGACGGCGGCGACCCCCAGCAACACGCTCCGGTGACCGAAGTTGACGGTCCAACCGAAACCGCCGCGCTTCTGCACCAGCACGCTCGGGTCCTCCCGGTTGACGTAGACGAGACCGCCGACCCGCCAATGCCGGTCATCATCGGGCGGCACCACGTCGGTCGGCTCGTCGCGCTCGCCGCCGCCCGAACGCAGCCGCCAACCGCCCTGCCCGGAGCGCAGCGCCGCCGCCCACACCAGCCCGCTGACCGCCACTACCGGCAACACGACCAGCGCTATCATCACCGGTCCGGCGTCCCGCAGCGAGCCGGTCCAGATCAGCATCGCTACCGTCGCCAGCACCAGATTCTGGGCCAGCATGACCGCGAACAGACTGTACGACCAGATACGGAGGAACCGGCGGTGCCGCAGCCCGCTCCGGCGCGGCCGGGCCGGGTCGAGTTCGGCCCTAGCCCGCATCGTCACCCAGAGCACCAGCAGCAGCAACGCCGTCACCGCCGCCTGGATCATCACCGGCCCGAACGCGCTGAGCACAGTGGTCTCGACGGTGACATACTCGAGGCCGTCCGGCCGGTAGTTGACCGCCACAACCAGTTCGTCGGGCAGGCTCGGATAGCTCACTACCCCGATCACGGCGACGGCGCCGATGATCGCCAATGACGGCAGCGCCGCCCACCAGGGCACCGGCTCCGGTTCGGTACGCAGGGTGGTGTCGACCGCAACGCCCGCCCGCTTCCCGGCGTACCAGTCACCGCGTACCTTGGCGAACCGGACTGTCCGATGTGCGTACCCGTAGGCCACGATGAGCGCCGCCGCCAGCACCCCGCCGGTCAGGGCCAGCCAGAACCCGAACGGCATCCACGGCCCCAGCGCTACCGCGGTCACCGCGGCGAGCGCCCCGGACCCGGCGACGTGACGCCGGTACCGCCGCAGCGCGGCGACGATCGCGGGATCATCGGCGCGGTCACCCGGCACCCGTACCCCGAACCAGATGGTGTCCCGGTCGATCACCGGCACCATCCACATGATCGCGGTCACCAGTGCGATCGCCGCCAGCGTCCCGCCCAGGATGGGCCCGGTCATGTGTGTTCCCTCTCCTCGATATCGGTCAGTGAGCGCAGCTGCGCCTCGCACCGGCTGAGCACCTCCGCCGCCGGCACCCCACGGGCGACCGCCTCGGCGAGCAGGACGCGCAGTCGGCCCTCCCACTCCGGGTAGAAATCGGGCGGCGGCGGACCGGAACCGGGGCCGCGGGCGACCACCGCCCCGGTCTTGCGGTGCAGGCGCAGCAGTCCTTCCCGGCGGAGCAGGTCGTACGCCTTGTTGACGGTGTGGAAATTGACCCCGAGATCGGCACCGAGTTGCCTAGTGGCGGGCAGCGAATCCCCTTGCCGCAGCTCGCCGGCGGCGATCGCGCGCACGATCTGATCCCGCAGCTGCTGATAGATCGGCACCTCGGTGTTCAGATCGATCGTCAGGATCACGACTGCTCCTCGTGGTAACGCTGGCCGGACCTCTCATCCCACCATCCTGGCCAGCGCCGCCGGCACGGCCGGTGCCGGCGGCTTCGTCCCGGTCAGGTCACGTCCCGCCGGACCGGCAGCGCGATCGCGACCGCCGCCGCGGCCAGGCCGTACCCGAGCAGCGTCAGCCAGCCGGCGGCCGGCGGCAGCAGCGTCGGCAGGTTGCCGAACTCCTCGGCCATCGCCTCGTTGAGGATGCTGAACTCGGTGAGGGACGCGGTGGCCCCACCCGGCAGGTACGGGTAGAGGTGGTTCACCCCCGGGATCAGGATCAGCATCGGCTCCAGCGTGTACAGATAGCCACCGACCACCAGCAACGTGGCGAGCTGGTTGCGGATCAGGGCCCCGACCCCCACCCCCAGGATCGTGTAGACCGCGGTGGCGGCGACCAGCCGGAGCTGCAACCCGGCGATGGTGCCCGGGTCCGCCCCCACCGTCAGCCCGGCGGGGACCGCCACCGCCACCAGCCCGGCCACGGCGGCCACCGCCGCGGCCACGCCGAAGACCACCCCCACCGCCGCATAGGTCGCCACCTTCGCCAGCACCACCGGGTAACGGCGGGGTACGAACAGGAACGACTGGGTGATCGTCCGGTGCCGGTACTCCTGGGTCATGGCCGCCGCGCCCAGCAACGCCGGGATGATCACCACTAGGCCACCGACCGAGAGCGCCGCCCGGACTCCGGCCTCGGTGTCGACCGGCGGCAGCGGCGGGTCGGAGACCGGCCCGAAGGCGGCGATCACCGCCACCGAGCCGGCGGTGACGCCGACGGTCGCCAGCAGCAGCCACAGCCACAGTTGGGTGCCGAGTAGTTTACGTAGCTCGGCGTGGAGCATCCGGATCATCGAGCAGCCTCCGTGGTGAGGACCTCCGTGGTGAGGTTGAGGAAGACCGACTCCAGGCCGGTACGGGTCGGGTCGAGTTCGGCGAGCGTGCCGCTGGCGAGCAGCCGGCCCCGGTGGATGACGACCGCCCGGTCGACGCTCTGCTGCACCTCGGCGAGCAGATGACTGGAGATCAGCACGGTGCGCCCCTGGTCGGCGAAGTCCCGCAGGAACCGGCGTAGCCACGCGATGCCCTGCGGGTCCAGACCGTTGACCGGCTCGTCGAGCAACAGCACTTGCGGGTCGCCGAGCAGGGCGGTGGCGAGGTTGAGTCGTTGCCGCATGCCCGTGGAGTAGGTCCGGTACCTCCGGTCGGCGTACTCGGTCATCTCCAGCTGTGCGAGCACCTCGTCGACGCGGCAGGCGGGATAGCCGGCTAGCGCGCAGTGGACCCGCAGGTGGCTGCGGGCGCTGTGCCCCGGGTGGGCGTAGGCGCCGTCGAGCGCCGCCCCGACCACCGCGTTCGGCGCGGCGAGCTCCCGGTAGCGGTGTCCGCCGATCGCCACGGCCCCGCTGGTGGGCTGCACCAGCCCGAGAATCATCCGCAGCGTGGTGGTCTTGCCGGCTCCGTTCGGGCCGAGGAAGCCGGTGATCTGGCCGGGTGGGACCGAGAAGCTCAACTCCTCGACCGCAGTCACCCCTCGGTACCGCTTCGTCAGCCGCTGCACCTCGATCGGCACACCAGCCATCGGACCCTGAGTTGGTTTCATGTAGTTATTCTATCTGTCATAGAACAAAGCGCAAAGCCTTCTCCGCCTGGTGGGGCGAGTCGGGATCTTGTGACCGGAAATGTCGGGATATCACGGGGCGCATGGTCCCCACCCGCCCCACCAAGCGGGGACGGGCGGCGCTAACTCGGGACCTTGTGGGGGCTAGTCGGCGTTGACCAGGCGCAGCAGCGGGGCGTCCGAGCCGTCGACCGCGACGTAGATCGCACCGTCGTGCGGCCCCACCGCCACGTCCCGGATCCGCCACCCCTCATCGGCGAGCAGCGGCTCGGCCTCCTCGACCTGGTCGCCCGCCACCGTCAGCCGGGCAAGATACTCGCTGGCCAGGCCGCCGACGAGCAGATCATCCTGCCACTGTGGGAACTCGTCACCGGTATAGAAGGTCAGACCAGCGGGCGGGAAACCGCCGCTGCCGCACTCCCAGTAGAAGACCGGCTCGACGGTGCCCTCGACCTCGTCGGGCCACTCTCCGAGCGGCGTGTCGGTGCCGTATTCGCAGGCGGTAGTCGCCACCGGCCAGCCGAAGTTGCCGCCGGCCTCCAGCACATTGATCTCGTCGCCGTCCTGCTCGCCGTGCTCACTGGCCCAGATCTCCCCGGTCTCCGGATGCACCGTCAGCCCCTGAATGTTGCGGTGCCCGTAGGAGTAGATCTCGTCGGCGACCTCCGGATCGTCGACGAATGGGTTGTCGGCCGGCACCGACCCGTCCGGTTCCAGCCGCAAGGTCGTCCCGATCGGCGTACTCGGGTCCTGCGCGGGGTGGTCGTCGAAGTTTTTGTAGCCTCGGTCGCCGACGGTCATGAACAGGTAGCCGTCGTCGTCGAAGACGATCGACGAGCCGTAGTGGGCGGTGCTCTGCAGGAACGGCTCGGCCACATACAGCACCTCGACCTGGTCGAGCTGCTGCTCGGCCAGGTCGAGCTGGCCGCGGGCGAGGTGGGTGGTGGTGGTGCCGCCGCTGTCGTCGGCCGCCGAGTAGGTGAGGTAGACCCACGGCGCCTCGGGGTAGTCCGGGTCCAGCGCGACGTCGAGCAGCCCGCCCTGACCGCCGGTGGCGACCTCAGGAACGCCGGAGATGTCGTCGATCTCGCCGGTGCTCGAGTCGACCACCGACAGAATCCCGGCCGACTGGGTCACCAGCAGCTGCTCGCCGTCGGGCAGGAAGGCCAGCCCCCACGGCCCGTCCAGACCGTCGACGACGGTCTCCACCACCAACTCGGTGTCGGCGACGGCGGGGGCGGTGGCGGCGCCGGTGCCGGTCGGAGCCGGCTCCTCAACCGGGTCGTCCGCCGCCGAGCACGCGCCCGCCGCGATCACGAGCCCGGCCACCGCGGCCCGCGCCATCAGAGTGCTTGCCCGCATGCGTTCCCCCCACCCGGCATCCATCGACGCCAACAACATCACCACTGTAACCATGCCAGCGCGCCACCGACGATCCCGCGCGGCTCGGCGCCGGCGGCCGGCTCAGCACCGGGCGGGTTTGAGCCAACTGCACTCCACGTCAGCCGGCAGCGGCGGGGTCGCCGGCTCCGGCACACTGGTCGGCAGCGTCCCCGCCCCGCCGACGCTGAATTCGGCGAGCGCCACCACGATCCGGTCCTCGATCACCTTGACTGCATCAAGGTGGTTGTTGAGCAGGATCGCGAAGACCAGCGGCCGGCCGTCGCCGTCGGTGACGTAACCGGAGAGGGCCGAGACCGACGTCAACGTGCCGGTCTTTGCGTACGCGTTGCCGGCCGCCGCGGTGTCCCGCATCCGGCTCGTGAGGGTCCCGCCCACCATCCGGTCCGGATCACCCGCGACCGGCAGCGCCTCATGCCACGCGTCGAACCACTCCTCCGAACGCAGCGCGCGGAGCAGCGTCACAAACTGGTCCGCCGGAACGAGGTTCCAGCGGGACAACCCGGAACCGTCCGCCTGCCGGTGCGACTCGACCGCCACGCCGTGCCCGGCAACGTAGTCACCGATCGCCGCCAGGCCCGCCGACATGAAGATGGTCTACACGTCTACCCCGTGATCGGTCAATGGTCTGGACCTGCCCTGCAATCAACCCGTAACTCCGGTTCGCGTGGCTCCGCGCGAGTCAGGCCAGTTCGCGGCTGCCCTGCCAGCGGTCCGCGTGGACCGCGGCCACCAACGGCCGGCGGCGCCGCCACCCGTGCCGCTCCAGATCCGGCACATCCTCCACATAAGACACAGGGCCGAGGCACAGCCACGCCACCGGGCGGATCCGCTCCGGGATCCCCAACAACCGCTGCAGAAACTCCTCCCGGTAGAAGGAGACCCAGCCGACCCCGAGCCGCTCCGCCGCCGCCGCGAGCCACAGATTCTGGATCGCCAGGCAGACTGAGTACAGGCCGGCGTCGGCGATAGCGTGCCGACCGAGGACGCCCGGCCCACCCCGCTCCGGGTCGTAAGTCACCACCACCGAGAGCGTGGACTCCCGCACCCCGTCAATCTTGATCTGGCGGAACCGGGCCGCCGCGTCACCGGTGAGGCTCCCCGCGTACACCTCCCGCTCGTGCCGGACATGCTCGTGGAACTCGGCACGCAGCCGGCGGTCGCGGACCACGATGAAGTCCCACGGCTGGGAAAGGCCCACGCTGGGCGCCGCGTGCGCCGCCGCCAGCACCCGATCAAGCACCTCGGCGGCGATCGGCGCACCGGTGAACTGGCCGCGCACGTCGCGACGGCGATGGATGACATCATAGAACTCACTGGGCATGGCAGGCTCCCGCTGCGCTCGGGCCCCGGCTAGCCGGGGCGGCGAATGCGAGGCCGGTCTTCGGACTCCCAGATCGTCACCTCACCGCCCGCCTTCCCAACCGCAAGGTCAGTGGCTGCGCACGCGACGCATGGGCGGCAGCTCCCTGGTCACCGCGGCGGGCCCGTGCCGGAGTCACACCGGCTTCCCGATTCTCCCCACTCAGGCCGAGCGGGGCACCTCGCGATCAGTTCGTGCCGCCCGCAGCGTACCGCGACGCCGCCGACCCACTAGCCGCCGGACCCGACCGCTGCCCGAATAGTCGCCATCTCATCCGGGCGCAACCGACCGGCAGCCGCCGCCGCCACACACTCGCGCAGCTCCGCCCGGTCCTTGACGCCGAGCACCACCGTGTCCACCTCCGGCATCGAGAGGGCGTACCGGTGCGCCAGCGACGCCGCGGACTCGCCGAACTCGCGCGCCAGCGCCCGAAACGGCTCCGCCCGATGGAAATCGGCCATGATCGGATGCTCCGGCGGCAGCTCCCGGTCGATCCCGTAGGTGAGCGCACCCGCCTGCACCGCCCGGATCCCCATCACTCCCACCCCGTGCCGGCGGGCGGCGGCCAGGGTCTCCGCCGGCCGGGTGTCGCTCTGCGCCGGCGCCAGCTCACCCGCGGAGTCCAGCAGGTTCGCCACGCACTGCGCGGCCGCGGGCGTCGGTGCCGCACCGAGCACCTCGGTCACCGCCGCCGTATCCGCCACCGCGGTGATCCCCCAAGACCCGATCCGACCCCGCCGGACCAGGTCTTCCAGCGCCGGCCGCACCGCCTCGACGAACAAGCTGACCGGCGTAGCCCACGGCGCCCCCGGCTCCGCCTCCGCCGTGACATGGTTGTGCAGCAGGAACACGTCGGCGAAAGAGATCCGCATCCGGGTCAGGCTGTCATCCAGCGACTTCTCCAGGAACGCGGGGACATCGAAGGGATCGGGGTTGCCGAGCCCACACTTGGTGGAGACCCGAACCCCGGCGGGGAGCTTACCGGCGAACGCCTCCCCCACCACCCGCTCCGCCTCGCCGTCACCGTACCCAGGCGCGACATCGATGAGATCAATGCCGGCGTCGACCGCCTCCCGGACGGTCGCGACCGCCTCCTGGCGGGTGGTGGGGCCCCAGACCTGCCCCAGCCCGCCACCGCCCAAGGTAAGGACGCTGACCTCCCCGACGCTGCCCAGGGTTCGCCGCTCCATCGCCACACTCCTTCCCATCGACTCCAGTCAGCCGCCCCCAAGGCTTCCACTTCGAGCGCTCTCGAAGTCAAGCCGCCGCCGCGACGTCGGCCACGACACAGGCGACGTTGTCCGGGGCGCCCGCGGCGTACGCCAGCTCCACCAGCCGGGCCGCGGTAGGCTCCGGATCGACGTCCGCCGCCAGCGCCGCGTGCAGCGCGCTCCGGTCGACGACCGCGGCGAGACCGTCCGAACAGAGCAGGTAGCGGTCGCCCGCAACCGCGGTACGCAGCGCCAGGTCGACCTCGACCGGTGACCCACCAGCGCCGAGCGCCCGGGTCAGTAGGGCGCGTCGCGGGTGGGCGGCGGCTTCCCGAGGGTCGAGCTTGCCGTGCTCGACCTGGCTCTGCACCCAGGTGTGGTCCTGGGTGAGCTGCGACAGCTCGCCGCCGCGCAGCAGATAGGCCCGGGTATCTCCGATGTGCACCATCGCCAGCTGGGAACCGGCGCGCAGCAACGCGGTAAGCGTGGTGACCGGCTGGTGCTCGCTGCTCGCCGACGAGCGGACGGTACGGTCGATCTCGTCGACCGCACCGGCGAGCAACGTGATCAGATCGGCCGCCGAGAGGTCGGCGAGCTCCAGCCACCGCAGGGCGTCGATGGCGGTGGTGCTGGCCGCGGCGCCGCCGGGCCCGCGCATACCGTCGGCGACCGCCAGCAACCGGTCACTGGCGTACGCCGCATCCTCGTTGCTCTCGCGGACGGCTCCGGTGTCGCAGCGGACGGCATGACGGATCATCACGGCCGAGTTGGTGTCGGGCATGTTCGGGTTCCTCTCGGAAAGCTGCTCGACGAGGAGGGCCACCTGCCGCGCGCGGTCGGCGACATCAACGGTGACCCGGCGCCAGTAGGCGGCGACAGCCTCGGCCGCCGCCGCCGGCTCCAGAGCGCAGACGGTGCGAATCTCGACCAGCGGCATGCCCACCGCGCGCAGCTGGGCGACCAGCCGGGCGTGAGCGAGCTGGCCGGGGTCGTAGAGCCGATACCCGGACTCCGGATCGACCGCGGCCGGGAGCAACAACCCCTGCTCGGCGTAGAGCCGCAGCGCCTTCGGGGTCAGCCCCGCCGCCCGGGCGAACGCCCCGATCGTCAGCAGCTCCACCTGGCCATCCTCCTCGTGCCGGTCGGGCGACCGGCGCCCACCACGGTGGGGCTTACCCAAGGGTCAAGGTCAAGTGCTCCGGCGGCGCCCCCTCGGCGACGAAGTCAGCCTAGCGGCGACTCGACGATTTGACGTTGATACGTAATTACGTAATACTCGGCTCATGGGCACCCTTGAGGAGCGCGTGGCGGCCCTGGAGACACAGCTCGCCGAGCTGACCGCCCGCCTCGACCAGACACCGGCACCGCCAGCAGCGCCCGAGGAGACCTTCTGGGCGCTCGATGCGCTCAGACAACGCCTGCCCGCAGGCACCGGCGGCGTCGTCTACACCGGCGTCGTAGAGGCCGCCCCAGGCGAACGCTTCGAGTGGCAGTACGGCGCCAGCACCGACGAGCTCCTCACCGAGACCGACTGGTCGCCGGCGGCGGCGACCCTGGCGGCGCTCGGCCACTCGGTCCGCCTACTGCTGTTGCGGGAGATCCTCCAGGGCCGCCGCACCGCTGCCGAACTCACCGAAGTAGAAGGGCTCGGCACGACTGGTCAGCTCTACCACCACCTCCGTGCGCTGTCGGGCGCCGGCTGGCTACGCACCACCGGGCGGGGGCACTACAGCGTGCCGCCCGAGCGGGTGGTGCCGCTGCTGGTCGTGCTGACCGCCGCACGCCGCTGAGCGAGGAGACGAGAGATGCGTCGATGGTTGGCCGCCCTGGCGGCCCTGGGGCTCATAACCACCGCCGTGGCCTGGCTACTCGGCCCGACTCCGCAACGGCTGGCGGATACCACCACGGGTGACCCGGCGCTCGCGGAGTCGGTCCGCGCGGTGATAGCCGACCCGACCGGCTACCACGGGCTCGCGGTCGCCCGGACCGACGCCGACCAGACCAGCTTCGCTGGACTCGGCGAGGCCGCCGCCGGCGAGCCGGTGGAGCCAGACACCGCGTTCGAAGTCGGCTCGATCGGCAAAGTACTGACCGGCATGCTCCTGGCCGACCTGGCGGCCGACGGCGTCGTCGACCCCGACCAGCCGCTCGGCGAGCTGCTACCGGCGGTCGACTTCGACGACCCGGCCGTCGCCGAGATCACCCTCGCCGAGCTCGCCAGCCACCGGTCCGGCCTACCGCGGCTGCGGATGGCCGGGCTTCGCACCGTGCTCAACGGGCTCACCTGGCAGCTGCGCGGCGGCGACCCGTACGCCGGTCAGGATGTCGACTGGCTCGCCGCCACGCTGCCCAGCGCCACTGTCAGCGCCGGCGAGCCGGCGGTCGACTACAGCAACTACGGGATGGCGCTCCTCGGGTACGCGCTGGCCGAGCACACCGGGGTGCCGTACCCGGAGCTGGTGCGGCAGCGGATCCTCGACCCGCTCGGCATGTCGGCCACCAGCTACCACCTCGACGGCGACCCCCTGCCGGCGCACCGGGCAGCCGGCGGCACCGCCGACGGGCGGACCATGGCCCCGTGGCAGGGCTCCGGCTACGCCGCCGCCGGCATCGGCCTGTGGTCCACAGCCGACGACCTGGCCACCCTGGTCGCGGCCGTCTCCGACGGCACCGCGCCGGGAGCCGACGCCGCCACCGCCCGGTTCGAAGCCGGCCCGGACGAGCACGTCGGTTACGGCTGGTTCACCGACCTGGTGAACGGGGACGAGCTCACCTGGCACAACGGGGCCAGCGGCGGCTTCCGGTCGTACGTCGGGTTCGAGCCGGCGACCGGCCAGGGGGTGGTGGTGCTGGGCAACACCGACCGCGACGTCGTGCCGCTGGGCCAGCAACTGCTCACCCAGGCCGGAGACCCGGTCGACCGCGCCGGTGTCGGCTGGTACGCGATCGTGGTCACCCTTGTGGTCAGCTGCTTGGGCGGGCTGTCGCTACTCTTCCTGGCTACCCGACCGGAGATCGACCGGCTGCGGCTGGTCTCCAATGGTGCCTGGGCGATGGCGCTGCCGGCGATCGCGTACCAGTACGGCGCCTGGTCGACGGTGCCGGCCCTGGTGTGGGCGCTCGGCGTCGGGGTCTCGGTGGTGGCGCTGGCGCAGGCGGTGCGGCGCTGGCCGGCGGTGCCGGTGGTGGCTGGCCGGTTCCGCTGGCTGCGTTGGGTCGCCTCGACCCTGCTGGCGCTCGCCGCCCCGCTGCTCGTCCTCTGGTTCTACACCTAACCCCCAACCCCGGCCGATCATGGACCTAGGTACCTGATCGGCGGGGTTTCGGGTCCCAAACCCCATGGTCAACAAGCTCCGGCTGCCCGCGGCAACGGCGAACTGTCATGATGACGTCATGACGGACACTTTGGAATTACTCCCGGAGGACTGGCAACGCGGGCTGGTGATCGTGGCCCACCCCGACGACATCGAGTACGGCGGCGCCGCCGCGATCGCCCGCTGGACCGACCAGGGCAAGCAGCTCGCGTACGCGCTGCTGACCAGCGGCGAGGCCGGTATCGACGGAATGCCACCAGAACAGGCCCGGGTGGTACGGGAAGCCGAACAGCGCGCCTCAGCCGCGGTGGTCGGAGTCGACTCGGTGGAGTTCCTCGGCTTTGCCGACGGCATCCTGGAGTACGGCGTGCCGCTCCGCCGGGAACTGGCGCGAGTGGTCCGCCGACACCAGCCGGAGATCGTCATCACCTCGAACTTCCGGGACACCTGGGACGGCAGCTTCCTGAACCAGGCCGATCACATCGCCACCGGCCGGGCGGTGCTGGACGCGGTCCGGGACGCCGGCAACCGGTGGGTGTTCTCCGAGCAGCTGGACGAAGGGCTCGACCCTTGGGACGGGGTACGCGAAGTCTGGGCCGCCAACTCGCCGCAGTCCCGGCACGGGGTGGATGTCACCGGCACGTTCGACCGCGGCGTCGAATCGCTCCGGGCGCACGACGCCTACCTTCGCGGGCTAGGTGACGACACTATGGACCCGGAGGAGATGCTGGCGGCCTTCGCCCGTCCGGTCGGCAGCAAGCTGGGTTGCCGCTACGGCGTGGCGTTCGAGGTCCTCGCGATGCGCTAAGGCAGCTTATGCGCTCCGCGAACTCCAGAGCTGGCGATCATGGACCTAGGTACATGATTCGGCCGATTTCCGCTCCCTAACCCCATGGTCAACTCGCGGGGGCCCCGGGGGGCGCGGTGGCCGCAGTGGCCCCGGTCGGGGGCCAGGGGACGGGGTCGGCGAGCTCACCCACGAAGCCACCATCCTCGGTGTGGTGCAGCCAGGTGAGCAGCTGCCAACCGGCGGCCGTCCGCACCAGCCGCCCCCCGTAGCGGGTCCCCGCCGGGTCCCCGTCCACCAGCTGATGCGTCTCCCACTCGTACGGACCGAGCAGCTTGTCGGCGGAGAGCAGATGAGTGCCCGGGATCCCGGCCGCCGGCCGCTGCGCGACCACCGCCGCCGGCGCCGGTGGGGTGGCGAAGAGCAGCTGCCAACGGCCCCCGGCCCAGACCACCTGCGGGATCTCCAGGTGGCCGAAGACGCCGGGGGCGGTGACCGGCGGGCCGACCTGCCAGTCAAGCAGGTCGCTGGAGGTGGCATGCCCGATCACGCCGCGGACCGCCGGGTCGCCGCTGCGCGCCCGGGCGGTGACGAAGGCGTGGAACCGGCCGGTCTGCGGGTCTTGCAGCACCCACGGGTCCCGCCAGGCCAGCTCCGGCCAGGCCGCGAGGTCGAGCTGCTCGTACCAGGTGGGGTCGGACTCGATCAACGGCGACTGGCCGTACCGGTGCCAGGTGACCAGGTCATCGGAGGTGGCGAGCCCGACCCGCTGCACCTTGCCCCCCTCCCGGTGGCTGGTGCCGGTGTAGAACATCCACCACCGCCCATCGTGCCGCAGCACGCTGCCGGTCCAGGTGGTGTAGTCGTCCCAGGCCGGCTCGGGCGAGGGCGCGAGGACATCGGGCAGCAGCTCCCATTCGCGCAGGTCGGTGGAGACGGCGTGTCCGATCGAGACGTGCCAGTGCCGTAGCTCCGGGTCGCCCAGCGACCGGGGCGCCTGCAGAAAGAAGAGGTGGTGGTCGGCGCCATCCTGGGCGAGCCAGAAGTCCCAGATCCAGCGGTCCGCGAGTCGAAGCCCCATGCCGTTCCGTTCTCTCGTTTCGTTGGGTGGTAGGCGTTGCCCGCGCCGTCGCGGTCAGCCCTTGACTCCGGTGGCGGCGACGCCTCGGACGAAGTACCGCTGGAAGATGAGGAAGATGATGACGAGCGGGACGGTCATCATCGCCGCGTACGCCATGATGTCTCCCCATTGGACGGGCGGGGTGGTCATGAAGGTACCGATCCCGAGGGGCAGCGGTCGCACGTCTACCCCGCGGGTTACCATCACCGGCCAGAGCAGCTGCCCCCAGGAGAAGAGGAACCCGAGGATGGCCACGGTGGCGTAGGCGGGTTTGGCCAGCGGCGCCACCACTGACACGAAGATCCGCACCGGGCCGGCACCATCCACTCTGGCTGCTTCTTCCAGCGAGACCGGGATGTTGAGGAAGAAGCTGTAGAAGAGGTAGATGAACAGCGGGCTGGCCACGAACGGCAGGATCTGTACGTGGTAGGTGTCGAGCCACCCCAGCGAGGCGCTCAGATAGAGCAGCGGCACCGCCAGCGCCTCGAACGGCACGATAATCAGCGCGATTACCCCGATCACGAGCAGTCGCTGGCCGGCGAACCGCATCCGCGAGAGCGCATAGCCGAACAGGCTGTTCACGACCAGCCCGAGCGCGACGATCGAGCCGGAGATGATCACCGAGTTGAGGAAGACTCGCGGGAAAGAGGCCCGCTCCACGGCGTCGCGGAAGTTGTCCAACCCCACCCAAGGGCTCGGGAGAAACGCGCCGAGTGAGTCGCTCCCGCCGAGCACCGCGTCGTCGGCTTTGAAGGCTGAGGCGAACATGTACGCCAGTGGGAAGAGGAAGAAGGCCGCCAGCACTACCATGATCACGTAGTGTCCGATATGGCCTTTCTGGTTCGCGCGAGCGTGGCTCACGATCCCTCCCTCCGTTCGCGCAGGAACAGCCGCTGAACCAGGGTCACCAGCAGGACGATCAGGAAGAAGACGACCGCGATCGCCGATCCCCGCCCGATCTGCTGCTGCCCGAAGCCGGTCTCCACCATCTCCAACATCACAGTCCGGGTGGAGTTGAGTGGGCCACCCGGCGTACGCGGCATGATCCAGACCTGGTCGAAGAGCCGGAACGCCATAATGGTGGTCACCGTGATCACGAAGATGAGGCCGTTCCGGATGCCCGGCAGGGTCACGTTGGTGAACTGCTGCCATCCGGTGGCGCCGTCGAGCGCCGCCGCCTCGTACAGCTGATCCGGCACATCCTGGAGCGCGGCCAGCAGCACGATCATCTGGAAGCCGACCCCCTGCCAGATCGAGACGATCATGATGGCGGGCAGGGCCCAGGTGGTCGAGTTGAGCCAGTCCGGCGAGAAGGCACCGAACGTGACCAGCTCCATCACCGCGTTCACCAGGCCGCGGGGGTGGAAGAGCAGCGTCCAGACCACCGCCGCGGCGGCCATCACCGTCATCACCGGCAGGAAGAAGACGCTTCGGAAGAAGATGCTGCCCCGGAGCCGGCGGTTGACCAGGACCGCCAACCACAACGCGAAGGTGGTCTGCACCGGCACCACCACCAGGACGAAGACCGCGTTGTTACGCAGCGCTCGCCAGAAGGTGGCGTCGGTGAGCACGGAGACGTAGTTGTCGAGCCCGACGAAGCGGGTCGGCAGTGGACTGATGAGCCGTTCGTTGGTGAACGAGAAGCCGAGCGCCAAGGCGAACGGTAGGACCATGAAAGCGGCCAGTAACAACAACCCCGGAGCAGAGAAGGCCCATGCGGTGGCGGCCTGCCCGGGACGCTTACGCCGAGTACGTGACATGAAGTGCTCCTCGCCTGTCCCGCCGGCCGACCGGAGCCGGCAGCGGCCGGGCCGGTCGGCCGGCGGGACAGGTCACTCAGGAATTACCCGGCTCCGGGTAGCCCTCGTTGGCTTCGATGTCGGCGTCGATCCGCGCCACCGCCCCGTCCAGCACCTGCTGGACATCGGCGCCCTGGACGATGTCGTCGATGGCGGCCGTCATGGTCTGGGTCATGGTCGGGTAGGCCGGGGTCACCGGCCGCGGCACCGCCACGTTTGGCGCCTCTGCCAGCTGATCGGCGAAGAGCTCCATGGTTCCGCCCGGACCGTAGAGGTCGGCGTCGCCGACCCCGGAGAGGGTGGCGGGCACTGCGGTGTTGGCGCTGGTGATCTCTGCGATGACCGGGTCCGAGATGAGGAACTCGATCACCGCCCAGGCCGCATCCGGGTCTTCGGCCGCCGAGGTCATGCCCCACGCCCAGGACCCCATGCCGGTCTTGCTGCCGGTGCCGAAGTCGGGCAGCGGCAACACGATCAGGTCGTCGCCGGCGGCTTCGTAGTAGGCGGGGTACATCCAGTTGCCCACCCAGGACAGCGGTGCGTCCTTAGCTAGGAAGTTGTTGTCGTCGGCGGCGTCGGCGTCGATCAGGCCGTCGGCCACCCACCGCTGGAACGTGGTGAAGGCGTCGACCACCGCCGGCGAGTTGAGTACGCCGTCCGCGCTCTGGTAGTCGGAGCGGTCGATCAGGTCACCGCCGGCGGACCAGACGATCGGCGCGAAGGCGTAGCTGAACCACTCCCCCTGCGACCCGTACCAGAATTTGGTGTCCAGCGGGTGGTCGTAGCCGGCATCCTGCAGGTCCCGCAGCACCTGCTCGGTCTCCTCCGCGGTCCAGGCATCCGCCGCCGAGGTGGGGATGCGGGCGTCCACCTCTTCCAGCGCCGACCGCCAGGCGAAGAGCCCGAGGCCGGAGTCGAAGCTGCCGACGGCCCACAGCCGGTCGGCGTAGGTGCCCTGCTCGATGATGGACGGCAGCAGGTTTTCCCGCTGCTCGTCCGAGATGCAGTCGTCGAGCGAGGTGATGGTGCCCGCCCAGGCCAGGTTGGCCATGTTCGGGCCGTCCAGGTCGAGCACGTCCGGGAGGTCGCCGCTGGCCGCGGCGGCGTTTACCTGATCGGTGTACTGCCCCTCCGGGATCATGGTTAGCTCGACGGTCAGGTCGAGCTCCTGCCCCCGGGTGGCGTTGAAGTCGTCGACGGCCTGGCGGTAGGCATCAGCCTCCGAGCCTTCATGGGCGAACATCGTGACGGTGCCGCTGTCGACCGTGCCGTCGCACGCCGCGGTGGCGGCTTCGGCGTCGTCTCCCCCGCAGGCCGTAGCCAGCAGGAGCAGCGTGGCGGTGGCGCCAGCCACCGTAGCTGCGGGACGTTTCATCGGGTATCGTCCTCTCTTGGTTCCTTCGTATGGTTGGTGGGACGGCTCGGCTCCGGTCGACTAACCGCCGACTGGACGAGCCGCGCGCCGCCGCCTGCCCGCGGCGGCGCTGTGGTGTGGGGGTGCGGTGGTCTGACGCGCCACCAGGGTGATGTCAAGCACGCACCGTTCGGCGGCGCGGCCAGGGTCGGCCCGCTCCTGCTCGACGATCCGGGCGGCCTGCCGTCCGGAGTCGACCAGCGGCTGCCGGATCGTGGTGAGGCCGGCATGCTCGGCGATCTCCACGTCGTCGAAGCCGATCACGGACAGGTCGTCCGGGACCGTCAATCCCTGTTCCCGGGCGGCTTCCAGCGCGCCGAGGGCCTGGGTGTCGGAGGCGGCGAAGATGGCGGTCGGTGGCTCCGCCAGCGCCAACAGCGCCCGAGCGTGCTCCCGGGCGGTCTCCCGGCCGTGCGGGCCGGTCCGCTGATACCCGGCTCGCTGCGGCAACCCTGCCTCGGCAAGGGCACGGAGATAACCGGCGTGCCGGCGCTCGCTGGCGGTGAAGCCGAACCGGTCGTGTTCCAGGTCGCCGATGAACCCGACCCGCTGATGCCCGAGTTCGAGCAGGTGGTTGGTGGCGAGCGCCCCGCCGGCCTCGTCGTCGATGCAGACCGTCGAGAGCCCGGCCGCCTCGGTGTCGACCAGCACCGGCCGCAGGCCGGCCTCATCCAGCCGGGCCCGCTCGTCGCTGGTGAGCTGCAGCGAGACCACCACCAGGCCCTCCGGGCGCAGGTCGCCGGCGAGCGCCCGGAGATGCTCGCCCTGGTGCTCCGGCAACTCCACATCGAACAGACTGACCGGCAGCCCGAGATCCCGGCAGGACTCCACCATCCCTTGCACCCGGGCGAAGGCGGAGGGATGGGTCACGAACGGCACCAGCACGGCGACCGTCGCGAGCCGCCCCCGGGCCATGCCCCGAGCGGTGCGGTTGGGCCGGTAGCCGAGTGTGGTCACGGCTGAGAGGACCCGCTGCCGGGTCTCCGCCCGCACCTGGCCGGTGTTGTTCATGACCCGAGACACGGTGGCGACCGCGACACCCGCCTGACGGGCGACGTCGTGAATGGTCACCACTGACATGCCCGCTCGCCCCCCGCCCTGTATCGCGACGCCCGCAGGATCACCGAGCGTCACCGGAACCGGTTTCTGAAACCGGTTCCCGTAACGTAGGGCACGCGACGGAAGAGGGTCAAGGCTCCGTCGGTAACGAGATGGAAACAGTCGGCCGGGCGGGCGATCCGCCGGTCACCCCCGCCGGCCGGTCTTCTCGTCGGAACCACCGAGCACCGGGCTGACCGCTTCGATGATCACGACCAGGCCGAAGACCGTCGCCATGAGCTGAAGCCAGTTTGTCGTCTCGAGCATCGTCACCGGGTCGCTGCGGTCGATCTCCGGCCGGCTGAACCACCACGGGTCCCCGTCGACCACGCTCAGCGCCACGAAGGCCAGGAACGCGAGGACATAGGTGATCTGCCGAAGCGCGACCCCACCCCAGCCGGTGACCGGCCGCCCGTCCCAGCGGCGGATGAAGTAATACCCCACCCCGAGCGGGGTCGCGAAGTACGCCACCAGCGAGATCTGGATCAACTCCTGGCCGCGGACCGCAACATCGACGAAGGCTAGTACCAGCGAGACCGCCCCCAACCCGACCACCGCCCGCATGGCGACCTCACTGGCCCGTTGCCGGCGCGCGAGGTAGCGGGTCGCGAGCACAGTCGCAATCAGCCCCCAGTACGCCGCGGTGAGCGCGTACAGGTGCGGCGCGCGGCGGACCATGTCGATCCCGTACTCGACCAGCGGCTCCAGATCGCCCGACATGACACCTCCCCTAGTACGGTGTACCAAACCACCCGGACGGCCAGACTAGCACAGCGTACTAGTACGCCGTACTAGCGGCTTGAGCAGTGAGGATGACGATGAGCGGACGACGGGAGCAGATCCTGCGGGCGGCGGGTGAGATCGCCACCGAACGCGGCATGTCGGCGCTGAGCGTGCGCGCGGTGGCCGACCGCGCCGGCATCGGTGCGAGCACCCTGCGGCACTACTTCCCGACCCAGCGGGCGCTCCTCGACGCCGTCGCCGGCTTGACCCTCAACGCCCAGCTGAGTGATCTGCGGATCACCGACCGCTCGGTGCCGCCAGCGGAGCGGCTGACCGAGTGCCTGGCTCAGTTCCTGCCACCGACTGACCACGACCGGTTGGGCCTGGAGCAGTGGCTCGCGCTCTACGCCGCCGCGCTTGGACCAGAGCGGACCGACCAGGCCCGGCAACTGCTGTCGGCCTTCACCGCCCACGCCCGGCACCGGGTCGATGCCTGGTTCGAGGTCCTGGCCGAAGAAGGAGCCCTGCCGGCCGCAGACCTCCCCCGGCACGCCACTGTGCTACTGGCGCTGATCGACGGCCTGTGCCTCCAACTACTGACTCCGGAGCCGGCCACCAGCCTCCGGGAGGTGCGGGAACTGCTCGCGGACGCGGTCGAACGGCAAGTGTTCGGCGGCCGCGACCCCGAGGCTCGCTAGGGCGCTCCTCAGAGGAGGTTCGGAATCTTCTGCTCCGCAGCAAGGTTCGCGCGCCGGAAGTACAGGGTGACGAAGGTCGCCACGATCACGATGAAGAGCGAATACAGCGCCGGCACGAGCAACAGCAACCCCAACTGCGGGTGCCCCTGGAAGCTGAGCAGGACGATGGCGATAGCGAGTGGACCGTTCTGGATGCCGGTCTCAAGCCCCACCGTTCGCGCGTTCATCGGGTGCAGCTTGATCGCGCGCGCGATCCAGTAGGCCACCGCGATGCCGAAGAGCCCGAGGCAGATGGCGACCAGGTAGACCTGCCACGGCGTCCCCACCAGCAACTGCCAGTTGCGCGGCACCCAGGTCACCATCAGGAAGACGATGAAGAACAACCCGAAGAAGCCGCCCAGTAGCTCCATCACCGCACCGATGTTGGGGCTGTAGCGGCGGACCAGCATCGCGAGCGCCACCGGCACCAGCAGGATCACCAGCGTGACGACGATGTTGGCGATCGGGATCTGCAGCTCCATGCCCGCCGGCATGAAACGGGTGCCGTAGAGGTGCAGCACCAGCGGGGTCATCACGAGCGCCCACAGCGTCGAGTTGGTCGTCATCATGACGCTGAGCCCAAGGTTGCCCTTGGAGAAGTAGGTGAAGATGTTCGACGTGGTGCCGGCCGGCACCGACCCCATCAACAACGCGCCCAGCGCCAGCGGGGCGACGAACTCCGACGGCAGCTGGAGGATCAGCCCGATCACCAACAGGAAGGCGAGCAGCGGCATGATCCCGAACTGGGTGAGCCAGGCGATGATCAGGCCCCACGGTCGACGCAGGGCGGAGACGAGGTCGCGCGGGGTCAGACCGGCGCCGAGCCCGAACATGATCACGAACACCAGCGCGATGAGCATGACCTGCTCGAACTGCGTGACCACCTGGTGGTCTGCGGGAGGCGGCTCGAACGCGAGCGAGAGTATTGACGGATTCGACATAGCTACGCTTCCTGCGACCCGGTGGTCGCCTCGGGCGTGGAGCCCGTCGTCCCGGATGCCGGCTTAGCGCCGACCTCCGTGCGCAACTCCTTACGCAGAATCTTGCCGATCGGGCTCTTGGGCAGCTCGTCGCGGTACTCGACGCTTCGTGGCACCTTATAGGGTGCCAGGTACTCGCGGCAGTGCGCGATGATGTCGCTTTGCGACGGTGCCGGCTCGTCGGCGACGACGAAGGCGCGCACCGCCTCACCGGTCTTGGGATCGGGCACACCGATGACACCCGCCTCCCGCACGTTCGGCAGGGCGGCGATGCACTCCTCGACCTCGTTGGGGTACACGTTGAAGCCACTGACCAGGACCATGTCCTTTTTGCGGTCGACGATCCGGAAGTAGCCCTCCTCGTCCATCTCGGCAATGTCGCCGGTGTGCAGCCAACCGTCGGCGAGCGTCTGCTGGGTCTCTTCGGGGCGCTGCCAGTAGCCCTGCATGATCTGTGGGCCCCGCGCCACCAGCTCGCCCGGCTCGCCGGGCGGGAGCGGGTTGCCGGCGTCGTCGAGGCAGCGGATCTCGGTCGAGGGCACCGGAATCCCGATGGTGCCGTCCTTGACGCTGCCACCGAGCGGATTGAACGTCAGCACCGGGGACGATTCGGTCAGGCCGTAACCCTCGACGATCGGCGTACCGGTGACGTCTCGCCAGTGTTCGGCGACGGACTGGTGCAGCGCCATGCCACCGGCGACCGAGGCCCGCAGGTGCCGCGGCGGGTACTCCAGGAACCAACGCTCGTTGAGCAGCGCGTTGAAGAGCGTGTTGACCCCGGAGAGCCACGTGATCGGGTAGTTCTCGAAGGCGCGCCGCAGGTTGCTGGGCGGCCGGGGCGACGGGATCAAGATGTTGCGTCCACTGCGGTAGTAGAAGCCGATCAGGTTCACCGTGAAGGCGAACACGTGGTAGAGCGGCAGCGCGGTGAGCACCGTCTCCTTCCCCGGCCGCAGGTGGGACCCGCACATCTCGAGCATCTGGAGGGTGTTGGCGACGAGGTTGCCGTGTGACAACATCGCTCCCTTGGAGACGCCGGTGGTGCCTCCGGTGTACTGCAGCGCGGCAACCGAGTCGAGCCCGATGCCCTCGAGATAAGCCTGGGCCTCCGCGCCACGTTCGAGTCGGTCGCGTCCCGCCGCCAGCGCCGCTTGCAGCGGGGTGTGCTCGACGGTAATGGGCGGGATCGTCCGGCTCCAGTAGCGCTGCGTGGCCCGGATGATGCCGGCGACGACCGCGGGGAAGAAGTCGGAGATCCGCACCGTGACCACCGACTCGATCCGCGTGGCGGGCAGCACCTGCGGCAGCCGGTCGGCGAACATGTCGATGATGACCAGCGCCCGCGCTCCGGAGTCGCGGAACTGGTGTGTCATCTCGGAGGCTGTGTAGAGCGGGTTGGTGTTGACCAGCACGCAGCCGGCCTTCAGGATGCCGAAGGCCACCACTGGGTAGCTCAGGCAATTGGGCAGCTGCACCGCGACCCGGTCGCCCGCGTCGAGCCCGACGACCTCCCGCAGATACACCGCGAACTCATCGGCGAGCCGCTCAACCTCGCCGTACCGAAGTGAACCGTTCATGCCGTTCGGCATACATTGGGTGAAAGCGACCGCGTCGGCGTCCAATGCGGCGGATGGCCGCAATAGTTCCGGCACGTTGCGGGCGGGTGGTTCGCCGATATCCGGCTGGGTCCCGGCCGGGTAGTGCTCGCGCCAGGGCAGCCCGTTCATGGTCGATCCTCCTCGGCGAAAAGCACGCTGGGGTGAGACGGCTGGGGATCCCGCTGGTGTCCCGGCACAGACCTGCTGGTCGGGACGACCACCGTGAGCACCGCCCGTCCCCTAGCGTCGGTGCCCGGAGCCATACTGCCAGAACAGCCGCGGGCGCGGGGGCCCGGCAAATGCGTACGTTGCTACCGCAGCTGGTCGCGGCGGCGGGTCAGGTAGGCGGTCTCGGCGGTGTTGCCCGCCAGCTCGATGGCGCGGTCGTACGCCGCGCGCGACTGCTGGCTGCGGCCCAGCCGGCGGAGCAGGTCGGCGCGGGTCGCGTGGTAGGCGTGATAGCCGGCCAGCGCATTACCGAGCCGGTCGACCGCCGCGAGCGCCACGTCCGGGCCGTCGACCTCGGCTACCGCGACGGCCCGGTTGAGGGCGACGACCGGCGATGGGTCGATGTGGACGAGCTGATCGTAGAGGGCGACGACCTGGGACCAGTCGGTGTCGCGGGCGTCGCGGGCGGAGGTGTGCACGGCGTTGATAGCGGCGAGGATCTGGTAGCGACCCGGCGCCGCTCCGGTGGCCAGGCGCTCGCGCACCAGCCGGTGGCCCTCGGCGACCAGCGCCGCATCCCAGGCCCCACGGTCCTGCTCAACGAGCGTGACCAGCTCGCCACTGGCCGAGATCCGGGCGGTGCGGCGGGCCTCGGTGAGCAGCATCAGCGCCAGCAGCCCGGCCACCTCACCGTCGTCCGGCAGGAGCGTACGGAGCAGCCGGGTGAGCCGGATCGCCTCCGCGGTCAGATCGGGACGTACCGGATCGAGGTCGGGGCCGGTCGCCAGGTAGCCCTCGTTGAAGACGAGGAACAGCACCGCGAGCACGCCCGACCGGCGGGTCGGGAGATCGTCCCCGGATGGCACCCGGTACGGGATGCGCGCCGCCTTGATCTTGGCCTTCGCACGGGTGATCCGCCGCCCCATGGCGGTCTCCTGCACCAGGAAGGCGCGGGCGATCTCGGGCACGCTCAGACCGCCGACCATGCGCAGAGTCAGCGCCACCCGGGTCTCCGTCGAGAGCGCCGGGTGGCAGCAGGTGAAGATCAACCGGAGCCGGTCGTCGTCGATGGGGCCGAGCGGCTCCGGCGGGGCGTCGTCGTACAACAGCTGCGCCTCCCGCTGCTTGTCGTCGCGCTTGTGCTCCCGCCGGAGCCGGTCGATGGCCTTGCGGTTGGCGGTGGTGGTCAGCCAGGCGCCGGGATTGGGCGGGACGCCGTCGGCCGGCCACCGGGCGACGGCGGTCGCGAACGCCTCGGCCGCCGCCTCCTCGGCGATGTCGAGGTCACCGAACCGCCTGGTCAAGGAGGCGACCACCCGCGCCCACTCCTGGTGGTGGGCACGGGTGATCGCCTCCCGCACGTCGGTCACGCCGCTGCCTGCACCTCACCTGGCGGTCGGGTCGGGTAGCACCTGGAAGACCTGCTGCGGGCAGCGGCAGGCCGCCGCTAGCTTTGCGGCCCACTCCAGCGCCGCCTCGTGCGACGGCACGTCAACGACCGCGAACCCGCCGATGTGCTCCTTGGTCTCCGGGTAAGGGCCATCGGTCACCGTCCCGTCGGGGGCCACCACGCTCACCACGTCGTGGTGCTCCAGCCCGGCGCCGAAGACCCACACCCCCGCCTGCCTCGCCTCCTGGATCACGGCGTGGGCGGCCTTGGCCGCATCAGGCAACTCCCCCGGAGGAATGACCATGTCGCCGTCGTCGAACGCGATCAGGTACTCCGTCATCTCAGCTCGTCTCCTCTCATGGCCTGGCCGCAGACTCGGGCAGGCCCTCACCCCTCCAACGAACGCCGCTACCCCGATGCGACACCGAGAAACGGCCGTACTTCGAGCTTCCGGTTGCACGCCTTCGACCCCTCGGCTGCCAACTCGAGCGCCACATCGAGGTCCGCGGCCTCGATGACCCAAAGGCCAGCCAGGTGCTCCTTAGTCTCGACGAACGGCCCATCGGTGACTATCGCCTCCGCACCCCGATGGTCGATGACGGTAGCCGTGCCGGGCGCGGCGAGGCCGCCGGCGAAGACCCAGTGCCCCCGCGCCTTGAGCCGGTCGTTGAAAGCATTGATGGCAGTCATCTCGTCCGGCGTGGCGAGGCCCGCCGAATCGTCGACCACCGAGACCAGGTAATGCATGTGAATGTCACTCCTATGATTCGGGTGTACGGGCTCAGCTGTGCAGAGTGGGCCGGTAGATGAGCTCCTGGATGTTGCCGTCGAGCGTCCGGCTCTCGACCAAGTCGAGGTCGAAGTCGGCCGCTCCCTCGAAGATCCGTTCCAGGCCGGTCTGACCGGTGATTACCGGAAAGAGCGTCACCTGGACGCGGTCGACCAGACCGGCGGCCATCAGCGCCCGGTTCATCGACAGGCTGCCGTGCGAGCGCAGCGGCACGTCAGACTCCTCCTTGAGCCGGGCGACGACGTCCACCGCGTCGCCGGCCACGACGGTCGCCTCCGGCCAGTCGAGGGGTCCCTGCAGCGTGGTCGAGACCACGGTCGCCGGCAGGTTCGTCATCCGGGTGACCCACGGGTCACGCACCTCGGACTCCTCGGTGCTCGAGGCGAGCATCTGCGTGAACATCCGGTACGTGGTGGCCCCGAAGACCATCCGCTGCTCCTGGCGGTACTGGGCGAGGCGGTGGCTGAGTAGCTCGGGGCCCTGCTTGCCCCAGTAGCCGGTCC
Source organism: Natronosporangium hydrolyticum (assembly GCF_016925615.1). NCBI lineage: Bacteria > Bacillati > Actinomycetota > Actinomycetes > Micromonosporales > Micromonosporaceae > Natronosporangium > Natronosporangium hydrolyticum. The sequence continues at coordinate 3,621,975 of NZ_CP070499.1, forward strand.
AGTCACCGCCGGCGGCGCCGAAGCCGTCGAGGCTGGAGAAGACGTCGAAGGTGTAGCTAGCGGTCATGATCATCTCCGTGAGAAGGGTTGAGCGGGTGGGTCGCGGCCAGTGGACGGCCTCACCACTGCTACGAAGACCATTACCCCGATCCGACTCCGGCTCGCGGACTTTCTCGAGAAACTGGTCGCCGGGGGCGTCAGCCGCCCTCGGCGGCGTCGAGTAGGGCCAGTTCCTCCGGTGAGAGCGCAAGGGCGCCGGCGGCCACGTTGGCGACCAGATGATCGGGGTTGCCGGTGCCCGGGATGGCGAGCACATGCGGGCCCTGGTGAAGCGTCCAGGCCAGCCGGACCTGCGCCGCCGTCGCGCCGTGGTTGCGGGCGACGGCGACGATGTCCTCGCCTTCGGCGCTGCTGACCCCCGCCTCACGTCCAGCGCCAGCGATCGCAAAGAACGGCACGAACGCCACACCCTGCTCGCCGCAGCTGCGCACGAACCCGTCCTGCACCCGCCGGTAATCGACGCCGTACGGGTTCTGCACGCCGGCCACCGGCGCGATGGCCTGGGCTTGGGCGAGGTGCTGGGGCCGGACGTTGGAGATCCCAAGCTGGCGGATCAGACCAGCGTCGCGTAGCTCGGCTAGCGCGCCGAAGTGCTCGGCGATCGAGTCGAGTCCGTGTTGGCGCAGGTAGACCAGGTCAAGATAGTCGCGCCCGAGCTGGCGAAGGTTCTCTTCGACCTGCCCGCGCAGCTGATCTGGCCGGGCCAACGGCAACCAGCCGCCGGCGGGATCCCGCCCCGGGCCCACCTTGGTGGCGACCAGGAGGTCGTCTGGGTACGGTGCGAGCGCCCGATTAATCAGCTCGTTCGCAGAGCGCAGCGGGGAGAAGTAGAACGCCGCGGTGTCGATATGGTTGACGCCCAGGTCGACTGCGTGTCGCAGCACGCTGATCGCCCGGTCGCGCTCACTGGAGCCGCCGTCGGCGTTCGTGGTCAGGCGCATGGCGCCGAACCCGAGCCGGTTGACGGTCAGATCGCCGATCCGCCAGGTGCCTGCGGCGGCAGCGGTCACCGCGGTGCCGGGCGGCGTCGGATGTGAAGACAATGGATGGTACCTCCGTTAAGTCGGAGCGCCGTCGCCGCCGGTCCCGGCGACGACCTCGCCTTCGATGGCGCGCCGCCGCTGCGCGACGGCATCAGCCACCGCGTTCGCGAGCACCATGAGCCCCGGCAGCTGCAAGCCCGGGCGGCCATACCCGAGGTGTGCGACGGCTACCGCAAACCACGGCGCCCCCGGGCCATGCAGCAGGACCGGGTCGCCCACCTCGTAGCGCAGGACGAACAACCACTGCGCCAGGTCCCCTTGGAACTCCACGATGCCCTCGTGCCAGAAGCTCAGCCACTGGCCTCCGTAGTCGCAGAGCAGCCGATGGTTGGTGAGGATGGTCCGGACATGCGCGTGGTCTCGCCATTGGCCCGCGGCCTGCGCCTCGGCTCGACGCCGGGCCGACGAGTTCGCGATCATGTTCGCGGTCAACCCGGCGGCGACGAAACCCGCGGAGCCCAGTAGCAGCGTGCTGTGCTGCTGGTAGGTCACGTTCATGCCGTAGAAGCGGGCATAGCCGAGCACGGTGTCGGCGTACGCCACCTCGCCCGGGTTGAGCCGGACCGGGCCGGGTGGTAAGACCGCGAGGTCGCCGCCAGCGTGCAGGTGCTCGTACAGCTGGCAGGCGCTGGTCCAGCCCTCGTGCAGGGCGGCCTGCAGCGCCGCGTCCTTTTTCAGACCCACGCTGAAATGTCTAGCACGGCCCGGCGCACAAGGGCGCGGCAGGCGAGATGAGGATGTGCGCCGCGGTGTCGGTAGTGACTCTGGGCTCAGCGGCCAGGCTGGCGAGGGCGCAGGCCGTTTAGCGCGGTGGTGACGACCCGGTCGGCGTACTCGGCGGTGAGCGGCCCGGTGCGCAGCAGCCAACGGTTGAGCACCGGCCCCCAGACCATCTCCACCGCCACGTCGAGGTCGATGTCCTCGGCGAGTTGCCCGGCCCGTTGAGCGCTGCCCAGCCGTTGCCGCTTGGCCTGCTGCAACGGCCCCTCCAGCCGTTGCGCGTAGGCGGCTGCGAGCTCGGGGTCGTGGGCGATCTCGGTCGCCAGCGCGCGCATCGGCTGGTCGTACCGGGGATCGTTCAACTCGGCAATCGTGGCACGGAGCACCGCCGTCAGGTCGGCTGCCAGGTCGCCGGTGTCGGGCAACGCTGGGGGCCCACCGTCTGCGCCCTCGCTGAGCATCAGGAAGGCATCGAAGATGACCATCCCCTTGGATGGCCACCAGCGGTAGATGGTCTGCTTGCCGACGCTGGCACGCGCGGCGATCCCCTCGATGCTGAGCTTGGCGTATCCAACCTCCTGCAGCAGGTCGAAGGCCGCGGTGAGAATCGCCCGCCGGGAGGCTTCCTTTCGGCGGGCCGTGTTGGGCGAGGCTCTGCGCGGTGCCGTCATCTGCTTAGCCTACCAAGAGCGAGACGGACCGTCTCGTCTTGACATGCGGACCGGGAGGGGCCTAACGTTGGCGAGAAGCGAGACGGTCCGTCTCGTCTCGCGTTACAGAGGGAGTACCCGGTCATGCGCACCCCAGCCAGCGACAGCCCCCGTACCTGGTTCATCACCGGCGCCAGCCGGGGCCTGGGCCGCGCGTTCACCACCGCCGCGCTCGAACGCGGCGACCAGGTGGTCGCCGCTGCCCGCAGCATCGTCCCGGACGACCTCACCGGGCGCCACGGTGACCGGCTGCTGACCCTGCCACTCGACGTGACCGACCGGGCGGCGGTCGTCACCGCCGTCACCACGGCGATCGAGCACTTCGGACGACTCGACATCGTTGTCAACAACGCCGGCACCATGTCCCTGGGAATGATCGAAGAGTTCACCGAAGCCGAGGCCCGCAACCAGTTCGAGGTCAACCTCTTCGGAGCGCTCTGGGTCAGCCAGGCCGTGCTGCCGCACCTACGCGCCCGAGGCGCCGGTCACATCGTGCAGATCTCCAGCATCGCCGCGCTCGGCGGCTTCCCGAGCACCGGGATGTACAGCGCGAGCAAGTTCGCGCTCGAAGGCATGAGCGAGGCCCTCGCGATGGAGGCGGCTGCCTTCGGCGTCAAGGTCAGCATCGTGCAGCCCGGCGGCTACTGGACCGACCTTTACACCAGCATGACCTCCACCAGCCCCAGCGAGGCGTACGCGACGCTGCGCTCCGAACTGGAGCGACAATGGGCAGCAGGCTCGATCGACAGCGAGCCTCGGCTAGCCGCTGCGGCACTGCTGAAACTGGTCGACAGCGACGACCCGCCGCTGCGACTCCTGCTCGGAAGCATGGTCTACGACCTCGCGTTCGACATCTCCCGCCGGCGAATGGAAACCTGGGCAGGCTGGGAACAGGTCAGCCGGGCCGCCGAGCATGCTGTCCCGGCCACCGGCGGCGCACACTGACCAACGGTCGCAACTGTCAACGGCCCCCGCCGAACGGGTCGCCCGCCGTCTCGGTGGTACGGGACGCGAGGGCAGCCTCGACATTGCCGGCCATGACCGAGAGGATGCGGACGGTCTCCTGATATTGGTCCAAGGTGAGGCCACCCAGGACGACGGCCCGGGTCTGGTCGACCCGTGGGGCGAGCGCGGCGTGCGCCGCCAGGCCGGTCTCGGTCAGGGTGACCGTGCTGTTCGGCTCTTCGACCCAACCGCGGGCCGCAAATTCGCCAAGACCTGCCGCAGGCTGGGCCCACCGCCGGTCCAGAACGGGGCGAGTGCCCGCTCCAGGTCGGTGCGGCTGCGCGGGCCCCCGGTCAACGTGCTGAGCAGCTGCCACTCCCGGCGGTTGCTCACGAGATCGGCCAGAACCAGGGTGAAGTGAGTCTCGAGCAGGTTGTGAAGATGCTGGAGCCAGTATCCGAGCGGCTTGGGTGTGTCCATCAGCATGAGCCATTTTACTTGTAGCATGACAAGTACTTGTCTCTGATTATGCATGGAGTGATCCGGATGGGCAAGACCGCACAGATCGCCACCATTGAGGGCGCGCTCGTGGCGCTGCGGCGGGCGCAGAAGCGTCGCGCGTTGGCGCGACTGTCTCGGCGCACCGGTGAAGGCGCCCGCAGTCATGCGGCACTACCCGACGCCGTGTTCGAACTCCTCGACCTGCTGGCAGCCGCCGCCGAACAGGGCGAGAACCTCACGGTCACCGAGGTGGCCGCTCAACTCGACGTAGACCAACCACGCGCCAGCCGGCTCGCGGGACTCGCGTGGGAGGCCTCGCTGGTCCGGCGGGAAGCCGACCAGCGCGACGGGCGACGTTCGTTGCTGGTGCTCACGGCCGGCGGCCAGGACGTGCTCGCCCAGATCCACGAATTCCGCCGACGCGCCATCGCCCAGGCGACCAGCGACTGGAGCGACGACGACCGCGCGGCGCTGGCCCGCCTCCTGCCCCGCTTCGTCCACGACTTCGGTGCACTGACCGCACCCGACGACTGATCGGCACCGGCCGGAGCATCAAGTGCGCTCTCTCTGAGATCCGCGCATGTTGAAATAGGCATGCAATGGGGTCTCCGCCTGACTACCCTGCTTCGACATGATCCTTCGCCACGTCACCATCGATTGTGCCGACCCGTACCGGCTTGCGAGCTTCTGGAGCGAAGTGACCGGCTGGCCGGTCTCAGCCGAGGACAACCCTGGCGACCCCGAGGCCCTCATCGAGGCACCCTCACCCGTACCCGGCCTGCTGTTCATCCGGGTGCCTGAGGATAAGACCGTAAAGAACCGGATCCACTTCGACTGGATGCCCACCGAGCGGAGCCGTGACGACGAGGTCGAGCGGATCATCGGGCTGGGCGCCACGCTTCACGAGGACCACCGCAGAGCCGACGGGCTGGGCTGGGTCACGCTGCTCGATCCGGAGGGCAACGAGTTCTGTGTCGAGCGCAGCACCGGCGAACGCGGTCTCTAGCCAGCCTGGGACGACTACGGGGACTTGGTAAGGAGCAGCGACGACCCGCGCCCGCCTACGATGCGACCGCCGCGCGAAGCGACCGCGCCAGCCACCGCGCGTGCCGCAGCGGCGTGGGAGTCCGGTGTCTGGCCACCGACCGCACGAGCGCCGGCCTCGTCAGCCTGTGCCAAGATCAGCTCTCCCGCAGCCGCTCGACGAGGTCGGGATTGGCGAGGAAGGCGCGGCCGAAGGAGATAAGGAGGGTGAGGCGACCCGGCGGTCGGCGGAGCCCGCGGCTAGCCTGCCGCGGTGCCGGCGAAGTAGGGCTCGGCTGCCGCTAGGCGCGGTACCGCAACGCCCAACCGGCGCGCTTCCGCCAAGGTGTCGCGGCCGAACGCGCGCAGCTCCTCAGGGTTGGCGTGGGACTCCAGCGTCAGACGCACCGGCGCGAAACGTCCAAGCAGCCAGGCGAGTGCAGGTGCCGTCAGGCAGACGGGCGCCTTGAGGGGCAGCACGTCGCTTCGGTGCCGCCGCAGGTCGATGCCGCGGGCCTCGACGAGCGGCAGCAGTTCACGTACGGCGAGCAACATCTCGCGGACGTTGCGCGGCGCCCCGATCAACCCGGCGGGCGAGCCCAGCTTCAGACTCTGCACGTGCATACCCGCATTCAGTACGAAGTGGATCCACAACCAGCCGCGGAAGTCCGTCTTCTCCTGAAGCTTGAGCCCGGCCTGGCGGAATGCCTCGCGCACGACTCGGCCACGCTCGGTCGGCGGCTGGTCGAGGGTGCCGAAGAAGACCACCGGCAGGAGAGCCGCCCGCAGCACGCCGTCGTCACCGAAGCCGCCACCGACGCCGGGGAACCCCCAGGCCACCTGATCGGCGGGGAGGGGGTCGACCGCCGCCAGGGGCTCGACCCACAGGTTGTTGAAGACGAGTACCGTGGCGTTGCCGACGCGCGGCCCGAGGAAGGCCGCGGCGTCTGGAAAGCTGTAATGCTGCACGCTTACCACGATCAGATCGAAGTCGTGGTCCGGCTCCAGCGACTCACGGTAGGTCACCTGCCACCTTTCGGTAACACGTTCTCCCCGCAGCCGCCGTCGCGCATCCAGCAGCTCAAGATCGATCGCAGTCCCGTACGCCGCCGCGCGGCCGGGCCGGACGTAGAACTCAACCTCGTGCCCCGCCCGTTCCAGCGCCCATCCGTACGTCGCGGCGATCACGCCCCGGCCGAACATCAAGATCTTCATACGACTCCCCATGGCCTATAATCGGAGATAGCTTCCACTTGAAAATATGGAGACAGTTTCCGTTTGTCAACCTGGGGCTCCCTCATGACCACTGCCAAACCGCTACGCGCCGACGCCCGGCGAAACCGCGCCGCCCTGCTCGCCAAGGCTCGTGAGGTCTTCGCCGCGGGCGACTTCGACCTGCGATTCGACGACTTCGCCCGGCTGGCCGGCGTCGGCACAGGCACGCTCTACCGCCACTTCCCGACCCGCGAGGCGTTGGCCGAGGCGGTCTACCGCGAAGAGATCGACGCGATGCGCGACCGCGCCCGCGAACTGCAGACCACCCTCCCCCCGGAACAGGCGTTGACGACCCTCCTGCGCAGCATGGTGAGCTATCTGCACACCCATCAGGGCCTCGCCCGTGCGCTCGCCGCGTTCATGGCCACGCACTCGGGGGCCGTGAGCGAGGGCAGCCAGGCGTTGGGCGAGACCATCACGGACCTGATGGCCGCTGCCGCCGCGGACGGCGCCATTCGTGACGACGTGCGCGCCGGCGCCGTCATCATGGCCCTGCAAGGCATCTGCACGGCCTACGACCACCCGGACGGCCAGACCCACGCCGACGACCTCCTGACCCTCGTACTCGACGGCCTGCGCCCTGACGCGTCTTGACCCGGTCCAAAACCTGGGTGGTTGCCTGGCCAGCGCCCTACGGTGACGAGCTCCGGTCAGCAGATGCACGGTTAGTCGGCGCGAATCGGGTCAGACCCATACGTGCCTCTGGCGACGACGGCGCTAGCCCTACCTCCAGGCTCGTTTCGAGCAGCAGCCCGAGACCGGCAACCAGCTGCTGTTCGCCGAGACCCGCGCCCGGGGGCGGCGCCGGCAAAGATGCGGCAGGAGGAAGCCAAAGTGTGTCCCTGTACGAGGCGGGTAGACCCCCGGTACGTTCAGATCGTGGCCTGGGCACAAAGGAGCGAGCCGTGACCAACCTTGATCCGCTGCTCGCGATCGCGATCGAAGCCGCCTCAATGGCGAGCGAACTCATCCGCCAGCAGACTGCGGGAACCCTAACGCCGAAAGGCGACCGAGACTACGCTTCCGAAGTCGACTACGCCGTCGAACGCGAACTCCGCTCCTTCCTCGCACGGGCCACGCCGTCCATTGGCCTCCTCGGCGAAGAGGAGGGCGCTTCCGGGGCCAGCAGCGCCCGAGAGTGGACCCTGGACCCGGTCGACGGCACGGTGAACTTCGCACACGGACTACCGCTCTGCGGCGTCTCGCTGGCGCTGATGGAGGCCAAACAACCGGTGCTCGGTGTGATTGACCTGCCGTTCCTCGGCGAGCGCTACACGGCGGTACGCGGCCAGGGCGCCTACCTCAACGGCGAGCCCATCCGCGTCGGCGAGGTGTCCCGTCTCCATGACGCGATCGTGAGTATCGGCGACTTCGCAATTGGCGATCGCGCACAGGAACGCAACGTGCCACGACTTGCGGTGACCGCCGCGCTGGCCAGCCAGGCCCTGCGCGTTCGCATCCTCGGCTCAGCCGCCCTTGACCTGGCCTGGCTCGCAGCCGGCCGCACCAACGCCGTGGTGACGCTGTCAAACAAACCATGGGACATGGCTGCAGGGATCATCATCGCTCGGGAAGCCGGCGCAGTCGTGGTTGACGCGGACGGAACCGAACACACCGCAGACTCCAGCGCCACGCTCGCCGCGCCGCCGGCACTGGTCGCGGAGGTCGTGGAGCTGGTGCAGACCGCTTCCAAGCGCCCGCCCGGGTAGGTATTATGGCCTCGTTCCGGCTCATGCGGCAGACCAACCGGTCCTCCCGATACGCCCACGTCACCGTCGAGGTCGCTACCGCCGATCAGACCGGGGTGAACGTCGCGGCGGTGGTGGGCAACGAGCTCCGGCACGAGGCTGAGCTGGGCGCTTGGTGGGCTCTGCGGAGCCAGCCGGCGACCGTGGTGACCGTGACTAAGGTGGTCGTGACTGAGGCCGACACCAGCGTCGGCGATGTGTATGAGGCCACGGCTCGTGCCGTGTGGAAGAGCCTGCTGGTCGAGCATCAGCGCCGGTACGTGGGATTCAGCGACCCGCGGATGGTCACCGAGTGGTTGAGGAACATGGTCGGTCGGCGGTTGGACCAGGTGACCGAGGCCCGCCACTGGCACGCGGGACAGCGTGGACCGGACGCCGAGAGCCTGCTGCACGCGTGGCTGTTCTTCGACCACGCAGTCCCGATCGGCGTACACGGCCGGGGTGACCAGTTCCTGCTGGCCAAGGAAGATCCCTATGGCTCCTACGACATGGGGCCGCACGGGCAAGCCGAGGTAGGCCCAGCACAACACCCAGATGTGCTGTCCCGGTTCGTCGACGCCCGACTTGCAGACGGTGCCGTGATCGTCGGCCATCAAGGCGAGTGCAGCTCTGGCCTCGTGTTGCGCTTCGACACCGGCGACCTGACCATCGGCACGCTCGGCGACGAGTGGCTCCTGGCCCCGGGGGCACCGCCAGCCGCCCTTACCCGGCACAGCACCGTCGGCCCCTTCGTTCGCGGCGGCCATCGGTAAGTAAAAGCGTGCGCTGCTTCGCGTCTCCGCAGCCGGCGGCGGACCGTGGAGGCATCACCGCCGCTGTCCCGTTCTCCTCCGCTGCCGCTGGTTGTGCACCTGCCTCTCGGGCCGCTGGGTCGGGTGACTCAGTGCCGCTTCGATCGCGAGCCCGGTTGCGCAGAGCAGATCTTCACCGTTCATCGGACCTGCAAGTTGCAGGCTGACCGGTACCGGAAAGCCTGGTGACGGCAGGGGCATGGCGATGGCGGGATGAACGATCTGATAATCAGATACGCTAGCGGTATGCGGACCATGACAGCCACTGAAGCGTCCCGCCGCTTCTCCGATCTCCTTGACGCGATCGAGCGGGGCGAGAGCGTCACGGTTACCCGCGGCAACCGTCCCATCGCCGAAATCCGGCCGGCACATCGCCGAACGGGAAAGGATCTTCGCGAGGCGCTTGCCGAAACCACCCCACCAGACGAGCGGTTCGAAACGGACATCGCTGAGGCCACAGCGCTACTGACCTCCGACAGGACCGATCCGTGGGCCGCCGCCTGATCCTCGACACCAACATCCTCATAGCCTACGAACGCGGCACCATCGACAGAGCCGCTCTCGACAACGACGAGCTGGCCGTGGCCGCAGTTACCATCGCGGAGTACCGCGTTGGTATCGAACTCGCGGACACCGCGGCCCGCGCGGCCAGCCGTGCCCGAGCGCTCGTCGCGATCACATCTGCAATCGACGTGCTCGACTACACCGAGACCACGGCAGCGCATCATGCTCGACTCATCGCGTACGTACGGCGCTCCGGCACACCTCGCAGCGCCCACGACCTGATGATCGCGGCGCACGCCGCAGAGACCGACCGTCTCATCGTCAGCCGAGACGCGGCAGCTCGATTCGGTGACCTGCCTGGAGTTGCGGCGGCGCCAACCTAAGTCGTGAGAACGAGACGCGCACCGGGTCGCGCGGCAGGGCGTTGGTGGGGCGGGCGGGGCTCGAACCCGCGACCAAAGGATTATGAGTCCCCTGCTCTGACCTGCTGAGCTACCGCCCCGCCCGCTATCCGCGGCGCGGGCGCGGCCGCGGTGGGAAGCTCCCCCGATAGGACTCGAACCTATAACCTACCGGTTAACAGCCGGGCGCTCTGCCAATTGAGCTACGGGGGACCGCACGTTCAGCCGGGCAACGCCCGGCCGGACCCGACAAGCGTACCGGATGCCAACCGGATCGTCGCCACAGGGTTTAGAAACCCGGCATCGGGGGCAGTACAGCGCAGGCACGCCGGGGTGCACTGATACGCCGCAGTGGGGAGGCGGCCGGATAGGCTGTGCCCCAGGGTCGCGGCTGGCCGGCTTCCAGGAGGAAGATGGTGCTGTCGGGCCAGGGGGACGAGGCAATGCGGAAGGAGCCGTCACTATGCGCGGCAAGCTGATGTTTCTCGGCGGAGTGGCGATCGGGTTCGTGCTCGGCGCCCGCGCCGGTCGCGAGCGCTACGACCAGCTGGTCAGCTCCGCTCGCCAGTTGTGGGATCACCCGACCGTCCAGGAGGCGGCTGGGGTGGTGCAGGCTCAGGCCAACCGTCTCTACGTCGAGGGTAAAGACGTCGTCGGCGACCGGCTGAGCCAGACGAAGCTGGGTGAGCGGCTGATCGGTGAGGACGATCCGTTGGCGGATGTCGCGGATCAGGATCCGCTCACCGGCAATCGACGGCAACCGGGCGGTACTTTCTGAGTAGCCGCACCGGTCGGCTGGCTACCCCGGCGCGGTCGCCGATCTCCTGCCAGGGCGTCAGTGTGGTGAGGTCACCACACTGACGCCTTTTTTTGGCCGCCAAGCCGAGTTGACCATGGGGTTTGGGACGCAAAATCGCCCGGACCATGTACCTAGGTCCATGATCAACTCCGGGGGCGGGGCTATTTGCAGAGCATGCGGGTCATTCGGCGGGCGGCGATCGCCAGCCCGAGGATGGTGGCGAGTAGCAGGTAGCCGGTGTGCCAGGCCAGGCCCGCCCAGCTGAGCTGGTTGAGCGCGATCCCGCGGATCAGCTCGACGCCGTGGTAGAGCGGGGTCACCTGCACCACCACCTGCAGCGCCACCGGGTAGCTGCTCACCGGCACGAAGGTGCCGGAGAAGAGGAACAATCCGAACTGCAGGATGCCGACGTAGTCGAAGTCTTGCCAGGTGCGCATCAGCGTGGCGAGCGCCATGCCGAGGCCGCCGAAGGCGAAGCCGACCAGCAGCGCGGCCGGCAACGCGGCCAGCGCCCGCAATGGGCTGGTGATGTCCATCGCCACCATCACCACCAGGAACGCCGCCGTATACATCGCGCCGCGCAGCATCGCCCAACCCAGCTCGCCGAAGGCGATCTCGGCGGGGGTGACCGGGGTGTTGAGCACCGAGTCGTAGAGCTTGCTGAACTTCATCTTGGCGAAGAAGTTCATGGTCGACTCGGCGATGGCGCCGTTCATCGCGGCGGCGGCGAGCAACGCCGGGGCGAGGAAGGTCAGGTAGGACACGGTGGTGCCGTCGGCGAGGGTCATGTCGCCGACCAACGCGCCGACTCCCCAGCCGATCGCGAACAGGTAGAGCAACGGCTCGGCGAAGCCGGAGATCACCAGCCACCAGTAGGTGCCGCCGGCGCGGAAGGCGACCAGGTTGCGTTCGGTCACCGCCCCGGCGCGCCGGGGCGACAGCTCGCTGCCGGCGATGGCGCGGGTCAGCATGGTCGTCACCATCGTCGGGTCACCTCGCCAGCCGGGTACGGAATCGGACGGTGGCCAGCGCGAACCCGGCGACCACCCAGAGCAGCAGGTAGCCGAGGTGGGCGGCGATCGGCCAGGCGCTGCCGGCGTAGGCGGCACCGAGCACTACCGCCCGGCACAGCTCCACGCCGTGGTAGAGCGGCAGCGCGTAGGCCAGCGGCTGCAACCCGCCGGGCAGCTGCTCGATCGGGAAGAAGACGCCGGAGAAGAGCATCATCGGCAGCTGCGCGAACCGGAACATGATCGCCATCAGGTTGGGGCTGTCGATGGTGGCCGAGTAGGCGAACATCGGCGCCGCCACCGCCAGGCCGACCAGCACCGCGATCAGTGGCGCGAACACCGCGCCGGCCGAGGCGACCGCCCCGAACGGGATCATGACTAATAGGAAGGCGGTGGCGGTGACCAGCACCCGCAGCGAGATGTAGCCGAGCTGGCCGGCGATCATGTCGCTGACCCGGGGCGGCGCCGCCGCCATACCGTAGTAGATCTTGTGCCATTTGAAGTTGCCGAGCACCGGGAACCCGGACTCGATCATCGCCACCTGCACCCCGGTGAAGGCGAGCAGCCCGGCACCGATGAACTGCGCGTAGGGCAGGTCGAGGGCGCCGCCGCGGTCGACATACTCGCCCACCATCAGGCCCATGCCGAGGAAGAAGAGCACCGGCATCACGAACGAGCTGAAGACGGTGCCGCGCCAGACCCGCCGGTAGCCGGAGAGGTGGTACTCGAAGACCGCGAGCGTGGATCGCCCGGTCATCACCCCTCCACCAGCGTCCGGCCGGTCAGGTGCAGGAAGACATCCTCCAGACTCGCGCGCCGGACCAGCACTCCGGCCGGGCGCAGGCCACGGGCGTCGACCGCGGCGGCGGCGGCGTCGCCGTCGTCGGTGTAGAGCAGCAGCCGGTCGGGCAGGATCTCGACCCGCTCGCCGATGCCGTCGAGCTTGCTCGCGTACGACTCGTGCTGGTCGACGCCGAAGCGCAGCTCCACCACCTCGCGGGTGGCGTGAGCTTCGATCAGCGCCCGGGGCGAGCCTTCGGCGACGATCCGGCCGCCGTCCATCACCACCAGCCGATCGCAGAGCTGCTCGGCCTCGTCCATGTAGTGGGTGGTGAGCACCAGCGTCACGCCGCGCTGCTTGAGCCGGAACAGCCGCTCCCAGACCAGATGCCGGGCCTGCGGGTCGAGGCCGGTGGTGGGCTCGTCGAGCAGGACGATGTCGGGCTCGTTGACCAGCGCCCGGGCGATCGTGAGCCGCCGTTTCATGCCCCCGGAGAGCGGCTCCACCTTGCTGTCGGCCCGCTCCGAGAGCTGCACGAACTCCAGCAGCTCCCGGGCGCGGGCCTTGGCTTTGGCGCGCGGGATGCCGAAGTAGCGGGCGTAGGTGACCAGGTTTTCCTGGCAGGTCATCTCCGGGTCGAGGTTGTCTTCCTGCGGGCAGACCCCCAGCCGACCGCGGATGGCCGGGCCGTCGCGTCGCGGGTCCATACCGAGGATGGTCAGCTCGCCGCCGGTCGGTGGCGAGACGCAGCCCACCATGCGCATGGTGGAGCTCTTGCCGGCCCCGTTGGGACCGAGGAAGCCGAAGGCCTCCCCCGCCGGCACCTCGACGTCGATGCCGTCGACCGCGACGAAGTCGCCGAAGCGCTTGACCAGCCCGCGGGCCCGGATCAGAGTCTGTGGTTCGGTCATGCGGCCGATCCTCGTAGCTGAAGTGGGCTGCAGGTCAAGTCAGGCATGGCAAGACCGTATCCCGATGGTGGGACAGCCCGGCCAGTCCTTTTCCGGGTTGCCGGCGCTCAGACCGGCTGGCTGTGCTCGGCGGCGAACCCCGCCACCAAGGTGCCGGTCGCCTCGCGTACCCCAGGGCCGTCCGGGTCGGTGCCCTCGTCATAGCGCACGGCCCAGGTGAGGCCGTCGATGCCCGGCACCCGGCGGGCCACCACCCGGACCGCCCCGCCGGGCACCGGGTGATGTGACGAGAATGACACCGAACGGGTGACTCGGGTACGGACCACCTGCGGCAGGTCCCGCGGCTCGGTGACGGTCACCCGCAGCGGCGGCTGGTCGGCGGTGATCCAGTAGCCGTCCCGCTCCTCCACCACCTCCGCCGGGGTGATCTCCAGCGCCCGGCCGGTCCAGCTGGCCTTGTGGATCTCGTGCCACCCGAGCCGGGCCACCCGCCCCGGAAACCACAGCCCCAGATTGCTGGCGACCACCGCCTCCTCGTCGGCGGTCCGCGCCCAGGAAACGACCCGCTCGTCGCGCCCCATCGGCGGCCGCAGCGCCGACGGCAACCGGCGTTTGAAGATCACGTCAGAGCCCTCCCGCAGCCCGTTCCCGCAACGCCCGTGCCCGCTGTTCCAGTGGGAACAGCTCGGCGGCGAGCGAGAGATACTCCGTCTGGTTGGTCACCGGGTTGACCCGCTGCGCCCGCGACTTCAGCGCCGCCACCTGCGCGTCGACCGTGACCAGCTCCAGCTTAGCCAAGGTCACCCCGACATAGTGGGGATCGACATCGCCGTCGAGTCGCAGTGGTTCCACCGCGAGTTCGCTGGCGAGGGCGCTGGCGGCCAGGTCCGGGCAGGCGTCACGGACCCGCTGCACCCAATCTGGGCCGCTCACGGCGGCGGCACAGCCGCCGGCCTCGGCGATCGCGCTGCGCAGCGCGGCGTGCAGTGGGTTGTGGTACGCGGCGGCATCGAGCGCATCGAAGATCGGCCCGGCCAGCACCGGCTCCTGCAGCGCCAGCTTCAACGCCTCCCGTTCGACCAGCGTCGCCGGGTTCACCACCGGCCGCGGGCCGGTCCGGCGGGCCGGCGCCGGCTCCTCCCCCTTTACCGCGGCCGCTACCGCCCGGCTCACCTGCTCCACCGGCAACCCGAGGTCACCGGCGAGCTTGCGCGCGTACTCGGGACGCTTCTCGCGGTCTTTCAGTTTGGCCACCAGCGGCGCCGCGCGCCGCATCGCGTCCACCCGGCCGTCGACGGTGTCCAGGTCGTAGCGGGAGAGCAGCTGCCGCAGCGCGAAGTCGACCAGCGGCTCCCGCCGCGCCACCAGGTCACGGACGGCGGCGTCGCCCTTGGTGAGCCGCAGGTCGCACGGGTCCAGACTGTCCGGGCTGATCGCGATGAAGGTACGGCCGACGAACTTCTGGTCAGACTCGAACGCCCGCAGCGCCGCCTGCTGACCGGCCTGGTCCCCGTCGAAGGTGAAGATGATCTCGCCGGTGAAGGCGTCGGTGTCCATCAGCAGCCGCCGCAACACGCCGACGTGCTCGTTGCCGAAGGCGGTGCCGCAGCTGGCGACCGCCGTCGGTACCCCGGCCAGGTGGCAGGCCATCACGTCGGTGTACCCCTCGACGATCACTACCCGGCCCTGCTTGGCGATCTCCCGCTTGGCCTGGTCGATGCCGTAGAGCACCTGCGACTTTTTGTAGATCGGGGTCTCCGGGGTGTTCAGATACTTCGGACCCTCCTCGGCGTCGTCCAGCTTGCGGGCCCCGAAGCCGATCACATCGCCGGAGATGTCCCGGATCGGCCACAGCAGTCGGCCCCGGAACCGGTCGATCAGTGACCCCGAGCGGGCCGGTCGGGACAGCCCGGCGGTCACCAACTCGTCGTCGGTGAAGCCGCTATGGCGCAGGTGCCGGGTGAGCGTCTCCCACGCCGCCGGGGCGTACCCGCACCCGTAGCGGGTGGCGGTGTCCCGGTCGAAGCCGCGCTGGGCGAGGAACTGGCGGGCGCTGCGAGCCGGCGGGGTGAGTAGCTGCTCGGCGTAGAACTCGGCGGCGGCGGCGTGCGCGGCGACCAGCCGCTGCCGCTGGTTGGGCCGCTGCCGCTGCGGGTTCGGCCCGGTCTCGACGTACCGCAGGGCGATGCCGAGCTTGCCCGCCAGATGCTCCACCGCCTCCAGGAAGGTCAGGTGGTCGACCTCCATCACGAAGCTGATGGCGTCGCCGCCCTTGCCGCAGCCGTGGCAGTAGAAAACTCCTTTGTCCACCCGGACCGTGAACGACGGTGTCTTCTCGTCGTGGAACGGGCAGAGCCCTTTGAGGGTCTGCGCACCGCCTGAACGCAGCGTCACCCGTTCCGAGACCACATCCGCGATGGACGTCCGTTCCCGGACCGTCACGATGTCCTCGTCCCGAATCCTGCCCGCCACCCGGTCACCTCCTCCGCCGTCCTATCTTCCCTCAGCTATGGTGCCGGGCATGTTCCTGGTGGTGGGTGAGAGCGTAGTCGACCTGATCGGGGAGCCGGGCAGCTGGCGGTTCGAGGCCAACGTCGGCGGCAGTCCGCTGAACGTGGCGCGCGGGCTAGCCGCCGCTGGCCAGCCGGTCCGGCTCGCCAGCGAGGTGGGCGATGACCTGTTCGGCGAGCTGACCCGGGAAGAGCTGGCGGTGGCCGGCGTGAGCACCGAGGATCTGGCCGGCGGTCCGGCTACCAATCTCGCCTTCGCCCGGCTCGACCCGGCGGGGGTCGCCAGCTACGACTTCCGGTTCGCCTGGGAGTGGGGTGCCAGACCGGACCTGACCGGGGTGAGTTGCCTGCACACGGGTTCGCTCGCGGCGCTGATCGACCCGGGCGCCAATACCGTCGCCGGCACCGTGGCCGCCGCCCGCCAGAATGAAGTGCCGGTCTGCTACGACCCGAACATCCGGGCGTCGCTGATCCAGGACCCGACCGCCGCCCGGGACCGGGTGGCGAGGCTGGTGGCGACCGCGGACATCGTCAAAGTGAGCGCCGAGGACCTCACCACGCTCTACGCGGGTACCCGCGCGGAGTCGGTCGCCGCCCGGTGGGCCGCCTCCGGCCCGTGGCTGCTGGTGGTGACCGACGGCGAGGCGGGGGCGCAGGCCTGGTACGCCGGCGCGGTGATCGAGGCGACGCCGCCGACGGTGCCGGTGGTGGACACCGTCGGCGCCGGCGACGCGTTCACCGCCGGCCTGCTCGCCAGCCTGGCCGAGGCGGGTGCGCTGCGAGGGCCGAAGCCAGCGGCGGGCCGGGCGGTGGTCGAGGCGGCGCTGCGCCGCGCCACCGCCACCGCCGCCGCGATCTGCGCCCGGCGCGGCGCGGCGCCGCCCGACGCCGCGCAGGTGGCGGCGCTCGAAGCTGCGGTGACGGTCCGGGACGGTGGGGACCCGCCCCGGACCGACGACAGCATGGCCAGCTGAGGCCGTCGCCTTACGGCAGCAGGTCGGTCAGCGGCACCGAAGGGTCGGCGAGCCGGGCCGGGTCGACCGCCACACCGGCCCGGATCAGCGCCTGGATCTGGTCGGCGACATCCCACACGTTGACGTTCATCCCGGCCCGCACCCGACGCTGGTCGTCGAGCCAGAAGACCAGGTATTCCGGGACCTTGCCGTCCTTGAGCGCCGGGTCGCCCCGGAACACCACCTGGGCGTAGCCCCCGGGCGGGAACCAGCCGGAGAACTCCATGCCCAGGTCGTACTGGTCGGTGAAGAAGAACGGCATCGCGTCGAACTCGACCGGCTGCCCCAGCATCGACCGGGCGGCGGCCGGCCCGCTGTCGTGGGCGCGGGCCCAGTGCTCCACCCGCAGCGGCCCGCCCGCCAACGCGCTCGGAACCGCCGCCACGTCACCGCAGGCGTAGATGTCCGGGTCGGAGGTGCGCAGCGTGGAGTCGGTCGCGACCCCGTTGGCGACGGTCAGGTCGGCGGCGACCGCCAGCTCGGTGGCGGGCTCGACTCCGATCGCCACCACCGCAATGTCGGCGGGCAGCTCGGTGCCGTCGTCGAGCACCACCGTGGTCAGTTCCCGGCCCTCGCCGCGCAGCTCCCGCACTCCCGAGCCGAACCGGAACCGCACCCCGTGGTGCTCGTGCAGGTCGCGGTAGAGCGCGGCCACCTCATCGCCGAGCACCGACCGCAGCGGCAGCGGCTCCCGCTCCACCACCGTGACCTCGGCGCCGTGGTGCCGGGCAGCCGCGGCGACCTCCATGCCGATCCAGCCGGCGCCGATCACCACCACCCGCTTGCCGCCGCCGCGCAGATCCGCCAGCAGCGCATCCGATTCATCCACAGTACGCAGGTAGCGGACGTGGTGCAGGTCGTGACCTGGCACCCGCAGCCCCCGCACCCGGGAACCGGTGGCGAGCAGCAGCTTGTCGTAGCGCAGCTCCGCCACTCCGTCGAGGGTGACGGTGTGGCTGGCGGCGTCCAGCATGGTGGCCCGCCGCCCCAGCAGCAGTTCGATCCCCTGCTGCTGCCACCAGTCCGGCTCGTGGAGGAACGCCTGCTCCCGGGGGTCGTTGCCGAGCAGGTAGCCCTTGGACAGCGGGGGCCGCTCGTACGGCGGTTCGGTCTCCTCCCCGATCAGCACCACCCGGCCGGTGAACCCCTCGGCGCGCAGCGTCTCGGCGGCCTTACCGCCGGCCAGCGACGCCCCGACAATCACGAATGTCCGCTCGTCAGCACTCACATCGATAGCCTAGTACGGCGGCCGTGGTTGACCGTCGAGCCTCGGCGAGTTGTTCAAGCGGCCTCGCTCAGCGCTGACACAGCTCCCGGTGCCAGGCGATCGCCGATGGGTCGGTCAGCGACGCGACCTGGTCGACCACCACCCGCAGCCGGGCCGCGTCGTCCGACGCCGCTTTCCACGTCGCGGCGAAGACCGGATCGAGCCGGTCCGGCGCCCGATCCAGCAGCGCCGCCACCAGCTCGGTGAGCAGCTGCCGCTGCTCGCTATACCACGACTCCAGGCTGCGCCGCCGCATCACATACCGCAGCGCGATCCCCTTAAGCAGCGCGCACTGCGCCCGGACCAGGCGTGGCACCAACACGTCGGCGTCGTAGCGGCGCAGCGGGCCGGTGCCGAACTCGGTCCGAGTAGCCGCCACCGCGGCGGCCACGAACCGGCCGGTGAGCACGCTGGTGAACCGCTTGAGCGCAGCCTGGGCAGCATGACTGCCGTCGTAGTCCGAGAGCGGCGCCACCACCGGGTGGGCGAGCAGCTCCGCCAGTGGCTCGGCCAGGTCGTCGGCGGACTCCGGCGAGTAGACCCGGGCCACATCGGCGCAGAGCGCGGCCCGTTCGTCGGCGTCGGCGAGCAACGGCCCTAGCGACACGTAGCCACTGTGGAAACCGTCCTCCACGTCGTGGACCGAGTAGGCGACGTCGTCGGCCCAGTCCATCACCTGCGCCTCCAGGCACCGGCGGTCCGGCTCTGCCGGCGGGGTGGCTGCCCGCAGCCATTCGAAGACCTCGACATCGTCGGCGTAGACCCCGAACTTGCGTTCGCCGTCGCGGCGGAACCACGGATATTTGCAGGTGGCGTCGAGGCTGGCGCGGGTGAGATTGAGCCCAGCGCCGGGGATCTTCGCCTCCAGCCGGGTCAGCACCCGCAGGGTCTGAGCGTTGCCCTCGAACCCGCCACACTCGGCCGCCACCTGGTTGAGCGCGTGCTCGCCGTTGTGCCCGAACGGCGGATGGCCAAGGTCGTGCGCCAGCCCGGCGGTGTCCACCACATCGGGGTCGCAGCCCAGATGTTCGCCCATCTCCCGGGCGATCTGCGCGACCTCCAGCGAGTGGGTCAGTCGGGTCCGCAAGAACGCGTCCGAACCGGTGCCGGCGGTGTGGACCTGGGTCTTGGAGGCGAGCCGCCGGAATCCGGCAGAGTGCAGCACCCGGGCACGGTCGCGCTGGTAAGGCCCTCGTTGGTACGGCACGGGGCGCGAACCAGAGTCCTTGGGCGGCTCGGGCCGCCACCGTTGCGTGTCACTGCTCACCACGCGGGTGAGCCTACCTGCGTCGAACCGGCCGGCCGGGGCCACGAGCCCCTCGGTGGGCGCACCTGCGGTAGCCAGCTCCGACCAGAACGGCCCGGCCGAGGTGGGACGAGCCCACCCCGGCCGGGCCGATCTGTCACGTCAGCAGCGAGCTGTAGCTCAGCGGCTGTCGGCGGCGCTGGCGTCGCCGGCGGCGCGGCCGGCCTCCAGCCGGGCGACCGGCACCCGGAACGGCGAGCAGGAGACGTAGTCGAGCCCGGCGTGGTGGAAGAAGTGCACCGACTCGGGGTCGCCACCGTGCTCACCGCAGACACCGATCTTGAGATCGGGCCGGGCGGCGCGCCCCTCGGCGACCGCGATCTTCACCATCCGGCCGATCCCGTCGGCGTCGATGGTCTCGAACGGCGACACCCCGAAGATGCCCTGCTCCAGGTAGCGGCCGAAGAAGGCGCCCTCCACATCGTCGCGGGAGAAGCCCCAGCCCATCTGGGTCAGGTCGTTGGTGCCGAAGGAGAAGAACTCGGCGGCCTCGGCGATCTGCCCGGCGGTCAACGCCGCCCGCGGCACCTCGATCATGGTGCCGATCAGGGCTGGCACGTCGACGCCGCTACGCTCGGCGACGTCCTTCAGCACCGCCTCGGCCTCCTGCCGGACCGTCTCCAGCTCCTGCACGGCGCCGACCAGCGGGACCATGATCTCCGCCTTCGGATCACCGCCGGCCTTGATCCGCTCGACCGCCGCCTCGGCGATCGCGCGTACCTGCATGTCGAATAGGCCGGGGATGACCAGGCCCAGCCGCACCCCGCGCAGCCCCAGCATCGGGTTCTGCTCATGCATCCGGTGCACGGCGGCGAGCAGGGTTTTGTCCCGCCCCGGGTCCTGGCCCCGCTCCTGCGCGAGCGCCACCCGAACCGCCAGCTCCTCCAACGGCGGGAGGAACTCGTGCAGTGGCGGGTCGATCAGCCGGACCGTCACCGGCTGGCCGTCCATCGCCTCGAAGATCTCCACGAAGTCGCCCCGCTGCAGCGGCAGCAGCGCGGCCAGCGCCTGCTCCTGCTCCTGCTCGGTGTCGGCGAGGATCAGTCGCTCCACCAGCTCGCGCCGGTCGCCGAGGAACATGTGCTCGGTGCGGCACAGGCCGATCCCCTCGGCACCGAAGCGCCGGGCCCGGCTGGCGTCCTCGCCGGTGTCGGCGTTGGTGCGCACACCCAGCTTGCGGGCGCCGTCGGCGTGGGAGATCAACCGGTGCACGGCGGCGACCAAGGTGTCGGCGTCCGCGGCGACGGTGCCTTCGAAATACTGAACCACCGGCGAGGGCTGGACCGGAATCTCGCCCAGGTAGACCTTGCCGGTCGAGCCGTCGATCGAGATGACGTCGCCCTCGTTGATGGTCTGGCCATCGGTGGTGAACTTCTGGCCGGCGATGTCCACGTCGAGCGCCTCGGCGCCGCAGACACAGGTCTTGCCCATGCCCCGGGCCACCACCGCGGCGTGGCTGGTCTTACCGCCCCGGCTGGTGAGGATCCCCTCCGCGGCGATCATGCCGGGCAGGTCGTCCGGAGTGGTCTCCTTGCGGACCAGGATCACCTTCTGCCCGGCGGCGGCCTGCTCGGTGGCCCGGCCGGAGTCGAAGACCGCCTTGCCGACCGCGGCACCGGGCGAGGCGGAGAGGCCGTTGGCCAGGTGGGTGGGGTTACCCGAGAGGTCGAAGTGGGGGAACATCAGCTGCGCCAACTGGGCCCCGTTGACCCGCTGCAGCGCCTCGTCGAGGTCGATGACGCCCTCGTCGACCAGCTGGGTGGCGATGATGAAAGCGGCGGCGGCGGTGCGCTTGCCGACCCGGGTCTGCAGCATCCACAGCTTGCCGCGCTCGATGGTGAACTCGATGTCGCAGAGGTCCTGGTAGTGACCCTCCAGCTTGGCCATGATCGACATCAGTTGGTCGTAGGAGGCCTTGTCGAGCTGCTCCAGGTCCTGCAGCGGCACGGTGTTGCGGATCCCGGCCACCACATCCTCGCCCTGGGCGTTGGACAGGTAGTCGCCGTAGACGCCCTGGGCACCGGTGCCCGGGTCCCGGGTGAACGCCACCCCGGTGCCGGAGTCGGCCCCCAGGTTGCCGAAGACCATGGTCTGCACATTGACCGCGGTGCCCAGCTCGGCCGGGATCCGCTCCTGCCGGCGGTAGAGCACCGCCCGCTCGGCGTTCCAGGAGTTGAAGACCGCACGCACCGCCATCTCCAGCTGCTCCCGCGGATCCTGCGGGAAGTCGTGGCCGACGTGCTCGGAGTAGATCTTCTTGTACGCGTCGACGATCGCCCGCAGGTCGGCGGCGTCCAGGTCGAGGTCGTTCTTGGTGCCCTTGGCGGCCTTGGCCCCGTCCAGCGCGTGCTCGAAGGCCTCGCCCGGCACCTCGGAGACGGTCTTGCCGAACATCTGGATCAGCCGGCGGTAGGAGTCCCAGGCGAACCGGTCGTCGCCGCTCTGCGCGGTCAGGCCGGCCACGCTCTGGTCGTTGAGGCCGATGTTGAGGACGGTCTCCATCATCCCCGGCATCGAGAACTTCGCACCGGAGCGCACCGAGACCAGCAGCGGGTCCGCCGGGTCGCCCAGCTGCTTGCCCATCGCCTGCTCCACCGCCGCCATCGCGTCGCTGATCTGGCTGGACAGCTCGGCCGGCTCGGCACCGTTGGTCAGGTAGGCGCGGCACGCCTCGGTGGTGATGGTGAACCCGGGAGGCACCGGCAGCCCCAGCTTGGTCATCTCGGCGAGGTTGGCACCTTTGCCGCCGAGTAGATCTTTCTGACTCCGGTCGCCCTCGGCGAAGTCGTACACGTACTTCGTCATGCTGCAGCCTCCCACGGTTGCTGGGGACGCGGCTCCGCCTCGATCGCTGGACGCGCTGACCGGCTCCGCCGCGGTACGGATTACCTTCTAACGTTTCGCGCCAACTCTAGTCGAGGGCCCCGCCGACGCTCCGTGGTCCCTGCCGTGTCTCACGTTGCGGATGCGCCCGCCGGTGATCGTCGATGATCATCGGCGGCCGGCTGCTCCCCCTCCCGCGGGTACTCGGCCCGCTCGGCCGCTTCCCGCAGCTGCTCGGCGGTGTGCATGATCTCGGTCAACCGGTACGACCAGTGGGGCTCCCGGGCCATCTGCTGCCGGAGCTGGTCGAGCTCGATCTGGGCGTCGCAGAGCTCCCGCTGCAGCACCCCCACCGAGTCCAGCCGGGTCAGCGCGTCATCCAGCCGGCGGGTCAGATCGTGCAGGCACCGCTCGACCTGGTGACGGTCGTACCCCCACAGTGAGACATCGAAGTCCGGCACGATGGTTCGGCCCTGCTTCCGCTTGCGTGTGCGCATGCTGTTCCCTCTTTCTTCGTGGTGGTCGCCGACGCCGGCCGGATGTCGGCGTCGGTCAGTCCGCGCCCGCGAGCGTGGCGAAGACGACGACGTTGTCGAGGTAGTCCCGGCTCCGTTCGTCGAACTCTCCGCCGCAGGTGATCAGGCGCAGGGTCGGCTGCGCCGACGGACCGTAGACGAGTTCGGCCGGGAAGTCGTCCTTCGGGTACGCGGCCACTCCGTCTACGTGGAAGGTCGCGACGCTCCGATCGGCGCGCAGCACGTCGATCTGGTCACCGGGCCGCAGCCGCCCGAGTTCGAAGAAGACCGCCGGGCCGCCGGCCCGGGAATCGACGTGCCCGATGATCACCGCGCTGCCGACCTCCCCCGGCGTGACCCCCCGCTCGTACCAGCCGGCCTGGTGGGCGCGGCGCAGCGGCGGCACCTCCACCTCACCGTCGTCATCGACGCCGAGCCGGAGCAGTTCGCTGTCGACGTCGATGCGCGGGATGGTCACCCGCACCGGCTCTGCCCGCGCCAGCCCGATGGCCTCGCCGGTCTGGTCGGGCTCACCGGCCTCGCCGCTGGTCGTGGTGAGCCCGTACGCGGCTGGCGCGACGTCGGGGTCCGGCTGCGGTGGCCGCGGCGACGAGCCTACGGTCAGGCCGGCGAGCATAAGCCCACTGCCGCCAGCGGCCAAGAAGGCCACCAGGCAGTACGCGGCCACCCGCCGGCCGGACTGCGGCGATCCGCCGCCGGCGGTGCGGATTCCGTGGCTGCGGTAGTCCTGGCTGCGGTATTCGTGAGTACGGTTGTCACTGCCCATCGCTGTCGTCTCCTCCCCGTCGCTGCTGCGAAGCTCCGGCCAGCTGATCCGGTCACCAGGACGGGCCGCCGGCTCGGCGACGCAACAACAGGAACGCGCCGGTGACCGCCGCCGCCAGCACCCCCGCGCCGGCGACCAGCGCCGGACCGGTGCCCTCCCCGATCGGCCCGACGCCGGCCTGCGGGGCCCCATGGGGGGCGACATTGAACCGGTCGGTGAGGGCGTGGCTCGACGAGGGACAGTAGACACCGGCCACGTACGGGCCGGGTTCGGTGTTGCGGGGGATGGTGAACGGGGCGACGCCGCTGCCGCTGTGCAGGTTGATCTCCTTGGTCTCCACGGTGTGGTCTCGGTCGCGGCCCCAGAACACCTTCACCGACTGGTTGCCGGCGCCCTTGCAGACCACCCGGACGGTGATCCGTTCGCCCGGCGCCACGCTCTTCGGTGAGACCGCTACCGAGCTGGCGTGCGCCACCCCCGGCACGGTGAATAGCAGCGCGGCCGCTCCCGCCGCGACCAGCGCCAATCGTGCGACGAGCCGTGTCCCCATGGGTTCTCCTCCCGGTTGGTACCCAGCGGGCGCCGGTCACGGCACCAGCGTGGCGAAGACGACGAGCTGCGGGCGCCACTGCGACCCAGCACCGCGGGCGCCCACCAGCCGCAGCTGAGCTTGGCCCGAGACGCTGGCCGCGGCCCGGTCCGGCGTGTACGGGTCGACCGCTGCGACCTGGAAGGTGGCGACCAGCCCGTCGGCGCGCAGCACCTCGATCTGGTCACCGGGTCCGAGCTGAGCCAGGCCGGCGAAGGCGGGCGCGACCGGGGCACCGGCCGAGCGACCCATCCCGGCACGGGGGGCGTCCAGCTGCCCCATCAGCACCGCGCTGCCGAGCTCTCCAGGGCTGGTGCCATCCCGGTACCAGCCCACCAGCTGGCGGGCCGGCGCGCCGCTGAGCCCGTCGTCGCCGAGCCCGAGCGGGGCGATCCGGGCGTCCACCTCGATCGCCGGGATGCGCAGCCGGGTCGGTACGGCACGGCCGAGCCCGACCATTTCCGGGTCGACTACACCATCCTGGTCGACCACACCGCCGTACGGCGCCGGTTGGGTGGCTGCTTCGACCGGGACGGGACCCGACGGTCCGGCGGTCCCCTCGGACCGCAGCAGCAACCCGGCGGCCCCTAGCGCCGTCACCAGCACCACCGCGAGCAGAGTCAGCGCTCGCCGGGGCGGCGCGGCCGGGCCGAGCCCGGCCGTGGCGGCGATGTTCGTTACGACACTGCCCGTCCTCATCTTCCGCCCCTAGACCGCGAGTCTTTTTCACGACTTAAGGACGACATTAAGGCGTCTCATGGTTTTTCGAGGCTTTGATTTAATTCAACTAATACCGCTGCGAAATCCCCTTTGGGGGTGGTATTAGCCGGTGCCACGTGCACTCGCCACCCGGGTATGCGACCATCACCTGATGAATCTTGATCGTCCCGCCGCACCGGATCCGTACGCGCTGCTGCCGGTGGTCCCCACCTTCGTGCTCACGAGCAACGACATATCGGATGGGCAGCCGATCGACGAGCGCCACGCCCACGGCAGCGCGGGCGGCCAGAATATCTCCCCCCACCTGTCCTGGACGGCCTTTCCTGAGCAGGCCCGCAGCTTCACGGTGAGCTGCCTGGACCCCGACGCCCCCACCGGCAGCGGGTTCTGGCATTGGATGGTGGTCAATCTCCCAGTGTCAGTCACCGAACTCGCCACTCGCGCCGAACTGCCCGCCGGCAGTTTCTGCGTGCGCAATGATTTCGGTGACCGCGACTACGGTGGCCCGGCCCCGCCAGTAGGCGACCGCCCGCACCGCTACATCTTCGTGGTCCACGCGGTCGACGTCGACCGGCTCGAGGTAACCCCGGACTCGCCACCCGCGTACGTCGGGTTCAACCTGGCCTTCCACACCCTGGCGCGGGCGGTCATCCGGCCCACCTTCGAGCTGAAGGAGTAGCCACCCGTTCGCTACGCCACGGCCCGAAACCGGGCGATCCAGTCAGCGTTGAGTTCGTCGGCCTGCCGGGGCACCCGTGAGCGGATCGCTGCCCCCGGTGGCAGCACCAACTCCAGCGAGTCCAGCACCCCCTCGGTCACCCCGGTCGGGTCGGCCGCCAACTCCTCGTAGCTCACCTCGTACGGCTCGACGTGTTGCTCGGCGAACCAGCGCCGCCACGCCGCCCGCTGCTGCTCGATCGTCTCGACCAGCTGGGCGATCCGCGACCGGTCGTAACGGGGCGGCTCCTGCGACGGGGCGTCACCTACCTGCCAGCGCTTCGTCTGTTCGGCCCGCGCCCACGACACCGCCTGCGCCACCGTGTCCGCGCGCTCGACGTAGACGAAGCGCAGCCGGCCGAAGGCCTGCCGCAACAGCTCTACATCGGCCGCCCCGGCCACCGGGGCGGCCGCCCGCAGCTGGGCGACCAGTTCGTCCAGGGTTCCCCACATGATCCGTACCCCGAAGATGCCGTTCGGAGTCGACCCGGCGGCGATCGCCGCCGCGAGGAAGTCCGGAAACCGCCACCCGCCGTCGTCACCGCGCGGCAGCTCCCAGCGCCGCGCCAACGACTCGGCGTCCGGCCGCCGGAAGTACGACTCGGGTCGACCCGCCACCCCGGTCGACCGCAGCAGGCTGCACAGCAGAGTGCTGCCGGTCCGGGGCGTCCCGCAGATCACGTACCCGTCGACGGCCGGCTCGGCCGGCAACAACCCCATCGTGCGCTCGCTGGAGGCGACCAGCTCGGGATCCCCCCGCTGCTGCCGCAGCGCCAACGCCTCCCGCAGACACTGCGCGGCCGCGTTGAACCGCCGCTGGTCGAGCCGGCACTTGCCGAGGTGTTGCAGCGCGAAGTCCACCCGGTCCGGCCGGTGCGCGCGGGCCAGCCGTACCGCGTCCTGATACTGCGCCTCGGCCGGCGCCAACGCCCCGCGATACCGGTAGGCGTCGCCCAGGTTGATCCGCACCGCGATCCGCGGCCACGGCTCACCGGCCGCCTCGGCCGCCTCGGCCCTCGTCAACGCGTCAGTGAGCACCTGCTCGGCCCGGTCGAACTCGCCGAGCACGACCAGCCCGATACCGGCCTGTCGCAGGGTGGAGACCGTCGGCTCGCTGGCGAGCAGCCGGGCCACCTCCTGCGCCAACCCGTCCCGATCGGTCGGCACCATCCGTTCCCGCGCGTCGAGCGCGATCAGGCCCTCCCGCACGGCGCCCGCCTACGGCAGTCGTTCGAGCAGGTACCGCTCGACCGCGTCGAGGGAGACCCGCTCCTGCGACATGGTGTCGCGTTCCCGGACCGTCACCGCGTCGTCGGTGAGGGTGTCGAAGTCGACGGTGATGCAGAACGGCGTACCGATCTCGTCCTGGCGCCGGTAGCGCCGACCGATCGCCTGCGAATCGTCGAAGTCGACCGACCACCGCTTACGCAGCTGGGCGGCGAGGTCGCGGGCCTTGGGCGACAGGTCGGTGTTGCGGGAGAGCGGCAGCACCGCCGCCTTGATCGGCGCGATCCGCTTGTCGAACCGCATCACCGTCCGCTTGTCTACTCCGCCCTTGGTGTTCGGCGCCTCGTCGACGTCGTAGGCCTCCAGCATGAAGGCGAGCACCGACCGGGTGAGACCGGCCGCCGGCTCGATCACGTACGGCACCCAGCGCTCCTGCTTGGTCTGGTCGAAGTAGGACAGGTCCACTCCGGAGTGCTTGGCGTGGGTGGTCAGATCGAAGTCGGTCCGGTTGGCCACCCCCTCCAGCTCGGCGAACTCGGTGCCGCCGAGTTGGAACCGGTACTCGATGTCGACGGTCCGCTTCGAGTAGTGGGAGAGCTTCTCCGGCGGGTGCTCGAAGCGGCGCAGATTATCCGGGGAGAGGCCGAGGTCGACGTACCAGTCCCAGCGCTGCTGCAGCCAATACTCCAGCCACTCTTCGTCGGTGCCGGGTTCGACGAAGAACTCCATCTCCATCTGTTCGAACTCGCGGGTCCGGAAGATGAAGTTGCCCGGGGTGATCTCATTCCGGAACGACTTGCCCACCTGGGCGATGCCGAACGGGGGTTTGCGCCGCGACGAGGTCATCACGTTCAGAAAGTTGATGAAGATGCCCTGGGCGGTCTCCGGCCGCAGGTAGTGCAGGCCGTCCTCGTCCTCGATCGGACCCAGATAGGTCTTGAGCAGGCCGTTGAACATCCGCGGTTCGGTGAACTGGCCCTTGTTGCCGCAGTGCGGGCAGTTGATCTCCGACAGGCCGGCCGGGGCGCGGCCGTGCTTGGCCTCGAACGCCTCCTCCAGCTGGTCGGAGCGGAACCGCCGGTGGCACGACTGGCACTCGGTGAGCGGATCGACGAAGGCGTCGACATGGCCGGAGGCGACCCACACGTCCCGGTTCAGCACCACGGCGGAGTCCAGGCCGACCACATCATCGCGCTGCTGGACCATCGTGCTCCACCACTGCCGGCGGACGTTTTCCTTCAGCTCCACGCCGAGCGGACCGTAGTCCCAGGCGGATCGACTCCCCCCGTAAATCTCGCTGGAGGGGTACACGAAGCCCCGCCGCTTGGCGAGGCCGACGACGGCGTCGATCCGATCTGCAGCCACACTGGCTCCTTCAGTCACAGGCGGCCGGCTGGCTGCCGGCGCGGCGTCAAGATTGGGCACCTTGAAGTCAGCCCCTCAAGGTTTGGTACGTCCAGCGTACGGCCGGCGCCGGGGCGGTCGCAGCCTGGTTTTCCGGCGCGGGCGTCCGCGTCGTGACCTGAGGGCTGCCCTACTCCGGCGTGAAGGTGCCGCACACTTCGAACTCCCCGGTCTCCACGTTCTGCTCCACCGGGATGTCGAGCACCGTATCAGTCCCGTCGACGTACGCCACGTCGACCGGCACCCGCATGTCACCGGTGCCGAAGACGTCGTCGCCGGGCTCAATCTCCAGGTCACCGACCTGGTAGTCGTCGATGGCCGGCAGGGCCTGCATCCGGCTGCTGAACTGGCTCAGCGGCTCCGTGTTGCGGTCGGCCGCACACCGCTGGTCGTAGGCGGTCTCCCAATCCTGGTCGGCGAGCGCACCGACGAACTCGCCCACCGGCCGCTGCGCCTGCTCGTTGATCACCTGCTGACCTAGCACCAGCAGCCCACCGCCGGCGACCGCCCCGACCCCGCAGCACGCCGCGACCAGCGCCCCCGCCACGCCCAGACCAACGCCGATCCGCAATCGTCGACCCTCGATCGGAGCGGCGACGAACGGTGGCTGAACGCCAGGCCCAGGCGGCGGACCAGGCCGGTCAGGCGGCGTGGTCATGCTCGGCCCGATCACTGTCGTAGCGGGTCACCGGGCCCTCGGGGGCGGCCTCGGCGAGCACTTCAAACCCGGCCGGGTCCGGCTCGGCGCTGGCGAGCAGCGGGGTCGCGTACATCTTGACGTCGAAGTGACCGAGCGCCCGCCGGTATGCCCCGACCGAGGCCCACCGGGTGAGCAGGCACCAATGAGCTGGATCGTCGAGCGCCCGCGTGAGTTCGCCGCCCTGGTAGCCGGGGCGAGCGGCGAAGACCGCCAGCGCCTGCTGCGCTTGGGCGGTGAACTCGGCGGTACGCTCAGGCGGTACCACAAACCGGTTGAGCGCGAGCACCGCGAGCCTCCCTACTGCGACTGCCGGGATGTGTCGACCCCAGTCTGGAACGAGCCTAACGAACCGTGGCGAGTGAAGCAGAATGACACCGAACCCTGACGACGACCGGCCGGCGACCTCCGACCTTCTGGCCCGGCTCAATCGAGCCAATCCGACGCTAGTGGTCTTCGGCGCGCTGGCGATCTTTCTCGGGATCCTCTTCCTCCCCGACCTGTGGGGGGCGCTGCTGGTGCTGGTGCTGGTCGGCGCGCTGGGCTGGTTGCTGAGCCGGACCTGGCCGGTGCTGACCCCGGCGGCCCGGGGGATCCGACTGGCGGTGATCGCGCTACTGCTGCTGGTAGCGCTGCTCAAGCTCACCACCTGACCCGGCAGCCCGGGCCGACCCATGCAGAGTTGGCAATGATTGTCGTTAACCGGCAGGGTGGTCCTCATGCTGAGACGATCCCTGGCCTACGCCAGCACCGGGCTACTGCTGGGCGCCGCGACCGCCTGTGCCGCCGACGCCGAGGAAGGCAGTGACGAAGCTGCGGTGGACGTGGTGGCGGCCTTCTACCCACTGGAGTTCGTCGCTGACCGGGTCGGCGGCGAACGGGTCTCGGTGACCGGGCTGGCTCCGCCCGGCGTCGAGGCGCACGACCTGGAGCTGACACCGTCCCAGGTCGCCGAGATCAGCCAGTCCGACCTGGTGGTCTTCCTCACCGACTTCCAGCCGGCGGTCGACGCTGCGGTGGCCGAGCACGCCGACGACCGCGGCTTCGACGTCGCCGAGGTGGTGCCGCTGCTGGACAATCCGGACGGCCACGACCACGACCACGGACACAGCCACGATGACGAGGATGCCCGCGAAGACGACCACGATCATGACCATGATCACGACCATGATGATGATCATGACCACGATGACGACGACCACGGGCACGACGACGACCACGGCCACGAGGACGACGAAGACGGGCACGAGGAGGACGACGAGCACGGCGACGACGACCACGGACATGACCACGGCGACCAGGACCCGCACGTGTGGCAGGACCCGGACCGGCTAGCCACCATCGCCGACGAACTCGCCGTGGAGCTGGGCGCACTCGACGCCGACTACGCCGACGAGTACGCCGCCAACGCCGCAGCGCTGCGGGAGGAGCTGGACACGCTCGACCAGGAGTACGCCGACGGGTTGGCCCAGTGCGAACGGCGTGAGATCGTGGTCAGCCACGCCGCCTTCGGCTACCTGTCGGACCGGTATGATCTCCGGCAGATCGCCATCAGCGGGCTCTCTCCCGAGGACGAGCCCAGCCCGCAACGGCTCGCGGAGGTCATCCGGGAGGCGGAGGCGCACGGTGCCACCACCATCTTCTTCGAGGTGCTGGTGAGCCCGGCGGTAGCGGAGGTGATCGCCACCGAGGTCGGTGCCGAGACCGCGGTGCTGGACCCGATCGAAGGGCTCGCGCCCGGCAGCGAGGAGGATTACTTTTCCCTTATGCGCGCCAACCTCGACACACTCCGGGGAGCACTGGACTGCACGTGAGCACCCCGGTCCTGGAACTCGCGCACGGGGTGGTCGGCTACCACGGCCGCCCCGTGCTGCCGGGCGTCTCCCTGCGGGTCAACGCCGGTGAGGTGGTGGCGATCCTGGGCGCCAACGGCTCCGGCAAGTCCACCCTGATCAAGGCGGCGCTGGGCCTGCTGCCCCTGACCGCCGGCTCAGCCCGGCTCTTCGACACCCCGCTGGGGCGGTTCCGGCAGCGCTACCGGCTCGGCTACGTGCCGCAGCGCGCCGGGGCCGGCAGCGGCGTGCCGGCCACCGTCACCGAGTTGGTCAGCGCGGGCCGGCTGCCGCGCCGCCGGCTGCCGTGGCCGCGCTGGTCGGCCGACCGGGCGGCGGTGACGCACGCGATCGCCGTGGTCGGGCTGACCGAGAAGCGGCGGGAGCCGGTGGGCACGCTCTCCGGCGGCCAGCAGCAGCGCGCCCTGATCGCCCGGGCCCTGGCCTGCGAACCAGAGCTGCTGGTGCTCGACGAACCGACCGCCGGCGTGGACGCGGCCAGCCAGGTCGCCTTCGCCGGCGCGCTGCGGCACTTCGTCGACGCCGGCGGGACGGTGGTGCTGGTCGCCCACGAGCTGGGCCCACTAGCGCCGCTGATCACCCGGACCGTGGTGTTGCACGAGGGTCGGGTGGTGCAGGACACCGCCGGGGCGGCCGTCGCTACCGACTCGACCACCGCCTCGGACCCCGGCACGGGCCACCACGACGAGCCGCCGGCGCCCTCCCCGGTCGGGTGGCAGCCCTCGCTCATCCAGGAGCTGCCCCGGTGAGCATCTTCTCGCTGCCGTTCATGCAGTACGCCCTGATCGGCGCGCTGATCACCGGGCTGGTCGCGCCGGCGCTCGGCACCTACCTGGTGCAGCGCCGGCTGGCATTGATCGGCGACGGGATCGGCCACGTCGCGTTGACCGGTGTCGCGGTCGGGCTGCTGTTGGCGCAGTCCCCGGTGATCACCGCCATGGTGGTGGCCGCCGCCGGCGCGATCGCCATCGAGCTGGTCCGCGAGCGCGGAAAGACCTCCGGCGATGTGGCGCTAGCGGTCCTGTTCTACGGCGGCATCGCCGGCGGTGTGTTCCTGGTCAACCTCTCGGCCAGCCACACCAACGCCAACCTGATGGCGTACCTGTTCGGTTCACCGCTCACCACCTCCCCTGCCGACCTGCGGATTATGGCGATACTCGGCGGCGCGGTGCTGCTGGTGACGCTGGGGCTGCGGCCGTGGCTGTTCGCGATCTGCCACGACGAGGAGCACGCCCGGGTCAGCGGGTTGCCGGTGCGGGCACTGAACCTGCTGCTGGCGGTGACCACCGCGGTGACGATCACGGTGGCGATGCGGGCGGTCGGGCTGCTGCTGGTCAGCGCCCTGATGGTGGTCCCGGTGGCGACCGCGCAGCTGGTCGCCCGCGGTTTCCGGGCCACCCAGCTGTTGGCGATGGCGATCGGAGTGGCCGCCGCGGCGGCCGGCATCTGGTTCGCCGGGGTCTACGACACCGCGCCCGGCGCCACCATCGTGCTGCTGGCGATCGCCGGGTTCGCGGTCGTCACCGTGGTCACGGCCGGGTGGCGGTGGCTCCGCCGGGGGCGCGACCGGCGACCCGGTGAGCCGGTAGTGCCGCCGCCCGAGGTAACGTTGGCCCGCTAGAGGCTACGGTTAGGACGTGGGCGGAAACGAAGCGTACGAGGCGGCCGGTGAACTTCTGCGTGCGCTCGCCGCACCGATCCGAATCGCCATCGTCACCGAGTTGGCCGACGGCCAACGCTGTGTGCACGAGCTGGTCGACGCACTCGGGGTGGCGCAGCCGTTGGTGAGCCAACACCTGCGGGTGCTCCGGGGGGCCGGGGTGGTCAAAGGCGCCCGCCGCGGGCGGGAGATCGCGTACACACTGGTCGACGAGCACATCGCCCACATCGTCGCCGACGCCATCAGCCACGCTGGTGAGCAACGTCCCGGCGAGGTCCCCACTGTCGAGATGGCAAGGGAGGTTAGGGCGCCATGACGGCGACCACCGACACCCCAGGCGTACGCCACACCCGCCAGCGCGCTGCGGTCAGCACTCTGCTCAACGAGGTCGAGGGTTTCCACTCCGCTCAGGAGCTGCACGCGATGCTGCGAGAACGGGGCGAGCGGGTAGGCCTGACCACCGTCTACCGCACCCTGCAGGGGTTGGCTGACGGCGGCGAGGTGGACGTCATGCGCCCGCCCGGCGGTGAGCACCTCTACCGCCGGTGCAGCGAGGGCCATCACCACCATCTGGTGTGCCGCGCCTGCGGCCGTACCGTCGAGGTCGAAGGGCCCGCGGTCGAGACCTGGGCGAGCAAGGTCGCGGCGAGCAACGGGTTCACCGAGGTGAGCCACACACTGGAGATCTTCGGCACCTGCCCGGCCTGCGCCGGCTAGCGGCGGCGCCGTCGTTTTCGTGGCGCCGTCGTTTTCGTGGCGCACACCTGGCGAGACGTGATCATCTTCCCCGCCGCAGCCTAGGGTGGTGCTGCGGGAGTGTTTGCTCTGCGTACGTAACGCCATCGGCCGGGCGGTCGGGCTGCAAGATCGGCGGGCAGATCGTCTCACCCGACTTGGTGGGTCGAGTGGCGCCTGGTTTGCCAATATGAACCTGGTTTGTCGCCGTAGTGGATCACCACTCAACCGACCAAGCGGCCGACGGTGTGACAGCCGGCGACAGGGAGGGGCCCCTTCCTGATCGCCGCTTGATGACCTTGAGCGTAGCTGCCGAGGACCCGCGCCAAGCCGCTGCGCCAAAGCCGCTGCGCCCAGAGCCTACGAGAGCTGCCGGCACAGACGGAGCAGCGGCGAGGGCGCCACGGTAGGAAGGCGCCCGGCGCCGCCTGCGGGTCGCCGCGTGACCTAGCCCTCCTGAGCTAGCCCACCTGAGCTAGCCCGGCGAGCTGCCTTGGTGGGTTGAGTGGTGATCCACTAAGGCGACAAACCAGGTTCATACTGGCAAACCAGGCGCCACCCAACCCACCAAGCCGAGCACTGTGACTAGTCCACACCGAACTCTGCCACGAAGTATGTGCAAATATTGCTGTTCCCGCCGCAACAACTGCTCAAGCTTCGGCGGCGCGGTCAGGCAAGCGCTCCTGCGGCACCACCTGACCTGCGGGGACGCATGATGGTCAGGCGCGTTGGACCGGCGGAGAGCCCCGCGGAGCTGGTCAGCCAGGTCGGGAGCTGAGCGGCTCGGCGGAGCCCGCGGTGGGCACCAGATTCACCGCGGCGGCCGCCTCCCGGAACGCGCGCACCGCGCGGGCGCTGTCACCGGCCTGGTCCAGCAGGTTTCCGAGCTCGACCCAGGCCCGGGCGGCCTGCCGGGAGGCGCCCAGTTGCCGGAGCGCCCCGGCGGCCCGGTCGAAGCCGGTCACCGCTCGCTCCCACTCGCCAGCGGCGGCCAGCGCGGCGGCGAGCACCGTATCGGCGCGGGCGCGCTCCAGGGCAGCCTCCGGGCCCAACTCGGCCAACGCCCGATCGGCCAGCTCCGAGGCGGCCTGCGGCTCGCCCTTCAGCAGGTGGGCGCGGGCCAGTTCGGTGAGCAGGTAACCCCGGTCGTAGCCGTGGCCCACCTGATGGAGCAGGTGCAGGCCTTCTTCCAGCAGCTGTTGGGCTTCGTCCACCCGGGGCGGTTCCTGTCGCAGTAGCAGCAGCCCGTACTGGCTGAGCAGCCGGCCGACCTGCCGCTGCTGGCCGCTGCGCCGAAAGTAGGTGAGCGCCTCCTCGGCCAGCTCCAACGCTTCCCGATGCCGTCCGTCCTCACTGGCCAAGTGGCTTGCGTTCCAGAGCACCGTCGCCCGCGCCGGTGGTGATTGGAGCTCTTCGGCGCGGCGCAGGCCTTCCCGGAGCAGCCGCTCGGCCTGGGTGACCTCCCCGAGTTCGAAGTGGGCGGCGGCGACCGTCGCCAGCAACCGGATCGCCGTCTCCGACTGCCAGGCGTCGAGCCGGTCGAGTTCACGCATCGCCCCGGTGCCCACCTCCACCACCCGGGAGAGCTCCCCCAGCTCATACAGGCACCGGCACCATCGGATGACCACGCTCAACGACGAGAGGTAACGGGGCGACCGGATCGCCTCCTGCACCAACGCCTCATAGGCGGTGGCGGCTTCGCGTAGCCGACCCTGGGCCGCCAGCGCCTGGGCGATCCCCGTCCGGGCCTCGACCTGCACCAGGGGCTCCACTTCGGCCGCGGCGAGGACGCTCTCGAACAGCGCGTGCGCCTCGGCGACCTTGCCGGCCTCCAGCGCGAGCTGGCCAAACTTGAGGGTGAGCGCGGCCGGCCGGGCAACCTCACCGGCAGCCCCGGCCCACAGCTCTTCCGGGGCGCAGCCAAGCGCTGCGGCGAGGCTGCGCACCGTCTCCGGGGTGGGGGTGCGGCGGCCCGCTTCGAGCAGCGAGACGTAGCTGACCGACAGCGCGTCGCCGGCCAGCTCCCGCTGGGTCAGACCACGCGCCCGCCGCCAACCTCGAAGCCGGCTAGCAAACTCATGTTGACTCGGTTGACTCATAGTAATCCCCCGCTCTACAATCTACACTAGAATACCCACGCCGATCTATGCAAGGGGAGACAATGATGAAATTCTCGTCCCTGACCGCCGCCGCTCTGCTCACCCTCAGCTTGGCGATCGCGCCGGTCATTGCTGGCGGCGTTGCTATTTCAGCCGCAACTCCCGGTTTCGGTGCGGAGAATTTATCAATGGGCGGAGCCACCTGCTGCGTAGATTAGTCGACACGCGACAATCGCCCGATTCACACACTCCTGTGACCACTCGTAGCGAGTTCTGTTGACGGAGTTAGTCAACTAGTTGACTGTTCCGGCACGACGCTCCGAGCTGCGTCCAACCCCGACAGGAGGATCATGCCCACCGTCGGCATCACCGTGCTCGGGCCGGTTCAGGCCTGGCGTGACGACCAGGAACTCCCCCTTGGACCGCCGCAGCAACGCAGCGTCCTGGCGCTACTGGCCGTGGTCGGCGGCCAGCCGATCACCACCCGCGAGATCGTCGAAGCGCTGTGGGATTCCCAGCCGCCGCGCAGCGCCGTCAACGTCGTCCAGACATATCTGAAACGGCTCCGCCGGATCCTGGAGCCCGAGCGACCCCCACGCAGCGCCAGCACTCTGCTCCCGGCCCGCCACGGTGGTTACGCGCTGCGGGCGGAGCCCGAGGCGGTCGACCTGTGGCGCTTCCGAGGGTTGCTCGGCCGCGCCCGGGAGCTACACCGCATCGGCGACCACCGTCGCGTCACCACACTGCTCGCCGACGCGCTGCGGCAGTGGCACGGCCCGCCCGGCGCCGACCTGCCGGCGCTCGCCCAGCACCATCGGGTACGCGCGGTCGTCGAGGAGTACGGCGCGGTGGTGCGCTGGTACGCCCAGGCCAGCCTGGTCACCGGCGCCCCCGGGGAAGCGGTGCCGGTGGTCGCCCAAGCCGCCACCGGACGGCCCTTCGACGAACCGCTCCACGCCCAGCTGATCCGGCTCTACCACGCCGCTGGCCAACGCAGTGAGGCGGTTCGGGTGTTTCAGAGCTGCCGCCGCCGACTGCATGACGAACTCGGACTCGACCCCGGCCCGGAGCTCACCGGCGCCTTCGGTGAACTCCTCCGTGACCAGCGCCCCTGGTCGCGCGCTGTGCCCCCGGAGCTCAAGCCGGCGCCAACGACTGTCCGAACCGGAAGACCTCCGCTGGGTCGTACCGGGCCTTGACCTGCCGGAGCCGCGGCAGGTTTACACCGAAGTACGCCGACGCCCACTCCGGCAGCTCGGCATCGGGGTAGTTCGGGTAGACCGCCCCGCTCGCCGCCGGCCGTACCGCCCGCCATGACTGCTGGACCCAATCGGTCGCCGCTTTGCGGGCGACGTCGTCGAGGTGCGGCAGCGCGGTGCCGTGGTGTCCGATCAGGAACTGAGCCCGGCGGTGGACGAACGCGGTCTCCGCTGGCGCCACCCGGGCGTAGGCGCCGCCCCACGGCACCAGCTCCACCTCCCGGTACTGCCCCGCGGGCGGCTCCGGGTCGAACGCCGCCAGCAGCGCGTCGATCACCTCGGCCGGCATCGGCGCGTCGAAGAAGTCTGACTTCACCGCCCGCAGCCAGGGGCGTTGCCCGGCCGGCGGACCCGGCTGGGCGACAGTCGACACCGGCATCCCGGCGTAGGTGTGGCGCCGGGCCGCCACCACCGGGGACAGCTCGGCCAGCTCCCCCAGCTCGGCCGAGAGATCCACCTCCGCTAGGAACTCCTCCACGAGCGGCCGGGCGTCGTTCGCGCCTCCCACCACCGCTCCGAAGAGCACCAGCCGCGGGCCGCTGCCGGTCGGGGTCGCCGACTGCAGCACCAGCTCGCCGTTGACCTCCTCGGGTGCGACCGGCGCCCAGTGCTGCCACGCGTCGATCACCGCCGCCGCCTGCTCCCACGGCCAGCAGTGGACGAAGGTGCTCACCCGAGGGGCCGGGTGGGTGCGGAGCGTCAACGAGGTGACTGCGCCGAACCCGGCCCAACCGGCACCGCGTAACGCCCAGAACAGCTCCGGCTCACGGTGTTCGTCCACGGTGACCTGTCGGCCGTCGGCGAGCACCACCTGGGCTGCGAGCAGCTGGTCGCACCCGAGGCCGAAGTAGCGGCCGAGCATGCCGTAGCCGCCCCCGAGCACCGCACCGCCGACCGCGACCGTCGGGTTCCAGCCGACCGCCACCACCCGGCCCACCTCGGCGAGTCGATCGGCCAGCTCCCCGAGCCGTACCCCGGGCCCGACCGTCACGGTCTCCGGGCCGACCTCGATCGACCGCAGCCCCGCCAGGTCGATCACGAGCCCGTCGCTGGTGCTGAGGTCGGCGAAGCTGTGACCACCACTGCGCAGCGCGAACGGCAACCGTTGGGCGCGGGCGAAGGCTACCGCTTCGGCGACATCGGCGACGCCCGCGCAGCGGACCACCGCCTGCGGTGTCACCTCACCCAACCCGCACGCGAACGGCTTCCGCAGCCGAGGGAACTCCGGTGCGTCCGGCAGCACCACGTCGCCGCGCATCCGCTGCGCCAGTGCAGTTACCGCGGTGGTGCTGATCTCCATCGTGATCCTCCAGAGTGCCCGCGGTCTCAGCCGGTGCTGCCGCTGCCCGGGATCGTAGCGGGATCGTCCTGTCTGGAGGGAAGCGGGCCCGCGGGTGGCGGACCAGGGTCGGGCAGCGACACCGAGGGTAGCTCTGCCTCGGGATGCATCCGCAGCAGCTGGTAGACGATACCGCCCTGGCCCGGCAACAGGCCCGGAGCGAAGACGTCTCTCGCCAACCCGCTGACGGCGCCGTGCTCGGCCAGACTGCCCAGCAGCGCAGCCAGCACCTCCTCCCGGGCCGGCAATGTCGACCCCACCTTCGCCGCCCACGCGTGTTCAAACAGCTCCCAGGCGCCGAAGTCGCCGTGACACAGGGTGTGGTTCCAGCCGACTCCGCCCGGCCAGGCGACCGCCGCTGCCTGGGCGAGCACCTCGCGCCAGCGCTCCGGCTGGGCGCGGTGACGCAGGTCGGCGGCGGCGATGCCGATCCCGACCGCGCCGTGGCACCACGCTGCGGCGGTGGTCGGCTCTGGAGAACGCAGATCCCGCCAGCCACCCAGCGCCGGGTCGTAGAGGGACGATTCAAAGTCGAACGCTTCCTCCGCTAGGCCGGCGAAGGAGGGTTCCGCGGTAGCCACCGCCAACCGGGCCAACGCCCAACCGATGCCGGTGCTGCCGTGGGAGAGCCCGCCCACGCCCGCCGGGAAGAGCGGCGTCAGCCAGCGGAGACCACCGTGGCCCTCGTTGGCAGGTTCGGCGTGCGCCGCCAACCGGTGGCCGATCTGCACCGCCGTCTCCTGCCACCGCGCTTCACCGCTCGCCTCCGCCAACCGCAGTAGCGGCACGATCGAGCCGGCCGCGCCGAGGAGCAGATCGTGCGACTCGTCGGCCGCCACGGCGGCCGGCAACTCGGCCGCCAGCGCGGTGGCGTGCGCCAGTGCCTGGTCGCCCGGCACCGCCCCTAGTTGCCACAGCAGCAGCCAGCTCCAGATCCGCGAACCTAGTCCGATGTATCCACCACAAGCCTCCGGCCGCACCGCCACACCGCGCTCCCGCGCATCCGCGAGGTCGGCAGCGTGGGCAGCCTCCGCCGCCCGCAGCGTCGCCAACGTCGCCGGCAGCAGCTCCGCCGCCCCGGCGACCTCCTCGGCGCGCCCCGCCGCCACCTCGCGCTGGTAGGCGGCGAGCAGCACCGCTACCCCGGCGACGCCGCCGTAGAGGTCAGCCGGCAGCGGCTGCACCGACCAGCCAGTGGCGTTGAGCACCGGCGCCACCCAGGTGGCGGTCTCATCCGGACCGGTGATCGCGTACGCCACCAGATCTCTCATGATCGCGGCGGCCTGCTCGCGGCGCTGGCGGTCAAGGTCGTCAAGGCGTGGGCCGGTAACCGGCAGCCGCTGCGGCGGCGGCAGCCAACCATCGTTCAGGTACGCGCCGACCAGCGCCGCCTGGACCACCCGCTGATCGGTCGCCGGATCCAGCGCACGCCACCGCCGTACGGCGTCGTCGACCAGGTCGAGCGGCTCGCCGCACCGAGTGCCCCCGGGGCCGGTCAGCTCGCCGCGGCCGGGCGTCGTGGTGAAGATCGGGACGTCGCCCTCCTGCAGCGCTGCCACCTCCGCCTCGATCACCGCCCGGTCGCTCGGCGCACCCGGCCGGCGGTCGGCGTGCCGGGCCAGCAGATCGGCGGCGCGCTCGGCGGCGCGGTCCGGCCGATGCAACGAACTGGGGTGCCACAGCATCCGGCCCAGTTCGGAGTAGACGATAGTGTCCCGCAGCACCACCCGGGTGGGGCAGTCGGCGAACTCGGCCAGCCGGGGGGCCAGCTCTCCTCGCTGATCCAACCTGTGCAGGTGTTCGGTGAGCTCGGCGAAGCCCGCCACCACCTGCGGCCAGTGCCGGCCCAGCTCCGGCTCCGGGCTGGGATGGTTGACGGTCGGCGGGGGCGGCAGGTCGGCGCTGCCGACTCGGGCCCGGTCGGTGCCTTCGTCCACGATCACCGGCACCGAGACCGTCGCCTGCTGGCCAGGCAGGGCTCCGGCGGCCGACGGGTCGATGCCCCGGAACCCCAGCCCACCGCCGCGCCCCGGCAGCAGCCCGGTGCGCATCACGGAGTCGTTGAGCAGGTCAGCGGCGAGGTCGGTGGCGGCGCCGTACCCGCTGGGCCGGGTCGGGAAGTGCGGCGTAAACAGCGTCTCGCAGTCCACCACCACCGGCACCGGGCCGGCCGCGATGACGTTCTCCGCGTGCAGATCGCTGCCGCCGAGCAACCGCATCACCGCCAGCCAGTGGCCGAGGTTGCGGTAGAAGGTCGCCAACTCGCCCTGGTCGGCGCAGTAGCGGTGGGCCACATAGTCGCACCAACCGTAGGTGCCGTCACGGTCGGACCGTTCAAGCACCCGCGGCACCCGGATCGGGTGCGGTGCGGCCGACGCCGGCAGCAGCGCCGGCAACACCCGACCCAGCACTGCGTCCACCGCCAGCGACCGTGGTTTGTAGAGCATCTTCCCGGACTCACAGTGCAGCGCCGCGACCGTCTCGCCGCCGCAGTGGCTGTCGCCGGCGCCGAACCGGATCCCCTGCAGGGCGCCGAGTTCGTGCCCGGCCAGCGCCGAC
This sequence comes from Natronosporangium hydrolyticum, assembly GCF_016925615.1. NCBI lineage: Bacteria > Bacillati > Actinomycetota > Actinomycetes > Micromonosporales > Micromonosporaceae > Natronosporangium > Natronosporangium hydrolyticum. The sequence continues at coordinate 3,662,276 of NZ_CP070499.1, forward strand.
AGCATCGCCCGGTCCCGGGCGAACCGACGAGCCAGCCGCAGGGCGGCCGCCCGACGATGGTCGATGACGGTACGCAGCCGGGTCAGCAACGGTGGATAGTGCTCGGTGAGCGTCTCCCAGAAATCGGGCCGGTGCACAGTCTCGACCCACTCGGCCCAGCGGCCCGCTTCATCGGCCGCGGTGAGCCGGCCCGCCAGCCGCGCCGCGTGCAGCTCCAGCAGCAGCACCCGGCTGACCCGCCGCCAGCCGACGTCCCGCAGCGAGAGCGTGGCGCTGGCGAGCAGCGACTCGCCGTCGGCCGTTGACAGGCCGGGCACCGACCGGAGCTCAACGGCGAGGCGGGAGCGCGCCGGCCCCACCACTGCGTCGAGCATCCGGTCGATGTCCGCGGTCCGCCGGGACGGGCTCTCCGGGGTGTCAGCGTCGTCCATGGTGACCGAGGCGTCGACCTCGGAGATCCCAGCAGTCATCGGCTCAGCAGCAGAAGTAGTGCATGCCGGTGGCCGGGTCGTAGGACCCGCTGCAGCCGGTACCGCAGCTCAGGCCCGGGTAGCCGGTGCCCGTGAGCGTAATCTCCGATTCCGCGTACCCGCTGCTGCTGAAGAGCGGGCCGGCGGGGTTCTCCAGCCCGTCCTGCTCCTCGCCGTTGCGCCAGCCGTCGATGATCTCGTCGACCTGTTCGATGGTGAGAGTCGGCATCCACGTGCTCCCTTCTGGGTGTCTGGGACACGTACGAGATTGCCGACTCGCATTGGACAACTGCTGGATGACGACTGGACACCGGGCCCGACCCGGCCAGTCCGACTGGCTGGCCGGGTCGGATGGGCTGCCCGGTCGGGTAAGCCGTGCCCCCTCAGTCGCTGGCTCGGTCAGCCGCCGCGGGCAACGGCCGGCGGCGAAGATCGTCGACCACCGCCTCGCCGGGTTCCCAGCCCGCCACCCAGGCGCCATCCCCGGCTGGCGGAAGGATGCCGGCCTCCAGGAACTCGAACCGGCCTTCGGTGACCGCCCGGGCCAGCTCCCGGTCGGACGCGTCGGTGTTGCGCCACAGCGCGGCGAAGTGGGCATCGGTGCGGCGGCGCGCCTGCCAGCAGAACGTGTCCGCCAGCGCCGTCGACTCCGGTCGGGTCTCCCGCTCGGCGCGGGCCCGGACACAGGCGGCGGTGACCGCATACAGCTCGGCACCGATCTCCACCAGCCGGGCCAGGAACGCCTGCTTGCGCTCCAGCCGGCCCTGCCAGCGCGCCATCCCCCGGAAGGTGGCCCGGGCCAGCCGCCGGCTGCGGCGCTCCGCCCAGCGCAGATGCCGGGCGAGCGGACCGAACTCGGCGTACCCGCCGGGGAGCTGCCCCCGGCCCACCAGCAGCCCCGGCAGCCAACGGGCGTAGAACAGCGCTGCCCGTCCGGCTGCCCGGGCCTTCCGCCCCAGCCCGGCCTTGGGATCGATCAGGTCCCCGGCGACCGAGAGGTGCACGTCGACCGCCTCCCGGGCGATCAACAGATGCATGATCTCGGTGGAACCTTCAAAGATGCGGTTGATCCGCAGATCCCGCAGCAGCTGCTCGGTCGCGATCGGCCGTTCGCCGCGGGCAGCCAGCGAATCTGCGGTCTCGTAGCCCCGCCCACCGCGTACCTGCACCAGTTCGTCGCCGACCTGCCAGGCCAGCTCGGAGGAGTAGAGCTTGACCAGGGCCGCTTCGATCCGGATGTCGTTGTGGTCATCGTCGGCGAGTAGGCAGCTCAGGTCGAGCATCGCCGACATGCCGTAGGTGCTGGCCGCGATGAAGGCGAGCTTCTTGCCGATCGCCTCGTGCTCGGCCACCGGCCGTCCCCACTGCACCCGTTCTTGCGCCCACTGCCGGGCCACCGCCAGGCTGTACTTGCCGGCGCCCACACAGTGCGCCGGTAGCGAGAGCCGGCCGGTGTTGAGGGTGGTCAGGGCGATCCGTAGGCCCTGCCCCTCCCCACCGATCAGGTTTTCTTTCGGGACGAAGACATCGTGGAACCGGGTGACGCTGTTTTCCAGGCCGCGCAGGCCCATGAAGGCGTTGCGCCGCTCCACCGTGATGCCCGCCGCATCGCCCTCGACCACGAACGCGGAGATACCGCCCCGGTTACCCTCACCGGGCGGCACCTGCGCCATCACCACCAGCAGGGTCGCCACGGTGCCGTTGGTGGCCCACAGCTTCACCCCGTTTAGCAGATAGCCGGAGCCGTCGGGCAGAGGCTGGGCGGTGGTGGAGAGCCGCGCCGGGTCGGAGCCGACGTCCGGCTCGGTGAGCAGGAACGCTGACACCTCCCCCGCGGCCAGCCGGGGTAGGAAGGTCTGCCGCTGCTCGTCGGTGCCGAACAGTTTTAGCGGCTGCGGCACCCCGATCGACTGGTGGGCGCTCAGCAGCGCCCCGACCGCCGGGTTCGCCGACCCCACCAGGGTGAGCGCGCGGGCGTAGTGCAGGTGACTCAAACCCACGCCGCCGTACTTCTCGTCGATCTTCATCCCGAAGGCGCCGAGCTCGGCGAGCCCTTGGAACACCTGATCAGGAATCTGGGCATCCCGCTCGATCTGGGCGCCATCCACCTGGGTGGTGAGGAATTCGTGTAGTCGGCCGGCGAAGGTCTCATACCGCTCGGCGGCGGCCGGGTCCTCGGTCGGCCACGGGTGGAGCAGGTCGAGCCGGAGCCGACCGCTGAACAGTTCCTTGCCGAAGCTCGGTCGCCGCCAGGTGGTTTCCCGCGCGGACTCCGCGACTGCTCTGGCTTGCGCCTCGCTGACCTGTGCCGGACCACTCGCCCCGGCGGCGCCAGCGCCCTGGCCGGCCGCCGGCTTCGGGGCCTCGGTCTCTGGTGTGCGCTGTGTCGTCGTCACGATGCACCCCTTAGTCGCCTCGTGGCTCTCCCACCCAGGTTACTAGCGAGTAAGCCAGCATGCAGCACACTTGCGGGCGATCGGTCAGCCCCTCAGCCTGGCCGCAACACCGCCGCGACCTCGGTACGCGACCCCACCTCAAGCTTGCGCAGGATGTGCGAGACGTGCACCGCGGCGGTGCGCGGCGAGATGTAGAGCCGGCGTGCCAGCTCGGCGTTGGTCAGCCCGTCCGCGACCAGCACCGCCACCTCCCGCTCCCGGGCGGTCAACGCGGCCGGGCCGGTCGGCGCCGCCGGCCCCGCCGACGGCATCATCCCCAACTGCGCCCGGAGCTGCGCCAACTGGGCCACCCGCCAACCACCCCACCGGGCCAACGCGGTGGTCGCCGCCTCGGCGTGCCCGAGCGCGGCCTCCTTCTCGCCCAGCACGAGCAGGCAGCGGGCGGCGCCGGTGTGCGCCACACCACGCACCGGCGGCGGCCCCGTCGGCAACTCGGCTACCGCCCGGAACCCGGCCAGCGCCGTCGCCGGTTCCCCCGCCGCCTCCGCAAGCTGAGCCTCGACCAGGGTCATCAACCGACGCTGATCCTCCTGGCTATCACCGCCGCCGACCAGCTGACGCAGCCGCGGCAGCGCCACTCCCACCGCCAACCCGGCGGAGACCAGATCGTGCGCCAGCTGCCCCCAGAACGTGACGCCGCGCCCCCGCAACGCCAATAGCTCGTCCAGGTAGCGCTCCGCCGCCGCCAGGTCGCCGCGGCGACAGGCGAGATGGAAGTCGATACCCGGCAACGCGGGCCGGTCCCGGGCCGCACTGGTCGCCAACGGCGCGGCCAGCTCCGCCACCCGGTCCAGCTCACCCGCCTCCAGATAGAGGCCGGCCAGAAACACCGCATAATCGTGCGCCCGCCGCCCCCGTACCTGGTAGCCACGGTCGCGCGACCGCCCTTCCTGCAACGCCGCGATCGCTGCCGGCAGATCTCCCTCCCGGATCGCCACCTGCGCCCTAGCCTGAAAGAAAGCGGTGTCCAGAAGCGATTCAAAGTTGGCGCGCTCGGCGGCCACCCCCATCCGGGCCAGGATCCCGGCCTGCCCGGTCAGGGCCGCCTGTTCGTCGCCGGCCGCCGGGTCCGGCCCCAGTTGCAGCAGCGCATAACAGGCCCGGGCCGCCAGCGTCCACTCCCGGCGGTGCTCGGACTCCGCGGCAACGGCGGTCAACAGCTCGCGCGAACGGCGCCGCGTATGCGGCTGCATCATCAGCGCACAGCCCTTCTCGACCGAGGCCGCCAACCGGACCCTCGGCAACTCGAAGGACGCCGCCAACTCCAGCGCCGCGTCCGCCCACGCCACCGCGGCCTCGGTCGAGCCGCGCAACATCGACGACTCCGCCAACGCGGTCAGGGCGCGGGCTCGCTCCGGCCCCGCCGGAAGGTCCGGCAACAACTGGGCGAGCTGCTCGGTGAGCTCGACCATCTCCGCGACCTCGTCGGCCTCCCACGCCAGCCGGAGAGCCACCGTAAGTGCGTCCACCCGCTCCGCCGGCGCGGTCGCCAGCCGGCGCCACTGCCGGGCATACTCGACGGCCTCCTCACCCAGGCCGGCCAACCAGGCCGAGCGGGTCGCCGCCGCCAGCAGTGCCAGATCATCGCCGGCCTCGGCCAGCCCCAGCTCCGCCAGCTGCAGCGCCTGGTAGGCCGACCCCATCTCCAGATAGCGCGGGGCGCCCCGGCGGGCCGCGTCGACCAGCTCCTGGTAGCGGCCGGCGCCGTGGGCATGGTGCGCCACCAGCGCCGGGTCCGGGTCGCCGCTAGCCAGCAACGCCTCCAGCGCGGTCTCGTGCAACCGCCGCCGCTCCCGGCCGAGCATCCGGCTGGTCAACGCCTCCCTGACCAGCGCATGCCGGAAAGCGAACTCGTCGGGGCCGCTCTCCACCAGCAAGCCTCGCTCGACCAGCTCGCGCAGCGCCTCCACCAGCGCGGATTCATCGGTACCGGTGACCGCGGTGAACAGGTCGAACGGAACCCGGTGACCGAGCACAGCAGCCGCCTCGGCGACCCGACGGCCCACCGGTGGCAGCTCGTCCACCTGCCGGCGCAACACCTCGGCGAGGCTCCACGGCAACGGCTGCTCGCCCAGCCGTGCCGGATCGCCGCCCTCGCACCCCCGCAGCAACTCCTCCAGAAAGAACGGGTTGCCGCCGGTGCGGTCATAGAGGACCGCCGCGCTGCGGTGTGGCACCGGCCGGCCGGCGACGCTGGCCAGCAGCGCGGCGGTGTCGGCCTGGTGCAACCCGGACAACCGAAGATGGGTCACCGCATGCCGACGCTCCAGCCGGGCCAGCAACCCGGCGAGCGGGTGCCGATTTGTGATCTCATCCGGCCGGTAGGTGCCGACCAGCAACTGTGGCGCGTCCCGGTCAGCGAGCCGCTCGAAGAGCGCGGCGCTCTCCGAGTCGATCCAGTGCAGATCCTCGAAGACGATCACCGCCGGAACGTCCCCGAGTAGCCGCTCCACCACCGCCAGCCCGGCATGCAGCCGCTCCACCGGCGCCGCGGCCTGGTCGGTCACCACCAACAGCTCCGGGTCGTCTGCCGGAAACGCGCCGGGCCCGGCCCCCAAGGCGTCCAGCAACACCTCGTAGGGTCGGGCCAGCGACTCCGGCTCGGCGTGCCCGAGCAGCACCTGCGTGGCGGCCGGCAGCCCGCCCAGCAGCTCCTGCACCAACCGGGTCTTGCCGATGCCGGGCTCGCCAGCGAGCAGCGCGACCCGGGACGCGCCGACGGCGGCCAACTCCCGCAGCCGGCGCAGCTCTTGGTCGCGTCCGATCATGAGCGGGCTCTCGGCCCGGCTGGTACGCACGCGGCCAGGCTACTCCCGGACCCCGACTGGGCCGTCGCACGCCGGCCACCGGCCCGCAGCCGGGCCCGCAGCCGGGTCCCCAGCCCGGCCCGCCGGTGCCGCCGTCGCGCCCGGTGATCCTCGACCTCGTGGACGATCCCGTGCCGTGCCTCAGTCGCCATCATGAAGATCATCTCTGGGTGGGTGAACATTGCCCCTCCTCGAAGCTGGTGCCAGCTCACGGGGTCAATGCTTCGCCGGCCCGGTTGGCACGGCATCGGTACCGGCGGCGTATCTTCACCGGCCACCCGACGTACCCGGGCGGCGCCGGGCCCACTACGTATGCGTACGTCGCGGGGGGGTGTTACGGATGCCTGCGTCGGCGGGGACGCTGTCGCGGTATCGGCGGCGGCGGTTGGGTTGCGACCGCGACGATGGCGTCCTGGTCGTCCTCCGGCGCGGTCTTGCAGCGGCGCTCTGCCCCGCACCGGTCGCAGCGGTGCAGCAGCGAGGTGCCGCCACCGGCCGTATCGACCCCGACCGGCACCATCAGCCCCTGACAGTCGGCGGCGCGGTCACCCGGATCTACATCTACGTGCTTGGAGTGCAGGCAGTGAGCGCAGTGGTTGGTGTAGCCGTTTCCGACATTCCGGGTGGCACAGTGCTCACAGACGAAGTCTTCGACCATCCGCGTGAAGCTCATCCGGGCCACCCCCTCTACCGGAAACTAGCACGCGGTGACCGGACGCGCCGGCGATGGCCGAGGCCATCGCCGGCGCACCCAGCCAGCTGTAGCTGGCGCGATCAGTTGCGGATCCGCACCGCGTCGGCGAGGACGTACCCGCTGCCGGTGGTCCACCGGCTCACCCCGACCACGTTGTAGGTGCCGGCCGACAGCGAGAAGGAACCGAGACTCACCCAACGGCCGCCGTTGGTGCGCTGGTTCACATGCACCGTCTCGCTACCGCCGCTCGCCGCCACCACGAACGGCGTGTTGTTGTTGTAACCGGGATCCGCCGGCCACCAGGCGTCCACCTGGTACGTGCCGGCGCTCGGAATGTTCGCCCGGAACCACGCCGCGTCGCTGCTGAGCACCGGCTCCGCAAAGTGGTACGGCGTTGCGTAGGCCTGGCTCGACCAGGACGAGGTCCCCCAGTTTCCGCTGGCAGTGAAGTTGCCGGAGGTGGAGTCGACGATCGCCTCGAAGTCCCCACCGCCGCCGTTGCCGCCGCCGTCGATCGCGTCGGCGACATCGTTACGCAGCTGCGAGAGCATGCCGTAGAACACGTTGCCTGGGCAGGCGGTCGCGCTGAAGTCCCGGTGCCCGAAGATCTGACTCGGCGGGATCTGATACTGCTGGCAGGTGTAGGCACAGAAATGCACCAACGCGTCGTAGAGCGCCGCTGGCGGGGCGACCGAAGTGTAGGTGCCCTCGTTCTCGATGCCGATCGACTCGCTGTTCTGGACCCCGGCGTGCGCACCGTGCGGGAAGCTGGTGCCGCCCTGCAGCGTCGGCAGGCTCTGATGCCGAGCCTCCATGATGTGGCCACCACGGCTGATCGTGAACTGCTGACCCGCGTCGATCCAACCGTTGGTGTCCATGTGATGGTTCTGGATGCCACGGGAGAGCGAGAAGGCGCGCGCGAGTGAGGTGTCGGCCTGGTTCGCGGTAGCGGTGTGGTGAATGACGATCTTGTTCGGGCGGTGGTTCCGGATAGTCACCGCCGAGCTGGGCGGCCGGGCGTTCCACGCCGCCCGGTTGTGGATGGTCGGCGCGCTGACCTGCGCCAGCGCCGGAGCCGCAGTGGTCAGGGCGGTGGCGCCGGCGGCTGCGCCGACGCCGAGTAACACCGCGCCGCGCAATAGCGACCGGCGTCCTACCCCGGGTGGGGCACCGTCGCAATAATCATCGGGTGCGTGCATCGTGGGGGTCTCCTCTCGAGCATGAAGCCGATAAGGGGGGTGGGGGGGGTGTGGTCAGGCCGGTCGGTGTGGCCGCCGGCTAGACCTGGGTGATGCGAACCGCATCGGCGATGACGTAGCCGGAGCCGTTGGCCCACCGACTGACGCCGATCACGTCGTAGTCGCCCTCGGCGAGGGTGAAGGTGCCGAGCTCTACCCACTGGCCGCCGTCGATCCGCTGGTCGACCGGTACGGTCTGGAGCCCATCGACGGTGCTAACCAGGTAAGGGGTGGCACCGTGGTAGCCAGGGTCGGCTGGATACCAGACCTCGACGCGGTAGTCGCCGGTGCCGGGCACGTCGATCTGGTACCAGGCCGGATCGCTGGCGGCTACCGGCTCGGCAAACCGGTATGTGTCCCCATATGCCTGAGGTGAGTAGGAGGAGGACCCCCAGTCGCTGCTGGCGTGGAACCGGTCGCTCGTACTGTCTATAATGGTTTGGAAGTCACCGCCGCCGTTCTCGCCGTCGACCACCACACCCGCGCTGGGGTCGCTCTCGTGATGCAGCCGATCCAGGGCGGCGACGTGGTAGGTGTACGTGGCGCCGGCGGCGGTGGCGTCGGCGAACGAGGTGTCGGTGGTGGTGCCGAGCAGATGCCGGGCGTCGGCGAAGTCGCACGGATCCACTCCGCTGGCCGCGCCGTCGAGCCGATAGACGGCGTACGAGCTGGCCCCGCTGACCGCCTGCCAACTCACCTCGATGTCGCCGCCGGCGGTGGTGGCGGTCAGGCCGCTCGGCGCAGCCGGCGCGGCGCCGCCGAGGTGGGGTGCGACCGGGACCAGGGCGGGCCGGGCATAGTGGTCGGCGACGAGCTGACTCATCGCGCCGATCCGATCCGCCTGCACGTCCTTGGCGCTGAAGTGGACGTCACCCAGCACCTCGGGGTGGTCCCGGTTGAACGCCAGCAGATCCGACAGGACCGACGGCTGTTGCCAGGCCGGGTCCTCGCCAGCGGCACCGGCCCGGTAGGTCGCCTGGCCGATGAACAGCTGCACCTGGGTGCCGGCGACCACGTCGGACCACCAGGGTACGAGCACCGAGTAGTCCGCCGCGGCGAACCCGATCGGCCAGTAGATCTGGGGTACGACGTAGTCGACCCACTCTTCGACGACCCAGCGGCGGGTGTCGGCGTAGATGGCGTCGTACGACTGGAGTCCGTTGGTGGCCGAGCCGAGCGGGTCGGTGGACTGGTTACGCCAGATCCCGAATGGGCTCACCCCGAACTTGACGTGCGACTTCTCCGCGCTGATCTGGGCGCCCATCTCCGCGACCAATTGGTCCACATTGTCGCGACGCCAGTCGTCGATGTCGGTGAAGTCGCCGCCGTACTCGGCGAAGGTGTCCTGATCAGGGATCGGCGTGCTGCCCGACGGGTACGGGTAGAAGTAGTCATCCCAATGCACTCCGTCGAGATCATAATTACTCACAGCATGCATCATGGCGGCTGTGACGTGCTCACGCACGGCCGGCACGCCGGGGTCGTAATACAGCTGGCCCCCGTACGAGAAAACCCAGTCGTCGTGCTGCCGGGCCGGGTGCTCCGGGTGGAGCTGACTCAGGTCGTCATGGGTCGCCACCCGGTACGGGTTGAACCAAGCGTGAAACTCCAGGCCACGAGCGTGCGTCTCGTCGATCATGAACTCCAGCGGGTCGTACCCGGGGTCGCTGCCCTGACTCCCGGTCAACCAGTGCGACCACGGCTCGTACGGCGAGGGCCAGAACGCGTCGGCGGTCGGGCGAACCTGGACGATGACCGTGTTGAGCTGGTGTTCCTCGGCGAGATCGAGCTGCGCCCGGTACTCCGCCTGTTGTTGCGCGGCGCTGAGCCCGGAGCTACTCGGCCAGTCGAGATTAGCCACGCTCGCGATCCACATCGCGCGCAGTTGCCGTTTCGGCAGCGCCGGATCGGTGGCACACTGGGAGCTACCAGCGTCGGCTGCGGCCGGGTCGGCCACATCGGCCGGGTCGGTGGTGACGGCACCGGCGGAGCTGACGCTGACCGCGCCGCTGACCAGCAGCAATGCGGCGACCGCGATGATCCGTCCAGTGAGGGCGGGGGCGCGCGAGGCGCGGAGGGGGCTGGGCACAGGGGCTCCCGGGGGGTGGGGGGCTAACGGGGTGGGCTAGACCTCACACGCGGGACGCTAAGCCATCCGCGCGACATATGTCTAGACCACTATGAAAGATTTTCCCCGGTATTTATCTGTAAAGCTCTATGCCAATGCGCTCTGACCTCACTCGACAACCGAGGGTCACCCCGGTCACTCATATGGCCGGTCCGGCGGCGGCACCACTTCCCACGTCTCCACCTCAATGTAGGGAATGGTCGCCTCGTTGATCGGATCCACCGTGGTCTGCTCGACGTACGTCCCGATCACCGCCACCCAGGTATCGTCGGCCAACCCCACCGGAGCCTCCGCCCCCACCATCCCGACCTTGATCGGCCGAGCGTCCGCGGCGCAACACGAGAGCACCAGCCGAGCCAAGAACTGCTCCTGCTCCCCCTCGTCCGCCCCGCCCCGCCGGTCACTGGTGAGGAAACCGGTGAGCTGAATCCGACGGTCGGCCAACGACCGGCCCTCGTCCCAGACCGCCCGCGAGGCGTAGTCCAACACCGGCAGCTCCACCAGGCTCACCTCCGGCAACGGGGGAAAGTCTGCCGGCCGCTGATCGATCGAGAGCGCGGTGCCGGTGGTGCCGGCCGAGTAGGAGCCCAACGCCGGCGGCGAGACCAGCAGCAGCCCCAGCACCGGCGCCACCAGCAGCCAAGCGACCCGCGGCTCCCGGTGGCCGTGGCCATGGCCATCGTCCGGTGGGGGCTCCCGGCGGTCGCGGCGGAGCTCATACCACAAAGTCATCCCGCCGGCCACGATCAGCAACCCGCTAGCCACGATCAGGAACGGCTGCAATGTGTCCTTGACATAGCGCAAATACATGTCGGTAAGGCTGGCGCGCAACACCGCACCGCCGAACAGCAACATCACCACGCCCTGCGCCAGCCGATTCACCGCACCCTCCGATTCACAGCAGCAGCCAGCCGAAGAACAACGCCATCGCAACCGCCACCACCAGGGTAAGCGGGGCGAAGGTCGCGGCGAACCGGCGACCGAAGACGCCGGCCTGCATCGCGATCAGCTTCAGATCCACCACCGGGCCCACCACCAGGAAGACCAGCCGGGCGGTCAACGAAAACTGGGTCAACGAGGCGGCCACGAAGGCATCCGCCTCGGAGCAGATCGACAGCAGGATCGCGAGCGCCGCTAGCACCAGCACCGCCAACCACGGATTCTCCGCCACCGCCTGCACCCACTGATCCGGCACGACGACGTTGATGGTGGCGGCCGCTGCGGCCCCGATCACCAGGAACCCGCCGGCCAGCACCACATCATGGCGGAGCGCCTGCCAGAATGCCCGGTGCTTGGAAGCGTCGTCCAGCTCCGGGCGGGGCGGCAACCGCAGCAGATCGACCTTGCCCAACCGGATCCACAACCAGCCGACGATCAACGCCACGGCCATACTCGCCAGCCCGCGGGCCAGCACCATCTCCGGGTTGTTCGGGAACGCCACCGCCGTGGAGACCAGCACGATCGGATTGACCGCTGGCGCGGCGAGCAGGAACGCGAGCGCCGCCGCCTGGCTGACTCCCCGCCGGACCAGCGACCCGGCGATCGGCACCGACCCACACTCGCAGCCGGGCATCATCGCGCCGGAACAGCTCGCCACCGGCACCGCCAACGCCGGGTGGTTGGGCAGGGCCTTCTGCCAGAACGACCGGGGAACGTAGACCGCGATCGCGGCCGCGACCGCGACCCCTCCGACCAGGAACGGCAGCGCCTGAACCATGATCGCCACGAAGACGGTCGTCCAGGTCTGCACCATCGGATGGTCGACCGCGTCCGCGATCGGGGCCCGGAAGATCACGAGCAGGATCAACAGCCCGACCAGGATCTCCATCGAGCCAACCCGGTCGCCGAAGCGGCGTCGCCTCGGCCCGGTCGGCGAGACCCGGCCGGTGCGGTCGGTCCGGACCGAGGTAGGCGGCTCCGCCGGGTCGCTCACAGTCACCGCGCCACCCTATCTGCCCGCCGCCCTCCCCCTGCCGATCATGAGGTTAGGGACACGAAACGCCGCCGATCGGGCCCCTAGGTTCATGATCAACCGATTGGGGGGAGGCTGGCCCGGCAGGCGCGTTCGAGCCGCCGCTGCCGTCGCCATCGCGCCCAGATCCCTGGCGCCGGCGCCAGCTCGACCTGCTCCGGACGTCGCTCCACCCGCATCAACTCCCCGCTCCACCAACCGCTGGTGAGCCACGGGGTCCACCGCTCCAGATCCGGCACCGAGAAGTCGTGTCCCAGCAGCACCGCCGGCCCGGCACCAGCGCCCCGCCCGCCGGGCACCCCCGTACCCGCGAGGCTCAGCAGGTCGAGTTCCCCCGCCTCGTCGGTGAGGCGCCGCACCGTGTCGACCCGGAGCCCGCCCGGCCCCGCAACCGCGAACACTTCGCCGGCGCCGCCCGCGCGCACCCCCACCGACCGGACTACCGGTTCCCCGAGCACCACGATCAGCCGGGGCATATACCACCAGTGCTCGCGCCGCAGCAACGGCGAATCGATCAGCACCCGGGCCGGCGGGTACTTCCGCAGCTCCTGGTCGAGCAGCTCGTCGGCGAAGACCTCACCCGCTGGATCCTCGACCAACCGCGGCCGACCGCACACGGTCAACGGCCACCAGCCACTGCCGGTCATCCGATCGTCCGAGAGCACCAACGCCGCCTGCGCCGCGCCCGCCACCCGACGAGCCCGGGCCAGATCGGCGTACGGGAACGCCACTGCGGGCTCACCTTTGAACAGCAACGGGGTGACCGGAATCGCCGGCGGCGCCTCCCCCGGGGCCCCCAACCACACCAACTCCGCGACGGCGGCGGCGTGGATCGCCCGACCCAGCTCCACGTGACATCCAATTAATTTGACTATTGACCCACTTATATTACCGAGTTACCGTACCGCAACACGCGCTCTCGCGCGACAGGCACGGACTGCAGGGAGGCAGCCATGCCAGCTATTGTCGTCATCGCCGCGGTCATGGCGTTGTTCGCGATGGGCTACCGTTACTACTCGCGCTATCTGGCGCAGCGGGTGTATGGGCTCGACCCCGGGTACGTTACCCCGGCGCACCGCTACCGGGACGGGGTCGACTTCGTCCCGACCAACAAGCATGTCCTGTTTGGTCATCACTTCACCTCGATCGCCGGCGCGGCGCCGATCGTCGGCCCGGCGATCGCCGTCTTCTGGGGTTGGGGGCCGGCGCTGGCTTGGATCGTCCTCGGCACCATCTTCGCCGCCGGCGTGCACGACTTCGGCTCCCTCGTCGTATCGGTACGGCACCGGGCACGCAACATCGGAACCCTCGCGGCGGACGTGATCAGCCGCCGGGCCCGTACCCTGTTCCTGCTGATCATCTTCTTCCTGCTCACGCTGGTCAACGCCGTCTTCGCGGTAGTCATCGGCAACCTCCTGGTGAGCTACCCAGGCGCGGTGATCCCGATCTTCGCGCAGATCCCGATCGCGATCGCGATCGGACAGTACATCTACCGCACCCGCAGCCCAGCCCTGGTGCCCTCGATCATCGGGGTGATCCTGCTATACGTCATGATCTGGGTCGGCCACCACGTACCGGTCGAACTTACTGGGCTCGCCGACTCGCTCGGCCTGGCACAGCCGCGCGACCTGTGGGTGATCATCATCTTCACCTACACGTTCATCGCCTCCCGGCTGCCGGTCTGGCTGCTACTCCAGCCGCGGGACTACATAAACTCCCATCAGCTCTTCATCGCCCTCGCCGTGATCTTCGTCGGGGTGCTGGTGGGGATGGATCGGATCGTGGCGCCGCTGGTCAACGAGGTGCCCGATGGCTCCCCGAGCATCTTCCCGTTCCTGTTCATCACCGTCGCCTGTGGCGCCATCTCCGGCTTCCACTCGCTGGTCTCCTCCGGCACCACCGCGAAGCAGCTCGATCGGGAGACCGACGCCCGGCACGTCGGCTACCTCGGCGCGGTCGGCGAGGGCAGCCTGGCGCTCGGGGCGGTCGTCGCAGTCAGCGCCGGAGTGGCCGCCACCCGCGCCGAATGGGACGCCCTCTACGTCGACCACGCCACCGCCTCCGGTGGCGCGGTCGGCAATTTCGTCAACGGGATCGCCGCCTTCGCCAGCAACCTCGGGATCGAGTTCCAGCTGGCGACGGTCTTCGCGGCGGTCGTGGTGGTCTCCTTCGCGGCCACCACGATGGACACCGGCATCCGGCTGCAACGCTACATCGTGCAGGAGATCGCCGAACTTTTGCGTTGGCGGCGACTCGCCCGCAACCTGACCCTCGCCGGAGCGATCGCGGTAGTGGTCCCGCTGGCGCTGGCCCTGCTCCCAGGGGGCGGCGACGCCGGCTACACCTTCGGTGTCCTGTGGCGACTGTTCGGCACTACCAACCAGCTCACCGCCGGGCTGGCGCTCTCGGTGATCGCGGTCTGGGTGCTGCGGCGCCGCCGGAACCCGATCGCGGTCTTACTACCGTTGGCGTTCCTGGTGCCGATGACCACCTGGGCGCTGATCCTGCAACTACGAGAGTTCGTCGAGGCGGGCGAATGGGTGTTGGCACCGCTGGACGCGATCATCCTGGTGCTGGCACTGTGGCTGGTCGTGGAGGCGGCGATCGTCCTGACCCGCACCTATCGGCAACGGCGCGACGGCACGCTACCGGAGCCGGACTCAGCGGAGCCCGGACCGGAGCCCGGACCGGAGCCGAGCCCGGCCACCGGGGCCGGCGCGACCGGCGCGCTGCCGCGGCCCAGAGGCCACGCCGAAGCCGAACCCGGCACCCCCGACGCCGCCGATCCCGAACGCGCTGACCCGCCGCCGCCCGATACTCACACCTGACCGGTCCCCGAGGTGACCGGAGCACGGCAGCGGGTACTGCTGGTGCGCCCCTGGCGCGGCGGCCACCCCGGTGGCTGCTGCGCCGGGGACCCGGCCGACCTGCTAACCCCGCCAGGTGGTCGGGCCACGCGCCGGCCGGCCGACCACCCCGCGGGTTCCGAGCAGTTCGACTTCGCCGCGCTCTACTCGGCGGTCCGCGCCGGACTGCCCGCCACGGTGGCGGTCGAGGTCGTCGACCCTCGCAACACCGTGTTCCTCCTGCCCGCCATCGTCCGGGATGCCCGCCGCCGGGGACGATCGTGGCGCACCCTGGCGCGGTCGCTGGTGACCGGCACCGCACCCGGGGCCATCCTGGTCGATGGTGAGCTGATTAGCCGCGGCGAGCCGCCGCCGCCGACCCAGGCGCTGACCCAGATCCGCCGCGCCCTATCGCGTTGATCATGGACCTAGGTCCATGCTAACCCGCTGACCAGGCACCTAGGTCCATGATCACCGCGCGGGTGCTATAGAGTACGACAATCGTTTTCAGGTTCGGGTACTCGGAGGTGATCGCGCCGTGATGCTGCAACGGCGGCTGCTCGGGCTCGTCCGGCTCGCACCGCTGGCCGCGGGCACCGCGGTGCTCGCCTCCCTCGCTGCGATCGGGTGCGCCGTCGGCCAGGCCGTCGCCGTCGCCGACGTGCTCCGGCGGCTACTCACCGACGGCGGCGTCGAGGACATCCACGCGCCGGTGCTCTGGGCAGTCGCCGCCGGCCTCGCCCGGGCCGCGCTGCTCTGGCTGCGCGACATCGCCTTCGCCTACACCGCCGCGAGGGTAAAGACCCGCATGCGTGACCAGCTCTACGGCAAGGTGGTGGCGCTCGGGCCGGGGTGGACCGCACAACGCCGAGCGGGTGACGTGCAGACCACGCTCGCCGACGGGGTGGAGTCGTTGCAGGCCTACGTCGGCTACTACCTGCCGCAGGCGGCGGTGGCGCTGGTCGCACCGGCCGCCCTGGTCGGCGTCATGATCTGGATCGACCCGGTGGTGGGGTTGACGGTGGCGGTCGCCGCCGCGGTGGTGCCGATCGCCCGCCCCCTGTGGCGGCGGCTGCTCGGGGACCGGGGCACCGCCTTCTGGCGGGCGTACGCCGCCTTCGGCGCCCGCGTGCTGGAAGCGCTGCAGGGCATGAGCACGCTCAAGCTCCACAACGCCGCCGACCGGTACGAGCAGACGGTCCGGGCCGAGGCCGAACAGGTACGCCACGCGGCGGTCGGGAACCTGAAGGCCTCGATGGGCGTCTACACCCTGGTCACCGTGGCGTTCGGGGTCGGCACCGCGCTCGCGGTCGCGGTCGCCGCGCTGCGCTTCTCCTACGGCGCCCTCGAACTCGCGGCGCTCCTGATCGTCCTGGTGTTGGCCGCCGAATGTTTCCGGCCGCTACTGGAGCTGCAGAACTACTGGCACCAAGGGTTCCACGGCATCGCCGCGGCATCCGGGATGTTCGCGATCCTCGATGCCGAACCCCGGGTCCGGGATGGCCACCGCACGCTGCCGGTCACCCAGGCCCCCGAGGTGGTGTTCGACCAGGTCAGCTACGCATATCCCGGCGCCGCCGAACCAGCCGTACGTGAGGTGTCGGTCACGGTCGCGGCAGGCAGCACGGTCGGGTTGGTGGGTCGCTCCGGCTCCGGCAAGACCACCCTCACCTCGCTGCTGCAACGCTTCGACGACCCGACCAGCGGCGCGATCCGGGTCGACGGGGTGGACCTGCGGGAGCTGACTCTCGCCAGCGCCCGCGGGCTGGTGTCGGTGGTGTCGCAGGATGTCTACCTCTTCCACGGCAGCATCGCTGATAATCTCCGGCTGGCCAGACCCGCCGCCAGCGACGATGAGCTGGTGTCGGCCGCCCGGGACGCGCACGCGCACGAGTTCATCACCGAGCTCCCCGCCGGCTATCAGACGACCGTGGGTGAGCGCGGGGCGCGGCTCTCCGGCGGGCAGCGACAGCGGGTGGCGATCGCCCGGGCGTTGCTGGCCGACGCACCGATCCTGATCCTCGACGAGGCCACCGCGAGCGTCGACGCCGCCGCCGAAGCGCTCATCCAGCAGGCGCTGGACCGCCTCCGCGTCGGCCGTACCACGATCGTGATCGCGCACCGCCTGTCGACAGTGGCGGGCGCGGATCAGCTTGTGGTGCTGCAGCGCGGGCGGGTAGTAGAGCAAGGTCCGCCGGCAGAGCTGCTCGCCCGGCCGGGCGCCTTCGCCGAACTCGCCGCCGCCCAGCACGGCGAACTCACCCACTCCGGAGAGGTGGCCCGATGAGTCTGCACCGTTCCGAGGTCATGCCGGACGGCCCGGCGGCCGGCGGGGTGCGGGCACTCGCCGTCGTGCTGCGCACCCAGCTGCGCCCGTTCCTGCTCTCCTGCGCCTGCGGCCTCGCCAACCAGGGGCTACAGATCGCCGCGACCGTCCTCGGCGCGTACCTGGTGGCGGCGGCGGTCACCGGCGCCGACCCGGCCCAGCTGTGGCTGCTGGGCGGGCTGGTCCTGGGGCTGGTGGCGCTGCGTGGGCTGGCCTCCTGGTGGGAGGCGTACGTGTCGCACGCGCTCGCCTTCTTCGTGCTCGCCCAGGTTCGGGGCTGGTTGTACCGGGCGTTCGTCCGGCTCGCCCCCGGCAAGCTGCTCCGCCGCCGCTCCGGCGACCTGGTCACCCGGGCGATGGCGGACAGTGAGGGCTTGGAGATGTTCTACGCCCACACCCTGATCTATCTGGTGGTGGCGGTGGTGTTGACTCCGCTGCCGCTGGTCGCGCTGGCGGTGCTGCACCCGGCGCTGGCGGTCGCGGCGGCGGTGCCGTTGGCGCTGCTGTGCAGCGCCCCGTTCGCGCTGCGCCGGGTCAACTTCCGGCACGGCGCCGCGGTCCGCGCCCAGGTCGCCGAGGTGGGAAACCAGGTCTCCGACGTGGTCGGCGGCCTGCGCGAGATCGTAGTGCTCGACCGGGAAGGTCGGCACCGGGAGCGGGTCCGGGCGGCCACCTCCCAGCTGGCGGCGGCGCACCTTCGGCAGGGGGTCCGCGCCGGCCTGGAGTCAGCCAGCAACCAGGTGTTGGTGGCTGCGACCTTGTTGGCGACGCTAATCACCGCCGCCTTCCTGGTCAGCGGCGGGCAGCTGGAGGCTCGGTGGTTGCCGGTGGCGGCCATGCTCGCGGCGGGCGCCACCGCGCCGGTGGTGACCCTCTTCGAGGCGACCAAGGTCTGGGGCATCACGACCGCCTCGGCAGAGCGGGTGTTCTCGCTGGTCGCCGAGCCAGCGGCGACCCCGGACACCGGCACCCTGAGCCCGACCAGGGCCGCCGGCGGCTATGAACTGCACGACGTATGGTTCCGCTACGACGAGGACGGTCCGTGGGCGTTGCGGGAGGTCGATCTGAGCCTGCGGCCGGGTGAGCTGGTGGCGTTGGTCGGGCACTCCGGCGCCGGGAAGTCCACTCTGGCGCATCTGTTGCTGCGTTTCTTCGACCCCACCCGGGGTCAGCTCACGCTCGGCGGCCACGACCTGCGGGAGCTGACCCAACAGCGGCTGCACGAGCTGGTCGCGTTCGTGCCCCAGGATGTCTTCCTGTTCCAGGAATCGGTGTGGTGGAACGTCACCCTGGGCCGGCCTGATGCCGATCCGGCGGCGGTCCACGCCGCCCTCGCCGCGGCCCAGGCCGCCGAGGTGGTAGCGGAACTTCCGGACGGAACCGACACGCTGGTCGGCGAACGAGGCGCTCGGCTCTCCGGTGGTGAGCGGCAACGGTTGGCGGTGGCCCGGGCACTGCTGCGGGAGACTCCGGTGCTGGTCCTGGATGAGCCGGTCTCCCAGTTGGACACGATCAGTGAACGTCGACTCCGCGACGCCCTGGACGCCGCCCGGAGCGATCGGACCGTGGTGGTGGTCGCGCACCGGCTCTCCACCATCCTGCGCGCCGACCGGGTGGTGGTGCTGGACCGGGGGCGGGTGGTGGGCGACGGGACCCATCCCGACCTGCTCCGGGACTGCCCCGAGTACGCCCGGCTGGTGGCCGCCCAGTGGTCGCTGGAACTGCCGGTGACCCCGCCGCAACCTTGTCAGCGGGAGTGAAGCCTGCCACGATAACTCCATCGTGGGAGCCGGCAGCCACACCGGACGATCCAGGCTGTGCGGCTAAGGAGACCCTCTCATGATCACATTACCCATCGGCGGCCGACCGGCTCAGCGTCGCCGGTCCCTCGCTCTCGCCGCGACCGTCGCCCTCGTCGGCGCCGCGGTCGGCCTCGCCCCCGCCGGGCCCGCGACGGCCAGCACCGGCCCGCCCGGCACCGGCTGTGTGCTGGTCGAGTACGAGTCGGTGAGCTGGCAGGACGCGCCGGACGCCGGCGGCGTCTACACCACCATCACGATCACCAACACCTGCGGTGACCCGATCGACGGCTGGACCCTCGGGCTCACCCTCGCCCCGGGCCACACCCTCCAGCAGGGATGGAACGCGCACTGGGAGTCGGTCGGCGAAGAGCTCACCGCCACCGATCTGCAATGGAACCGGGTGCTGCAGCCGGACACCGGCATCACCATCGGTTTCGTAGGCACCTGGCTGCACGCACCGCAGGACCCGGTGGCGTGCTTGATCAACGGGGAGCCGTGTGGTGGTGGTGAGGCTGCCGCCGAAGTCACGCTCACCAGCCCCACCGATGGCCAGAGCATTCCGGGCCCCTGCCCGGTGACGTTCACCGCCGAGCCGGTAGCCGGCTCCGGCGAGCTCGACCAGGTCGATTTCTATCTCAATCAGGAGTGGGTAGGCAGCGTCGAGACCGCCCCCTACCGGATGCTGGTGCCCAGTAGCCACCCGGCGGTGGATCATGTCGGGCCGAACACCGCGGCCGCCAAGGCGGTGGGGCCCGGCGGCGGCACCGCTTCTGCACCCGCGACCTTCCAGCTCGCAGCGATCCCACCGGCGCTGATGGTGGTCGCGTGTACGCCGAACTATTCACTGGCCCCGGGCGAGCAGGCCGTGGTCAGCTTCCAGGCCGCCTGCGCTGGCACCCCTGCCATGACCTTCGAGGCAGGCGGTGAGGCGAAGGTGACGGTGTCCCCGCCGACCGCACCCGCGGGCGACTCATACCACGAGGTCACGGTAACGGTGGCGGCCGACAGCCCGCCGGGCTCGGCCAGCGTCACCGCGATCCCCGACGAGTTCGGCTGCATGTCAGGTAGCACCATGGTCCACGTGTCCTGACCCGGCTCCCCACGCGTCGATCATGGACCTAGGGACTGCCCAGGCGGCCGAAACCCACCCTAGGTCCATGATCGACGCAAGGGGGGTTGGTTACCCCAGGTGTGGTCGGGCCGCCGGGTTCGGCGTGTGGGCCGGGGTGACCGCCAACGCCTCCAGCGCACACTGGATCGCCCGGGACAATTGCGGGTCCCGACCCGCCACATAGTCCTGCGGTGTGATCTCCACCTCGATGTCCGGGTCAGTGCCGTAGTTCTCGACCCGCCAGCCAACGTCGTCGAAGGCGAACGAGAACTCCGGCTGGGTGGTCATCGTGCCGTCGGCGAGCAGGTGCCGCGGCCAGATCCCGACCACCCCACCCCAGGTACGCTTGCCTACCAGCGGCCCGAGCCCGAGCTGTTTGAACGCGTGGCTGAAGATGTCGCCATCGGAGCCCGCATCCTCATTGGTCACCGCAACCAGCGGCCCGCGGGGGGACTCGTCCGGGTAGGGCGACGGCTCCCCCCACCGGGAGAAGTTGTACGCCAGCCGGCGCCGGGCGAGCTTCTGCAGCAGCAGCCCGGAGACGTGTCCACCACCGTTGTTGCGGACATCCACCAACAGCGCCTCCCGGTCCAGCTCCGTCAAGAACCCCCGGTGGAACTCCGCGTAGCCGACCGCGCTCATGTCCGGTACGTGCAGGTAGCCGACCCGGCCATCGGTCTGCTCGTGGACCCACTGACGGTTGGCCGCCACCCAGTCCCGGTAGCGGGGTGGCCGCTCGTCGGGCAGCGCCCGCACCGTGGCCCGCCAGGGCGGGTCGTCGCCTCGACGCAGCGTCACCTCGACCTCTTGTTCGGCCTGGTTGACCAGCAGCCGGGCCGGAGTCAGCTCGGCGCTCACCGGGGTGCCGTTGATCGCCAACACCTCGTCGCCGGGGCGGACGTCCACGCCGGGTCGGTGGAACGCGCTGGTCCGGTCGGCTTCCCACGGGTCACCCGCCAGCAGCCGGTCGATCCGGTAGCCGGCGCCAGGTCCGGCCGGCGCCCAGTCCACCCCCAGGTAGCCCTGCCGCCACTGCGGACTCGGCCGGTAGGCGCCGCCGAACTCGTACGCGTGGGAGGTGCCGAGTTCGCCCTGCAGCTCCCACAGCAGGTCGGAGAATTCCGACCGGGTGGCGACCTGGTCTACCAGCGGCAGATAGCGTTGGTAGACCGCTTCCCAGTCGACGCCGCTCATGTCCTCGTCCCAGAAGTTCTCCCGCTGCAGCCGCCACGCCTCCCGGAACATCTGCCGCCACTCGGCGCCGGGCCGCACCGACACCTTTACCCGGTCCAGGTCGACCCAGCCGCTGCGCCGCCCCGGCCCGTCGGTCTCGGCGGCCCGGTCGGCCTCCTCCAGTTTGGTGCCTGCTTTGACCACGCGCAGCCGGTCGTCGGCGCGGTAGAGCAGGGTCTTGCCGTCGGGGCTGAGCCAGAAGTCGGAAAGCCCGCCAGCGAGTCGATCTCGCTCCCCTGTGGTCAGGTCGTACATCTCCAGCGTCTGCTCGGCCTCCGGTCCGGCGAGCACGCTGCGGTCCGCCACTCCGACCACCGGCCGGGACGAGAAGAGCACCTTCTCCCGGGTGCCGGCCACCCGCTCGTACCGACCTTCGGGCACGGGAACGGGCACCACTCGCCGGTCGATCCCGGCCAGGTCGATCCGGACCTGCGGGGGCGCGTCGGAGCTGTCGGCGGAGTCCGGGTCGCCGCCGGCTGCGGCGCCCGCCCCGGCCAGCGGCTCCACCCGGGGCAGGAACGGCGGGGGTGCGTCGGCCCGCAGCGTGATCGCGTACGGCCGGGAGCCCATCGGGAACCCCAGGTCGAACTGGAGCTCGTCGTAGGTGGGGTTGAAGGTGCGTTTGCCGATGAAGTAGAGGTACCGCCCGGCCGGGTCGAAGGCCGGCCGGTAGTCGCGCAGGACCGGCTGGGTCGCCAGCACCGGCTCCTCACCCGGGCGGGCCAGTTTGATTGCTGTGGTACGCGGGCCGGTGGCGTAGGTGTAGGCGAGCCACCCACCATCCGGTGACCAGGCCAGGTCCTCGATCGTGCCGTACCGGCTGTGGTCGACCGTGGTGACGGTCGCCGGCTCCGGCCGCAGATCCACCAGCAACAGCTCGTGCCGGTGGTTGGCGATCGCGATCAGCGCCTCGGTGGGCGAGGCCGCTAGCTCCCGCGCCCGGCCGATGTCGAGTCCGGTCAGCGGCTGCGCCGTGGCGGCGGCGGCCTCGGCGGCGGCGAAGACCACGAGCGACTCCTGGTCGGACTGGTCGCTGGCGGCCGCCACCAACCGTTCGCCATCGGCGAGGTGGGTGAGCAGCCGGTAGCGCACCCCGTCCCGTTCACCGTGCTGATGCACCGGGCCGGCGAAGGGGCCGAAGGTGAACGCCTTACCCCGAGTGGTGATCGCCACCTGTGACCCGTCGGCGGCCAGGGTCACCGTGTCGAGGTGCTCCCGAGCCGCCACGAACTGCCGGTTCCGCTGGGTCCGGGAGCTGGCCAGCGTGACCGGTAGCTCCCGGCCGCCGGCGGCCGGGTCGAGCAGGTACAGCCGGGCCCCGGCGGTGTAGACCAGCCGGTCGCCGTCGCCGCTGAGGCCGCGGGCGTAGTAGTCGGTGTGGTCGGTGTGCCGGCGCAGGTCCTCCCCTGCCGGGGTGCAGGAGTAGACGTTGCCCACCCCTTCGTGGTCGGCGAGGAAGTAGATCCGGTCCCCCACCCAGCACGGGTCCGCGAGGTTGCCGGGTAGCCGCAGCAGCCGCTGGAACTCGCCGCTGCCGGCCGGGTCGACCCACAGGTCGCCCACCTGGCCGCCGCGGTACCGCTTCCACCGGGCCGGGTCGTCGACGTGCCGGCCGATCACCACCCCGCCGGCCGGGCCGTGGCTGATCGCCGACGCCGGCCCGAGCGGCAGCCGCCGCGGCAGCCCACCCGCCGGGTCCACCCGGTGCAGCCACCGCTCCCGCCGGAACGGCAGGTTGCCGTCGGTGGCGTAGAGGACCGCGCCGTCGGCCGGGTCGAACCCGGCGACGCTCAACTGGCCACCCTGGTGGGTGACGCGTTCAGCCACGCCGCCGGCGGCCGGCATCACGTAGACATCCGGGGTCCCCTCGTCCCGACCGACGAAGGCGAGCAGCTGCCCGTCCTGGCTCAGCCTCGGCCCGGACGCCTCGGCCACGCCGCTGGTCAGCCGCCATGCCCGCCCGCCGCCGGTCGACGCCAGCCACAGGTCGTCGTCGCAGCTGAACACGATGTGCTCGCCGGCGATGGTGGGGGTCCGCAGGTAGCCGGTGTCGGCACGGGGCTCGGGCATCGGGTGTCCTCCGTGTTCCGGTCGGTCCGAGAACGGTTTTCCTACCCTACGCGGTGTCACCGGATAAGGTGGGTGGCCCGAACCGGGACCTAAGTCCATGGTTGGCCGCACTGGCATCGGGGAGACTGACCGACATGGAGACCGCAACCAAACCGCTGACCGAGGCTGAGCTGCAGGCGATCGACGCGTATTGGCGGGCCGCCAATTATCTGACGGTCGGCCAGATCTACCTGCTGGACAACCCACTGCTGCGACAGCCGCTGCAACCGTCGGACATCAAGCCCCGGCTGTTGGGGCACTGGGGCACCAGCCCGGGCCTCAACTTGATCTACGCCCACCTCAACCGGGCCATCGTCGCCCACGATCTGGACATGATCTACGTAACCGGCCCGGGGCACGGCGGGCCGGCGTTGGTGGCGAACACCTGGCTCGAGGGGACCTACAGCGAGCTGTACCCGTCGGTGAGCCTGGACGAGGCCGGTATGGCCCAGCTGTTCCGGCAGTTCTCCTTCCCCGGCGGCATTCCCAGCCACGTCGCACCCGAGGTGCCCGGCTCCATCCACGAGGGCGGCGAGCTGGGGTATTCGCTGTCGCACGCGTACGGTGCCGCCTTCGACAATCCGGACCTGATCGTCGCCTGCGTGGTCGGCGACGGTGAGGCGGAGACCGGTCCGCTAGCCGGCAGCTGGTTGGCGAACACCTTCCTCAGCCCGGTCCGGGACGGGGCGGTGCTGCCGATCCTGCACCTCAACGGCTACAAGATCGCCAACCCGACGGTGCTGGCCCGGATCCCCGAGGACGACCTGCTGGCGATGATGCGGGGGTACGGCTACGAACCGTACGTGGTCGCGGGTGACGACCCGGTCGAGGTGCACCAGCGGCTGGCTGCGGTGCTGGAGCAGTCGCTGGCGGAGATCACCGAGATCCAGCGGGCGGCCCGGGCCACCGGCGCCCACGCCCGGCCCCGCTGGCCCATGATCATCCTGCGTACGCCGAAGGGGTGGACCGGCCCGCGGGAGGTCGACGGGCTCCAGGTCGAGGACACCTGGCGCTCCCACCAGGTGCCGCTGGGCAAGGTGCGCACCGACCCGGAGCAGCTCGCCGAGCTCGAGCGGTGGCTGCGCTCCTACCGGCCGGAGGAGCTGTTCGACGCGACCGGCGCCCCCGTCGCCGAGCTGCGCGACCTGCCGCCGACCGGCGAGCGGCGGATGAGCGCCAACCCGCACGCCAACGGCGGGGTGCTGCGCCGCGACCTGGTGCTGCCGGACTTCCGGGATTACGGAGTCGGGGTCACCCGGCACGGGGGTGGGCTCGCCGAGGCCACCCGGGTGCTCGGCGAATGGGTCCGCGACGTCATCCGCGCCAACCCGGACCGGTTCCGGCTGTTCGGCCCGGACGAGGTGGCCTCGAACCGGCTGGGGGCCGCGTTCGAGGTGACCGACCGGGCGTTCACCGCCAGCATCGAGGAGACCGACGAGCACCTGGCCACGCACGGCCGGGTGGTGGAGGTGCTCTCCGAACACCTGTGTCAGGGCCTACTCGAGGGTTACCTGCTCACCGGCCGGCACGGGCTCTTCACCAGCTACGAGGCGTTCATCCACATCGTCGACTCGATGTTCAACCAGCACGCCAAGTGGTTGAAGGTCACCAACCACATCCCGTGGCGGGCGCCGATCGCGTCGTTGACCTACCTGCTCTCCAGCCACGTCTGGCGGCAGGACCACAATGGCTTCTCGCACCAGGACCCGGGCTTCATCGATCACGTCATCAACAAGAAGGCCGAGGTGGTGCGGGTCTACCTGCCGCCGGACGCCAACACCCTGCTGTCGGTGATGGACCACTGTCTACGCAGCCGGCAGTACGTCAACGTGGTGGTCGCCGGCAAGAACGAACAGCCCACCTGGCTGGACATGGACACCGCGGTGCGGCACTGCCAGCGGGGTCTGGGGATCTGGGAGTGGGCCAGCAGCGACGACGGTGGACAGCCGGATGTGGTGCTCGCCTGCGCCGGTGACGTGCCGACGATGGAGACGCTCGCCGCAGTCGACCTGCTGCGCCAGCACCTGCCGCAGCTGAAGGTGCGGGTGGTGAACGTGGTGAACCTGATGCGGTTGCAGCCGGAGAGCGAACACCCGCACGGGCTGCCGGACGCCCAGTTCGACACCGTCTTCACCACCGACCGGCCGATCATCTTCGCGTTCCACGGCTACCCGTGGCTGATCCACCGGCTCACCTACCGCCGGACCAACCACGACAACCTGCACGTCCGTGGCTACAAGGAGGAGGGCACCACCACCACGCCGTTCGACATGGTGATGCTCAACGATCTGGACCGGTTCCACCTGGTGATCGACGTCATCGACCGGGTGCCCGGGCTGGGGCCGGCCGCCGCCGGGCTGCGGCAGGCGATGGTCGACGCCCGGCACGAGTGCCGCGAATACACCCGGCGGCACGGCGAGGACCACCCCCGGGTCCGCGACTGGGTCTGGCCCTCGTGAGCCGAGCCCTGGTCATCAACAGCGGGTCGTCGTCGGTGAAGTACCGACTCTTCACCGGCGACGACCCGGTCGCCACCGGGCTCGTCGAACGCATCGGCGAGCCCGGCGGCGACGCCGCCGACCACCAGCAGGCGCTGGCACACCTCCTCGACCAGCTCGACCTGACCGACCTGGCGGTGGTCGGCCATCGGGTGGTCCACGGCGGGCTTCGGTTCAGCGAACCCATCGTGATCGACGACGAGGTGGTCGCCGGCATCGAGGAGTTGGTGCCGCTGGCCCCGTTGCACAATCCGGCGAACCTCGCCGGGATCGCCGCCACCCGGGCCCTGCTGCCAGCGGTGCCGCAGGTCGCGGTCTTCGACACCGCCTTCCACCGGACCTTGCCGCCAGCGGCCGCGACCTACGCGATCGACACCGAGGTGGCGCGGCGCTACGGCATCCACCGGTACGGGTTCCACGGCACCTCGCACGCCTACGTCGCCCGCGGCACCGCCGCGCTGCTGGGCCGGCCACTGGCCGAGCTGAACCTGATCACGCTGCACCTCGGCAACGGAGCAAGCGCCTGCGCGGTCGCCGGTGGCCGCAGCGTGGCCACCTCGATGGGGCTGACGCCGCTGGAGGGCCTGGTGATGGGGACCCGCAGCGGTGATGTCGACCCGGCGGTGGTGGCGCAGCTGCACCGGACCGCCGGAATGTCGGTGGCCGAGATCGACGAGCTGCTCAACCAGCGCAGCGGGCTGCGCGGACTCAGCGGGCACAACGACATGCGGGCGCTGCTGGCGGCCCGGGCCGACGGCGACCCCGCAGCCCAGCTCGCGTTCGATGTCTACTGCCACCGGATCACCTCCTATGTGGGGGCGTACTACGCCCAACTGGGCCGGCTCGACGCGGTGACCTTCACCGCCGGGGTGGGTGAGCACGCGGCGCCGGTACGCGAGGCCGCGCTGGCCAACCTCCACCGGTTGGGGATCATCGTCGATCCGGCCCGCAACGCCGCCGTCAGCACGCACGCTCGGCTGATCTCCCCGGACGACGCGCCGGTGCAGGTCTGCGTGGTCCCCACCGACGAGGAGCGGGAGATCGCCAGCCAGGCCCGGTCGCTGCTGCCCACCGCCGACTCACCGGTTTCGTAGCGGCGGGCCGGTTCCGGGAGAGATGCTGTCGGTATGGACGCCATCGACCGGCCAGCCAGCTACCAGATCGTCACCGGCGTCGACGGGTCGGAGGGCGGTCGCCGGGCGCTGCGCTGGGCCGCCCAGCAGGCCGCCGAACGCGCCGGTGAGGTCACCGCGATCATCGCGTGGCGGTGGGATCTGCCCGGTGGCGGGCTGCCCACTACCTCGGCCACCGCGGAGGAGGAGCCCAGCCGCGCCGCCGCCGAGCTGATCGCGCAAGAGGTGAACCGGGTGCAGCCGGTGGTGACGGTGCGTACCCAGGTGCAGGAGGGGCGCCCGGGCGAGGTGCTCAGCGCGGCGGCGCGGGGCGCGGATCTGCTGGTGCTGGGTAGCCACGGCCATAGCCGGGTGTGGCACACGGTGCTCGGCTCGGTCGCCGAGGAGTGCATCCGGCGGTCGGTCTGCCCGGTGGTGGTGATCCCGATGCGGCATCCGGACGGCCCGGAGCTGCCGGAGGCTCCCACCGCGGCGGCCCGGCGCTGAGCGATCGCAGCCGATACCATCGGGGCATGCCCGAACATCCGTCGCTCGGCCTCGGGCCGCTCTCCCGAGTGCGCCTGGACGAGTTGCTCGCCGAGTTGCTCGACCGGGTCGGCGATGTGCTGGACAGCCGGGAACGGATCCGGGCGCTCCTCGACGCGGTCGTCGGCATCACCCAGGACCTGGACCTGCACAACACCCTGGAGCGGATCGCCGAAGCCGCCTGCCATCTGGTCGGGGCGAAGTACGGCGCGCTCGGGGTGATCGGGGCCGACCGGCGGCTGGTCGACTTCATCACCTACGGCATCTCCCCGGAGGAGCACGCCGCCATCGGTGACCTGCCGGCCGGCCGGGGGGTGCTGGGGTTGCTGATCGAGGAGCCGGTGCCGGTGCGGATGGCCGACATCACCCAACACCCCCAGTCGTACGGGTTCCCGCCGCACCACCCACCGATGCGCAGTTTCCTAGGCGTCCCGATCCATATCCGCGACCAGGTCTTCGGCAATCTTTACCTGGCCGAGAAGAAGGGCGCGGCCGAGTTCAGCGAGGACGACGAGGCGATCGCGGTGGCGCTGGCGGCCGCCGCCGGGGTGGCGATCGAGAACGCCCGGCTATACGAGGTGGCGACCCGCCGGGAACGCTGGCTCGCCGCCTCCTCCGAGATCACCACGATGTTGCTCGGCGCGGTCCACCGCACCACCGCCCTGCAGCTGATCGCCGACCGGGCGCAGCAGGTCGGGGAGGCGGAGCTGGCGCTGGTGCTGCTCTTCGACGAAGAGAGCCGCTCGCTCACCGTGGAGGTGGCCGCCGGGGACGGCGCCGAGGCGTTTATCGGCGCCGAGGTCTCGGTTACCGATTCCGCATTCACCCCGGTCGTGATCGAGCGACAGCACCAGGTTTTGGAGAACCTGGGCAAGGCCGCGAGCTGGCCGGCGCCGGCCCCGGCCGGGCCGTCGCTGCTGGTGCCGCTGGCCGCGGGCGAGACCATGCACGGGGTGCTGGCGATCGCCCACCATGCGGGCACCCAGTGGCGCACCGGCGACGAACTGCCGATGCTCACCACCTTCGCCGGTCAGGCCGCGCTCGCGCTGGAGCGGGCGCAGGCGCTGGAGGAACGGGAGACGCTGCTGGTGCTGGAGGACCGCGAGCGGATCGCCCGGGACCTGCACGATGTGGTGATTCAGCGGCTCTTCGCCACCGGGTTGCAGCTGCAGACCGCGGCCCGGATCTCCCACAAGCCGGAGGTGGTCGACCGGGTCACCACCGCGGTCAACGACCTGGACACCACCATCCGCGACATCCGCACCGCCATCTTCGAACTTCGTACGCCAGCGGTGGCGACACTACGCAGCGAGTTGCACGCCACTGTGGAGGCCGCGGCGGAGATGCTCGGGTTCCGGCCGATGATCGAGGTGACCGGGCCGGTCGACGCGGCGGTCGCCGACGAGGTTCGTCCGGACCTGCTGGCCGTGGTCCAGGAGGCGCTGTCGAACGTGGTCCGCCATGCCCAGGCGACGCAGGTCACGGTGGCGGTGACGGTGGCGCCGACCCAGATCGAGGTGTCGGTACACGACGACGGGGTCGGCGCAGCCGACATCGCGGAGCGCAGCGGCCTGGTCAACCTGCGGGAGCGGGCACAGCGCCACGGCGGCGCCTTCTCGGTCGGCCAGGGGACACCCCGCGGCACCGTGCTGGAGTGGTCAGTACCCCGCTAGGGTTCGGCGGCCGTGCCCTCCCCCGCGGTCACCGCTGCCGCGATCTCCGGATGGATCGCGCCGGCCGTTGTGAGTTCCCGCCACAGCCCGGCCCGATCGAGCACATCCCGGACCGGTCCGCGGACGGTCGCCAGCCGGAGCGTCACCGAGCGGTCGGCCAACCGGTACCGCAACCGGCGCAGCGCGTCGACCCCGTCCGCGTCGATGTCTCCGATCCCGCTGGCGTCGAGCACCACCGAACGCAGCTCCGGCCGTGCCTGCGCCAGCTGCTGCACCTGGCTCGTGACCAGCTCCGCGTTGGCGAAGTAGAGCGGCCCATCCACCCGGACCACCAGCACCTCCGGGTCGGTCACCAGGTCGGGGTAGCGGGCGGTGTTGCGGTAGCTGGTGGTGCCCGCCCGCCGGCCGAGCTCTGCGATGTGCGGTCGAGCCGACCGGGCCACGAACACCGCCAGGCTGAACAGCACCCCCACGGCGAGGCCCGGCTCCACTCCGAAGCCCAGAGTCACCACAAAGGTCAGGGCCACCGTGATGCCGTCCAGCCGCCGGGTCCGCCACACCCGGCCCGCCTCCCGGTAATCGATCAGCCCGGCGACGGCCACCACCACGATCGCCGCCAGCACCGCCTGCGGCAACTGGGCGAAGGCCGGGGTGAGCAGCACGGCGGTCAACGCGACCAGCAGCGCCGCCACCACGCCCGCCCAGGGGGTCCGGGACCCGGCGGCGAAGTTCACCGCACTGCGGGAGAAGCCGCCCGCCACCGGGAACGCCTGCCACACCCCGGCCGACAGGTTCGCCGCCCCCACGGCGATCAGCTCCTGGGTGGGCCGGATCGGCTGGCCAGCCTTCGCCGCCAGCGCCTTGGCGACAGCAATCCCCTCCAGGTAGGAGATCAGGCCGATCGCCACCGCCGCGGGCAGCAACGCCACCAGGTCCTCGGCCCCGAGCCGGGGCAGCTCCGGGGCGGGCAGTCCGGCCGGCACCGGCCCCAACACCGAAACTCCGGCCCCGGCCAGCCCCCACCCGGCGCTGATCGCGGTCACCGCCGCCACCACGATCAACGGGCCCGGCAGCCGCCGAGCGACCCGGCGCAGCACCAGCAGCGCGCCGAGGCTGCCCACCGCCACGGCCAGGGTTGGCCAGTGGAGCCCGGACAGCGACGGCGCCAGCGACCGCACCGCCCCGGGCAGCGAGTCCGACCGGCCGGCGGTCACCCCGAGCAGCGCGGGCAGCTGGCTGACCGCGATCACGACTGCGGCGGCGCCGGTGAACCCGACCAGCACCGAATGGGAGAGCAGGCTCACCAACGCACCCAGCCGTAGCAGCCCCAGCAGCAGCTGCACCGCGCCGACCAGTAGCGCCAGCGCAGCGGCCAGCCCGGCGTAACGGACCGGGTCGCCGTCGGCCAGCGGCGCCAACGCCGCCCCAGTCAGCAGCGCGGTGATCGCCACCGGGCCGACCGCCAACGAACCGGAGCTGCCGAGCAGCGCGTAGACCAGCAGCGGCACCACCGACGCGTACAACCCGGCCTGTGGCGGCAAGCCGGCCAGGACCGCGTACGCCATGCTCTGTGGCACCAGCATCACCGCGACGGTGAGTCCGGCGACCAGGTCGTGCCGCAGGGTGCCGCGGTGGTACCCCGGCAGCCACGCGGCCAGCGGCACCAGCCGCGCCAGCCCGGACCGGGCCGGCTGCGGATAGTCACTGGTCACTGATCACCGGTCACTGGTGCGGGAGTCGTCGCCGGCCCGGGTCCGGGCGCGTAGCTGGGTCGCGGCGCTGCCCCCGTCACCGCCGCGCCGGTTGTAGGGGAGCTTCGCCAGCAGCGCCCCCATCGCGCAGGTGTTGGTGAGCGCGGCCACCACCAGGCCGGCGCCGACCAGCCCGGCCAGGTAGCGCAGCGGCGGCAGCCACACGCTGGCGACGATCGCCGCCAGCACGATTCCGCCGGCGACCAGCCGCACCTGCCGTTCCAGCGCCCACCTGGGTTTCCCGCGGACCACCGGGGCGCCGGCGGCGACCCAGGAAGCCATGCCCCCAGCCATCACCTCGGCACCGCCGTGCCCGGCCTCGGTCAGTTTGCGGCACGCCTGGTCTGCCCGGCTGCCGGAGTGACAGACCAGCACCAGCTGCCCGCCGGCGTCGGTGACGATCTGCTGTAGGTGGTCGTCGACCTGGTCCAGCGGCAGGTTGATCGCGCCGGCTATGTGCGCGGTCTCGAACTCCGCCGGAGTACGCACATCGACGACCAAGGTGTCCGGGTTCGCTTCGAGCAGCGCCCGCGCGGTCACGACATCCATCACGCCGCCACCTCCTCGGCTCCGGCTCCGGTCAGGACCACCGGGTGGTATCCCGCCCGCCGCAACAGGCTCGCCCCGATCGCGGCGCGGCGGCCGCTGCCGCACACCACCAGCACCGGGCGAGCCGGGTCCAGCTGTTTCGGGATCCCGGCTTCGGCCAGGTCGGGCAGGAACCGTTCGACCGCACCGGGCAACGGCAGCTGGGCCCGTTCGGCGGGCATCCGGACATCGAGGGTCTGGCTGTCCGGTTCGGCGCGGTGCCGGCGGGCACCGGCGACATCGACGGTGGCGACCGGCGTGGTGGTAGCGCCGGTCAGGTCGCGGACCACCCCCTGGACGGTGTCGATGCCGAGCTGCGCCAGCTGCGTCACCGCCTCGGCGGTGTCCTGCTCCGGCTCCGCGACCAGCACCAGCGGCGCCTGGTAGGGCAGCAGCCAGCCGACCCAGCTGCCGAAGTCGTCGCCCATGCTGATCGTCACCGACTCCGGCAGGACACCGGTCGCCTGCGCGGCGACCGGGCGGATGTCGACCACCCGGGTTTCGGCGGGGAGGTCGGCGAGATCGGCCACGGCCAGCTCAGGCACGGTGGTCGCGGGCATCGGTGGCGCGCCGTGCAGGTTGGTCGGGCCCATGTACTGGTAGAAGGCGGGGATCGGCTGCGGCGCGGCGAGCAGTTGATCGGCGAAGCGTTCCATCTCGCCGATGGCGAGCAGCGGGTTCTGGTCGAGTTCGTCGCCGATGGTGGAGGTGAAGCGGCCGGCGCCGGTGGTGGTGCAGAACGACCCTTCGCCGTGAGTGGGGTAGAGACCGACCTGCCGGGGCAGCGCGGCGAGCCGGTGCAGGGAACCGTGCTGCAGCCGCGCCAGCGTCCGGGCGCGGGCCGGGCCGAGCAGGTCGGGCCGGCCGGCGGCGGCGACCAGCAGGCTGCCGCCGGAGAAGACGGCGACCGGCTCGCCCTCGATCGAGACGAGGTAGCTGGTGTGTTCCGGGGTGTGGCCCGGCGTGTGGATCGGCTTGATGGTCAACCCGCCACTCTTGATCTCCTCGTGATGGAACGCCGGCGTGTGGGGGTAGACCGCCGCGGCCGCTGCCGGCAGCACCAGTTCGGCGCCGGTTCGCCGGGCCGCGTGCTCGCCGCCGGAGACGTAGTCGTTGTGCAGGTGGGTTTCGAGGACGAACCGCAGCTCGACATCGCGGGCGGCCGCGGCGGCCAGGAACCGGTCGATGTCCCGCTGCGGGTCGATGAGGACGGCTTGGCCGTCATGGATCAACAGGTAGGTCTGGTCCCCCAACCCGGGGGTGCGGAACGACATCAGCTCCATCTGACTCCTCCTCGTCGCCCCCGGGAAGGACACCGAACGCATACCCCCGGGGGTAATTTCTCTGGCTCGATCGTATACCCCCCGGGGTGTAGACTGTCAACTCGGACCGGGCTACGACGACGCGAAGGAGCCGACGATGCAGGTCGAGGAGCAGGCCGCGGGTGACGTCATCCGGCGCCTACGCCGCGCCGAAGGGCAGCTGCGCGGAGTGATCGGCATGATCGAAGAAGGCCGCGACTGCGCGGAGGTGGTCACCCAGCTCGCCGCGGTCTCCCGGGCGCTCGACCGGGCCGGCTTCAAGATCATCGCGAGTGGGCTGCAACAGTGCCTGGCCGCCGACGAGACCGACGGCGAGGCAGTGGCGGGCGGGACGGCCGGCGACGGTGCGCCACGCGCCCGCACCGCCGACCTCGACCAGCTGGAGAAGTTGTTCCTCTCGCTCGCCTGACCGCCCGCCTTCCTTGCCGGGCAGTCGAGGCTGCGGCGCGACTCTGCTGGCCGATCGAGCCACTTAGCCGGCAGAGTCGGATAGCTCAGCCCGGGGCGGAGCCGTTGGACCGCTCCACCGAGCCCCGCGCCCAGTCATCGGCCGCGGCCTCGAGTACGAAGCCGGTTACCAGATCCGCGCCGACCGTGATCACGCGATCCATCTCCCGGTCCACCCAGGGGCGTAGCCGGCTCCGGTAGTGCCCGGCGGCGACCGGGTCGGCGACGATCCGGGCGACTCCAGTCACCACCACGCTCCAGCCCAGGTGCGCCACCGGGTCGATCGCGTCCGCCTGGTAGGCGACCACCACCCCACGTTCGGCGGCGACGCTGATCGCGGCCCCGGCCTGGCTCCGGATGATCACCTGCTCGCCGTCGAGCAGATGGTTGACCGGGCGGATCGCCGGCAGCGCGCGATCGGTGAAGACCAGCCGCCCCATCGGGGCGCTACCCAGCCGCCGCAACGCTTCCTGGCGGCTGAGCTGCCGCATGGCACGGGGTTCGGGCTCGACGGTGGTCACGCGGGATCATCCTCTGGTCAGCACGGGTGGGGAGTCGGCCGCGACCGAGTCGCCGCGGCAGACCCCCATTAACCCGGTTGCCGGACCCTGGTGGGCAGTGCCGAAGGTCCCGTCTTTACCGGCCAGCGGTCCCCGCCCGGCGCGAGCTACCAGGATGCCTTGCGGATACCGGGGAGTTGCCCCCGTAGCGCCGCGTCACGGAACCGGATCCGGGACAGCCCGAACCGGGTGAGTACCCCGCGTGGGCGCCCGTCGACTACGTCCCGGGAGCGCAGCCGAACTGGGCTGGAGTCTCGCGGTAGCCGGGACAGCCGGCGCACCGCCGCGGCGCGGTCCGCCGGATCGGTCTGCGGACTCCGGATGGTTTCTTTCAGCTCGGTGCGCCGGGCCGCGTACTGGGCGACCAGCTCCTCGCGGCGGGCCTGCCGGCTGCGGAGACTACGGCGGGCCATCAGCGCTCCTCCCGGAACTCGACGTGCCGGCGTACCACCGGGTCGTACTTGCGCAGCACCAACCGGTCCGGGTCGTTGCGCCGGTTCTTGCGGGTTACGTAGGTGTAGCCGGTACCGGCGGTGCTGCGCAGTTTGACGATGGGGCGGATGTCGGTGGCGCGGGCCATCAGACCTTCTTTCCGGCCGCGCGCATCCTGGCGACGACCTTTTCGATGCCGTCGCGGTCGATGGTGCGCAGGGCCTTGGTGGTGACCTTCAAGGTGATCCACCGCCGCTCCGAGGGCAGCCAGAACCGGCGACGGTGCAGGTTCGGCACCCAGGTACGGCGGGTGCGGCGATGAGAGTGCGACACCCGGTTGCCG
Source organism: Natronosporangium hydrolyticum (assembly GCF_016925615.1). NCBI lineage: Bacteria > Bacillati > Actinomycetota > Actinomycetes > Micromonosporales > Micromonosporaceae > Natronosporangium > Natronosporangium hydrolyticum. Next base: position 3,696,740 of record NZ_CP070499.1, read on the forward strand.
AAGCTCGGTTCGGCGCCGGTGACGTCACAGCGTCGGGACATGCGATTACCTCCTTCAGCATGAGTATAATGACAACCGTTTTCAACTGTCGAAGGGAGTGCCATGCCCCGCCCGGTCGCCCCAACCGCGACACCCACCGCGGCCGCCGCCGACCTGCGCCCAGCGGTCACCGTGCTATCCGGCTTCTCAGCCGACGCCGCAGCCGCCGTCGCCACCGCGCTGCTCGCCCATGACCAACGGCTGCTGCTGGTCAGCCACGACATCTCCCAGGTCTGCGCGGGCACCGTCCGCCGGACCGTCCGCGACCACGCGGGAGTACGCGAAGACGAGCGAGTCGAGCTGGTACACGGCTGCCTCTCCTGCACGCTGCGGGAAGATGTGCTGCCGACCCTGGTCCGGCTGGCCCGCGAGCACCCCGACCGGGACCAGGTGCTGCTGCTGCCGTCGGCGCTGGAGCCGGAGGCGGTCGCGGTCGCCGCCGGCTGGTGCCTGGTAGACGGTGCCCCGGTCGCCGACGCTGTCCGTTTCGACTCCTACCTGACGGTGGTTGACGCGCAACGGCTGATGGCGGACCTCACCAGCAGCGACGACCTGATCCACCGGAATCTGCACGCCGCCCCGGACGATCGTCGGTCGGTCGCCGACGTCGTCTGCCGCCAGCTCGAGTACGCGGACACGGTGCTGCTGTGGGGCGAGGCGCCCGAGGGCCGCTTCGAGACCGCCCGACTGGCAGTGTTGCTGGAGCGACTGGTGCCGTGGGCCGAGCAGTTGGCCGCCGCCGACTCGCCCGGCGAGTCGCTGCTAGCCCGGCTGCGGCTGCCTCGGCGGCACGACCCGGACACGCCCGGCGTCCTCGCCCGGGGCCTTGAGGGTTACCGGGTCGGCCGGCACGAGCCCGCCCCCGACTGCGGGGTGGTCGCCACGGTGTTCCGCACCCGCCGCCCGTTCCACCCGCAGCGCCTCCACGACGCGCTGGAGCAGGTGACCGGCGACGCGCTGCGCAGCCGCGGCCACCTGTGGCTGGCCAGCCAGCCCGAGCTGGTCATCGGCTGGGAGTCGGCCGGCGGCGGGATCAGCATGGGATCGCTCGGCCAATGGTTGGCCACGGTGCCGACCGACCAGTGGGGGGAGGCGTCCGCGCTGCGGCGGCTCACCGCCACCGTCGACTGGGACCCCTACTACGGCGACCGCAGCAGCCTGCTCGCCTTCATCGGTCTGGATCTCGACCCGGCAGCCCTCCACTCCACACTGGAGTCCTGCCTGGTCACCGACGACGAACTCGCGCTCGGCGAGCAGGCGTGGCGAGACTTCCCGGACCCCTTCGCCGGTTGCTTCGACGCCGACAGCACCACCGACACCGAGACCGACACCGACACCGACACCGACACCGAGACAGCGACGAGGAGCTGATTCGCATGAAGCCGGACATCCACCCGCGGTACGACTACGTCGTCTACCGGGACCGGAGCGCCGAGTTCGCGTTCCTGACCCGGTCCACCGCGACCAGCGACACCACGATCGAATGGCACGACGGCAACACCTACCCGGTCATCGACGTCGACATCTCGGCCGCCAGCCACCCATTCTGGACCGGCCGGCGGCGACTCCTCGACAGTGAGGGCCGGGTGGAGAAGTTCCGCAAAAAGTACGGCCAGAGTTGACCAGCTAGGCAGGGCCGCCGCCCGGGCAGGCTGGCGGGTCAGTGACCGTGCCAGCGGACGACCAGCAGCATCGTGTCGTCGGTGTGGCGAACCCGCTGGTGCAGATCGGCGGCGACCGCCGCGGCCAGCTCGGGCGGCGGCAGCTCCAGATGCGCCACTGTGCTCTCGACCAAGCGGGTCATCCCCCAGTGGATGTCACCGGTCGCCTCGATCAGCCCGTCGGTGTAGAGCAGCGCGGTCGCACCGGGCTGCAGCCGTGTCTGCGCCATCGCCTCCGTACCCGGCAACGGATAGCCGACGCCCCGCCCGGGAGAGTGCAGGTAGGTCGGTGCCTCACCCGGCTGGGCCAGCAACAACGGCGGGTGGCCTCCCCCGGCGAGCAGCAGCTCGCCGGTGGCCACCGCCAGTCGGGCAACCAGCACCGTGGCCATCAGATCCGGGAACGTGGGCACCAGCATGTCGGAGGTTCGTTCGATAAGCGTCGGCAGCGCCTCCCCCTGCAGGCCGAGGATCCGCAACGCGTGGCAGATATCCAGAGCGTCGCGGGTGCTGTCGACGCCGTGCCCGACCACGTCGACCACGCTGATCTGCAGATCGCCGTTGGGTAGCAGGGTCCAGTCGTAGAGGTCACCGCCGGTGGGAGCGTCCGCCTCGGCCGCCGCGTAGTACACCCCGAACTCGAACCCGGGCAGCGCCGGCGATGGCGGCCGGAGCGCGTCCTCCAGGCTCCGGAAGATGTCCCGGTGCGCGGTGCGCAGCTGCTCGTCCCGCTCCTCCAGCTCGATGTAGAGGGCGACCACCCCGCGGTTGGTCTCGGCGAGCTCCGCCTCCAACCGGCTGAGCTCGTCCTCCTTGCGGCGGGCATCGTTCAGCGCGGCGCGGAGCTCCTGCTCGTGGGCGCGTTCGTCGCGCTGGTCGGCGGTCGCCGGTATCGGTTGGGTGGGGATCCGCCACAGTAGCCGGCCCTGGTTGTCCAGCGCCGCGGGCTCGGCGTGCTCGCTGAGCCGGGGCGCCGGCGCCCCGTCGTCGGTGCCGGCGCAGATCTCCAACTGCCGCCGGCCCCCGGCTCCCGGCAGCAGCGCGGCCGTCAGCCGTACCTCATACCGGCCGCGGTCAGCTTCCCGGATCAGGTCGGTCACCGCGAGCACCAACCGCCCCCGCGCCAGCGGCGAGACCCCCGCCTGATTGGCGACCGCACGGACCCAGGCGAGCACCTCGGGTAGCTGCTCCGGGTCGGTCAGGGTGATCTCAGTCGGCTGCATGACGGAGCCGGGTGGGTCGGAGCGCGACCGCGGTCGCGTCGTCGTGGCGGCACCGGTGCCAGCCGGCCAAGTAACCCAGCAGCGTGCCGGGGGGCTGGTACAGCACCTCGCCGTCGGCCTCACGCCACCAGTGGCTGGTGATCCCGTCGCTGAACAGGACGAGGGTGTCCCCGGCTCGCAGCTGGTACGGGCGTACCTGCGGCGCCGGAATCCGCACGCCCAACGTGCCCGGCTGCCCGACCAGCTGCTGGCCCGGCCGGCCGGCGCGCAGGATCACCCCGCTGATGTTGCCGACCCCGCAGGAGTCGATCCGGTCGGGGTGGATCCGCAGCACCGTCGCGGCGGCGCCGCGGGTGCCCCGCAGCGCCCGGTGCAGGTAGGTCAGGAGACCGGGCAACGGCTGGTCCGCCTGGGCGCCGAAGGCGGTGACCGCGGCGCTCGCCGCGGCGGCGGCGTCCGGGCCGTGCCCGAGCCCGTCGACGACCAGCAGCGTGGCACCGGCCGGCGGCTCCGCGAACGCGTACGCGTCACCGGGCACCATGTCGTCCCCGCTCAGGTCCCGGCCCAGGTCGGCGGCGAGGCAGAACGCGGCGGCGTCGATCCCCGGCAAGGTGGCGGGCCCTCCCCGACCAGCGTGGAGCCGGGCGGAGATCACCGTGCCCTGTGCGGGGCGGGACCAGATCGCGGCGTCGGTCGCCATCCGCCGCACCGCCCCGAGCCCGGCGCCGAGCGTGCCGGTGGTGGAGTATCCGTCGACCAGACACTGCTGCAGGTCGGCCATGCCCGGGCCGGTGTCCAGCGCCCAGATGTGCAACCCGGCCCCGGGCGCCGCCGGACCGAGCAGCAGGAAACCGCCGGCGGCGTGCTTGTAGATGTTGCTGGCCAGCTCGGAGGCGACCACCGCCGCCTGCTCGATCAGCCCACCCGAGAGCTGGTAGTCGGCGGCCCGTTCCCGCGCGAGCCCACTGGCGTACGCGACGGCGCTCTCGTGGTCGATCGGCACCGACAGGGTTTGATACTCGGGGATCGTCACGGGCGCCGTCATCGCACCCAACGAGTCGCGACGATCGCCGTACCGGTCGGCGGGGTGACGCTGGTGGTGATCGTGAACTCGTCCATCAGCCGGCGGGCGCCGCCCAGGCCATGGCCCAGCCCGCCCCCGGTGGAGAACCCGTCGAGCAGCGCCGCTTCGGGATCGGGGATCCCCGGCCCGGAGTCCTCGAAGGTCAGGCGGATGCCCCGGCAGTGGTCGTCCCGGACGACCTCTTCGATGGTCAGCTCGCCGCCACCGGCGTGGATGTAACAGTTGCGGGCGAGCTCGCTGGCGGCGGTGACCAGCTTGGTCTGATCCACCAGCCGTAGCTTGAGTCGCTGTGCCGCCGCCCGCACCGCGTGCCGGGCGGTGCGTAGGTGCTCCTCGACGGTGATCGGCACGATCAGCGGCGCGCCGACCGGCGTCGCCGCGTCATCACTGACCATGGCCCTACCCTGGATGGACACGGTGCCCCGCCTCCCCGCCGGTCGTCGACCGGTCGTTGGTGAGCAGGTCCAGCGCATGCTCGGTACTCATCGCGGTGCCCACGCCGGGTAGTTGCAGCCCGAGCTCGACCAGCGTGATCGCCACCGCCGGCTGCATGCCGGCGACGACCACCCGGGCGCCGAGCAGCCGCGCGGTAGCGGCGATCTCGGTAAGCATCCGAGCGGCGTAGGAATCCATGATCTCGAGTTTGGAGATGTCCAGCAGCACCCCGCGGGCACCGTCAGAGACCAGCCGTTCCGCTAACTCCTCGCCGAACTGGGCGGTGGTCAGGTCGTCGAGCTCGTTCGGCAGGCCGGCCAGCAGCAGCTGACCAATGCGCAGAATCGGGATCTGGGTCTGACTCATCGCGCAAGCGCCACCAGCTCACCCGGAGTCTCGCCGCCCGCCCCCTCGGTCACCACCGAGATCGCCCCGGTAAGCGCGTCCGCCAGGGTCGCCCGCGTCATGATCGTGGAGAGGTCGATCCCGAGCTGGGCGATGGTCTGGGCGATCTGCGGCCGGATGCCGCTAATGATGCAGTCGGCGCCCATCAGCCGGGCGGCGGCCACGGTCTGCATCAGGTGCTGGGCGACGACCGTATCGACGGTCGGGACACCCGTAATGTCCAGAATGGCGATCTTCGCCTCGTGTTCTTTGATCCCGTGCAGCAGATTCTCCATGACCACCTGCACCCGGGCGCTATCGAGCGTACCGATCAGCGGGACCGCCAGGATCTGCCGCCACAACTGCACCACCGGAGTGGAGAGCTCCTGAATCTCCTGCGTCTGCCGGCGGATGATCTCCTCCCGCCCCTGCAGATAGGACTGGAACACCACCAACCCGGCCGCATCGACCACCCGACTCAAGGTCAGCGACAGATCGAGGAGTAGATCCCGATCGTCACCCGCCCGCTCCCGCAGCAGCGGCAGCATGACCTCCTTCAACGCCAGCACCGCCGACGCGGTGGCGCTCGACGAGGCACCCGCCTGCGCCCGCGTCAACGACAGCTGGGACAACGCACTGCGCAGCGCTGCCGCCTCGGAGACCGCCTGCCGCACCGGCCCGTCCGCGGCGAGCGCCTCGGCCAACCCGGCGATCACCGGGTAGGCCTCCTGACGGACATCGTCCTCCGAGAAGCCGGCCCGGATCGCGCCCTGCTCAACCTGCGCCTGCACCCAACTGTCGACGATGCGGTCACGCTCGTCGCCGATGGTGTCGGCGAGCCGGCTCCGTAGTGCGCGGTCATCCATGTTCATATCTCCAGCGAGTCTCCAAGTCCCGAAAGGCCTTGTCGGATTCCCCGCCGTGGGCCGATCTAAACCACTGCTTCAGAGATTCCGGTCGCCCGGTAGGCACCGTAGGTATCCTAGCCCACCGCATCCGCGGTTACCGCATCGTTACCAGACTGTCCACTGCGGCCATGTTTAGCCATGCCTGAACCGGGGAACCGTTGCCGCCACATCGGCGACCCCCCGAGCTACCAAGGAGCACACAGTGGGCAGAGTAGGGATACCGTTACTGCTAGTAATCTGGCTGGTCGTCGGCGCAGTCGCCGCCGGCCAGCGCGGCTACTACAACGTCTCCAACCACGACTGCGCCACGATCGGCACCACACTGGTCACCATCGTCGCCGGACCGCTCAACTATGTCGGACTCAACCCCGAGATCGACTGCCCGGACGCCCCCGAACCCTCACAGTGATCATCACTCACCGTGACGGTCACGCCGACGCGACCAGCTCGACCTCGAACCCATCGGCATCAACCAGATACGCGGCGTAGTGGGCGGGCCCGCCGGCGTACGGGTGGCGGTCGGCGAAGAGCAACGACCACCCGTACCCGGCAGCCTCGGTGACCAACTCGTCGACCATCGCCGCCGTGGCCACATGAAAGGCGAGATGGTTCAAGCCGGGCCGACGCCGGTCGTGCGCCTCGGCCGCGAGGTCCGGCGACTGCTCGAACACCAGGTAGGTGCCGGCCAACCGCCAACTCCGCCCGCCCGACCAACTCTGAAACGGTACGTAGCCCAGCCGCCCCAGTAGCCATCCCCAGCTGTGGCTGGCGCGCGCCAGATCTGGCACCCACACTTCGACATGGTGCAGTGGCCCGGTCGGTGGCATCAGTCCTTCCTAGCAGGTCGGCCCGTGGACCTTCGAGTTACGGTGACTCGATGCCGGAGATCCCGCCGTCGACCTGCAACTCGGTGCCGGTGGTAAACGTGGCGTGGAGGGCGAGGAACAGCGCCGCCTCGGCCACCTCGGCCGGCGTACCGTGGCGCTTCATCGGGGTGACCGCGTCGCCGACCTGGTGTAGTTCGGCGCGCTCGGCGGCGGTGGCACCCGCCACTCCAAGCGTCGGGGTGTCGATGAAGCCGGGCGCGAGCGTGTTGACCCGGATGTTCTGGCCGACCAGTTCGGCGGCCATGGTGTGGGCGAATGCGCGGACCGCGGCCTTGGTGGCGTTGTAGACACCCATCGCTGGGGAGGCGGTGGCGGCGGTGACGGTGGTGAACACGATCCCGCCGCCGGCGGCGACCAGCGGGATGAGCCGCTGTGCGGTGAAGAACGCTCCCTTGGCGTTGACGGCGAACTGCCGGTCCCAGGATGCTTCGGAGACCTGGTCGATCGGCTCGAACTCGGCCACGCCGACGTTGCTGAAGAGCGCGTCGATCGTCTGCAGCGAGTCCCGAACCTGATCGCCGAGCGCCTGGATGTCGGCCGAGTTGGCGACGTCGCTGACCACCGCGGTGGCGTTGGGCCCGAGCAACCCGGCCGCTTCGCGGACATTGTCGGGATTGCGCCCGGTCACGACGACCCGTGCCCCGCCCTGCACCAACCGTTCGGCGATCGCCAGACCGATGCCGTGGGTGCCACCGACCACGACGGCTCGCTTACCGTCATAGGGGTGCCCGGCCATCCCGCGTTGACTAGTACCCATACCGCAGCTCCTTTACCTACTTTTCGTAACTTACTTTTGGTAGGTTACATGGGCGGGGCACACCCGGCCAACCCGACCTCGCCGGAGGCGCGACGATGAAACAACGACTCGCCCGCGAAGATCGCCGGGCGCAGCTGCTCGACGTCGCCTACGACCTCGTCCGCGACGAGGGCACCGATGCGCTGACGCTGGCGCGGCTCGCGGAACGCGCAGCGGTGAGCAAACCCGTCGCCTACGACCACTTCGGGACCCGGCCCGGGCTGTTGGCGGCGCTCTACCGGCACCACGAGGAACGCCAGAACCAGCAGCTCCGGCGGGCGCTGGCCGACGCCGGCGATTCGCTGCCGGCCGCCAGCCGGATCGTCGCCGCCGGCTACGTGGACTGCCTGCTCGCCACCGGCCCCGAGTTCGAAGAGGTCTCAGCGGCGCTGCTCGCCTACGAAGAAACCAAGGACTATCTACAAGAGTCCCGCGACTACTTCGTCGAAGAGTACCGGCAGATCTTCACCCCGTTCGTCGCCCTGGACGGCGCAGCCGGCGACGCTGTCCTCACCGGACTGGTAGGCTCCGCCGAAGCGCTCGCCCGCGCCGCCCACCACGGCGCCCTCACCCGCGACCAGGCGATCGACGCCCTCGCCGGCATCATCCTCGCGGCGCTGGGCCCCCTCGCCCACCACGGAGACCATAGTGGATGACCCCGATGACCGGGCCGCTGAGTTGGCCCGAGAGCAGGCGTACTTCGACACCGCCGCGATCCACCGGGAACGACGCCGGGACGCGCTCGGCGACTCCGCCCGCGCCGGCGCGCACGCCAGCGCCGCGGCGCAGCTACGACAGCACGCCCAAGCAGCCGCCGACGCGCTCGGCGCGGCTGGCACCGCGGTAGCGTTCGGCAGGATCAACAACGACGGCGGCGAGTCTCTCTACATCGGGCGCCACCTGATCCGGGACGACGACGCCGAGGTGCTGGTGGTCAACTGGCAGTCACCAGCCGCCGCCCCCTACTTCGAGGCCAGCCACGCCGACCCCGCCGGCCTGGTCCTCCGCCGCGCCTTCACCTGCGACGGCAACGTGATTCAGCACTTCACCGACGTCAGGTTCGCCGAACTCGCCGACGCGCTCGCCGACGACCACCCCTCGCCGGTCGACCAGGCGCTGCTGAACGAACTCGGCCGCGGCCGCACCGGCAGCATGCGCGACATCGTCGCCACCATCCAGGCCGCCCAGTACGACGTGATCCGCGCCCCGCAGGAGCAGCTCCTGATCATCGAAGGCGGCCCGGGCACCGGCAAGACGGCGGTCGCGCTGCACCGGGTGTCGTACCTGTTGTTCCAGCACCGCGAACGGATGACCCCGGAGCAGGTGCTGGTGGTCGGTCCACACCCCACCTTCATCCGCTACCTGGCCGAGGTGCTGCCGGGCCTGGGCGACGACGGTGTCGCGATGCGCACCCTGGCGCAGCTCGGCCCGCCGGTCCGCATTGACCGGGCCGAGCCGCCAGCGGTCAGCCGGATCAAGGGCGACCCGCGGCTGGCCCAGGTACTCAAGCGCGCGCTGGCGGCCCGGATCGGGCAACCAGAACCCGCCGAACGGCTGCTGATCAACGGCCGGTTCCACACCCTGCCCGGGGCCACCGTGGCCGAGGCCGTCGCGGCGAGCAACGCCGCCGACCTGCCCTACGCCGCGCAGCGGCAGCAGCTGCGGGCCCGGCTCACCCAGCTCGTCACCGAACTGGGCGCCGACCCGGCGGCCGGCCGGGAACCGCTCGACAACCTGCTCGAACGCCTCTGGCCGGCGCAGTCCGCCGCCGGCCTGCTGCGAGACCTCTTCGGTTCCCGGCGCCGGCTGGAGATCGCCGCCGACGAACTCACCGACGACGAGCGCGGACTCCTCTACCGCCGCGGCGCCGACCGAGTCTCCGCCGAGTCCTGGTCGCTGGCGGACCTGCCACTGCTCGACGAGGCCGAACAACTGATCAACGGCCCACCGCAGCAGTACGCCCACATCGTGGTCGACGAGGCCCAGGACCTCTCCCCGATGCAGCTGCGCAGCGTCGCCCGCCGGTCGGCGACCGGGTCGATGACGGTCGTGGGCGACCTCGCCCAGGCCACCGGCGGGTGGGCCCAGCAATCCTGGGAAGCCGTGGCCGAACACCTGCCGAACACCCACCCCATGCAGGTCACCCCACTGCGGTACGGCTACCGGGTCCCCCGCCAGGCGTACAGGTTCGCGGCGCGACTGCTGCCGGTCGCCGCCCCCGGCGTGGTCGCCCCGGAGGTGGTCCGGGATGGCCCGGCCGACTACGCCATCCATCGAGTGGAGCTCGCGCGGCGAGCCGCCACGGTGGCGGCGGTCGCCACCGCACGGGCCGACGACGGCCAGTTCGTCGGCGTGGTGTGCCCGCCCAGGTGCCGCCGAGAGGTGGCGGAGGCACTGTCAGCCGCCGGGGCACAGTGGGCCAGCGGGGCCGAAGGGGAGCTGGGTCGGGCGATCAACCTCATCGACCCGTACGAGGCGAAGGGGTTGGAGTTCGACGCGGTGGTGGTGGTCGAGCCGGAGCAGATCGTCGCCGGCGACGCCCACGGGCACCGGCTGCTCTACGTCGCCCTCACCCGCACCACCCGCTACCTCGACGTCGTCAGCGTCGGGGAGCCACTGCCGCTGGGCATGCCTGCGGGCACCGACCCAACCGGGACGGTCCAACCGGCCGAGCCGCCGACGTTCAGCGCCCGCGAAGCCCGCCAGCTCGCCGGCCACCTGGCGGAGCGGCTGCGCAGCGCGGCACCGCCGGCGGCGTGGCCGCAGGTGCTCGAACTGCTCGGCGATGAACTCAACGCGGCGGAGTCCAGTCCGCCGGCGGAGCTCAACTCCCCGGGCGACTGAGCGCCTGGAAGTCGAGCCGCCGGCCGATCACCGACTGGACGATCTGGTCGAGCACCTCATCCTTGCGGGGCTTGGCGCGTACCGCGACACCAAGCTCCCGGGCGGCGGTGACCAGCTGCGCCACGGTCAGCCGCTGGTCGAGCAGCCACCGCCGGCCCGCCACCGGATCGGCGAGCGTGGTCAGCTCGGCACGGATCTGCTCGGCGGTCACCGGCGCCGGCCGGGCCGGCCGGGTGGTCGCGGCGGCGCGCCGGCCTCCCTTGGGGACCACCTCCAGTTTGGCCTCGCCCGCGGCCAGCTCTGTCAGCTGATCCGCCGGGAGTTTCCGCAGGAAATCCGCCACCCGCAGGAGCACCTGGTGGCTCAGCTCGGCCGATTCGGCCACGACGCCTCCTCATCACGATCTTCCGGGCCCGGGGCCAGCTAGTCCCGCAGCTTGGCGAGCAGCTCGCTGGCGAGCTGCTGTAGCTCATACTGCACCGTCGGGTTGCCGTCGCTGACCAGCACCGCCGGCACCCCGTCCTGCCCCGCGGTGGCGAACAGGGTCTTGCTCTCCCTGATCTTCTGGTGGAACTCGGGCAGCTCCAGCTGGCTGGGGAGCGAGAAGAAGTTCCGCGAGGCGAGGATCGGACCGGCGCTAGCGTACTGGACCATCGTGAAGACCACACCGGCGATGGTGGGGTTGATCTGATCATGCCCCGGCCCGGCCACCCGGTTGAACTCGGTGACTAGTTCGGAGAGTTTCCGCTGCAGATACCCGATGCCCAGGGTCGACAGATGGTCGGGCTTAGCCGGGACTACCAGCCGGTCGCTGGCGACGATCGCGGTCCGGGTGACCATCGTGAAGTTGGGCGGGCAGTCGATCAGCACCAGGTCGTACTCGGTAAATTCGGGCCCGGCCAACGCATCCGCCAGGGATCGATGCAGCTCCAGGTAGCGGGGGCTGCCGTGCTGGAACCGGGACCCGCCGAGTTCGGCGGCGAAGTCGAGGTCGGCGTCGACCAGCCCCAGGTGGGAAGCGATCAGGTCGAGCCGGCCACCGTGCCGACTGATCTGCTCGTTGACGGCGGTGGGTGTCAACGCGTACGGCCGCAGCGGCGCCGCCGGTTTCGGATCGAGGACGGTACCGAACCATTGCAGGATCGTGTGGTCGTCGGCGAGCTGCTGTTCCCAGACCCGGGGCGGATAGAACGAGAAGGTCAGGCTGGCCTGCGGGTCGAGGTCGATCATGAGCACCCGCCGGCCGCGGTAGGCGAGTTCGGCGCCGAGGTTGGCGGTCAGGGTCGTCTTGCCGACCCCACCCTTGTAGTTGATCACTGATACGACCGTCACCGTTAGCAGCATGCCATGCCGGCCGGCGGGTGTCGGCCCATCATGAGCTGGTTTACAGAAACGCCGGGCGTTTCGGTTCGCAGACTCATGATCGGCCCGGCTGCCGTACAGTCGCTCCATGCCGCTTCCGCCCGCAGGACCTGATGATGTGCTGGCTGCGGTGCGCGAGTTCGTCGACCGGATCGACGCCTTCGACCCGGACGCCCCGTCGCAGGGCGAGTTGGCGCTCCGGCTAGCCGGGCAGGAAGCTGAGCTGACGCTGCGGGCTCCGGTCGCACGCGCGTTGGTGGCGGCGCTGCGCGCCTACCACGATCCGCGCGACCGGGGCCGCTGCGAACACTGCAACGGTCGCCGGCTCGACGACAACTTCCTGTGCCAGGACTGCGGCCGGCCCAACGGAGTGTTCGGGCAGCTGCTCGCCGAACGAGCGGCCCGCTACACCCCGCCGGCCGAGTTCCCCCCGCCGCCGGCTTAGCTTCCCCGCCGCGCTTCCCCGCCGCCTTCGCGGCCGATCATGAGCTTCTTAGCAGACTCGCCGGGCGTTTCTGCTGTCCAGCTCATGATCGGCCGCAAGTTGGCTGCGCCCTGACTCTTGACTTCCCACACGTTCAGGCGTAAACAGACAAGAACCAACTTCGAAACGGCGGTGAAACCACATGTACGCCGAGGAGCGGCAGCAGGAGATCCTCCGGCTCGCCCAAGCGAGCGGCCGGGTGGATGTGACCACGCTCGCGGAGCAGTTCGAGGTGACCGCCGAGACGGTCCGGCGCGACCTGACCACTCTGGAGCGCGCGGGCGCGCTACGCCGGGTCCACGGCGGGGCGATCCCGGTGGAACGGATCGCCTTCGAGCCCGCCCTGGCCACCCGGGACGCGGTGCTCACCGCCGAAAAGGAGCGGATCGCCAAGGCGTCGCTCAACGAGCTACCCGCCGACGGCGCGGTTATCCTCGACGCCGGCACCACCACCGCCCGGCTCGCCCAGGCTCTCCCGACCGACCGCGAACTCACCGTGGTGGTGAACTCCCCGGTCCTGGCGGCCGCGCTCGGCGTCCGGGCGAACCTGCAGGTCCTGCTGCTCGGCGGCCGGGTCCGCGGGAAGACGCTGGCCACGGTGGACGACTGGGCCCTCCGCCCGCTAGCCGACCTGTACGTAGATGTCGCCTTCCTCGGCACCAACGGTGCGTCGGTCGAGCGGGGCCTGACCACCCCCGACCCGGCCGAGGCGGCGGTCAAGCGGGCAATGATCGCCGCGGCCCGCCGCTCGGTGCTGCTCGCCGACCACACCAAGATCGGGCAGGACTATCTCGCCCGATTCGGGTCGCTCGCCGACATCGACCTGCTGATCACCGACACCGGCCTCGCCGACGAACTCGCGGACGAGGTCGAGAGCGCCGGCGTACAGGTGCGACGCGCATGATCCTCACCCTCACCCTGAACCCGAGCCTCGACCGTACGGTCGAGATCGGCGAGCTGGAACGCGGCGAGGTGATCCGCGCCGCGCGCAACCGGGTCGACCCAGGAGGAAAAGGGGTCAACGTCTCCCGGGCGCTGCTGGCGAACGGGCACGCCTCCCGGGCGGTGCTGCCCTGCGGCGGCGACGAAGGCCAGCATCTGGTGCGGCTGCTGCACGACGAGGGCGTCGACCTGCTCGCGGTCCCCATCGCCGGCCACACCCGATCCAACATCTCGCTCGTGGAACCGGACGGCACCGTAACCAAGATCAACGAGACTGGGCCGGAGCTGTCGCCGGCGGAGTTCGTAGCCGTCACCAACGAGCTGTTAGCCGCCGCGGCCGGCGCCGACTGGGTGGTGGCGTGCGGCAGCCTGCCGCCTGGCCTGCCCCAAGCGGCGTTTCCCCACCTGTGCCGGTCACTGGTCGACGGCGGCGTCCGGGTCGCAGTAGACACCAGCGGCCCAGGGCTGCGAGCGGCCGCCGACGCGGGCGTCGCGCTGGTCAAACCCAACCGCGAAGAGCTGGCGGAGGTGGTCGGGGCGGCGCTTCCCACCATCCCCGATGTCGTCGCCGCCGCCCAACAGCTGCGCAGCTGGGGCGCTGGCGCGGTGCTAGCCAGCCTCGGCGCCGACGGCGCCATCCTGATCGACGACGACGGCATCACCCGTGGCGACGCCCCGGTACCCCGGCCGCGCAGCGCGGTCGGCGCCGGCGACGCCCTCCTCGCTGGCTTCCTCGCCGCCGGCGCCCGCGGCCCAGACGCCCTTGCCGAGGCGCTGGCCTGGGGCGCGGCGGCGGTCAGCCTACCCGGCAGCCGGATGCCGGGCCCGGCCGATCTCCGCCGGGAGCAGGTCCGGCTCTCCCCGCCGGCCCGGCCGGCGGCCACCCCACCCCCACCTGTCTAGGAGTCCACGATGGCCACTCACTACACCCCACCGGTGACCGGCACCGGCTTACGCGCCACGATCCAGCGCTTCGGCGGCTTCCTCGCCGGCATGGTGATGCCGAACATCGCCGCCTTCATCGCCTGGGGGCTGATCACCGCGATGTTCATCCCCACCGGGTGGTGGCCGAACGAAACCATGGCACAGCTCGTCGACCCAATGATCATGATCCTGCTGCCGGTCCTGATCGGCTACACCGGTGGCCGGATAGTCCACGGGCAACGCGGTGCGGTGGTCGGCGCGGTCGCCACCGTCGGCGTCGTGGTCGGCTCCGACGCGCCGATGTTCCTCGGCGCGATGATCATCGGCCCGGCGGCGGCGTTCCTACTCAAGCAGTTCGACCGGCTGATCCAGGACCGGGTCAAGCCCGGCTTCGAGATGCTCATCGACAACTTCTCGGCCGGCATCATCGGCGGTGCGATGGCGCTCTTCGCGCTGTGGGGCGTCGGGCCGGTCGCCCGCGCCATCACCACCGCCGCCGGCAACGGAGTGGACTGGCTGATCGCCAACAACCTGCTGCCGGTCGCGTCGGTGCTGGTCGAGCCGGCCAAGGTGCTGTTTCTCAACAACGCCATCAACCACGGTGTGCTGGGGCCGCTCGGAGTGGCCCAGTCAGCCGAAGATGGCCAGTCGATCCTGTTCATGATCGAGTCGAATCCTGGGCCGGGGCTGGGCCTGCTGATGGCGTTCATGTTCTTCGGCCCGCACGCGCTGCGGCCCACCGTCCCGGCGGCGGCCGTAGTCCACTTCCTCGGCGGCATCCACGAAATCTACTTCCCGTACGTACTGATGAAGCCGCGGCTGATCCTCGCAGTGATCGCCGGCGGCGCCTCCGGCGTACTGACCTTCCTGATCACCGGCGCCGGTCTGGTCGCCACCCCCTCCCCCGGCAGCATCTTCGCCTACATGGCGGTCACCCCCCGCGGCGGCCACGTCTGGGTGCTACTCGGGATCATCGTCTCCGCCGCGGTCAGCTTCGTCGTCGCCGCCGCCCTGCTCGGCTTCGGGAAACTCGAGAAGCGGGACCCCGACCCGGAACCCGCGGTCGAACCCGCCTCGACCGGGTCGACCGGCACCGCCAGCACCGCCCAGCCCACCAGCAGCGCGGTCGCTGACACCGCTGCCAGCAACGCCGGAAAGGAGTAACCAGTATGCCCACCATCAACGGCAGTCAGGTCCGCAAGGTCGTCGTCGCCTGCGACGCCGGCATGGGCAGCAGCGTCATGCTCGCCAGCCAGCTCCGCAAGCAGCTCAAGCAGCACTCGGTCGAGGTAGCACACACCCCGGTCGACGCCATCCCCGGTGACGCCGACGTGGTGGTAGTCCACGGTGGCCTCGCCGAACGGGCCCGCGCCAGCGCACCGGACACGGTCATCGTGCCGGTGCAGGTATTCCTCGGCGACCCCGCGGTGACCGCGCTGGTCACGGCGGTCACCAAAGGTGGCGATGTGCATGGCTGACCCTCCCCCGCCGCAACACCCGGGTACTCCGGCGGCGCCGTCGGGCACTGGCCACCTCGCGTCGCTGCTGGCGCCGTCGGCGATCCGGCTCGCCGAGTTCGCCACCGACCGCGACCACGCCATCATCCAATGCGGACAGGTGCTGATCGAGAACGGGGCGGTCACCGCGGCGTACCTGCCGACGATGCTAGCCCGGGAACGCAGTATCTCCACGTACGTGGGCGAAGGGGTGGCGATCCCGCACGGCACCCTCGCCGGCAAAGACGCGGTACACCGGGACGCGTTGGCGGTGCTGCGTTTCCCGGACGGCGTCGACTGGGGCGGGGAGCAGGTCACCGTCTGCGTGGCGATCGCCGCCCGCGGCGACGGCCACACCGCCATACTCGCCCAACTCGCCGAACTGCTGCTGGACCCGGCTCAGGCCGTGGCGCTGCGGGAAGCCACCGACCCAGCCCAGGTACGCGCGCTGCTAAGCCCACTCCGAACGGGAGGTACGACGTGAAGGTCGTCCGATTCCACGCCCCCGGCGACGTCCGGATCGAGTCGGCGCCGGAGCCGACCGTCGGCCCGGGCGAGCTGAAGCTCCGGGTACGCAACTGTTCCACCTGCGGCACCGACGTCAAAATCTGGCGACACGGCCACCACCACCTGGTGCCGCCGCGCATCCTGGGTCACGAGATCGCCGGCGAGGTGGTAGCGATAGGTGACGGAGTAACGGCAGGTGACGGGGTGACCGGGTTCGCCGCTGGCGACCGGGTCCAGGTGATCGCGGCCATCCCCTGTGGCCAGTGCCGAGAATGCCGCACCGGCCGACGTACCGTCTGCCCGAACCAGGAGTCGATGGGATACCACTACGAGGGAGGCTTCGCCGAGTATCTGGTGGTGCCCGCGAAAGTGCTGGCGGTCGACGGGGTCAACCGGATCCCCGACCCGGTCGGCTACCCCGAGGCAACGGTCGCCGAACCGCTCGCCTGCGTCCTCAACGGCCAGCAGCTGGCCCAGGTCGGCCCCGGCGACGACGTGGTGATCATGGGGGCTGGACCGATCGGCTGCCTGCATGTCCGGCTCGCCCGCGCCCGCGGCGCGGCCCGAGTCTTCCTGGTCGAACTCAACCCCGACCGGCTAGCCATCTCCGCCGACCTGGTAGCTCCGGACGCAGCGGTCTGCGCCGCCGATGTCGACCCGGTCGCTGAGATCCAGCGACTCACCGACGGCCGCGGCGCCGATGTCATCATCACCGCCGCCGCGTCCGGACGAGCGCAGGAACAGGCCCTGTCGATGGCGGCCCGCAGCGGCCGGATCAGTTTCTTCGGCGGCCTCCCCAAGAATGATCCGCTCATCTCCTGTGACGCCAACCTGGTCCACTACCGGGAGCTGACGATCGTCGGCGCCAACGGATCCAGCCCGGCACACAACGCCGAGGCGCTCGACCTGATCGCCACCGGCGCGGTGCCGGTCGCAGACCTGATCACCCACCGGCTGGAGCTCAGCCAAACCCTGGACGCGTTCGACCTGGTCGCCCGGGGCGCCGGCATCAAGGTCACCATCGAACCCTGAATCAACGCATCCCCAGCTAACGGATCTCCAGCTGGCGGATCTCAGACCAGCGGATCCGGATCGGAGGAGCCATGCCCACTCGTACGGCCATTGTGGGTTCCCGCACCGGCCTGCACGCCCGACCGGCGGCGATCTTCGTCGCGGCGGCGTCGGCCCAACCAGTCCCGGTGACGATCGGCACCGACGGGAAACCACCGGTACCGGCCCGCAGTCTCCTCTCTGTCCTCTCGCTCGGTGCCACCTGCGGTACCCAGGTGACCCTGGAAGCGACCGGGGACGGTGCCGACGACGCGCTCGACACGCTCGCCGAGTTGGTCGCCAGGGACCTCGACGCCGAGGAACCGAGGACTGAGGAACCGAGGACTGAGGAGCCCAGGACTGAGGAGCCCAGGGCTGGGGAACCCAGGGCTGAGGAACCCAGGGCTGAGGAACCCAGGGCTGAGGAACCCGGGACTGAGAGCGCAGCCCGGGATGGCTAAGCAACTGCGGGGCATCGGGGTCAGCCCGGGTGCGGCGGCAGGCCCCGCGTACGCATTGGCGCCCGCCCCCCAACTACCCTCGCCGACCGGCGGCAGCGACCCGGCGACGGAGCTCCCCCGCGCGAACACCGCGCTGGCCGCGGTCGCCGCCGAGCTGACCCGCCGCGCCGAACATACCCCCCTCGCCGACGCCGCCGAGATCCTGCGCGCCCAGGCGCTCATGGCCGACGACCCGGTGCTGCGGGACGCGGTCGCGGCGGCAGTGACCGCCGGCGCCGACGCCCCGCACGCCATCGACAGCGCGCTCGCTGAACACCGGCGCGCCTTCCTCGCCGCCGGCGGCTACCTCGCCGACCGGGTGACCGACCTGGACGATCTACGGGACCGGGCGGTCGCCGCCTGCCTCGACCTGCCGATGCCGGGGATCCCCGACCCAGGGTGCCCCTTCGTGCTGGTCGCCGCCGATCTGGCGCCGGCCGACACGGCAGGGCTCGACCCGACCCAGGTGCTGGCGGTGGTCACCGAATCGGGTGGGCCGACCAGCCACACGGCGATCCTCGCCCGATCGCTCGGCCTGCCCGCGGTGGTGGGCTGCCGCCAAGTCCGGAAGGTGCCGGACGGCACGGTACTGGCGGTCGACGGTACTACCGGTGAGGTGACGATCGCCCCGGAGCCGGCCACAGTCGCCGCGCTCACCAAACGCGAACAGGCCCGCCGCCGACGGCTCGCCGCCACCTCCGGCCCGGGCCGCACCGCCGACGGTCAACCGGTCGGTCTACTGGCGAACCTCGGCCAACCCGCGGAGCTGGCCGCCGCCCACGCCGCCGGAGCCGAGGGGGTAGGACTCTTCCGAACCGAACTGCTTTACCTCGACCGGCCCACGCCACCGAGCCTCGACGAACAGATCGCCATGTATACAGAGCTGTTCACTCGGGCCGGCGACGGTCGGGTGGTGGTACGCACGCTCGATGCCGGGGCGGACAAGCCGCTGCCGTTCCTCGCGAACGACACCACCGGCACGACAGAACCCAACCCGGCGCTCGGAGTCCGAGGCTACCGGCTGCGGCGTCGAGGGCCGGAGGTGCTGGCCAGCCAACTCAAGGCGATCGGCGTAGCCGCGCAGACGACCGGCGCCCAGGTGTGGGTGATGGCCCCCATGATCGCCACCCCCGCCGAGGCCGCGGAGTTCGCCGCGGACTGCCGGGCGCACGGAGTCACCCGTACCGGGGTGATGATCGAGGTACCGGCGGCGGCGTTGCAGGCCCGCGCGATCGCTGCCGAAGTGGACTTTCTCAGTATCGGCACGAACGATCTGAGCCAGTACGCGTTCGCCGCCGACCGGGAGTGCGCAGACTTGGCTGACCTACTCGACCCGTGGCAGCCGGCGCTGCTCGGGCTGATCGGCGCCTGCACGGAGGCTGGCCGTGTCGCCGGCATCCCCGTTGGGGTGTGCGGCGAGGCCGCCGCCGACCCGGCACTGGCGGTGGTGCTAGCCGGCCTCGGGGTCAACAGCCTGTCGATGGCTCCGGCGGCGATCCCGGCGGTCCGGGACTCGCTCGCCAATCACCAGCTCGCGGACTGCCAGCGGGCGGCGGAGGCTGCCCTGGCTGCCCCGGATGCCGCCCGCGCGCGAACTGTCGCGCGGAGTATCGCGCGGACTATGGAGGGTCTGCGTCTCGAATAGGCGGCGGGATCGCTGCCCGCGGCGGCGGGATCGCTGCCGGCGGCGGCGCCGTTTCCGGTGCAGGATCCAGCACCGGTTCGGGCGTGGTCACATACTGCATACCGCGGGGTGTGGTCCACCCGAACACACCCGGCGTCGGCTGGATGATCTCTGCTCCGCCCTCATGTTTGAACCGGTGATGCCGCCGGCACAGCGGGCCGAGGTTGTCCGCGGTGCTCGCTCCACCCTCAGCCCAATCGACGGTATGGTCCAGGTCGCAGCCGCGCGCGGGCCGGCGGCAGCCCGGTGCCACGCAGGTAGGGTTCCTGGCCCGCACGAACGCCGCCACCCCTGCGCTCGGACGCCGAGCGGTGGCGGCCGGGGTAACCGCAGCGGAGCCGGCAGCAGTAGGGCGGGCGCGCACCGGGCCGTGACACACCACTTCGCCCAGCTCGTTCAGGACTGAATACCGCCACGACCCGCGCAACTGCTCGGCGGCGACCTGCCTGGCGATGTCCGCCACCACCGGCCCGAACCCCCGGAGTTCTCCCGGTGACTCCGACAGGCTCAGCAGCGTCGTCAGCGGCACCTGCAGCTCCACCACCCCGCGTCGCGGACCGGGCAGGGCTGCCGCGCCAGAACCCCCGGCACCGCCGCTGCCCGAGCCGGACACAGCAGTGTCTCCGGGCACAACAGTGTCTCCGGGCACAACAGTATCTGCGGGCACAGCAGGCTCGGAGGCTGGACTCGGGCGCCCGGCAGCCGCCGACGCCTCCGGATCGGGCGACGTCCGCCTTGAGGTCAGCGACCCAGGATCGCCGTCCGGCACCGAGAGTCCGCCGGTGTGCCGACCCACCGCGCCGCCGACCGCCACTCCCTCGCCAGCGAGCAGATCCACCATGGCATCGGCTCGTAACTGGTCGAAAGTCCGGCCATCACCGGCCGACTTCGCCGCCTGCGCGATCGCGCTCAGCCGTTCCCAGACCATCGCGACGTCCCGGGGAGGGAGGCTGCGTCCCCACAGCTCGCCACTGCCGTCCTCATTGTTGTGTAGCTCGACCCGCCGGCCCCTGATCGCCGCCGCTGCTCGCCGCCCGGCCCACTCTGGATCTGCCGCGATGAGGGTCCGCCGCAGCCGGGCCCGCAGCTGGCCGGTGGTCCACTCCCCCGCCCGCTCCAGGATCGAGTCCACCACCGAGGCGGCGAGTTGCCGGTCGGGCAACGGCTCCACCAATTCGGTGATGACCAACGCCCGGGGTAGGTCGATCCATCCGCGAGACAGCGCCGCTCCCACCGCCGGGAACTCTTCGATGATCTCGCGCGCCTGCGCCAGTCTCCGACCGGCCGCCATCGTGCTCCACCGCAAC
This sequence comes from Natronosporangium hydrolyticum, assembly GCF_016925615.1. Classification (NCBI taxonomy): domain Bacteria; kingdom Bacillati; phylum Actinomycetota; class Actinomycetes; order Micromonosporales; family Micromonosporaceae; genus Natronosporangium; species Natronosporangium hydrolyticum. Next base: position 3,717,257 of record NZ_CP070499.1, read on the forward strand.
GCGCAGGCGATCTCGGCCTCGGCCCACGCATACCGACCTGAGCCGTCCGGCTCTGGCTCGTCTTCCCAGGTCACCGCACAGAGGTCGGCCATCAGCTCAGCCTGTAGGTGGCACACCAGCCGTTGCCGTGCCCGCAGCAGCCGCACTCGATCCGGTTCGGATAGTGCCCGGCGATCGAAGCCGGCGACGAGCTGCGCCAGCTCCAACCCGGCCGGGAGCTCTTCCAGCTCTTCCGGCAGCCGAGACCGCGCCGGCAGATCTGGCTGCTCGGGCTGGTCGGCGGCCGCCGTCGATTCGATCACGTGTTCGACTATAACACACGGTCACCACCGAGTATTATTCCAGTGCTGCTGGTCGGCCTGGCCAACAGCCCGAGCCTGCCAGGGCCGGAGGTCGTCGATGCCCTGCACGAACGCCGCACCAGGCTGGCGGCACAGCTCGCCGCGGTCCAGTCGACCCGGGCCGCCCAGGAGCCGGTGGCAGAGTTCGTCGCCGTCATCTTCGATTACAGCGGTACCCAACTACGCGCCGAGCAGGAGTGGCTCGACTCGACGATAAGGAAGCTGGATCAGCCCATGCCCAAGTCGGACATCAAGCGCGACCGCCGCGACCTCTACGCTCCCCGCTCCGACGGTTTTCAGCTTGTTACGGTGCCCGAGCTGCCGTTTCTGATGGTCGACGGCGCTGGCGACCCCAACACCTCAGCGTCCTATCAAGAGGCTGTGACGACGCTGTACGCCGTGTCGTACGCAGTGAAGTTCGCGAGCAAGCAGCAGCTCGACCGGGACTACGTCGTCGCACCGCTGGAGGGTCTGTGGTCAGCCGACGACCCGGCCGTCTTCGTGACCCGGGAGAAGGAGACGTGGCAGTGGACCATGATGATCACCCAGCCGGAGTGGATCACCGCGGCGATGGTCGACGACGCGGTCCAACGGGCCGCGACCAAGCGGGACCTGCCGGCGCTGGCGCGGCTCCGGTTCGAAGGCTACGTCGATGGGCTGTCCGCGCAGGTGCTGCACATCGGCTCGTACGATGATGAGGGGCCGGTGCTGGAACGCCTCCACCAGGAGTTCATGCCGGCCAACGGCCTCACCTTCAACGGACCGCACCACGAGGTTTACCTACGCGATCCGCGGCGGACCGAGCCGGCGAAGCTGCGGACCATCTTGCGGCAGCCGGTTGCCCGCCGTTAGCCCGCCTTGGCCCGCCAGCTGCTACGACCCGACCTCGGGCAGTGTGCAGGGCGGTGTTCCAGACGGACGCGGTGGGGAGCATCATGGGCGGATGTTCCAGGTACGGTTCGGCCCTCAGGTCTGCGGTGACCTCGACGCGGGCGGGCAGCGCGAATGGCTGCTCGCCGACGGCTGCGGCGGGTACGCCATGGGGACCGTCAGCGGCCTGCGTACCCGCCGTTACCACGGTTTGCTGGTGGTCGCTGGCGATCCACCGGCGCAGCGTCGGGTGGCGCTGGCCGCGTTGGACCCGGTGCTCACGCTGCCCGGCGGCGGGCAGGTACGGCTCGGGTGCCACGAGTGGGCCTCGGGCGCGATCGCCCCGGCCGGCCACACGCTGCTGTCGGAGTTCGACCTGACCGACGGGTTGCCGCGTTGGCGGTGGCGGGTCGGTGACGTGGTCTACCAACGTGAGTTGGCCAATATTCCTGGACGGCCGTACCTGGCGGTGGTTGACCGGCTGCTGGCCGGCGGTCCGGTGGCGGTGGCGGTGCAGGCGTTGGGCACCTGGCGGGACGCCCACGGCGAGCGGAGCGCGGACGGGCCACCGCCGGTGATGACCGCGACCGCCGACGGGGTGGTGGTCGAGGAGAGCTACCGGCTGGCCGGGCCGGGCTGGCGCCCGACCGGGGTGTGGTGGCGTGATGTCCACCACCGGGAGGAGGCGGCCCGCGGCCTGGCCGCCACCGAGGATCTGTGGTTCGCCGGGGAGTTCCAGGCCGAGCTCACTCCCGGCGCCGACCTGGAGATCGTCGCGTGGGCCGGTGACCTCGCCGCCGACCTCCCGCCGGCGGCTGACGCGGTGGCGGCGGCGCGGCGGCGACATCAGCAGCTGGCGGTCGGCCAGGACACGCTGACGGCGGCGCTGCGGCCGGCGGCGGACACCTTCGTCGTGACCACCCCGTCGGGGCCGGATGTGATCGCCGGCTACCCGTGGTTCGGCGCCTGGTCCAGGGACACCATGATCTCGTACGAGGGGCTGTTCCTCGCCACCGGCCGGACCGATCTCGGCCGGGAGTTGCTGACGACCTACGCGGCGACGCTCTCGGAGGGGATGCTCGCCAACACCGCCGACACCGGCTCGTTGACCTACAACACCGCCGACGCCACCCTGTGGTTCCTGCATGCGGTGGCCCGGCATGTCGCGGTCACCGGCGACACCGACCTGGCGGCGTCGCTGCTGCCGCAGCTGCGGGCGGTGGTCGAGGCCCACCAGACCGGCACCAGGTACGGCATCCGGGTCGACCCGGCCGACGGGCTGCTCACACAGGGCGCCGATGGCGAGGCGCTGACCTGGATGGACGCGCGCATCGATGGGGTGCCGGTCACCCCGCGGGTGGGTAAGGCGGTCGAACTCAACGCGTTGTGGGTCAACGCGATCGGTTCATTGGCGGCGCTGGCCAGCGCGGCGGGCGCGGGCGAGGAGGCGGATTCCTGGCACCGGCTGCGGCAGCAGACCGTGGCGGCGTTCCAGCGCAGCTTCCCGACCCCCACCGGCGATCTCGCGGATGTCGCTGGGGAGCCTGCCCGTTGCCGCCCGAACCAACTGTTGGCCTACTCGTTGCCGTACGCGCCACTGACCCCGGAGCCGGCGCAGCTGCAGCGGGTGGCGGCGAGGCTGTTGACCCCGATCGGGCTGCGCAGCCTGGCTCCGGACGAGCCGGGTTATCTCGGCCGCCACCGGGGCGGGCCGGCGGAGCGGGACCGGGCCTATCACCAGGGCACGGTGTGGCCGTGGCTGCTCGGCCCGTACGCGGACGCAGCCGCCCGGGCAGGTCTATCTACCGAGGACCTGCTGGCTGGGTTCGTCGCCCACCTGGGCGAGTACGGGCTGGGTTCGGTGAGCGAGACCGCCGACGGTGACCCGCCGCACGCCGGCACCGGCTGCCCGTTCCAGGCCTGGTCGGTGGCGGAGGTGCTGCGCCTGGCCCACGGCCGGGAGCGACCCGGCGGCCCGCGCGGGTCGTGAAGCCCCGGAGTGTCACTCCGGCCCAGACCACTACTCTAGGTAGGATCGTCGATACTGACTAGGCGTACGCCTCGGCCTGCGCCCCGTGACGAGCCAGAGCTGAGGGTGCCATGCGCAGCCGCGAGATGTACCCGGCCGGCGTGCCCTGCTGGGTCGACCTCACCACACCAGACCCATTGGCAGCGGCCGCGTTCTACCGCGGACTGTTCGGCTGGGAGATCACCCCCGCGGAGTCCGCGGAGACCGCCGGCTACTCCCTCGCCCGGCTGGGTGATGCCGAGGTCGCCGGGGTGCAGGCGGTCGCCGACCCGACTTCGCGGTGGCGGACCTACGTCGCGGTGGCCGACGTGGCGGAGACCGCAAACGACGTCACCGACGCTGGCGGCACGGTGATTACGGAGCCGATGCCGTTGCCCGGCCTGGCCCGGGTGGCGTTCTGCCGCGACCCGCAAGGGGCGGCGTTCGGCCTGTGGCAGCCGGCCGGGATGCCCGGCGCCGGCGAGGTCAACAAGCCTGCGACGTGGAACTGGAGCGAGCTGAACGTACCCGACCCGGAGCCGGCGGCGCGCTTCTACGAGGCGGTCTTCGGGTGGCAGTGTGACACCCTCGACCTCGGCGGCGAGCAGACGATCATGGTGCGGTTGCCCGGCTACGGTGCCTTCCTTGAGATCATCGACCCGGGGATCCGACAACGACATGAGACCGGCGGTGCCCCGCCCAACTTCACTGATGCGATCGCCTGGCTCCAGCCGCTGGGGGCGGGCGACGACGACGCAGCGTATTGGAGCGTGACCTTCGCGGTCGCGGACGCGGTCGCAACCGCCGACCAGGCGAAACCGCTGGGTGGCCAGGTACGTGTGCCGCCCTTCACGGCCGGCGGCACGGTGGTCGCGGTGCTCGCCGACCCGCACGGCGCAAGCTTCACGATCAGCCAGTACGCGGGAGCCACCGCCGAGGAGTGACCGGCGCGATATCGTCAACCTGAGTATGAGAGAAGTCTCCTCGGGTCTGGACGCCTACTCACCGCCGGAGATCGCCCAGCGGGTGGAGGCGTTCGGGGTCGCCAAGAGCGCCGCACCCTGGTGGCAGACGTTCATGCTGGGGATGCTCGCCGGAGGCTTCATCGGGCTGGGCGGGCTCTACTACACCTTCATGACCGTCGGCGACGGTGGCTGGCAACGGCTCGCCGGCGGGCTGGTGCTCTCGACCGGTTACATGCTGGCGATCCTCGCCGGAGCTGAGGTGTTCACCAGCAACAACCTGCTTGCGATGGCGTGGGCTTCCCGGAAGGTGAGCAGCTGGCGGGTGCTGCGGAACTGGAGCATCGTGCTGTGCGCCAACGCGGTAGGCGCCGTCGGCCTCGCCGTCATCTTTCTGATCTCTGGCCTGCCGCTGGCCGAGGATGGCGCGGTCGGAGAACGTGCCGTCGCGCTGGCGGCGCACAGTTCATCGCTAGGCGCGATGCACGCGTTCGGGCTGGGTGTGCTGGGCAACCTCTTCGTCTGCCTGGCGGTGTGGGTGTCGATGGCCGGCCGGTCGGTCACCGACAAGGTCGTCGGCACCATCCTGCCATTGTCCGCGCTCGGGGCGCTGGGGCTCGAGCATGTGGTGGCCAGCCTTTATCTGATCCCGCGTGGGCTGTTGCTGCAGTGGCTCAACCCGGAGCTGGTCCCGGAGGGGGTCGAGGTGACCGTGGCCGGCGGATTGTTCAGCGTCTTCTTCGTCACGCTTGGCAACATCTTCGGCGGCAGTCTCATGGTGGCGTTGGCCTACTACGTGACCTATCTACGGCCGCCGCCGCGCAGCCGGGGCACCGCCAGCCCAGAGCCCTCCGGCCTCGCCGCTGCCAGCGGCGGCCGAGACTCAGCTGGTACGGACCCAGCTGTTACGGACCCAGCAAGCCCGACCAACAGCGACCCAACCGACAGCAGCGCGACAGACCACGGCGCAACAGACAACGGCGCAACAGACAACGGCGCAACAGACAACGGCGCAACAGACAACGGCGGCGAGCCGCCCGGCCTGGGCCGGGACGACTCGCCGCCGTGATCGCGTTGCCGTGGTCGCGCTACGGTGAGCGCGTTACGGGAGCGCGGATGCCGTGACCCCACCGCGGTGACCCGCCGTGGGGAACGGGGGTCAGCGGATGGTGACGTTCTCCGCCTGCGGGCCCTTCGGGCCCTGCGTGATGTCGAACTCGACCCGCTGGTTCTCGCTCAGGCTGCGGAAACCAGTCGCCTTGATCGCGGAGAAGTGGACGAACACGTCCTCACCGTTCTCCTGGGCGATGAAGCCGTAGCCCTTGTCGTCGTTGAACCACTTCACAGTCCCCTGTGCCATGCCTGTCTCCTGTCTGAGATGGGAGCGGATGCCGGACCCAACGGGATTGTGGGCCCGGTGGTCGTTTTGTAACCGCGGCGGTCAACACCATCTCGACCAAGACAGCAGCGTGCCTCGCGCCGGGGCGCCAGGCACGACGAGTGAACCACGAACACAGAAACTATCGACCTAATGACGTCTAGTCTACCCGGTCGACCCGGCCGCCGTCAGCCCGGCGGTCACCAGCTTCAGCACCGCCCGCGCGGCCACCGTCACCGGCCCGGCAGGCACCGCGGCGGAGATCGTGAACTGCAGCTCCGGCTCCCGCAGCGGCACGTATCGCAGCTGTTCAGGGAGGGGAATGTGGGTGGGCAGGATGGCGACGCCCAGGCCGGCGGCGACGAGGTCGAGCAGCGCGGCCACGTCCCCCACTTCGAATCGCACCCGCCGCCGGCAGGCGGCGGCGTCGAAGGCGGCGTCGATCCGCATCCGCCCACCCCAGCCTGCGGGGAAGTCCACAAAATCGGCCTGGTCGAGTTCGGCCAGTGTGATTTCGGCCTCATCTACACCGCCGGCACCGGCCGCCCGCCGTGCAAACTGGTGTTCCGCCGGGCAGACCACCGCCATCGGCACCGACGTCAACCGGGTCAGTGTGACGCCCTCCGGAGGTTGGGAGAGCGCCACGAAGGCGAGGTCCAGCCGGGCATCCCGGACCTGCTCGGCGAGGACGGACGAGGCGGCCTGGCTCAGTTCGATTTCTACCCCGGGGTACTCCTGGTGGAACTCGGCCAGCACCTCCGCGAGCCGGATCCCTCGCATGCTCTGCATGATCCCGATCCGGAGCCGGCCTCGCCGCATGCCCTGGACCGCCTCGACCGCCTCCCGGGCACCGGCGGCGGCAGCGAGCACCCGACGCGCCTCCGGCAGCAACGCCCGACCCGCCTCGGTCAGGGTTACTCGGCGGGTGGTGCGGATGAACAGCTCCGCCCCCAGCTCACGCTCCAGGCCCTGGACAGAAGCGGAGAGGCCGGACTGGGCGAGGTGCAACCGCCGGGCGGCGTTGGTGAAGTGCTGCGTCTCCGCCACCGCGATGAAGTGGGTTAGCTGCCGGAGCTCCATTCATCACCCCCAGCGATAAATGTTATCTAATTTTTCTGTTGTCGCGATGGCCACGGTCGAGCACGCTGGGGGCGTGTCCACCGCCGCCCCGACCCCGCCCAGCACGCCCCCGCCCGCCCAGCCCGTCAGCGCCACCCACCGACCGGTCAGCCGCTCACTGGTGGTGCTATTGGCGGCCGCCACCGGGCTCACCGTTGCTAACACCTACTACTCCCAGCCGCTGCTCGACGCGATCGCCCGGGACCTCAACCTCGGCAGCGGCACCGCCGGGCTGGTGGTCACGCTCGGCCAACTCGGGTATGTCCTCGGCCTGATCCTGCTGGTCCCGCTCGGTGACCTGCTTCCGCGACGCCGGCTGGTCACCACCATGCTGGCGGTCTCGGTGGCGGCGCTGATCCTCGTCGCCGCCGCCCCCGGCTTCGGCGTGCTCGGGGCCGCGATCGTGGTGGTCGGCCTCACCTCGGTCGTGGCCCAGGTGCTGGTCCCGTTCGCAGCCACCGTCGCCGCCGAGCACGAACGTGGTCGAGTAGTCGGCTATGTCATGACCGGGCTGCTCCTGGGCACCCTGTTGTCGCGGACCACCGCCGGCCTCGTCGCCGAGGTCACTAGCTGGCGCGGCATGTATCTGCTGGCCGCCGCTCTGATCACGGTGCTAACGGTGCTGCTCTACCGCTACCTGCCGGACCTGCCGCCCACCACCGACCAGCACTACGCCCGGCTACTCGGCTCGGTGTGGCAGCTGGTCCGGCGGGAAAGGGTGCTGCGCCGCCGGGCACTCTACGGCGCGCTCTCATTCGTCGCGTTCAACGCGCTCTGGACCCCGCTCGCGTTCGTACTCGCCCGGCCGCCGTACCGGTTCTCGGAGGCGGCGATCGGCCTGTTCGCGCTGATCGCGGTGCCGCTGGCGTTCACCGCCGGACCGGTCGGCTGGCTCGCCGACCGTGGCCTGGGCCGGCCCGGGACAGCCGGCAGCTTCGGCCTGATCCTCGCCGGCGCGGGCCTGGCGGTGATCGGCGGCGGCCAGCTGTGGGCGCTCGCGCTCGGGGCGATGCTGGTGACCTTCGGCGCCCAGTGCGTCCACCTGTTCAACCAGAGTACGATCTACCGGCTCGACCCCGACGCCCGCAGCCGGATCACCACCGCCTACATGACCAGCTACTTCATCGGTGGCGTCACCGGCTCCGCACTCGCCGCCGCCGCGTACGCCCAGCTCGGTTGGGCGGCGGTGGCCGCGCTGGTCGCCGCCACCGCCGTCGCCGGCCTGCTCGCCTGGTGGCGGCTACCCAGCTGACTTAGCCGGCCGTCTCCCCGGTCCGCTGCGGGCCGGGCTCGACCTGCCGCACCATCACGTACCGGGGTTCGTTGGTCATCCGCGGCTCGGCGGTGCCCGAGAGCCCCGCCAGCGCCTGTTGGATAGCCGCCATCCGCCCCTCGGTGTCCGAGACCTCCTCGAAGTGCCGGTAGTCGGCCTCGCTGGCCCAGTGGATCAGGTTGTAGACCCGCGCGCCGTCGACGCTGGCGAAGAACCTGGCGGACCGGTAGCCGGGGTAGAACCGGACCCACTGTTCCTGGATCTCCGCGAACGCCGCCACCAGCTCCTGCTGGGTCCGAGCTCCATCTACTGTGTAGTCGATGATCGAGTAGAAACCTGGTTCGTCAGGCACTTAACACCTCTCCGGTCAACGGGACGCTTACCTTGAGAAGCCTGCTACCTCAAGTGGGCTTCATGTCCAGTGACTGTGAACCGGGTCTCAGCCGGGCGCGCAGCGGTTCGCCGCTGCGCGCCCGGTCGGGTCGGGGCAGCCTACGGGTCTACCTCGACGACACCAACCCCGGCGTACTGCTCGACCAGGCCCCGCGCGGTCGCCGGGTCGTCTGCGGTGTACGCATACGGCACGGTGAAGTCGGTGGTCGAGGAGAGATGCTCATGCGGGCTGTCGACGAAGATGTTGTCCCGCAGGTTCCAGTAACCGGTCTCGTTGCTGCCGTACCACCAACCCACCGGACCTTGGATCTGATCGGCGTGGGTGTCGATCTCCCCTGAGCCGGCCCGGAGGAAGTAATTGCCCTCGACCAGGATCTGCGCACCCATCCGGGCGTTGATCGCGCTACCGGTCACGTCTTGGAAAAAGTTGTTAAGCATGTGAACGTCGGCGAATCGCGCCAGCGGCAGGCGGGTGTTGACGTTGCGGAACCAGTTGTGATGGTAGGTGATCCGATCGGGAGCGAGGCTCTCGTTGTCGTTGTGCCCGAGCAACATGGTCTTCCAATGGTCGTGGAAGTAGTTCCACGACACGGTCACATACGCTGCGTTCCGCTTGATGTCCACCAGACCGTCGTAATAGTCCTTGTCGGGCTCATTGTCCAGCTCGCTGTAGAACTCATTGTGATCGATCCAGATGTTGCTGCTGTCATCGGTCACCTCGATCGCCGTCCCCTCCCCCTGGCTGACATGATGGATCGTCAGGTTCCGGAACACGATGTTGTGGGATCGCCGCACCGTCGTGCCGACCCCGGTTAGCCGCCCCTGGTCGCCCACGCCCAGGATCGACACGTTGAAGTTGTCGGTCACATCCATTTTGCTCCGACCGAAGTCATCTTCGTTGATCGTCACATCAACGTAGATGACCAGGCCATCGTCCTCATTGTGGCGGTGCTCCCGCAACAGTTGATACATCGCCTCACCCGGCTCGTCGTATCCACTGGTCGGCCAGTACTCGCTGAGCACATACTCCTCGTAACTGGCCGCTCCGAACCCGCCGGTGGTGCCGCCGTTCATCGACGCATAACCGATCGGGGTCTCCAACGCCGGCACCGTCGGCGGCCGCAGGTCCCGCACCTGTTCGGCGACTAGCTCGGTGTCGAACGCTACGGTCGCCGCCGAGTGATCAAGGGCTGCCGCTGGTGGCGCGGCTGTCAGGGCACCGGCGGCGGCGAGCACGGTCGCGCACGCGAGCGCCGTGGCCCGGCGCCGGCCGGAGGGGTGGGGATTACTCATGCTGCACTCCTAAGTCGTGTAGCCACGCCGGCGCCGGCTATAGCGTTTCTGCGAAACGGGTTCGCGATCTCCCGGTAATCCCAAGCTAGGAGCCGGCCGCAACACCGTCAACAGTGTCGATATGCAGATGTGTTGCAGCAAGGCGTCAGTACGCTACGTAAGCGCTACAGCACCCAGCGGCGGGGCTGCGCCGTTCACCGCCGGGTGGCGTGACCGGCCGGCAGGTGTGGCAGGCTAGGGGCCATGGTGCTTGAAGTCGCGCTGATCGAGGTCGTCCCCGGCCAGGAGGCAGAGTTCGCGGCCGCGTACGCGAAGGCCCGGGAGCTCGTGGCGACCACCCCTGGCTGCCGCACGGTACGCATGACCCAGGGGGTCGAATCTCCCTCCCGGTTCGTGCTCCTGATCGAGTGGGACTCCGTCGAGGCGCACCTGCAGAACTTCCGGGACAGCGACCGGTACCCGCAGTGGCGTGCGCTGATCGGGCCCTACTTCGCCACACCGCCGGTGGTCGAACACTTCACCGACCTCGACTAGCCGGCACGCGCCGGTAGAGTACGCTCCGGCGAATGGATTGGCACCGGTGGCATGAAGCGTATGAGGCGCCCGGCTCCTCGCTGCGGCAACGACTCAAGGTCGTGCAGCAACAGATCGGCGCGGCGCTGGACGCGGCCCCGGCCGGGCCGATCCGGGTGATCAGTGTCTGCTCCGGGCAGGGGCGTGACTTGTTGCCGGTGCTCGCCACCCATCCCCGACGCGACGAGGTCGCGGCGCGGTTGGTCGAACTCGACCCGGAGAACGCGGCGGTGGCCCGCCGCAGCGCCGAAGCGGCGAACCTGACCGGGGTCGAGGTGGTGGTCGGCGATGGCGGCCGGACCGACGCCTACCGGGGAGCAGCCCCCGCCGACTTGGTACTCCTGTGTGGCGTGCTGGGAAATATCTCCGATGCAGATGTCCGCCGGACGGTCGACTTCTGCGACCAGCTCTGCGCCGCCGGCGGCACCCTGGTGTGGACCCGCCACCGGGATGCTCCGGACCTGGTGCCGCAGATCTGCGACTGGCTCGGCGAGCGGAGCTTTGAGCAGCGCTGGCTCTCGGCGCCCGACGCGGGGTACGGGGTCGGTGTGCATCGTTTCACCGGTGAGCCCCGACCGCTCGTGGCGGGCGAGCAGCTGTTCACCTTCATCCGGGAGAGCTGAAGCTCGGCGGAGAGCGCAGACACCGCAGCGCCCGGCGGACCAACATCCGCCGGGCGCTGCTTCCTCCCCAGATCAAGTCCAGCTCCCGGTCAGAGACCCTCGCACTGCCCGTACCCGCCCCCGGTGGCGGTGTTCGGCAACCCCTGCGAGGTCGGCGCCGGGTCGTTGTCCAGACAGGTCAAGGTGCCGATGATGGTGTTGCCGGCGACCACCACCGGCTGATCGGCGGTGCCGCTGCCGACCACGCTCACCGAGCCGGTCACCTGGCTGCCGAGCAGCGTCACCTGCTGCGTCACCCCCGAACCCACGATCGCGCCGGTAACCTGGGTGAGCGACAGATCCAGCACGGTCGCGCCGAGCGCCGAGACCGGGCCCTGCACCACCGCCGCGGTGGCTACCAGTCCGGCGCCGCTGGCGACATTCACCTCGCCGAGGATCTGCGCGCCGGCCGCCAGGCAGGTCACCCCTTCGTCGACCGACAACGGGCCGGCGTGCAGCCCGGCGACGGTCCGATCGCACACCACCGGTGCCGGATCCTCCGGTCCGGTGCCCGGCAACTGGAACGCGTAGGCCGACCCCTGGTTGGTCACTCCCGCCACCCGGGAGGTCCAGGCGCCCGCGAGCACGGTGTCACCGTCGAGCGCCACCGAAAACCCAAGTTGGTGGTTCCACTCGGCGTCGCTGGCGGTGAGCGTCGTCTCCTCCTGCCACTCTCCCTCGCCGGCCACGAAGACGTACACCACGCCGTGGAGTTCGTTGGCGCGGGCGTCGCCGATCACCGCGGTGTCCCCCGCGGCGGATAGCGTCAACGCCCGACCGAACTCACTACCGGTGCCCGTGGCCGACCCGCGCAGGGCGGTCCGCTCCGTCCAGCCATCGCCGTCCGGGGTGAAGACATACACCGCACCACCGTCCGGCGCGTCGTAGGCCCCGACCAGGATGGTGTCCCCGGCGATCGCAACCGTGTTGCCGAACCGGTGCATCGCGCCGCCGTCGGCGGCGCGGAGGATCGTCCGCTCGACCCACTCGTCGCCTTCCCGGCTGAAGATGTACGCCTGGCCCTGGTAGTCGATGTCACCAACGTGCGCGAACTCGCCGCCCACCACCAGCGTCTGCCCGTCCGCGCTGAGCGCCACATCGGAGCCGAACAATCCCCAGGAGTGCCCGTCGCTGGCGGTCAACTGCGCCGACTCGGTCCACTCCCCGCCTTGCCGGGTGTAGACGTACACCCGGCCCTGCCGCACGGCGCCGCCCACCTCGGCGGCCTCCGCCGCGACCACAGCGGTCTGGCCATCGGCCGAGAGCGCCAACGAGGTGCCGACGTAGTCGTTGCCGGCCTCGGCCGGCGCCAGCTTCGTCTGCTCTTGCCAGCCGTCGGCGCCCCGGGTGAACACGTAGGCACCGCGGTGCGACTCGTCACCGATCAGCGCGGTGTCGCCGGCGAGCGCCACCGCCAGCCCGAACCGCCCCTGCGCGACGCCGTCTTCCGGGAGCAGCCGCTGCTGCTCGACCCAGCCGGCATCGGTACGCGCGAACGCGTACACGGCCCCGTGGTTCTGGACCCCGGCGACGTTGACCTCGGGCGCGCCCACCAGGGCGGTGTCACCGTCGAGCGCCACCGCCCGGCCGAACAGGTCACCCTGTGCCCCGTCGGCCGCGGTCAGTTTGGTCTCCACCGGGGCGGCCGGCGAGCCCAGACCGTCGGCGCCCAGACCGTCGGCGCCCAAACCGTCGGCGCCCAGACCGTTGGCGGCGGCCGGGGCCGCTGCCAACGCGGTGAGCGGGACCGCGACCACCAGCGCGGCCAGGCCTGCGAGCCTCGACGCCGTGATACCTCTCCTGAACACGACCATCCCCTCTCGTTCCCTGGTCGCCACCACCGCCGCGCTGCCCGACGCGGCCCAATAGCCACGGCTCTGACTGCTCAGCATGCGAAATTGCGCCGGCCGTAGCTATGGGTAGAACCGAGCATTCTTCGCCACCACCGTCAGCGCCACCACCCGACCGCTGACGCTAGGTACCCGACCACCCCGACCTTCGCTGCACTATCCTCGGTTAGTTGTGGCTGACCCTCCCCCGACGACCTTGGACGACTACGCCGCCGACGCTTCGGTCCTCGGCGTCTACCAGCGGGTCTTCGCTGTGCTGGCGCGCGAATCCCACGCAATGGTGGAGTCCGCCGACTCGGTCGCGATCGACGAGGCGATCCTGGGGGCGTTCGCCGAAGCCGGCCCCACCGGGCTGGCGGTCGACCAGGTCGTCGCGGCGTGTTCCCGGTTCAGCCCGGCCCAGGTACGCCGCCGGTTCGCCGTCCTGCGCTCGTACCGGGCGGTCGAGAAGGCCAACGATCGGCCACACGAGCTCTACTATCGCGCCACCTTCGCCCCGTACGTGATGTTGCTGTTCCTGCGCCGGATCCGTGACTCCGGCGGGCAGGCCGAGCTGCACCGGCTGTTGTCGCTGGCGCGGATGTCGCTGGACGACCCGCAGGCGACCGAGGCAGACGCCCGTTCTCACCTGACCGAGATCACCAACGTGTTCCGGCTGCTGGCGAATCCGCTGATGCAGCTGGCCACGTCGGCGGCGATCGAGGAGCTGCGGGAGCAGGCGCGGCCGCTGTTGGGCAACAACGAGTTGCTGACCCAGGCGCAGGAGTACCACGATGCCGGGGCGCAGCGATGGCCGAACCTGCTGCCGCTCTGCGGACAGCTGCGGATGGCGCTGGCGGCCTACCGGGACGCGGTCAGCGCCGCGGCGCGGCGGCTGCTGACCCACGCCGGCAAGACCCGGGCGCTGGGGCTGCTGCCGCCCGAGCGGTGGCGCAGCTTCGCCCGGCACAGCGACGCTGCCACCCTCGCCGGGGCGCTGGATGGTCTGCTCTTCGACGCCCCGACACCGTTGGTCGGGGTGGAGGAGTTGTTGGACGCGGTCGAGGAAGGGCTGCAGACCGAAGGCAGCCGGCTGCCGCCGCCGCGGCCCCGGATCGACGACGGCCCGGGCCCGGCGACGCCGGACGGCGGCGACTCCGAGCGGGCGCGCCTGACCGCGATCGCCGAGGAGCTGCTCGCCGGCTCCCACCGGGTCGCGGTGGCGCCGCTGCTGGACAATGCCGGTGGCTGGCCAGCCGCCCGCCGGGTGCTCTCGCAGCTGACCGCGATCCATCACCGCGACGAACTTCCGTACGCGCTGACTTGGGGCGACGGGCTGCGGATCGATCCGGAGGGGGCGCGGACCTGGGTGAGCGACGGCTGGTTCGGCCGGGTCGAACCGGCGGCGGGAGGTGACGACCGGTGACCGAACGGGAGACTGCGCAGGCGTGGGCCAAGGTGCGCTCGGGCGGTCCGCAGCGGGTGCCGCCCGGCGGCCAGACCCCGCTCGGGGTGCGGCGGCTGGTGACGGAGGACGCGCAGGCCGCCTGGCTGCTGCCGGAGCTTCCGGAGTCGGCCGGTCCGGCGGTGCTGGCCGAGTACGGCCTGCCCGGCAACGCCCTGACCGACCCCAGAGGATCGTTGCGGGCGCTCGCGGCCTGTCTTCGCTGCTGCTGGGTCGACCCCGGCGACGAGATCTGGCCGGGCGTGCCGGCGCCGCTGCCGGAGGTGGCGGCGGTCTTCGCCCAGCTGACCCCGGGCCGGGACCAGCCGACCCGGCACCGGACGTTGCTCGGCGGGATCCGGCGGCTGGCCGCCGCTGGCTGGCTACGTTTCGACGAACGGACCCGGACGGTGCGGCTGGGGCCGCGAGTGGCCGCCTGGAGCCCGCTGGAGCTGAGCACGTTGCGGGAACTGTGGCGGATGATCCCGGCGGCCACCGGGCAGCAACCATCGGCAGGAGCCGCCCGGTGAGCCGGCATCCGCTCTTCGACCAGGTGCTCGGCCAGCTCAGCGACCGGCATCGGGAGCAGGTCGAGGCGGCCTTCGCGCTGCTGGAGCACAGTAACGAACCGGTACATCGGCAGCACCTACCGGCGCTCGAGGACGCCAACGCGCGGGCCGGGCTCGCGGAGCTGCTGCGCCGCACCGGTCGCACCCTGGTCGCGGTGGACGGCGGTCTACACTGGACATCCGGGTACGACGACGCGGTCGTCGCCGAGCTGACCGAGGCCGGCTGGCAGCCCTTACCCGAGATCGACCGAGCGGTGCTGGTGCTGGTGCTCGTCCACTCAGTGGCGATTCCGCGCAGCGAGGAACAGCTCGCCGCCGACGCCTGGCTGAGCCCGTACCCGACGCCGACCGCCGAGATTCTACGCCGCAGCAAACTTCCCACCACGGAAGCGAAAGCCGCGCTCAGTCGGCTCACCGCGACCGGGCTGATCAAGCTGGCGCGGGGCGGCGACACCGACGGCGGCTACGTTCCCGGCCCGCAGCTGCTGCGACTCACCCCGGCCGCTCGGGAACGACTGCAAGACCAGCTGATCCTGTGCGCCGCCCCCGACCATCCGCTCGCCGCCGCGATCCGCGACCGGCGACGCCAGCTCCCGAAAGGCTGACCCCAGGTGCCCGCTTCCGCAACCCAGTCCGCCGAAGGCGAGGAGCCGTACGACATCGTCGGCAACCGGGTCCTCATCGGGGTCCAGATGGTCAACATCTCCCGGCTCTCCACCCACCCGGTGCCGATCACCACCCGTGGCCTGATCACCGTCGCCGGGCAGGGGCCCACCGACTCCAACGGCGCCGGGAAGTCGTCGTTCATCGCCGGGCTGAGCCTGCTCCACGCCGACGACCAGTGGCGGCTGCAGTCCGGGGCACAGGCCGCGGCGGAGCTACTCTTCACCGCCGAGCTGGCCGGCCACGAATCGATGCACGCCAACGCCGACCGGGGTTACCTGATCGGGGTCTTCGCGCCGCCCGAGGTCGAGGACCCGGCCGACCTGGCGGACGCGGTGCTCACGATCTGGCTACGGATCAACCGGCAGAGCCCTCACCTGGAGCTACGGTGGGCGAACCGGCTGCATCTCGCGTACGGCGAGACCGAGAACGAACGCGCCGCCGGCGCCGACCAGCTGTGGGAGGCGCTACCGCGCAGCAATGGCCGCACCGACCTGCGCGCCAACCGGCTCAGCCGGACCCTGTACGGCGAGACCGTCCGCTGTGTCTCGTTCCTGTCTACCTCGGTCCGGGCCAGCCTGACCGCCAACCTGCTGGCCCAGCCACTCAACGAACTCACCCCGGAGCGGATCTTCGACGCGATCGGCGCGCTCACCGGGCTGACCGGGGAGGTCGAACAGGAGCAGAAAGCCCGGGCCGAAGAGCACCGGCAGGCCACCGACGCCGAACGGGCCCGCGAAGACTTCGAAAGCTGGGGCGCTCGGATGAGCACTGTCGAGGCGGGCATCCAGGCGCGGGAACGAGCCCGCTCGGCGCTGGACGAGGCGCAGCAGCGGTGGCGCAGCCGCTGCGCCCGATGGCTGGTCGACGGAGTCGCCGAAACCGAGAACCTCGCCGCAGACCAGGCCATGCTGGAGCAGACCATCGCGGGCCTCGACGAACAGATCGCCGCGCTCGGCACCGAACTGGCCCGACTCACCGACGACGAGACCTTCCAACGCAGCTGCCAACAGCGGATCGACGCGTACCATCAGCTCAAATCGCAGGAAGAAAACCTGACCACCACCGTCAACCAGGCGCTGGGCAGCATCGAACCGCTGCGGACACAGCAACGGCGGCTGATGACGCAGGCCGAGGAGGCCGACGGGCTGACCCTCGACGAGGCGACCGCCGCCGTCGCCAAAGCCGACCAGGCCGTCGACGAGGCGCAGCAGGCCAAGGGCATCGCCGCCGCCGCGCACACCGACGCGAAGCGACGGCTCGCCGCGGCCGAACGCGGCGAGGACATCGCCGCCGCCCAGGTCCACCGGCTCCGGTCCGCAGAGATCCTGGCGGCGCCGCTGGTCGACGTGGTGACGTTGACCGACGCGCAACGGTCGGTGTGGGAGGCGCGCCTGCTGCCCTACCGGGCAGCGGTAGTGGTGCCGGCGGAGGCGGCGGCCCGCGCCGGTGAACTCCTCGCCGACCAGCCCGGATCACTGCTGGTGCACGCCGACCCGGCCGGGCACCGGCCGACCGGCCCGGCCTGCGACCTGCCCGGCAGCGCCGAACCCGAGCTGCCGCTCCACCGGTTCCTCACCGCCCTCGCCGACCGGGCCGGGGCGGAGCCGTCCGCCGTAGACACCGTCGCCGGAGTCGCCGCGGTGAGCGGCTTCCCGGAGCCGGTGACCGGCCGCACCGGCCGGATCCAGCAGGCCCAGGCGGCGCTCGACACCGCCGCGCAGGCCGCGCAGCTCGCCGACGACGACCTCGCCGCCGCCCAGGCGGGCCGCGACCGGGCCCGGCGGCGGCAGGCCGCCGCCGAGGCGGGCTGGCAAGCCGAAAACCTAGCCGAACAGATCGAACAGATCCGCGCCGAAGTCGAACGCCAACAGGACGAGCTGCGGCAACTGGCGGGCCCGCTGGCGACCGCCCAACACGACTTCGACGAGGCGAAGGCGGAGCAGCGTTCCCGCGACGGCCAACTCGCCCACGTCAAGGAACGCCGCGCCGCGCTGGAACGGGAGGCCCAGGCGGCCACCCTGCGGTGGCGGGACAACGCCATCCGGCGCGACGACCTCGACCTGCCGGCCCGGCACACCGCCTGGGGCGGCACCGTGGCCGAGGCGGAGCAGCACCTCCTCCAACTCAGCGAACGGGAACAGACCCAGCCGCTGAGTGAGTGGGACGAGCTGGCCGAAACCCTCAGCGACAGTGCCCGGCACGCATGCTTCCCGCCCGGCACCCCGGCCGAGGAACTCCCCGAAGAGCTGCGGCTGCTCGATGAGCAACGCCGCTCCCGCCGCGGCGCCGACCGGATTTCGCTGATCCCCACGCTGCTGCGCATCCTGGGCACTTATCTGGAGCAGTACGCCCAGGTCGACCAGCAACAGCAGACAGAGATCACCCGGCAGCGGGCGGAGAAGGCCGCCACCCTGCACAGCGCCGAATCCCACCTCGCCGAGGCGCAACAGGCAACCCAGGCGCTCCGCGGCACCATCGCCAGCGCCATCAAGGCCAAACTGAAACAGGTGTCGCAAGAGTTCGACCGGATCGACAAAGCGTACGGCGGTTACGGCGGCGCCCTCGACTACCCGGAGCCGGAGCCACCGGCCGACCCGGAGAAGCCGTGGCGATGGTCGGTCACCCCGAAGTGGCGGCGCGGCGAGGGCAAACCACTGTCGTCGTACCGGCTGCGGGGCAACACCGCCCAGATGGACGACAAGGCCGTGAAGCTGGTCTGCGCCGCGGCGCTCGCCGGCAGCGCCGACCGGCCGCTGCTGCTGGTCCTCGACGAGCTCGGCCGCAACCTCGGCGCCGCCCACCGCCGCGACGCGGTCGCCCTGTTCGAAAACATCGGCCGGGATCGGGCGATCAGCGTGGTCGGTGCGCTCCAGGACGACATGGAACGCTACGCGGTCGGCGCCTCCAGTCTCTACATCAAACTCCGGCGTACCTCCGATACGTTGCCGTACAACCAGGCGCCGGTGGTCGTCGGCAGCGAAACCAACCAGGGACGGGTAGCGCTACTGTCACAGTGGCTCGCTTCATACCGGCCGGAGCCGCTGCCGTGACCGGAGCCGCTGCCGTGACCGGAGGTCTCAGCCGTTGTGGGCTCGGTGCCGGGCGGGGCGTCCCACCGCCTCGGTGTGGTGGAGCAACTCGGTGACTATCTGTTCGAGCGGGCGCGCGGTGTCGATGACCAGCCCCGCCCCGCGGCGCAGCAGCGGTTCGATCGCTTCCTTCAGCGCCAGCGTGTGGCTCAGCTGATCCGGATCTTTGCCGAAGGAGTTGTTGGTCCGGGTCGTCAGCCGCTCCACCATGACCTCCGCCGGCGCCGTAAGCAGCACGATGTGGTCGAACTGCGGGTAGAACTTGACCTGGTTCGGGGCGCACCCGGCGATGAAGAGCGGCCCGGAGCCGGCGGCGGCCAGCAGCTCACCGACGCGGTCCTCCCGCCACACCCAGTCCTGCCCGCGCCCCAGCCCGGTCAGCTCCTCCCGCGGCGCGCTCACCGACTGCGAAAAGTCGGGGTGATCCACGTCGACGGCGCGATAGCCACGGGCCACCAACTCGGCGACCAGGGTTGACTTGCCGGTGCCGGACATCCCGGTCAGGAGGACACGTTTCATCCGGTCAACCTAGTATGCCGTGCCGAACACCGTAACCCGGGATCCGGATTACCCACCATCCGGCGACCATTATGGACCAGCGGGTAGGCGGTCGGTACCGGGATGACCCCGCAGGGTGTGGTAGACCACAACCACCACCGCAGCGGTAAACCCGATCACGATCGCCTCGCACACCGCCTCCACCAGGACGAGTAACCAGTGCGGACTGTGCCAGGCACGCAGCGCATCGCCGAGGGCGTCGATGAGCAGCACCGGGATCGAAGGCACCAACACCAGTGCGGCCACCCGCCAGAACCGGCCGCGGACCAGCGCGACGCTGCGCCGCAGCGACCCGGCCACGCCGGTGCGCTCGAAGCTCGCCGCTGGCGGCGCCACCGCCAGCCAGGCGTATATCACCAGGCCGGGCAGCAACAGCAGCAGCGCCCCGATCGTCACCGCGAGCCCGATCAGCAACGCCAGCACGACCAGCGTGAGCAGCGGCAGCGCCCGGGCGTGTCGCCACAGTGACTGCCGCCGATGCCCGATCCGGTCGTAGTAGAGCACGTGGTCGGCGAGCCCGGCACAGAACGCCTCCGCGACCACGGTCACGACCAGGCCGGCGAGCCCGAACGTCACCACCAGCCCGAGGTTGGGGGCGAGATCCAGCTCGTGGCTCAGCACCTCGACCACCGCCAGCGGCGGCACCAGCACCACCGCGATGACGGCGAACGACCGGAGGTGGCGGCGCCACAGCCGCCCTGCCTCGACCAGGGTCGGCACGAAGCGCAAGTTTGGTGCCGCCACCATCACCACCCGAAGTTTGCGAACCCGACCTCGTACGCCACCGCGTACCGGACGATTCTCCCGGTTCGCCCCGTTCGCCCGCCTCCGCCACGCCTCCCCCGCCCCCGTTGATCATGGACCTAGGTACGAAGTGAGCGGCTCATCATGGACCTAGGTCCATGATCACGGCGGTGGTGGTCGTGGCGGGTTGACTCTCCAGCGGCTGGAGAGTCGATGCTGGGGTCATGAACGACCGCACCGAACTGTTGACCATCGGGCAGCTCGCCCGACGTACCGGGGTGCCGGTACGGACCATCCGGTTCTGGTCAGACAGCGGCATTGTCCCGCCGGCCGCCCGCTCCCCAAGTGGGTACCGGCTCTACGACCCGACGGCGGTAGCCCGCCTCGACCTGACCCGGACCCTGCGCGAGCTAGGACTGGACCTCGACACGGTCAGTCGGGTACTGGCGCGACAGGTCAGCGTCGCCGACGTCGCCCGGCTGCACGCCGAGGCGCTGGATGCCGAGATCCGCACGCTGCGCCTGCGGCGGGCGGTCCTTCGATCGGTCGCGGAACGAGCAGACAACCCAGAGGAGATGAGAATCGTGCACCAACTAGCCCGCCTCAACGCCCAGGAGCGGCAACGGCTGATCGATGATTTCGTCGCCCACGCTTTCGAAGGGATCGATCCGGACGCCCCCGGCGCCACCATCGCCCAGGGCCTACGGACACTGCCGGCGGAGCTACCCGACGAACCGACGACCGAACAGGTCAACGCCTGGGTGGAGCTGGCCGAACTGATCGGCGACGAGAGCTTCCGGCACCGGGTACGACAGATGGCGGTGACCGGCGCACAGACGGTGCCGGAGCAGCAGCCGTTCGACATCGAGATGGTCAAGCAGCACGCGGGCGAAGCTGTGGCGGCGGGGCTGGCACCAGACGCGGCCGAAGCGCGCGGCGTGCTGGAGCGAATCATCGACCCGGAGCTGCCCGCCGATGAGCGGCTGCGGCTGGCGGAACGCACCGAGACCTTCACCGACGAACGAGTGGAGCGGTACTGGCGCCTGCTGGGGATCCTCAACGGCTGGCCGGCGTTCACGCCGGTCGTCCCCGCCTTCGATTGGTTCATCGCCGCGCTGCGAGCCCACGCCCGCTGAGCTGCGACGGCTTGCGCAGCCGCCGGGAGCCGCTCCGGTCGACCGGAGCGGCTCCCGGCGGTCCCGCATCGTCGACCAGCACCTTGGGGAGGCGACAGGACACCCATTGTTACCCTTAATCCGTTCGATCGAACGTGCTTCGGGAACGCTGGGGAGGCGATGTGGAGTCGACTGACCCCTTCGACAACATCCAGGGTTGCCGGGCGCTATTTCCGACGCTAGGAAGGGCTATCGCCTCGGATTCTTAGGCCTCCAGGACGATCTCGAGAACCGCAGCCCCTAAGGCGCTGAATTCCGTCAGGCTGAAAGGATTGCTTAACCAATGTTTGCTCCGACGAGTACGCGCCCGTTTCGCCTGACTCTGGCTGTTGCGCTCGCCTCTGTTGTGCTGAGCGGGTGCGTTGGCTCCGACCAGCAGGAGCCGGACTCGGAGCACTCGCCTCCAACATCTACCCCAGCCCGCGACATGCGATGCTGGATGTACGCTCCGGCCCAGATCGCTCACGAGGTGCTGACCGCCGAGGAGCTACTGGAGAACGTTCACGAGAACGACGTCGAGCAAGCCTCCGCGCTCATCTACCCCGAAGATCACCCACGCGCCGGCGAGATCATCCCGTTTCAGGACTGGGGGCCAGAACAACGTGCTGGTTGGGAAAAATACATCAGCCTTCAGAGCAACCGCGGACCGATCCTGGAAACAACGTACGACCGCATGACCAAAGTGGTCCCCCCTGAGGACTTCCGCTCCCGGGTCCATTCAAGCGCCGAGGACTCGGTCGCCGAGCTATTCTATCCGCGCGGGCATGCCGAGGCGGGAGAGTTCATTCCGAGTTCAGAGTGGGAAGACAAACACTTCAAGGCGTGGGAATTCTATTTGTCGAGAAGACCCGCTAACCTGCCCTGCCCCTAGGATTGCACCGCTGTTCCTCCAGAGATAGTAGAAGGGAGCGAATGTGTCCGATCCCGAGCACCCGGTCGCACCGTGCTCTTACCATCGCTGGATCTCTCCGCCGTTAGCCGGAGGGCTCGCTGTCATGCTCGCCGTCGTCATACTCAGCGGATGCGCCGGGTCCGACGGAAACGAACCTAGCTCGCAGGCCCCGCCCCCGACCACCCTACAGGAACGCGACATGGTGTGCTGGATGTACGCCCCGGCGAAGGTCGCCCACGAGATCATGAGCGGCGAAGAGCTACTGGAGAACGTTTACGAGGACGACATCGAGCATGCGTCCGCACTCATCTACCCTGACGACCATCCACGCGCCGGCGAAATCATTCCGCTTGAAGAATGGGAGCGAGAACAACGTGCTGGCTGGGAGAGGTTTGTCAGCTTTCGGGACAACGAAGTACCAATCTACGAGCGGACGTACGACCGGATGATCGAGGAAGTATCGCCCGAGGAGTTTCGATCCAGAGTCCACCCTCACGCTGAGGAACGCGTTACGAGCCTCTTCTACCCGGCCGGGCATCCCCAGGCCGGCGAATTCATCCCGAGTGCAGAGTGGCAAGACGGACAGTTGGGAGACTGGACGTCATTTTTGACGTTGCGACCGGACGACCTGCCCTGCCCATGACTGCCGGGCTGACCGATGCGCTTCCACCTGGATTTTCGAAGGAGCCGAGATGACCAATCCCGACTTTGTTGAGGTCTATCCGGACGCGGTGATCCGGGCCGGGCACGCCACTGCAAACACCGAGTCGCTGTGGCGGACCTGGGCAGCCCCATCCGAACCATGCTGGAAGGAGCCGACGATGCCAGGGCGGGTTACGATCTGGGATTCTTAGGAATACAGGATGATTTGCAAAATCACGAGTCCTAGCCAAGCTTGGAGCCTCTCCGACAGAAGAGGAAATTTGACCAATGTACACTCTGAATGTCACGCGATCGCTTCAAGGCGCTGCAGCCGCCGCTCTCAGCTCCGCCTTATTAAGTGGGTGCATTGGATCCAATGAGAGCGGGCCAGGCCCCGAAGAACCGTTGCCGAGCCCTCGGCAGGAACGAGACATGCGATGCTGGATGTACGCGCCGGCACAAATCGCCCACGATGTGCTGACCGCCGAGGAGCTACTGGAGAACGTGCATGAGAACGATGTAGAACAAGCCTCGGCGCTCATCTACCCGGAAGATCATCCACGCGCCGGAGAACTTATTCCGTTTAGGGACTGGCAACCCGAACAACGGGCTGGATGGGAGAAGTATATTACGTACCCCGGCAACCGCGCACCATTGTTCAAAGTAACTTACGACCGAATGATCGAGGAGGTCTCCCCCGTCGAATTCCGATCCCGGGTGCACCCAAGCGCCGAGGATGAGGTAACAGCATTGTTTTACCCAGACGGACACCCTCAGGCCGGAGACTTCGTCCCGAGTTCAGAGTGGGAAGACGGGCAACGCAGGAGTTGGGAGTCATACCTTGCGTGGCGACCCAATAGTCTTCCCTGCCCCTGACCTTCACCACCACTTCCTCCAAGTAGCAAAAAGGAGCCGACAGCAGCCTCGGTAGCGCCGCCCTCTTCGAACACGTCAAGACATACGCCGAGGGCCTGGGCTCCGACGCGACCCGGGTCGGGCAGCAGGTCGCCAATCTTGGCGCGCACACCTCCTGTGCCGGCGGAACGGTGGCCGACGGCGACGGCGACGCCGAAGCGGTGCTGCATCAGCAGGCTGGATCAGTGGCTGGCCAGGGCACCGCGCTGAATCGGTCGGTCAATCACTAGCGGCCTGCACTAGCCGGCCACCTGCCGGGCGATATGCCAGAATGTCGGCCGTGCGAACACTCAAGGTGGAGGAGCTGAGTCGCCGGTACGGCGAGCTGGTGGTCCTGGATGGGGTGAGCTTCACGCTCCACGCTGGCCAGATCGCGGCGGTAGTAGGGCCGAACGGCTCCGGCAAGACCACGCTGCTGCGCTGTGTCGCCGGGGCGGATCGGCCCGACGCCGGAGTGCTCACCATCGACGGACGGCGTTACCGCGAGACCGACGCCTGGTTCCGGGCGATCGCCGCCGCCGTGCTCGACGACATCGACTTCTTTCCCGATTTGTCAGTCGCCGAGCACCTGCAGGTGCTGGCGTACGCCCACGGCGGACCGGCCGGGTCGGTCGACGAGGTCGTCACCGAGCTGGGTCTGGCCGCGGTGCGGGACCAGCTACCGGTCACGCTCTCCAGCGGTCAGCGCCGGCGCCTCGCCCTCGCCTCCGGTTTCGTGCGACCCCGACGGTTGCTCATCCTGGACGAGCCGGAGCAGCGCCTCGACTCCGCCGGGCGGGAGTGGCTGCGCGAGCGGCTGCGCCAGGAGCAGGCGGCGGGCACGGCCGTGCTGCTGGCCTCGCATGACCGCAGCCTGGTGGACGCGACCGCTGACACCACCATCCAGGTCGAGGTCTGACGTGCTGGTCGCGGCTGGGACGGACCCGGTGGCGCCAGCGGCGGGCGAGCTTCGGACCCGGTTGCGGCAGCTGCGCAGGCAGCATCACACCACTTCACTGTCTGAGAAGCTCACCGATATGTACATTGTGGTGCTGGTGGTCGGCACCATCGGGTTGAGTTTGGTGGGTGGGTTCAGCGATTTTCTGGGGTCTCCGGGGGTGCAGCAGTCGGACCCTGCCCGGCGTTGGTGGCTCGCGGTGGCTGCGGGGCTGGTCGCCGCCGGGCTCGCCTGGCACGGGCTCCGCAGTTTAGGGCCGTTGTTGGTGAGTCCGGCGACTCC
This sequence comes from Natronosporangium hydrolyticum, assembly GCF_016925615.1. Taxonomy (NCBI): domain Bacteria; kingdom Bacillati; phylum Actinomycetota; class Actinomycetes; order Micromonosporales; family Micromonosporaceae; genus Natronosporangium; species Natronosporangium hydrolyticum. Next base: position 3,741,871 of record NZ_CP070499.1, read on the forward strand.
GACCTGGGTGGTCAGTGCTCCGGTGGACCGACGTGCCTGGTTGCTGCCCCAGTTGCGGTGGCTGCTGGTCGGTGCGGCGTCGGTGGGGGCGTTGCTCGGCCTCGGCGCGGCGCTCAGCGGATCGGTCGGTGACCCGGCGCAGCTCGGTTGGTGGAGCTTCGCTGGGGCGAGCTGCGGTGGTGCGGTGGTTGCGATCAGCGTCGCGGCCCAGGGGGCCGGGTCTTCACTGTGGTGGGCCCGGCGAGCCGGCACGGTGTTTCTCGGCACCGGCGGCGCGGTGGCGTCCGCGCTGGTATTGGCGCATCATCTGGCCCTGCCGATAGTTGGGCCACCGGTCGCCGGCCAGGTTGTGGTGGCGGTGGTCGGCCTGGGTGCGCTGCCGCTAGCGGTCGCCGCCAGTCTCCGGGCGCGCCGCAGCCTGGCGTGGGTGGATCGGGCCAGCCTCAGCGCCGGTACGCAGCTGTTCGGCGGGGTCACGACCGCGGCGGTGCTGCTCGACCCGTCGGCGCTGACCGAGGTGTTGGCGCAGCGGCGTTGGCTCCGGATCGGGCGGGTGCGGCACCGCGCCTTCCGGCCGGCGCCACGGTTACTGGTGTTGTTGCAGGCTGAGTTGCGCCGGCTCGGTCGGCGGCCGGGTGCGCTGGCGGCGTGGGGCATGCTGCTGCTGGCGATGTACGCGGTGGGGGCGGCGCTGCCGTCGGCGGCGCCGATTGCGCAGATTCTGCTTGCTTTTCTCGCCGGTGACCGGCTCGCCGGGGGTCTGCGCACGGTCAGCCGCTCGGCCGGTCTGCGCCGGGTGCTGGGCGGCAGTGAGACCGAGCTTCGGCTGGTCCACTTTGTGGTGCCGGCGCTCGGCACGGCAGGGTGGTTCCTGCTCTCGCTGCCGGCCGTACCGTTGTCGGTTGGCTGGCTCGACGGGGTCCTGCTGCTCGGGGTGGTCGTCGCGGTCTATCGGTTCGCTACCCGGCGGTTGGTCAGTTACAGCGGGGCGGTGGTGGACACGCCAGCGGGGCTGATGCCGGTCGACATCATGGGACAGCTGTTGCGGGGGCTGGCCCTGCTGGCGGTCCTCGTCTTCGTCCAGGCGCTACATCTCTGACCCCGTGATCATGGGGCTAGGCACCCATGATCACGGGAATCATGCACCTAGGTCCATGATCACGCGACTGGGCCCTGGTGGATCTGGTCCGGCTTGCCGTCCTGGTTCAGGTCGACCATCGTGAGGTCGGCCTGGCCATCACCGGTGGTGTCGAACTGGTAGAGGTCGGGCACCCCGTCGCCGTCGGTGTCGCTCACCCAGACGTCGGTCTTCCCGTCCCCCCGAGTGTCGGCGGTTACCAGGTCATTGAGCTGCTCACCGCGGGTCTCGATCGGCTCAGTCACGATAGTTACCTCTGTTCACTCCGATTGGTCGCCGTCACCCTACCGCAGCCTCGCCAGCCACGCGGACCGTTGCTGACCGCATAGGCGCCTACGGTCAGGTCACCACCCTCACAATGACGGACGGAGAATAGGTGACCAGCAACGCGTTGCGCATCGAAGAGGTGACTGCCGAGAACGTCACGGCCGCCTGCCGGCTCACCGTGGCCCCGCAGCAGGAGGCGTACGTCGCGCCGGTGGCGGTTTCGCTCGCCGAGGCGTACGCCAACCAGGAGACTGCCTGGCCCCGGCTGCTCTACGACGGCCAGCAGCTGGTCGCCTTCGTGATGGCCGGCTTCGACCCGGACTCCCCGCTCGACTTCTTCCGGTGCGGCATCTGGCGGCTGAACGTCGCCGCCGACCAACAACGCCGCGGCTACGGACGGTACGCGGTGAGCGTGGTGGCGGCCGAGGCCCGGCGCCGCGGCCAGGGTCGGCTGACCGTCCTATGGGTACCGGGAGAGCACGGCCCGGAGCAGTTCTACCGGCGGCTCGGCTTCCGGCCGACCGGCGAGGTGTTCCATGGTCAGCATGTCGGAGAGCTCTCCCTGCCTGACCAAGCGGGAGGTGTCGGGAGCGTGACAGACCGCACGTTGTGACAACCGAGGAGCCTTGCGCCACACTGTCACGGTGCGCGAAGGGATGCTTATCGCAGACCGCTATGAGGTAACGGCGGCGATCGGCCCGGGCGGGATGGGAGAGGTCTGGGAGGGGTATGACCGGCGGCTCGACCGCCGGGTGGCGGTCAAGTTCATCCGGCGTACCGGGCTGCTCGGCGAGGTCGACTACGAACAGGCGGTACGCCGGTTCGCCCGGGAGGCACGGGTCACCGCCAAGCTGGAACACCCCGGCGTACCGACGGTCTTCGACCTTGGTTCGCACGACGGCGAAACCTACCTGGCGATGCAGCTGGTGATTGGGCGCACGCTCAAGGACGTGATCGCCGAGCAGGGGCCGCTGCCCGGTGCCTGGGCTGCCGCGATCGGCGCCCAGGTCTGCTCGGTGCTCGCCACCGCCCACGCCGGGTCGATGATCCACCGCGACCTGAAACCCAGCAACCTGATGCTCTGCCCGGACGGCTCGGTGAAGGTGCTCGACTTCGGCATCGCCGCGTTGCTGGACGCGGTCGACCTAACCCGGTTGACCACCACCGGGCAGCTGCTCGGGACTCCCGCTTATATGGCCCCGGAGCAGTTCACCGGGGAGGAGCTCGGACCGGCGACCGACCTGTACGCGCTCGGGTGTGTGCTCTATGAGTTGCTTGCTGGTCAGCCGCCGTTCGGCGCCGACCATCCATTCCAGCTGATGCGCCGACACCAGCAGCAGGCGCCTCCGGCGCTGGCGCCGGTCCGGCCGGACCTGCCGGCCGCACTGGCTGAGCTGGTGGGACAGTTGCTCGCGAAGTCGGCACCGGAGCGCCCAGCACACGCCGGGGAGGTGTATCTACGCCTGCTGCCGCACGTCGCCGAGGGCGCCGAGCGCACCGGCGGGTCCGCCGTGGCCCAGGGCCCGACCCGCCCCTACCACTACCCGCTCGGCCCGTTGCCGGTGTTGCGCGCTGCGCCCAAGCCACCGTCCGGCCCGTCGCCGGCGCCCCAGCCCGTACCCGCCGGTGGCGGCGCGGCGGCGCAGGCGCTGCAGCGTCAGCAACAGGATGTGGTCGAGCTGGTCGGTGAAGGGCGGGTGACCGAGGCCGGGGAGGTGTTGGCGGAGGCGGTACGGGCCGCCGCGGCCTCGCTCGGGCCGAGCGCCGCGGAGGTGGTCGATGCCCGGCTGGCGCTGGCCCGGGTGTACCTGCTCGCCGGCGACCATCGGCGGGCGCTGGCGGTCCAGCAGGAGCTACTGCCTGACCTGGCGCGGCATTACGGGGAGGAGCACAGTCTGGTGTGGGGCACCAGGCGGAGTATCGCCGAGTGTCAGAGCGCGATTGGTGACCATGCCCGCGCCCGGGCCGAGCTGCGGGAACTGGTGGCGGCCCGGGTGCAACAGGTCGGCCCGGCGGATTCGCAGGTGCGGGAGCTGCGGGCAGAGCTCGCACGACTCGAAGGGACCGGCCGGTGACCCTGTTGGCATCGTTGGCGCAGGCCGAGGTGACCGAGTACGCCGAGCCCTATGACACGATCGCCGCGGTCGCGATCTTGCTGCTGCTGCTGGTCTATCTCGCCGGGCTACCGGCGACGGTGGCGGTGGCCGCGATGCATTGGCGGCATCGTTCGCGACCACGGTCGGCGCGGCCGACTTCGACCGCCGCGCCGCCAACGACCGTGCCACCGATGACTGTGCCGCCGCCGACCCGGCCGCCGCCGACCGTGCCCGCGACCCGATTCGCGCCCGGCCCGGCAGCGCCGCCGGTGGCGCCGGCACCGCTGGCTGCGCCGCCGCCGGCGGCCGGCGGAGCTGCCGGGGCGGCGCTGCTGCAGCTGCAGGCGTTGGAACGAGAGGTGTTGGCGCTGTTGGAAACGCCGGCGGCGGCGCCCTGGCAACGGCTGGCGCAGCAGACCGCCGAGCTGGTCAGCCGGCACGGCGCCGACCCGACCTTGGGGCCGCACGCGGTGGGGCTCCGGGCGGTGGTCGCGGCGCTGGCCCCACTGCGCATGCCAGCCGCTGCGATCACCGAGCCACCGGTGGTGCCGCTCGCGGCGCCGACCGGCGAGCTACCCGCCTCGTTGCGGGTCGGGCTGTGCCGGCTGGCCGCCGAGGGGCGACCAATCCCACCACAGTGGGCGTTTGCTTGGTACGGCCACTTGTGGCCCCGGTGGCCCACCGAGGTGGACCAGCGGATCGAGGAGATCCGGCAGGCGTTCACGGCACGTTATCAGGCGACCTATCCGCACGGCGGCATGATTCTGGCGTTGGTCGGCGGCACGCTGGAGGTGAACTACCCCCCGATCAGCGCCCGGTACGGCGGTCGGCCGATTCGGGTGGCGAGCAGTTTGCCTGATGTCACGGCGATCCCCGACCCGCTGCGCCGGCTGCGCGCGGTTGGCGGGGCCGCGCTGGCCGAACTGCGGCCACCGGTCACTCCGCCAGCGTCACCGACAGGATCATCGGGACCCAGCAGGTGAGCCAGAGGGCGGTTACCGGGTAGCCGATCGCCAGCGCGGCCTTGGCGAGGCCGTCGCCCCGCTCCCCGGTGCGCCGGATCTCGTGTCGGGCCACGTGCCCCAGCACCACGCCAGCGATCGAGAACCCGACCGCCAGCGGCAGCGCCCAGATAGCGCACAGGTTCACACCCGCCTCGACGTCGCGCGGCGGGTGTGACGGGGCGGCTGGCGGGCGCATGCGCGCTAGCTTGCCATACCGATCGGCCCGGAGCCTCCCCATGCCCGGCCGGCGGAGGGCTGCTATCCGATCGCGACGAAGGTGCGGTCGCTCTGCACCGACCAGGTGTCCTCGACGATCCAGGACGCTCCGTCGTCGAGCTGGTCGGCCGGCACCGAGGCGCAGACATTGCCGGTGGCGGTGGCGTCGGGGAACATCTCGCCGTGCTCGTCCAACGGGTCCGGGATCACCCCGCAGTAGTCGTCCATGCTGCTGCCGAAGGTGTTGCCGCCGGAGCCGTTGAAGTTGATGCTCAGGTCGAGCCATGGGTCGCCGGAGTCGTCGCCGGTGTAGGTGACGGTCACCTCGACCATGACGAACTGGCGACCATCGGCGGGCGGGTCGTTGAACTGGTTTTCAGCCGCCACGATCTCGTCCGCGTCGGTGTCGGTTGCGGCGAGCTCGACGGTCCAGTCACCCACCTCGAACGCGGTGCCCGGCGCGAGCGGGTTCTGGCGAGTGCCCGGCGCGTCATCCGAGTCATCGACCTGCTCGGCCCCGTTGTCGGTGTCGGTGTCGCTATCGGCCAGGGTGGCGCCGTCGCCGTCGGCGCTGCCGCCGAGGCCGCAGGCGGCACCGACGACCGCGGCGACGAGGAGGCCGGCCACTGTGGCCAGCTGCTTCTTGGTGCGCATCGGGTTACTCCCATCGGGTTCGGGTTCGTAGGCGCCCAGGCAACGAGTCGGCCACCCAGGGCCGGCCGCTGTGGACGAGCCAAGAATGCCAAGCGCTGTGTACGTTGTCAACAAAGATTCGTCGAACCTGTGGGTTAACACGACCTCGAGGCTGGTAACGTACGTCCCGTACGCTGCGAGGAGGAGCCGTGGGTGAGTCCGAGGTCACACCAGTCGAGATCGCGCGGCTGGCCGGGGTGGGCCGCGCTGCGGTCAGCAACTGGCGCCGACGCTTCGACGACTTCCCCAAACCCGTCAGCGGCACCGCCACCAGCCCTCGGTTCGCGCTCACCGAGGTGGCGGCGTGGCTGCGTCGGCAAGGCAAAATCTCGGAGCTATCCGCCGCGGAACGCGTCTGGCAGGAGCTCCGTGCCGCCTCCTCCGATCACGACCTGCCGGCGGCGCTGCTCCGGGCGGGCCGAGTCCTGGCCATCGGTGCTCCCGGACAGTTCGCGGCGGCGTTGCCCGCGAGCGCGGCTGAGCCGCTTCCGCCGAGCGTCGCCGAGCCGCTGGCGGAACTCGCCGCCGAAGCGGGCTCCGCAGCCGCCCTCGACCAGCTGCTGCGCCGGCTCCACGAAGCCACCCGACTCCCCCGCGTCCCGCCGGAGGTTGCCGGGTTGATGACCGGGCTGCTCGCAACCGAGGAGCCGACTAGCCTCTACGATCCCGCCTGCGGCACCGGCGGTCTACTCGCCGCCGCCCTCAGCCGCCTCCCCAGCCTGCGGCTCCACGGCGATGACTGCGACCCCACGCTGGTCGGCCTGGCTGCGTTGCGGCTGGCCAGCCACGGCGCCACCGACGCCGACCTGCGACCCGCCAACCTCCAGCAGCCACGGCAAGCCCCGCTGGAGGCCGCGGCCGCGGTCGGCGCACCGGTCTACGCCGACCGCGAATGGGCCGCCGACGACCTCGCCTACGACCCCCGCTGGGAGTATGGCGTCCCACCCCGTACCGAGCCCGAACTCGCCTGGGTGCAGCACGTGCTAGCGCAGCTATCCCCGGGCGGGCGGGCGGTGCTGCTGCTCCCGCCGGCCGCCGCCGCCCGGCCGGCCGGGCGGCGGGTCCGCGCCGAACTGCTGCGCCGGGCCGCGGTGCGGGCGGTGATCGGCCTACCAGCCGGCGCGGCCGCCCCGCACCACCTCGGGCTCCACCTGTGGGTGCTGCGCCGCCCCCGCTCCGGTGAGCACGCTGACCAGGTGCTGTTCGCGGAGCTGACGGGCGAACCGGACCGGGACCACGACTGGCCATACTGGACTGCCCAGCTCGCGGCGGCGCTGACCGCGCTCGACGCGGGCCAGCCCCAGGCGGAGCTGTCGCTCGCCGCCCGCACCGTACGCGTCATCGAGCTGCTGGACGACGCCGTCGACCTCGGCCCCGCCCGCCGCGTCCACGCCGACCCGAGCACGATCGACCCGTACCAGGCGAGCGCCCTCCGGCAACGGCTCGCCGACACGCTGGCGCAGCTGCCGGCGGCGCTACCCGGCTTCGGCGTGGTCGACCGCCCCGCCGCGTTGCCCATGATCTCCGTCGGCGACCTGGTCCGCGCCGGCGCGATCACCGCAACCGCCCGGGGCCAGCACCGCCCCGACCCCGACGCTGACTCGGGGACGCTCAGCGACGCCCCGGCCGTACCCGTGTGGCGGGCACGCGATCTAGTGGCCGGCCGCGGCCCGGCCGGTCGGCTGAGCGCCGACCAGGTGCCGTCCGACGCGCCCCGGGTCACTACCGGGGACGTGGTCTCGCCGGTGGTCGCCCACCAGTTGATCGCAAAGGTCGTCACCGACGCCGAGGCCGGCGCGGTGCTGGGGCCCAATGTGCAGCTACTCCGACCCGATCCGGACCTGCTGGACGCATGGTTCCTCGCCGGGTTCCTGTGCCACGACGGCAATGCGCACCGGGCGGCGTCGGCCGGGTCGATCCAACGGTACGACCTCCGGCGGGCGCAAATTCCTCGGATCCCGCGCTCCGACCAGAGCCGGTACGGCGAGCTGTTCCAGCGCCTCGCGGCGTTCACCGCGCTACTCGAGGCGGCCGGCGCCGACGCCGAACAGCTGGCGAAGCTGCTCGCCACCGGCCTGGCCGGTGGCGCCTTCCGCCCCGAACCCGACCGGTAGGCGCGCCCACCCGCGACCGTCGGTGGCCCGTGGCACTATTCATCAGGTGAGCAGCACTAACTCGCCGACGCAGCAGCTGCGTGACCTCGCGCGGCTGCGCCGGGTCCGCGACCGGATCGACCGGGAGTACGCGCAGCCGCTGAACGTCGAGGCGCTCGCCCGCGGGGCCAACATGTCCGCCGGGCACCTCAGCCGCCAGTTCCGACTCGCGTACGGCGAATCGCCGTACTCCTACCTGATGACCCGGCGGATCGAACGCGCGATGGCGCTGCTGCTCCGCGGCGACCTGACCGTCACCGATGTCTGTTTCGCGGTCGGCTGTTCGTCGCTGGGCACATTCAGCACCAGATTCACCGAGCTGGTGGGGGTGCCGCCGAGCGCCTACCGGGCCCGGGCAGCGGACCGCCCCACCGACGGGATCCCGTCGTGCGTGGCTAAACAAGTCACCAGACCGATCAGGAATCGAGAAGCACGGGCCGCGGAGACGCAGCTAGCGTAAGCGCTATGGACATCATCATTCACACCACGTTCTTGCCGCACAGCGACCCGGAGTCGTCCCTGGCCTTCTACCGCGACGCCCTCGGCTTCGAGGTCCGTAACCAGGTCGAGTATGGCGACATGCACTGGAACACCGTCGGGCCCGCGAAGCAGCCCGACGTCAACATCGTGCTCTACCCGCCGGGCGCGGACCCGGGCGTCACCGATGCGGAACGCCAAACCATCGTCGAGATGATGGCCAAAGGCACCTACGCCAGCATCATGCTGGCCACCAGCGACCTCGACGGACTCTTCGAGCGGGTGCAGGCCAGCGGCGCCGAGGTCATGCAGGAGCCGACCGACCAGCCGTGGGGAACGCGGGACTGCGCCTTCCGCGACCCCGCCGGCAACACGGTCCGCATCCAGCAACGAGGCTGAGGGGAGGGCCGATGAGCATCGCGTCGAGAGTCGGCGAGCAATCGTCGGGGTCGCACGTGGCCGACGGTCACGACCTGATCCGGGTCCAGGGGGCGCGGGCAAACAACCTCAAGGACGTCGATGTCGAGATCCCGAAGCGCCGGTTGACGGTCTTCACCGGCGTCTCGGGTTCGGGCAAGAGTTCGCTGGTCTTCGCCACCATCGCCGCCGAGTCGCAGCGGATGATCAACGAGACCTACAGCGCCTTCGTGCAGGGGTTTATGCCGACGCTGGCCCGTCCCGACGTCGACCTGCTCGACGGCCTCACCACCGCGATCATCGTCGACCAGGAGCGGATGGGGGCCAACCCCCGCTCGACGGTCGGCACCGTCACCGACGCCAACGCGATGCTGCGGATCCTGTTCAGCCGCCTCGGCGAGCCCCACATCGGCTCGCCCAACGCTTACTCGTTCAACGTCCCGTCGGTCTCGGCCAGCGGGGCGATCACGGTCGAACGCGGTGGCAAGACCAAGACCGAGAAGGCCACCTTCAACCGGCTCGGCGGCATGTGTCCGCGCTGCGAAGGTAAGGGCGCGGTCAACGACTTCAACCTCGCCGCGCTCTACGACGACAGCCTCTCCCTCAACGAGGGTGCGCTCACCATTCCTGGCTACAGTATGGACGGCTGGTACGGCCGGATCTTCCGCGGCTGCGGCTACTTCGACCCGGACAAACCAATCCGCAAGTACACCAAGAAGGAGCTGCACGACCTGCTCTACCGGGAGCCGACCAAGCTCAAGATCGACGGGATCAACCTGACGTACGCCGGGCTGATCCCACAGATCCAGAAGTCCTTCCTCGCCAAGGATGTCGACGCGATGCAGCCGCACATCCGCGCCTTCGTGGAGCGGGCGGTGACCTTCACGACCTGCCCCGACTGCGACGGCACCCGGCTGAGCCAGGCGGCCCGGTCGTCGAAGATCAACGGCAAGAGCATCGCCGAAGTCTGCGCGATGCAACTCACCGACCTCGCCGAGTGGGTCCGCGCGCTGGCCGAGCCGTCGGTGGCGCCGCTGTTGCAGGGGCTGCAACGGCTGCTGGACTCGTTCGCGGAGATCGGGCTGGGATACCTTTCGCTGGACCGGCCGGCGGGCACCCTCTCCGGTGGTGAGGCGCAACGAACCAAGATGATCCGCCACCTCGGCTCCTCATTGACCGACGTCACCTACGTCTTCGACGAGCCCACCATCGGCCTGCACCCCCACGACATCGAGCGGATGAACCGGCTGCTGCTGCAACTGCGGGACAAAGGCAACACCGTGCTCGTGGTCGAACACAAGCCGGAGACGATCGCGATCGCCGACCACGTGGTCGACCTCGGCCCCGGCGCCGGCACCGCCGGCGGCAGCATCTGTTTCGAGGGCACCACCGACCGGCTGCGCAAGAGCGACACCATCACCGGCCGCCACCTCGACGACCGCGCCACCCTCAAACCGGCCGTGCGGACCCCCACCGGCCAGCTGCCGATCCGCGGCGCGGCCACCCACAACCTGCGCGACGTCGATGTCGACCTTCCACTCGGCGTGCTCTGCGTGGTCACCGGGGTGGCCGGGTCGGGCAAGAGCTCCCTGATCTCCGGGTCAGTCGCCGACCGGGACGGCGTGGTCGTCATCGACCAGGGCGCCATCCGCGGCTCCCGGCGGAGCAACCCCGCCACCTACACCGGCCTGCTCGACCCGATCCGCAAGGCGTTCGCCAAAGCAAACGGGGTCAAGCCAGCGCTGTTCAGCGCCAACTCGGAAGGCGCCTGCCCGGTCTGCAACGGCGCCGGCGTCATCTACACCGACCTGGGGGTCATGGCCACCGTCGAGTCGACGTGCGAGGAATGCGACGGGCAACGGTTCCAGGCGGCGGTGCTTGAGTACACACTGGGCGGTCAAAATATCGCCGAGGTGCTGGCGATGTCGGTGGCCGAAGCGGCGGCGTTCTTCGCCGACGGTGACGCCCGAACCCCGGCCGCGCACACGATCCTGGACCGGCTCGCCGATGTCGGCCTCGGCTATCTGCGCCTCGGCCAGCCGCTCACCACCCTCTCCGGCGGGGAACGGCAACGGCTCAAGCTCGCCACCCACATGGGTGCCACCGGCGGCATCTACATCCTCGACGAGCCGACCACCGGGCTGCACCTCGCCGACGTCGAACAGCTCCTCGGGCTGCTCGACCGGCTGGTCGACGGCGGCAAGTCGGTGCTGGTGATCGAGCACCACCAGGCGGTCATGGCGCACGCCGACTGGATCGTCGACCTCGGCCCGGGCGCCGGCCACGACGGCGGCCGGATCGTCTTCGAGGGCACCCCCGCCGACCTGGTCGCCGCCCGCTCCACCCTCACCGGTGAGCACCTGGCGGCCTACACCGGCGCCGCCGGGTAGCTCTTATCCTCGCCGTAAGTCGGGCCGCCCGGCTCAGTCTCCGAGCGTCGTCAGCTCCGACACCACCACGTTCGCCAGCGCCCGGCCGTCGGTGCGGACCTGCCGCAGATACCACTTCTGGATCGGCGCATGGGTGTGCTCGGCGAACCGCCACGGCCCGCGCGGGCTGTCGATCTGCCCCAACTGGTCGATCGCTTCGTTGATCTCCTCCGGGGTGGGGTTGGTGCCCGCCGCCGCGATCGCCCGGTCCAGCACCGCCGCCGCGTCGTACGAGGCCATCACGATCGAGTTCGGCACCCGGTCCGGGTACTCGGCGTACCAGGCGGCGACGAACTCCCGGTTGGCGGCGTTGTCCAGGTCCGGAGAGTAGTTGAGTGCATTGTAGATACCGGCCGCGGTATCCCCCTGCTGCTTGAGGATTTCGCCGTCGGTGACGAACCCGGCCGCGTACAGCGGCAGGTGGGAGATCGGAGACTCGGCGTACTGGGTGACGAAGTCGACCGAATTCCCGGCGCCCCAGAAACAATAGACCGCTACCGCGTCGGTTGCGGCGATCTCGGCAAGGTACGGGGTGAAGTCGGTGGTGTCCGGGAACGGGGTGAAGGTCGCCGTCTCGCCGTCCGGATTGGCCAGTTCACCGCCGAGCTCCAAGAACGTCTCGGTGAAGCCACGCAGCTCGTCCCGGCCACCCTGGAAGTCGGGCCCGATCGCATACACCTCCCCGTCGACCTGATCGTGCACGAACGGCGCCATCGCGATACCCGGCTCCACCGACAACAGGTTGGTGTTCCACACCCAGGTCACATCGTCCAGCTCGGGCCGCCCCAACGACCCGACCAACGGCACCCGATGCTCGGTGAGCAGCGGCAACAGGGCGGTCACGTTACCCCCGTTGATGATGCCGGTGATCGCCGAGACACCGTCCTGCTCCAGCATCGTCACCGCCGACTCGACCGCGACCTCCGACTCGTACCCCTCGTCGGCGAAGAGCAGCTCCACCGGGTGGCCTCCGAGCATGCCGTCGCGCATGTCGAGATAGAGCTGGAACCCGTCCCGCAGCTCCGAACCCGGCTCCTCGAACGGACCGTCAAGGTTGGCGATCAACCCGATCCGGATAGTCTCCGCCGACTCGCCCGAGGTGCCGCCGCAGGCGGTCGCCGCGACCACCAGCGCCGTTGCCACGGCGCTGGTGGCGACCCGTCGCACAGTGCCCATCCCAGCCACCTCTCGTTACGCCAGCGTCGCCCGGGGCGCGGGGGTGAGCGCCTCACCCATCCGGATGGCCAGATCGGTCATCTCATACGAGACCTTGCCGACATCGCAGGTCGGGGCTGCCAGCACCAGCAGCGAAGCACCCTGGCTGAACGCGATGCAGAACATGAACCCGCCCTCCAGCTGGGTCACATTGGAGATCATCGCGCCCGCCTCGAAGAATCGGGCCGCCCCGGTCAGCAGCGCCACCAGGCCGCTTCCGGTGGCGGCGAGCTGATCCGCCCGGTCCCTCGGCAGGCCCTCGTTATGCGCCAGCACCATCCCGTCGGTCGAGATCGCGAGCGCGTGGCTGACATCCTGCGTACGCTGGACGAAGTTCTGTAGTAGCCAGTTCAGGTCATTCGAGCTTGTCACGACGGCTGCTCCAGGCGGGTGGATGGGACGGACGACGGCGGGCGATGGCCCGCCACGCCCCGGGCGTAGGCGGACATCGCCGCCGCGATACTGGACGGGTCGAGCCGGTTACCCCCGCCCTCGGTCGGCGTCGGCGCGGCCGGCATCAGGTGCTGTTGCGGCACCCGCCGCGGCAACTCGCCGTTGGCGGGCGCGGGCGAACCGGGTGACCCGGCAGGGCCGGTGGGCCCGGGCGCCCCGGCAGATCCGGCGGACCCCGAGAGCCCGGCGGGGCCGGAGGATCCGGAGGACCCGGACGAGGCGATAGCCACCGCGCGTTCCATCGCCGCCGCCCATTGTTGGCCGCCGCCGTCCGGCCAGGCGACGACCGCATCCGTCCCCTCGACAACGGTCTCGAACCAGCCGTTGATCGTCGGCGGGCCGGCGACCGACGGCGCGACCACCGACGGCGCGGCCCCGGCCAATGGCGTCGACGCAGGCTGGAACAGCGGTGCCGCCGGCGGCGGCGCCGGCGCCGGCCGGGCCTGCGGCGGCTCCGCCGTCGGTGCCGGCATCACGGCGTGAGTCGCCCGCGACGCGGTGGCGACCGGCATCGGCTGCGTCACCGCATGCTGCTGCGGCGGCGGGAACTCGGACCGGGCCGCGGCCGGCTGCGGCGCAGCAGACTGCGGAGCCGCCGAGCCCCACTGCGGCGCCGCCGGCTCCGGCGCCCCCCAGGAGATCAGCTGCCACGGAATCCGTACCTCGGCGACCGTGCCACCGCTGGTAGCGGGGCGCAGTGCGACCTGGATGTCCCAGCGGGCGGCGAGCTGGCCGACCACGATCAGGCCCATCGCCCGTACCCCGGCGATCTCGACTGAGCCGGGCTCCGCCAGCTGCGCGTTGATCTGCGCGCACCGCTGATGTGACAGCCCGACCCCCTGGTCGATCACCCGGAGCACGAGCACGTCCGGCAACGACTGGCTCTCCACCCACACCTCGGTCTCCGGCGAAGAGTAGGCGGTAGCGTTGTCGAGCAGCTCGGCCAGCAGGTGGGCCAGCTCATCGACCGCCTCGCCAGCCACACAGTGACCGTCGTCGAACGAGCCGATCCACACCCGGGTGTACTGCTCGATCTGCGACAGGCCCGCCTGCACCACCGTGACGATCGGCACGGCCTTGCCGCGGACCCGGGAAGTACCCGACCCGCCCAACACCAACAGGCTCTGGTTGATCCGCGCCATCCGGGTGGCGAGATGGTCCAGCTCGTAAAGTTCACGCAGCCGGTCCGGGTCGGTCTCGTCCCGCTCCACCCGGTCGACCTGCACCAGCAACGAGTCCACCAGACGCTGCTCCCGACGGGACAGGTGCACGAACATCTCCGCGACCTTCCCCCGCAGCACCGCCTGCTCGCCGGCGGTCCGAACCGCCTCCCGGTGCAACGCCCGCACCGCCGCGCCCACCTCGGCGATCTCGTCGTCGCCCACCACCACAAGCTCGGCGGCGGAGCGGTCAGCGATCTCGTTCGGGGACAACGGCTGGGTGGTGGCGCTCAACTCCCGCACCACCGCCGGCAACCGCTCGTACGCCGCGGTGTTGGCCGACTCCTGCAGCCGGCGCAGCCGTTTAGTGATCCGCTGGGCGACCACGCTGGTGAGCACCGCCGTCAGCGCCACCACCAGCAGGATTCCCGCCGCCTGCACAGCTGCGTTGCGTAGCTGAACTCCGCGGGCCGCCGCCAACTGTTCCGCAAACTCGGCATCCACCGCCCGCTGGACCGTGTAGAGCTCCGCCATCCAGACATTCGTCGCCTCGGTCCACTCCGTGGCGTCGAGCCGGAGCCGTTCGCCGGGCAACGCCCGACCCACTTCATCCTGCAGCCGCTGCGCGGTCACCACCGACGCGTCGGTACCGACCTGCTCCCACTGGGCCGCCCACGAAGGGTCGGCGAGATCAAGGAAGTCGGTACTGGCATCCGCCAGCCGAGCCCGAGCGCTGGCGCTCTCCTGCTGGGCAGCCGGCGTCAGCTCCGCCATCGCCAAGCTACGGAGCACCACGATCTGCAGCTGTCCGATGGCTTCCCCGGAGGCCGCGAGCGCCGCGGCGGCCCGGGCGTCGTCGACCAACAGACTCGACGTACCGGCGGCGGCCTCCTCCCGCAACGTCAACAGGTCGGCGATGAGAATCCGGTAGCTGAACGAAACCGCGGAGAGCGTGGCGTACTCACTCGCGGCGACCTGCCCGCGCACCGTCTCCAGGTTGCCCAGGCCGGTGTCGACCTGCCGCAGGGTGCCGGTCACCGCGTCGGTGGGGGCACCGTGGCTCGCGAACGCGTCGATCGCGTCGTCGGTGTCCCGCGCGGCTCGGTCGAACTCCTGAATCGCGGAGGCGTCACCACTGGTCAACGCGACCGCGGCGGCGGTCCGTTCGGCCTGGAGCGTTCGCGCCAGCGACCCGGCGTCGGTGGAGAGCGCGGCGAGCTGCTGCATCTCCCCCGCCTCGGCGACCTGCCGAACGCTGTTCGAGAAGGTCAAGCCGGCGAACCCGACCACGGCAAGCAACGGCACGGCAACCAGCAACCGGAGCAACGTGGCGATGTTGCCCCGGGGACGCCAGCGCGGTCGCAGGGCATGTGGCGCAACGGCCGCGGTCGCGATCGTCCTCGTCACGACGATGCACCCCTCTCACTGTCAAAGACACCCCGCCGGGGGAGTTTGTCAGCGCTGGCCGGGCGGCGAACCGCCGTACTTGCGTTGATCACCGGAACGAAACCGTAAGCTCACATGTCGCGTGCGTCAAGTAAATGCGGGCCGATACTTTCCGGAAGACCGATAGCGGACAGCCGACTTCAAACCCTCGGCCGGCGCCGCCCAGCCGCCGGAAATTCGGGCTCCGGCGCAGGTAGCAGGCTACGGAAGTCGGTCGGGCGGCTAACGATGCTCCCTATTGGTACGTTTCAGACCGGGCCCGGGCGGCACGACGGCCGTCGGCATACCGGGGGCCGATATCGCCGTGATGGCCGGGTGCGGGCATCCGAACAGGCGACCCGCCCGCTGGGCCGGATGCTGCGACCAGTTCCCCCGGTTCCCCGCCCGGTTCCCCGCCCGGTTCCCCGCCGGCAGATCGCTACCGTGATCCGATGAGCGATACCGAGTACGACACGAAGTACACCGAGCGGCACGTGCTGCTCGGATACCTGAACGTCATGCGTCGAGCGGTCATCCAGACCTCGGAAGGGTTGACCGAAGCCGACCTACGCCGCCCCGGAGTGGCCTCCGGCACCAACCTGCTCGGCATCATCCACCATCTCACCGGAGTGGAACAGCACTGGTTCCAACGGGTCTTTCTCGGCGAGCCGGTGGTCGCCGACAAGTCCATGACCGTGCCGGCCGAACTTACCCGCGATGAGGTGGTGGCCGCGTACCGACAGATGTGTGACCGCAGCGACGAGATAGTGCACGCGACCCTCGATCTCGGCAGCCGCGCGGCGATCCCGAACCCAGGAGAAGCGCAGCGTGACTCGCTCCGGGTGATCCTGGTGCACCTGATCGAAGAGACCGCGCGGCACGCCGGCCACGCGGACATTCTGCGGGAACAGCTCGACGGCGTCACCGCGCCCTAGCGCCGCTACTGGCGGCCGCGGCAGCTGCCCTAGCTGAGCTGCTCCGCCAGCGCCACGATGATGCCCTCGGGGCCGCGGATGTAGCACAGCCGGTAGCTGTCCTCATACTGCTGCAGGTCGCCAACGAGCTCGGCCCCGCGGGCGCGCAGCCGGGCGAGGACATCGTCGATGTCGTCGACGGCGAACATGATCCGTCGGATCCCGAGGGCGTTCGCTGGCGCGTTCGCCGGCTCCGTGCTTACCGCCGCCGGGGTCCGGAAGGTCATCAGCTCCAGCCGGCTGTGGCCGTCCGGGGTCCGCATCATCGCGATGTCGACCTGGACATCGTCCAGTCCAACCACGCGGCCCACCCACTGCCCTTCGACCAACGCCTCACCTTCCAGCTCCATGCCGAGCTCGGTGAAGAACGCGATCGCCGCCCTCAGGTCGGCGACCACGATGCCGACGTTATCCATCCGCTGAATCGTCATAACCTGAGGCTAGGCGCCGGGTCCGACATCAGCCGCCGACTCCACGCAACCGGAACCGCGCCGGTGGCTCCCGCAGCCTGCGCGAACGAGTTCGTCAGCGGGCTGACGGCAGCCGGTAGATCGACACGTGCGAGGGCGACTCGGCGGTGAACTCCGCACCGGCCCAGTCCGCGTCCCGGCGCTCCAGCTCGAACCCGGCCAGCTGTGCCATCAGATCAAGCTCGGCCGGCCAGACATAACGGTGCCGGCTACGGAACAGCCGGGCCCGACGGCTCTCGTCGAGCCGGAAATGGTGCGAGACAAGGTGCTGGCGCAACACATCGTAGGTGTCCAGGCCGATATAGCCGGGTGCCGAGCCGAAGACCACTGCCTGCTGCCCCGGCGGGAGCTTACGCAACTCTGGCACCCCGAGCTCGATGACGAAGCGGCCACCGGGCAGAAGATGCCGGGCGGCGTTGCGGAAACATGCCACCTGCTCGGCCTGGGTGAGCAGATTAGAAATCGTGTTGTAGACGAGATAGACCAATGTGTACTGTCCTGGTGCGGTCTCGGTCGCCATGTCCCCCACGACCACGGGGATCGTCGCTTCATCGGCCTTCGTCCGCAGTTGCTCGACCATCGACGGTGACAGCTCGATGCCGTTGACCGGCACCCCTCGCGCCGCGAGCGGCACCGCTACCCGGCCGGTGCCGACGGCGAACTCCAGCGCGCGCCCGTCACCGGCGAGCTCGGCAAGTCGGTCCACCGTCGGCCCGAGGAGCTCGGGGGCGAACATGCCGGCGCCCGGTGTGTCATAGCCAGCCGCGGCCTCCGCGTCCCAGATCTCTTCCTGTTGCACACCGGCCACGATCGCCCTGGTCGTAACCCGACGTCAAGGCAATTCCGGCCACGGCCAGGTCAGCCAGCGTCGCGCTGGTCGTGGTCGGGCGAAACCGTCGGCGTGCCCAGTACGGCGCCTGCGTGGGCCCGTGCCGAGGGGTCCCGGCGAGACTTGATCAGGCTCGCCGCGGTGGTGACGGCGAGGATGACGGCGATGACGACCAACGACACCGGCGTGGTGACCTCCGGGATCCGCTCGTCCAGCCCATGGGCCCAGTGCAGGATCAGCTTGACCCCGATGAAGCCGAGGATCACCGCCAGCCCGGTAGAAAGGTAGACCAGCCGATCCAACAACCCGGTGACCAGGAAGAAGAGCGCGCGCAGGCCGAGCAGGGCGAAAGCGTTGGCGGTGAAGACGATGTAGGGCTCCTGGGTTACGCCGAACACCGCCGGGATCGAGTCGAGCGCGAACAGCAGGTCGGTGCCGCCGATCGCGATCAACACAATCAACAGCGGGGTCACCATCCGCCGCCCCTGCACCCGGGTAACCAGCCGCCCGCCAACGTACTCGTCGGTGACCGGCAGCACCCGCCGGGTGGTACGGACGAGAAAGTTGCGCTCGATGTCCGGGTCCTGATTACGGTGCCGGTACAGCTGCACAGCGGTCCAGATCAGCAGCAGGCCGAAGACGAGAAACATGAAGGCGAACAGGGAGATCAGCGTGGCCCCCACCGCGATGAAGATCGCCCGCAGCAGCAGCGCCAGGATAATACCGAAGATCAACACCTTGTGTCGATACTCGTCGGGCACGGCGAAGGTGGCGATGATGACGACGAAGACGAACAGGTTGTCGACGGAGAGGCTCTTCTCCACCAGATACCCGGCGAAGTATTCAACCCCGAGTTCCCACCCGACCAGACGCGCGAAGACCAGCCCGAAGACGAGCGCCACCCCGATATAGAACGCCGACCACAGGGCGGCCTCGCGGAAACCGACGTGGTGTGGCCGCAGCGCCCGGGTGAGATCGAGGCCGAGCAGGGCGACGATCACCAGGATCGTCAGACCCCACCCCCACAGCGTGATCTCCACCCGCACCCCCGGGGTGATCCAGCCGAAGCGCCGGATTCCAGCCTAGCTCCGACCGCCGGAGGAGACGCGGCTGATCCGTGGTGCAGCCCTTAGCGGCTGAGCACCTGAACCTCCCCGATCTCCAACTCGACGCTCGCCTCCGGGTGCAGGGTGAGGGTGCCCGACCCGGCGCTCGGCCCGCCGCTGACCGACCACTCCACCTCCCAGGTGGTGACCGCGGTGATCGTGTAGGTCCCGCCCGGCTGGTCGCGGCTGGTCTGAAGGTAGCGATGGCCGCACGGCGGCGCGAGCGTATCGACCCCGGACACCCACGGCTCACCTTCGTCGCAGGTGACTTCCTCACCGTCGCCGGTGTCCCAGACCGTTTCGGTCGCGGTCGCGGATGCGGAGACGGTGATTCCGGCCTCGCTGACCGAGGCGGTGTTGGTGCCCCAGTTACTGTCATCGGTGTTGTTCCACAGCCACACCGGAAGTCGGACCAGACCGACGCCGTCCGTCGGTGGGGCGGTACCGATATCAGCGGCGTAAAGCTCCAGACTGTCGAGGGCGTCGGCGATCAGCTGAGCGGTCGGGTCGATAGTGGGCCCGGGCTCCTCCCCCGGCGGCAGGAACCAGTAATCCTGGTTCACCCAACCATCGGCCACCGTGTAGTGCTCGAAGTAACAGCGGGCGCGATAGACGGTACCCTCGTCGCCTCTGGAGACCCCTTCCGGGTAGACGACCCTTGGGTCGAGCGGGTCCATGTTCCGCGAGTGCTCCGTCTGCACGAAATGGCAGTCGTAGCGGGCGTTGTACCAGCCCGCACGGGCGCCACCGAAGCAGTCGACCCACTCAGGGCCGTCGTTGGCGTCCGCGACCGGCAAGTGCTGGCGGCGGCACCGGGTCATGGTGACTCCGCCGCCGGTCGCAAGCTCCACCACCACCTGCCCTTCGGAGTTGGTGTGGCTGGTTATGCCGGTCGTGCACGACTCACGGTCGGCCGGGGTGTCGTCCAGGCAGTCGAACCGACCAGCGGGATTGGCAACCGCCTCGGAGGCGAGGATCGTCACGATCAGCGGGCCGACGCCGATAGCGACCGCGAGGATGGTCGCGAGATGGATCCGGGATGGTGCAGTGGTTAGCACGGCGCGTCGTCGTCGTATCGGAAGGAGACGTGCCAGCGATCTTCCTGCTCAGAGTACTCATCCGCCTCCCACCACGTGACCCAGATCTCCGAGGTGTAGCGGCTGCCCGGGCCGTCGACGACCTCGCCGCTGTCGACCTCGATCGTCGTCCAGTCGGTCTCGTCGATGCAAGCGTCGATGATGGCACGGGGGATGACGTCGTCCGAGTACTCGAAGCTGTGCTCCCAATCGATCTCCCGGACCTGCGCCTCCCAGCCGAGGGTGCCCGAGGTGGCGTGCCCGGCCTGCGCATTTGGCGTCAAGATCTCGAAGGCGAGTTCGTCGAAGGCCTCGGCCGCGACGTGGATCTCTTCGAGCCTGTCCATCGTCTCGTCGGTGCCGCCGAGCACGCCCTCCTGGGTGAGCTCGACGTAGCCCTCCATGTAGCTGTCGAACGCGGCGAGGATCTCCTCCGCGTCAGCGGCGTCGGCCGGGTCGAGGTTGCTCTCGGGTGTGTTGTCGGTGGTCGGCGCCGGTGAGGCCGGCGGTGGCGGCAGGTCCAGATCCTCGTCTCCGCAGGCTGCGGCGGCGGCGAGAACCACCGTCGCGGCGGCCGCCAGCGCGATCATGGTGCGGTACGAGCGTCGGGTGCGGTGGGACACCGGTCCTCCCCTTGTGTCGTGGGTCGACGGCGCCGGCCGACCGATTACCTGACCAGAGCAGTCTAACTACAGAACGCAAAGACGTCTCGCATGGATCCGGGTATGCGGATCCACCTGGCCCGATCTCAGATGAGGATCACCGGGTTGCTCAGGGCCGCCATGTGCCCTTTCGGATGACGTACCTCCACCCGTACGAACGCGGATTCGTCCGCACTGGTGTGCCACTCCAAAGCAGCTGCCCCATCCATGGTAAGCGACTCGCGGTGGACCGTGCCCCGGTCAGTGCGGAGACTGACCACGCCCGACGGCACCCCGCCGACCACAACCTGGACCGCAGCCGGCTCGCCTCCGGTCGCCAGGCGCTCCCCGATCCCTGCCCGCCGGTCGCCAGCGACAACGTTGAACGACAATGTGACGGCCGCCGATTCGGCGATCCAACTGCGGCCCGCCCGGATCCCGGCGAGCACCGCCTCGGTGCTCAACTCCTCGGCAAACACCACCGTGTGCGGTGTCCCCAGTTGACCCGCCAGGTGGGCGTCGCTGCCTCCGATCGCCGGCCGCCAGCGGCCCTCGTGGATACCGGCGGCCAGACCGCGCCCCCACTCGGCGAGCGCCGCCTCGTTATCGGCGTTCCATGGCCGGTCCGATGCCCACAACCCATTCCACACCTCCACCACATCGAAGCTGTGGTACGGGTACATGAACGCGCCGGACGGGTAAGGCGCGTGCGGATGGGCAGCGACACACAGCCCACCCACCCGGCGCACCCGATCGATCTGACGATCGATGGCATCGTCGCGCACCCGATAACGCCAGTCGACCAGCTGGCCCGGTTCGATGCCCACCGCCAACCAGTGCCCATTCGGTGTCACCACCTCCTGCCCCGGGATCACCAGCAGGTCCTCGCCGGCGTACGGGGCCCAGCTGCCATGGGTGTCGACCCGGTTGTGTTCGGTGGTCGCGATGAAGTCAAGCCCGGCCGCGCGGGCGGCGGCAGCCACCTGCTCCGGCGTCAAGTCGGCATTCTTTGAGTAGTGCGAATGGACGTGGCAGTCGCCTCGATACCAGGCGCGGCCCCGACCAACCGCCCGCCTCGGTGGGAACATCCTGTCAGGGTACGCGGCGATCCGTTACTCGAGCGCCGCAGCGAACACCTCCCGATGCGCCCGGATGTAGGCCAACTCGCGGCGGGTCCATTCGATCACCTCTTCGGCACGGTCACGGGCGACCCTCGGCGCCTGAGGGTTGTCCCGGATCTCGGCCCAGAAAGTCTCATTACGACACAGTCGGGCATCGATCGCTGCCGGCAACGCACGCCGCTCCTCATCACCCAACCCGTACGCGTGGGCAACCAGCCTGACCTGGCTGGCCTGCCCTGCCACCGGCTCGCGGTCCGGCCGCGACGAGATGCACCAGGACCAGGACAGATACGCAACATCCTCCAACCGGTCGCCGGCGGCCGCGAAATCGAAGTCGATGAAGGCCACCGGCCGACCGTCCCGGAAGACCGTGTTGTGTGGGCCCGGATCGTGGTGGCACACCACCTGACCACCCAGCTCGACCGCGAGTTCGCGACTCGCGTCATGCAGCCGTCGCAGCATCGACGCGGCCACCGCTATCTGGTCATCGTCGAACCGGCGCCACCGGGCTGGTACGTCACCAGCGATGTAGGACAACACGTCCCGCCCGGACTCGTCCCGCCCGAGGTGTCGCGGGCAGCCGGTGAAGCCTTGCGCCCCGAGATGGGTCAGCAGCCGGGCGACCAGACCGGATGCCGACGACGCTGGTCGGCGGACGGTTTCCCCCACCCGCACCACCCCAGGGGTGAACCGACCGCCCCGCAACGGCACCTCATCTGCTCCGCCCTGATCCATCAGGGGTTGCGCAGCAGGGCAGGCAGGGCGCCAAGAGAACTGATCGCCGGGCCGTCCCAACTAGGGTCGGTGTCCTGATACTCGGTGGTGCGGACCACCGTCATGCCGACCGCCGCCGCCCCGGCCAACTCGTCATCCGCGCCATCTCCGACGAAGACGCACTCCGCCGGATCGGCACCCAGCCGCTCGGCCGCCACCCGGTAGATCTTCGGGTCAGGCTTGGCCAGACCCACCTCGCAGGAGAAGACCGCGACGTCGAACCGGCTGGCCAGGTTGCACTGCGACCAGGCTGCCGCGGCCTCCGCGGTCGCGTTACTGATCAACGCCATCGGATGCCCGCTGGCCCGCACGCTGTCCAGCACCTCCAAGGTGCCCGCCGAGACCGTCGCCAACAGCCCAGCCGCGAAAGCCCGCCGCAACGCCCCCGCCTGCGCCAGCTGCTCCGCAGTCGGGGTGACTCCGAGCCGACGGGCGAGCACCTCAACGGTCTCCTCCACATCCCAGCGAACCAACCGCTCCCGCCACGAGGCGTGGTACGCGGCCACCAGCTCCGCCGGATCCGCGCCGACCAGTAACGCCATCTCCCCGACGACCCGGTCCCGCTCATCATCAACGCCGTGTAGCAAAGTGTGGAAGAGATCGAATATCACCGGCCGCAGCATGGTCCTCATGCTACCGAAGAGCGCGTTACTGCATACCACTCCCTAAGGCGTGGCCTGGTGCCGCACTGCCTCGGAGAGGCGGGTCCGCTGGACCCCAGCTTCGAAGTTGGAGGGGTCAAGCCAGGACTCGACGACTGGCCGCAACCTGCGCCAGTCGTCGTCGGTCATCGCATACCAGGCGGTGTCCCGGCTACGCCCCTTGTAGATTGTTGCCTTCCGGGATATCCCCTCGAATCGAAAGCCGAGCCGTTGGGCCGCGGCACGGGAACGGGCGTTCAAAGCGTCACACTTCCATTCGTACCGGCGGTAACACAGCTCGTCGAAGACGTATCGGCCCAACAGGAACATCGTCTCCGTCGCTGCCACGGTCCGTTGGAGGGTGGCGCCCATCATGACCCCGCCGACTTCTAGAGAACCCGCTGCCAGATCTATCCTCGAGAAGCCCGCCATCCCTGCGGCTGTCTCCGTCTCATCGGTCAACGCGAACATCGCCAGCGACCCGTCACCGAGCAGCCCGTCGATGAACGCCGCGAACTCCCCTTCGCTGCCGAACGGACCGAAGGCCATATAGGTCCATTCGGCGCCGCTGGAATCGGAATGAAGCGCCTCAAAGAGCGACGGTGAATCGGAGGCCCGCAACGGCCGCACGGAACCGAAGCCCCCTCGCAGCGGCACCGGCCGAGGAAAGCGACGCGCGTGCCAATCGCTAACCGGGTCACCAACCGGCTGTCCGAGCTGATTCTTTCGGGCCACCTGGCACAGGGTAACGCGGCGGCACGGCCTGCCGCTACGAACCCGACAGGAGGACGTGGTACTCGGCGAGTAACGAGCCATGGTGTTCGTCGCGCCAGACGAGCTGTTCGCCCGCGACCTGGCCGTCTCCTCCGCGCTGATCCGATCACTCATCTCAAGACCAGAGCAAACGAGGCTGACGAGACCAGGACACAGCACTAGACCAGATGCCTACCAAAGAACCGAAGCGCGCTGTCCAGTTCAAACTCCGGGAGCTCCGCATGCTTGCCGGGGTTGGCGTGCAATGTCTTCTCAGCCGACCCGAAGGCCTCGAAGAGCGCCAAACTATGAGGCCGCGGCACACGCTCGTCGTCCCATTGCATCAGGAACTCCACCGGGCACGTGATTCGTGCTGCGGCCTCGGCGGCTGCCAACGCCCCGCCCAAGCCCAGCACCGCTGCCCGGACCCGCGGCTCGGCGGCGACGAACGGAACTCCGAGCCCACAACCCAACGAGATCCCCCAGTAGCCCACCGGACCAGCGCCGACGTGCTCAAGCTCTTGGACCGCGTCCAGGACCGCCCGCCACTCCGGAACTGTCTGGTGCGCGACGAACGCCTGGAATCGAGCCATCAGCGGAGCCATCTCTTCGCCGGCGTCGACACGAGCCCGGTTTTCCGTCGCGATCCGGTTATACTCCTCGTGCTTCGGGCGCTCGCCATGGCCAGGTACGTCGACCGCCACTACCGCGAAACCGCCCTCAGTCACGAAGCGGCGGGCGCGGCCGGCAATGCCCGGGGCCGTCTTGTGCTGCCCTCCGCCGTGTCCCATCAGGATCAGGGGACGAGGCCCAACGGAACCTTCCGATCTCCACAGCACGCCGGGCACATCGTCAAGGGTGAACAAAATTTCGGAGACATCGCTGTCAGACGTCTCGGAGATAAATCGCAAGACCTTCCAAGCCTTTCGGGATAGCTCGGCAGGCACGCCCTCAGGCCACGCGAGCGAGGAAGGGAGCCCGACCACTTATCACGTTGATGGGGTCTCACCTCCTCAGCTTACCCCCGGCCGGCCGGGCGGCCGAAGGCCCCTCAATCGGCGAGCAGGCGCCACGCGGTGATGGCGAGCCGTGCCCTGGCCAGCCCCGTAGGCGTGGTGAGTTCGATCTCGGCGACCTTGCTAAGCTGTTCGAGGCGACGGGCGACGCTGCTGTGGTGCATGTGGAGACAGGCAGCCGCCTGGCGTACGGATCCGGTGGCGCAGTAGGCGTCCAGTGTCTCCAGGTCCCCTGGGTTGTCGGCGATCCGGCCGATCGCGGCCACATCGACGTTGTGTCGCGTTACTTCCTCGGGCACGTGGGCCAGCAGCGCGATCGCCCCCAAGTCGCTGTAGTGGACGACCGGCTCGCGGACGGTGCTGAAGCGGAGCGCGGTCCGGGCTTGTCGCCAGCACTGGTCAGGGCGGGTGGTACCACCGACACCAGCGCGTACGTTTGCGGGGAAGCCGCAAAAATCCACAGTGGTTGCGAGGATGACCCCCAACCCCCCGATCGGCGCCGCTTTCACCGGGCGCCCCGGGCAGATCGCTGCGGCGACCTGGTCGAGCGGGAGCCGTGACCGCACCGCCGCTACCCGCACCGGCAGGTCGGGGGCGAACCCCAGCAGCCGCAGCGCCCGCTCTCGCGCCGGTTCATCACTGTCGGCGCTGATCACCAGCTCGACGAGGGCGGGATCGGCCATAGTGGTGTTGGCCGGGCCGTACCGCTCGACGACCGCCGCGGCGGCTATGGCCAGCCGGTCCAGGAGTAGCTCGTCGAGCGAGTGGGGCGGGCCCGGCCGCTCCAACCACACCGTACCGATCTCCTCCTCATCGAGGGTGATCGTTGCGATGGTAGAGGCCGGCGGCGGCGGGGCGGCGCTCTGTTCGCCGGCGGGCGAATAGCGGGTCGCCCGGCCGGTGCCGTGTAGGCGGATCCCGGCGACACACTCGGCCAGCGCCGCTGAGGCACGGGCGAGCGCAGGGAGATCTACCCGCCTGCGCATCAGTGTGTCGTAGAACATGACCACGCGGACGACGCCCGCCGCTTCGGTATCGAGCTGCGAAAGCCGTTCGGCCAGTGCCTCCATGGGAGCGAGGATACGCCGACCGTCGCATCGTCGGGTCGGAGTGCGCGACGGCTGGCGGATGCCGCTGATCACGCGAGCGGCGAGGATAGCCGGCATGGATCCTGAACTGGAAGCATTTGTCCCGTTGCTCCCGCACGTCGACCTGAACGACCCGGTGGCTGCCCGTAGGGCCTTCGCCGCGGCCGCCGCCACTGCGCCGGTACCCGAAACCACAGACCTGGCGATCGAGGACCGCACGGTGCCCGCTGACCCCGACGTCCCGGTGCGGATCTACCGCCAGCATGACGCGCGGGGTGCCATTATCTGGCTACACGGGGGCGGCTGGGTCATGGGCGATCTCGATACCGAACACCCGTGGGCTATCCGGCTGGCGCTCGGCTCCAACGCGGTGGTGATTTCGGTGGGTTGCCGCCTAGCCCCCGAAGACCCCTTCCCGGCCGCCCTCGACGACGCGTACGCCGTGCTGCGCTGGGCTGCGGCGAACGCGGCTGAGCTTGGCCTCGATCCGGAGCGGATCGCGGTGGGAGGGCACAGCTCCGGCGGGAACCTCGCGGCCGCGGTGGCGTTGCGGGCGCGGGACGAGCAGGGGCCGCCGATCCGGTTCCAGCTGCTCAACCAGCCTGCCCTCGACGATCGGCAGCAGACCTGGTCGGCGCGGAACTTCACCGATACGCCCTGGGCCAATCGGGAGATGATCGCGGCGGCGTGGCGGAACTACCTGGGCGCCGAGCCTGCCGCACCGTATGCCGCCCCGGCGCGGGCAGCCGACCTCTCCGGTCTGCCGCCGGCCTACATCGCCAGCGCGGAGTTCTGCCCAGACCGAGACGAAGACATCGAGTACGCGCTCCGACTGCTGCAGGCGGGCGTGCCGGTCGAGCTGCACCAGTGGGCCGGCACCTTCCACGGGTCCCAGGCGATCCTCTCCGCCGAGGTGTCCCGGCGACAGATCGCCGAGCTGGGTGAGGTCCTGCGCCGAGCCTTGGCCGGGTGAGCGCGATGGCCACTGCCGAGCGGGGCGGTTTCGCAATGGTGGTGCTGCTGCAGGCCATCGGTGCGGTCGCTGGTCTCGCGCCGTTGCTGGCGGTGGTCGAACTGGGCCGTACCCTGTTGTTGCCCGACCCGGTCGACCACCGCCACGTGTGGACTGTCGTCGCCGTGGGCGCGCTCGGGCTAGTCGTCCAGCTGCTGTTCACCGCAGCCTCCTCCGGGATCGGGCACCTGCTCGACGCCCGGGTACAGCTTTCACTGCGGCGGCAACTGGCCGCGAGTTTGGGCCGGGTACCGATCGGGTGGCTCGCCGGACGCCGCACCGGCGAGCTGGCGAAGGTGGTCGGGGATGACGTGAGCGCGGTGCACCCGTTCATCGCCCACACCCCGGGCGCGCTGGTCTCGGCTTTGGTTGTGCCACTGGTCTCGCTTGGCTACCTGTTCACCATCGACTGGCGGCTCACGCTGATCACGCTGATCCCGGTGCTGCTGGCGATGCTGCTAGTGCCGCTGCTGATGCTGCCCAGCCGGCTGCGGGAGGAGAGAGAATTCGACGCGGCGATGGGACGAGTCGCGGACTCCGTCGTGGAGTTCGTCCAGGGCATCGCGGTAGTGAAGGCGTTCGGTGGCGGCGAACGCGCCCATCGCCGGTTCCGCACCGCCACAAACGATTTCGTCGACGCTCTCGGCCGGAAGGTACGCGGCCTGTCCGGGGTCGCGGCCGGGATGCAGCTGGCGCTCTCCCCGCCGTTCGTGATCCTCGTCGTGCTGCTCGGTGGCACGGCGCTGGTCACGACCGGTGGGCTGGCCCCGGCTGATGTTCTACCCTTCCTGCTGCTCGGGCTGGGACTCACCGCGCCGGTGTCGGCGCTGGTCAACCACAGCTTCGAGGATGTGCAGGCCGCCCGGCGAGCGGTGGGGCGAATCCGGGAGGTGCTGGCGGTGCCACCGCTGCCAGAGCCGGCGCAACCGGCGGCACCGGCCGGCCATCGGGTGGAGCTGCGTGAGGTTCGATTCGGTTACCACAGCGACCACGAGGTGCTGTGCGGGATCAACCTGGTGCTGGCACCCGGCACGGTAACCGCGCTGGTGGGCCCATCGGGCAGCGGAAAGTCCACACTGGTGCAGCTGTTGCCGAGGTTCTTCGATCCGACCGGTGGTTCGGTACGCCTCGGGGGCGTCGATCTGCGCGAGATCCGAAGCCAGGACCTCTACCGGCGGGTCTCCTTCGTCTTTCAGGAGACCTCGCTGCTACGCGAATCGGTCGCAGAGAACATCGCGCTGGCGGTGCCTCACGCCGACGCCGACGAGGTGGTGCGGGCCGCCCAGGTGGGCGCGTTCGGTGCTGCGGTCGCCGGCTACGCGGCGTTGCGCTACAGCAGTGATCTGTCCGGCTTCCGGGTCGGAACGACGCTGTTGCGGGGCATGTACCACCGGATCGGCGACCACCTTGCCCGGTTGCCGATCGGCTGGTACACCGCCGGCCGGGTCGGGGAGGTCTCCGTGTTGGCCAGCCAGGGCGTGCTCCAGACGATGGGGTTGATCGCACATCTGCTGGCACCGTTCATCTTCGCCAGTGTGACGCCGCTGACGATCGTCGTCGTGATGCTCGCGGTCAACTGGCAACTCGGCGTGGCCGCGCTGGTCGCGGTGCCACTCGTGGCGGCGGCGCAGGTCTGGACGGGACGCGCGGTGGCCGCCAACGACGCCGACCGCGCCGCTCGCGACCACCAGGCTGCCGGCCGAGTGATCGAGTATCTGCAGGCCCAGCCCGTGCTACGAACCGGTGGCCGGGCAGCTGAACGGTTCCGACTACTCGACGACTCGCTGGCGCACGTGGCGAGCGCCTCCCGGCGGATGACACTGTCGGTACTGCCGGGTGCCGTGGGGTTGACTCTCGCCGTCCAGGCCGGGTTCACAGGGCTGCTGGTCCTCGGCGCCTACCTCGCACTCGGCGGCAACGTGGGCGCGGCGGAGCTGCTGGCGATCCTGGTGCTCGCCGCCCGCTGCGCGGATCCGCTGCTCTCGCTGGCGGATCTCGGCGGCCAGCTGCGCAACGCCCGGTCGGAGCTGGCGAGGCTCGACCGCCTGTTGCGCACCGAGCCGCTGCCGGAACCGCGGGAACCGGTCCAGCCGCGGGGGCATGACCTGGAGTTCGAGTCGGTCACGTTCCGGCGCGGCGGCCGGCGCGTGCTCAACGACCTGTGTTTGTCCGTGCCTGCGGGACAACGGCTGGCCATCGTCGGCCCCTCGGGGGCCGGCAAGACCACCTTGTTGCAGCTGGTCGCGCGCTTCCATGACGTAGACGCGGGTGCGGTCCGAATCGGGGGCGTGGACGTGCGGTCGATCAACACCGAGACGCTGATGGCCCAGATCGGCTTCGTCTTCCAGGAGGTCTACCTCTTCGACGGGACCATCGAGGAGAACGTACGACTCGGCCGCCCCGAGGCCAGCGTCGCCGAGGTACGCCAGGCGGCCAGCGCCGCCGGGCTGGACGAAGTCATCGTACGGTTGCCGAGCGGATGGGAGACCAGCGTTGGTGAGGGCGGTGCTCGGCTGTCGGGTGGTGAGCGGCAGCGGGTCGCGATCGCGCGGGCGTTGCTGAAGGACGCACCGGTCGTGCTGCTCGACGAGGTGACCTCCGCGCTCGACTCGGTGAACGAGGCGGCCGTCCACGAAGGCATCGAACGCCTGATGACCAGCCGGACGGTGGTCATGGTGACGCATCGCCTGCGAACCGTCCAGCGCGCGGACCGCGTCGCCTTCGTGGTGGATGGCCGGATCGTTGCCGAGGACAGCCACGAGGAGCTTCTGCGCCGGGACAACGGCTACCGCGAGTTCTGGCGCCCTGCCATGACGCCGGTGTTGAGATGACTGATCTCTGTGACCAGTTGTGTGACCACAAGATCATTTAGCGGGCTGTTTTCCCAGATCAGAGGGGGTGGTGGCGGACGAGTCGGCCTGTACGCCGGATTCTGTGGTCACCCGAAGGGTGACCGGCGGCCATCCCTCTCGGCCCGCCGTCGCCGACGGGCTCTAGCGGCCTACCCGCAGGCATCGGACGGGCCGTCCTCAGGCGCCTGCGCAGGTCGCCGAATTGCTGCGGCGACCCTCTTGGCCTTGCTCCGGGTGGGGTTTACCAAGCCACCCCGGTCACCCGGGATGCTGGTGGGCTTTTACCCCACCGTTTCACCCTTACCGGCCAGGCTCGGCCGGCGGTTTGTTTTCTGTGGCACTGTCCCGCGGGTCGCCCCGGGTTGCCGTTAACAACCACCCTGCCCTACGGAGTCCGGACGTTCCTCGGCAACAGCCGGAGCTGCTGACGCGACCGCCCGGCCGGCTCGTCCGCCGGCTTCCAGTCTACGACACCTGGGCGGCGTGGCCGACATCGCTGCCAGGCCTCCGGCCGCTGCCCGCTCGCCCCCGGTACGCTGTCGCCACCATGGGGTTAGGTGAAATTTTCTTACTTCTCGCCGCCGGCCTCGCCGCGGGGACCATCAACGCGGTGGCCGGCGGCGGTTCGCTGGTGACCTATCCCACGCTGCTCGCGGTCGGGCTCTCCCCGATCTCGGCGAACGTTACCAACTCGATCGCGGTCTCCCCGGGGTATCTAGGCGCCGTGGCCGGCAGTCGGCAGGATCTGGTGGGGCAGGGTCGTCGGGTCCGCCATTTGATCGTCACCGCGGCGGTGGGCAGCGCGATCGGCTGCGCGCTGCTGCTGCTGACCCCGGAGGAAACCTTCCGGATGGTGGTGCCGTTTCTGGTGTTGGCGGCGACCGCCGCCTTGGCGTTTCAGGATCGGCTGCGGCGGCTGGTGAATGGCCACGGTCGGCCTCGCGGCGACGCCCCGCCTGGCCCTCCGCCCACGATCTCGCCGCGGCGGTCGTTGGTGTCGCTGCACCTCATGGTGGGGTTGGCCGCGATCTACGGGGGCTACTTCGGGGCCGCGTTGGGGGTGGCGCTGGTGGCGTTGTTGGCGCTGGTGGTCAACGAGACCTTGGCCCGGGTCAGCGCGCTCAAGAACGTCGCCTCCGCGGTGGTGGGGCTGGTGACCGTGCTGATCTTCGCGATATTCGGGCCGGTGCACTGGGTGGCGGTGGCGATCCTGGCCCCGGCCGCGATCGTCGGCGGGTACGGCGGGGCGCGGTTCGCCCGGCGGCTGCCCGACCGGCTGTGGAAACTGGTGATCACCCTGTTTGGTTTCAGCATCGGGCTGGTGCTGCTGGTGCAGGCGTACGCCTGAGCGGGCGGCTCAGCGGCCGGCGGGTTTGGCGTCTGGCTGGCCCCAGTCTTCGTCCTGATCATCCCAGGCTTCGTTGCGTTCCTGGACGCGTTCGAGGGCGCGTTCGGCTTCGTTCGGGGTGTCGAACGGGCCGAGCCGGTGTTTGGCCCGGCACATGCTGTCGCCCCATTCGACCCGATTGTGCTTGGTGCACCAGTAGTATCCGTTACTGCTCATCATCCTTCGACTCTGCCCCGATTCCGCGCCGGGCGCTACCCAACGCTCTGGGCCGAGCTACCGGGTCGACCACTCCGGCGAATCAAGATGCGAAGTGTCGTTGATGACGTGCACCGCGACCGTGCCATCGGGGTAGGTGTCGACCACCGAGAGCCCGGCCGCCGCCAGCAGCAGCCGCTGCAAGAAGGTGTCGCCAGCGCCGAGCGCATCCCGGAGCATCAGCTTCACCGGCCAGACGTGGGAGACCACCGCGACCGT
Organism: Natronosporangium hydrolyticum; assembly: GCF_016925615.1. Classification (NCBI taxonomy): domain Bacteria; kingdom Bacillati; phylum Actinomycetota; class Actinomycetes; order Micromonosporales; family Micromonosporaceae; genus Natronosporangium; species Natronosporangium hydrolyticum. The sequence goes on from NZ_CP070499.1 coordinate 3,773,189, forward strand.
GCCACCTTCCGGGTACGCCTGCCGGAGCGCGACCACCGCCCGCCGTACCCGGGTGTCGACCTGGTCCAGCGACTCCCCGCCGGGGGCGGCGACCGCCGGGCTGCGGTGCCAGGCGTCGAGCTGGTCCGGCCACTCGTCGCGTACCTCTTGGAAGGTGCGTCCTTCCCAGTCGCCGAAGTCGCACTCGATCAGGTCCGGGTCGACGGTGACCGGCGGGTCGCCGGTGGCGGCGGCGATCGCCTCGGCGGTGCCGGTGCAGCGCTGCAGCGGCGAGCTGACCACCGCGTCGAGCTGCGGCAGCGACTGGGCGATCCGGGCGGCGAGCGCCTGGGCCTGGGCCTGACCGCGGTCGGTGAGGGCGACGTCGTGGCGGCCGGAGTAGCGGTGTTGGAGGTTGAGCTCGGTCTCGCCGTGCCGGGTGAGCAGCAGTCGCAGCGGCGCGGTGTCCGGGGCCTCCCAGGCGCCGCGGAGCCGGGGGGCCGCCGCCTCCGGTGGGCCGGAGGCGGCCGCCGCGGCCGGTGGGCCGGTGTCGCCGCGGGCCGCCGCGTCCATCGCCTGGTTTGCCAGCCGGTCGGCGTCCCGGTTGCGTTCCCGGGGCACCCATCGCCAGTCGACGTTGTCGAACCGGCGGACCAGCGCGGCCGCCTCCGCCGCCAGTGGCCGCAGCCCCGGGTTCTTGATCCGCCAGCGGCCGGTCATCTGTTCGACCACCAGTTTGGAGTCCATCCGGGCCTCGACCGTTTCGGCGCCCAGCTCGGCGGCGGCGGCGAGTCCCGCGATGACGCCGCGGTACTCGGCGACGTTGTTGGTGGCGATGCCGATCGCTTCGGAGCGCTCGGCGAGCACGTCACCGGTCTCGGCGTCGCGCACGACCGTGCCCCACCCGGCGGGGCCGGGGTTGCCGCGGGCGCCGCCGTCTGCTTCGACGATGACGCGTCGGCTCATAGCCCGGACTCGGCGGTCCGCACCATGATCCGGCGGCACTCGTCGCAGCGTACGACCTCGTCCGGTGGGGCGGCTTTGACCCGGGCACGTTCGCTGCCGGAGAGTTCGAGCCGGCAGCCGCCGCACCGGCCGCCCCGGACCGGGGCCGCGCCGAGCCCGCCAGCGTCGTCGCGGATCCGTTCGTAGAGCGTGACCAGGTCGGCCGGCAGCTGGGTGACCAGCGGTTTGCGCGCCTCGGTCTGCGCCGCCTCCTGTTCGCTGATCTCGGCGAGGGCGGCGTCGCGGCTGGCCTCGGCTTCGGCGCGGCGCCGTTCGCAATCGGCGAGCCGCCGTTGCGCCTCGGTCAGGGTGCTCTGGGCGGTTTCGCGCCGTTCCATCAGTTCGAGTTCCGCGTCTTCCAGCTCCCGCTGCCGCCGGTCGAGCGACTCGATCTCGTGTTGCAGGGCTTCGAGTTCCCGGGCCGGCCCGACACCGGCGGCGAGCCGGGCGGCGTCGCGGTCCTTGCGGGCCCGCACCTGCTCGGTGTCGCGCTCCAGCCGGGTTATGTCCCGGTCGAGGTCGTCGACCTCCACCTGCGCCCTCACCCGGTCGCCATCGAGAGTGGACAGCTCCCGGGTGAGTTCGGTGAGCTGGGCCAGCTCGGGCAGGTGGGTACGGCGGTGCGCCAGCTGTTGCCGGGTGGTGTCGATGCCCTGCAGGTCGAGCAGCAGTTTCTGGGCGTTCGGGTCGGCCTTCACAGCGGCTCCTTCGCGTGCGCGGTCCACGGGTCGGTGTCGAGGTCTGAGACCACCGGCTCCACTCTCAGCGTGTCACGCAGCAACCGGGCCAGTTCATCCAGCCAGGGCCGTTCGGTCGCCCAGTGGGCGGCGTCGAGCAGCGCCGGCCCGCCGGCGGCGAGGTGTTCGCTGACTGGGTGGTGCCGCAGGTCGGCGGTGAGGTAGGCGTCGACGCCGGCGGCGGTGGCGTCGGCGAGGTAGCTATCGCCGGCGCCACCGCAGACCGCCATGGTGTAGATGCGCCGCTGCGGGTCGCCGGCGGCCCGGACCCCCCAGGCGGTACGCGGCAGCGCCTCGGCCGCCTGCTGGACCAACTCGGCGAGGGTCGCAGGCGTCGGCAGCACCCCGATCCGGCCGGCGCCGAGCTGGCTGCCGGGGCCGATCGCGGCCAGGTCGGCGGCGAGCGGCCGCAGCGGGCGGAGGTCGCGCAACCCGAGCCGGGCGGCGAGGGCGTCGGAGACGCCGGGGTCGGCGACGTCGGCGTTGGTGTGGGCGACGTAGAGGGCGATGCCGGCGCGGATCAGGTCGTGGATGATCCGGCCTTTGTAGGTCGTGGGCGCCACCGTGGAGACCGGCCGCAGCAGCAGCGGATGGTGGGCGACGATCAGGTCCACGCCGGCGTCGACCGCCTCGGCGACGGTTTCGGGGACGCAGTCGACGACGCACAGGACGCGGCGCACCGGGGCTTCGGGCTCGCCGAGCACCAGCCCGACCTGGTCCCAGTCGGCGGCCCAGTCGGGTGGGTAGTGGCGGGCCAGGGTGGCCGCGACGTCGGCCACGGTCGGGGTTGGTTGGGTCACGGCGGCGAGGTTACCGCAGCCGGCCGGTCACCGGTGGACACCACCGGACATCTGGGGCGAGCCGTCGGGATGTCGAACCAGTCGAGCAGCTCCGCGAGCGTCCCGATCCGCGGCCCGTCGAAGCTGGCTTCCTGGTCGAAGACCAGGTGTTCGTGCAGATCGGGGGCGGCGAGCTGGAGGGCGGTCATGCCGGCGGCCCGGGCCCCGGTCAGCTCCTGGCTGCCGCCGTCTCCGACGTAGAGGCACTGGTCGGGGGCGACGCCGAGCCGGCGGCAGGCGGTTTGGTAGAGCCGCGGGTGGGGTTTGCGGCGCCCCACCTCGACCGAGTAGACGCAGGTGTCGAGGAGCGGCGCGATCGGCAACGCCGGCAGGAACCGCGGCAGCTCGTAGCCGCAGTCGCTGACCACGGCGGTGCGTAGCCCTCGGGCCCGGAGCGCGGCGAGGGTGTCGACCGCGTCGGGTCTCAGGCGGGTGTCCGCGTGCACGGCGGCTTCCTTGGCTCGCACCGCCGCCTGGATCCGCGCGGCCGGCGGGTGCAGGTCGAGCAGGTCACACACCCATCGGAGAGTGGATTCGGCGTCGCCGAACGCGCCGGTTGCCCGGACGCTGAAGGTGCGGTCGAGCATGTCGAGTAGGGCGGTCGGGTCACAACCGAGGTGCCGCGCGGCGAGGTCGTGCCAGGGGCCGCGGGTGACCGCGTGGCTGAGGGTGCCGAAAAAGTCGAAGAGTACGGCCCGGTAACGGGTCATGTCGCAGGGGCCTCCGGGGGCGGGAGCGGGGTGGCGGTGGCCCGGTGCGCAGCGCGGGTGGTCCCACTGGCGGTGACCGGACGGCATGTAGCCTAGCTGCGGATCACTGCCGGGCACACCACCGCCGGGCCGGCAGGGCATCGACCGGATCGGCCGACCACGATGTCGGGTCGGTTCGGCTCGGGTGTGGCCGAATACCGCGGCTGGTCCTACCGGCACCACCCCACCCACCGGAGTCAGGAAAACATGTCCATATTCGTGAGTTTTGCAATGATTTATCGGTTGTATAGCAAAGCTCACGTCTCATAAACTCAGGGTGCGACCACTGCTTACCGCGCGTACTATCGCCAGCGTTCGAAGTGGTGGGCGCACCATACGGGGAGGACAGATGACTATCCGGATCGGCCTGAACGGCGTCGGGCGCATCGGCCGCAACCTGTGGCGGATCATCCACACCAGCGTCCCCGACGTCGACGTCGTCGTCGCCAACGACACCGCCGACCTCGACACCGTGGCGCACCTGCTGCGGTACGACTCGATCCGGGGGCCGTTCCCGGGCGAGGTTCGCGCCGGCCGCGGCGCGATCCGGGTCGACGACACGACCGTAGCGCTCACCCACCTGCCTCGCCCCGACCAGCTCGACTGGCGAAGCTACGATGTGGACCTGGCGATCGAGGCGACCGGACAATTTACCCGCGGCGACAGCGCCCGGGGCCACCTGATCGCCGGGGCGCCGCTGGTGGTCATCTCCACCGCCTCACCCGACGCCGATGTCTCACTGATGATGGGGCTCAACGAGCACGACTTCGACCCCGGTCAACACCGGGTGGTGTCGAACTCCTGCTGCACCACTTATTGCATGGCCACAATGCTCAGTCCCCTCCATCAGGCGTACGGGGTGGGGAAGGCCAGCGCTTCGATCGCCTACTCGCACGGCAGCCGACCCGGCCCGTTGCTCGACGGTGTCCACCACAATCTCCGGATGGCCCGAGCCAACGCGACCAATCTGGTGCCGGCCAACGTCCCCGGCGTCCGGCACGCGCTCGACCGGGTGCTGCCAGAGCTGGCCGGCCAGGTCGCGGCGACCGCGATCCGGGTTCCGGTCACCGCCGTCTCCGCCGCGACCCTCACCCTGCGGTTGCAGGCTCCAGCGAACGCAGATGACATAAACCATACGCTGACGCAGGCGTCGTTGAGCATTCTGAAGGACTACCTGGCGGTGAGTCACGCACCGTTGGTCTCCACCGACCTACTCGGCTCCACCGCGTCCTGTGTGGTCGATGCCGAACTCACGACAGTGCTCGACGATCTGGTACGCGTGGTCGGCTGGTACGACAACGAGTGGGGATACGCCCACCGGCTGATCGACCTGGCGAGATTCTTGACCTGCCAGACCGGTGGCTGACCCGGCCACTCGATTGGTCAGCCGGCCCGCTCAGCCAGCGGTTCGCCCCGGCGCAGCGCCGGCGCCGGACGCGGAGCCGCCGGCGGCGCCAGCAGCGTCCGCCCGTCCGGGCCGGCGCGGTGGCTGCGGTTCCGCAGCGCGGCGGGGCCGGAGGTCGGGGTGGCGACCCCTCGGGCGGTGTTGGCGGGGCGACGCTGCGGCGGGCCAACCGCGGCCAGCACCAGTCGCCACGGAAAGTGCGCCGCCTGCCGGGAACCAGTGCCGGGGGCGGGCATCGGCAGCACGTCGTCTCCGAACAGGACCCGTACCCCCCATGCCCGCAGTCGGCGGAGGCTCTCATGAAAGGCCGGATGTGCGGCCATCGCGGTGTTGGTGTAGGGCATCACGACGATCGGCAGGCCGAGGCCGTACCCCTCCACGAGCACGCCCAAGGCCAGCGTGTCGGCGATCCCGCAGGACCATTTATTGACGGTGTTGACGGTCGCCGGGGCCACCACTATCGCGTCTGGACGCGGCAACAGGTCGCGGTCGCCCGGGTGCTTGTAGTGGCACCGGACCGGGTAGCCGGTCTGCGCCGCCAGCGCCTCGGCGTCGATGAACTTGCGACCGTCCGGGGTGGCGATCACGCAGACCTGCCAGCCGGCGTGCTGCGCCATCGCCACCAGGTGGCCGAGGTGACCGGCGGGGGGCGAGCCACACGCGACCGCGTACAGCACCGGTGGCGTGCTGACCGAGCTGTCGTTGCGGGGACGGTTCACCCGCCCACCCCCGTCTGTGCGGCGAGTTCGCAGACCGCCGGAGGTGGTGTGCCCTGACTTCGCCGCATCACGTCACCGAGGATCTCCCGCACGATCGGCCGGGACCGCAGCTCGGCCGGGGCCAGCCGGTCGCCGGCTACCAGCATCTCGCCGGCCCGCTGCACGTCGCCGACCTGCGCCCAGCCGCGGGCCAGGTCGAGCAGGAAGTGCACCCGACGCTCCGGCACCAGCGCCGCGAACCCGTCCGCCCCGATCTGCTCGTGGGTGGCGACCGCGTACTTCCCCTCCCCCATCTCCACCGCGGCGGCCGCCCGGTGCAGCAGCACGTTGGTCGGGCCGAAACAGCTCCAGTAGTGGTTGTGGTCGGCGCCGAGCCACTGGGCGGCCTCGTCGGCGGCGCGGAGCAGGTCGGAAGCGGTCGAGCCGTCCCGGATCTTGGCCGCCGCCATCGCTCCCTGCAGCAGCAGCATCCCGTAGACCGAGAGCTGCTGGGGTGTGGAGTCCCGCCCGTACGGCGGCGCGAGCCGGTTCGCCACGCTGATGTTGATCTCCAGCGCGGGTCTGGCCCGCCCCATCGCCAACAGCGCCATCCCGACCCGGAAGGTCGCCACCCCGGCCAGCAGCTCATCCTTGGCGCGCTGGGCGACCGCGACCGCCCGATCGGCCGCGAGCCAGGCCAGCTCGAACTCGCCGAGGTTACGCAGTGACGAGGAGGCGATCTGGTAGACCTGCCCGAGCAGGTGTGCCGCCCGGGCGGCCTGGTCAGTGCGCTGGTAGAACAGGTCGGCGGTCTGCGCTTGGCGGAGCAGGTCCGGTAACAGCCTCGCCAACGTCTGGCCCTTGGCGTGCTGATAGGTCAGCCAGGCGTGCCGGACGGACTTGCCCAGTTCGCTGAGCGCCGGCGGTGGCGTGGGCGGCGGGTAGAAGAGATTGACCTGGTCGTAGCGTTCGAGAGCGGCCCGGATTTCGACCACTTCGGAGCGGGCGATCAGGTGGGTCTCCTCCCGGCGGTCGTCCCGACGGTCCGGTTCGCTGCCGAGCAACAGCTTCGTCTCGACCTGCAGGACATCGGCGATGTCGTGGATAAGGGAGAATTTGTCCAGCCGGCGCACACCCCGCTCGACCTTGTCCACCCAGCTCTTACTCTTGCCCAACCGGTCCGCGAAGACCTGCTGCGACATCCGGCGCCGGTTGCGCCAGTAGGCTACCCGGCGCCCGATCGGCAGCTCTTCCACGTCTACTCACCTTCCTTCGGTGGCAGGCGCGCCTCGGGTCGTTGGCCTGTCCTTCATCTGTGCTTTGCCGGTCGCACACGGTGTGCGTCGGGTACTCGTCCGATCCTCGTACTTCTCAGTGTGGGTTGCAACTGTGTCCCTCTTCCGGAGAAACGACCGCGTGTTCTCTCGGTAACGCAGAAGCCACTCTGCTAGGACGCTAGCGTCTGATTTGGGGGGAAAGACATGGTTCTCACGCGACAACGGCTGCGGCGCGCGGCGCTGCGGATGGCCAGTAATGGCTGGCCGATCACGCCCGGCGCCAGCCTGCGCGCCCGGCGCTTCGACTGTGGCCGGCCCGGCTGCCCCACCACCGCCTGCCACCCGGTGCTGGAGCACTGGGAGCCGGCGGCCAGCGTCGATCGGGCCCGATTAATCGAATGGTGGCGGTACGCCCCGCATAGCGTCCTGCTGCCCACCGGCGTCGCCTTCGACGTGCTGGAGATCGCCGCTCCGCTCGGGGCGTTGCTGCGGGAGTCCCGCCGCTGGTCCGGTCCGCGGCGGGGGCCGGTCGCGACCATCCCGACTGGACGCTGGATGTTCCTGGTCACGCCCGGCGAGCCGCTCTGCGACCAGCTCGCCGGCGAGCTCAGTGTGGTCCGGCATGGCCGCGGTTCCTGGGTGCCGGCGCCGCCCACCCGGCTGGTCGAAGGGCCGGTCCGCTGGCTGGTCTCCCCGACCGAGGTCGGCTGGCGACTGCCGGCCAGCGCACCGGTCCAGGACATCCTGTCGGACCTGCTGCGGCAGCCGGCGCAGCGGCGCCGTTCTCACCCCAGGTGGGGTGGCTGGATGAACAGGACCGCGAGCGCCAGCAGCCAGACGTAGACCGCGAAGTACCGGAACTTCGCCTTGTAGAGCAGCTTGAGCACGAGCGCGAGCGCGAAGGCGCCCACCACCGCGGCCACCACGAACCCGGCCGCGTACGCGGGCAGGCCGATGGTGAGCTCCTCGGGGCTGCGGAGCACATCGGCCGTCTGTACCACCATCGCGGCCAGAATCGTCGGAATCGCCACGAAGAAGCTGAACTGGGCGGCGAGCGGCCGGTATAGGCCGAAGAGCAGCGCCGCCGCGATCGTCAACCCGCTGCGACTGAACCCGGGAACGAGCGCCGCGGCCTGGGCGACGCCGATGCCGATCGCCACCCAGACGGTCAGCTGGCGGGCGCCCCGCCACTGTGGGCCGGCCGAGTCGGTCCACCACAGAATGCCGCCGGTGATGATCAACGCGACCGCGATCAGCGCCGGCAGCGCGAAGATACCCGTCCCGACCGCCCGGATCACCAGTCCGAGCACCCCGGTGGTCGCGACGGTGACCATGCCCAACGCCGCCAACCGCAGGTAGAGGTAGTCCGGCCGGGGCGGGGAGAGCACCGCGGCGGCGACCGGCGTGGCCTCGGCGACCCCGAACCGGCGGCGCCGGTGCCGGCCGCCTTGCCGGCCGGCAACCTGCCGCAGGTCCGCGCCGACGCCGGTGAGGAGCTTGGCCAGCCCGGCCCGCATCACCACCACGATCGACACCAGGGTGCCGACGTGCACCACGATATCGAAGAGGATCATCTCCGGGGAGTCCGGTGGCGGCATCTCCGAACCGGCCGCGGCGAACCAGTGCTGGCTGAGCGCCAGGTGGCTGGTCGAGCTGACCGGCACGAACATGAATAGCCCTTGAATGATGCCGAGCACGATCGCCTCGAGCGTCGTCATCAGCCATGCTCCCGAAAAAGCGGAGGATCAGGGCAAGCACCCCGGAACGGACCGATCCAGGCTAACGGACGCTACCACGCGTCAGCAGCCCGCCGGCCGGGGCACCTGCTCATGATCATGCACCCAGCGCCAGGTCACGTCGCCGGAATGAGACCAACCCGCCGACCGCCAGCACCGCCGCCACCGCCACCATGATCATCGCTGGCAGCCAGGCGTACGACTCGGCCGGAACCGGCGGCAGATGGGTGAACGGGGAGACGTTCAACACCGGCCGCGGCAGCTCCAGCAGCTCCCCCAACTGGCCCATCACCAGGCTGACCGCCAACGCCGCCCAGGACAACGCCACCGCGAACCGCGGCACCAGGCCGAAGACCGCGACAACGAACCCGCCGACCGCCAACACGGCCGGCAGCTGCCCCAGACTGGCCTGCAGCATGCCCAGGCCGGTCGCCAGATCACCGGCGGCGAACGCGTACCCGACCGCGCCGCTGACGCCGGTCGCAACCAGCAGCAGCAGCGTCCCGGCGCCGGCGATCAGCGCGTGGCTGCCGAGCCAGGTCGCCCGGCTGACCGCGGTGGCAAGCACCGACTCCAGGTGCCCGGCCGCCTCCTCAGCCCGCATCCGCAGCAACGCCTGCACCGTGTAGCCGGCCGCCGCGATCCCCAGGAAGCCGGTGAGGAAGCCGAAGAAGAGATCGACCAGGTCCGCCCCGGCCGCCTGCGCGACGATCAACTGCTCGAACTGGTCGCTGATCCCGACGAAGTCGTCGACGCTGTCGCCGACCGCGCCGAAGGCGGCCCCGACGATGACCAACCCGACCAGCCACGCCAGCAGGATGCCCCGCTGTAGCCGCCACGCCAACCCGAGCGGGCTGAGCAGTGCGGCCGGCGCTGTGGCCGGGCCGCGGCGATCCGCCAGCAGCCCGGAGCCGAGGTCGCGCCGGCTGGTCAGCGCGAAAGCCACCGCGACCAGGATCGCAAACAGCCCGCCGAAGAGCCCCAGCACCTCCCAGTTGTCCTGGTAGAACGGGCGCAGCTGCTGGCCCCAGCCGATCGGCGACAACCAGGAGGGCCAGGCGCTGACCAGCTCGACCTGGTTCGCCGCGACCTCGCCGGCGGCGTCACCCACCGCCCGCAGCAGGAAAGCCGCCCCGAGCACCGCCATCGCCAACCCGTTCGCGCCCCGCTGAGTGGTCGAGAGCTGGGCGGTGACCGCGGCTACCCCGGCGAAGGTGAGCCCGGTCGCCGCGACCGCGGCCCCGCCCGCGAACGACCCCGCGACCGGCAGGTCGTTGGCGATCAGCGCGCCCGCGACCGCCCCGGTCAGCAGCAGATTGGCCACCAGCGCGAGCAGCAGCGCGGCGGCCAGCCGGGCGTACCGGCCGATCGCGGCGGCGCCGAGCAGCTCAGCCCGACCGGTCTCTTCGTCCTGCCGAGTGTGGCGGACCACCGCCTGGGCGCTCATGATCGCCGCTAGCACAGCGAGCAGCCAGTACGACTCGACCATGGTCATGGCGCCGAGCGAGCTGCCCGACGCCGGGCCGTCGAAGATCCGCGCCGCGACGTTCGCGGCGCTGAACGCCGCCGCCTGGCTGCGCTCCTCGGCGCTGGTGTAGAGGGCGGACACGCTGGAGACGACCGCGACCGCGAGCCCGCTGATGGCGACCAGCCAAACCGGCAACAACACCCGATCGCGCCGGACCGCCAGCCGGAACAGTCGGCCCGTGCCGGTGAGGTGAGTCATGCCGCACCGCCGGTGGTGGTGAGGTCGGCGGTGCCGAGCTGCGCCAACTCGTCCCCATAGTGCCGCAGAAACAACTCGGCGAGGGTCGGCGGAGTCGCCGTCAAGCTTTGCACCTCGAACGGCAGCAGGTGCCGCAGCACCGGGTCCATCGCGTCGCTCGCCACCTCGCAGACCAGCTCGCTCCCGCGTACCTGCGGGTCGTGGACCCCGGGCAGGTCGGATAGGCCGGTCACCGGGCGCGCGGTCACCACCCGGATGGTGGTACGGGTCAGGTGGCGCAGTTCGGCGAGGCTGCCCGACTCGACGATCCGCCCGGAGCGGATGATGCTGAGCCGGTCACACAGGCTCTCTGCCTCGGCGAGCACATGGCTGGAGAGCAGCACGGTGCCACCGGCCGCGACCTGCTCCCGGACCGTCTCCTGAAAGACCGTCTCCATCAACGGGTCGAGGCCCGAGGTGGGCTCGTCGAGGACGAGTAGCTCCACACCGGACGCGAGCGCGGCGACCAGCGCCACCTTCTGCCGGTTGCCCTTGGAGTAGCTGGCACACCGCTTGGTCGGATCGAGCTGGTACCGCTCGATCAGCTCGTCGCGGCGGCGGCGGCCGATCCCCCCGCGCAAGTCGCCGAACAGGTCGATCGCCTCCCCTCCCGACAGGTTCGGCCAGAGCCGCACATCTCCGGGGACATAGGCGAGCCGACGATGCAGCGCCACCGCGTCCCGCCACGGGTCGCCTCCCAGCACCGTAACCCGGCCGGCGTCGCCGCGGAGCAACCCGAGCAGGATCCGGATAGTGGTGGACTTGCCAGCCCCGTTCGGGCCGAGGAAGCCGTGGACTTCGCCGGTGGTGACGCGCAGGTCCACCCCGTCGAGGGCCTGGGTGGCTCCGAACCGCTTACGCAGGCCGTCGATCATGATCGCCTGACTCACGACAACGCTCCCGTACTGGTGACGGCGGACGCAGCGCCCGCACAAACTGAAAGTAACTCCCAGATCCAGTAGACACCTTTTGAAAGTAACTGTCAAGCGACAGTGGCTTTCAGGGCGCTATGCTGGCGGCGTGGATCGTGAGATGGGCCTACGAGAGCGCAAACGCCTCGCCGCGATGCGCCGCATCCAGGAGGTGGCGCTGGAGCTGTTCGACCTGTACGGCTACCAGCAGGTCCCGATCGAGCGCATCGCCGACGCCGCCGAGGTCTCCCCCAGCTCGGTCTACCGCTACTTCGGCACCAAGGAGCAGATCGTGCTTTGGGACGAGTACGACCCGATCGCGATCGAACGCATCGCCAGCGAACTGCTCAGCCAACCCCCGATCGAAGCCGTCCGGCGAGTAATGGACGAGACCATCGGCGAGATGATGCGGGTCGACGAGCAACGCGTGCGGCGCCGGATCCACCACATGATGCAGGAACCGGCGATCGCCGCCGCCACCGCCGTCCAGGCCCACGAAGTGGCCACAATGATCATCGGCCGGTTCGCCGAACAGCTCGGCCGCGATCCGAACGACCTGGAACTCCACGTCTTCGCCCACGGCTTCGTAGGGGCGATCATCGGGGTGATGCGCTACTGGTACACAATCGACTTCCGGCAGCCATTGCCCGCGCTCGTCGACCAGGTGATCACCTCATTCGAACGCGGCTTCTCGTTCCCCTGACCCCGCCCGTACCCGCCCGGTCAGCTCATCGGCGAGCGACTGCCACGCCGCCGCGTACGCCTGCGCCACCTCGATGATCGAGTAACTGCTGTGCAGCGGCACCTCTGCCGCCACCTGGCGGCAATCGGCCGGATCGACAAAGTGCGCACCGAGCCACCGCAGCACCTGCCGGCCGCGTTCCGAGTAGCGCAGCGCCGGGTCCTGCTGCAGCACCTGCATTACCGAGAACACTCCGCGCTCATCGTTCCCCACCGACGGGGCGCCGTGCCGACCCGCCGCTGGCGCGCCATCATGCCGCCCCTTGGCCGCCGCCGCGGCGTGATGCGTCACCGAACGCCCGGCCCGGGCCTCGGATCCGCCGCGGCCCAGGGACACCGTACGGACCTCGGCGACCGATGGCGCCGCGGCTGAACGGGCGCCGCGCGGCACCACCTCTTCGCCGTCGCGGAGCCGCCGCCGGACATCACGGGCTGTCCCCACCGAAACCCCCGCGAGCCGGGCGACCTCCCGAAGCGAGGCATCCGGCCGCGAAGTGATCACCGACGCGGCGAGTCGCCGCCCCTGCGCCGGATCCAACGGCCGGACCCGGCCATCCCGCCCCACCCGGGCGGCCACCGGCGGCTGGTGACCGCCCTGCGCCCGCACCGACTGCACCGTCCCCGGCGCCAACCCGGTCACCGCCGCCACCGCCCGGTCCGACCAAGCGGGAAAGTTCATGAGGATCCGCCGCGCGGCCGCCCGCCGATCCGGCAACGGCAGCCCGTGGGCATTGTTGGCGCGCACCGCCACCACGAACGCGTCGTCGTCGCTGCCCTCAAAGTAGACCGCCCGAATCGTCCGATCCCCTCGCCACTGCGCCGCCCGGACCCGGTGCGCACCATCGATCACCCGGTTCGTCGGACGATGCACCAGGATCGGCGGCAGCGAGACCCCCGGCTGCTCCGCCAGCAGCGCCACATGCGCCGCATCCTCCCCCGCCGATCGCGGCGAGCCGGTCGACACCAGCGAATCCAGCGCCAACTCCACCACCCTGGGCCCACCCGCCGAGTGTCCCCCGTTGGCCGCCAGCGCCTCCGCCATGGTCCCGCCCGGCACCCGCATCGCTACCCTCCCAGGTGAAGTCCGATCCGTTCAGACGATGCCGCAGCCGACTCTCCGATCGCTGTCGAATCACTGTCATGGCAGGTAGAGGGCGCACGGGGCCGCCCCGCGGCCGGGGTCGGGGCAGGTCGAGCACCGCGATGGCGGCGAACGTGATCAGTTCGCGCTAGCCCCGTGCCTCGTGCAAGCCTTTCGCGGCGAGCTGGTCGGCGCGTTCGTTCTCGACGTGCCCGGCGTGGCCCTTCACCCAGTGCCAGGTCACCTCGTGCTGGCTCGCCGCGGCCGCCAGCCGACGCCAGAGGTCAGCGTTCTTGACCGGCTGCCGGCCAGCCGTCTGCCAGCCGTTGCGCTGCCAACGGGGCAGCCACGAGGTGATGCCGTTACGCACGTACGTGCTGTCGGTGTGGACCCGGACCTGGGCCGGCCGGGTCAGGCTCTCCAAGGCCATGATCGGCGCCAACAGCTCCATCCGGTTGTTGGTGGTCGCCCCGGACTCGCCACCGAAGATCTCCCGCTCGTGGTCGCCGTACCGCAGCAACGCCCCCCAGCCGCCCGGGCCGGGATTGCCGCTGCACGCGCCATCGGTGAAGATGTCGACCAGCTGCTCCGCCATGCCCGCCACCATAGCGGCGCCGACCACAGAGCCCTCCCCCGCCGCCGCGATCATGGGGTTAGGCACCGAGAACGGCTCCGATCAGGTACCTAGGTCCATGATCAGCTCGTAATGGGTAGCCTGCTGATCATGACCACGCCGTACCTCGCGCAGCCCGACCCCGGCGCCGGTCGCCTGCCGGCCCGCGCCGCCTTCCGATCCGACGCAGCGGCCATCGACCTCAACGGCACCTGGCGGTTCCACCTCTCGCCGACGGTCGCCGAGGCCCCGGCCGACTTCTGGCAGGTCGACTTCGACGACACCGGCTGGCACGACCTGCCGGTGCCGGCGCACTGGCAGCTGCACGGCCACGGCGAGCCCGCGTACACCAACGTGGTCTACCCGTTCCCGATCGACCCGCCGCACGTACCCACCGAGAATCCGACCGGCGACTACCGCACCGACTTCGACGCGCCGGCCGCCTGGGCCGGCACCCCGGCGGTGCTCCGCTTCGAGGGGATCGACTCGTGCGCGCGGGTCTGGCTCAACGGCCACGAACTGGGGGTGACCTCCGGCAGCCGGCTGCCGAGCGAGTTCGACGCTACCGCCGCGCTGATCCCCGGCGGGCGCAACCTGCTCGCCGTCCGGGTACACCAATGGTCGGCCGGCAGCTACGTGGAAGACCAGGACATGTGGTGGCTCTCCGGGATTTTCCGGGACGTCACCCTGCTGGCTCGACCGGCCGGCGGGATCGACGACTACTTCGTTCACGCCGACTACGACCACCTCACCGGGCGAGGCACGCTGCGGGTGGAGACCGCGGCACCGGCGCGGATCAGCGTGCCCGAACTCGGGCTGCTCGACGCCGCCACCAACACCGACCACGCCGTCGGCCAGGTACGACCGTGGAACGCCGAGACGCCGTACCGGTATCAGGCGACGCTCGCCACCGACGCCGAGACGGTGCCGCTGTGGATCGGGTTCCGGACCGTCCGGATCACCGACGGGCTGTTGACCGTCAACGGCCGGCGGATCCTGTTCCGGGGTGTCAACCGGCACGAGTTCCACCCCGACCACGGCCGCGCGGTGCCGATGGACGTGGTCCGCGACGAGTTGCTACTGATGAAACGCCATCACATCAACGCCATCCGGACCAGCCACTACCCACCCCACCCGGCGATGCTGGAGCTCTGCGACGAACTCGGGTTCTGGGTAATCGACGAATGTGACATCGAGACCCACGGGTTCGGGCTGGAAGACTGGCAAGGGTGGCCCGGCAACCCCAGCGACGACCCACAGTGGCAGGGGGCGTACCTGGACCGGATGCGCCGGATGGTCGAACGGGACAAGAACCATCCCAGCGTCATCATGTGGTCGCTAGGCAACGAAGCCGGCATCGGCGACAACCACCGGGTGATGGCACAGTGGACACGGGAGCGCGACCCCGGCCGGCCGCTGCACTACGAGGGCGACCACGAGTGCCGCTACGTCGACGTGTACAGCGCGATGTACCCACCGCTGGCGACCGTCGACGCGGTCGGCCGGTACGAGCAGGCCGCCGACGAGCTGCGGCGCGACAAGCCGTTCATCCTCTGCGAGTACGCGCACGCCATGGGCAACGGCCCGGGGGGCCTGCGGGACTACCAGGACCTGTTCGAGCGCTACCCCCGCTGCCAGGGCGGCTTCGTCTGGGAGTGGATCGACCACGGCCTCCGGCGCCGCAGCGCCGACGGGCAGGAGTATTTCGGCTACGGCGGCGACTTCGGCGAACCGTTGCACGACGGTCACTTCGTCATCGACGGCCTGGTCTCGCCCGACCGGACCCCGTCGCCCGGCCTGCGGGAGCTCGCCGCCGTCTACGCGCCGGTGACGATCGCGGCGACCGACGCCGACTCGGTCCGGATCCGCAACCGGTACGACTTCGCCGCCCTCGACCAGGTCACCTACCACTGGGTGATCGAGGAAGAAGGGCTCCCGGCAGCCGAAGGCACGCTGCCAGTCCCGCCGCTGGCGCCGGATGAGGAGGTCGAGGTGGCGCTGCCGAGGCTCCCCGCCACTAGCGCGGAGAGCTGGCTGACCATCTCCGCGCGGCTCACCGTCGACCAGCCGTGGGCGGCGGCCGGGCACGAACTCGGTCAGGGCCAGGTCATGGTGCGGCCGGCCACCCCGCGACGGCTGCCCACCGGCACGAAACGCCGCGGTGACACCCTGGGGCCGGCCGAGTTCGACCCGGCGCGGGGGACGCTTCGCGCCCTAGCCGGGATGGCCGTCGACGGTCCGCGGCTGGACGTGTGGCGGGCACCCACCGACAACGACGAGGGCTACTACGGCGACCGCAAGCTGGCCCAGGCCTGGCGCGACGCCGGGTTGGACCGGCTGCAGCACCGGCTCGTCGACCTGCGCCGCGACGACGACGCCATCGTGGTCACCACCCGGGTCGCCGCGGCCCAGCAGCGGAACGGGTTCTGGGCGACCTACCGCTGGACCGCCGACCAGCAGGCGGTCGCCCTGGAGCTGTCGGTAACTCCCGACGGCGAGTTTCCCTTTCCGCTGCCCCGCGTCGGGGTCCGGCTGGCGGTGCCGGGCACACTATCCACCGTAGAGTGGTTCGGACTCGGTCCGGGCGAGGCGTACGCCGACTCGCGGCAGGCCGCCCGGGTCGGACGCTTCACCCGGACGGTCGACGAGTGGCAGACCCCCTATATCTTCCCGCAGGAGAACGGCGGCCGGATGAGCGTACGGTGGGCCGAGCTCCGCGACGAGCACGGCGGCGGGTTTCGCGTGTCCAGCCCGGACACCTACCAGCTGACTGCCCGGCGCTGGACCAGTGAGCTGCTCACCGCCGCCCAGCACACCACCGACCTGGTGGCAGACGACGTCGTCTATCTGAACCTCGATGTCGGGCACACCGGGCTCGGCAGCGGGTCTTGTGGACCCTCGGTGGGCGAACGATACCGGCTCGGCCCCGGCCCGCACCGGCTCCGCCTCATCCTCGCACCGTTGCCGTAGCAGGCCCGGTGCCGTAATCAGGCCCGTGCCGTAGCCAGGCCCGGAGAATCGCGGTAACGTAGCGCGATGGTGGACTTCAGTGGTGGCCCGGTCGCCGGAGATCTCGACGTACGGTGGATCCACGGGTCGCGGTCGAAGGCAGACAGTGCCGATCCGTTGCTTCAGGTCCACCGGTACGACGAGCACACATACATCCTGCGGCAGAGCATGACCGTCAGCCATGAGGCACCGTTCCTGTATCTGCTCTTCGGTAACGACCGCGTGCTCCTGCTCGATACCGGTGCGACGAAAGACCCGGCGACCTTCCCCTTACGCGCGACCGTCGACGAGCTGGTCTCGGCTTGGCTGGCCAGCCACCCCCGAGCCGACTACGCGCTGGTGGTGGCCCACACGCACGCACACGGCGACCACATCGCCGGTGATGAGCAGTTCGCGGACCGCCCGCTCACCACAGTGGTGCCCTCGGACCTGGACTCAGTGCAGTCGTTCTTCGGCATAGCTGACTGGCCGGAGCAGGTGGTCAGCTTCGATCTTGGCGGACGCGTCCTCGACCTCGTCGGCGCTCCCGGCCATCACCCGACCTCGCTGGCGTTCTTCGACCCGTGGACGGGTTTTCTGCTCACTGGCGATTCGGTCTATCCGGGCCGGCTGTACGGGTTCGACATGCCAGCATTCGTGGCGAGCCTGGACCGGCTGGTCGAATTCGCCGAGGCACGCCCGGTCACCCATGTCATGGGCTGCCACATCGAAATGTCGCGCATGCCCGGTCGGGACTATCCGCTCGGCACAAAGTACCAACCCGACGAGCCGCCGCTGCAGATGACGATGGCGCAGCTACGCACGGTTCGAGACGCGGCCCGCGCGGCCGAGGCCAAGCCGGGCGTGTATGTCCACGATGACTTCGTCATCGCGAGTGGTATGGGGATCCGGAGCATCCTGCGGCTGCTGGTTCGGTCTTTCGGCCAGCGGCTCGGCGTCCGACGGGCGAGCCTCGGCGAGAAGGCGGCCCAGGCATGATCCTCAAGGGCAAGGTCGCGGTGGTCTTCGGCGCCGGCGGCTTCGTCGGGAGCGCGGTCGCCCGGTCGTTCGCACAGGAAGGCGCGAAGGTCTACCTCGGTGGCCGTACCATCGAGAAGCTCCAACGGGTAGCCGACGACATCACCGACGCCGGCGGCGACGCCACGGCGGTCGCCGTCGACGCGACGGATGAATCGGCGGTGGACCAACAGGTGGCGGCGCTCGCCGCCGACGCCGGTGGCCTCGACATCACCTTCAACGCCATCTCCTACGGCGATGTCCAGGGCGCGCCGCTGTCTGAACTGCCGCCTGAGCATGTGCTCGGCCCGGTCGACTACGCCCTCCGGACCCACCTCTACACCGTTCGGGCCTGCGCCCGCCACATCGTCCAGCAGGGCTCGGGCGCGGTGATGACGGTGACCGGATACGGGCCGCCCTTCCCCGAACTCGGTAGCACCGCCATCACCTGGCACGCGGTCGAAGGTCTCTACCGGCAGTGGGCCGCCGAACTCGGCCCCCACGGGGTGCGAGTCTGCTGGCTACGCACGGGCGGGTTCCGGGAATCGGTGCTGGGCGCCGCGGCGTACGACTCGTTGTTCATGTTCAGCGACGGCGACCTGGTGCCGCTCTCCCGGCTCAGCGGCGACACCGCCGAAGCTGACCTGGCCGGCATCGAGCAGGAGACCATGCTCAAACGGCTCCCCTCGCTGGCGGAGGCGGGAGCCACCGCGGCCTTCCTCGCCTCCGATCATGCCCGGTCGATCACCGCGACCGCGGTGAACCTCACCAGCGGCGCGGTCGCCGACTGAGCAGGCGGGCTAGCCGGTGAGTCGATACTCCCAGCCTTCGGCCGCCACAGCGCCTAACTCTTCCTGCTCCAGAAAAACACGGCCCGGTAGCGAAATACAAGACTTGTTCGACGCTGCACGCTCCTCGACACTGACGTAGTGAACTCAGCAGAACGAGAGACGACAGTCCGGTCAGTGCGCAGGCGACTGGCCGCCGAAGGGCCACCGTGGACCCGAGACTACGAGCGGGACTTCGAGACGGTCGCCATGCCTGAGCACGACTGCGACCTGCTCCGCGACCTGTTGATCGCCG
The DNA here is from genome assembly GCF_016925615.1 of Natronosporangium hydrolyticum. Classification (NCBI taxonomy): domain Bacteria; kingdom Bacillati; phylum Actinomycetota; class Actinomycetes; order Micromonosporales; family Micromonosporaceae; genus Natronosporangium; species Natronosporangium hydrolyticum. The sequence goes on from NZ_CP070499.1 coordinate 3,791,813, forward strand.
AACGCGCCGAGACCGTAGTGGAGATCGGCCTCGCCTACGCCAGCTCCGCGCTCGCCATCGGCGAAGCACTTGTTACCACCGACCCACCCCGGCCGCGGCACGTCATCATCGACCCGTACCAGGAACGCGCCTTCGGCAATGTCGGCTGGGGCCTGATCTGCGATGCCGGACTGGACCCGATCACCACGCTGATGCCGGCCTGGTCATCGATCGCGCTGCCGCAACTGGTCACCGACGGGCTGGTCGCCGACGCGGCCTTCGTCGACGGCAGCCACCGGTTCCACGAAGTCTTCGTGGACCTCTACTTCCTCCGTAAGACCGTCCGACCCGGTGGCCTGGTCGTCCTCGATGACCATTGGACACCGTCGGTACGCACCGCGGTCCGCTACTTCGAACTCAATCTGGGGTGGACGGCGCTCCCCGACGCCTTCGCCACCGGCAGCACGACGCCGATCGGCGGTGACCCACAGGCCGAGCCGGTCCCGCGCTGTCGGGCCTTCCGGCTACCCGACGCCCTCACCGAGCCAGCCTTCGAGGACTTCCACGAATTCGCCGCCGATCATGAGCGTGTTTACAGACACGCCGGGCGTGTCGGCTAACACGCTCATGATCGGCCGGGGAAAGCGAGTCCGTGTTGGTAGGCCCAGATGACGGTCTGCACCCGGTCCCGCGTTCCCAATTTGGACATCACCCGGCCGAGGTGTGATTTCACGGTGCTGGTCTCCACGAAGAGCTCCCGGGCGATCTCGGCGTTGGACATGCCCTGGGCCAGCAGCCGCACGATCTCGCTCTCCCGGGCGGTGAGTAGCTGCGCCGCCCCGGCCGCCGGGTCCGGGGCCCGCCGCCGCCGGGCAAATTCGGCGATGACCCGCCTGGTCACCGATTGGTCGACCAAGCCGTGACCGGCGGCGAGCTTCCGGATCGCCCCGATCAGCTCCTCCGGGTCGCAGTCTTTCAGGATGAACCCGCTCGCGCCCGCCTCCAGCGCGCCGAACACGTAGTCGTCGAGGTTGAAGGTGGTCACCACCAGGATGGCTGGGGGGTGCCCGGCCGGGTCGGCGACGATCTCCCGGGTTGCGGCGATCCCGTCGCCGCCCGGCATCCGGACATCCATGCAGACCACATCCGGCCGGAGCCGGCGCGCCGCCGCCACCGCCGCGGGGCCGGTGGACGCCTCCCCCACGACCTCGATGTCTCCCGCCTCCGCTAGCAGGACCTGAAATCCGGCGCGGACCACCGCCTGGTCGTCCACGAGCAGCACTGTGATCACCGGTTGCCACCTCCGGTCGTGGCCGCGGCGCCCGGCCGGTCGTCATCCCGGCCGACGTTGCTGACCGGCAGCTCGAGGGTAACCCGCCAGCCACCAGCGTCGGTGGGGCCGGCGACCAGCTCGGCCCCGACCAGGTCTGCTCGTTCCCGCATGCCGGCGAGCCCGGTGCCGCCGGGAGATGTCTCGGCCGGCCCGGGCCTCGCAGCCGCGGGCCCGTTCTCGACCTCGAGGGTGACCCGGCGGACGCCGTAGGTCAGCTCGATCCGCACCGGTGCACCCGGGGCATGCTGCCGGGCGTTGGTCAGCGACTGCTGCGCGATCCGGTAGCACGAGATGTCCGCCAGCGGCGGCAGCGGCGTCGCGCTGCCCTGCTGCCGGAGATCGACCTCGGCGCCGAGCGCCCGGGCGGTCTCGACCAGCTGCCCGAGCGCGGCCAGGCCCGGCACCGGGGCATGGTCGGCGGCGTCCGCCCCTGCGGTGGGTCCAGGGGTGCCCGCCCGGTCCCGTAATAGCCCCACCACCTGCCGGAGATTGTCGAGCGTCTCCTTGCCCTGCCGCCGCAGCCAGGCCGCACCGGCACGGGCCGCCGCCGGGTCGCGCTCTACCAGCCGTTCTACCGCAGCCGCCTGGACCACCATGCCGGACAGGTGGTGGGCGGCGACGTCGTGCAGCTCCCGGGCGATCTGGGACCGTTCCGCGGTGACCGCGGCCGACAGCCGCGCCCGCTGGGCCCGCTCGGCTTCGGCCGCCTGCGCCCGCACCAGCTGCCGGTAGCGACGCCGGGTGGCCACGAACACCCCGATGAACGCGGCGACCAGGTAGCTCAGGGCGCTGGAGGCGACCTGGCCGGCGGCCCCGGCCAGCGTCCCGGTCGACGGCGGCATCGCCACCACCGCCGCGGCCAGGGTCTCCACCAGCACCGCCGCACCGATCACCGCCGTGGTCCGCCGTACCGTCGTCAGCGTGGCGATCGTGTACGCCGCGACCAGCGGGGCGAGCAGCCGGACGCTGTCGCCCGGGACCGCGACGATGATGCCGACTTGGCAGGCCACCACAACGGCCAGGCACAGCAGCGGCCGCACCCGCCGCAGACACAGCGCCAGCGACTGGCCGGTCGCGGCGGCGATCAGCCACCAGACCTGGGCGCTCGCCAACGGCACCCGCAGCTCGTGCGAGAGCAACGGCAGGAACACACCGAGTACGGCGAGGCTGGCCACGGTCACCGCCGCCGCCAGCACCACGTCCCGGCCGAACCTGCCGGCTACACCGCACTGGGTGAGCCGCCGGTCGAGCCAGCGCTGGAGCCGCTGCGGCGCCAGCGCCACCCGGCCGGGGTCATGGTCGATCATGGGCCAATCCTTACCGGTCTCGGTGCGCTGGTGACGGTGGCTGGGCCACCGTCACCAGCATGCGGCAGTCGGGTCAGTAGGAGATGCTCGGTGCCAACAGTTGGAAGGCCAGCGCGAACCAGGCCACGCCCGACAGCGCGAGCAGGAGCAACCCGCCGGCGGCGATCGGCCGCCAACCCGCGCGGTGGCGGACCGCGCCTGCCAGCCACATCGCCGCCGGCACCAACCCGGCCACCCCGAGCAGCTGCAGAGCCTGCAAGAACCGCAGCCCAGCCGGCGGCACCGCCTGGAAGTCGATCACGGCGGCGAGGACCGTCGCCCAGCCGCCCAGCGCGACCACCGCGCAGGCCGCACCGACCAGGGCCAGCCGCCGCAGGATCCGGGCCGGCGCAGCCGGGAGGGGACGGCCGCGGCGGCGGCGCAACACCGCCCCGACCGGCCAGGCGACGAGTCCGACCACCAGCACCACCACCGAGCCGATCAGCACCGGCAGCCCCAGCCGGTGGGCCGGACCGGCCGGCAGCAGGGCGAGCGCAGAGTCGTGCCCGATCGCGGTCACCTCCCCGTCGGCGGTCCGTACCGCGATCGTCTGATCGCCGTGCACCTCCCGCCACACCGACTCCGACACCTGCTCGTACACCGCCGGCTGGTAGCTCTGCGGGCCGGGTTCGAACAGCAGCCGACCATCGTCCAATGCGGTCACCCGGGTCTGGTCGGCGAGCGCGTACACCGACAGGAAGGTGCTGTGGAAATTGCGCGAACTCACGTAGCTGCCGGCGATCAGGTCGGCGTTCTCCCGCATCGTCGCCTCAGCCACCGTACCGGCCGGCGGTGTGGTCGCCGGGAAATAGCGGTCGGTGAATCCCTCGAGCAACGTTTCCCGAAGGGCCAACGTGTCGTACGGCACCTCGCCGGTGCTGTTCAGCGAGACGAAGACGCCGGCTCCTTCATCCGGGTAGAGCTGCATGTGCGAGTGGAAGTGGCGGGTGTCGCCACCGTGGCCCAGGATCCGTTGCCCGTTACGGCTCTCGTCGAACAGCCCGAGGGACATCCGCGGCGCGTCCGCCAGCGCCCCGAGGGTGTCTTCGCCGAACGCCGGAGTGAACATCAGGTCGCGGGTACCGTCATCGAGCAACGCTGGGCCGAAGGGTTCCTCCCCCAGCTGAGCGAGCATGTACCGGGCCATGTCCGCCGCTGACGTGGTGAGCGACCCTGCCGGTGGTACCCCTACCCGTTCGAACTCCTCCGGCGGATCCGAGGCGGTCCGGTAGCCGTGGGACATGCGCTGCCGCAGCGGGTCGGGCAGCGGTTGCCGGAAGGTCGACGATGTCATCTCCAGCGGCTCGAAGACGTGCCGGTCCAGGTAGTCGTCGAACGGCATGCCGCTGACCCGCTCCACGAGGTAGCCGGCCAACGCATAGCCGTAGTTCGAGTACGCCGGGGTGGTACCCGGTTCGTAGATCTGCTCCGGCGGGTCGTTCACCACCGCGGCGCGCAGGTCGACCGGCTCGTCGCCGGTGCCGATGATGCCGGCCAGCTGCTCCTCGAACCCCGCGGTGTGCGCCAGCAAATGCCGCATGGTGATGTCGGCGTCGTAGCGACGCGGCAGGTCGAAGTCGAGGTTATGGTCGATGTCGGCGTCGAGGTCGAGCTGGCCCGCCTCGACCAGCTGCATCGCCGCCGCCGCGGTCACCACTTTGGATACTGAGCCGATCCGGAACAGCGTCTGCTCACCGTCCACCTCGACCGGTTCGGCTCCCCCGTGGCCGGTGTCGGCGTACCCGTACCCACGGGTGGTGAGAACGTCGCCGTCGTGGACCACCGCCACGGTCGCGCCGGCGATTCCCGCCCGGTTTAGCGCGGCCGGTAGCAGCCCGTCCAGCCAGCTTTCCACGTCGGCCGCGGTCAACACGCCGGGCTGCGGCGCGGCGACCGGCGGCACGGTGGCCGCCTCGCCGGCTGCTCCGGCGGCTCCGGCGCAGCCAGCGCCGGCCAGCGCAAAGGCCGTTGCCGCGGCGGTGGCGGCCAGCTTCGCCGCGGCCCGGCGCGGTCGTCGCCGCGGCGCGACGACGTTGACGTGGGTCATGTCTACTCCTTGTGCTCCGGTTCGACGGATACGCGACCAGGTCGATGCCCGATCGGCTACGGCAATGCTCCGCTGGCACCGGGAGCGCCCGCGCCTGCCGCGGGTCGGAAGTTCGCTTACGACCTTTGGTGGAGGCCGGCCACAGGAGACGGCGGTGGGCTTATCCCTACCTCGGATACGGGGCCTGGACCCAGCGACCCGACGCCCGCTCGCGTGGTCCGCTTAGCTCCTGCGACCGAATCCTCGGGAGGATTGATCATGCGACCACGGACCGCCGGTGTACCGGTCTTCCTGCTCCTCGCCTTCGGGTTGGCGTGGGGCGGCATCTTCGGTGCGCAGGCGCTGGGCCTGTCCCTGGCTAATCCGCTCGTGCAACTCCCGATAGCGTTCACGCCAGCGATCGCCGCGGTCATCGTCCGCGCCTTCATCACTCGGGAGGGTTTCCGCGACGCGGGGCTCGCTCCCCGCCTAGGGCCCGCCCGGCGGTACTACCTGCTGGCGTGGCTGGGTCCCGTGCTGGTGCTCGGCGCGGCGGTCGCGCTCGGCGTAGTCACCGGGCTGTACCGGCCGGACCTCGCGGCACTGCGCGGGTCGCTCGGCACCGAGTTCCCCGTACCCGCCGCCCTGCTCCTATTCCTCGGGCTGCCGCTGCTACTGGTGCCGGTCTTCTGGGGGGAGGAGTTCGGCTGGCGTAGCTACCTTCAACAACGCATCAGCCGTCGCCCGGTCACCGCCACGCTCATCACCGCGGTGGTGTGGATGGTCTGGCACTACCCGCTCGTGTTCACCGACTACGTCGACTACGCCGACCCACTCCTAGGGATCGTTACCTGGACACTCCTGGTGTTCCCGGTGGCGATCATCCTGGCATGGCTGTTCCTGCGGTCAGGCAGTGTCTGGGTAGCCTGCCTCGCCCACGCCGGCAACAACATGATCCTCGGGGTGGGCGCGTACGCCCTCTTCGTCGAGGACGGCGGCCTCGACTCCTCGATCTCGGACCTGCTCACCTTGGCACCGATGGCCGCCATCGCCCTGTGGATCCTCCTCACCGGCCGGCTCACCGCCGCCAGCACTCCAGATCTACCGACCGGGCGTTCAGCCGTCGTCGGTCGGCCAGGGGTAGCCGGGGTCGGTGACCTGCCCGATGAACCGTTCCAGCCAGGAGATGTCGTGGCGGGTCTGGGACGCGACGAACTCGGCCTCGACCATGAAGATCGGCGCGAGCCCTGAGGTCTCGACCGAGCGCTCCCACTCCTCCGCGCGGCGGGTGAGCGCGTCGATGCGGGCCCGCAGCGTCGCGATGGCGGTGGCCCGGTCCAGGATGCCCACGTAGGCGAGGGCGGTGATGAACCTGGTGGCGTTGGTCGGGTCGGGGTCGGTCAGATCGGCGACGACCCGGCGCTGGAACTCCGCCCTTCCGGCGGGGGTGACCTGGAAGGCAGTGGGCCCGGGCTGCTCTCCGGTCGACTCCTCCTCGACCGGTTGGATCCAGCCGGCCTCCCGGAGCGAGCCGACCAGCGTGTAGACCGAGCCGGTCCGCACCCGCCGACCATATCGGGCGCGTAAGTCGGTGAGCAGGGCGTACTGGTGCCGGGGCTGCTCCAGCAGCAGCCCGAGCAGGGGCAGCACGAGCGGGTTGTCAGTGGCGCGGAGTGGCATGGCCCCATGCTACATTCGTATACGACTAGTCGTATACGAACACTGGAGCCAGCCATGTCTGAGACCGCATCCTGGATCGAGCTCTCCGGCGTGCGCACCCACAACCTGCGCGACATCGATCTCCGGATCCCGCACGGCCGGATCGTCGCGTTCACCGGGGTGAGCGGGAGCGGCAAGAGCTCCCTGGTAATGGACACCCTGCACGCCGAGGCCCAGCTGCGATTCGTCGAGGGGTTCGACCCCTATGTTCGTTCATTTCTCACCCCGCGGGACCCGCCCCAGGTAGACCGAGTCCGTGGCCTCACCCCGACGCTCGCCGTCGACCAGCGCAACGCCAACCGGAACCCGAACTCCACCCTGGGCACGCTCACCGGCGTCGACGCATACCTGGGACTGGTCTTCGCCCGCCTGGCGCCGCTGACGACCGGGAGCACTTGGCCCGCCTCGCTGCATCCGGCGCACTTCGACCCCTGGACCCGCGACGGCATCTGCCACACCTGCCTCGGCGCCCGCGAGCTCGCCCACGCCGAACCAGACCTGATCGTGACCCGCCCGGAACTGCCGCTGACCTCTGGCGCCTCGGCCTGGTTCGACCCGCAACTCTCCGGTGAGGCGACCTTCCTCCCCTCGCTCGCCGAGCACCACGGCACCGACCTGACCCGTCCCTGGCAGGCGCAGCCCGAAGCCTTCCGGCTGGCCGCACTGCACGGCACCGGCGACGAGGCGATCGAGATCGTCCTCACCAGCAGCGACCACAAGCGAGGAACCGAGGTCACCTACAAGACCACGCGGGCCCTCGTCGGCGCCGTCGCCGAGATCGAGCGTGCATACGCTGCGGCCGAGACCGAGCAGGCCAAGGCGCGCTACCATCCCTTCCTCACTCGACAGCAGTGCCCCGCCTGCGACGGCACCGGCCTCGGAGAGATCGCGCGAACCGTCACGCTCGGCGAAGAGACCTTTCGTGACGTCACCGAAGCCCAGGTCAGGCGGGTCCGAGCCTGGCTCGACATGATCGAAGCCGACCTGAACCAAGCGCAGCGAAGCGTCGGCGCCGTCCTCGTCCCCGAGCTCCGCGGCCGCCTCGACCTACTGATCCGGCTCGGCCTCGGACACATCGAACTGTGCCGGACCGCGCCGACACTCTCCGGTGGTGAGCTGCAGCGAGCACGACTATCGGCCCAGATCGGCACCGCACTGACCGGGCTGACCTACGTCTTCGACGAGCCGGGCGCCGGCCTGCACCCGGCCGACAAGCACCACGTGCTCGACATCCTGCGTGAGCTGCGGGACGCGGGCAACAGCGTGCTGATCGTCGAGCACGATCCAGACCTGATCGCGCACGCCGAGTGGGTCATCGACCTGGGACCGGGCGGCGGCAGTGCTGGCGGCCGGATCCTCGCCGCCGGCGCTCCCGGCGCGATCGCCGCACATCCTGAATCAGTCACCGGCCGCTATCTGAACCAGCAGCACTACCTGTTCAAGCGCGCGCAGCGGCCGCCGGACGACCGCACCGGATGGCTGACCCTGCGGCACGCCGCCGCGCACAACGTCACCGCGCGCGAGGTGCGCATTCCGTTGCATCGGCTCACCTGTCTGACCGGCGTCAGCGGCAGCGGCAAGAGCACCCTGCTCAACCAGATTCTCGCCGACTCGGTATCAGCCGCGCTGGCGAAACGACCTCACCCCGCGGTAGAAGAGCTGACCGGAGTGGACGGACTCGGCTGGGTCAGCGTTGTCGACCAGAGCCCCATCGGCCGGTCGCCACGCTCCAATCCCGCCACATACACCAAAGCCTTCGACCAGATTCGCAAGCTCTTCGCCGCCACCGGCGCCGCTCGCGCCCGTGGGCTGAGCGCCTCGGTCTTCTCCTTCAACTCCTCCGGCGGCCGCTGCGAGAACTGCCAGGGCCTCGGCCAGGTCAAGCTCGACCTGCACTTCCTGGGCGACACCTACCTGACCTGCGGGTCCTGCGATGGCCGCCGCTACCAGCCCGACGTGTTGGCGGTGACCTACCGAGGGCTGGCCATCGACGAAGTGCTGGCACTCACCGTGAGCGAGGCCGCCCGCCTCTTCGAGGAACCCGACCCGCTGGCCGCCCTGTTGACCGCACTGGAGGCTATCGGGCTGGGCTACCTGACGCTCGGCGAGAGCGGCACCGCACTCTCCGGCGGCGAAGCCCAGCGGATCAAGCTCGCCAGGGCGACGCTGCGGGGCCGCCGGGGCCGCCCGGCCGGGCTGCTCATCCTCGATGAGCCGATCACCGGCCTGCACCCTGACGACGCCCAGCGACTACTCTCCACCCTCGACCTGCTGCTCGCGCGCGGGCACACGATCGTCATCGCCGAACACGACCTCCACGCCGCCGCCAGCTCGGACTGGATCCTCGATCTCGGGCCCGGCGCCGGAGCCGCCGGGGGCCGGATCATTAACGCCGGCACCCCTGCGCAGGCGGCCGCCGGCACCGGCCCCACCGCCCCTTATCTCCGCAGACTGCTCGCGCAGAACTGACCGGTCGGCCGCCGGTCACGCCTGACGCTGCTGCGCCAGAGATCAGAGGATCTCGCCAGGGTGCCGATTCGCCGCCGGGGGTGAACATGCCGGGCCGACCGGCGTCGCCCGCTGTCTACACCCCGCCTGCGTAACGGAACAGAAACCTGCCGCTGCCATACTCCGGCCAGCCACCCGTTGACGACAGGGAGGTCGGGGTGCTTCTCACGCAGCACGAACAGGAACGGCTGATGGTCCACGTCGCCGCCGACGTCGCCTGGCGACGGCACGAGCGGGGGCTCAAGCTCAACTACCCGGAGGCCGTCGCGGTGATCACCGCGTTCCTGCTCGAGGGCGCCCGGGACGGCAACTCGGTCGCCGAGCTGATGGAGACCGGGCGTCGGGTGCTGGCCCGCGACGATGTGCTGGAGGGCGTCCCGGAGATGCTGCCGCAGGTGCAGGTCGAGGCGACGTTTCCGGACGGGACGAAGCTGGTGACCGTGCACGACCCGATCCCATGACCCGGCTCCGCCACGCCCGCCTCTCCCACCACCGCAAGGAGCCCCGATGATCCCCGGCGAGCTGCTGCCGGCCGCCGACCCGGTGCCGTTACACCCCGGCCTGCCCACCGCGACGGTCACCGTCACCAACACCGGCGACCGGCCGGTCCAGGTCGGCTCGCACTACCACTTCGCCGAGGCGAACCCCGCCCTGGAGTTCGACCGCCGGCTCGCCTGGGGGCACCGGCTGGCGGTTCCGGCGGGCACCGCGGTGCGGTTCGAGCCGGGCATCGTCCGAGACGTGACCCTGGTGCCGTTGGGCGGCGCCCGGGTGGTCGCCGGGCTCCGCGGGGAGTGCGCCGGGCCGCTGGACCGTCCGGCGTGAGCGACGCCGAGGGTCGGCTGGAGCGCCGGAGGTACGCGGCGCTGTTCGGTCCCACCACCGGTGACCGGATCCGGCTCGCCGACACCAACCTGTTCATCGAGGTCGAGGCCGACCACTGCGGCTACGGCGACGAGGCGGTCTTCGGCGGCGGCAAGGTGATCCGGGAGTCGATGGGGCAGTCCCGCGCCACCCGGGAGCAGGGCGCCGCCGACACCGTCATCACCGGCGCGGTCGTGCTGGACCACTGGGGCGTCGTGAAGGCCGACGTCGGGATCCGGGACGGCCGGATCACCGCGCTCGGCAAGGCCGGTAACCCGGACACTATGGACGGTGTCCACCCCGACCTGGTGATCGGTCCGAGCACCGAGATCATCGCCGGTAACGGCCGGATTCTCACCGCCGGGGCGGTCGACACCCACGTCCACCTGATCTGCCCGCAGCTACTGGAGGAGGCGCTCGCCTCCGGCATCACCACCATCGCCGGCGGCGGCACCGGACCGGCCGAGGGCAGCAAGGCCACCACCGTCACTCCCGGCGCCTGGCACCTTGCCCGGATGCTCGAGGCGCTCGACCCGTGGCCGGTAAACGTGCTCCTGCTCGGCAAGGGCAACACCGTCTCCACCGAGGCGCTCTGGGAACAGTTGCGGGGCGGGGCCGCCGGTTTCAAGCTGCACGAGGACTGGGGCACCACCCCGGCCGCGATCGACGCCTGCCTGAGGGTCGCCGACGCATCCGGGGTCCAGGTGGCGATCCACACCGACACCCTCAACGAGGCCGGCTATGTGGAGAGCACACTCGCCGCGATCGCCGGGCGCACCATCCACACGTACCACACCGAGGGTGCCGGCGGTGGGCACGCGCCGGACATCATCACCGTCGCCGGCCTGCCGCACGTGCTGCCCTCCTCCACCAACCCCACCCGCCCACACACCCGCAACACGCTCGAGGAGCACCTCGACATGTTGATGGTGTGCCACCACCTCAACCCGAGCGTGCCGGAGGACCTGGCCTTCGCCGAGAGCCGCATCCGGCCCTCCACCATGGCCGCCGAGGACGTGCTGCAGGACCTGGGCGCGATCTCCATCATCGGCTCCGACTCCCAGGCGATGGGCCGGATCGGCGAGGTGGTGCTGCGGACCTGGCAGACCGCGCACGTGATGAAGGCCCGGCGCGGGTCGCTGCCGGGTGACGGCGCCGCCGACAACCACCGGGCCCGGCGGTACATCGCGAAGTACACCATCTGCCCGGCGGTCGCGCACGGGCTGGAGCGAGAGATCGGTTCGGTCGAACCGGGCAAACTCGCCGACCTGGTGCTCTGGGAGCCGGCCTTCTTCGGCGTCCGGCCGCACGCGGTACTCAAGGGCGGCATGATCGCCTGGGCGGCGATGGGCGACGCCAACGCCTCCATCCCGACCCCACAGCCGGTGCTGCCGCGGCCGATGTTCGGCGCCTACGGGGCGGCCCCGGCGGCGACGAGCGTCGCCTTCGTCGCCCCGGCCGCGGTCGAGGACGGGCTGGCCGACCGGCTGGCCGTCAACCGGCCGCTGGTCCCGGTCGCCGACGTCCGCCGGCGCGGCAAGGCCGACCTGCCGGGCAATGACGCCCTGCCACGGATCGAGGTGGCGCCCGACACCTTCACAGTCACCGTCAACGGCGAGACCATTGAACCGGCCCCGGTCGACACGCTGCCGATGGCCCAGCGCTACTTCTTGTTCTAGCGTCATGCCCGTGCCACCGACCGACCCGCTCACCACGCTGCTAGTGCTCGCGGACTCCCGGCTACCGGCGGGCGGCCACGCCCACTCCGGCGGTCTGGAGCCGGCGGTGGCGGCCGGCCGGGTGACTGACCTGCCGAGCCTGGCCGGGTTTCTCCGGGGCCGGCTAGCGACCGCCGGCCGGATCCAGGCCGCATTCGCCGCCGCCGGCTGCGCCCACCCCGGCCGGGCCACCGCGCTCAATCGGGGACTCGACGCCCGTACCCCCTCGCCGGCGCAGCGCCGGGCCTCCTACGCCCAGGGCCGGGCCCTGCTCCGGGCCGGCCGGGCGCTGTATCCGGGCCTGACCACGCCGCCTCCCCATCACCATCCGGTGGCGGTCGGACTGGTCGCCGCCGCGGCCGGGCTACCGCCGGGGCAGGCCGCCGCGATCGCCGCGTACGGCGCGGTCTCCGGCCCGGCCAGCGCCGCGGTGCGGCTGCTGGGCCTCGATCCGTACGGGGTCCACGGCCTGCTCGCCGCCCTGGCGCCGGAGTGCGATGCGGTCGCCGCCGAGGCAGCCGCCGACGCCGACGCCCCGGTGGCCGATCTACCGGCCGGCAGCGCCCCGCTGCTCGACCTGTCCGCCGAGCTCCACGCCGACTGGGAGGTTCGTCTCTTTGCTTCCTGACACTCTTGACCCCGACGACCACACGCATCCGCACCCGCACAGCGACCCGCACGAGCCGCTTCCGGCCGCCCGCCGGGCGGTCCGGATCGGCATCGGCGGGCCGGTCGGCTCCGGCAAGACCGCCCTGGTGGCGGCGCTGTGCCGGCAGCTGCGGGCCGAGTTGCCGCTGGCGGTCGTGACCAACGACATCTACACCACCGAGGACGCCGACTTCCTGCGCCGCAACGCGGTCCTGCCGGACGAGCGGATCGTCGCGGTGGAGACCGGCTGCTGCCCGCACACCGCGATCCGGGACGACATCTCCGCCAACCTCGACGCCATCGAGGAGCTCGAGCACCGGCTCGGCCCGCTGGCGCTGGTGCTTGTGGAGAGCGGCGGGGACAACCTGACCGCTACCTTCAGCCGCGGCCTGGTGGACCGGCAGATCTTCGTGGTGGACGTGGCCGGCGGCGACAAGGTCCCCCGCAAGGGCGGCCCCGGCGTCACCTCCGCCGACCTGCTGGTGATCAACAAAACTGACCTGGCCCCGCAGGTCGGCGCCGACCTGGAAGTGATGGCCCGCGACGCCGCCGCTCGCCGGGGCGACGCCGCCACAATCTTCCTCTCGCTCACCGACGACCCCGCCGCCGCCAAGGTGGTCGACTGGGTACGCGGCTGCCTGGTCGACTGATGCGGGCCCGGGCCCGGGTGGTGGCCGAGCGCGGCCCCGGCGGCGCCACCCGCCTGTCGGTGCTGCGCAGCGAGTCGCCGCTGCTGCTGCGCCGGACCGGGCCGCCCGGCGGCGACGGCCGCGCTGCCGAGGTGCACCTGGTCGGCGGGGCGGCCGGCCCACTCGGCGGGGACGACCTGCGGCTCAGTGTCGAGGTCGGACCCGGCGCCCGGTTGTGCCTGCGGACGGCGGCGGCGGCGCTCGCACTGCCCGGAGCCTCCGGCGCCGCCTCCGGGATGGCGGTCGAGGTCACGGTCGCCGCCGGCGGCCACCTGGACTGGCTGCCGGAACCGCTGATCGCCGGTCGCGGCTGCCGCCACCGCGCCACCGCCCGGGTACGCCTGGCCGCCGGGGCTTCGCTGTGCTGGCGGGAGGAGCTCATCTGCGGCCGCCACGGCGAGCAGCCCGGCGACGCCAGCACCAGGCTGACCGTCAGCTACGACGACCTGCCGCTCTACGACCAGGAGCTGGCGGTCGGCCCGGACGCACCGGGCTGGGCCGGCCCGGCGGTGCTGGCCGGCGCCCGCGCCACCGGATCGCTGCTACGGGTCGACCCGGCCTGGCTGACCGGTGCGCCCCCGCCGGAGCACCACGGTCCGGAGGCGGTCACCATGCCGCTCGCCGGCCCGGCCGTCGTCACCACCGCGGTCGGCGCCGACGCCGCCCGGCTCCGACGCCGGCTGGACGCTCAATGTCCATACTCGGGCGGCGTGAAGCACTCCGCCACCCTGGCGTGAACGCAGCGCCGCCCGCCACGTCGCCCCGCCCCGGCGACAGCTCAGTCTTAGTTAGGTCCCGTTCGCATGGGGACATCAGCACGCTCTCCTGGTGGGCGCGGCAGGTTTCGAACCTGCGACCCCCCGCTTGTAAGGCGGGTGCTCTCCCGCTGAGCTACGCGCCCGCAATCACACGCGCCCCAGGAAGCCCGCAGCGCGCCGCCAGCTTACCCCACGAGCTCGCCGGGCCGGGTGCGCGCAGGTCGCCCCGGCCGGCGATCACTGGGTCAGCGCTTACCGCGGGACTTGGGGGCGACCAGGCGGGCACCGCTCCAGTCTTTGCCGGCGCTGATAGTGGAGGTCTGCTGGAGACCGGCGGTGGGTGCCGCCTCGGTGATCTCTCCCGGCTCGACGTGGCCCTCTCGCCCCGCCTTGGGGGTCAGTAGCCACACCACGCCGCTGTCGGCGAGCGGGCCGAGGGCGTCCACGAGCAGATCAACCAGGTCACCGTCGCCGTCGCGGTACCACACCAGGACCGCGTCGACCACCTCGTCGGTGTCCTCGTCGACTAGCTCGCCGCACTTTTCGATCAGGAGTTCACGCAGGTCGTGCTCGACATCTTCGTCGAAGCCCATCTCCATCACGACCATCCCGGACGTCAAGCCGAACCGGTCCGCCGGGTGGCGCTGGCCCTCGGCGGCCTGACCTGCGGTCGCGCTCACGGTGTGCTGCCTCCTTCGCTGGGACTGTTGAGGCTAGCTTCTCACGTGGACCACGACCAGCGGAGCCACCCCACTCACCTATCCGGCCGAGCGTAGATACCCGGTCAGTTTGGTGGACCACCGACCCGCAGCGCCACCCGGACCGCCGTGTCCCGCAACCGGGTCAGCTGGCGGGCGTGGGCGAGTCGACCCACCCGGCGGGACATCGCCGCCAGCCGTTGGGTGGGGCGGCGGCGCAGCCGGTCGTACTCGGCGAGGGCGGCCGCCGGGTCGCCGCCGGCGCCGAGCTGGCGGGTGAGGGTGACCGCGTCGATCAGCGCCTCGCAGGCGCCGCGACCCAGGTCCGGGCTCATCGCGTGGGCGGCATCGCCGATCAGCGCCACCCGCCCTCGCACGTACGACGGCAGGCGCGGAGCCAGCTCGTACAGGTCGTGGCGGAGCAGGCTGGCGTCGTCGAGCTGGGCCAGCACCTGCCCGACGGCAGCGTGCCAGTCGCCGAACCGGGCACGCAGCGCCGCCAGGTCGCCCTCCGGGAACACCTGGCCGGCGGGTGCGGGGGCGGCGGCGAACCAGTTGGTACGCCCGCCCTCCTGCGGGGTGATCCCGAACCGCATCCCTTCACCCCAGGTCTCGGTGAAGGTGTCGGTCGGCGTGTCGAGCACGCCACGCCATGCGGTGGTGCCGAGGTGGCGGGCCCGGTAGGCGGGCCCGAACAGGGCTCGGCGGGTCGCGCTAAAGATCCCGTCGGCGGCGATGACCACGTCGTACGCGTCGGTGAGGGCGGCCAGCTCGGCCCGGTGGCCGAACCGCACCGTGCCTTCAGGTAACGCGGCCAGGAGCAGGTCCAGCAGGGCCGGGCGGGACAGCAGGTAGACCGGGTCACCGGTACGCCGCTCGAGCGCCACGGTGTCGATGGCGGCGATCCGGGCTCCGTCGGCGCGCAGGAAGGCGCCGCTGCGCTGCCGTGCTGCCTGGGCACGCACCGCCCGGCCCAGGTCGAGTTCGTCGAGCGCGGCCAGCGCGGCGGGCCACAGCCCGAGGGCGGTGCCGGCTCCGGCCGGGCCGGGTTCCCGCTCCAGGACGGTCACCTCGGCGCCGCCGCGAGCGGCCCCCACCGCGGCGGCGAGCCCGCCGATACCGCCGCCGATGATCCCCACTCGTAGGTTCATACCCACGAGCCTACTACAGGTGTAGTGAGACCGATAGGCTCCGGACCATGAGCGAACGCCGGGAGCAGGTCGTGGACGCGGCGATCCGGGTGCTCGGCGGCCGCGGCCTACGCCAGCTCACCCACCGCGCGGTCGACGCCGAGGCCGGACTGCCGGCCGGGTCGACCTCCAACTATCTGCGTACCCGGGAGGCGATGATCCGGGCGATCGTGGCCCGGATCGGCGAGCTGGAACAGGCCCAGTGGCGCCAGCTCACCGACGCCGGCCCGCCGCAGCCGGACCAGCTCGCCGCCCAGCTCAGCCAGGTGGTCGCCGCCGCCACCGGCGCCCAGCGGCAGCTGACCCTGGCCCGGCATGCGCTGTTCGTCGAGGCCGCCCACGATCTGCGGTTACGCGAGCCGCTGATTGCCGGATGGACCGAGGTCCACAATTGGGCCACCGGGTGGTTAGCGCAGCTGGACATCGCCGAACCGGCACAGACCGCTCGGCTGCTGCTGGAGTATCTCGACGGGTTGATCTTGCATCAGCTGGCGCTCGCCGAACCCACGGACCCGACCAGCCGGATCGACCGGCTCCTCGCCGGGCTGGGCCTCGCGCCCGCCGCGGCCCGGCGGACGATGACTTAGCCGGCGAGGAACGAGAAGCGCACCTGCCGGGTGGCGTTGTCCCGGTTGGTGTCGACCAGGCAGATCGACTGCCAAGTGCCGAGCAGGAGCTGCCCGTCCCGGACCGGGAAACTGGCGTACGGCGGGACCAGCGCCGGCAGCACATGATCGCGGCCGTGGCCGGTCGATCCGTGCCGGTGCCGCCAGCGGTCGTCGCTGGGCAGCACCTCCTGCAACGCCGCCAGTAGGTCCGGCTCGGTGCCCGACCCGGTCTCGATCACCGCCAGGCCGGCGGTGGCGTGCGGCACGAAGACGTGCAGCAGCCCATCCCCCTCGCCGGCCACGAACTGCTGCGCCTCGGCGGTGATGTCGCGCACCGTCTCGGCCGACCCGGTCTGCACGGTGATCACCTCAGTGCGCATACCCCGAGTGTGCCCCGGCGCAGTTCAACGGTTCACAGCAGGGTGAGGTGACGCGCGGTGGTCGGGCTTGGCAGGATAGAAGTGCGACCCATGACGACTGAGGAGTTCCCGTGGCCACTGAACCCACCCGTGCCACCCCGCGCCGGCCGGTCATCAGCGATGGCCTACCCAGCCAGCTGCCGGATATCGACCCGGAAGAGACCGGTGAATGGGTCGAATCGCTCGACGGCGTGATCGACGCTGGCGGCCCCAAGCGCGCCCGTTACGTGATGTTGCGGCTGTTGGAGCGGGCGCGGGAGCGTCAGGTCGGAGTGCCGCCGCTGACCACCACCGACTACCTCAACTCGATCCCGCCCGAGCGGGAGCCATGGTTCCCCGGCGATGAGCACACCGAACGCCGCATCCGGGCGTACATCCGGTGGAACGCCGCGATGATGGTGCACCGGGCGCAGCGGCCGGACGTGGGTGTCGGAGGTCACATCTCCACCTATGCGTCGGCCGCCGCCCTCTACGAGGTCGGGTTCAACCACTTCTTCCGCGGCAAGCAGCACGCCGGCGGCGGTGACCAGATCTTCTTCCAGGGCCACGCCTCCCCCGGCATCTACGCCCGGGCGTTCCTGGAGGGGCGGCTCTCGGAGCAGAAGCTCGACGGGTTCCGGCAGGAGCTGTCCCACCCGGGCGGTGGCCTGTCCAGCTACCCGCACCCGCGGCTGATGCCCGACTTCTGGGAGTTCCCCACGGTCTCGATGGGGCTGGGCGCGATCAACGCGGTCTACCAGGCCCGGTTCAACCGCTACCTGCACCACCGGGGCGTCAAGGACACCTCTGACCAGCAGGTATGGGCCTTCCTCGGCGACGGCGAGATGGACGAGCCGGAGTCGCTCGGCGCGGTCGCCATGGCCGCCCGCGAGGAGCTCGACAACCTGACCTTCGTCATCAACTGCAACCTGCAGCGCCTCGACGGCCCAGTGCGCGGCAACGGCAAGGTCATCCAGGAGCTGGAGTCGTTCTTCCGCGGCGCCGGCTGGAACGTGATCAAGGTGATCTGGGGTCGGGAGTGGGACCCGCTGCTCGCCGCCGATGTCGACGGCGCCCTGGTCAACCTGATGAACAAAACCCCCGACGGCGACTACCAGACCTACAAGGCCGAGTCCGGCGCCTATGTACGGGAGCACTTCTTCGGTCGCGACCAGCGCACCCGCAAGATGGTCGAGGACATGACCGACGACGAGATCTGGGGCCTCAAGCGGGGTGGTCACGACTACCGCAAGCTGTACGCGGCGTACCAGGCGGCGGTCAACCACACCGGGCAGCCGACGGTGATCCTCGCCAAGACCATCAAGGGGTGGACGCTCGGCTCGCAGTTCGAGGGGCGCAACGCCACCCACCAGATGAAGAAGCTGACCCTGGATGATCTGAAGACCTTCCGGGACCGGCTCTACCTGGACATCCCCGACTCGGCGCTGGAAGACAACCCGTACCTCCCGCCGTACTACCGGCCGGAGGAGGGCTCCGACGAGCTCGCCTACCTCAAAGAGCGGCGGGACGCGCTGGGCGGCTCGGTGCCCACCCGCAACACCACCACGATCCCGCTGTCGCTGCCCGGCCCGAAGCCGTACGACTCGATCAAGGGCGGCTCCGGTAAGCAGTCGGTCGCCACCACGATGGCCTTCGTCCGGCTGCTCAAGGAGCTGATGAAGGACAAGAACATCGGCGCCCGCTGGGTGCCGATCATCCCCGACGAGGCCCGGACCTTCGGGATGGACTCGCTCTTCCCGACCGCCAAGATCTACTCCCCGCACGGGCAGAACTACACCCCGGTCGACCGGGAGCTGTTCCTGTCCTACAAGGAGGCGACCGCCGGGCAGATTCTCCACGAGGGGATCACCGAAGCCGGGTCGGTGGCGTCGTTCACCGCCGCCGGTTCCGCGTACGCCACCCACGGCGAGCCGATGATCCCGATGTACATCTTCTACTCGATGTTCGGGTTCCAGCGCACCGCCGACGCCCTGTGGGCCGCCGCCGACCAGCTCGTCCGCGGGTTCATGCTCGGCGCCACCGCGGGACGCACCACGCTCAACGGTGAGGGGCTGCAGCACGAGGACGGGCATTCGCTGCTGCTGGCGGCGACCAACCCGGCGGTGGTCACCTACGACCCCGCCTTCTCCTACGAGATCGCTCACATCGTCGAGGACGGCCTGCGCCGGATGTACGGCGAGGAGCAGGAGAACATCTTCTACTACCTCACCGTCTACAACGAGCCGGTGCCGCAGCCCCCGCAGCCGGACGACCTCGACGTCGCCGGGCTGCTGCAGGGCCTCTACAAGTGCCGCCCCGCCGAGGTCTCCGGACCGCGGGCGCAGCTGCTCGCCTCGGGCACCGGCATGCAGTGGGCACTGCGGGCGCAGGAGCTGCTAGCGCAGGACTGGGGAGTCGCCGCCGACGTCTGGTCGGCCACCTCGTGGACCGAGCTGCGCCGGGAGGCGGTCGACTGCGAGGAGCACAACCTGCTGCACCCGGACGCCGAGGCCCGCACCCCGTATGTGACCCGGGCGCTGTCCGACGCGCCGGGCCCGAAGGTGGCGGTCTCGGACTTCATGCAGGCGGTGCCGGACCTGATCGCCCGCTGGGTGCCGGGTTCCTACACCTCGCTGGGCACCGACGGCTTCGGGCTCTCCGACACCCGCGGGGCGCTGCGCCGCCACTTCCACGTCGACGCCGAGTCGGTGGTGGTGGCGACCCTGCGCCAGCTGGCCCTCGCGGGTGAGGTGCCGGCGACGGTGGCGGCCGAAGCGGCGGCGAAGTACGCCATCGGCGATGTCACCGCCGCCCCGGTCGGGGAGACCGCCGGCTCGTCCGAGTGAGCGTCAGCAACTGGGCGGGCAACGTCACCTTCGGCGCCGGCCGGGTCCACCGGCCGGCGACCGTCGGTGAGCTGCGGCGGCTGGTCGCCGGTGCCGACCGGGTCCGCGCCCTCGGCACCGGACACTCGTTCAACCGGATCGCCGACACCACCGGCGACCTGGTCTCGGTCGCCGGGTTGCCGGCCACGATCGAGATCGACCGGGAGCGGGCAGCAGTCACGGTCGCGGCCGGGGTCCGCTACGGCGAGCTGGTGGCGGAGCTGCACCAGGCCGGGTTCGCGCTGCCGAGCCTCGCCTCGCTGCCGCACATCTCGGTCGCGGGGGCCTGCGCCACCGGCACCCACGGTTCCGGCGACGGTATCGGCAACCTGGCCACCCTGGTCTCCGCGCTGGAGCTGGTCACCGCCGACGGCGAACTGGTCGAGTTGCGCCGCGACGTCGACGGGGACCGGTTCTCGGCCGCCGTGGTCGGGCTGGGTGCGCTCGGGGTGGTCACCAGCCTCACGCTGGACCTGGTCCCGACCTTCCAGATCCGGCAGTACGTCTACGAACAGCTGCCCCACCAGACGCTCGCCGACCGGTTCGACGAAGTGTTCCGGGCCGCGTACAGCGTCAGCGTCTTCACCGGCTGGGACGGGCCGCACGCCCGGCAGGTGTGGCACAAGCACCGGCTGCCCGACCCCGACGATGCGCCGGCGGCCGCTGCGGCCCCGGAGTGGCTCGGTGCCCGGCTCGCCGACGGTCCCCGGCACCCGGTGCCCGGGGCGTCGCCGGTGCACTGCACCGACCAACTGGGCGAGCCCGGCCCGTGGCACCTGCGGCTGCCACATTTCCGGCTGGATTTCACCCCCAGCAGCGGCCAGGAGCTGCAGTCGGAGTATTTCGTCGCCCGCCAGCGGGCACCCGAGGCGCTGGCGGCGCTCGAGCGGATCTCCGACCGGATCGCACCGGTGCTGCAGATCAGCGAGGTTCGCACGATCGCCGCCGATGAGCTGTGGCTCAGCCCGTGTTATCGGCGCGACAGCGTCGCCTGCCACTTCACCTGGATCGCCGACACCGAGGCAGTGACACCGGTGGTGGCCGCGGTCGAGGAGCAGCTGGCGCCGTTCGCGGCCCGCCCGCACTGGGGGAAGGTCTTCGGCATGCCCCCCGCGACGCTGCGGGGGCGCTATCCGCGACTGCCGGAGTTCGCGGCGCTCGCCCGTGAGTTCGACCCGGCGGGCAAGTTCCGGAACGACTTCCTCGACCGGTATCTCCCCGGCTGACTACCTCGCCGACTGATCCGAACGGTTTGGGGATGGGCGTGGTGGCGCTGGCAACCACAGCCATCCCGCCCTCTCGCCGATCGCGGGTCGCCGGCCGAAGTTCGCTCGCATTCATCCGGCAACTGGTGTAGACAGGTATAGCGGAAAGTATCGGGGAGGCGGCGGAGCGTAGAGGATGACTACTGACGGCGGGCCGGCGACCCAGGCTCCGCCCATCCGACCGGTCCGGGTGGAGGTGCTCCACGAGAGCGAGCGCACCCGGGTCACCCGGCTGCACCTGCCACCGGACGGCACGGCGCCGCGGCGGCTGATCCGGAAGGAGCCCCGCGGGCCAGGGGCCGGCGATCGCCTCCGCCACGAACAGGCGATCCTGAGTCGGCTCGACGACGTGGCCGGGGTCGCCCACCTCGCCCCCAGCCAGCCGTACCCGGGGTCGCTGCTGCTCACCGACGCCGGCGCCCAAGTGCTCGCCGCGGTCGCCACCCCGATGGAGCCGGTGGGGCTGGGCCGGCTCGCGCTCGCGCTCGCGCGGGCGGTCGCCGCCCTGCACCGGGCCGGGGTGGTGCACCGGGACATCAATCCGGCCAACATCGTGCTCGGGGAGTCCGCCGCCACCGGCGGCGACCCCGCCCCGAGTCTGATCGACTTCACGCTGGCCACCACCGCCTCGGAGGTGCGGCCCGCGTTCACCCACCTCAACGAGATCATCGGCACCCTGCCCTACCTGGCGCCGGAGCAGACCGGTCGGGCCGGTCGCCCGGTCGATCAGCGAGCCGACCTCTACGCACTGGGCGCCACCCTCTACGAGTTGGCGACCGGCTCGCCCCCCTTCGGCTCCGGCGATCCGCTCCGGCTCAGCCACGACCACCTGGCTAAGGTGCCGACGCCGCCGCGGGAGGTCAATCCGGCGGTCTCGGCGGACCTCTCCGGCGTGATCATGCACTTGCTGGAGAAGGAGCCAGACAATCGGTACCAAACCGCCGATGGGTTGGTGCATGACCTGGTTCAGCTCACCGACGGCCACCCCGGGCCGCTGCGCATCGGAGAGCGCGACTATCCACTGCGGATCCGGCCACCGTCCCGACTGGTCGGGCGGGAAGCAGAACTCGACAGCCTGGCCAAGGCGCTGCGGGAGACCATCGCCGGCTCCCCACGTAGCGTGCTCATCGACGGTGTTCCCGGCGTCGGCAAGAGTTCGCTCATCGACGAACTGCGCCCGGTGGTCACCGCCCACAACGGCTGGTTCGTCGCCGGCAAGTTCGACCCGTACCGTCGCGACCAGGAGTTCGAGGCGTCCTGGCAGGCGTTCCGGCAGCTCGGCCGGTTGCTGTTGGCGGAGTCCGAGGAGACCCTCGCCGACCTGCGGCCGCGGCTGCTGACCGCGATGGGGCCGAACGCTGGGCTGTTGGCGGCGCTGCATCCGGAGTTCGCCACACTGCTCAACGTCTCCCCGGACCCGAACGTAGAGGATCCGCTCGCCACCTCCGCCCGGCTGCAGCGGATGGGGGTGGAGTTGCTACGCGAAATCGCCTCGCCGGCGCGGCCGGTGGTGTATGTGGTGGACGACCTGCAGTGGTCTACCCGGATCACGCTGTCCTTCCTGGACACGCTGCTGACCCAGGAGTCAGTCCCGGGGCTGCTGGTCGTCGCCGCCTACCGCTCCGACGGGGTCGATGTCGCCCACCCGCTCACCGGCCTACTCGACCGGTGGCGCCGGCAGCCTGCGCCGCCGGCGGAGCTGCACCTGCGGAACCTACCCACCGGCGAGGTCGCCGAACTACTCGCCGACGTCCTCCGCGCCAGCCCGGCCCAGGCCCGGGAGCTGAGTGCGCTGCTGCGCCCGTACACCGGCGGCAACCCGTTCGACACGGTGGAGCTGCTCAACTCGCTGCGCCGGGAAGGGCTGCTCGTCCCGGGCGATCAAGGATGGCGCTGGGACACCCCGGCGATGCGGCACCGGTTGGCCGGCGCGGCCGTCTCCGACCTGGTGGGCGATCGGGTCGAGACGATGCCGCCAGCGACCCGGGCACTGCTACAGGCGATGGCGTGTCTGGGCGGGCGAGCCGAGCTGGGGGTGCTGCGGGTCGCCACCGGGCTGACTGTGCAGGCGGTCGAGCGGCAACTGGAGCCCGCGATCGACGACGGGTTACTGGTGATGGAGCCGGGCCACCAGGACACCGTCCGGTTCCGCCACGACCGGGTCCAGCAGGACATCCTGCGCCGGCTGCGGCCCCGGCGGGAACGCGCACTGCGGCTGCGGCTGGCCCGCCGGCTCGCCTCCCGGCCCGGTCTGTTCGCGGTCGCCGCCGAGCAGTACCTGACCGTCACCGACGCGGTCGAAGAGGAACCGGAGCGGCATCAGGTGGTCGACCTGCTGCGCCGCGCCGCCGACCAGGCCATGCTGCTCTCGAACTACCTGCTCGTCGAGCGCTGCCTGGCGGCGGCGGCCCGGCTGGTCGACCCGGCCGACACCGACGCCCTGGTGGAGATCCACACCGGTCGGCATACGGCCCTGTACAGCCTGGGCCGGCTGGACGAGGCCGATCAGGCGTACCGGGCGGTGGTCGAACTCACGCCCGACCCGGTGGCGGTCGCCCCGGTGACGATGAACCAGATCAGCAGCCTCACCAACCGGAACCGGCCGCACCGCGCGCTCGCCCTCGGGCAGGAACTGCTCGCCCGGCTCGACCATCCGCTGCCAGCGCCGGAACAGCTGGAGAGCGAGATCGAGCAGGGCCTGGACCTGCTCTATCAATGGTTCGCCGAACCCGACCCGGCGGCAGACACCGCACCGGAGATCACCGACCCGACCCTGCTCGCGGTCGGCGGGGTGCTCAACCGGATGATGCCCCCGGCGTACTTCAGCGACCAGGCGGTCTTCTCGTGGCTGGCGCTGCTCGCCGGCCGGCTCTGGAGCGAGCGCGGCCCCAGCGCTAACCTGGTAGGGCCGATCAGTCACCTGCCGTACGTGCTGGTGCTGCGCCGCGACGACTACCGGTTCGCCTACCAGCTGTCGCAGCACATCCTGACCGGCTCCGATGGGCGGGGCTGGGAGCCGGCGACCTCACACGCCAAGTTTCTCCACGCACTCGGGGCGTGGAGCCGGGAGCCGATCGAAGAGTGCGCCCGGCAGGCCGCGCAGGCCCGCGAAGGGCTGCTACGCGGTGGCGACCTGCAGAACGCCGGCTTCAGCTACGTCGTCACCGTCTGCAACCTGCTCGACAGCGCACCCACGCTCACCAGTTATCTGGGCGAAGTCGAGGCGGCGATGGCCTTCACCCGCCGGACCGGTAACGATCTGTCGACCGAGACTTTCTCGATCTACCGGCGGCTGGTCGCGACGCTGCGGGGCGAGCCGGAGCCGGCCGAGACTATGAGCCCCAGCCTCACCGAGCCGTACACCAACAACCAGAGCCTTTTGGTCCCCCACCACCTGGTGCGGGCGATCCTGGCGGCGCTGTTCGGAGAGGCGGAGGAGCTGGATCGGCACACCGCGCCGCTGCTGGAGCTGATTCCGAGAGTGACCAACACCTACTCGGCGGCGATTGCGGTGATCCTGCGGGCGCTGGCGCTGGCCGAGCAGGCCCGGACCGCGCCGGCGGCGGAGCGGCCGGCGCTGCTCGCCGACCTGGACCAGCTGATCGAGTGGGTGGCGGCGCGCGCCGCCGACGCGCCGGAGAACTTCCTGCACCTGCTGCGACTGTTGGAGGGCGAGCGGGCCTGGGCGACCGATGATTTCCGGACCGCCAGTTACGCGTTCGACCTCGCGACCCGGGAGGCCGCCTCCCGGCAGCGACCGTGGCATCAAGCGCTGATCCGCGAGCAGGCGGCCCGGTTCCAGCTCTCCTACGGCCTGGAGCACGCCGGGCAGTCGTTGCTGGCCCAGGCCCGCCAGTCTTACGTCGACTGGGGCGCCGAGGCCAAGGTGCAGCAGCTGGACTGGGCGTACCCGGCGCTGCAGCACACCCTGACCATGCCGAACACCGAGTGGCTGCCGCCGCCGGGGGGGTTGCCGGATCTGAGCTCCCACCGTTCCAGCATCATGCCGGGCACCATCGATCTGCTGGGGATTCTCGCCGCCTCGCAGGCGCTCAGCTCGGAGACCAACGTCGACGGCCTCCGGGAGCGAGTCGCCGAGGTGCTCAGCGCGATGACCGGCGCCACCGCGGTCCGGCTGCTGATCTGGGGCGAGGAGGAGCAGGGCTGGCTGCTGACCGAGCCCGGCAGCCCGGGCGGCCGGCCGCTGCCGCTGGCTGAGGCGGGCCGGGAGGAGCTGGTGCCGGTCTCGGTGGTCCGGTACGCCGAACGCACCGGCGAGCCGCTGGTGGTCGCCGACGCCACCCGCGACGACCGGTTCGCCCGGGACCCCTACCTGGCGCAGCTGGACGCCTGCTCGCTGCTGGCGGTGCCGATCCGCAGCCGGGGCGAGCTGCAGGCGCTGCTTCTGTTGGAGAACCGGCTGCTCCGCGGCGCGTTCACTGCCGACCGGCTCGACGGGGTGTTGCTGATCGCCGGCCAGCTGGCGGTATCCCTACGCAACGCCCTGGTGTACTCCTCGCTGGAGCGTAAGGTCGCCGAACGCACCGAGGAGCTGGCGTTGGCGAACACCCGGCTGGAGCGGCTGAGCGTGACCGACGCGTTGACCGGGCTGGCCAACCGGCGGCGCCTGGAGGAGGTGCTCGCCGGGGAGTGGGACCGGGCCCGCCGGGCGGAGCGGCCGCTGGCGCTGGCGATGGTAGACATCGACCACTTCAAACTTTACAACGACCACTTCGGGCACGCCGCCGGCGACCGGTGCCTGCAGCGGGTCGCCACCCTGCTGCGCCGCCAGCTCCGCGGGGCCGACCTGGTGGCCCGGTACGGGGGCGAGGAGTTCGCGGTGGTGATGCCCGGCACCGACCTGGAACCGGCGCTGCATGCCGCGGAGCGGCTACGGGCGGCGATGGTGGCGCTGGCCGAGCCGAACCCACTGGTCAGCGAGCGGGTGGTGACGGTCAGCGTGGGAGTGGCCGCGATGATCCCCGGCCAGCAGGGCCGGGTGGGGCAGCTCTCGGAGTTGGCCGACGTGGAGCTCTACCGGGCCAAGCGCGCCGGCCGCAACCGGGTGATGCCGGAGTCGCCCGAGCTGGCGCCACCGCCGGTGGAGTGACCGGGGCCGCCTCGTACCCTGGAGGGTGTGACGGTACGCGTACGAGTTGCCCCATCTCCCACTGGCCTGTTCCATGTCGGCACCGCCCGGATCGCGCTACAAAACTGGATCTTCGCGAAGCAGCACGGCGGGGTGCTGGTGCTGCGGGTGGAGGACACCGACGCCAGCCGCAACCAGCCCGAGTGGGTCGACGCCATCTACTCGGCGATGTCCTGGCTCGGGATCACCCCCGACCAGTACGAGGGGCCGTACCTGCAGTCGTCGTACGCCGCCGAGCACCACGCCGCCACCGAGAAGCTCGCCGCCTCCGGGCAGACCTACTTCTGCGACTGCACCCGGGATATGGTGCAGGCCCGCACCGGCAGCCAGCATCAGGGGTACGACGGGTTCTGCCGGCAGCGGGGATTGACCGCCGGCCCCGGCCGGGCGCTGCGGTTCCGCACCCCGGACAGCGGCGAGACCCGAATCGTGGACCTGATCCGCGGTGAGCCGGCGTTCGACAACGCGCTGATGGAAGACTTCGTCATCGCCCGCGCCGACGGCTCGGCGGTCTTCCTGCTCGCCAATGTGGTCGATGACGCCAGCATGGGGATCACCCATGTGATCCGGGGCGAGGACCACCTCTCCAACACCCCGAAGCAGCAGCTGCTGTGGCAGGCGCTCGGGTACGAGCCGCCGGTCTGGGCGCACCTGCCGCTGATCGTGAACGAGCAGCGGCGCAAGCTGTCCAAGCGCCGCGACAAGGTGGCGCTGGAGAGCTACCGGGATGAGGGGTACCTCCCCGAGACCATGCGCAACTATCTGATGCTGCTGGGGTGGGCGCCCTCCGGTGACCGGGAGATCGTGCCGTGGTCGGTGATCGAGGAGGAGTTCCGGATCGAGGACGTCAACCCCTCCCCCGCCTTCTTCGACCTGCAGAAGCTGCGAGCTTTCAACGGCGAATATCTGCGGGCG
The DNA here is from genome assembly GCF_016925615.1 of Natronosporangium hydrolyticum. Lineage (NCBI taxonomy): Bacteria > Bacillati > Actinomycetota > Actinomycetes > Micromonosporales > Micromonosporaceae > Natronosporangium > Natronosporangium hydrolyticum. The sequence continues at coordinate 3,818,509 of NZ_CP070499.1, forward strand.
CTGCCAGTGGAGCAGTTCGTCGCCGCCTGCCAGCCGTGGCTGGTCGGCACCGAGACCATCCCGGCGCCGCCGTGGCAGCCGGCAGACTTCGACCCGGCGGCGTTCGCGGAGGTGGCGCCGTTGGCGCAGAGCCGGGTGGCGGTGCTCGCCGAGATCGTGCCGAACGTGGACTTCCTCTTCCTGGCCGAGCCGGTCACCGACGAGGGTTCCTGGTCGAAGGCGATGAAGGCGGGCTCGGCGGAGCTGCTCGACGACGCGATCGAGGCGTACCAGGAGCTGTCGCCGTGGCGGGCGGAGGAGCTGAAGGCCACCACCGAGCAGGTCGGGGCCGCGCGTGGGCTGAAGCTCGGTAAGGCGCAGGCGCCGATTCGGGTCGCGGTGACCGGCCGGACGGTCGGGCTGCCGCTCTTCGAGTCGATGGCGGTGCTCGGCCGGGAACGGACCCTGGCGCGGTTGCGCGCCGCCCGGTCCCGGCTGAGCTGAGTGCCGCAGCTCCCGCCCTCGGTCGGTCAGCCAGTCCGGCGACGCCGCACCAGCACCACGGCGGCGGCACCGGCGGCGGCGACCGCTAGCGCGAGCAACAGCCAGGTCCAGCCGGGTACGCCAGCAGAGTCGGTGGCCTGCGCCGCCGGCTCCGCGGTGGCGGGTTGCTCGGTCTGCGCGGGCGGGGCGGTGGTCGCGGGCGGCGCCGGGGTGGGCGATGGCTGGGTACCTTCGGTGACGGTGAACTCGATCGTGCCGTCGACCCAGTGGCCGTCGTTGGAGAGCACGTCGTAGCTGATCTCGTACTCGCCGGCTAGCGCGGCGTCGATCGGGACCTGCACCTGGCCGCCGTCGAAGTCCGGGTCACCGGCGACGACCGACGCCCCGTCCGGACCGGTGACCTGGAGATCGGCATTGTCGGGGTCGAGGCTGGACAGGAAGCTCAGGGTCACCTCGTCCGGACCCTGCGCCATGGTGGCGCCGTCGGCGGGGTCGCTGTCGGTGAGCACGTTGTGGGCCATCGCGGGGGCCGCACCCCCCACAATCACCCACAGCGACACCGCCAACACCAAAAGTAGGTTTCTGCCCTTACTCACGTGGCTGTCCTCCCCACGAACGGGTTCTCAACGTTAGGATGCCGATCACGACACCTGTCCGGATAGGTGGTCGGGTAGCGGCCGGGAGTAGTTCCCGGGAGGGAGATAGCGGATGAGTCGCGGGACCCCCCGGCGGCCGCTGGCGGGCATCAGGGCCCGGTTCGCGGTGGCCGTGATCGCAACGGCCACAGTGGTTGCCACCGGGGTGGTGGCGACACCGGCGCTCGCCGACGGACACGACTACGCCACGGTCAGCGGCGACAACCTCGCCAACCCACTCACCGTGACCGCCGACGACCACCCCGACCACTACGCCACCCTGCGCCGGGAGGTCATCTGGCTGTTCAACCGCGAAGGCGACGGCTCCGAGCCGGACCCCGACGAGCTGGGGCCGCAGTACGCGCTGCAGTTGTTCATCGCGGGCGAGGAGCAACACCGGTTCGAACTGTATCCGCTCGCTGGCGGCGGCCCCAGGGTGTTCCGGCCCGCCGACCAACCCGGCGATAGTGACCTCGATGAGGCGTGGTTCCTGGCCCGGCTCAGCCTGCCGGAGACCCTCACGGAACTCGGCATACCGCTGACCGACGCGCCCACCAACGGCGGCGTCGCCGGGGAGGAACCGGTGGCCACCGAGGAGGCGACCGGACCGCTCGGCTTCCTCGACGAGTGGCGCGAGGGCATGCTGCTCACCATGGCGCTGGCCGTCGCGGTGCTGGCCGGGCTGGCCAGCGTCTCGCTGCTGCTGCGCCGGGATCGCTGACCCGGATCGGGTCACAGCATGCGGGCCACGAACTCGTCCGCGACGATCGTCACCTCGCCCAGCAGCCGAGCCGAGTCCGCCAACCCGGGCAGCATCAACGAATGATCAGCTCCGGGCACCTCATGGACGTGCCGGCTCAACGACCGGGCCCGGTCGCCGTCCCAGTACGGGTCGGCGGTCCCCCCGATCAGCAACGCCGGCGCGGTGGCCGCGGCCAGCCCATCGGTCACCGCCTCGGCGACCAGCACCGGGGTGAACCAGACCGCCGGCAGACCGGCCCCCGCCACCAGCGGCGCGGCGAAGCTTCCCAGCGACTTACCCACCACCAGGTCGATCCGGCCCGCCGCCGCTAGCTGCGGGCCCACCTGTTCGGCGACCCACTCGGCCGCGGCCGGCCAGTCGTCCCGGCGGATCTGCTCCGGCGGAGACCAGTCCAGCGAGCGGACCGTGATCCCCCGCCGGCGCAGCGCCGCTTGCAGAAAGTAGAGCAACGGGCCGTGGCTGGGGTAGCCACCGCCCGGCAGCAACAGCGCGGTCCTGGTGTCGGCCATACCGGGCAGTGTGGCACGCTCCGGACCGGCCGCCACCCGGGGGCGCACCCTCGGCGTACTGCTGGCAGGCTGGGGTGATGAGCGGCGCCGCACCCGATGGGGCCGGTGACCCGGCGGCCGGGCCACCGCCCAACGGGCTGACCGCCACCCTGCCCCGGATCGAGCGGGCCGCTGGCACCCTCGCCACCGCCAGCGTCGCCCGGATGGACGAGACCCTGCCCTGGTTCCGCAGCCTCCCCGCCGACCAGCGCTCCTGGGTGATGCTGGTGGCGCAGGCCGGCGTGCAGTCGATGGTCGAGTGGCTGCGCCACGGCGGGCGGGAAGGCAACCGGGTCTCCGACGGCATCTTCAACGCCGCCCCGCGGGCGCTCGCCCGCTCGATCACCCTGCAGCAGACGGTCGCGCTGATCCAGGCGACGATCGACGTCGCCGAGGAGCATGTGCCGAGCCTCGCCGCCCCCGGGGAGGAGGAGGCCCTGCGTAACGCGGTGCTCCGGTTCTCCCGGGAGGTGGCGTTCGCGGCCGCGCTGGTCTATGCCCGCGCCGCCGAGTCCCGCGGCGCGTGGGACGCGCGGCTGCAGGCGCTGCTGGTCGACGCGCTGCTCCGGGGCGATTCGTCCGATGTGTTGGCCAGCCGGGCCGCCGCGCTCGGTTGGGTGGACGCGCCGCCGGTGGCGGTGGCGGTGGGGCGCAGCCCGGGCGGCGAGAGCGCGGCGGTGCTGCATGAGCTGTACCGGGCGGCCCGGCGGATCAGCGTGGAGGCGATCGGCGGCGTCCACGGTGACCGGTTGGTGGTGGTGATCGGCGGCGCCACCGAACCGCTCTCGGCCGCCGGTAAGCTGCTGCCCGGCTTCGGCGACGGCCCGGTGGTGGTCGGCCCATCGATGCCCAGCCTGGACGAGGCCACCGAATCCGCGCGGGCGGCGCTGTCGGGCTTCCGCGCGGCCGCCGCCTGGCCGCAGGCCCCCCGCCCGGTGGCCGCGGCGGAGCTGCTGCCGGAGCGGCTACTCACCGGCGACTCCGAGGCCCGCCGGGCCCTGCGGCAACAGGTGTACGGCGGGCTGACCCGCGCCGGCGGTGAACTGCTGGACACGTTGGACGCCTTCTTCGCCGCTGGCGGGGTGTTGGAGAGCGCCGCCCGCTCGCTCTACGTCCACCCGAACACGGTTCGGTATCGACTGCGGCGGATCACCGACGTGACCGGGCTAGCCCCCACCAACGCCCGCGACGCGTACGCACTGCGGTTGGCGCTCAGCGTCGGCCGGCTGGACCCGCCGGACGGGGTGAACTCGGCCGCCTTGTGACGGGATGCCCTCGGGTGGCCGTGCTCCATACCGTTCGGGTCAGGCTCCGCCGGTCACCGGGATCACCTGTCCGGTGATCCCGGTGTTGGCGGCCGACCCCAGGTACACCACCGGGCCGGCGACCTCGGCCGCGGTGAGCAGCCGGCCGATCGGCGCTAGGGCGCTGAACTGCTGCTCGATCGGCTCGGTGATGATGTGTGCGTTGGTCTCGGTGCGGGTGAGGCCCGGCATGACCACGTTGGAGAGAATGTCGCCGCTGCGGCCGAGACTGAACGCCACCGCCCGGCTGAACCCGTGCAGCGCCGCCTTGGCGGCGGCGTAATACTCGGCACCCGCCATACCGGCCACCGCGATACTGGATGACAAGTGCACCAGCCGGCCCCAACCGCGTTCGCGCATCAGCGGTGCCACCGCCCGGCTGAGCTGCACCGCTCCTTCGACGTTGGTTCGTAGCCCCATCGACCAGGTCGGCTCGGGCACCGCCTCGAAGGGTCGGCCAGGATCGGGCGCGTCACCGCCCCAGTGGACCGCATTATTGATGAGCACATCGATCCGGCCGGTCCAGTCGCGGGCCGCGGCCACCAGGTCGGCGGCCGAGTCGGAGTCGCCCAGCACGTACTGGGTCGCCAGGGCCCGACCATCAAACTCCGCCGCCAGCTCCTTCGCCTCGCCACCGCGTTGATGGTAGGTCAGCACCACGTTCGCCCCCTCGGCGGCGAACCCGCTGGCGATGTGTCGTCCGATGCCACCGGTCGCGCCGGTGACGATGACGGTCCGGCCAGCTAGTCCCAGGTCCATAGTTGCTCCTCGGTAAGGTCTCGGCCCGCCGGTCGGCGGGCCAACTGCGAGACTGCCCCGTCCGGAGCCGGGCGGGGAGCGGACGGCTGAGACTGGTACCGCCGGTACCAGTCACAACGGCGGCCATCGGCACAAGCCCAACGGCATAATTGGCGGATGGAACGGACCGAGCTAGCGAGCTTCCTGCGCACGCGGCGCGAGCGGGTGCTCCCCCAGCAGGTGGGGTTGGCGGCCGGGCCGGGTCGGCGCACGCCGGGTCTGCGTCGGCAGGAGGTGGCGCAGCTCGCCGGGATCTCTGTGGACTACTACATCCGGTTGGAGCAGGCCCGCGGACCCCACCCGTCGACACAGGTGCTGGAGGCGCTCGCCCGGGCGTTGCGACTCTCCGGCGACGAGCGCGCCCACCTGTTCCATCTGGTCGGCACCGCGCCGCTGCCGACCGCCGGGGCACACCGCGAGGTGCCGGTCGGGATCCGGCAACTACTGGAACGGCTCGATGACACCCCTGCGATCGTGGTGGACCCCGGCTACGTTCTGCTCGCCTGGAACCCGATGTGGGCCGCACTGACCGGCACCGACCCGGCTACCCTGCCGGCGGAGCAGCGTAGCGCGCTGCACGGATTCTTCAGCGAAGACGGTGCCGGCTGCCCGGCCGAGCACGCCCGAGACGTGGTCGCCGACCTGCGGGCGGCGACCGCCCGCCACCCGACCGACCCGGCACTGGCGCAGCTGGTGGCCGACTTGTCCGCCCGCAGCCCCGCCTTCCGCCAACTGTGGGCCACGCACGAGGTGGCGGTCCGGCGCGACACCAGCAAGCGGCTGCGCCATCCGCTGGTCGGCGAGCTGACCCTGGACGTGCAGACGCTGCAAGTTCCGGGCGAGGAGCAGCGGCTGATGCTGTTCACCGCCGCGCCTGACAGCCCGTCCGCCCAGGCGTTGCAGTTGCTCAAGGTGGTCGGCCTGGAGGAGTTCGCGGACCACAGCTAAGCGACAATGCAGCTCGGAGCAGCTCTTCCCATGCGATTGTCGATCTTGGAGTGGGAGTATGAGCGGGCCGGCTGGCACCCGCTACGCGGCCTACGAGAGCTGCGAGCACAGACGGTGCAGAGCGGAGGGAGCTCGCCCTCGGCCGCGACCGGCTCCCTCGCGGCCGGGGTGACCGATTGGCGGGTTAGGGGCACCCGACCTGCCAGGTCGACCCAGGTTCGGGACCTTAGTAGACCACCATTCAACCCACCAAGATGCCACGGCCCGTCCACCGGATAGGCGGCCGAACTGCTCCGTCTACGCTCGCAGCTCTCGTAGGCCAGGCAGCTGGACCTGAGTCGACCCACCCATGGTCGATCCAAGATTGCCAAAGGAGCCGCCATCGGCGATGGAGCGACGGGAAGCTCGACTACGGACGGTAGAGTTTCGACCATGCCACAGTTACCGCCAGCACGGGCGGAGTCGGGTCGCGTCGGGTCGCGTCGGGTCCGACGGGACCCGGCCCCGGGCCCGCAGAGCGCTGGCGTGGGGTTTGGCTGGCGCCAGCGCCGCGGTCGCGGCGTACGTGGGAATCCTGCTCGGAAGCCTGCACGGCGCCGCGGCCGAAGGGCTGACGGTCTCGCCGGAGCGAGGCTGGCAGGCGGCTCTCTCATACCTGATACTGGCCGCCGTGGCGACGCCTTCGCTGTTTCTCGTTGGCGGACTACTGACGATCGCCCGACCGACCCGCGCATTCGCGCTCGGCGTCGTGTTCGGGACCGCGTTCGGAGGGGTCGTGGTCAGCGCGATCCGACTCCGCATACAGAACGCAGTGGAACACTCTGTGTGACGCCGGCGCACTGTCCGACTCCACCCGGCCGCCGCTTGGAGGATCTCTACAAGATTCTTGGTGGAGATTGGTGGCTGTCGGCAGCGGTTCTACCCGCCCTGACCGAGGACAGTCGTAACCGTGCTTGCTCTCCTCTCACCCGGCCAGGGCGCTCAGAAGCCGGGCTTCCTGGACCCGTGGCTGCAGGCCATCCCCACCGCCGAGGCGCGACTGCGCTGGTGGTCGGTGCTGGCCGGAGTAGACCTGGTCACGCTCGGCACTACCGCCGACGCGGATGAGATCAAGGACACCGCCAAGACCCAGCCGCTATTGGTCGCCGCCGCGCTGCTCACCGCCGAGTGCCTGCCGGGGGTGGGCGCCCCCACCGCCGAACGGATCGACGAGGTCTCCGTGGTCGGCGGGCACAGCGTCGGCGAGCTCGCCGCCGCAGCCCTCGCTGGGGTGCTCCCCGCCGAGACGGCGATCGCCCTGGCCGGGTTGCGCGGCCGGGAGATGGCCGCCGCCTGCGCCCTCGAACCTACCGGGATGGTGGCGGTCCTCGGCGGCGAAGAGTCCGACGTGCTCGCCGGCATCGAGGCGGCCGGAGTCCACCCGGCGAACCGCAACGGGGCCGGGCAGATGGTCGCCGCCGGCACCGTCGAAGGCCTGGAGAAGCTCGCCGCCTCGCCGCCGGAAGGAGCCCGGGTCCGGCCGCTCCCGGTAGCCGGCGCGTTCCACACCCCGTACATGGCCCCGGCCGAGCAGGCGCTCGCCAGCGCCGCCGGCGGCATCACCCCGGCCGACCCCAGCCGGATTCTGCTGTCGAACCTCGACGGCGCCTCGGTCGACGATGGCCAAGAGTTCCTGCGCCGCCTGGTCACCCAGGTCACCGCCCCGGTCCGCTGGGACACCTGCATGCGGACGTTGGTCGAGCTCGGCGTTACCGGGGTGATCGAGCTGCCGCCCGCCGGCACCCTGGCCGGGCTGCTCAAACGGGAGCTGAAGGAGCACGGCTGCCCGGAGATCGTCGCGATCAAGACGCCGGACGACCTGCCCGCCGCCCGGGACCTGATCGCCCGCCACGGCGGCGCCCCCAGCCATGAGCCGAGCCCGCAGTTTCGGGTATCGGTCGCCGCCGCCGCCGGCACCTTCGAGCCCGCCGCCGGGCTGGCCGAGGGCGACGAGCTCCGCGCCGGCCAGGTGATCGGGCACGTCGCCACCCGACAAGGCCCGGTCGATGTCACCGCCCACGACGCCGGTGTCCTGGTCGAGTGGCTTGCCCACCACGACGACCCGGTGGCTCCGGGCCAGCCGCTCGCCCGGATCGGAGGACACCAGTGACGATCACCGGTAGTCGCATTGTCTCGCTCGGCCATTACCAACCCAGCCAGGTCATCACCAACGACCAACTCGCCCAGATCGTCGACACCAACGACGAGTGGATCCGCAGCCGGGTAGGGATCGCCGAGCGCCGGGTCGCCGGCGACGAGACGGTCGCCGACATGGCCGCCGCCGCAGCCGAGAAGGCGCTCGCCAGCTCCGGGTTCACCGCCGCCGACGTGGACCTCGTGGTGGTCGCCACCTGCACCTCGGTCGACCGCTGTCCCAACGTCGCCACCCGCGTCGCGGCGAAGCTCGGGGTCGCCTCCCCCGCCGCCTACGACGTCAACACGGCCTGCTCCGGTTTCTCCTACGCGCTCGCCACCGCCGACCACGCGATCCGCGCCGGGGCCGCCACCACCGCGATCGTGATCGGGGCGGAGAAGCTCACCGACTTCACCGACTGGACCGACCGCAAGACCTGCATCCTGTTCGCTGACGCCGCCGGGGCGGCGGTGGTCACCGCCACCCGCGACGGCGAGGAGCCGGGGATCGGTCCGGTGCTGTGGGGGTCGGTTCCCGAGCGCGGCGAGGTTGTGGTGATCGAAGGTTGGCGGCCGTACGTCTCCCAGGAGGGCCAGACCGTGTTCCGCTGGGCGACCACGGTGCTGCCGGACCTGGCCCGGCAGGCCTGCGAGAAGGCCGGGATCTCCCCGTCGGAGCTCGCCGCTTTCGTCCCGCACCAGGCCAACCTGCGGATCATCGAACCGCTCGCCCGCCGGCTCGGCGGTGACCAGGCGGTCGTCGCCAAGGACATCGTCGAGTCCGGCAACACCTCCGCCGCCAGCGTCCCGCTGGCGTGGTCGAAGCTGGTGGAGCGCCGTGAGATCCCGACCGGCGCACCGGTGCTGCTGTTCGGGTTCGGCGGTGGCCTCACCTACGCCGGCCAAGTCGTCCGGTGCCCCTGAGCACGACTTCACAACTGTCCTGTGGCTCACTGCCGCAGTCACCCCGATAGAGGAAGGAACCACCCATGACCCGTGACGAAATCACCGCCGGCCTCGCCGAAATCCTAGAAGAGGTCGCCGGGGTTAGCCCCGACGACGTGGCCCCGGAGAAGTCGTTCACCGACGACCTGGACGTGGACTCGCTCTCCATGGTGGAGGTCGTGGTGGCGGCCGAGGAGAAGTTCGGCGTGAAGATCCCCGACAACGAGGTGCAGAACCTGCGCACCGTCGGCGACGCCATCGGCTACATCGAGACCAATTCGGAAGCGTGAGCGAGGCCCACGGGCGAACGCCCCATCACGCGGCAACGAGTGACCGCAGCTTGCGAGGACCGCACCGACTGGTCGGGAGTGCCAGATGAGTCGTACCGACGTCGTGGTTACCGGGATCGGCGCCACCACCCCGCTGGCCGGGGACGCGCCCGGTACGTGGGAGGCCATGCTGGCCGGCCACTCCGGGGCCGGCCAGCTCACTGAAGAGTGGGCGGCGCAGCTGCCGGTGCGGATCGCCGCGCAGCTCGCCGTCGACCCGAAGGAGAAGATCGACCGGGTCAAAATGCGGCGGCTGGACCGATCCGAGGCGATCGCACTGATCGCCGCCGGTGAGGCGTGGGCCGACGCCGGCTTCGGTGAGGCCCGCACCGACTCGGCCGGGGTGGATCCGGAGCGGCTGGCGGTCAGCGTCGGCTCCGGCATCGGCGGCGCCCTCACCCTGCTCGCGCAGGACGACATCCTGGAGGCTTCCGGCCCTCGCCGGGTCTCACCCCACACGGTGCCGATGCTCATGCCGAACGGGCCGGCCGCCTGGGTAGGGCTGGAGCTCGGCGCCAAGGCCGGTGTGCACTCGGTCGCCAGCGCCTGCGCTACCGGGGCGGAGGCGCTCGCGCTGGGGCTGGACATCATCCGCGCCGGTCGGGCGGATGTGGTGGTGGCCGGCGGCACCGAAGCCGTGGTGCACCAGTTGCCGCTGGCCGGGTTCGCCGCGATGCGCGCCATGTCCACCCGTAACGACGACCCGGAGCGGGCTTCTCGCCCGTGGGACAAGGACCGGGACGGCTTCGTGCTCGGCGAGGGCGCGGCGATCATGGTGCTGGAGCGGGCCGACCACGCCGCCGCCCGGGGAGCCCGGGTCTACGCCCGGTTCGCCGGCGCCGGCCTCACCTCCGACGGTTACGACATCGTGCAGCCCGATCCGGCTGGTACCGGCGCCGCCCGCGCCATCGCCACCGCACTGCGCGACGCCGACATCGCCGCCACCGACGTCCGGCACGTCAACGCGCACGCCACCTCTACTCCGGTCGGCGACCTCGCGGAGGTCGCCGCGCTGCACGCGGCGCTCGGGGACCATCCGGTGCTGACCGCCACCAAGTCCATGACCGGGCACCTGCTCGGCGCCGCCGGGGCGTTGGAGGCGATCGCCAGCGTGCTCGCCATCCGGGACAGCATCGTGCCCCCGACCATCAACCTCGACCACCCGGACGAGTCCCTGAACATCGACGTGGCCGCGCACAAGCCACGACACATGGACATCCCGGCCGTGCTGGATAACTCGTTCGGCTTCGGCGGTCACAACGTGGCCCTGCTATTCACCCGCGCCTGACCCTTGCCCTGTGAGGACGCCATGACCACCGTCTCCGCTCCGTCCGACACCACCCCGTCGGTTGATCACCGCGACCCTGAGCTCCGGCTCCGGACGCTCTTCGACCCCGGCACCCTCCGGCTGCTGATCCCCCGGGACACTTCGGGCGTCCTGTACGCCCGGGGGGAGATCGACGGGGTGCCGGCGATCGCGTACGCCACCGATGCCACCAAAATGGGCGGTGCCATGGGGTACGAGGGGTGCCGGCACATCGTCGACGCCATCGACACCGCGGTCCGGGAGCGGATTCCGGTGCTCGGGCTGTGGCACTCCGGCGGGGCGCGGATGCCCGAAGGGGTGGTCGCGCTGGACGGGGTGGGTCAGGTGTTCGCGGCGATGGTGCGCGCCTCCGGCCGGGTGCCGCAGCTATCGGTGGTGCTCGGCCCGGCCGCCGGGGGCGGGGCGTACGGCCCGGCGCTGACCGACATCGTGATCATGAGCGGGACCGGCCGGATCTTCGTCACCGGCCCGGAAGTGGTCCGCTCGGTCACCGGCGAACAGGTCGACATGGAACGGCTCGGCGGCCCGGAGGCGCACGGCCGCCGCTCCGGAGTCGCCCACGTCACCACGAAGGACGACGAATCAGCGATCAGCACCGCGCGGCAGCTGGCGGCGCTGCTCGGCCAGCAGGGCCGGCTCTCGCCCGCCGATGTCACCGACGACACCGACCTGGGGTCGTTGCTGCCACCGGTCGCCAACCGGGCGTACGACGTCAAGCCCGTGGTGAAGAACCTGCTCGACGCACCTGGTGTGGAGCTGCACGCCAAGTGGGCGCCGAACGTCGTCACCACCCTGGGCCGGCTGGCCGGCCGGACCGTCGGGGTGATCGCCAACAATCCGATGCGGCTCGGCGGCTGCCTGGACTCGGCCAGCGCCGAGAAGGCGGCCCGGTTCGTACGGATGTGCGACTCGCTCGGGGTGCCGCTGGTGGTGCTGGTCGATGTCCCCGGCTACCTCCCCGGCCTGGGGCAGGAGTGGGACGGGGTGGTGCGCCGCGGCGCGAAGCTGCTGCACGCCTTCGCCGAGGCGGTGGTGCCGCGGGTCACGCTGGTCACCCGCAAGGCGTACGGCGGGGCGTACATCGCCATGAACTCGCGGGCGCTCGGCGCGACCGCCGTCTTCGCCTGGCCGGGCGCCGAGGTGGCGGTGATGGGTGCTAGCGCCGCCGTGAACGTGCTACACCGTAAGAAGCTGGCGGCGGCCGCCCCGGAGGAGCGGGAGTCGCTCCGCACCGAGCTGATCGAGGAGCAGACCCGGGTCGCTGGCGGAGTGAACCGCGCGCTGGAGATCGGCGTGGTGGACGAGGTGATCGAGCCGGGCAAGACCCGCCGCCGGCTCGCGGACGCGATCGCGGCGGCCCCGGCCGCCCGCGGCGCCCACGGCAACATTCCGCTCTGACGGCGGCGACCACCGGTCGCGACCACCGCCCGGGTCACGGCCGGGCCGCCGAGTCGATGGTCAGCCGACCCGGGTCAGTGGGACCGGGGCGCCGTCGGCGGCGTGCCGGTAGGGCTCCAGGTCGTCGTCCCAGTCGGTGCCGAGCGCAGTATCCAGCGCGTGCGCCAGCGCCTCCGGCCCGCGGGCCGCCGCCATCAGCGCGCGCAGCTGATCCTCGCCCACCTGGATGCCGCCGGCGGCGCCGGTTGCGGCCCGAAACAGCCCACGACCGGGGACATGCATGAACCGCTCCCCGTCCGACCCCGGGCTCGGTTCCTCGGTGATCTCGAAGCGGATCATCTTCCACTGTTTCAGCTCAGCGGCGAGCCGCGCCCCGGTGCCGGGGCGCCCGGTCCAGCTGCACTCGGCCCGTCGGGCGCTGGGATCAAGTGGCTGCGGATTCCATTGCAGGCTCACTGGGGCCGCCAGCGCACGGGCGATTGCCCACTCGACGTGCGGACAGACGGCGAGCGGGGTCGAGTGCACGAACACGATGCCATGTGTGGGCACGGATGACCTCCCGGAGACGACAGGTGCGCCTTCCCCTACGGCCTGCGCGTCTCACTGGTTGGTCGGTCCAGTGCCCGGAGGACCATGATGACGTAGCCGGGCGGGCAGCGCTAGCCAACCGCGCCGAGCCGACTGAAAATTCCGACCGAACGGGTCCCGCGAGGTGACCCCCGATCGGAGGATCTGCCCTACGGCGGCGCCGGGACGACGCTTGTCGGGTCGGGTACGATGGCGACGGCGTCCTCCACGCCGAGTCCCCAGACCTCGCGTTTACTCAGGAGTTTCCGTGGCGAGCAACACTTCGAAGACCGCGCGCGCATCGGTCCGGGCCGGGCAGGCCGGCCAGAACGGTGCCCTGAGCGTGCTCGGCGAATTCAAGTACCTGATCCCGCTCAACCGGGGCAAGCACGCCTATGTGCGCAACCTCACCAACGGCAAGACCACCCACCTGGCCACCGACTCGGAGGCGTTCGTCACCGAGATCCGGGCGCTGAGCCAGGCCGGGCACGCCGCCAAGATCCGCGCCGAAATCACCGCACTCGCCGAGTCGCACCCGGCGCACGGTTGGGACACCACCGAGAAGCGGCTGGTCGAGGCCGGGGCCTTCGAGGCTCAGTGATCGACACAGACCGCCGTCACGACGGTGGTCTGATCCTCGCGGGCACGGAGCGCGCGGCGGCAGCACACCGGCGCCAGAGCGGCTCGGTCCTTTCGTCGCGCCTTCGCCCCGCTGGCATTCTCCCCCTGGGTTGAGCGCCGGGCGTTGACAGTCACCCCCGGGTTGACAGATCCTGGGTCAGGTGAAGAGTAGTTCCATGGCCAGCGGCCCCAGCTGGGACGACGTGCTCGCGCACCGGCCACCCGAAACCCGGGGGCCGGTCCGCGAGCGGTTCGAGTCCGTCGGCGTCACCCCGGCACAGGTCCAAGAGGTGCTCGAGGACGGCGGAGACCGGCTCCACCAGGCGTCCAGCAGCGGCACCGCCGACTGGGCCACGCCGTACGGCGGGCTGTTGGCCGTGGCCCTGCTCGCCGCCGAGGTGGGCGCGCTCACCGCTCACCTGACGTCGCGTAGTTCGCAGGTCCGTGCCCTGGCCGTCGAGAATCTTCTCGACGACTTCAGCGCGGTGGCCGTGGCCGGCCGGCTCGGTGTCTCCCGACAGAAGGTCTACGACATCGCCCGTGCCGACACCACCAAAGACTTCATCGACCGCGTGCCCTGGAGGATGCCGTGACCGACATGGAAGAGACCGTAGCCCTGCCCGACCCCGACACCACGCCACTGGTCCACCCGCTCGACCTGCCCGAGGCGCGACCACTGTTCCGTACCGGATGGCTGGTCGGTGCGGTGACCAGCGTGCCGGTGGCCGCGCTGCTCGCCGCGATCGTCGGGTACACCGGCCGCACCATCGCGGTCCCGGTCATCGTCTTCGTCGTCCTGGTCGGCGTTGGTGCCCTAGCCAGCCGCTGGCTCACCAGCCGCGCCTGGGATTACATCCCGCGTCGCCGCCAGGACCGCGACCGCCCGCTGCCCCCGCTGTGGGAGATCGCATCCGCCAGCATTCTCGCTCTGCTGCTGGGGGCGGCCCTGGTGCTTGTCGTGTTCCGGCTCGGGCGCGACGACGTACCCGCCGATGTCCGCGCCTTCACCTTCGGGATGTGTGTGGTGGTCGCGCTGCTGGTGGTCGCGCAGGCAGTGGGCGGCCTGCTCCGGCCGGCCCGCCGGCGCCAGGCCGCTGCCCGGCTGCCCGGTGCCGCGGTGGTGGCCGGTGCGACGATCCTGGCGTACTCGATGTGGTTCGACGGTGACGCCGATGTCACGTTGCTGCTGTGGGGGGCGGCCGCGATGGCCGGCACCGCCGCGGCGGTCGGTGCGGGTCAGCGCGGTGTTCGCCAGCGCAGCCGCCCAGCCGATAGAGGCTAGCCGTCACCGCGCCGCGCCGCTGTACCGCCGGCGACGAGACAAACCGCTGCCTCCACGAACTCACACCGGCTCACTTCCACCGGAAGATGCGCGCGGCCACCAGCGCGAACAGCCCTGCGTACCCGACCAGCACCGCCACCTGGAGCCACGGCATCGGCTGGCCGTACCAGGCGGCGGTCAACGCCTGCGACGCGGCGCCCAGCGGGGTGTAGCCAGAGATCAGCCGGAGCATCTCGGGCATCATCGGGCCCGGCGTCCACACGCCAGCGGTGAACATCGAGCCGGTGAACAGCAGCACGCCGAGCCCGTTGGCGGCCTGGCCACTGCGGATCCGGGCGGCGATGACCGCGCCGAACGCCAGCAACTGGACGGTGCCCAGCAGGAAGGCCAGGCAGACCAGGAACAGATTGCTGGGGGTGGTCGCTCCCAGCAGGAGTACGGCCGTGGCGATCGCGACCGCGGCCCCAGCGGTCAGGGTGACCGCACTGACCGTCAACTGCGCGAGCAGGACCCGGTGGGCACCGACCGGCGTGGCGCCGAGGCGCCGGAGCACCCCGGTCTCGCGGTAGCCGCAGATCGCTGATGGGAAGTTGGTCAGGCTGACGCTGGCCATCGCGACCGTCAGCGCTATGGGTACGAACAGGTCGATGACCCGCAGACCGGCGAAGTCAGGACCGGCGTCCTCGATCATCGAGTCGGTGCCTGGAATGACGAACCCTTGCAGCATCAGCAGCGCGGTCGGGAAGATCAGCGCCATGAAGATGCTCGTCGGGTTGCGGGCGAATAGTGTGACCTCGATCCGGGTCATCGTGCCTAGCGCGCTGATGGTTCCTCTCCCTTCACGGCGGCCCGATGGCGATCGAGCGTGTGCAGGTATGCCTCTTCGAGGTTGTCCGCACCGGTGGCGGCGATCAGCTCCGCCGGGGCGGCGGTGGCGACGGTGTGACCGTGGTCGATGATGGTGACCCGGTCGGCGAGCTTGTGGGCCTCGTCGAGAAAGTGGGTAACCAGCACGATGGTCACCCCCGAGTCGCGGATCTCCCGGATGAGGCCCCAGGTGTCCCGCCGCCCTTCCGGGTCCAGGCCGGTGGTGAGCTCGTCGAGCACGGCGACCCGCGGGTTCCCCACCAGCGCCAGCGCGATGGAGAGGCGTTGCTTCTGGCCCCCGGAGAGCTTCCCGAACGCGGTCTTCCGTTGCCGGGTGAGACCGACCACCTCGAGCAACTCGCCACCGTCCCGCGGCTCCGGGTAGAAGGAGGCGAACATCGTCACCGCCTCGTGTACCCGCAAGGTCCGCGGCAGCGCCAGCGTCTGCAACTGGTAGCCGACCAGCCCGAAGAGTCGCCGGCCGTGCTCGCGGGGGGCCCGGCCGAGGATCCGGATCTGCCCGGCGTTGTATGGCTCCGCAGCGGTTATGCACTCGACGGTGGTGGTCTTTCCGGCGCCGTTGGGGCCGAGCACGCCGAGAATCTCGCCCTCCTCGACGGAGAAGCTCACATCGGCGACGGCCACGGTGGAGCCGAAGGTCTTACGGAGGTGGTGAACCTCGATCATTGCCATTGTGTCACCCCTGGGTTGACAGCTTGGCCCTCAGAATGACACCCCCGCCCCTCGCTGTCAACCCGGGGGCGACACCGACCCCTAACCTCCCTTAGCCGTCCCCTCACCCCGCTCTCGGCACCACGCCGGGCGGCCACCGGGCGCTAGCCTCCGCTATGTCCGCTGCCCCACGAGCCCGCGGAGAAGGAGACGTACCGACGTGAAGATCCTGGTCACCGGCGGCGCCGGCTTCATCGGGTCACACTTCGTGCGCCAACTCCTCACCGACGCCTACCCGGCGTTCGAAGGTGCCGAGGTGACCGTGCTGGACCGGCTCACATACTCGGGAAACCGCGCCAACCTCGACCCGGTCGCGGGCAGCCGGCGGCTACGGTTCCTGACCGGCGACATCTGCGACCCGGCGGCGGCCGACGAGGCGACGGCCGGCCGCGAGCTGGTGGTCCACTTCGCGGCTGAGTCGCATGTCGACCGCTCGATCGCCAGCGCTGAACCGTTTGTCCGCGCCAACCTGGTGGGGACCCAGGTGTTGCTGGATGCGGCGCTGCGGCACCGGGTAAGCAGGTTCGTCCATGTCTCCACCGACGAGGTCTACGGCTCGATCGACATCGGCTCATGGCGGGAAGACCAACCAGTCGCGCCGCGTTCACCCTACTCGGCGAGCAAGGCTGGCTCCGATCTACTGGCCCTGTCCTATCACCACACCCACGGCCTGCCGGCGCTAGTCACCCGGTGTTCCAACAACTACGGGCCGTACCAGTACCCGGAGAAGGTCATTCCGCTATTCATCACCAACCTCCTCGATGGCCGGCCGGTGCCGCTCTACGGCGACGGCGGCAACGTCCGCGACTGGTTGCATGTGGACGACCACTGCACCGGCATCGCACTGGCGGCCCAGCGGGGACAACCCGGGGAGCTTTACCACATCGGCGGCGGGGTGGAGCTGACCAACAAGGAACTCACCGGCCACCTGCTCGACGCCTGCGGCGCCGGGTGGGACATGGTGCGACACGTCGACGACCGCAAGGGTCATGACCGCCGTTACTCGTTGGACACCACGAAAGCCTGCTCCGAGCTCGGATACCGGCCGCGGACCGCCTTCCCGGACGGGCTCGCCGCGACCGTCCGCTGGTACCACGACCATCGCCGCTGGTGGGAGCCACTACGCTCGCTAACCCAGTGAGTGGGCGATCTCCATGAGGTAGCGACCGTACTCCGAGTTCCGCATCTCGGCGCCGAGTTGATAGCAAGCGTCCTGGTCTATGTACCCCATCCGGAGCGCGATCTCCTCCAGACAGGCCACCCGGATGCCTTGCCGGGCCTCGATCACCTGCACATACTGGCTGGCGGCGTGGAGCGAGTCGGGGGTGCCGGTGTCGAACCAGGTGAAGCCGCGCCCGAGCTGGGTGAGCTGAGCCCGGCCCTGGTGCAGGTAGGACCGGTTGACATCGGTGATCTCCAGCTCGCCACGCGCGGAAGGGGTCAGCCCGCGGGCGATCTCGACGGCCTCGGAGTCGTAGAGGTAGAGCCCGGTGATCGCGTTGTGGGAACGCGGCCGATGCGGCTTCTCCTCGATCGACACGAGCTCGCCCTGGTGGTTCAGTTCGCCGATGCCGTAGCGTTCCGGGTCCGACACCGGGTAGCCGAAGAGCGTGCAGCCGGCCAACTGGGCCACGGAGTCGCGCAGCAGCTGCGGGAAACCCGCGCCGTGGAAGATGTTGTCGCCGAGAATGAGCGCAGTCGCGTCACCACCGATATGGTCGGCGCCGATCAGCAGGGCCTCGGCGATCCCCCGCGGCTCAGGCTGTGGCGCGTAGGAGATGCTGATGCCCAGCTGTGAGCCGTCGGCCAGCAGCGCTCGCAGCGACGGGAGGCTCGCCGGGGTGGAGATCACCAGTATCTCCCGCAGCCCGGCCAACATTAGGATGGAGAGCGGGTAATAGACCATCGGCTTGTTGTATACCGACAGCAGCTGCTTGGAGGTCGCGATCGTCAGCGGGTACATCCGGGTGCCGGTGCCCCCGGCGAGGAGTATCCCCTTCATGCGGCGTCACCGTCCTGTCTGGCCCAGCCGCTCGGCGGAATCAATCTATAGTGGAGGCGCGGTGCGGCGGGAGCTGTCCCCGCAGCACGCTACTGGAAGAAGCGCCGGAGGTCATCGCCGAGCACCGCCGCCGGCCCCCCTGTACCACCCCGCTTACGACCGGTGATAGGGGGGAGAGCCGACGGCCACTCACCGCAAGCTTGGAAGAATATGCACCCAACCTACTGAAAATGCAACATCGCGGGCCGGGGGCCGGAGTCGCTAGTGAGATGCGGGGAGGCCCAGCCACGCCGATGCGGTCACGCCGATGCCCATAACGAGAGAATAGCCGAGAGCCAGCGATCGCACCTCCGCCCCGCTATCGATCTCCGCCGGGTCCGCCCGGCGTACGCTCGCTGAGGTTCGCCGCCGCCACGCGCGCCACCACCGCTGTCCCCGAGGGTTCGACCGGGAGGCCCCCACCGTGACCAGCCAGACCACCCTGAGCAGAGAGATCGCTACCGAACAGCGCTATCTGGACCGGGTGTACGCACGACTCGCCCAGCTGCGGGCCGCCGCCGAAGGCGCCGAGCGGGATGGTTACCGGTTGGCTGGGGTCGGCAACTACGGCGCGTTGGTAGAACGAGACGCGATGGTCTTCCACGCCGCCAAGCGCCGGGCGGCGCTCGACGCCGAACACGAAGGGTTGGTCTTCGGTCGGCTCGACCGTCGCGACGGCAGCGTGCAGTACGTCGGCCGGCTCGGCATCCGGGACCACGACACCACCCCGCTGGTGATCGACTGGCGCGCCCCGGCCGCGGCCGACTTCTATCAGGCCACCGCCGCCGACCCCCGCGACGTGGTCCGGCGCCGGATGATCCGTTCCCGCGGCGAGACCGTCACCGGCGTCGACGACGACCTGCTCGACCCCTCCGCCGATGTGCCGGTGGTCGGCGACGGTGCCCTGCTCGCCAGCCTCAACCGGGCCACCGCCACCGGCATGCGCGACATCGTCGCCACCATCCAACGAGAGCAGGATGCCGCGATCCGCTCCCCCGCCTCCGGCGTCACCCTGGTAGAGGGCGGCCCCGGTACCGGCAAGACGGCGGTCGCGCTGCACCGCGCCGCGTACCTGCTCTATCGCGACCGGTCCCGGTTCGCTGGCGGCGGGATCCTGGTGGTCGGGCCGTCGCCGGTCTTCATCGGCTACATCGCCACGGTGCTGCCGTCGCTGGGTGAGCACAGCGCCACCCTCAAGTCGCTCGGCGACCTGGTGCCGGGGGTGAGCGCCGGCCGGCTGGACCCGGCACCAGTGGCGACGGTAAAGGGCTCGCTGCGGATGTTGACGGTGCTCCGCCGGGCGGCCCGGGAGCAGCTCCCGGACGCGCCGACCGAGCTGCGGCTGACTTGGCGGGGCAGGTTGCTGCGAGTCGACGCGGCGATGCTGGAGCGGATCCGCCGCCGGGCGCTGCCCCGGGGGCGCCGCCGGAACGAGGTCCGCCGGGCCGCGTTCGACGGCGTCTTCGACGCGCTCTGGCAGGACCTGCTCGACCAGCAGCCCGCACCGGATCGGCCCCGGCCCGAGTTCGAGGAGGAGCTCAGCGACCGTTCTGACTTCCGGGACTTTCTGCGCGCCTGGTGGCCGCTGCTGCGCCCGGCACAGGTGTTGGGCTCGCTCGCGGACCGGCGGCGGCTGGCCCGCCTCGGCTCCGGCGTGCTCAGCTCGGCGGAGGTGACGGCGCTGGCCGAGTCGTTCGGCGAGCTGGCGGAGCGGGGCCCCACCGTGGCCGACGTGGCGCTCCTCGACGAGCTGGACCAACTGCTCGGCCAACCGCCCCGGCCGAAGCGGCGCCGACGCGACCCGTATCAGGTGGCGCCGGGCGTCTCGGAGGTGACCACCTACGCCGACCGGCGCGCGGCGGCCAGAACCGCAGAGCGGGAACGTCCGGCGGATTATCGCGACTACGCCCACGTGGTGGTGGACGAAGCCCAGGATGTCTCGCCGATGCAGTGGCGGATGCTGGGGCGGCGTGGCCGCTCGGCGTCCTGGACGGTGGTGGGCGACCCGGCGCAGACCGCCTGGAACGGCGACGAGGCCGAGTTGGCCCGCGCCCGCGACGGTGCGCTGCGGGGCCGCCGAGACGAGCACACGCTTACCACCAACTACCGCAACTCGAAGGAGATCTTCGAACTGGCGGCCGGGGTCATCCGGACGGTGGCGCCGACCGCGCCGCTGCCCACGCCGGTCCGCAGCACCGGGGTGCCGCCGGAGGAGCTGCTGACCTCACCCGCCTCGCTCGACGCGACCATCGCCACGGCGGTCGACGCCCTGCTCGAGCAGGTCGAGGGCACGGTCGGCGTGATCACCCCGCTCGGGTCGCGAGAACGGGTCGCGGACGGGCTCGCCGAGCGCCCGGCCAGCGACGGCCGGGTCCAGGTGGTGACGAGCCTGGAGGCCAAGGGTATGGAGTACGACGCGGTGGTCCTGGTGGAGCCGCACACGATCAGCGCCCAGAGCGGTGTCCGCACGCTGTATGTGGCGCTGTCGCGGGCCACCCAGCGGCTGACGGTGGTGGCCACCGAACCGTGGCGGGAGTGAGCCCGCCCACCAATAGTGAACATATTGCAATGTCAGCATGAGTCGGCTACGCTGGCCGCCGTACCTGGGTGAGCTGGAGGAGGCCGGCGTGGGGCACCAGCATGGTGGCCAGCAACAAGGTGGGCATCATCACCACGGCGGCGGGTTAGCGGCCGGGCACAGCGGACTGCGCCACCGCAACCGGCTCTGGATAGCGTTTGCCCTGCTCGCCAGCTTCATGGTGGTGGAGGGGCTGGCCGCCTGGTGGACCGGGTCGCTGGCCCTGCTCTCCGACGCCGGCCATCTCGCCACCGACGTGCTCGGGATCGGCATGGCGCTCGCCGCGATCCACGCCGCCGCCCGGGCCGCTCGAGCCGGCACCAGCACCGCCCCGCACCGCACCTTCGGCCTTTACCGACTGGAGGTGCTCGCCGCGCTCGGCAACGCCGTGCTGCTCTTCGGAGTAGCCGGCTTCGTGCTCTTCGAGGCGGCGCGCCGACTCGGCGATCCGCCCGAGATCCTGGCCGGGCCGATGTTGCTCGTCGCCGCCGGGGCGCTGGTCGCCAACCTGATCGCGCTCAGCCTGCTCCGGGCTGGCGCCAGCGAAAGCCTGAACGTCCGGGGGGCCTACCTTGAGGTCCTCGGCGACCTGCTCAGCTCGGTCGGGGTGCTGATCGCCGCGGTGATCATCCTGCTGACGGACTGGTGGTATGCAGACCCGTTACTCGCCGTCGCGGTGGCGTTGTTTATCATCCCCCGCACCGCGCTGCTGGCCCGGGCCGCCATCCGGGTGCTGGTACAAGCCGCACCCCGACACCTGCCGGTGGCCGAGGTGTCCGCCGCCCTCGGGCAGGTGCCCGGCGTGCGGGACGTCCACGACCTGCACGTCTGGACGCTGACCTCGGGGATGGATGTCGCCTCCGCCCACCTCACCATCGCCGACGCCGACCAACTCGGCCAGGTCCTCGCCGACGCCCGGACCGCGCTACGCGAAAAATACGGAATCGAGCACGCCACCCTGCAGGTCGAACCGGCACAGGACTCCGACTGTCAGCCGGAGTGGTGACCGGATCAATCAGCGTCTGGTCAGCGGGCGTTAGGTCAGCCCAGGCCGTCAGCGACCCCGGCGGGCTCTCGGAGCACCACCGGTTCGCCGAAGCCGGCCGGCTCCCGGACCGGCGCCGGCTCCCGGATCATCGCCGGCTCGGCTGGGCCGGGCCCATCCGCCGGCTCCGGCGCCCCGAAGAGACCGAGTAGCCCGGTCACCCAGAGCTGCCGATGCACGAACCGGCTGGGCTCGGTCACGATGAGCTTCACCCCGCCGACCTTGGCTGCCTGGAAGCCCGCCACCAACGCGCTGATCCCGACCGAGTCGATGAAGCTGACATGCCGGAGGTTCAAGTTGATCTGCGTGGGCGGGTTGTCCTTCATCACCGCAGCCACTGCTTCTCGCACCTCGTGCGCTGTGTCAACGTCGATCTCTCCGCGTGGGCTGATCTCCACTTCTCCAGTGAACGACTTGGTCGTCCCGATCGACAGACTCACGCCAGCACCTCCGCCCGCCCGTTCGGACTTACCGGTATTAGGGCCGCAACTGAGCGTATGCCCTGTCGCAGACTTCTGCCAAGTGGTTACGCGAACTGTCGCGTGAACCTCAGTTATCGAACCCTCGCCCTCCGGCACCGGCCATGCTAGCCGGCTGAACGGCTGACCGAGAACCCTCCGTTCGGGCAATGGTGGTGACGAACATCACTCTCTGGCCGCCCACAACAGACCTCGCTCGGTCAACTGCCGCACCGCCGGCACCGCCAGATCCGCCGGTCGATGACCCACCGTGGAGACGAAGACTCGGCCCGCTCCCCACTGACGGGTCCAGACCGCCGGCATCACGACCTCCCGACGCCACGGGGTCTCCCCGTCCGGATCATCGCCCGGCTGGTCCGGCGGAAACGTGACCGTCGCCAGCACGTCACACAACGCATCGGTGAGCACCCAGTACTTTTCCGTGTGCAACGGCACCGTCTCGATCCCGGTCACGATCGGGTGATGCTGCCGGCCCGGCACCACGGTCAGGTCGTGCTCGACGAACCCGGGCGGGTGATAAACGAACCGCCCGCCGGTCAGCTGTTGATAAGGCTCCGAATCGAAGGACGCGACGATCCCGCCGTGCCACCCGGCGAAGCCGGTACCAGCCCGGACCGCCGCCGCCAGCCCCTGGGCCTGCTTCTCGGTGATCTCGCCCATCGACCAGCACTGCACCACGAGATCGGTCGCCGCGAGCCGACCCGGGTCGGCGTAGACCGAGAGATCCTCACAGATCGACACCTCGAAGTTGTGTTCCCGCAGAAAGGGCAGGAACCGCTCAGTGCACTCGACCGGGGCGTGACCGTCCCAACCGCCCCGAACCACTAACGCCTGTCGTACGCTGCTCACGCCGCCGCTCACCCCACGAATCGATGCCGGTGACGGAAGTCGCCCGGTGCGGGACCGGACTCGCGCACCACCGCCACCATGGTCATATCATCCCACGCACCGTTGCGGCGACAGAGAGTCGCTGTCAACAACCCGACTGCGACAATCACTCGCATGACCGCATCGCTGAGCCACTTGTTCATGCGAGTGGCGGACCTGCCGGCCGCCCGCACCTTCTGGGTCGACCAGCTCGGGTTACTGGTCCTGCACGAGGAGGCCGCCGGATATCTCCGGGTGGGCGGCCGTGACGGCTTCCACCTCGGCATCGAACAGGGCGACCCGGGACCGCCGAACGCACTGGAGATCGCGGTCCAGGTCGCCGATGTCGACGACACCTATCAGGCCCTGATCGCCGCCGGGGTGCCGGCGGACACCGCACCCGCTGATCAGCCGTGGGGCCGCCGCCATGCTTGGGTTCGAGACCCGGACAATCGCCGCATATCGATCTTCAGCTAAGCTCGCCGGAGCCCAGTCTCGCCCAGAGGTCGGCGGCTGCCGCGGCCTTCGCCGCCGCCTTGGTGGCCCCCTCACCAGCACCGACCAACTGCTCACCGGTTATTGGGCGCTCCGCGGTGACCTGACACCGGTGCACCGGTTCATGGGCCGCCCCGGCCGCCGTGAACGACCAACACACCGCCGTGAGCTCACCCAACTGTGCCAACTCGTTGATCGCCATCGCTGGCGGATGCTCCGGAGGGATGATCCGCGCTGGCGGGCCAGGCGCCGCCGGCGCCGCCACATCGGCCGAAACATCCGGCAGCTCGGCCAACCCGGCGACGAGCGCCAGGGCCGCCTGCTGTCGCGCCGCCCGCTTCGACGACGCCGACCGCGCCGGGGAGCGATGCTCCCCCAACTGCGCCCGAACCTGGAAGCGTGGCCAGCTCGGACTCCCCACGGACTCCTCCTGCCACCGGACCTCCTCGCCGAACTCACGCTGGCCGTAGAGGGAGAGGACGGTGACCGCGTGGGCGGGCTCCCGGGCCAGCCACCGCAGCAGCCCGTCCCGCACCGGCCGCCACCTCGGCTCGTGCCCGGCGAACAGCATCATGGCGGCGTCCCGCGGCAGCAACTGGCCGGCGTCGGCCCGCCGCTGCAGCTCCGCCCCCAACTCCGGATTGAACCGCCCCTCGGTCACCGCGAGCTTTACCACTTTGCCGAAGGTGCCGTCGTCGAGCTGCCGGTAGTCATCCGTGACCAGCTGCGCCCGGGTGGTCGCCTGCGCCGCCGCCCGGTGGTACGCCGAGCGCCGTACCCGCTGGGCCTCGAACCTCAGATTCAGCGTGGCGGCCATCTCCGCCACGGTGTCCAGTTGGTACGGCGCCGGGGCACCGGCCACCGCGGCGAAGAGCATCCGTTGTGTAACCAGATCCGGATAGCGGCGCAGGGGGCTGGTCGCATGCGTGTAGGCCGGCAGGTTCAGCCCAAAGTGGCCACCGGCCCACGGCTCGTAGACGGCTGGCCGGAGCATCGAGGCCAGCTGCTGCGCGGCCGGGAGCAGCTGCGCCCCGGGCGTCGCGGTGGTCACCTCGGACAGCTGTTCCGAAACCTCCTCCCGACTGGCGGCGCCGGGCCGGTGATTGCGGAACAACAATGGCACCTCACGGGCGACCGCCCACCGCGCCGCCGCCTCGTTCGCCGCGATCATCAACTCCTGGACGATCAGGTAACCCGCGTTGCGCTGCGCCGCCGCCAGGCTGACGAGCCGACCATCCTCGTCAGTGGCCCACCCGCGGTGCAGATCGTAGACGGCGAGCGCACCAGCCGCCCGGCGGCGCGCCAACAGCACCTGGGCCAGCTCATAGGCGTCGACCAGCATGGAATGCAGCCGGTGCGCGGGGTCGGCGAGCGCCGCGGCCGCCTCCTGATAGGTGGTGGCCACCGGCTCGGTCAACACCCCACGACTGATCACCGTCTCGACTGGCTCGCCGGTCGAGGTCACGGTGATCTCGAACCGGCACACCGGCGCCGGCCGGCCGGTCCGCAGCGTGGCCTGCGCCAACTCCTCTGGGGGTAGCATCGGGATGGTCCGGTCCCCGGTGTAGACGGTGCGAATCCGCCGCAGCGCCGCCACATCGGCGGGGCTGCCGAGCCGGACCACCTTGGCGACATCGGCGACGAAGACCGACACCCGCCACCGGTCACCGGCCCGGACCACCCACACCGCATCATCGCGGTCTGTCGAGCCAGGTTGGTCGATCATTACGCCGACCGGCCACTCGTCGTTACTCACGCCGCGGGTCCTCCCCCAGGCGACACCACCTGCACAACGGGGCACGCCACTTCTGCGTCGGAGCTTAGCGCGATGTCACAACTGCCGGAGGGCGCCGTAATGTTACTGGCGAGGACGTTGCGACAGCGATGACACATCGATACTCGGAAGGAGGGTGTGCCGATGCGGGTTCTGGTGGTCACCGCGCCGCTGCTGGGGCACGCGTACCCGCTCGTACCGTTGGCCTGGGAGCTACGGACGGCCGGTCACGAGGTGCTACTGGCGACGGCAGGGGAGGCGGTCCGGGTCGCCGATTCGGGCCTGCCGGTGGCCAACATCGCCCGCAGCTTCGACCTTGCCCGGGCCCGGCGTCGAATGACGCTGCGCAATCCGTTACTCGCCCGGGCAGTGCAGACTGGCCGGGCCGGGCCCCGGGGCGTCATCACCCTCTTCGGGGAGATCAACGACGAACTCGCCGATGGCGCCGTGGCGGTAGGCGACGAGTGGCGGCCGGAGCTGGTCATCCACGATGCGCTGGCGCCGGTCGGCGCGCTGGTGGCGGCCCGCCGCGGCGTGCCCGCGGTGCTCTGCGACCCCACCTTCTACGACGGCCACCACCTCAGCTTCGCCGCCACCGGGCACCTGAGCTACGCCTGCGGCCGGCACAGCGTCCCAGCGCCGGCGCCGCCGAGCGCGGTGATCCGGCTGGCGCCGCCGAGCATGGTCGGCGACCGGCCAGGGTGGCGGATGCGGTATGTCCCCTACGACGGTGGCCTGGTCACGGCTGGCTGGTTGGACGAGCCCCCTCGCCGACCTCGCATCGTGGTGGTGGCGAGCCATCCGGCCGATACCGACCCGGCGTTGATGCGCGCGGTGCTCCGGGCCGCCCCGCATGTGGACGCCGAGTTCGTGCTGGTCCGACCCGACCTGGGGATGGGGCCACCGCTGCCGGAGAACGTCCGGGTGGTGGAGTGGACCCCGCTGAGCCGGCTGCTGCCGACCGCTCGGGGAGTGGTACACCACGGGGGCGCGTCCATGGTGCTCACCGCGCTGGTCCACGGCGTTCCGCAGCTGGTCGTCCCCGACGCCGGCGAGCGCCGGCACAACGCCGGGCTGGTCTACACGCGGGGGGTCGGGCTGGTCGGCGCCCGCCGCAACATCACCCCCACACTGCTGCGCCGGCTGGTCGGTGAGGATTCCCTCGCCGCCGCGGCCGCCGAGGTCCGGACCGAACTCACCGGGGCGCCCTCCCCCGCCGACGTGACCACCCGGCTGCTCAAGCTCGCCGACGACCCGGAAGCGGCGGCGTAACAAGGTACGGAGTTTCGCTGCCGGACGATCTCCGGCAACTCACGATGACCGGCCGCCCGTGACCAGGGCTACTGACCAGGGCTACTGACCAGGGCTGAAGCCAACGGGGCCGGTGTTGCCTGCGGGCAGCACCGGCCCTCGTCGTAACCCTGCGGCGGGTCTCGCCGCCTGCGCACCGGTTGCGAGGATCAGGTACCTTGCGGTGGGTGCCGCTTGCACCCGATACCCCCGGCCCCGCCGTCCCCCTTGCGCTAGGAGACCTTCGATGAGCTGGAAGTTCAACCCGCCCCCAGGGTGGCCTCAGCAGCCGGAGGGCTGGGTGCCCCCGCCGGGTTGGACGCCGGACCCGAGCTGGCCCGCACCACCGGCCGGCTGGCAGTTCTGGGTGCCAGCCAGCGCCGGGCCGACCAGTGCGCCGCCGGCCGGCAACGCGCCGGCCAGCACCCCGCCGGCCGCTGCTCCCGGTGCCGGCTCCCCACCGAGCAGCGGTGCGGGGCAGGGTGCGGACACTCCGGGGGCGCCGCCGACCCCCGCCCAACCCAGCAGCGGGGCGGGGCAGCCGACCGGTTTTCCCGGCTCCGTTCCGGTCCAGCCTTCCGCCACCGGGACCCCCGCATATACCTCGCAGTCGGGGTTCGGGGGCGGCGGTCCCGCGTTCAGCAGCGGCCAGCCGGCCTTCGCCGGCGCCACGCCCCACCAGCCGGCCGGCGACCAGGGCAAGGCCTGGTTCGCCCACTGGTGGGCGATCCTGGTGCTGGCGGTGCTGCTGGTGCTCGGCCTGGCCGCCGGTTTCGGCGGCACCCGGGTCGCGCTGGATCTAGCCGCGGAAGAGTCGACCACCGAGCCGACCGCCAGCGGCAGCGAGCAGACCCCGACCGCCGCACCCGAGCCGTCGCCGACCGACCTACCGTTCGTGCCGAGCGAGCCCCCGATCGAGCCGCCCAGCGATACCGGCGGCATGAGCGAGGTCTGCGGTGAGGTGGCGGTCATCTTCCTCGGCGTGACCGCCGCCGGCATGGAAGAGGTCGACGACCTCGACGAGTACCTCGACGGGGTGGTCGAAGCCCGCCGCGACGCCGCCGCGGAGCTGCGGGACGTGGCGACTGACGACTCCGACGAGCGGGACGGGCTGGACACGCTCGCCGACGAGCTCGACGACGCCGCCCAACAGTTGGACGACAACCGGCGCGACATCGACGAGATCGACGCCTCCTTCGAGAAGGCGGTGGACGCCTACTTCGCCTTCAACGACGCACACTGCTGAGACCCGGAAAGGCAAGAAGATGAGCTGGAAGTTCAACCCGCCGCCGGGATGGCCGCAGCAACCCGAGGGCTGGCAACCGCCACCGGGTTGGACGCCGGACCCGAGCTGGCCAGCGGCGCCAGCGGGCTGGCAGTTCTGGGTGCCGGCCAGCGCTGACGCGGGCGACCAGCCGGCGGCCACCGTCCCGGGCGCGGCGACGCCGGCGGGCGGGACGACACCGGCGCAGCAACCGTTCCAGGCATCGGTCCCGCAGCAGTCGGGCCCGCCCGGTTCGCCGTACCAGCAGCAGAGCAGCCCGCCCCAGCAGCAGGTGCCGCAGCAGCAGGGTCCCCCGTACCAGACCGCCCCGCAGCAGGGCGCCCCGCAGCAGGGCGTGCCATATCAGGGCGCCGCTCCGTATCAGACCGGCCCGCCCGGATCTCCGTATTCAGGCGCGGGCTCCGCACCCGCCGCCGACAAGCCCTGGCATCATCGCTGGTGGGTCTTTGGTGCCGCCGCGTCAGCACTGCTGCTCGCCGGCTGCGTCGCCGGCAGCGGCATCGCGATGATCACCCACTCGGAGGATGGCGAGACCACCACCAATCCGGGTCCACCGACCAGCGCACCGACTGACGGCCCGGGCGACCCCACCGGCGAACCCGAACCACCATCGGACCCCGGCGGCTCCGGGTTGAGCGCCGGCGAGACCCGTACCGGGGAAGGGCCGACTATCGTCTCGTTGAACCTGGATCCAGACTCGCTCCACGCCATCACCGTCACCTACCCGGGCGACGGCATGTTCACCGCCAAACTCATCGACGACTCCGGCGAACAGGTCGGCGGCGCGCTCGCGATCAGCTTCGGCGCCCACTCCGGCACCTACCTGGTCGAGCTCGGCCACTTCGGGGGCAGCCCGACCGCCGTCGACATCGAGGACTCGGAAGGCGAGTGGGAGCTGGAGCTCCACAACCTGGACGACGTGCCCGCCTGGCCCTCGGAGACAACCGGCGAAGGCGACTCGGTGCTCCGGATCGACTGGGACGCGCTCGACGAGGGCGTCGGCATGGCCGGCGAACACGACGGCAGCTCGAACTTCATCGTGGTGGGCCACCAGGCCAACGACCAGGGTTACAACCTGCTCTTCAACGAGATCGGCGTCTTCAGCGGTGAGTCCCAGGAGTCGCTGGTCCGGGAGGCGGTGGCGCTGGAGATCGTGGCCGACGGTGAATGGGTCATCGAACCCGACTAGCGCCTGAACCACCCCCACGCGTCGATCACCCGACGAGTGATCAGATGCCCTGGAGCTGTGTGACCCGCGGCGGGTCGTACAGCTCCAGGGCATCTGATGTTGCGAGCTACCTCAGACCGCGCCGCTCCAGCAGCGGCTCGATCCGCGGGTCCCGGCCACGGAAGTCGCGGAACGCCCGCATCGAGTCGATTCCCCCGGCCCGCGCCAGCAACCGCTGCCGGAACCAGTCGCCGTTTTCCCGGCGCAGACCACCATTCTCCACGAACCACTCGACGGTGTCCGCGTCGAGCACCTCGCTCCAGATGTAGGAGTAGTACCCGGCGCTGTACCCCTCGGTGGCGAAGATGTGCGCGAAGTAGGTGCTGCGGTACCGCGGCGGGACCAGCGGCAGCGCCACCCCGGCCGCCGCCAGCGCCGCGGCCTCGAACTCAACCACATCGGTGACCGCCGCCGCCTGCTCGGTCGAGAGCTGGTGCCAGGCCAGGTCCAGCAGCGAGGCGGCGAGATACTCGGTGGTCTCGAAGCCCATGTTGAACCGGCGCGCGGTGCGCAGCCGCTCCACCGCGTCGGTGGGCAGCTGCTCGCCGGTGCGGTGATGCCGGGCGTAGTTCGCCACCACCTCCGGCCACAGCATCCACACCTCGTTGACCTGCGACGGGTACTCCACGAAGTCGCGCGGCACCGAGGTGCCCGCGAATCGCGGGTAGGTGACGTCGGAGAAGAGGCTGTGCAGGGCGTGCCCGAACTCGTGGAAGAGGGTCTTGACCTCATCCACCGTGAGCAGCGCCGGCTCGCCCGCCGGCGGCCGGCTGATGTTCATGTTGACCAGACAGACCGGCTTGGTGTCCCGCAGCCTCGACTGCCCGACGAAGGTGCTCTGCCACGCGCCGCCCCGCTTTGCGTCCCGGGTGAACAGGTCCGCCAGGAACAGTCCCAACGGCGAGCCGTCCACATCGAAGACCTCGAAGACCCGCACCTGCGGGTGGTAGGTGGGCAGGTCGTCGCGTTCGGCGAAGCTGATGCCGTAGAGCTGGCTGGCGGCGTAGAAGACGCCGTCCCGCAACACCTGCTCCAGCGGGAAGTACTCCCGCAGCGCCGCGTAGTCGACCTCGAAGTCCCGCTCCCGGACCCGCTCGGCGTAGAACGGCCAGTCCCCCGGCCCGATCGGGGTACCGTCACCGGACTCGTCGGCCAGCTTCTGCAGCTGCTGCGCCTCGGCCTCCGCGTTGGCCACCGCCGCCGGAGTGAGCCGGGCCAGCATCTCGGTCACCGCCGCCACCGACCCGGCGGTACGGTCGGCGATCTGGTACGCGGCGTGGTGCGGGTAGCCGAGCAGGGCGGCGCGTTCGGCGCGCAGCGTCACCAGCCGCCGCACCAGCTCCCGGGTGTCGTGCTGGTTGCCCCGGCCGCCCCGGCTGACCGAGGCGGCGTGCAGGCGCGCCCGCAATGACCGGTCCTGCAGCGAGGCGAGCGCCGGCTGGGAGGTGGGCAGCAGCAGGGTGAGCAGGTGCGCGTCCACCCCCCGCTCGCGGCCGGCCTCGGCGGCGGTCGCGAGCGCCCCCTCGGAGAGCCCCACCAGCTCAGCCGGGTCGGTCACCTCGACCGCCAGGTCGTTGCCGTCCGAGCGCACCCGGTCGGTGAACTCCGCCATCAGCCCGGCGGTCTCCTGGTTGATCTCCCGCAGCCGAGCCTGCTCCGCCGCCGGCAGCAGCGCGCCGGCCCGGACGAAGTCGGTGTGGTACCGCTCCAGCAGCCACTCGGTCTCGTCGTCTCGCTCCAGCTGGTCGCGCGCGTCGTAGAGCGCCCGAACCCGTTCGTACAGCTGAGCATCGAGGAAGATCGCGTCGTGGTGGGCTGCGAGCTTCGGCGCGATCTGCTGCTCGAGCGCGGCGAGCGCCGGAGTCGAGGTCGCGGCGGTGGCGTTGTGGAAGACCGGCCGGACCCGCCGGAGCAGCTCGCCGGAGCGCTCCAGCGCCACCAGCGTATTGCCGACCGTCGGCGGCGCCGGGTCGGCGGCGATCGCGTCGATCTCGCGGCGGTGTTCAACCAACCCCTGCTCGATCGCCGGCAGGTAGTGCTCCTCGGTGATCTGGTCGAACGGGGGCAGCTGGTAAGGCAGTTCGCTGGCGCGCAGGAACGGGTTCTCCGTCATCGCGCCAGCATAACCGCCGCGCTATCGACGCCCGTGGCGGCGAACCAGGTCACGGCGACAGCAGGGCCAGCTCCTCGCGCAGGGCCGCCGCCACCTCCGGGTCGATGGTGCCCAGCCGACCGTGCCGGTCTACCAGCTCCGCCGCGGTCTCCAGCAGGGTGCCGGCGGCCGCGCTCTGCCCCCGCTGAGACAGCCGCTCAGCGTTGGTCAGCAGGGTGGAGACCGGCGACGACACCGAGGGCGGCACCGACTCCTCGGTGACCAGCAGGGACAGCAGCGCCCGTACCGAGGTGAAGGTGGGCTCGGCGGTGAACCGGGCCGACTCCGGATCGTGGTCGCTGACTCCGAATCGGCCGTACGCCGGATCCTCCCCTCGGGCGTCCGCCGGCCAGTCCACGTTGATCTTCGCGGACCGGGCGTCGAGGAGCTCCGCCAGCAGGGTCGGGCTCACCCATAGGTGGTCCAGGGTCTGCGCCTGCCCCTGGAACCCGAAGGTGTAGGCGATGGCCGGGTACTCGGCCACCATGGTGTCGTACAGGTTGGTCAGGGGTGAGTCGTAGAGCGCGGCAAGCTGGTCGCTCGGCCCCTCCCCCACCCCGGGGATGGCGGTGCCGGGAGCAAACGGGTCGTCCGGTCGCGGGAAGACGTTGAGGTCCCCGCCGACCACCACCCGCGCCGCCGGGTCGGCGGCGAGCACCGCTTCGGCGATCCGGGCGTTGTAGGTGGCCTGTTCGGTGCGCTGCAACACCCGCCGGTCCGGCCCGGCGCTCTGGTGGTTGTTGACCAGGTAGAGGTCGGTCCAGCTGGCGAGCCCGGGTTCGCCACGCCACACCCGGAACAGCGCCACCTGCGGTGCCCGGCTGAACACATTCACACCGTCGCACTGGGTCGGGCCGGAGCCGGTGCAGGCATCGGCGACGTGGTCCGGCAGCCGGGTGTTGAGCGCCTTCGGGTTGGTCACGTCGGTGTTGTACGGCAGTGGCTCGGCGTCGTACGCCACCTGCGGGTCGGCGCCGAGCACCGGGTCGGCGGCGGCCGCCGGCAGCAGCTCCACCCGGTCGGTGCGGTAAAGATACGCGGTGGTGATGCCGCGCAGGTCCCCGCTGTCGAGGTTGAAGGTGGCCTGGTACTCCGGACCGCCCTGCTCGGCGATGACCAGCGCCAGCTCCAGCAGGCTGTCGGGGCGGCCATCGCTGCGGGTGTTCGCCTCGCCCGGGTTGGTCAGGTCGCACTCCAACCGGTCCGCGCCGAGCTCCGCGCCGGTCTCCGGGGTCCACGCCGCCGCGACGGTGCAGACGTCCTGCGCCTCGGTCTCCTGGATCATGACGATGTCCGGGCTGTGCAGGTCGAGTCGAATCTGCTCGGCCATCCGCTGCAGCCGGGCTTGATACTCCGCGTCGCTGTCGGGCACGTAGTCGAACGGGCCGGTGACCGAGCCGCCGTGCTCGTCGAAGCAGCCGGGGTTCCCCGGGAAGTCGCAGCCCGAGTTCGGGTTGTCCCGGTAGTCGTAGAGGTTCTCCACGTTGTACGCGGCGATGTCGAACTCCCGCTCCCGGTCGGCCGGCTCGACCGGATGGTTCGCGGCCGGGTCCGGACCGCTGGTGTCGAGCGCCAACTGGTCGACCACGTTCACGGTGTACTTGCCGAAGGAGAGGTACACTCCGCCGCGGTTGGCTTCGGTGATGGTGTCGAAGGTTCGGGCCGGCGCCAGCACTGCGTCCGGGTCGCCGGTGCTGCCCTTGACGCCGAAGCTGCCCAGCACGAAGCGGTAGCCGTTGCCGTCGTCGAAGGCCGTCTCCGGCTGGTTGTCCAGCGGGTGGGCGTCCCGGAAGACCCGCTGGGAATAGGGCTCTTCGCGCTGCGCGACCGGGTGGTCGCCGCGGATCGCCCACACTTCGGCGTCGGTGCCGGAGAAGACGTCCCGGCCGTTGACCACCTGGGCGCCGGCCGGCACGGTCAGCTGCATCCCGAGGTGGCGCCGGAAGTAGCGCAGCGCGTCCGCCGCGTCGTCGGGCGGGTCGACCTCCGCGATCGCGACCGTCGAAGGCACGTCCAGCCCGGTGTCGGTGACCTCCCAGACGAAGCTGCCACCCCCGCCGAACTGGGTCATGCCGAAGTACTGGCCGACCTCGCCCCGGAGCACGATCTCGTCGCCGATCGCCACCTGCCAGTCCGCGCCGACCTGGTCACGCGCCGGGCCTTCGACCTCCGTACGCAGGGTGGTGAAGTCTCCGTTGTAGATGAAGACGCCATCGCTGGATTGCGGGTCACCATCGGTCTCGCCGGCCCGCTCCTGCAGGAAGAAGCCGTGGGCGCCGTTGCCCTCCATGGTCACCTGGGTGACCACGCCGCGCACCGCGACCCGCTCCCCCAGCAGCGGCGAGGTGAAGTTGGTCTGGTCGTCGGCGATGCTGCCCTGCACCGCCCCGATCGGCACCAGCGGCATCACCTCGATCGCGGCGACGCAGTCACCCGCCGCGGGGTCGTCGTCGGTGACCGCGGTGATGGTAGCGGTGTAGGTGCCGGCGCTCACCTCGCCGGTGACCGACAGCGTCGCGGCGGCGGTGCCGCCGGGGCCCTCCGCGGGAATCACCTCGGTGAGCGTGATCTCGCCCGACTCCGGGGGCGGTGAAACGGTCAGCTGCAGGTCGGTGACGGCCGACTCCGGGCTGGTGGCAGTGACCTCGCGCTGCGCCGGATAGCTCTCGGTGGTGCTGAGATCGAAGCCGGGCACCGGGGAGGTGGGGCAGGCCACCTCCGCCGAAGGCGCTGGTTCCTGGGCGGAGGCCGCGGACGCGGCGAGAGTGACGAGCAGGGTGGCGGCGCTAGCCGCCGCCACCAGGCTCCGGGACCGAGCCCTACGCATGGACACCGCACCTCTCATGGTTGAGTCGCCCCCGCGAGCCACTCCTACTGTAGAGCTCGACCCGGCGGGCATCCATCGGTGGTGGGCGACGGTCGGGTGAACCCTTCGTGAAGCCGCCGGCACCGGCCGCTACCGTTCTTGGGACGGAGCACTCTCGCGTACCGCATCGGAGACCCCGTTAGGGGCGGTACCGTACGAATATGGCCGAGGCCCAGCACGCGGCGGCGGTGGCGGCGCTGCGCGAACAGTTCGCAGCGCTGCCGGCCGGTGCGCCGGTCCGGCTGGCGAAGCCGACCTCTAATCTGTTCCGGTTTCGACCGGCCACCGCCGGGCCGGTGCTCGACGCCGCCCCGTTCGACCAGGTGCTCTCGGTCGACCCGGTCGCCCGTACCGCCGACGTGCAGGGCATGGTCAGCTACGAGCGGCTGGTGGCGGCCACGCTGCGACACGGCCTGATGCCGTTGGTGGTGCCGCAGCTGAAGACGATCACGATCGGCGGCGCGGTGGTCGGGCTGGGGATCGAGTCGTCGTCGTTCCGACACGGGTTGCCGCACGAGTCGGTGCTCGCCGCGGAGATCCTCACCGGCGACGGCCGGGTGGTGCGTGCGGAGCCCGACAACGAGCACGCCGACCTGTTCGCCTCGTTGCCCAACTCGTACGGCACGCTGGGCTATGCGCTGCGGCTACGGATCGAGCTGACCCCGGTTTCGCCCTACGTCCGGCTGCGGCACCTGCGCTTCGACGACGCCGAGAGTCTCACCCGGACGCTGACCCAAATCTGCGACCGGGCCGAGCACGACGGCGAGCCGGTCGACTTCGTCGACGGCACCGTCTTCGGCCGCGACGAGCTCTATCTCACCCTGGCGCAGTTCGTGCCGGCGGCGCCGACGGTCAGCGACTACACCGGCCAGCAGATCTACTACCGGTCGATCCAGCATCGAAGCGTCGACCACCTCCGGGTCGCCGACTATCTGTGGCGCTGGGACACCGACTGGTTCTGGTGTTCCCGGGCGTTCGGCGTACAGCATCCGTGGGTACGCCGGATGTGGCCGCGGCGGTGGCGCCGCTCCGATGTCTACCGGTCGTTGGTCGCCGCCGACCGGCGCCACCGGGTGTCGGCCCGGTGGGAACGGCTGCGGGGCCGGCCGGCGCGCGAGGCGGTGGTCCAGGACGTGGAGGTGCCGGTCGACCAGACCCCGGCGTTCCTGGACTTCTTTCATCGGGAGGTGGGGATCGCGCCGATCTGGCTGTGCCCGTTGCGGCTACGCGGCGACCGGCGATGGCCACTGTATCCATTGGAGCCCGGCCGGCTCTACGTCAACGCGGGGTTCTGGTCGACGGTCCCGTTGCCGCCGGGGCGCATCGAGGGGTTTCATAACCGCCGCATCGAACGGGCGGTGGCGCGGCTGGGCGGACACAAGTCCCTCTACTCCACAGTGCACTACCCGGCGGAAGAGTTCTGGCGGCGCTATAACGGCGACGCTTACGCGGTGGTCAAGCAGTCGTATGATCCGGACGCCCGGCTGCCCGACCTCTACGACAAGTGCGTCCGGCTCACCTAGCAGAGCGCGACCAGGGGGCGCCATGCAGCTCGCGGAAGTTTTCCAGTTGGTCACCGGAGGCAAGGCCCCGGTGCGGTTCCAAGCCTACGACGGCAGCCGCAGCGGCCCGGCAGAGGCCGAGGTGGCGGTGGAGATCCGTTCGCAGCGAGCCCTGTCGTACCTGGCGACCGCGCCGGGCGATGTCGGGCTCGCCCGCGCTTACATCATGGGGGATCTAGAGGTGCAAGGTGACCTCTACACCGCCATGTCCCAGCTGGCCAGGTTAGAGCTGGACATCAGCTGGCCGGCCCGGTGGCAGGCGTTCCGGGACCTCGGCGGGGTGAGGCTGCTGCGCCGCCCGCCCCGACCGGCGCAGGAGATTCGGCTTCGCGGCAGGCGGCACTCCCGTCGCCGGGACGCCGCCGCGATCTCCCACCACTACGACGTCTCTAACCGCTTCTACCAGTGGCTCCTCGGCCCCTCCATGACCTACACCTGTGCCGTCTTCCCCGCCGAGTCGACCACCCTGGAGGCGGCGCAGTTCGCCAAACACGACCTGGTCGCCCGCAAGCTGGGGCTCCAGCCCGGGCAGCGGCTGCTCGACGTTGGCTGCGGCTGGGGCGGCATGGTGCTGCACGCAGCCGCCCACTACGGAGTACAAGCGCTCGGCGTGACGCTGTCGCGGCAGCAGGCGGAGTGGGCACAGAAGCGGATCGCCGAGGCCGGTCTCACCGGCCGCGCCGAAGTCCGCCACCTGGACTACCGCGATGTGCCGGAGTCGGAGTTCGACGCGATCAGCTCGATCGGCCTCACCGAACACATCGGCAAGGCGCAGCTGCCCGACTACTTTGGGTTTCTCTACCGCCGGTTGGCGCCGGGCGGCCGGTTCCTGAACCACTGCATCACCCGGCCGAATAACCTGGACCCTGCGATGCGGCGCCGGCACTTCATCAACCGGTACATCTTCCCAGATGGTGAGCTGACCGGAGTCGGCCATCTGGCCTCGGTCATGCACGACACCGGGTTTGAGATCCGCCACGAAGAAAACCTGCGTGAACACTATGCCCGGACGCTGGGCGAATGGTCGGCGAACCTGGAGGCGAACTGGTCGGCGGCGTGCGCCGAGGTGGGTCCGGGCCGGGCGCGCACCTGGCGGCTCTATCTAGCCGGGTCGCGGCTCGGGTTCGAACGCAACCAGATCCAACTGCATCAGGTGCTCTGCGCGAAGCCTGACCGGCGAGGCCGTTCGCATGCGCCACTGCGGCCGAACTGGGAGCCACCGGCCACCTCGGCGGCGGAGTTCCCGGCCTCCGATTGACCTACCAGGCACCGAATCCGGAGTCCTTCGATGACGGAAAGTCACCGCCCCGGCGACATTTCCGGCGCCGAGCAACAGATCCGGCAGCCAGGAGCAATGTCGTAATGACCAGGTAACCGTTCGGACAGGAATATCTTGTACGTCTGACCGCCACCGGCCTCCCGCCGTGGGCGTTAGGTTCGCTTGCGCATAGCTTGTGGCCGCCCGTCCCGCGCCCGGCAGGCTATAGGATCAAGGCCGGCTCCCGCTGGAGAGGACAGTCATGA
This sequence comes from Natronosporangium hydrolyticum, assembly GCF_016925615.1. Taxonomy (NCBI): domain Bacteria; kingdom Bacillati; phylum Actinomycetota; class Actinomycetes; order Micromonosporales; family Micromonosporaceae; genus Natronosporangium; species Natronosporangium hydrolyticum. The sequence continues at coordinate 3,855,414 of NZ_CP070499.1, forward strand.
CCGCGCCCGCACAGCACAATGGCTGGTGTGGACTCCGCGAGGACTCGCAGCCCGGGTCCCTGACGGTGCTACCCACCAGCGCCCACGCTGGGCCTACCCCGGCGCTGGCCGAGTCGGAGCCCGCCGGTGTTCGCTAGCCTCCGCAACCGTTTCCCGGCCGGGATTCCGGGCTTCGACCGGCTGCGCATCCGCGCCAAACTCGGACTGGTGGTAGCGCTACCGTTGCTGGCGGTCGCGGCGCTGACCGTGCCAATCGTCACCGGCGCCCTGGAGCGGGCGCAGCGCGCCGAGGAGCTGCGGGCAGACGCTGCCCTGGCCAACCAGGTCGCCGGGCTGGCCGGAGAGATCCGCCAGGAACGACTCCTGTCCGTAGGCTTCGTGGTGGAGGCCTCGGCGCTGTCCCGGTTGATATCCCAACGTGCCCGGGTCGACGAGCAGGTCGCCGCGCTGACGGAGCAGGCCGGATCCACCGACGGTGGGGTGCCGGCGGCGGTCGCGGCGGCGGTGCCCGACACCGCCGACCTGGCCGGCCTGCGGGAGGCGGTGGTGGAGCGGGCGCTGCCCGCAGAGCAGGTCGTGGCCGCATATTCGGAGATCAACACCGCGTTGGTCGACTCGTTGGATTTGATGGACCGGCTCGACCTGACCGCGCCGGGCGCCCGGCAGCTGGCGGCGCTCGACGCCGCGCTCCGGCTCAGTGAAGCCGCCGGCCAGGGCACCGACGCACTGCTGATCATCGCCGGCACCGGCAGCGAGGCCGCGGCCATCCAGTACCTCAGCAACCTGCGGATCCTCGCCGAGTACACCGAACGGTTCAACCGGTACGCGACCCCGGCGCAGCTCGAACAGCTCGAGATCATGTCGGAGGCGTTCGTCGCGCAGCCGGAGACCGGCGAGGGCGTAGCCTTTACCGAGGACCCGTGGGAGGCGGTCGGCGACCGGACCGCCAACAGCATGTTCCGCCCGCTGGAGTCACTGAGCCACCTCGGTCAGTACGTCGAGGCACAGGTGGTCGCCGACGCATTGGCCGATGTGGACGCACAACAGCAGGCGGCGCTGCGGACCGCGTACCTGGTCGGGTTCGGCGCAACCCTGTTGGTGCTGCTGGTGATCGCGGTCACGGTCCTGCTGGCGCGGGCGGTGGTCCGGCCGCTGCTGAACCTCACCGGCTCCGCCCACCGGGTCGCCCAGGTCGCCGAGGCGGAGCTGGCGCGGGTCGCCGACGATGAGCACGAATCCGATGAACCGATCCGGATGGAGCCGATCCCGACCACCGGCTCCGACGAGATCGGCGATCTGGCCCGAGCGTTCGACCGGGTCCAGACCACCGCCGTGCAACTAGTCGAACGGCAGGTCGCCAGCCGCCGCAACGTCGGGCTGATGTTCGGCTATCTCGGTCGCCGGACCGAAAACCTGGTCAGCCGGCAGATCTCCCTCATCGACCAACTGGAGAACAACGAAACCGATCCGGCCCGGCTAGCCGACCTCTACCGGCTGGACCACATCTCCAGCCGGCTGCGCCGCAACGCCGGCAGCCTGGCCGCGCTGTCGGGCACCGTCGGCGCCGACGAATACGTGGCGCCGCTGCCGCTGGCCAACGCGGTCCGGCTCGCCCTCGGCGAGATCGAGGACTACCGCCGGGTCGATGTCCAGGTGCCGGCGAACCTGCAGGTGGTGCCCGCGCTCGGGGGCGACCTGGTGCTGCTGTTGGCGGAGCTGATGGAGAACGCCACCACCTTCTCCCCGCCCCACACCCGCGTGACGGTTACGGCGGTCAGCGGCGAGGCCGGCGCCACGGTCACCATCATCGACCACGGGATCGGCATGGAGCCGGACCGGCTGGCCGAGGAGAACTCCCGGCTCTCCCGGCGGGAACGGCTCGACCTCGCGCCGACCGAGGTGCTCGGCCTGTTCGTGGTGGGACGGCTCAGCCGACGCCACGGGCTACGGGTGCGGCTGCTGGAGACTGCCGGCGGTGGGGTAACCGCGGTGGTCGAAATCGCCCGAACGCTGCTCGCCGAAGCAACCTCACCACCGCGTTCGGTGGGCACCGCCTCCCCGACCTCGCCCGCCGCCCCGGCTCACCCCGCCGCCCCGGTCTCCGCTGGCGCAGAAACGTCGCCCGCCGCGCCGCTGCCAGCGGCGCCAGAGTCCGCCGAGGCCGACCCGCGCTCGCAGCCGGCGCCGACGCTGGTGGACGTAGCGGCGCTGAGCAAGGCCAACCAGGCGCTGGCGGCGGCACAGCGCTGGAACGCTTTCGCGGTCGCCACGACCGCTCCGACCGCTCCGACCGACTCGGACGAGTCCGCCCCCCAGCCCTCGGCCAGGACGGCGACCGGGACCGCGGCGGTACCGCCGCCGGCCGCAACCCCCGGCGGGGCCCACCCGAACGGTGCGGCTCCCCGCCCGGCGAGCGCCCCGCCCGCCACCCCCGGCGAGCCCGAGGCCCCCGGCTCGCCCGAGGCCCCCGCCGAACCCACCGATGCCAACGGCCGACCGACCACGCTGCGCCGGCGAGTTCCCGGCGCGACGCTCACCGACACCGGGCCGATCCCGCGGCGTACCCCGCACCGGGCGGGCCCGGTGCAGGGCGCGGCCCCGGAGGAGGCCCGAGCGTTGATCGAGCAGCTCCAGGACGGCGTTGCCCGAGCCCATAGCGAGATCCGCTCTCACAGCGGTACGGAGGAGACGCAGCATGACCGCTAGTTCGGCCCAGCTCAGCCAAGAGGCGAAGACCTTCAACTGGCTGTTGGACTCATTCACCACCAACACCGCCGGGGTCCGGGAGGCGATCGCGGTCTCCTCCGACGGGTTACTGATGGCGGTCTCGGCGATCAATGACCAGGCCAACGCCGAACGACTGGCCGCGATGGTCTCGGGGCTGACCAGCCTCTCCAGCGGCGTCTCCACCTGGTATTCGCTCGGCGACCTTAATCGGGTGATCGTCGACATGACCGACGGGTACCTGCTCGTCACCTCGATCAGCAGCGGCTCGGTGCTCGGTGCGATCGCCGACCGTACCGCCAACCTCGGCACGGTGGCGTACGAGATGACCCTGTTCGGTAGCCGCGCCGGCAGCGCGCTCACCCCGGCGCTGATCGCCGAGCTCAAGCGCGCCGTGCAGTCGTGACCCGATACGACCCGCCAGAGCGGGCGCGGATTCGGCCCTACCTCGACCCGGGCGGCGACGCGGAGGAGGCGCCGCCAGCGCCGCGGGACGAGCCAGCGGCCCCGACGCAGGTGCCCGACGCACAGTTGCCACGGCTCCGTCCGTTCGTCCTCACCGGCGGCCGGGTCCCCACCATCGACCCCGAGCTCGGTATCGAAACCCAGGTCACCGCGGTGCGTACCCTGCCACCGTGGGCCGCGCCCGTAGCTACCCTCGCGCCCGAACTACAGGCCATCCTCAGCCTGTGTACCGAACCGCTGTCGGTAGCCGAGATCTCCGCCCAGGTACCCCTGCACCTGGGGGTGACAAAAGTGCTGGTGAGCGATCTCCGCGCCACCGGCCACCTCGACATCCATGCCCAGGATGTCGCCGACCCTCACGACCCCGACCTCATTCTGCGAGTCATCCGTGGACTACGAGCGATCGCCTAACCGTCCGGCCGCTACTCTCCGGCCCCAGCCACCCGTACCCGTCAAGATCGTCGTCGCCGGCGGATTCGCCGCCGGCAAGACCACCACGGTCGGCGCGATCTCTGAGATCATGCCGCTGACCACCGAGGCGGAGATGACCGAGGCATCCCTCGGCATCGACGACCCCGGCGCCCTGCCGCACAAGACCACCACCACGGTGGCCCTCGACTTCGGCAGCGTCACCATCGACGAGAGCCTCAAGCTCTACCTGTTCGGCACCCCGGGGCAGGACCGTTTCGTCTTCATGTGGGACGACCTGATCCGGGGAGCGCTGGGCGGCGTGGTGGTGGTCGACAGCAGCCGCCTGGACGACTGTCATCCGGCGGTCGACTACTTCGAGCGGGCCCAGTTGCCGTTCATCGTGGCGGTCAACGCCTTCGATGGCCGGTTGGCCCATGATCTGGAGACGGTGCGCTGGGCGCTCGCCCTCTCCGAGCACATCCCGGTCGTGGCCTTCGACGCCCGGCATCGCCACTCGGTGCGGGACATGTTACTGGTCCTGTTGGAACTGGCGTTGAGCCGCGCGACCGGCGCGCTACCGTCTTAGCTGATGACACCCGGACCCGAAGATCCACTGGCCCGCATGGCCCGATGGAATGCGCTACGGCAACGCCTGGCGGATCACAGCACCGTGGATCGCCCGCCGCCGAGCAGCCCGGTGCCGATCCTGGCTGAGCTGGCCGAAGCGGCCCGCCGACTGGTCGAGCAACGTCCTGAGGCAACGGTGAGCCTCACCGTGCAGACGCCGGCGGGCGCGCTCTCGGCGGTGGTCAGTTGGGCCGACGGCCAAGCGTCGATCACCGTCCCCACCCCGGTGAGCGAGGCAGCGGCGAGCGGGGCCGCGGCGAGCGGGGGCCACCCCGAGCACCCCGGGGGCACCCACCCTGCCGCTGGTGGCAGCTCAGCGAGCGGGTCGGCGCCGGGGCCACCGCCGCACCCGATCTACGGCCATCCGCCAGGCGCCGGCGCACCGCCGCCGGCCGGCTACCCATCGGCGGGCGGCTACCCCTCGGCCGACGCGCAGCCGGCGGCCGCCGCGCAACTCGCCGAGATTCTGCGGCAGGACCCCTCGCGCCTCACTCACCGCCCACTACCCGACCCGCAGCCGCCTGCATAACCGGACAGACTACGGGGTACGGGACCGGCGTGGACGATGTAGCGGAAACCTCGAAGACCCCCGCGCGCCGGCCCGTGATCGTCGGTGTCGACGGTTCTGACCCTAGCCTCGCCGCGGTCGACCTCGCCGCGGACGAGGCGGCGCTGCGCCGGGCGCCGTTGGAAGTGGTGCACGCCTTCAACCCGCCGGTGCTGGCGAGCGTCGGCGGTGCGCCACCAGACCTGCCGCCGGTGGGGCCGTCGGCGGATCTCACCGAACCGGCGCTGCGGGAACGCGCCGAAGAGTTGCTGCACGAGGCGGCCGAGCGAGTCCGGCGCCGGCACCCTGCCCTTGCCATGATCAGTCGACGCCACGATGGCGCCCCGGCGGAGGTGCTCACCGACGCCTCGCATCACGCAAGCCTGCTGGTGCTGGGGCACCGCGGACTAGGCGGCTTCACCGAACTCCTGGTCGGGTCGGTCAGCATCCAGGTGGTCAACCATGCCACCTGCCCGGTGATCGTGGTCCGGGGTTCGGCCACGGCGGCCGGACCGGTAGTCGTCGGGGTGGACGGCTCCGATGGTTCCCACCGGGCGGCCGAGTTCGCCGCGGAGACCGCGGTCTGGTACGGGGCGTCGCTGACGGTGCTCTACGCCTGGCCGCACGACCCCGGTTGGGCGCCCGCGCAGGCGCAGGCCGGGGAGCCGCCACCAGCGGTCCCCGAAAGCGTCACCGAGCTGGTCGTCGAGTTGACCGAGCGCCACCCGGAGCTGTCGGTCACCCCGGTGGTACGCCGTGGCCAGGCCACCCACGAGACGCTCGTGGCCGCGTCTCGGAACGCCCGGCTGGTGGTGGTCGGCGCCCGCGGTATCGGCGGCTTCCGCGGGCTGCTGCTGGGTTCGGTGAGCCAGGCGCTGGTCCACCACTCCGAATGCCCGGTGGCCGTGGTCGGCCCCGACGCCCCACCCCACTGACCCCCCACCCACCAGAAGCCGGCCGATCATGTACTTAAGGGGCTGGGAAAACGATTCAACAGGTACCTAGGTCCATGATCGGCCGGCTTCCGGGGGTGCCGGGGTTAGCGGGGGTAGAGGGTGCGGTGGGCGGCGCGCACTCCAGCGCCGTACAGGGCACCCACACCGGGCCGGCTGCGCGCCAACGCCGCCCGCGCGGCGTTCGCTCCCGGCCCGCCATGCACCCCGGGCCCCGGATGGGCGGAGCTGCTCGCCAGGTACAACCGGTCGATCGGGGTGTCCGACCGGCCCAGACCCGGCACCGGCCGCAGCACCAGCTGCTGGTAGAGCGCCGCGGTACCGCCGCCGAGCGCGCCGCCGACCAGGCTCGGATTCTGTCGGGCCAGCTCCGCCGGGCCCGACACCTGGCGGCCCGCCACCAGCCGGCCGAAGCCCGGCGCCTGCTGCTCAAGCAGCGCCTCCACCCGCGCCAACTGCTCGCGCACCAGCTCACCCGCGGCCGACGAACCCGCGGCCGACGAACCCCCTGCCGACGAACCGCGGGCGGCCGCCCGCGGCAGATGCGTGTAGCACCAGAACGACTCGGTACCGGCCGGTGACCGCGCCGGGTCGGCGGTGGTCAGCTGCCCCGCCACCAAGAAGGGGGTCGCCGGCGGTTCGCCGCGGGCGAGGCTCGCCGCGTACCGACTCAGGTCATCGAGGCCGCCACCCAGGTGGACCACCCCCGCGGCGGACAGCTCCGGGGCCCGCCACGGCACCGGCGCGGTCAACGCCCAGTCGATCTTGAGTGTGGGCTGGTCCCACTGGAACCCGGCCAGATCCGCCCGCAACCGCGCTGGCAGCTTCTCCCAGCCCACCAGGTCGGCGTAGAGCACCGGCGCCGGTACATCGGCCACCACCGCGCGCCGGGCCCGCCACCACTCGCCGGTGGCCGACCGGACGCCGAGCGCCCGACCACCGGCGACGGCGATCCGGTCCACCGAAACCCCGCACAGCAACCGGCCGCCCCGCGACCGCAGCCGGCCGGTCAGCGCGGCGGTGAGGCGCTGCGCGCCGCCAGCGGGCACCGGAAACCCGTACTCCTGGCCGAGCATCGCGAGCAGCCAGCCGTACCCGCCGCCGCCCGGCTCCGAAAGCGTCAGATCGGTGTGCAGCGCGCAGCCGGCGAGCAGCGCCCGGGCCCCCTCGCCGTCGAACAACTCCTCACCGAGCCGGCGCGCCGACAGCAGCAGTTGCCGGGTCAACCGCAGCGCGTCGCCGGCACCCACCTGCCGAAGCAGCGAGCCACCCGCCCGTACCGGCGGGAAGGGGGTGAAGAGCGCGTCGAGCAGCCGTGGGCTGATCGAGCGCCACCGCTGATAGGCGGCCAGCCACCGGTCGGCGTCGGCGGCGGCGAACCGGCCAACCGACTCGGCGGTGGTCGCCGGGTCCCGGTACTGCACCACCGCCCGACCGTCGGCGAAGCCGTGCCCGAGCACCGCCGGGGCGTGGCGCCAGCGCAGCCCCTCCGCCGCCAGGTCCAGCCGCCGCAACACCGGTGAGGCCACCCCCAGCGGGTGGAAGGCGCTGCCCAGCTCGGTCAGGAACCCTGGGGCGGCGAGTTCGGCGGAGCGGGCGGCACCCCCCGGCGTCGCGGCCGCCTCCAGGACCAGGACCTCCCAGCCGGCGTCGGCGAGCAGGTTGGCCGCGACCAGCCCGTTCGGGCCGGCGCCGACGACCACCGCGTCGGCGGTCTCCACCGGGTTCACCACGGCAGTTACCGGTGCCGGTGGGTGGCCAGCTCCGGCGAGGCTGTCTCTAGTGGAACGTCATGGCCGTGGACCAGCCCCAGCTGGACGGTCTGCCGCCGCATCAGGCCCGCCAACAGCCAATCCAACGCGATCCGCAGCCGGTTCGCCGGGATCGAGTAGAGGTGGTAGCCGTGCGTCACCAGCGCCGCCAGCGGGCCGCCCAACGCCGCCCCGAACGGGTTGGCCGCCGCCTGGATCCCGCCCAGATCCACTACGAAGCCACGGTCGTGGTGCCGGTACGGCTTACGGACCCCCCGCCCATAGTCGGCGGCGATGTTGTTCGCCACCTGCCTGCCCTGGCGCACCGCATGCTGGGCGGTCATCGGGGTGATCTTCCCGGGTCGGGTGAGGTCGGGCACCGCGGCCGTGTCGCCGACCGCCGAGACCTCCGGCCGGCCGGGGACGGTGAGGTACTCGTCGACCACCACCCGCCCCTGCTCGGTGGCGAGCCCCAGCGCCTCCACCAGCGGGTCCGGCCGGACCCCGACGCACCAGGCGAGGGTACGGGTCGGGACCTGCTCGCCGTCGGAGAGCACCAGCCCGGCCTCGGTCGCCTCGGTGACCGAGGTTTCGGTCCGGATCTCGACCCCCCGGCGGGCCAGCACCCGGGTCGCGGTCCGGGCCAACCGTTCGTCCAGCTCCGGCAGGATCCGGTCGGCGATGTCGACCAGCAACCAGCGCGGCGTCAGCTCCCGCAGACCCGGATGCCGCTTGGCGACCGCCCGGGTCAGCAGCTGACCATGTGCGGCCACCTCGGTACCGGTGTAGCCCGCCCCCACCACCACGAAGGTGGTACGCGCGGCCCGCTCGGCCGGGTCGGCGCTGGCCCCGGCCAGCTCCATCTGCCGGATCAGCTCGTCCCGCAGGTACAGCGCCTCCGGCACCCCTCGGAAACCGTGCGCATGCTCGGCCGCCCCCGGGACCGGCAACAGCTTGTGGATGCTGCCGGTCGCGAGCACCAACTGGTCGTAGCCGAGCTCCCGGTGCCGTTCCTCGATGTCTACATACCGCAGCCGCCGACGCTCGAAGTCGACGCTCTGCACCTCCCCCGGCACCAGCCGGACCCCGGGCAGTCGGCTGGTCAGCGACACCGCGACCCGACGCGGGTCCAGCACCCCGCCCGCGATCTGCGGCAGCAGCGGCAGGTAGAGAAAGTAGTTGGTGGTGCTGATGATGGTGATCTCCGCGACCCGGCCCAGCCGCTGGCGCAATCGCCGGGCGGCGTGGAACCCACCGAAGCCACCGCCGACTACCACGATGCGTGGTCTGTCCATAACCGACTCCGTACGGGAAGGGCGGCCGGCAGGCCGCCGCTACCGGGTACCGGCGGCCTGCCGGCTGAACTGCTCGACCAACGTCGAGCAGAAGGCGGGCAGATCGTCCGGGTTACGGCTGCTGATGATCACGTTCGGTCCGTGGTCGTCGACCATGACCTCTTCGTCCACCCAGGTGCCGCCGGCGTTGATGATGTCGGTACGCAGGCTCGGGTACGAGGTGAGGGTCCGCCCCCGCAACACGTCCGCCTCGACCAGGGTCCACGGCCCGTGGCAGATCACCGCCACCGGCCGACCGCTGTCGACCACGCTGCGGACGAATCCGACCGCCCGGGCATCCATCCGGAGCTGGTCGGGGTTGGCCACCCCGCCGGGCAGCACCAGGCCGGCGTACTCGGTCACCCGGGCCTGGTCAACGGTGGTGTCGACCGGCCAGCTGCCGTCGGCGTCGAGATGGTTGAAGAGCGTCACCTCACCGGGTTTGGTCGAGATGAGTACCGGACGACCCCCCTCGGCGCGCACCGCCTCCCACGGTTCGGTGAGCTCCACCCGCTCGGTGCCCTCACCCGCGGCCAGAAACGCCACCGGAAGTTGTGCCAGCCGGTCAGCCATAGCGCTACCCCCAAATTCTGCGCATGTGCTTACCCGCAGTCCCCTACCCGCAGCGACGCCACGGTATGCAGCGAGCACCGCACCGGTTGCCGCCGCCGGCCGAGGTCGGGGCAGTCAGCTCAGCTGGCGGGCAGCCAGCCGGCAACCCGGTCGGCGACCTCGGGGGCGGTCAGGCCCAGGTCGGCGAGCAGCTCGGTGCGGCTGCCGTGCGGATGCCACCCTCGCTCCACCCCCAGGTCCCGCAGCGGGGTGGTGACGTCGGCGTCCCGCAGCGCCGCCGCGAACGCGTCCCCGATCCCGCCCGCGCGGACTCCGTCCTCCACGGTCACCACCAGGCGGTGCTCGGCTGCGAGCGCGGTCAGCTCAGCAGGGATCGGGCGCACCCACCGCGGATCCACCACGGTCACCCCGATCCCGCGGGCCGCCAACTGCTCGGCGACCGTGACCCCCAGGTGCCCGAAGGCGCCGACCGCGACCAGCAGGACGTCGCGGGACTCGCCCTCCGCCAGAATGTCGACGGGACCGACCCGGCGCAGCGCCGGCAGCTCGGCCGGGACCGTCCCGGTCGGGAATCGGACCACGGTCGGCCCGTCGGTCACCGCCACCGCTTCCCGCAGCTGCTGGCGCAGCGTCTCGGCGTCGCGGGGCGCGGCGAGCCGCAGCCCCGGCACCACGCCCAGGATCGACAGGTCCCAGATGCCGTAGTGGCTAGGCCCGTCCGGCCCGGTGATCCCGGCCCGGTCCAGCACGAACGTCACCGGCAGCCGGTGCATGGCGACATCGAGCAGCAGCTGGTCGAAGGCGCGGTTGAGGAAGGTGGCGTAGATCGCCACCACCGGGTGCAGGCCCCCCATCGCCAGCCCGGCCGCGGAGGTGACCGCGTGTTGTTCGGCGATGCCGACGTCGTAGACCCGATCCGGGTGTTTCGCGGCGAGCTTCGCCATGCCGGTCGGCCCGGGCATCGCGGCGGTGATCCCGACCACGTCCGGCCGCTCATCGGCGACCGCGATCAGCTCCTCGGCGAAGACCTGGGTCCACTTCTGGCCCGGCCCGCCGACCGGCCGGCCGGTCTCGACATCGAACGCGCTCGGCGAGTGGAAACAGTCCTCGAGGTCGTCCTCGGCCGGCTGGTAGCCGTAGCCCTTGCGGGTCACCGCGTGCACGATCACCGGCCCGCCGAAGCCCTTTGCCCGCTCCAACGCCGACTCGACCGCGGCCAGGTCATGGCCGTCGACCGGGCCCACATATTTGATGCCGAGATCCTCGAACATCGCCTGCGGGGCGACCGCGTCCTTGACCCCCTTCTTGACCGCGTGCAGCGCCTCGTAGAGCGGCCGACCCACCAGTGGGGTGTGCTCCAGCGCCTCCCTAGCCAGGTCGAGCACCTTCTCGTAGCCGGGGTTGAGCCGCAGCGTCGCGAGGTGGTCGGCGAGCCCGCCGATGGTGGGGGCGTAGGAGCGACCGTTGTCGTTGACCACGATCACCAACGGGTTGCGGGCGGCGGCGATGTTGTTCAGCGCCTCCCAGCACATGCCACCGGTCAGGGCGCCGTCGCCGACCACCGCCACCACGTGCCGCCGCTGCCCCCGCAGCGCGTACGCCTTGGCCAGGCCATCGGCGTACGACAGGGCGGTGGAGGCGTGGGAATTCTCCACCAGGTCGTGCTCGCTCTCGGCCTGGCTCGGGTAGCCGGTCAACCCGCCCCGTTGCCGGAGCCGGTCGAAGCCGTCCTGCCGGCCGGTCACCAACTTGTGGACGTACGACTGGTGGCCGGTGTCGAAGAGCACACTGTCGTGCGGCGAATCGAAGACCCGGTGCAGCGCCAGGGTGAGCTCCACCACCCCCAGATTCGGCCCCAGGTGGCCGCCGGTGCGCGAGACCTTGGCCACCATGAACTCGCGGATCTCGGCGGCGAGCGCCGCCAGCTGCTCGGCGGTCAGCGCGCGCAGATCCGATGGCCCGGCGATGGTGGGCAGCAGACCGCCCGCTCCGCCGGCTTGCCCGGCGCCCTCGGCTTCACTCATGACCGCCGAGTCTAACCCCGCCCATCCATCACCCGCGCCGCATGTGGCACAGCCACCCGACCGAGCCCGTCCTCAACCGAGCAGCACCTCGCGGACCTGCGGCTCCATCTCCGCGGTGCAGACGAAGACCAGCTCGTCGCCGGCCTCCAGGGTGTCGTCCGGGCTCGGCACCAGCACCCGCTTGCCCCGCACGATCGCCACCAGCGCAACGTCGCGCGGTAGCGGCACCTGCCGCAACGGTTGCCCCACGAACTCGACATTCTCCGGCAGGGTGATCTCCACCAGGTTCGCCTCGCCCTGCCGGAAGGTCATCAGCCGCACCAGGTCACCGACGGTGACCGCCTCCTCGACCAGCGCCGCCATCATCCGCGGCTTGCTGACCGGCACGTCCACGCCCCACTGCTCGGTGAAGAGCCACTCATTTTCGGCTCGGTTGACCCGGGCCACCACCCGCGGCACCGCGAACTCGGTCTTCGCTAGCAGCGACACCACCAGGTTGACCTTGTCGTCGCCGGTCGCCGCCACCACCACGTCGCAGTGCTGTAGCCGCGCCTCGTGCAGGCTGGACAGCTCGCAGGCGTCTGCCAGCACCCACTCCGCCCCGGGCACCCGCTCCGGGCGCAGCATCCGCGGGTACCGCTCGATCAGCATCACCTGATGGCCGTTGTCCACCAGCTCCTGGGCGATGGACCGACCCACGTTGCCGGCGCCCGCGATCGCGACCCGCATCTCACTGACCCTTCGGAGCGTCGCCGGCCACCGCCGCCACCTGCTCCACGATCTCGTCGGTGACCAGGAAGAAGATCTGATCCCCGTCTTGGATGACGGTGGTCGGGGTGGTCAGGGTGCCGATCCCGAACCGCATCAGGTACGCCACTCGCGCGCCGGTGGCCTGCTCCAACTCGGCCAGCGACCGGCCGACCCACGCTTGGTGCACCACCACGTCGAGGATCGCCACCAGGCCGGTCGGATCCCGCCACAGCTCCGCCGGCCCCTCCGGCGCCAGGTGCCGCATGATCCGGTCCGAGGTCCACCTGACCGTCGCCACCGTGGGGATGCCGAGCCGCTCATAGACCTCGGCCCGCTTGGCGTCGTAGATCCGCGCCACGACCTTGTTGACGCCGAAGGTCTCCCGGGCCAGCCGGGCCGAGATGATGTTGGAGTTGTCGCCGCTGGAGACCGCCGCGAACCCGTCCGCCCGCTCCGCCCCGGCCTCGATCAGCACGCCATGGTCGAAGCCCATGCCGGCGATGGTCCGGCCGTCGAAGTCGGGCGAGAGCCGCCGGAAGGCGTCCGGGTTGTGATCGATCACCGCCACGCTATGGCCCCGCTCCGCCAGGTGCATCGCCAGGGTGGACCCCACGCGACCACACCCCATGATGACGTAGTGCACGAGGTGCACCGTACCGCAGGCCGGTTTGCGGTCGTCGTTACGCTTACCCGTTGTGGCCAGCTCCACCTCCCTCCTGAAGCGGCTCGTCGTCGGTCGCCCCTTCCGCTCCGACCAGTCCCCCACCGAGCCGACCTCGCTACCGAAACGGGTGGCGCTGCCGGTCTTCGCCGCCGACCCGCTCTCCAGCGCGGCGTACGCGCCGGCGCAGATGCTGATGGCGCTCTCGGCCGGTGGCGCCGCCGCGTTCGTCTACGCCCCGTGGGTGGCGGCCGGGGTGGCGCTGGTGTTGGTCGTGGTGGTGGCGAGCTACCGGCAGACGGTGCGGGCATACCCGTCCGGCGGCGGCGACTACGAGGTCGCCGCCACCAACCTCGGCCCGGTGGGGGGCCTCACCGTCGCCAGCGCCCTGTTCGTCGACTACATGCTGACCGTCGCCGTATCGGTCGCGGCCGCCATCGACCACCTCGGGGCGATCGTCCCGGTGGTCACCTCCCACCGGACCGCCTTCGCGCTGGCCGCGGTGGCGCTACTGGTCGCGATCAACCTGCGGGGAGTACGCCAGCACCAGGTGCTCTTCGCCATCCCCACCTACGCTTTCCTCGCTGGGATGGTCGCCCTGGTGGGGTGGGGGTTGTGGCGCATCCTCGGCCGCGGCGACGACCTCGCGGCCCCCAGCGCCGACCTGGAGGTAGCCGGGCTGGCCACCGGCGGCGGGGTGGCCGGCGTCGCGCTGATCTTCCTCCTACTGCGGGCGTTCGCCTCCGGCTCGGTGACGCTCACCGGGATGCAGACACTGGCCAATCAGGTCCCCGCCTTCAAAGCCCCGAAGCCCCGCAACGCCGCGCTGGCTATGCTCACGGTCGGGATCATCTCGATCCTGTTGCTGGCGGCCATCGTCACGCTGGCCCGGCTCACCGGGCTGCAGTACGTCGAGGACCCCAGCGGCCAGATCACCGGCGCCAGCGACGACTACGTCCAGCCGCCGGTGACCGCGCAGCTCGCGGAGACCATCTTCGGCCACGCCCCGGTGGTCGCGATGCTGGTGGTGGCCGCCACCGCGCTGGTGCTCTTCTTCGCCGCGAACACAACCTTCGACGGATTCCCGTTGCTGGGGGCCCGCCTCGCCTCCGACCGCTACCTGCCTCGGCAGCTGCACACCCGCGGCGACCGGCTGGCCTTCTCCAACGGCATCCTGCTGCTCGGGGCGGGCGCTGGCCTGCTGGTGCTGGCTTTCCGAGCTGACGTGGTCTCGTTGATCCACCTCTACATCGTCGGGGTCTTCACCGCGTTCACCCTCTCCCAGGCCGGGATGGTGCGGCACTGGACCCGGCTGCTGCGCGACGAGCGCGACCCGGCGACCCGCCGCCACTACCAGCGGGCCCGGGCGTTGCAGGCGTTCGGCGCCTCGTTGACCGGGGCGGTGCTGGTGGTGGTGCTGGTGGCGAAGTTCAACCGCGGGGCCTGGATCTCGATTGCGGTGATGGCGATCCTGTACCTGCTGATGCGGGCGATCCGAAGCCACTACGACACGGTGGCACGGGAGCTGACCCCTACCGACATCAAGCCGGTGCTGCCCGCCCGCAACCACGCGGTGGTGCTGGTCAGCAAGGTACACATGCCGACGATGCGGGCGCTCGCCTACGCCCGGGCGACCCGGCCCGACACGTTGACCGCGGTAACCGTCCGGGTCGATCCGGACGACACCCGGATGCTGATGGCCGAGTGGGAAGGGCGCGGCCTGGAGGTGCCGCTGACCGTCATCGACTCGCCGTACCGCGAGATCACCCGCCCGATCATCGAGTACGTGAAGTCGATCCGCCGGGAATCACCCCGGGACGTGGTCACCGTCTTCATCCCGGAGTACGTGGTGGGGCGCTGGTGGGAGAACCTGCTGCACAACCAGAGCGCGCTGCGGCTCAAGGGGCGGCTGCACTTCGAGTCGGGGGTGATGGTCACCAGCGTGCCGTGGCAGCTCGCCTCCAGCTCCCGCAAGGGGCCGACCGACCGGATGGTCCGCGCCCCGCGCACCAGGGACGTCCCGGACTTCGAACGGATCCCGGAGGATTAGCCAGCGGCGGACTAGCCAGCGGCGGCCAGGCCCGGCGAGCCGGACTCGGGCTCGGACTCGGACGCTGACTCGGCTTGCCGGCGCTGCACCCGCCGGACCACCCAGATCGTGAAGACCAAGAGCAGGGCGTACGGCGGTGCGCCGAGGAGCAGCCGGGCGATCCCCAGCAGGTGCTCTTCATTGGCGAGGTAGAGCGCCGCCTGGATGCTGACCTTCACGATCCAGACTGCGGCCCAGAGCAGAGTCAGCCAGATGAAGGTTCGCATGAGCACCCGGTCCTTGCGCCAGTCGGAGCGCCCCTGGGTGAAAAGCACCGACCACAGCCACCCGACCAGCGGGTGCCGGATCGCGACCGACAGCAGCATGCCGGCGGCGTACCCGTAGCTGACCAGAATCCCGGGCAGGTAGAAGTCACGGGCCTCGCCGCTGCGCCACGCGATGACCGCGCCGAGCGCGATACCGAACAGGCCGTTGACCGCGTATCTTATCGGCCGGCGCTGCGCCAGCCGCACCACCGCGATCACCACCGCCACCCCGATCGAGCCGATCAGGGCGGGCTGCAGGCCCCAGATCAGGTTCGCGACGACGAAGATGGTGATCGGGATCGCCGACTCGACCATCCCCCGCCAGCCGCCCAGCTGCGTGGAGAGCTGCTCGGGGAAGCTCGGCAACTGTGCCGGGTCGTCTCCGGCCGGCCGGGACTTCCGCTCGTCAACCGTCACGCCATCGCCTTCCGTCCGGGGAGCCCTGGGCCGCACGTCAACAGCCGGGCACGAGTTCATAGTACGGGTTGTAAATCACGCATCGGCCTGCTCGCTGCGCGACCCGTCCCCGCACGGTCACCGTCCGCCCCGGCTCCACTCCGACGATCCGGCGTCGCCCCAGCCAGACCAGGGTCACGGTGCCGCTGCCGTCGTAGAGTTCGGCCTCCAGCGTGGGCAGGTTGGTGCGCGGGGTGTAGACCACCGTCCGCAGCCGACCGGTCACCACGACCAGGTCGCCGCGGTTCACCTCACCGGCGAATGCGCATCCGGAACGCACCGAGTCGGAGCGGAGCTGTTCCGCGTCGCGCTGCTCGTCGCTGGCGGCCCACCGGCCGAGCAGTCGCCGCCAGCGGGAACCCGTGCGTACCTGGCCTGCCATGATCGGCCCGTCAGCCGGGGGGCGGGCCCGCCGCCGACCGGCGGCTCGCGGCGGCGCCGTTCGGGGCCGCCCCGGCCCCGCCGCCGGTGGTGCCGGGGGCGGCCCCCGCGTTCGCGGCCGCCCGGCTCTGCACCTGCGCGGCCATCTCCTCGGTCAACCGCAGCGGCAGCGGCTCCTTCGCCGGCCGGGCGTCGCTGCCCCGATCGACCACCAGCCCCCGCAGGCACTGCACCAGCGGTGCGGCCGCGGCCGGATCGACCGCGGCAGGCCCCTGATAGACCGCCCGCACCAGCCAGCGGGGGCCGCTCACCCCGACGAACCGGAGATCCTTGGGCCCCTGCTGGGTGCGGACCCGGGCGGTCAACTCGGTGCCGTAGTCGCCAGCGAACTCCTCCGCGGCGACCCCGTCTTTGGCGAGCGTCTGTTTGATCTCCGCCCGGACCTCGTCCCAGATCTGCTCGGTACGCGGTGCGGCGAAGACGCCCAACTGCAGCATGGATTCGCCGTGCACCAGGAAGACCTGCTGGACGACGCCCTCCTTGTTGGCCTGCACCCGCACCTCGACCCCCGACACCGAGGGAATCCTGAGGCTGCCGAGATCCAGCAGCCGACCGTCCTCGGGCGCCTCCGCGCTGTCGTAGGGACCAGCGGCCGGCGGCGCGGTGGCGCCGCCCAGCTCGCTACCCGGCTCACCGCTCGGCTCAGTTGTCGACTCGGCGGCTGGCGGCTCGGCCCGCCCCCGCCCGGCCTTACCGTCCCGGGCATGCCGGCCCTGGCTGCGGCTACCTCGCGAAAACATCAGACATCTCCTCGCCCATCACCATGTCGCTCACCGCGGAGCGCTACTCGCCCAGGCTGGCGTGGCCACCGGTCGAGCCGTGGCCGTCGCTGCCGCGGCGCGAGTCCGGAAGCTCCGCGACGAGCTGAAAGTCTGCCTGCTCCACCCGCTGCACCACAAGCTGGGCGATTCGGTCGCCCCGGGAGATCTTGACCGGCTGCTCACGATCATGGTTGATCAGAATCACCATGATCTCGCCGCGGTAGCCGGCGTCGACCGTCCCCGGCGCGTTCAGCACCGTCACCCCGAGCCGGGCCGCCAGCCCGCTCCGCGGATGGACCAGCCCGACATATCCTGGCGGCAGCGCCAGCGCCACCCCGGTCGGCACGGTGGCCCGCTGCCCTGGCGCCAGCTCCACGTCGCAGGCGGCGACCAGATCCGCGCCCGCGTCGCCCGGATGGGCGTACCTGGGCAGCGGAAGATCAGGGGCGAGCGCACGCAGCGCCACCCGGACCGGCTCGGCCAACGTATCCACCTCCGAGTCGTTACCGTACCCTCACCAGCATGGCCCAGCCGACCGGCACTATCGGGTATCAGGAGCGGCTCCGCGTGCCGTGGCGTTGGTGGCTGCCCGCGATTGCGATCGCGGCGGTGCTCGCCAGCCCATTCGTCTGGGGCCCGGTCGCCGGCCCGATCGGCTACGCGGCCCCGGTAATGCTGATCGGTGGCACCATCGCCGGCCTGTGGTGGTTGGGCCGGGTGCGGGTGGCGGTGGTCGACGACGAACTGCTGGTCGACGATGCCCGGTTGCCGGTGCGCTATGTCTCGCAGGCGATCCCGCTGGACGCCACCGGCCGGCAGGAGCTGCTCGGCCCGGGCGCGGACCCGCTCGCCTTCGTGGTGCAGCGACCGTGGCTGCCGGGGGCGGTCCAGGTGGTGCTGGACGACCCGGCGGATCCGACGCCCTACTGGTTGATCAGTTCCCGGCGACCAGCCGCGCTGGCCGCCGCCTTGTCACGCTGACCGTGCCCAGCCGGGGGCGGCGCTGCCGTCCGGCTCGGGCAGGTCCACACACCGCCGCGGGCGGCGTTTATGCGCACTCCCGGCAGATCAGCTCCCCCTGCTGCTCCCGGGCCAGCTGGCTCCGGTGATGCACCAGGAAGCAGCGGGAACACCGGAACTCGTCGCCCTGCATGGGCAGCACGCGAACCGGCGCGTCCTCATCGGCGAGCTCTGCCAGGTCGGCGCCGGGCAGCTCGAAACTCTCGGCGGCGTCCGCCTCGTCCACGTCGACAGTCGCGGACTGCGTATCGACCCGCCGCGCTTTCAATTCTTCGAGGCTGTCCTCCCCGATTTCCGCGTCGTCGCGACGCGGCGCGTCGTAGTCGGTGGCCATCGGACTCGTCACACTCCCGTACGTTGTCCCGTCCTGCCGCGGCAGCCGGTCGGCTGCGCGACGTCCCTGTGATAACACCTGATCGCGGCGGCTCGTTCCCCGAAACGGCCCTGTCGAGCCGGGTACGTTACCGGGCTCGCACAATACCGGTGCATCCGCCCAGCACGATGCGCAATCTTGTGAATTGCATCACTTTGAGTGCCTCGCTGGACTCGCGACGAGAGTAGCGGGCACACGCGCAAACGGCACGGCGCGGCGCGCCGGAGGTTGTCACTGGTCCCGCCAGCGCAGCCCGCACCCGGTCAACCGGCAGCCAGCGACCGGTTCGCCACCAACACCCGCGACCGCACCGGCATAATTGACTGACAGCCCGCACCGACCACGAACCGCTCATGCTGGTCGTCGCCGCTGTTCTGCACGAAGACTACCGTCCCGGGGAGCTGCCCACCATGTTGACTTTTGCGCGGGTACGAGCGCTGGCGATCATCGCGGTCCTGGTCCTGGGGGCGCTGATCGCGGTGCTCGTGGCGCTGACCCGGGACGACGGGTTGGTGACCGCCGACCACACCAGCTGCCCGGACGACGGGGTGGTGGCGAACCTGGAGCTCGCCGACCCCCGCGAGATCCGGATCAACGTCTACAACGCCACCGACCAGTCCGGGCTCGCCTCGCAGGTCGGTGAAGCGTTCGCCAACCGAGACTTCGAGGTGGTCGAGCAGGGCGAGGACCCACGCGACACCGACGGCGCCGGGGTGGCGGTGCTGCGCTACGGCCCACAAGCGGTGGGCGCGGCGCACGTGCTGCAGGCGTACTTCCTCAACACCGCCACCTTCGAGTTCGACCTGGAACGGGAGGACGACGTCGTCGACGTGGTCCTCGGCAACGGCTACCGGCAGCTCGCCACCCCGACCGAGGTACGGCTCTCGATCGCCGCCCTCGGCAGCCCGGTGCCGCCGCCGGGCACCTGCGTCGCCACCTAGCCACCGCCGGGTCCGGGCCCGCGCTCAGGGCCCGGCCGCCGCCGCCAACTCGCGGAGCCGGTCGTGCAACGGGCCGAAGAGCGCTGGCGGGGCCGCGATGAACATCTCCCCGTCTCCCGGCGCCCCGTCCAGGCCGGCGACGGTCAGCCCCGCCTCGGCCGCGATCAGTCCGCCCGCCGCGTGGTCCCAGGGCTGCAGCCCGCGCTCGTAGAAGACGTCCACCGTCCCCTCGGCCGCCAGGCACAGGTCCAGCGCCGCCGCCCCCAGCCGGCGTACGTCGCGCACCTGCGGCAGCAGCCGCGCCAACACCTCCGCCTGGTACGCCCGACGGGCCGGCTGATAGCCGAACCCGGTCGCCACCAGCGCGTGGCCGAGCCGGGTCTCGGTAGACCCCCGCAGCCGCCGCCCCTCCCGCCAGGCGCCGTGGCCGGCCGACGCCGACCACTGGTCACCGGTCGCGGCGTTCCGGACCACTCCAGCCACCACCTCGCCGTCGACCTCGGCGGCGATCGAGACCGCGTACCAGGGGATCCCATAGAGGTAGTTGACGGTTCCGTCGATCGGATCGAGCAGCCACCGCACCCCCGATCCACCGGCGCCGGCCGGGTCGCCGCCGGCGCCGTACTCCTCGCCGAAGACCGCGTCGGTGGGCCGGCGGCGGCGCAGCTCCGCCACGAGCTGCCGCTCGACCGCCCGGTCGGCGGCGGTCACGACGTCTGTCTCAGTACTCTTCGTCGATACCTCGCGGGCCGCCCCCGCCCGCAACTCCGCGACCTGTGCGGCCGCCGGGGCGACCACCGCTTCGGCGATGGCCAGCAGCTGCGCCGGGGTCGCCCGGTCCTCGTTCATCGTCATCCACCCATCGTCGCCGCCGACTCACTCGCTCCTGCCGGCGCGCGAGCTACGATGGCCGGCGAGGACAGCGCTACAATTTCAACGTTTACGCCGCTATCGCGCACCGGCCCAGGTTGTCGACCATTGTGCGATGGCTGGTGTGCCATGATCGTACGTAACCGAATCGTTGCCTCCGGAAGGTCGTCCGTGTCAGAAGCCCGCCAGACCGGCGCCGACGTACGCTCGCTCACCCACACTCTGATCGCACAGGCGCAGCAAGCCGGCGGTCGGATCGCCTCCGCCGAGGTCGCCCACGCGGTCGAGTCGGCAGCGGTGACTCCGATGCAGGCCAAGAAGGTGCTCCGGGCACTCTCTGACGCCGGGGTAACGGTCGTGGTGGACGGTTCTGTGAGCACTCGGCGACGCGCGGTCGCCGCCCGGTCCGCTACGTCCGCGTCGAAAGCGACCACCGCCCGCACCGCCAAAGCGGCCACCCCGGCCGCGGGTGCGGCGGCGAACCAGCAGCCCCCCAGCCCGCCGGTGCGGCCGGCCGCCAGCGAGCCAGCCCCCAAGCCGGTGAAGACCACCCGCAAGTCGACCAAGGCGACCACGGCGGACGCCGCCCCGGCCACAGCGCCGGCGCAGGCCACCCCCGGCGACCCACCCGTCGATGGCCAGTCTCCCCCCGGTGCCGGGATCTCCCTGAACGAGGAGGAGGCCGCCGCCCTCGCCGCCGCGGTCGACGATGTGGTGCTCGAAGAGCCCGTCGGGATGGCGGCCAAGGCGAAGGCCGACGCCGAGGCCGACGACGACTTCGACTGGGACGACGAGGAGTCGGAGGCGCTCAAGCAGGCCCGCCGGGACGCCGAGCTCACCGCCAGCGCCGACTCGGTCCGCGCGTACCTCAAGCAGATCGGAAAGGTGCCGCTGCTCAACGCCGAGCAGGAGGTGGAGCTCGCCAAACGGATCGAGGCCGGGCTCTACGCCACCGAGCGGCTACGGCTGGTCGAAGAAGAGGGCGAGGAGCTCGCCACCCCGATGCGCCGGGACCTGCTCTGGATCACCCGCGACGGCGACCGGGCCAAGAACCACCTCCTCGAAGCCAACCTTCGACTGGTGGTGTCGCTGGCGAAACGGTATACCGGCCGCGGCATGGCCTTCCTCGACCTGATCCAGGAGGGCAACCTGGGCCTGATCCGGGCGGTCGAGAAGTTCGACTACACCAAGGGCTACAAATTCTCCACCTACGCCACCTGGTGGATCCGGCAGGCGATCACCCGCGCCATGGCCGACCAGGCCCGCACCATCCGGATCCCGGTGCACATGGTCGAGGTGATCAACAAGCTGGGCCGGATCCAGCGGGAGCTGCTGCAGGACCTGGGCCGCGAGCCCACCCCTGAGGAGCTCGCCAAGGAGATGGACATCAGCCCCGAGAAGGTGCTGGAGATCCAGCAGTACGCTCGGGAACCGATCTCGTTGGACCAGACCATCGGCGACGAGGGCGACAGCCAACTCGGCGACTTCATCGAGGATTCCGAGGCGGTGGTCGCGGTCGACGCGGTCTCCTTCTCCCTCCTCCAGGACCAGCTGCAGCAGGTGCTACAGACGCTCTCGGAGCGGGAGGCGGGGGTGGTTCGGCTACGGTTCGGCCTCACCGACGGCCAGCCCCGCACCCTGGACGAGATCGGCCAGGTCTACGGTGTGACCCGGGAACGGATCCGGCAGATCGAATCCAAGACCATGTCGAAGCTGCGCCACCCGTCCCGATCCCAGGTGCTCCGCGACTACCTGGACTGATCCGATGGGCCGGCCCAGCTCCGGGGGACCGAACGGTCACCCGCACCGGCTGGTTTCGGGTAGTATTCGTCACCCGATCAGTCCGGTTCAGCGGGCCTCCGCTGGGCAGCGTTGACGGGAGATGCGCGATGTCGGGCAGACTGGTGTGACCTTGGTCCCCCGCCGGCGGGCCGGGAAGGCAATGGCTGCCGGGTATGTTGGACGATGTATGGACAGTGCGAAGCCGGTGACGATCAGAGGAGGATCGCGATGACCACGACCCTCACACCGCCTCCGGAGACACTGGCTCCGCTGGGAGCGGATGACCGGTGCGACCGGTGTAATGCGGCCGGCAAGCTCCGGATCACCATCACCGGCGACCGGGAGCTGGTGTTCTGCGGGCACCATGCCAACCGCTACGCGGATGACCTAGTAAAGATCACCGTTCGGTATGCGACCGACCCAGACTTCACCTGGCGGGGGGAAGAGCTACTCTCCTGACCTCCGCCGGTCGTCATGGACATGACGGCGGTACGGCAGCCCCACGGGGTCGCCGTACCGCCGTTTTTCATACCCGTCCACCCGGCCCGGCAGTGCCCGGCCCGGGCCGGCCCCGGGCCCTGCCGGGTCGATCATGAGCCTGTTAGCCGACACGCCCGGCGAGTCTGTCAACAGGCTCATGATCGGCCAAGCTAGGCGGCCGGCCAGGCTAGGCGGATCGGCCGGCCTAGAGGCTCCGGATCGCGGCAATCCGCTCTTCGAGCTGGGCGATCGTCGCTTGCGCGCTCGGCGGGCCGCCACAGCGCCGCCGCAGCTCCGCGTGGATCTTCCCGTGGGGTAGGCCGGTCCGGTGATGGTGGGCCGCGACCAGCCCGTTGAGCTGCCGCCGCAGCGCGATCCGCCGCTGGCCGGAGGTTAGATCCGGCTCCGCCGGCCGCTCGACCGTGGTCGTGGTGGTGCTGGCCGGCGGTTGGGCCGCCCGCTGCTCCGCCTGCCGCCGCTGCAGCAGCTGCGACACCTGCTCCGGGGTGAGTAGCCCGGGTAGGCCGAGGTACTCCTGCTCCTCCGGGGTGCCGGCGACCACCGGCGCACCGAACGACGCGCCGTCGTAGATCACCTGGTGGAGTTCGGCGGTGGCCGAGACCGCCTCGAATTGGCGGGCCAGCTCGTCGGTGGCCCGCTCGCTCTGTTGAGCGCGTTCCAGGGCCGCGTCGTCGAGCCCGTCCGGGTCGTCCTTCGCCTTGCCCAGCACGTGGTCACGCTGCGCCTCCAGCTCAGCGGCGAGGCTCAGCAGCACCGGCACGCTGGGCAGGAAGATGGTGCTGGTCTCCCCCGGGCGCCGGGCCCGGACGAACCGGCCCACCGCCTGCGCGAAGTAGAGCGGTGTGGCCGCGCTGGTGGCGTAGACCCCGACCGCCAGCCGGGGGATGTCCACCCCCTCGGAGACCATCCGGACCGCGACCAGCCACCGCTGCTGCGAGTGGGTGAAGGCGGCGATCTTCTCCGAGGCGTCGTCGTCGTCGGAGACCACCACCGTCGCCGGCTCGCCGGTCATCTGGGTGAGCAGCCGGCCGTATGCCCGGGCGGCGGTCTGGTCGGAGGCGATGACCAGGCCGGCGGCGTCGGGCATCCCGCCCTCCCGCAGCACCCGCAGCCGGGCGTCCGCGGCCCGCAGCACCTGCGGCATCCACTGACCGGCCGGGTCGAGCGCGGTCCGCCAGGCGGCTGCCACCACGTCTTTGGTCATCGGCTCCCCGAGCCGCGCCGCGAGCTCGTCGCCCGCGCTGGTGCGCCACCGGGTCTCGCCGGAGTAGGCCAGGAAGATCACCGGCCGGACCACGCCGTCGGTGAGCGCCTCGGCGTACCCGTAGGAGGAGTCGGCGCGGGAGCGCAGCAGCGACTCCCCTTCCGGCTCGTAGCTCACGAACGGGATCGGGTTGGCGTCGGAACGGAACGGGGTGCCGGTCAGCAGCAGCCGGCGGGTCGCGGGCTCGAAGGCGTTGGCGACCCCGTCGCCCCAGCTGCGGGAGTCGCCGGCGTGGTGGATCTCGTCCAGGATGACCAGGGTGGGGCGGGCGAGGGTCCGCCGCCGGTGCACCTGCGGCGCTGCCCCCACCTGTGCGTAGGTGAGCACCGCACCGTGGAAGTCGGCGGTCGAGTGGACGTCGGAGTTCCGGAACGAGGCGTCGAGCTGGATGCCGACCCGGGCCGCGGCCGCCGCCCACTGGTGTTTCAGGTGCTCGGTGGGGGCCACCACGGTCACGGCCGAGACCGTCCGGTCAGCGAGCAGCTCCGCCGCGATCCGTAGCGCGAAGGTGGTCTTACCGGCGCCCGGTGTCGCCACCGCGAGGAAGTCGGTCTTGCGGCGGCGCAAATACTCCACCAGCGCGCGCCGCTGCCACGCCCGCAGCGGGCCACAGGACTCCGGGTCGACCGCCAGGCGGTCGACCCTACTCATCCGGCAGCGACTCGTGGATCTCCTTGCACTGCGGGCAGACCGGGAACCGCTGCGGGTCCCGGGAGGGAACCCACAGCTTGCCACACAACGCCCGCACCGGGGTGCCCTCGATCATCGCGGCCATCAGCTTCCCCTTTGGCACATAATGCGAGAAGCGCTCTTGATCGCCGGCGTCGAACCGATAGTCGACGCTCTCTTCGCGAGTGATATCGGTGTCGGGCATCGTTGGCGTCGTCATGCCCCTAGTGTGGCAGGTCGGGAGCAGAACGGACAACGAGACTACCCGGTTAGCGGTGGTCATCCGACCGGCTCCGGACCGTCACCGCAGCCGTCGCCCAGCACCTGCTGGGGTGAGCCGTCCGCCGGGTCGAGTGTGATCTCCCAGTCGCCGTAACTGGTGCTCAGCAGCAACCGGTCGGCCGCCAGGAACTCGGCGGAGACCGCGCCGCACACCCGCCCGACCTCCCCGACCTCGCGCGCCGCCAGGCCTGACCCCTGCCAGATGTGCACGGTCAGGGTGGGGGTGGTGTCGCGGTCCCGGACCAGGGCAGCGGCGAACTCGCCGTCGGCGGAGCGGGCCAGCTCCTCGGCCTCGAAGGTGAAGTGGTCGCCGAACACCCCCCAGCCGAAGAGCCCCACGAACGCCACCGCGCCGGAGACCCAGCGCAGGGCGATCCGGCCACGCTGCCGGGTCTCGTTGCGGATCGGCAGGCCCAGCCACGACCCGACCAGCAGCAGCGTCGGCACCACCAACAGGCCGAGCATCGGATTGCCGAACTGATACTCCAACAGCACCGACCGCCATGGGTTCCAGGCGCCGAGCCCGAACAACACCGCCGCGACGATCCCCGCCGCGAGGAACACCACTCCGACGACTCGGCGCGCCACCCGCAATCTGGATCTAGTCGTCGAAACCTCTCCGACATCAGTCACGGCTCAAGAATGCCCAGAAAAGAGAAGAGACGCAACTTCAATACGATTAGGACACAGTTTTGATCAACTGTCCGATTACCGCTCCGCTACTCATGATCGACGGTACGGACCGGGCGGGTGTCCGCCGGAGCCGGCGGCAGTGACCGCCGCGATCCCAGCCGGAACCCGCGCAGCCGATGCTTCTCCTTCGGCAGCGGGCCATTGGCCAACACCACCGCGATCCATGGCAGGAAGGCCATCCCGGCGGCGCACAACGCCAGCCACAGCCACCACAGTGGCGGCTGCGCGGCGGCCACCACCGCGGCCGCGACCAGGCAGAGCACCCGGAAGGTCATGAGCACGACATAGCGGAACTCACGGGTGCGCAGTTGGTCTTCTTGACTGCGCGCCGCGTTGGTGATCAGGGTCGGCCGGTCGTCTCGGCGCTTCACGGCTCCTATCCTGCCACCGCGGGCTGACTACCCCGCCTTCGCGGCGGCCTTTTGTTGCTTCTTGTAGTCCCGGACCTGAGCCAGACTCTCGGCGTCGGTGATGTCCGCCGCCGACCGGAAGACCCCATCCTCACCGTACGGGCCCGCGGCCTCGCGCCACCCCGGCGGCCGTACCGCGAACTGTTTACCGAGCAGCGCCGCGAAGATTTTCGCCTTCTGGGGCCCGAAACCCGGCAATCCAGTCAGTCGTTTGATCAGCGCCGCGCCGCTCTCGGCGCCCTGCCACACCGCCGCCGGGTCACCGGCATAGTCTGCCACCAATGTCTGACACAACCGCTGGGTACGCTCGGCCATCGCCTTCGGGAACCGGTGCAGCGAGGGAGGTGTGGCAAAAATCTCAATCAACCCCTCGGGGTCGTGCTCGGCGATCGCCGCAGCGTCGAGCCGGGTCACCCCGAGCCGCTGCGCCAGCCGGTAGGGCGCCACGAAGGCCCACTCCATCGGCACCTGCTGGTCCAGCAGCATGCCCAACAACAACGCCAACGGGTCCTGCGCCAGCAACTCGTCGGCGTCCGGCTCGGTAGCCAGATACACGGTAGCCATACCCGCCAGCCTGCCAGACCGGCCGGCCGGACCGGCGCCGGAGCGCCGCAGTCGCGATCTGGCAGATTGGCGGCATGGAAGATCTGGAGCGGCTGCTGCGGGAGGGGGCGTGGGACGCGATCCGCCGCGACCTCACCCAGACCCGGCCATTCGACCTCGCCGCCGAGCTGACCCGCCTCGACGACCAGCAGCGGGCGGTCGCCTTCCGGCTACTGCCGAAGGACCTGGCGCTGGCGGTCTTCGAGGCGCTCGACCCACCGGTGCAGAAGGACCTGCTGAACGGGTTGCGGGACGAGGCGGTCCGGGAGCTGCTGGCCAACCTCGACCCGGACGACCGGGTGGAGCTGCTTGACGAGTTGCCGGCGAAGGTGGTCAACAAGCTGCTCGCCGACCTGAGCCCGCACGAGCGCCGGCTGACCACCGGGCTGCTCGGCTACCCGGCCGAGGCGGTCGGTCGGATGATGAGCCCGGAGTACGTCGCCCTCCGGCAGTCCATGACCGCCGGCGAAGCGCTGGACCGGGTACGGGCGGTCGGCGGCGCCGCCGAGACGGTGTACTCGCTACCGGTGATCGGCCCGGACCGCACCCTGCTCGGCATGACCAGCCTGCGGCAGGTGGTGCTGGCCGACCCGCAGACCCCGGTCTCGCAGCTGATGAGTGAACCCATCTCCGCCAGCGCGCTCACTGACCGGGAGACCGCGGCCCGGCTGCTGCAAGAGGCCGACCTGCTGGCGTTGCCGGTGGTCGACGCCGAGGACCGGCTGGTCGGCGTCTTCACCGTCGACGACGCGATGGAGGTGTTGGAGGGCGCCGACACCGAGGACGCGGCGCGCGCCGGTGGCGCGGAGCCACTGCGGCGCCCGTACCTGGTCGCCGGCGTGCTCCAGATTGCGCGTACCCGGGCGATGTGGCTGCTGGTGTTGATGGGCGCCGCCGCGCTGACGGTGTTGGTGCTCAACACCTTCGAGGCGGAGCTGGAGGCGGTGGTGGTGCTCGCGCTGTTCGTGCCGCTGCTGATCGGCACCGGCGGCAACGCCGGGGCCCAGGCCGCCACCACCGTCACCCGGGCGATCGCGGTCGGCGAGGTCAGATTCCGGGATCTGGGGCAGGTGCTCGCCCGGGAGGCCCGGGTCGGGGTGCTGCTCGGCGCGATGCTGGCGGTGGTCGCGTTCGCCGCCGGCACCGCGTTCCTGGCGCTGCGCGGCGAGGAGTGGGCCGATGCCGCCCGGGTCGCCTCGGTGCTGGCGCTGAGTCTGATCGGCATCTGCACCCTGGCGGCGAGCGCCGGGGCGTTGATGCCGATGCTGGCCAAGCGGATCGGGATCGATCCGGCGGTGGTCAGCGCCCCGTTCATCACCACCACAGTGGACGCTACCGGGCTGGTCATCTACTTTCTGGTGGCGCGGGCGGTGCTGGCAGACATGATGGGCGGGTAGCGATGCGGGCAGTGGTCCAGACGGTGAGCCGGGCGAGCGTCACCGTCGACGACGAGGTGGTCGGCGCGATCGGGGACGGGCTGCTGGTGCTGCTGGGAGTGACCCACTCCGACGACAGCGACATCGCGGCGGCGATGGCGCGGAAGGTCTACGAACTGCGCATTCTGGACGATCAGCGGTCGGCCTCGGACCTGGCGGCGCCGGTGCTGGTGGTGAGCCAGTTCACGCTCTACGGTGACGCCCGCAAGGGCCGCCGGCCGAGCTGGTCCGCCGCCGCCCCGGGGCCGGTCGCCGAGCCGCTGGTGGACGCGTTCGTGGCCGAACTCCGCGCCCGCGGCGCGACCGTGGCCACCGGCGTCTTCGGCGCCCACATGCTGGTCGAGAGCGTCAACGTCGGACCACGCACGGTGCAGCTGGAGTTGTAGCCCGCCCCACCACCGGTCAAACTTCACACCGATCACACATCCGGCTCACCGCCGTTTCACGCCTCCTCCGCCACTCTGGCATACGTCGGCAACAACCGCCGGCACAGAGCGGACGACAGAGGGGGAGACGTGACAGCCACGGCAGAGCTCGAGGCGATCGAGGAACGGTCAGGCGACCTGGTGCGGGCCTACCTCAACGGGATCGGGCGTCGCCAGCTGCTCACCGCCGAGCAGGAGGTGGACCTCGCCAAGCGGATCGAGGCCGGCCTGTACGCCGAGTACCGACTGGAGCGCGACACGTGCGGCGCGGACCTCCGGGGGGAGCTTGCCGCGGTCGCCGCCGATGGGCGCAGCGCCCGCGACCACCTGCTGGAGGCTAACCTCCGGCTGGTGGTAAGCATCGCCAAGCGTTATCTCGGCCGGGGGATGGCCTTCCTCGACCTGATCCAGGAGGGCAACCTGGGCCTGATCCGGGCGGTCGAGAAGTTCGACTACACCAAGGGCTACAAATTCTCCACCTACGCCACCTGGTGGATCCGGCAGGCGATCAGCCGCGCCCTCGCCGACCAGGCCCGCACCATCCGGCTGCCGGTGCATATGGTCGAGCGGGTGAACCGGATGCTGCGGGTGCGCCGGGATCTCGCCGCCACGCTCAGCCGAGAGCCGAACATCAACGAGATCGCCACTGAGCTTCAGGTCACCGAGTTCGAGGTGATCGAGCTGCTCTCCTACGACCGGGAGCCGGTCAGTCTGGACCAGACCGTCGGCGACGACGGCGAGTCGGAGCTCGGCGACTTCATCGCCGCCCCCCAGCGAGAGCACGCCGCCCCCGCCTCCCAGGGGCAGCTGCGCGACGAGGTCGAGATCGTGCTGGCCACCCTGTCGCAGCGGGAGCAGGCCGTCATCCGGCTCCGGTTCGGGCTCGACGACGGGCGGGTGCGAACCCTCGACGAGGTCGGGCAGGAGTGCGGGCTCTCCCGCGAGCGGATCCGGCAGATCGAGAAGGGCAGCCTACTCAAGCTCCGGCACCCTGAGCGGTCGCAGCAGCTCGCTCCCTACGCCGGCTGACCCCTCCCGTTGGCTGGATTGAGACGGCGGGGCCCGCTATCGGGCCTCGCCGTCGGCTCGCCGACCGTCACTTCCGCGTGCAGCACCGACCACCCGTCGGGGCGAGCCAGCACCGGATTCAACACCATCGATCGCAGGTGCGGCTGCTCGTCGGCGAGCCGCCCCACCCGCACCAGCAACTCCGCCAACGCCGCTCGGTCGACCTCGGCGGCGCCCCGCCAACCCCCAAGCAGCGGAGCGGCCCGGGGCGCCGCGACCAACGCCGCTGCGTCCCGGTCGGTCAACGGCGCCAGCCGCCACGCCCGGTCGCCTAGCAGCTCGGTCGCTACGCCCCCGAGGCCGAACCCGACCACCGGCCCGAACGCCGGATCCTGCGCCACCTCCACCACACACGCCACCCCGGGCGCCACCATCGGCTGCACCGCCACCTCGGCGCCGAACCGCCCGGCCAACTGCCGGTAGGCGCGGCGCACCGCAGCCCGGTCGGCGAGGTCGAGCCAGACCGCGCCCAGATCGGAACGGTGCCGCCACTGCGGATCCCCCGCCGCCGTCAACGCCACCGGGTACCCCAGCTCCGCGGCGGCCGCCACCGCCTCCGGCGCCGAGCGCACCCGCCGCCGCGGCACCACATCCACCCCGTAGTGACCGAGCGCCGCCGCTGGCTCCCCGGCCGCCAACGCCGCCGCCGCCGCGGCCGCCGCGGCCGAGTCGACCCCGGTCACCGCCGGCACCACCCCCGCCGGTTCCCGCCGCCAGCCGGCGTACCCGGCGACCCGCGCCAACGCCTGCACCGCCTCCTCCACCGACCGGTACGCCGGCACCTGCGGCGGCAACTCACCCGCCAGGAACGTAGCTACCACCGGCTTCTCCCCGGCCGCCGCGGCCCGCTCCACCGCCGCCGCGAGCGGCTCCCCCGTCGCCGGCGGGGCCGGCGGGGTCACCAGTACGACGACGGCGTCGACCATGTCGTCGGCCACCGCCCGGTCCAGCGCCGCCGCCAGCCGCTGCCGGTCGGCGCCCGGTCCGAGATCCCGCGGATACCCCGGGGCGAGCCGCAGCCCGGCGGGCGGGCAGGCCGCTGCGGCCAGGCTCCCCAACGCCGACGAATTGCAGATCACCGCGGTCCGGTTACCCGCCGGCAACGGCTGGTGCGCCAGCAGCGCCGCAACATCGAAGAGTTCGGAGACTGTGTGCACCCGGATCACCCCGGAATGCGCGAACAGCGCCGCCTTCGCCGCCTCGCCCGGGGCCGACTGGCCGGCCACCCCCTGCACCATCGGGGCCACCGCCACCAGCGGCTTGTGCCGGCCGACCGCCCGCGCCAGCCGGGCGAACTTCCGCGGATTGCCGAAGGTCTCCAGATAGAGCAGGATCACATCGGTACCGGGGTCGTCCCGCCAATACTGCAACAGATCATTACCGGAGACATCGGCACGGTTGCCGGCGGCGACGAAGCTCGACAAGCCGACCCGCCGCCGGTCCGCCTCGGCCAGCAACGCCACCGCGAACCCGCCGGACTGACTGAACAACGCGACCCGCCCCGGCTCCGGCAGATGCGGCGCCAACGTGGCGTTGAGCCGGGCCGCCGGGTCGGTGTTCGCCACGCCGAAGCAGTTCGGGCCCACCAGCCGGATCCCGTGGCCGCGGGCCGCCCGCAGCAGCTGCGCCTCGGCCCGGCCGCCGGCCGGACCGGTCTCGCTGAAGCCCGCCGACACCACCACCATCGCCCGCACCCCGGCCGCCGCCGCGTCGGCCACCGCCGCCGGCACCGCCGCCGCCGGCACCGCCACCACCGCCAGATCGAACGGATCACCGGTGGCGACCGCCTCCGCCGCCGCCGGGTACCAGTCGCGACGACCGTCCGGCGGCGCCGGATGCACCACCGCGACCGGGCCCGGGAAGCCGGCGTCGCGCAGATTGCCCAGCAGCACCGCCCCCAGCCCGGTCTGATCCCGCCGCACCCCGTAGACCAGCACCCCGCGCGGGGCGAGCAGCGGCCGGATCGACGCCGCCTCGGCCCGCTGCTCCCGCGCCCACTGCACCTCCCGCGACCGTTCGGTGGGCGCGATCGGGAAAGTCAGGTGCACCACCCCCTCCTCGAACCGGCGCGCCACCTCGTACCCGGCGTCGGCGAAGACCCGCTGCATGGCGCCGTTCTCCGGCAACACCTCGGCGACGAACCGGGTGATCCCGGCCTCCGCCGCGGCGGCCGCCAGATGCTCCAGCAGCACCGAGCCGATCCCCCGGCTCTGGTACGCGTCGGCCACCGTAAACGCCACCTCGGCCAACTCGGCGCCGGCGCCCCACCGGTCGTACCGGCCGACCGCGATCAGCTGATCGCCGGCCCACACCGCCAGCGCCTCCCGGTCATAATGGTCCACAGTGACCAACCGGCGCAGATCGGCCCGGGGAATCCTCGGGTACGGCGAAAAGTAGCGCAGATAGCGGGAACGATCCGACAGCTGCGCGTGCAGCTGCGCCAGCGCCGACTCGTCCGCCGGCCCCACCGATCGAAGCTGGACGGTGGTGCCGTCCGCAAGCAGCACGTCCGCCTGGCGGGTCACGTCAGTCCCGCGGGTCGTGCGGATCCAGGCCGTGCAGCGGGAACACCTCCCGGCGGGCGGCGGCGATCGCCCGGTCCAGCGGGTCCTGATCCTCCCCGCCCCCGGCCGGCTGCCACGGCTGATAGCCGGTATCCGCCTCGTCGGTAAGCCGCACCGGCACATCCGCCCCGGGCCGGCGCGCCGCCGCCAACGCCCGCCACGCCGCCGGCGTCGGCGTGACCGGGTCCAGCGGCTCCCCGGTCGCCACCGCCAGCAGGTGCGTCCACGCCCGGGGCACCGCGGCGACCAGGGCGTAACCGCCGCCCCCGGTCGCCACCCACCGGCCGCCGCACAGCTCGTCGGCGAGTTCCCGCAGCGCGAGGTAGGCCGCCCGCTGGCCATCGACGGTCAACCGCAGGTTCGCTAACGGATCCAGCAGATGGGTGTCGGCGCCGCACTGGGTGACCAGCACCTCCGGCTGGAAGGCCCGCAGCACCGGCGGCACCACCGCATGGAACGCGCGCAGCCAGCCGGCATCGTTGGTCCCGGCCGGCAGCGCCACGTTCACCGCCGAACCCGGCGCCGCCTCGCCCCCGGTCTCGGCGGGGAAGCCGGTGCCGGGAAAGAGACTCAACGGAGACTCGTGCAAGCTGACGGTGAGCACACCCGGATCGTCCCAGAACATCTCCTGCACCCCGTCGCCGTGGTGCACATCGATGTCGACGTAGGCGACCCGGGCCGCGCCGAGCTGCCGCAGCCGGGCGATCGCCACCGCCGGATCGTTGTAGACGCAGAACCCGGCGGCACGGGCGGGCATCGCGTGATGCAGCCCGCCGGCGATGCTCACCGCCCGGGTCGCCTCCCCCCGCCACACCGCCTCCGCGGCGGTCACGGTGGCGCCGGCGACCAACGCGCTCACCGCGTGCATCCCCTCGAAGATCGGATTGTCGGCGGTGCCGAGCCCCCACCCGCTGAAGAACGGATCATCCGGGGCGCTCTTCACGGCCGACAGATACTCCGGCTGGTGCACCAACTGCAGCAGATCGTCGTTGGCCGGCGGCGGCGCCACCACCCGTACCCCCGGCCGTTCCAGCAGGCCCAGGCCGCGGGCCAGGGCGATGGTCAGCTCGACCCGTACCGGATCGAGCGGATGATCCCCCAGGTCGTACCCGAGCAGGGCATCGTCCCAGGCGATCAGCGTGCCGAGATCAGCGCTCACGCGGCTGCCTCCTCTCCCTTCGCGACCGGACGATCCGGGTCGGTGATCCAGTGACTCCAGGAGCCGACGTACAAGGCGGCCTGCGAGAACCCGGCCCGGTGCAACGCCAGCAGCGTGTGCGCGGCGCTGACCCCGGAGCCGCAATACACCCCCAGCGGCTGGGCCGGATCCGGATCAGCCAGCACCTCCCCGACCGCGGCCCGAATCTCCGCCGGCGCCGACGCCCCGCCGAGCAGCTGCGGCGACGCGGGCAGGTTCACCGCCCCCGGAATGTGCCCGGCGACCGGGTCGACCGGCTCGGACTCGCCCCGGTAACGGGCGGCGGCCCGGACATCGAGCAGCCGCCCCCGAGCGGCGAGCGCGGCGGCCTGGTCGGCGTCGAGCGTCGGCAACCCGCCGGGCCGGACCCGCACGTCACCGACCTCCGGGACGGGCGTGCCGGTGCTGGTCGGGTGACCGGCCGCGACCCAGCCGGCGTACCCGCCGTCGAGCACGGAGACCTCGGTCAGCCCGGCCCACCGCAGGGTCCACCACGCCCGGGCAGCCGACTGCCGCCCCGGCTCGTCACCGCCCGCGTCGTAGACCACCACGGATGCGCCGTCGCGGACCCCGGCCGCCCGCAGCACCGCCTCCAGCCGGTGCGGGTCGGGCAACGGGTGTCGACCCCCGCGACCCGGCGGACCGCACAGCTGCGTGTCAAGATCGAGGAACACTGCCCCGGGCAGGTGGCCCGCGGCATACTCCTCGGCGCCAGCGGCCGGGCTGGCCAACCGCCACCGCACATCCAGCAGGGTGGGCGGCGAGGCGCCAGTGACCAGTGCGGCGAGACGGGCGGGATCGAGCAATGGATCGGCCACGCCCCCAAGTATGGTCGCCGCTCGCCGGCGCCAGTAGCTGCCCCGGGCGGGGTACCATCACGTGCGGAGGGGCTTTACGTGAATGACCTGGTCGACACCACCGAGATGTATCTCAAGACGATCCTCGAACTTGAAGAAGAGGGCGTCACACCGCTGCGTGCCCGAATCGCCGAACGGCTGCACCAGAGCGGGCCCACGGTCAGCCAGACCGTCGCCCGGATGGAGCGCGACGGCCTGCTCACCGTCGAGGGCGACCGGCAGTTGCACCTGACCGACGAGGGCCGCGGGTATGCGGTGTCGGTGATGCGCAAACACCGACTCGCCGAGCTGCTGCTGGTCAACGTCATCGGCATGCCGTATGAGCACGCCCACGAGGAGGCGTGCCGCTGGGAGCATGTGATGAGCGACGACGTGGAACGCCGCGTCTTCCAGCTGCTCGGCCGACCGACCCGGTCGCCGTACGGCAACCCGATCCCGGGGCTGGAGGAGTTCGGCCAGTCGGCGAAGGCGCCGGTAGCCACCGCTCCGCCGGACGACGGCAGCGAACGCAACCTGGCCTTCCCCGGGCTGGCCGGCCCGGTGGTGGTTCGCCGGATCTGCGAGAGCGTGCACTCCGACCCGGAGGTGATCCACCAGCTGCACTCGGCCGGGGTGGATCCGGGCGTCAAGGTGACGGTGGCGCAGGAGCGGGACTCGGTGACCATCGACCGCGGCGGCGAGCATGTGCGACTCCCCCGCGAGGTGGCCTCGCGGGTCTTCGTCGTCGCCGCCTGACCAAACCGCATTCCCTACCCACCACACCAAGCGGTGCCAAAAGTCATCCACCGTAGGCAGACTCCTGGCGGGTTGGCTCGGCTGCATAATGAAGCGATGGCTGCGATCACCATCCGGGATGTGCCCGACGAGGCTCGTGACGAGCTTGCCTCGCGGGCCGCACTGAGTGGCCGCTCGCTCCAGGAGTACCTCCGCGCTCAGTTGATCGAACTGGCCCGCCGCCCGGACGCGGAGGCGTTTGTGGCGCGGATCCGTGAACGCAAGCAGCGCACCGGCAGCCAACTCTCCCCGGAGGCGATCCTCGGGCATCGGGACGCCGACCGTCGATGAGCCTCGTCATCGACGCCCCAGCGAACCGCAGATCCAGTCTGGTCAGCAGCTCACCCATCGATCGAAACTGGGTTACATCACCCCCATCCGGGGGATCGGCGGCAGCGGCCGGCCGGTAGCGTCGAACAGCTCCCCAATCTGGCCACCGATCGCGACCGCGCCGACCGCCGCGTTGAACGCCAACCGGCGCATGTCGGTCAACTGGGCCCTGTTGCCAGGTGCGGCCCTTTCGGGCGACCACGCCCTCACGATGTTCGGCCACGGCAGCGGCGACGTCGGCCAGCGACACCCCGGTCACCTTCTCGTACGCGGACCGGCCGGGGTGATTGGGCGACCTTGCTCCCCACTCTCCACCTTGCTCACGCGTCCGTGGGACATACCGACCTGGCGAGCCACCCGGCGCGGGTAACGACGAGGGGACGAAGGCGCAGCCGGCTGCTACCGCGGCGGCAGCACCCAGGCAACAAATCGGTCGAACACCTGGGCAGACGAAGATCCAGCTCGTCTCGCCCCGCGGCTAGCCGCTGCCGCGCCACAGCTCCAGGTCAATGTCGGTGTGTGCGGACCCGATGCGCTGCCGTATTAGAAACCCGCGTCCCGCAGAAAGTAGCTAATATCCTTCGCCTTCAAGGTTCTACCGATCCATGGAACCAGGCCCGCCCATAGCGACACTGCCTCATGCGACCACTGATCAATCAATTGATCCCGATGAGGTGTGCCATCGCCGCTGCCTTGTTGGCGGACATCGGCAAGAAACCGTAAAACTCGTCCGCCCAGACTTGATTTTAACCCTGTGTGCCGCTCCAGCAGCTTCCATCTACTCATACGACCGAATCGTTCATCACCATTCCAAACTCTCTCGAGAATCGAAGGTAACGCCTGGGCAGTCAACGATCCCTTTGAGCGTGGAACACTGGCAGCAATCGTATTCTGGATACACCACCATGGGTGGGCAGATGGCTCCCATTCGTCGATATGTGCCCCAGCCATCGTCGCAATCGTGAGCCACTCGAGCGAAACGCGATCCGTAGACGAAAGGTCGTTACCTAACATCAGGCTCTCACCGAGCTTAAGAGTACGGACTACTATCCAACCTCCCACCCGGTCCGCTTTTCTTGAGCTCCGCTCAGTTACCAAGTATGGTTCGATTCCTCGAGAGAGGACCTCACAGATCGTCTCCGCTAGTATCCGACACCCCAACGTCAATCCATGCTCGGGATCCGCAATCACGGCCGTTGGCAGTAGCGTCCGGCCGGCGACCAGCCGCCGCGTATGACCGGAACGAGCTGAAAGACAAACTCTGTCCGATACGTGAGCCGCACTACCAGGTCTCGTGGAAACTGCAACTAAAGCCGATTCGCCCTCTAGAGTACGTGAGATGGGCGGGTTGAGAAGCCCGCGTGCACTGCTCCAGATGCTCTGGTCCAGGAGCCAAGGTTCGCGCTGAGCTGCCCGGGCCAGCTTTGTAGCATCAATCACAGCTCCGCCGCCTAGAGCAACACACAATGTGGGCCGACTAGCTCGGATACCATCAGCGATCCTTGAGGCCGACATCAAGGTTCCAAGATGGCCTATGGGAATCCGGTGTACGGTCGTTACCATTCCGGCCTGACTGAGCACCTCTTGCACTCGACGAAGACTACTACCTATGATCGCGATGTGCTCGTCGGTGACAACGAGAACGTCGCCCGAGCGGCAAGCCGGAATATTACGAAGTTTCTCAGTAGCCCGCGCGCCAACGAAAATGTCGGGAGAATCCCGATGCAACGGCAGTTCGTCGAACTCTAACATTAGAAACTAACTCGCAATAAACATACTAGTCGCGTGTCCGCCTACGATCGCGCGCAAGAAGCGCCGCGTGTACGACTCCACTGCTTATGAGTAAGACGCCGATGGCCAGCATGGTCGATCCCCATAGCAGGTGTCGAAGAGCGATCGTAGCCCCAGCCACGACTACGACAATGCCAGGAAGAATCATATAGAGTCTGCGCTTGTCGGCTCGCACATCTTCTCCCATCATGTGGAACAGCGCTGACAGCGGCGACATACGTCGCTGAACGAGCTACAGCAAGAAACCAGTGCACCTCCGCAGCTGGCGGCGACGCACAAAAGGCACTGCCACCAAAATGAACAAGGAAGGCACACTGCGCAACCCACAGAACTAAGAACGCAGTCTACACTCCACTCCCAATTGCAGTCACTACTAAGCCGACCAGGCCGGGGACCGCAGCAGGTGCAGCAGCCGCCACATGGATTCTCAGACAGCAATCCCAAGTCAGTGTTGGGTACGGGCGTAGGAACAGCACCATTTACACTTCTCGAAACAGTCCTCAGAACGGGACCGTTCGAAGCTTCGTGATCTACGTGTAGCCGGTGAACTTCGGTCCCAATCTCACTGATCTTTCGGGCTCGGTCGACGAGTACGCTTGTTCTGGTCGAGATAAGTACAGTACGCTGCTCGTACTGATGGAAGAAGATAATCGTCTCGCTGGTACCGTCGGCATGCTTCACTTCTTTGCCTGCAACCTCGAGCAGACCAGCAGCTGCACCTTCGCCGGTGTTCCCATCTGCAATCTTTAATGCTTCGCGGGAGATTGTCCCACTCGTTGCACCATTAGTTGTCGAACCTAGCGAATCTAGGTCGACGACGTTGCGAGTATCATCACCGTGTAAATGACTCATCGCGACTTCGATGAGCCGCTCGTCTGAAATATCACGTACGTCTTGTGGTGAAGCGGCGTTTTCTGGTCGGGCACTCGCGGCCGCAGCCGGCTGGGGTGTGCTGGCGAGGAGGCCGAGTCCAGCCACAGCCCCGAAGCCGACCCTGAAGAATGCTCTGCGGGAAGTCAGTGGTCCAGCTTGCTTGCCGTCCAGCGCTTCGTTGCCAAGTACGCCAAGCAACCGCCAAGTCGCACGCGGCCCAATCCGCTGCGCCAACACGGGGGCGATACGCCACCCGACCCAGGCTTCCGCCTTGCCGCCACGGCTCCTGACTAGAGTGGGACCCCACGGCGCATCCCGACCGAGTGCCTGTTGGCGCCAACGTCTCATGTCTGGCGAGCTTAAGGGCATCACGGTCACGAGATGCCCCACCTCATGACTGACACTTTCCGCTAAGCCACTGCAACGAGCGCACGAGGCATCGAATCCTAAGTAAAAGTTAGCGTCCACTTTCGCCTGCCAATACAGGACGGGTCCATGTTGGTCTGTCGCTATCGGGCACGACATCGTCGATGGGGTGACGCTAACACCGCCCCGTGATCGTGGTCAATCAATTGAGCGGGGCCGGTTAGGTCGTCGTTGATGGGCGGGCTAACCTGGCTGGTGTGGACGGGCGGTGCGCTTGGGGGCAGGTGCGGACCAGCGATGGTCCTGGATTTGCTGTAGCCCTCGCGGGGCAGCCACGCAGTCACCATCACCATGGGACGCGGTGGGGGGCTGGGTTAGGCGCCGACGCCGGCGATCGAGAGGCCAGTGACGGCGGCGACCGCCGCTACGATGCTCCACACCACGGTGCCCGCGCCGATCCAGCCGAACGAGGCCCGGGCGCTGACTCCGAGGCCCACCGCCACCAGCGCCGACACCTGGGCGCCTAGGCCGATCGGACCGAGCCGGGAAAATGTGATGAAAGCGGGTGAAACTCGCCGATGACAGAAACGTTCCCTCGGGCGAGCGGTGAATCGTCCCTGACGGTGGAGCTGTGGCTCGACATCAGCTGTCCATGGTGCTATCTAGGGCGGCACCGGCTGGCGACGGCGGTCGACGCCGCCAGCCCCGGCGGCGGGGTGGAGATCGTGCTGCGTTCGTTCGAGCTGAACCCGGGCATGTCGACCGAGCCGGTCGCGGTCACGGAGTATCTTGCGGCCAAGTTCGCCGGCACCGTCGAGCGCGCCGAGCAGATCGACGGCCAGGTCGCCGCCCTGGCTCGCGCCGAGGGTCTGCCGTACACGTCGGACCGGCAGCTCGCCAACTCCTTCGACGTGCATCGACTGCTCCACTTGGCGCGCGACTACGGCGTGGCCAACGAGGTGTTCTGGACGCTCCAAGGTGGCTACTTCGCCGGCGAGCTGAACCCGTTCGACCACGACGTGCTGGTCGGCGCGGCAGCGCACGCCGACGTGCCCGCCGCCGCCACCGGCTCGATGCTTACCGGTGACGCGTACGCGGACTCCGTGCGAAAGGAGCTGGCCGCTGGCCGCGAGCTGGGCATCAGCGGGGTTCCCTTCACCGTGCTCGGCGGTGAGTACGCGGTCGCGGGCGCCCAGAGCGTCGACGTGTTCACCGAGGCGGTCCGTACCGCGCTGGCGCAGGCCACCGGCGAGGACTAGCCCCGCGGGGCGCGCCGCCCCGCGCCGCCACGCACGTGGTGCTCTGGGTGGTGATCCACTCCGGCCGACCCGGCGGAGCTGAACGAACTCCGTGCCGCGGTGCTGAGCGTGGCTGGGTCGATAGCCAGCCATGAGACGGCCGCCCAATTGCCTGGATCCCGCTCTTGGGCCGTCCGCCGACGGAGGCGCAGGTGACAAGCGCTCGCCGGGGCACTGGCCGGCGGAACGACCCGGGCATAGTGGTGCATTATGCGACCGTGCCGGAGGGACACCGGACGGCGTACCGAGGGACTCCAGGGACGACGCTCTGCGCGGACGGTGATGGATGTGGCGCGTGCCAATACCTTCCGGGTGGGAGTCAGCGCACTCGCGAGGAGCCGCTTGCGGTGGCGGAAGAATGTGCCCGGTGGCCGGGGTACGGCGGAGGCGGGAGGTGACCCCGTTCCGATCGGCGAGCGGCGAACCCGCTTGAGTCGATCTTGCGGGAGACCGCGGAAGTCACCTCCCGCCGGTGCCGAGTTGGCTGAGCCCTCCTATGAGTCAGGGGTCGACAGGTGCTCCGGCGAAGTGCTGGCAAATCGGAGTCAGGCGTCGTCAGGTCGGGTTCTCACCTCCGCCATGACCTCCCCTTCCGAGATCAAGGTGATTGGCTGGTTGGCGGGGCAGCCACTCAGTCACCTTGATCATGGCGAGCGCGGCGGGGTGGGGTGCGGCGGGGTGGGCGGGTGGGGTGGGGCGCCGGTGGGGCGGGGTTGCTGGGTCAGGCACCGACGCCGGCGATCGAGAGGCCGGTGACGGCGGCGACCGCCGCTACGATGCTCCAGACAACGGTGCCGGCGCCGATCCAGACGAACGAGGCTCGGGCGCTGACTCCGAGGCCCACCGCCACCAGCGCCGACACCTGGGTGCCGAGGCCGATCGGGCCGAGCGCCGCCAGGGCGGGCATCCCCCACCGCCGGAGTAGGCGCTCGATCCGTTCCCGGCGCCGCTGCCGATGGTGCGGCACAGTCTCTCCCCGCTCCGCCCGCCGCCGGGCCCGCCGCGCCTGCCACCAGGTGCGGATCCGCTCGCCGTAGAAGGCGGCGACCCAGACGGTGAGCAGGTTGCCGGCGACGCCGACTAGCACCACGAGGATCGGGTTCAGTCCGGCGACGATGCCGATCGGGATCACCACGATCGCCTCGAGCCACGGGGCTGCGCCGCCGAGGAAGACGCCGAGCAGCAGAAGCACGTCCCCGCCGCTCATCCGGCCACTCTACCCAGCTCGATGACGTGATGGTGGGCGACGGGGCGGGGGTGGCGGGTGTGGCGACCAAGCCGGCGGCGAGGCTGGCGGGCCGGGTGGGCCTGCCAGGCGGGGCCCAGAATCTGGGTCTAGCCAGGGGCGTTACACGTCGGTAAACTAACCGGCCAGCCAAGGTCAGCGGAGGGAGGCGTAGTGCGGTCCAATGGATTGAATCGATTCACTCTCGCCTTGATCGTCGACCATCTCGCACTGAGTCTGCTGTGGCTGGTCAGCTGCCTCGGCATCATTACCGCACCCGCCGGCACCCTGGCGCTCAGCCAGGTGGCGGCGCAACGCGCGGCCGGCGCCGACCCGGGCACCGGCGGCGCCTTCCTCGCCGCGTTCCGCCGACACTTCGTCGGCAGCCTGGCCCTCGGCATCGGCTGGGCGGCGCTCGGCTGCCTACTGGTGCTCGACGTGTTCATCGCCGTCCAGATCGGCCCACCGACCGGCGACATCCTGCTCGTGGCGCTGCTCGCGCTGCTGCTCGGCTATGCCCTGATCACTGCCGCCCTGCCGGCGGCCGCCATCACCTTCGATACCACACCGCTGCGGCTGGTCCGACTCACAACCCTCACTGTCCTACTCGCTCCGGGTCGGGCGATACTCGGGCTGGGGACGCTCGCCGCCGCCATCGGGGTGGTCTGGCTGATACCACTGAGCCTGGTGATCGTCCCCAGCGTTACCGCTGCGCTGCTCCACCGCCTCTACCGAGGCGCGCTCAACCGGTTCCCGGCCGGCACACGCAGGCCGGAAACCGCCCCAACCCGGGCGACTGCATTAGCAACCCCAGCAACCGCGGTTCGCCCGTGAACCCCCACGACACTCATCAAAGGAGACCCCCCACAATGCGCAGAATCAGCCGACGCCGGCTTCTCGGCGGTGCAGTACTCCTCGGGGCCGGCGCCACCGGCCTCACCAGCCTCACCGCCTGCGGCAACGGCGGCGGCTCCGGCTCCGGTTCCGGCAGCAACCTTCGCTTCGCCTGGTGGGGTAACCCGGACCGGGACCGGCGTACCCAGGCCGCGGTCGACCAGTTCGTCGCCCGCGCCGACCGTGGTGTCGACACCGAGCCGAGCAACTGGGACGACTACTGGAGCCGGCTGGCCACCCAGATCTCCGGCGGCAACCCGCCCGACCTGATGCAGATGGATTACCAGTACATCGCCGAGTACGCCGGCCGGGGCGCCCTGTTGGAGCTCGACGACTACGTGCCCGACCCGCTCGACCTCTCCGCGGTGCCGGAGGAGGCGGTCGAGAATGGCCGGATCGGCGGCACCCTCTACGGCATCACCATGGGCTACAACACCTTCGCGATGATGAAGAACCTGCAGGTGATCCGGGACGCCGGGGTCGACGAGCCGGATCACACCCTCACCTGGAGCGAGTTCGCGGAGCTGTGCCGGGAGATCGGCAATAACACCCCCAGCGGCGTGTTCGGCACCCAGAACGCCATGGGGTCGAAGGAGACCCTGGAGTGCTGGCTGCACCAGCGCGGCAAGGCGTTGTTCACCGCCGACGGCCAGCTGGGCTACGACCCGGCGGACCTGGAGGAGTGGTTCGAGTTCTGGCAGGAGCTGGCGGAGACC
Organism: Natronosporangium hydrolyticum; assembly: GCF_016925615.1. Classification (NCBI taxonomy): domain Bacteria; kingdom Bacillati; phylum Actinomycetota; class Actinomycetes; order Micromonosporales; family Micromonosporaceae; genus Natronosporangium; species Natronosporangium hydrolyticum. The sequence goes on from NZ_CP070499.1 coordinate 3,897,470, forward strand.
GGGGGCGCGGTGGATATGGAGACCACCTCCGAGGCGCTGCCGGACCTCTCGGACTGGGAGGTGCCGTCGGGCCGGGGCGCGTTCAACTTCCACTGGTCCAACATCTACCCGGCCTTTGTCGACGTGAGCGCCGACGAGATCGGGATCGGGATGTACCCGCAGGGCGACGGCGCCGGAGCGCAGCCGGGGCAGTATTACAAGGCGTCGATGCTGCTGTCGATCCCCAGCGCGGCCGACGACCCGGACGCCGCCGCCGAGCTGTTGCAGGCGCTGGTGCTGGACGCCGAGATCGCCGCGGAGCTGGGCTTCGAACGGGGCGTCCCCTCCTCGGAGGAGGTCCGCGAGGTGCTTCGGCCGGACGCCAGCGACGAGGAGCTGGCTTCGCTGGAGTATGTCGAGTTCGTCGAGGACAAGGTCGGCGAGGTGCCGCCACCACCACCGGAGGCGGCCGGTCGCCTCGACGACCAGCTGATCTTCTTCGCGGAGGAGGCCGGCTTCGGGCGGATGTCGATCCCGGACGCGGTCGACGCCTACTTCCAGGAAGCCACAAACATCCTCGGCTGAGCGACGCGCCCGGCAGTTCCTGAACGCGTGGAGGCAGACACATGGTGACCGCCACGCCGCCGCCGACGACCTCCGCCACCGGTGCCGACTCCGGCACCGGTGGCGAGGCCGCCGACGCGGCGGCCCGAAGCCGGCGTGCGGCCAGCGCCCGGCGCCGCAGCAACCGTGCGGTGCTGCTGTTCCTGGCGCCCTGGTTCATTGGCCTATTTGGACTGACGCTCGGTCCGATCGTCGCGTCGCTCTACCTGTCGTTCACCGATTTCCAGTTGCTGCGCGGGATCGGGGAGGCCGAGTGGGTGGGGCTGGAGCACTACCAGAACCTCGCCGACGATCGTCACTACCGCAACGCGGTCCGAGTCACGCTGATCTATGTGCTGGTCTCGGTGCCGCTGGCGACCCTGGCCGCCCTGCTGGTGGCGGTGATGCTGAGCGGTAAGCGGCGCGGCATCGGCCTCTACCGGTCGACCTACTATCTGCCCTCGCTGCTGGGCGGCAGCGTCGCGGTGGCCGTGTTGTGGCGGCAGATCTTCGGGTCGGACGGGCTGGTCAATCAGCTGCTGGCCGCCTCCCGGCTGGATCAGGTGCTGGAGTGGTTCGGCATCCCGGCCGGCACGGTCTGGATCTCCAATCCGGACTACGCCATCTACACCCTGATCGTGTTGAACATCTGGCAGTTCGGCGCCCCCATGGTGATCTTCCTCGCCGGCATCAAGCAGATCCCGCAGGATCTGTTGGAGGCCGCGGAGGTGGACGGCGCCGGCCGGGTCGCCCGATTCTGGCGGGTCACGGTGCCGCTGCTCTCGCCGCTGATCTTCTTCAACCTGGTGCTGGGGACGATCAACGCGTTCAAGGCGTTCACCCCGGCGTACATCATCAGCGGCGGGACCGGCGGGCCCTCCGACGGCACGCTCTTCTACACGCTGTATCTCTACCGGGTGGGCTTCGAATACTTCGACATGAGCCGGGCCTCGGCCATGGCCTGGGTGCTGCTGGCGGCGATCGCGCTGTTCACCGCCGGGATGTTCTTCACCGCCCGGTACTGGGTCTACTACGGGGATCAGGTGAAAGTCCGATGAGCGTACCTCCGGTGACGACCGCGACGGTGGCGTCGACGCCGCGCCGGCCGCGCGGCAAGGTGCTCCCCCGGCTGGTGGTCCACACGCTGTTGATCGCCGGCGCGCTGGTGATGATCTACCCGCTGTTGTGGCTGGTGGCCAGTTCGCTGCGGGGCCCGGAGGAGGTCTTCCGGGAGACCGGGCTGATCCCGTGGAATCCCCGGTTCGAGAATTATCTCAACGGGTGGACGGCGCTCACCTTCGACTTCAGCCGCTTCTACATCAACTCGCTGCTGATCTCGACGCTGGCGGTGTTCGGGAACCTGGCGGCCTGCTCGATGGCGGCGTACGCGTTCGCCCGGATCCGGTTCCGGCTCCGGGGGATGTGGTTCGCGATCATGCTAATAACGCTGATGCTGCCGATTCACGTCCTGATCGTGCCGCAGTACGTGATCTTCCACCGGCTGGGCTGGATCGACAGCATCCTGCCGCTGACGGTGCCACATCTGCTGGCGGTCGACGCCTTCTTCATCTTCCTGATGGTCCAGTTCATCCGGGGCATCCCGGTCGAGCTGGACGACGCGGCGCGCATCGACGGGTGCGGGCACGTGCAGATCTTCCTCCGGATCATCCTGCCGCTGATGAAGCCCGCGCTGGTCACCACGGCGATCTTCACGTTCATCTGGAGCTGGGACAACTTTTTCGCCCAGCTGATCTTCCTCAATTCGCCCCGCAACTACACCGTACCGTTGGCGTTGCAGGCCTTCCTGGACTCCACCGGGCGCTCGAACTGGCCGGAGCTGCTGGCGATGTCCACGCTGGCGCTGGTACCGATCTTCGTGATCTTCCTGCTGCTACAGCGCCGGCTCACCGAAGGGATCGCCACCACCGGCCTGAAGGCCTGAGGGCACCGCCTACGCTTGGGACGTTTTAACGGCGGGTGGAGAGCGGAGGCACACGGTGGCGACCCCGATGGTGAGTATTCGGGAGGTGGCGAGCCAGGCCGGAGTATCGGTCGGGACGGTCTCGAACGTGCTCAACCGACCGGAGATCGTGGCGCCCTCCACCCGGGCCCGGGTTCGGCAGGCCATCACCGAGCTCGGGTTCGTCCCGAACGCGTCGGCGCGGCAGCTGCGCCGGGGCCGCGGGCGGGCGCTGGGCCTGGTGGTGCTCGACGTCGCGAACCCGTTCTTCACCGACGTCGCCCGCGGTGTCGATGAAGCGACCAGCGACGCCGGCATGGCGGTCATCTTCTGCAACAGCAACGGCAGCGCCACCCGGGAGGCGGCCTATCTGGACCTGCTGGAGGAGCAGCGGGTGCAGGGGGTGCTGATCACCCCGATCGACGACGCCAACGAGCGGTTCCTGGAGCTGCGCGACCGCGGCATCCTGGTGGTGTTGCTGGACCGGATGGCCCGCCGACCCGACCTGTGCAGCGTGTCGGTCGACGACGAGCACGGTGGCGAGCTGGCGATGCGCCACCTGCTGGAGGTGGGGCACCGCCGGATCGCGTTCATCGGTGGTCCGCTGCGGCTGCAGCAGGTACGCGACCGTTATGAAGGGGCGTTGCGGGCGATCCGGGCCGCCGGGATGGCTGACGAAGAGCTGCGGGTGTTGGAGACTCCGGCGACCACCGTGCCGGCCGGCCGGGACGCCGCGGGCCGGCTGTTGGGCCTGCCCCGCGAGCAGCGCGCGACCGCGGTCTTCTGCGCCAACGATCTGCTCGCGCTCGGGGTGTTGCAGGGCCTGACCCGGCAACGGGTCCGGGTGCCGTCCGACATCGCGATCGTGGGCTACGACGACATCGACTTCGCGGCGGCTGCGGCGGTGCCGATCTCGTCGGTACGCCAGCCGCGCCAACGGCTCGGCCGGGTCGCGGCGGAGCTGTTGATGGACGAGGCGAATCAGCCCGACACCCACCAGCACCGACAGGTGGTGTTCGAGCCGGAGCTGGTGGTCCGCGAGTCCAGCCAGCCCGATCCGGTGGAGTACCCGGGCGGCTGATTCCCGCTCCGGGCAGGAGTTTCCGGAAACTCCGACCGGTTGACAGTCGCTCGCCGCCGCCCGTAGGCTAAGCGGCAGTTGAAACGGTTCATCTCCTTCCGCAACGGGGTGTCGCCAGGCAATGCAACGCGTCTGTTTCCGACTCCGGGTCAAGCCGGAGCGCCTCGCCGAGTACAAACGCCGCCACGCCGCCGTCTGGCCGGAGATGCTGGCCGCGCTGCGCGACGCCGGCTGGCACGACTACTCGCTCTTTCTCCACGACGACGGGTTGCTGGTGGGTTACTTCCGCACCCCCGACCTGACCGCGGCCCTGGCCGCGATGGAGCAGACCGAGGTCAACCAGCGTTGGCAGGCCGAGATGGCGCCGTTCTTCGAGTCTCTCGACGGCCGCCGGCCCGACCAGGGTTTCGAGGTGCTCGAAGAGATTTTCAACCTGGCAGACCAGCTCACCAACGAGCCAGAGAGGCACCAACCGTGACCGACGTCAAACAGGTCCTGCGGACGCAACGGATCGAGACGCCATCCTGGGGGTACGCCAACTCCGGCACCCGGTTCAAGGTCTTTCCCCAGCAGGGGGTGCCGCGGGACCCGTACGAGAAGGTCGCCGACGCGGCCACGGTGCACCGCTTCACCGGCGTGGCCCCGACCGTGGCGCTGCATATCCCGTGGGACACAGTGGATGACTACCAGAAGCTCGCGAGCTACGCCCGAGAGGTCGGCGTCGGGCTCGGGACCATCAACTCCAACGTCTTCCAGGACCCCGACTACATGCTGGGCAGCGTCACCCACCCCGACCCGCGGGTCCGCCGCAAGGCCACCGACCATCTGCTGGCGTGCGTCGACATCATGGACGCCACCGGCTCCCGGGACCTCAAGCTGTGGTTCTCTGACGGCACCAACTACCCCGGGCAGGACGACATCACCGCCCGGCAGGACCGCCTCGCTGCCGCCCTGTCCGAAGTGTACGACCGGCTGGGCAGCGAGCAACGGATGCTGCTGGAGTACAAATTCTTCGAGCCGGCGTTCTACCTGACCGATGTCCCAGACTGGGGCACCGCCTTCAGCCACTGCCTGCGGCTCGGCGAACGCGCCCAGGTGGTCATCGACACCGGCCACCACGCGCCCGGCACAAACATCGAGTTCATCGTGGCGGTGCTGCTGCGCGCCGGCAAGCTGGGTGGGTTCGACTTCAACTCGCGCTTCTACGCCGACGACGACCTGATGGTCGGGGCGGCCGACCCGTTCGGGCTGTTCCGGATCATGCACGAGATCGTCCAGGCCGGCGTGGTCGGGCCGGCCGGTGGCATCGCCTTCATGCTCGACCAGTGCCACAACATCGAGCCGAAGATCCCGGCGATGATCCGCTCGGTGATGAATGTGCAGGAGGCCACGGCCAAGGCGCTGCTGGTCGACCGGGCGGCGCTGCGCCAGGCGCAGCAGGCCGGTGACGTACTCGGGGCCAACGCCGCCCTGATGGACGCCTACAACACCGATGTCCGGCCGCTGCTGGCCGAGCTGCGCAGCGAGGACGGCTTGGACCCGGATCCGGTCGCCGCCTACCACCGCAGCGGGTACGCCGACCAGATCCGCGCCGACCGCGCCGACGGCCAGGCCGCCGGCTGGGGGGCCTGACATGAGCGTCGTCGACGAGCTGCTCAGCCGGAGCAACCGGCTCGGGGCCGACCCGCGCAACACCAACTATGCGGGCGGCAACACCTCCGCCAAGGGCGTCGAGCAGGACCCGGTCACCGGGTCCGCGGTCGACCTGTTGTGGGTCAAGGGCTCCGGCGGTGACCTCGGCACGCTCACCGAAGCCGGGCTGTCGGCGCTGCGGCTGGACCGGTTGCGGGCACTGACCGAGGTCTACCCGGGGCCGGAGCGGGAAGACGAGATGGTCGCGATGTTCGACCACTGCCGGCACGGGCCCGGCGGCGCCGCCCCGTCGATCGACACCGCCATGCACGGCCTGGTCGACGCCGCCCACGTGGACCACCTGCACCCGGACGCCGGGATCGCGTTCGCCACCGCCGCCGACGGCCCCCACCTGACCGAGCAGTGCTTCGGTGACCGGGTGGTGTGGGTGCCGTGGCGGCGGCCCGGTTTCCAGCTGGGGCTCGACATCGCCGCGGTCCGGCGGGAGCACCCGGCCGCGATCGGGGTGATCCTCGGCGGGCACGGCATCACCGCCTGGGGCGCCACCTCCGAGGAGTGCGAGGCCAACTCGCTGGAGATCATCCAGACCGCCCAGGCGTACCTGGACCAACACGGCCGCCCTGAGCCGTTCGGGCCGGCCGCGCCCCAGTGGCGACCGTTGCCAGTGGCCGACCGCCGGGCCCGGGCGGCGGCGCTGGCGCCGGTGCTGCGCGGGCTGGTCGCCACCGACGCGCGCCAGGTCGGCTGCTTCACCGACCGCGCCGAAGTGCTGGAATTCCTCGCCGGCAGCGAGCATCCACGGCTCGCCGCGCTCGGCACCTCCTGCCCCGACCACTTCCTGCGGACCAAGGTGCGCCCACTGGTGCTGGACACCCCGGCCGACGCGCCGCTGACGACCCAGCTGGCGCGGTTGCGGGAGCTGCACGCGGCGTACCGCGCCGACTACACCGCCTACTACCAGCGGTACGCGCGGCCGGGCGACCCGGCGATGCGCGGCGCCGACCCGGCGATCGTGCTCATCCCCGGGGTGGGGATGTTCTCCTACGGCGGCGACGCCCAGACCGCCCGGGTCGCCGGCGAGTATTTTGTCAACGCCATCAACGCGATGCGCGGCGCCGAGTCGGTCTCCCGGTACCAGCCGATCGACGAGTCCGAGAAGTACCGGATCGAGTATTGGGCGCTGGAGGAGGCGAAGCTGCGCCGCCGGCCGGCGCCGAAGCCGCTGGCCTCAAGGGTCGCGCTGGTCACCGGCGCCGGCTCCGGGATCGGGGCGGCGATCGCCCGCCGGCTCGCCGCCGAAGGCGCCTGTGTGGTGGTCGCCGACCGGGACGCCAACGCCGCCGCCGCGGTCGCCAAGGAGTTGGGCAGCACCGATGTGGCGGTCCCGGTCACCGTCGATGTCACCGACGCTGCCGCGGTCGACGCCGCGGTCGACGCCACCGCGCTGGCCTTCGGCGGCCTCGATCTGGTCGTCAACAACGCCGGGATGGCGCTCTCGGCGCCGTTGACCGAGACCACCGAGGCGGACTGGGACCGGCTGCACAGCGTCCTCGCGAAGGGGTCGTTCCTGGTCTCCCGGGCCGCCGCCCGGCTGCTGGTCGAGCAGGGGATCGGCGGCGACATCGTCTACATCGTCAGCAAGAACGCGGTGGTCGCCGGCACCAACAACGTCGCGTACGGGGCGGCCAAGGCCGACCAGGCGCACCAGGTCCGGTTACTCGCCACCGAGCTCGGCGCACACCAGATCCGGGTCAACGGGGTGAACCCCGACGGCGTGGTCCGTGGTTCGGGGATCTTCACCGGCGAGTGGGCGCAGCAGCGCGCCGACTCGTACGGGGTGCCGGTGGAGCGGCTGGGCGAGTTCTACGCCGGGCGTACCCTGCTGAAGCGGGAGGTGCTGCCGGAGCATGTGGCGAACGCGGTCTTCGTCCTGGTGGGGCCGGAGCTGACCCACACCACCGGGCTGCTGATCCCGGTCGACGCTGGCGTGGCCGCCGCATTCGGCCGATGAGCCGGCCGGCACCAGCCTCGGCCGCGCTGGCCGCGGTCGACCTCGGCGCCGACAGCGGTCGGGTGATCCTGGCGGCGGTGAGCCCGGAGCGGATCGAGCTGACCGAGGTGCACCGGTTCGGCAACCAGCCGGTCTCGGCCGGCGGCCGGCTGCACTGGGACATCCTGCGGCTCTACCACGAGACCACGGTGGGCCTGCGGGCCGCCGCGGCGGCGGTGCCGGCGCTGCACAGTGTCGGCGTCGACTCCTGGGCAGTCGATTATGGACTGCTGGACCGCGACGGCGCGCTGCTCGGCAATCCGGTGCACTACCGGGATACCCGTACCGACGGGGTCATGGACCGGGTGGTCGAGCAGCTGGGCGCGCCGTGGCTGTACCAAACCACCGGGCTGCAGCTGCTCCCGTTCAACACGCTGTTCCAGCTGGCCGGCGCGGCCGACGACGCCCAGCTGGCGGCGGCGCACCGGCTACTGCTCCTGCCGGACCTGCTCTGCTACTGGCTCACCGGCGAACCCGGTTGGGAAGTCACCAACGCCTCCACCACCCAACTGCTCAATGTGGAGACCGGCGAGTGGTCCGACGAGCTGCTGGCCCGGGCCGGGATCCGGCGTGAGCTGTTCGGGCCGCTACGCGCCCCCGGCGCGAACGCCGGCCGGCTCCGCGAGCAGGTCGGCGCCGGCCCGGTCCCGGTGACCGTGGTCGGCTCCCACGACACCGCGTCGGCGGTGGTGGCGGTGCCGGCCGAGACCGAACACGCGGCGTTCATCTCCTGCGGCACCTGGTCGCTGGTCGGGGTGGAGCTGCCCAGGCCGGTGCTCACCGAGGCGAGCCGGCTGGCGAACTTCACCAACGAGGCCGGGGTCGACGGCACCGTCCGCTACCTGCGCAATGTGATGGGGCTGTGGCTGTTGCAGGAGTCGCTACGCAGCTGGGCGGCGGCGGGCACCCCGGTGGAGCTGGCCGAGGTGCTGCCGGCCGCGGCGGCCGTCCCCGGCCTGGTCTCGGTGGTGGACGCCGCCGACCCGGGCTACCTGCCGCCCGGGGACATGCCGGCCCGGCTCGCCCGAGCCTGCGCCGAGACCGGGCAGCGGGTGCCCCAGCGACCGGCGGAGCTGGTGCGATGCATTCTGGACAGCTTGGCGCTCGCCCACTGGCGGACGGTGCGGCAGGCGCAGCGGCTCTCCGGCCGATCGGTCGAGGTGGTACACATGGTCGGTGGTGGTTCCCGGAACGAGCTGCTGTGCCAGCTCACCGCTGACGCCTGCGGGCTGCCGGTGGTAGCCGGGCCGGTGGAGGCGACCGCCCTCGGCAACGCGCTGGTCCAGGCCCGCGCGGTCGGGGTGATCGACGGGGACCTGGCCGCGCTGCGGGCGCTGGTCCGGCGCAGTGAGCCGCTGCGCCGCTACGAACCAACGGGAGACCAAGCCCGGTGGCGTGCCGCCGCCGAGCGGATCGGTTTGGAGGTCTAGCAGCATGGCGGATTCCGGAAAGACCCGGCAGGCGCGGGTCACCCTCAGCAACCACCTGCCCGTGGGCGAGGTTGATCCGCGGTTGTACGGCTCGTTCCTGGAGCACCTGGGGCGGGCGGTCTACACCGGAGTGTTTGAACCCGGCCACCCCGCCGCCGACGCGGACGGGCTGCGCACCGATGTGTTGGCGCTGGTGCGAGAGCTCGGCACGACGATGGTGCGCTACCCGGGCGGCAACTTCGTCTCCGGCTACCGGTGGGAGGACGGGGTCGGGCCGCGCGAGGACCGTCCCCGCCGGCTGGACCTGGCGTGGCGGTCGGTGGAGCCGAACACCTTCGGCCTCGGCGAGTTCATGCGGTTCACCCAGGTGGCCGGGCTGGAGCCGATGATGGCGGTCAACCTCGGTACGCGCGGCATCGAGGCCGCCTGCGACCTACTGGAGTACAGCAACCATCCGGGCGGCACCGCGCTGTCCGACCTCCGCCGCGCCCACGGCGACCCCGACCCGTACGGGATCCGGCTATGGTGTCTGGGCAACGAGATGGACGGCCCCTGGCAGATCGGTGACAAGACCGCCCAGGAGTACGGCCGGCTCGCCGGCCAGACCGCCCGAGCGATGCGGATGATCGACCCCGACCTGCAGCTGGTCGCCTGTGGCAGCTCGGGGCGGAGCATGCCCACCTTCGGCGAGTGGGAGGCGACCGTCCTGGAGCACACCTACGACGCGGTCGACTTCATCTCCTGCCACTCCTACTACCAGGAGTTCGACGGCGACGTCGACAGCTTCCTCGCCTCCGCGGCGGACATGGAGTCGTTCATCGAAGGTACGGTCGCCACCTGCGACTACGTCAAGGCGAAGCGCAAGTCGTCAAAGAGCATCCAGATCTCCTTTGATGAATGGAACGTCTGGTATATGCATGACTCGCCGCACCCAACACCGGAGCCGTGGACGGAGGCGCCGCGGCTGCTGGAGGATGTCTACTCGGTCACCGACGCGGTGGTCTTCGGCAGCCTGCTGATTGCGATGCTGCGCCACTGCGACCGGGTCACCGCCGCCTGCCTGGCGCAGCTGGTGAACGTGATCGCGCCGATCATGACCGAGCCGGGCGGGCCGGCGTGGCGGCAGACCACCTTCTACCCGTTCGCGCAGGCGGCCCGGTATGGACGCGGCCAGGTGCTGCGGCTGGCGATCGACAGCCCGACGTATGACACCGCCAAGCACGGTACGGTGCCGGTGCTGCACGCCACCGCGGTCACCGGCGAGGACGGGGTGACCACGCTGTTCGCGGTCAACCGGGACACCGACCGGCCGCTGAAGCTGGTGGTGGACCTGCGGGAGCTGGCGCCCCCTGACGGCCCGGCGCACCACTCGGCGCTGGCCGACCCGGACCGGCACGCCCGCAACACCAGCGCAGAGCCGGACCGGGTGACCCCCCGGCAGCTCTCCGGCGCAGTGATCGAGGGCGGCACACTCCGCGCCACCCTCCCCCCGCTCTCCTGGAACACCATCCGCCTGAGCGCCTGAACTCGCTGAGTGCCCGGGAGGGCTTGCTCCCTCCCGGGCAGGTCAACCGAGGTCCGCTACGTGGCCTACGAGAACTGCTAGCACAAACGGAGCAGTCTCGGTAGCGCCACGGCGCGCCCGCCGGCCCTTGGTGGGTTGAGTGGTGATCCACTAGGACGCTGTAACGGGTCATACCTGGCAAGTCGGGCGCCACTCAGCCCACCAAGCCGGGTAAGGAGGGCTCTCCGCACCGAGCCCCGTCTAGTCTCCGGCGAGCAGTGTCCGGACCTCGGCAGCGCTGGGCAGGGTTACCGCCCGGGCGGCGAGCGGGACGGCCGCGGCCAGGTCGACCTGCCGTACCGCCTGCTTCACCATCGGCACCGCGGCCGGGACCACGCTCAACTCTCGCACCCCCAGCCCGACCAGCACCGGCACCGCGACCTCGTCGGCGGCGAGTTCGCCGCAGACCGCCACCCGGACCGACGACGGGGCCGCTCGGCACACCTCGTCGATGAGCCGCAACACCGCCGGGTCCAACGGATCGGCGAGCGCGGCCACCGAAGGGTTGCCCCGTTCGGCCGCGAGCGTGTACTGGGTCAGGTCATTGGTACCGATGCTGACGAAGTCGACCAGCGGCGCGAAGGCCGCCACCCGCAGCGCCGCGGCCGGCACCTCCACCATGATCCCGACCTCGAGCCCGGCCGGCCGACCGGCACCGACTACGGTGATCGCCTCGTCGAGGAGCGCCAGTGCGGCGGTCACCTCATCCCGGGTGGCGACCATCGGGAACATCAGCCGCACCGGCGAGTCGTGCGCCACCCGACAGGCCGCGACCAGCTGGTCGCGCAGAATCTCCGGCCGGGCCAGCGAGAGCCGGATACCCCGTAGCCCGAGGAACGGGTTGGCCTCTTGCCCGGTGGGCAGGAAGGGCACCGGTTTGTCCCCGCCCACGTCCAGGGTGCGCAGGGTCAGTGGACGGTGGCCCAAGCCTTCGGCGAGCTCCCGGTATGCCCGCTCCTGTTCGGACACGCTCGGCGGCTCGGCCCGGTTGACGAAGAGGAACTCGGTGCGCACCAGCCCAGCAGCGTCGGCACCCGCCGCAGCGGCCTCGGCCGCGTCAGTCACCGTACCGAGGTTGGCGGCGACCTCAATGGTCACACCGTCGCGGGTGTTGGCCGGGGCCCCGGCGGCGGCCCGAGCCGTGGCCTCCCGCTCCGCCCACTCCCGTGCCCGGCCGGCGAACCGTTCCCGGGTGGCCGGGTCCGGGTCGACCACCAGCTCCCCGCGCTGCCCGTCCAGCGCTACCACCGTCCGGACCGGCAGGTCGAGCACGCCCGCGCCGACCGCGACCAGCATCGGAATCCTCCGGCTGCGGGCGAGGATGGCGCTGTGGGCGGTCGGGCTGCCGTGGGCGAGCACAATCCCGGCGACCAGATCGGCGTCGAGCTGGCTCACCTCGCCCGGGGTGAGGTCGGCGGCGACCAACACCCCGTCGTGCGACACGAACCCGCTCGCCACCCCGAGCAGGGCGCGCAGCACCTGCTCGGTGACCGCCTGCACGTCGGCGGCGCGGGCCCGCTGGTACGGGTCGGGCAGGGCGGCGAACTGCTCCGCCAACCCGCCGAGCACCTCGGCCCACGCCCGTTCGACGGGCGCCCCGGCCTCGATCTGCTCGCGGACCTGGTCGAGCAGCTCCGCGTCGTCGAGCAGGGCCACGTGCGCATCGAAGATCGCCGCGTCCTGCTCCCCCAGCTCGCGGGCGGTACGGTCGCGTACCTCCTGGGTTTCCCGGCGGACCTGCCCGACCGCTTCCCGCAGCCGGTCGGCCTCGGATGCCGGGTCGCCGGCCGGCCGGTCGGGCAGCGTCAGCGGCGGCGGCTCGGGCGTCCAGATCGGACCGATGCCGATCCCTGGCGAGGCGGGCAGCGGCCCACCGCTGCCCGCCGTCAGCGGTTCGGCGGCAGCTGGCTCGGCCGCCGACGGCCCGGCCGCAGCAGGCTCGGCAACGGGTTCGGTCGCCCCCGCTGGTGGCGCCGGCGGGGCCGGATCGTCGAAGCCTCGAGCGGCCAGGGCCAACACCCGCTCGACCGCCGTGGGCGCCTCCGGACCGCTCGCCGCCACCTCCACCTCATGGTCGGGCAGCGCCCCCAGCGTCGAGACCCGGCTCAGGCTGTTCGCCGGCACCGGCCCGGCGCCGGTGGTGAGGTTGCGCAGGGTCACCTGCGCCGCCACGTCCCGCAGCTCCGCCACCAGCCGAGCCGCCGGCCGGGCATGCAGACCATGCGGGTTGGTCACGGTGAACGTCTCGACCACCGCCGGCTCCTCAGCCCTCTGCTCCCCAGCTGCCGGCGCCGGCCCGGCCAGATGCTCCTGCTTGCCAGCCAGCGCCCCGGTCGCCTCCGCGGCCACCTCCGCCAGCGCCGCCCCGCCCGCGGCCGCCACCACCGCCACCACCAGCCCCTCGACCAGCGGCGCCGGGCAGAGCAGCACCTGCTCGCGTACCTCTGGGTCGAGCAGCTCCAGGGCCAGCTCGGCGCTGAGCACCGCGCTGCCCAGGTCCATCAGCACCAGCACCCCGGCTGGCCCGGCAACCGATTCGATCGCAGCCTGGATCTGCGTGGCGTCGGTGCCGAGCGTAGTCTCGTCCAATCCGGCCGCGACCGCGATCGCCACCTCGTCGCCCGGTGCCATCTCCCGGGCCAACCCCACCGCCGCCTGCGCCAGCGGATAGCTGTGGGCGACCACCACGATGCCGACCATGCCCCACTCCCCCCGTTCGTGGCTGCCGCGTCAGCTCATGGCCGTCGCCGCGGCGGCCAGCAGCAGGGCCACGGTGGTGGCCCCCGGATCCTGGTGTCCGATGCTCCGTTCACCCAGGTAGCTCGCCCGACCCTTGCGCGCCAACATCGGCACGGTCGCGTCCCGGCCGTCGGCGGCGGCCTGCGCCGCTGCCGCCAACCCGTCAGCGAGCGGCTGGTCCTGCCCCACCGCCGACTCCAGCGCCGCCACCGCGGGCGTGAGCGCGTCGACCATGGTCTTGTCGCCGGGTTCGGCCTTGCCCCGGGCCACCACCCCTGCCAACCCGGCGGAGAGGCCCGCGGCGAACTGGTCCGGCGTCACCTCGGTCGCCTCGCCCAGCGCCGCCCCGAGCCGCAGGAAGAAGGTGCCGAAGAGCGGGCCGGAGGCGCCGCCGACCTTGCTGACCAGCGTCATCCCCACCTGCTTACCCAGCCCCGCCGGGGTCTGCGGCGGGTCGGCGGCGAGCGCCTCCGCCACCGCGGTCATGCCGCGGTCCATGTTCGTGCCGTGGTCGGCGTCGCCGATAGCGGCGTCGAGCGCGGTCAGCTCCTCCTTATGCGCCTTGATCAACCGGCCGAACTCGGTCAGCCAGCCGGTCAGGTCACTCACGGTGATGTCGCTACTCATGGTCACACTCCCGGTCACGGTGGTCCGCACGACTGTTCGAGATCACGATGTGCTACTGGTGGCAGGTTACGGTTTGATCAATCCTTGCGTATGGGAGTGACACGAAGCTCCGATATAGCAAGGGTCCTCCCACAGAATCGCCTCACCCCGGAGCTTTCTATGGTCTAGTCTGTCATGCCCACCCAGCAGTAGTCGTCAAGAACATGGCCGGTGTCGCCAGCGCTGGTGAGCCGAGCCCGGACCCGGTAGCCGGACACCGTGATGTGAGTGCCGGCCGCTACCCTCCCAGGCCATTCACGATCCTCGAGCCTTACACCAGGATCTTCAACCGACCGTCGCTCCATGATGTAGCATGCGTCAATGAATTCTCCCTCCCCGGAGGACGCAAGGGCCGGGCATGTCGATCGGGTAGCCGACTATTACGACGCCAATACTCGAAGGTTCCTACTTGTCAATGAGTCGGATGCCGGCGCTATTCACCGCTGCGTGTGGACCCCGGATGCGGCCAACCCCCGACGAAGCTGCGGACACCGTCAATCGCCTGGTGCTAGAACGCTTGCAGGGTCACCTGCCGCCGGACGGAGGGCGGTTGCTCGACCTCGGCTGCGGCGTGGGCGCGACCATGGTCCGCTTGGCGCAGGCGACGCAGGCGCAGGTGACGGGGGTGACGATCAGCCGCGTTCAGGCCGAGGTCGGCGAGAAGCGGTTGGCGACTGCTGGGGTGGCTGATCGCTGCGAGATCATCTGCCTGGACTTTGCCGAGCTGCCCACCGAGCCTCGCTACCACGCCATGGTGGGCATTGAATCAATCGTGCACTCACCGTCGGTGGCCGATCTAGTTATGACCCTGGCCTCGCGTCTTCACCCGGGCGGCCGCCTTATCCTGTGCGACGACTGGGCGACCGACAAGGACCGTGGCGTGGCGGCTCGGGAACGTTGCTTGGCACAGTTCCGGGCCGGTTGGCGCATCGGTAGCCTGCACACGGTGGCGGAGTTCGCCGGTCTGGCCGAGCGCGCCGGCCTACGCCTGCGTGAGGACTTGGACCTCACCTCGTACCTGCGCCTGGGGCGGCCACGCGACCGCCTAGTCAATGTGGCACTGGGCGCCGTTCGGGCCCTGCCGAGGGTTCGCGATCGCGTGGTCGACATTCCATTTTGGGCCAACATGATCGGCGGCTCGGCGTTGCAGCAGGGGTTGTCGCGGCGTTGGCTGGAGTACCGTCTGCTGCTTCTTGAGCGGGTATAACGTCACCTGGTGTTGGCGCAGATAAGCTGATGAGCTGGCCACGCCCGGCACGCCTGGTCGCTTGGACGCTCTTGCTGGCGGCCGCCGTTGGCCAGGTTCGGGTCTGGTCCTCCGATCGGGGCTTCTGGCTCGACGAGTTGTCGGTCGCCATCAACCTGCGCGAGCGGGCGTGGTCGGAGCTACCCGGCGGGCTGGAGTACTACCAGGTTGCCCCGGTGGGTTGGTTGGCGGTCACCAAGGCGTTGCGAGAGTGGGTGGGCGAGGCAGAGGTCGTGCTACGACTGCCGTCGCTGGTGGCAGGGGTAGCGCTGCTCGTCCTTACCATGGTGATCGCACGGCGGGCGGTAGGTGAGTGGGCGTCGGCCGTGGCGGTGGGTTTGGTGGGTTTCTCACCTACGCTGCTGTACTACTCAGGTGAGCTCAAGCAGTATGCCGTGGAGACGGCGGTCGCGCTCGGTCTCCTACTCCTCGGCGACGAGTTGCTTCGGCGGGACCCGCAGCGCCGGCAGGGCGCGGAGCAGGAGAACGGCTGGCGGTGGCCGGTCTTGGCCGCCGGTGCTGGGCTGGTTGCGGTGGCGGTGACATTGAGCTACAGCGCACTGATTGTGCTGGCCGGGGTCACCGCAGGGCTGGCTGCGATCTTTGCGGCGCGGCGGCAGTGGCCGGCCATGGCAGTGCTGTTCCTGGCCGCGGCGCCGGCCGCGGCGCTCGGCGTTGGGCTGGCGTGGTACCGACGGCTATACCCGCTGGCCCCCAATCAGGACACCTGGTTTGCGCACGGCATGCCAGTGCCGGGAGCCGGCGTGGGCGACGTCGTAGCCTGGCTGCCGCAGACCTGGACCGGTTTCGTCGCGTCGCCGCTGGGCTGGCGAAGTGGCTGGTGGACTCTCGGGCTGGTGGCGATCGGGCTGGTCGCGCTGCTGCGACGGGGTCGGGGACACTGGGCGGCGATGGCGGCCGGAGTGCTGGCGATGGCGATGGTGGCGGCGGTGCTGCGTGGCTACCCCCTCGCCGACCGGGTCGCCCTCTACCTGGTGACACCGGTGATCTTGCTGGTCGTGGCCGGCGTCGACGGCGTCGCTCGAGGGGTCCGCTGGGTCGCCAGGCAGATCCAGCTGGTGCCCGCCACCGCCGCCGGCACCGCGGCGGCGGTGGTGGCGGCCGTTGCTGTGGTGATGCCCGGGCCGCCGGTCGGCGACGGGGTACAGCAGATGCTGGCGCCACCCGACCGGGACCGCGGCCGCGAGGTGCTAGCCGACCTCGCCGGCCGGGTGCGCCCGGGCGATGTGGTGATCGCCAACTGGTTCGCCGAACAGCTGGGGCGCTGGTACGGGCTGGAGGTCGCGGGTCTGGTGCGGATGGCGCCGGCCGAGGATCCGCAGTTGTGCCGCCCTGACTCGGTTGACGCCCTGCTGGCGGGCGCATCTCGGGCCTGGTATCTGCACGGCGCCCCGCCCGGCTCCGAGCCGGCCGACCACACGGTACGAGTGGCGGCGCAGCTCGCCCAGCGCGGGCGAATCGTGGACGCGTGGACCCTGGGCGAGGACGGGTTGAGCAACGAACCCGGCTGGATCCTGCTGGATCTCACCGCCGGACCGGACCCCACCCCACCAACGGTCGAGCCGCACCCCGACTTCGCCTGCCTCACCGAGACCGAGGGGGTCGCGAATGAGCACCAGCTGACCCGCGGCGGCCGAAGCTAGCACCACCGGCGCGCCGGGGCTCCGCCACTCCCGCCCCGCCGAGTTCGTGGGGTGCGCGGCGGGTACGCCGGCAGTACAGTACGGGCATGTCCCGGTCGACGGACCAGGCGCTGCGGCGGCGGCTGGACCGTGCCACCGCTGCCCTCGACCCCCCGTTCGCGGTGGTCGACCTGGCCGCCTTCGATGCCAACGCCGACGCGCTCACCAGCGCCGCCGCCGGTACTCCGATCCGGGTGGCGAGCAAGTCGGTCCGGTGCCGGGCGCTGCTGCGCCGGGTGCTGTCCCGCCCCGGCTGGCGGGGCGTGCTCGCGTACACGCTCGCCGAAGCGCTGTGGCTGAGCCGCACCGGGGTCAGCGACGACGTGCTGGTCGGCTACCCGAGCGCAGACCACGGCTCGCTGGTCGACCTGGTCGGCGACCCAGCTGCACTGGCGACGGTCACGCTCATGATCGACGACCAGGCCCAGCTCGACCTGATCGATGCGCTGGCCCCGCCCGCCACCCGGGCCGCGCCGGTCCGGCTCTGCCTCGACCTGGACGCCTCCTGGCGGCCACTGCGCCGGCTGCACGTCGGGGTGCGCCGCTCCCCGCTCCACACCCCGGCGCAGGCGGGCGCGCTCGCCGCGGCCATCGCTGCCCGCCCCGGCTACGTACTCACCGGCGTCATGGCCTATGAAGCACAGATCGCCGGGGTGCCGGACGCCGGGGCCAGTCCGCGGGCGGCCGCGGTCCGGCTGATGCAGCGCCGCTCCGACCGGGAACTGCGGGCCCGTCGGGGCGCGGTGGTCGCTGAGGTACGCCGGCACGCCCAGCTCCGGTTCGTCAACGGCGGCGGCACCGGCAGCCTGGCCCGGACCGTCGCCGATCCGGCGGTCACCGAGGTCACCGCCGGCTCCGGGCTCTACGGGCCGGCGCTCTTCGACGGCTACCGGGCCTGGCGGCCGACGCCGGCGGCGCTGTTCGCGCTGCCGGTGGTGCGCCGGCCTTCGCCGCGGATCGCGACCGTCGCCGGTGGCGGCTGGATCGGTTCCGGGGCAACCGGCCGCAGCCGGCAACCGTTGCCGTGGCTGCCGGCCGGGCTCCGGCTGCTCGGCACCGAAGGCGCCGGGGAGGTGCAGACGCCGGTGACCGGCGCGGCGGCTGCCGGGCTCGCCCCCGGCGACCGGGTCTGGTTCCGGCACGCCAAGGCCGGGGAGCTCTGCGAGCACGTCACCGCGCTGCACCTGATCGACGGCGACGAGATCGTCGAGACGGTCGAGACCTACCGCGGTGAGGGGGCTGCGTTCGGATGAGCCTCCCGCCGCTGACCCGGCGCCGCTGGCGCAACTGGGCCGGCAACCAGCGCACCGCCGGCGAGCTGGCCCGGCCCCGGACAGTGGCGGAGCTGGCCGCACTGCTCCGGTACGCGGGTGCGGCGGGCCGGCAGGTGACGGTGGTCGGCAGCGGCCACTCGTTCACTAGCATCGCTCGCGGCGCCGACATCCAAATAGCACTGTCGGGGATGGCCGGTGCCATCACCCGCGGGCCGACCCCCCGGACGGTGCGGGTGCCCGCCGGCACCACCCTGCGCCAGCTCAACCGCTGGCTCGCCGCCCACCAGCTCGCGCTGCCGAACCTCGGCGACATCGACGCCCAGACGGTCGGCGGCGCGATCGCCACCGGCACCCACGGCACCGGCGCCCGGTTCGGCGGGCTCGCCAGCCAAGTGGTCGAGCTGACCCTGGTCGGTGCCGATGGTGAGGTGCGGCGCTGCTCGGCCACCGAGCAGCCGGACCTGTTCGCCGCCGCCACGGTCGGGCTCGGCGCCCTGGGCGTGGTGACCGAGGTGACGCTGCGCTGCGTGGCCGCGTTCGTGCTGCACGCCGACGAACGGCCGGTGCCGCTGGCGCAGACGCTGGCCGAGTTCGACGAGTACTGCGCCGACAACGAGCACGTCGAGTTCTACTGGCTGCCCTACACAGAGGCGACGCTGGTCAAGCGGAACAACCGCGCCGCCACCGACAGCCGGCCGATGACCCGGCTCCGGGCGTGGTGGGAGAACGACGTCCTGCAGAACGTCGCGCTGGGCGGAGTGTGCAAAGCGGGGCGGGCGGTGCCAGCGGCCGCCCCGGCGCTGGCCCGGCTGATGGCGCGGGCCTTCACCCCGGTCAGCTACACCAACCGCTCGGACCGGATCTTCACCACGCCCCGCCGGGTCCGCTTCGTCGAACTTGAGTACGCCCTGCCGCGGGCAGCGCTGCCAGCGGCCTTCGCCGAGCTGCGGCGGATCGTGGCCCGGTCGCCGCAGCGGGTGCTGTTGCCGGTGGAGGTGCGGGTCGGGGCGGGCGACGACAGCTGGCTGTCGCCGGCCTACCAGCGCAACTGCGCGTACCTGGCGATCCACCAGTATGTCGGCGCCCCGTACCAGGGCTATTTTCAGGCGGTGGAGCGCGCCTGTGCCGGGCTCGACGGCCGGCCCCACTGGGGCAAGCTGCACTGGCGCGACGCGGAATCGCTCGCCACCGCCTACCCGCGCTTCGCCGACTTCCTGGCGGTAAGGGATCGGCTCGACCCCGGTCGGGTCTTCGGCAACCCGTACCTGGCCCGGGTGCTCGGCCCCTGACGCTGCTCGGCCCCTGACCCGCCTGGCCAGGTCGTCCAGTCGCCGTCCAGCACCGGGTGATAGTCAGAGGGCGGCCGGACACCCCCGGCCACAGTGAGGGAACCCCTCAGGACCTGAAGGGAGTGGTAGAGATGAGCACGCTGGCTCCGGAACGCACCGCGGCAGAGACGGTCGACGCCTGGCGGCGCGGCCTCGACGACAGCTGGGAGAACCCGGCCGGGCCCCGGTTCCTCGGTGACTACACCGAATCGGAGATCACCCTCACCGGTGGTCAGACCAACGACCCCGCCACCATGGGCAGTCTCTGCACCGGGGGCATCTGCACCGCCTGCTGCTGACGATGACGACCGACGCGGTCGAGGTGGCCCTGCGGGGCGATGTCGACCGGATGCTGAGCCGCCTGGTGGAGCCGCCGCTGGCGACCCTGGCGGCCCAGCTCCGGTCGTTGGGCACCCTGAGCGAACCCGAGCAGCAGGTGCTCATCGCCGGGGTCCGGGATGGCCTGACCCAGGTGGCCTGGCGCCGAGTCAGCCGGGTGGTGCTGCTGGAGCTCAACGCCGCCCGGGTGACCGGCCAGCTCACCGCCGACGACGCCGACGGCCGCTGGCGGGAGTGGGTGGCCCGGCTCGCTGAACCCGACGGGTGGGAACGCGTCGCCGCGCCGTACCCGCCGCTGCTGCCGCAGCTGTGGACGCTGATCGGCAACCGGTGCGCCGCCGCGCTGCGGATGGCCGACCGGTTCGGGCGCGACCGCGGACGGCTCGGGCAGCTGGTCGGCGGCGCCCTCGGCGAGCTGCAGGCGATCTCCACCGACGCCGGCGACAGCCACCGCGGTGGCGAGTCGGTCACCATCCTCCGCTGCACCGGCGGCAGTGTTGTCTACAAGCCACGTTCGGTCCGGGTGGACGCGGCGCTCGACCGGTTCCTCCGGCAGGTCCTCCCCGACGAGCCCGAACCGAGCCGGATCCGAGTGCCGGCGGTGCTGCCCAGCCCCGAGGATCGGTACGGCTGGGCCGAGTACGTCCCCCACGTCTACTGTGCCGACCAGGAGCAGCTGGGCACCTTCTACCGCAACCTTGGCCACTGGTTGGCGGTGATGCGGGCGTTGGCCGGCAGCGACCTGCACAACGAGAACGTCGTAGCGTGCGGCCCGGTGCCGGTCGTGGTGGACTGCGAGACGCTCTTCACCCCGCCGGACACCTCCCGCCCCTCCGGGTTCGGCGAGGCCCTTGACCTGGCCGCCGCCCAGACCCGACAGTCGCTGCTGCGCACCGGGCTGCTGCCGGGACGGCAGGCGTTGCTGGGTTGGCGGGGCGTGGACCCCTCGGCGGCCGGGTTCCTCCCCAGCGAACAACCCACGGTGCAGGTCCCCACCATCGCCGACCCGGGCACTGACCGGGCCCGGCTCACGCTCACCACTGGGGAACTGCCGGCGAGCGCCAACCTGCCCAGCCCGGAACCGGACCTGGGCGGGTACTGGCAGGCGGTAGTGGGTGGATTCAGCGAACTCACGGAGGTGCTGCACGCCCGCGACGCACACGGGGAGCTGGCACCACTGCTGGCCGAGTTCGCCGACTGTCCGGTCCGGGTGGTGGTGCGGGACACCACCGCGTACACCGAACTGGGTCGGATGCTGTGGCACCCGGCCTCGCTGCACGACCCGCCGCCGGCCCGCCGCCGGGCGGCCGAACTACTGGTCCAACACGCGGAGAACCGGCCGGGCGCCCCCGACGCGGCGGCGGTGGTCGAAGCGGAGATCGACGAGCTGCTCGACGGTGATGTGCCGGTCTTCACCACCACACCGGGCACCGGGGTACTCACCGGCCCCCGGGGCACCACCTTCGGGGAACCCCGCGATCTGGTCGCCGAGACGCTGCACCGATGGCGGCAGATGCGACCCGAGGCGGAACGCCGGGTGATCCGGGCCGCGATGGTCGGGGCCTACCTGAACGACGGCTGGCGCCCCGGCCAGGACCGGCTCCCGTCGGTCACGCCCCGCGCCGACGGGTTGGACCGGCGACGACGGGAGCAGGCGGCCACGATCGTGGCGAGGATCGCCACGGAGGCGATCTGGGGTCGCGACGGCTCGGTCACCTGGGTGGCCCCGGTACGCTCCAGCGCCGGCTGGGCGGTCCAACCACTGCCCACCGACCTGTACGGGGGCGGGTTCGGGGTGGCGGTGGTGCTCGCCGGCTATCTACGGGAAGTTTCCCAGAGCCGGGCCGACCCGGTGCCCGGGCTCACCGAACTGCTCGCCGCCGTGGTCCACACCATCCGCCTCGCCGAAGACCAGCAGCGGCGACAGCAGGCCGACGCGGCGGCGCTCGACATCCGGATCCGCCCCGACCCGCCCGGCGGGTACCTCGGCATCGGCTCCCGCATCTGGGGCTGGCTACTGCTGCACCAGCTCGGCGTGGTGCCGGGCGACGAGGCGCGGCGGCGGGCCAGCGGGTTGGCGGAGCTGCTGCCGGCGGCGGCCGCCGCCGATCGGGAACATGACCTGGTGACCGGTTCGGCCGGGGCGATCGTGCCGCTGCTGGCGCTGGCCGACCAGGTTGACGCGGCTCCCGCCGACGCCGGAGCCGGCACCGATAGCGACTCCGGTCCGCGGCTGCGGGCGCTCGCCGGCCAACTGGGCGACCGGCTGCAGGCTTCGGCCAGCCGGGCCGGCGCCGGTGCCGGCTGGCCCACCGACGCGTACCCGGACGGCATCGGTGGTCTGTCGCACGGTGCCACCGGCATCGGTTGGGCGCTGCGCCGGCTCGCCGACGCGACCGGGCGGGCCGAGTTCGCCGAGCTCGCCGAAGCGGCGTTCACCCGGGAAGCGTCCTACTTCGACCCCGACGAGGGTGCGTGGCGGGACGCCCGGGAGGGCAAACGGCACGGCGCGGCGTGGTGCCACGGTTCGGTGGGGATCGGCATCGCCGCCGATGACCTGCTGGGTCGGCGGGGCTCCGGCCGGTGGGAAGGGGTGCTCCGGCACGCCGCCGCGCACGCCTGGGCCGACGGCTTCGGCTGGACCCACACGCTCTGCCACGGCGACCTCGGGGCGTGGGAGTTGCTGGCCCGCGCGTCGGCGCGAGGGCTCGGCCCACCCGGCGTCACCGCGGAGCTGGTGGCCGCCCGACTGTTGACCACTCTGGAGGAACACGGCCCGATGAGCGGCATGGCTCGGGACGCTTTCGCGCCCGGGCTGCTAGCCGGCGAGGGTGGTGTCGCCTACCAGCTGCTGCGGCTGCATCCGGAGTGCGACCTGCCCTCGGTGCTGCTACCGGTCCCCGCTTCCCCCGGCCGACCCACCGGCCGACCCACCGGCCGATCATGAGCCTGTGAACCGACACGCCGGGTGTGTCGGGTTCATCCGCTCATGATCGACCGTAGGGCTGGGTCAGTCGACCGAGTCTGGGCTGTCGGGCGAATCCGGGGAATCCGGACTGTCCGGCGAGTCAGGCGAGTCCGGAGAATCGGGCGAGTCGAATGGCGAATCCGGACTATTCGGCGAGTCCGGGGAATCCGGCGAGTCCGGGGAATCCGGCGAATCTGGTGAGTCGACCGAGTTGGCCGAGTCGTCCACGCCGGTCAGGTTGACGTTCTCGACCTGACCCGGCTCCGACCGGTCCTGCAGGGGGATCCCGTCAGCGAGGGCAGCGGTCGCCCCCAACCCGACGATCGCCGCCGCAGTGCCGGCGCCCGCGATCACCCGCCAGGATCTACGCATAGCCATCGTTGTTCCCTCCTCAATCGCTCCGCGACCGTTCGCGGTGCGTGGGATCCAGCTTCGCCAACCGCCATGAGGAGCGGCTGAGGTCGGCATGAGAGTGGCCTCATCCCCGCCTTACTGCCCGGGCACTGGTCAGCCAGCGCTCCGCCAACTCGACCCGGTACCTGGTGCTGCGCTGCCAGCCCGACTCCTGCACCCGATAGGGCCCGGTGGCCAGCGACAACACCACCGCCGCCACCCGGTAGCGCAGATCCGCCGGGTCCACCCGCTGCTCGAAGGCGGCCAGGTAGCGCGCCCCCGCCCGGCTCACCGTCGCCGCCTGCGCCGGATTGAGCTGCGTCAACACCGACAGGTGGCCCAGCAGGCAGGCCAGGTCGTCGAGCCGGTCCCCGGCCCCGGCGGTGTCCAGATCGAGGAGCCCGGTGATCCGACCACCCGCCACCCACACCTGATTCTCGTAGAAGTCGCCGTGCACCGGCACAATCGGACCGGTGCCGCCCTCGGCGTAGATCGCCGCGGCCAGCTCCCGCACCCGCTCTGCCTCCCGGGGCAGCACCGAGGCCACGGCCGTGGCGTAGTGGCCGGCCCGATCCCGCCACGAACGGCGTACCGGCGCGTCGGCCAACCCGGCCGGCAGCCGGTCCAACAGCGCCAGGATGGCGGCGCCGGTCGGCAGCTCCGCTGCCTCCGCCCGCAGCTCCTGCCGCAGCGAGTGGCCGGGCAGCGCGGCGAGCGCCACCACCCCGTCGGCGCTGTGGCCGAGGCTCGGCGGCACCGGCACGCCGGCGTCGGTGAACCTGGTGTGCTGCCGGTGCAGCGTCGCTGCCTGCGCCGGCGGGACGACCTTGAGGAACAGCCGGTGGCCGGTGGCGCCGATCGCCTCGATCACCGCGCGCCGGTGCGGCCGGTAGGCGCGCACCCGCAGCCGGGGTGGCTCATCCCCGGCCCTCGCCAGGTCGAACGAGCGCAGTAGGCCGGCCACCGCCGCCGGGTCGTAGGCGGTGGCCAACCCCGGCAGGTACGGGTCGTGCGGGAACCGCCACACCGCCACCCGGTCGGTCCCGTCGCCGATCACCAACGTGTCGGGTGGGGGCGGACCGGCGCCGGCCCAGGCGCCGAAGCGCTCCTCGGTCTCCTCGCCGGTCGGCCACCGGACCTGGACCCGGTACGCGGCGGTGCTGCCGTTGCGGCGGTGCTCCACCTGGTGGGCGCGCCAGGAGAGCAGGTGCCCACCGACCCCGACCAACGCGGTCTGCAGAATGTCCCCCGCGTCGGGGCCGGTCAGCAGCTCACGCCAGGGCTGCCCGGGGGCTTGCGGTGCTGCGGTCACGGGCATGCGGCCGAGTCTGTCGGAGGCAGATGAGCGCACGGTAAGCCGTACCTGAGAATCTTCTCATCTGGCCTGCGTACGCGGATCGAGCTTAGGCGGCGAAGCGGTAACCCATCCCGCGGACCGTCTGGATCACGTCGGCGCCGAGCTTGCGCCGCAGATAGCCGATGTATACATCGACCACGTTGGAGCCTGGGTCGTGGCCCAAGCCCCAGACCCGGTCGAGCAGCTGCTCCCGGCTGAGCACCTGCCCCGGGTGCCGGGCGAGGGTCTCGGCGAGCAGGAACTCCCGGGCGGTCAGCTCCACCTCCGTACCGTCGACGCTCACCGTACGGCGGACCAGGTCGAGCTGGATCGGGCCCACCGCCAGCGTGGTGGTGGCGGCCTGGCCCTGGTCGCGTAGCCGGGCACGGACCCGGGCGAGCAGCTCCTCGAAGCTGAACGGCTTGGTCAGGTAGTCGTCGGCGCCCTGGTCGAGCCCGGCCACCCGATCCCGGACCCCGTCCCGGGCGGTGAGCACGATCACCGGCAACCTTTCACCGCGCGCCCGGACCTGGGTCAGCACCGCCAACCCGTCCTGCCCGGGCAGGCCCAGGTCCAGAATCATCAGGTCGAAGTCGTCGCTGCGGGCGTAAC
Source organism: Natronosporangium hydrolyticum (assembly GCF_016925615.1). Taxonomy (NCBI): domain Bacteria; kingdom Bacillati; phylum Actinomycetota; class Actinomycetes; order Micromonosporales; family Micromonosporaceae; genus Natronosporangium; species Natronosporangium hydrolyticum. The sequence continues at coordinate 3,922,394 of NZ_CP070499.1, forward strand.
CGGCGGCGTCCACCCCGCTGGTCACCACCGTGGTGACGTACCCGGCGGCGCGGAGCCCCTTTTCGAGGAACGCCGCGATCCGCGGTTCGTCCTCGGCGATCAGCACCCGGTTCACGTCACGCCCCCATCTCATCCGGCCCAGGTGGCCGGGTCAGCGGTAACAGCAAGGTGAAGGTGGAGCCCACTCCCAGCTCGCTCGCCACCGTGACGCTACCCCGGTGGGCGGTCGCGATCGCGGTCACGATCGCCAGCCCCAGCCCGACCCCGTCGGCGCCCCGACCACCGCGGATACCGGACGAGTCCGCCCGACCGAACCGCTCGAAGATCATCTCCCGGTCCGCCGGGGAGATGCCGATGCCGGTGTCCGAGACCGACAGCGCCAACTCGCCGTAATACGCCTCGGCGGCGAGCGTAATCCGGTCCCCGGCCTCGGTGAACTGGACCGCATTCTGCACCAGCTGCATCAGCGCCTGGGTCAGCCGATGCCGGTCGGCGAGCGTCACCACCGCGTCGACCCGGCCGAGCTGCCAGTCGCGGTCGCCCAACGCGGTCGCCTTGGTGTAGACCTCGGAGAGCACGGCGGCCACATCAACCTGGGCAAGCTGGAGGAAGTCGGGCCGCTCCGCCCGGGCGAGCATCAGCAGATCGTCGACCATCCGGTTCATCCGGTCCAGCTCGTCGGTGACCAGTGCCACCGTCTCCCGGCGCTCCTGCGGGTCGTCGCCCATCACCTCCAGATGCCCCCGGACGATGGTGATCGGGGTGCGCAGCTCGTGCCCGACATCGCTCAGGAAGTCCTGCTGGGCGGCGAACGCACGCTCCAGCCGCCCCAACATCCCGTTGAAGGTCCGGCCCAGATGCGCCACCTCATCCGAGCCGCTGACCTCGATCCGCCGGGAAAGGTCGCTCTCCTCGATCTCCCGGGCCGCCTCGGTCACCGTCCGCAGCGGCCGCAACGCCCGCCCCATCGCGAGATAGCCGCCGGCCGCAACCACCACGATCACCAGCAGGCAGGCGAAGGCCATCAGCTGCACCGCCCGGTCGATCTCGGCCCGGCGCTCGGCGGTGAACTGGACCACCACCACGTGTCCCTGCAACTCGTCCTCGATCGTCACCGGCACCGCCAGCCAGCGGGCCCCGCCCGCCGGGCTCTGCTCAATCTCGCCGTACTGGCTGCTGCGCAGCGACGTCCAAGAGTTGGTCAGCGCCGGGTCGGTGGTCAGGTCGAACGGGGGGTCCGGGCTGGCGCCGTAGAAGGCACCGTTGACGAAGATGAAGACCGCCTCACCCTCCTGTGGCTCGTTCCGTTCCAGGTAGGTGTCGGCGATCCGGCCGAGATCGGTCCCGAACGGCTCACCGGTGGTCGGATCCCGCCCACCGGCGAGCAGCCGAAACTCGGACACCTCCTGTTGCAGGTCGGCGGTGGTCCGGTTCTCCAGCTGGTTGAGCAGCACCTGCCGGACGACGACCACGGACCCCAGGCTGGCGACCGCGAGCAGCAGCAGCGCCCAGCCGAGCAGCCGCAGCCGCAGGCTCACCACCGGGCGCCACCGCTGGTGGCGGTCAGTCGTCGTCATCCACCCCATCGTCGTCCGGACTCACGTCTGCGCTGGTATCGGGGCTGTCGTGATCCCCCTCACTGTCGCTGCTGTCGGGGCTGTCGGGGCTGTCATCCGGGTCGCCGGGGGTGCCGACGGTGCCGGGCTCGGGTCGTCCCCGGGGCACCGGGTCGGGGGTTCCGGTCGACTCATCGTCCTCTCCCGTCGACAGCGAGATCTCCCCCACCGGCGCCGGCGGCACCAGCGTAGGGATCCCCACGCTCAGAAACAGCGCGGCGAGCGCGGCCAGTGCGACGGCGGTGGCCACCTTCTGCGCACTCATCCGGAGAGCATCACCGACCGGCATGCCGCCCCGATGAGGGCCACATGAGAAAACCCTTACCGCCGCCGCGCGCCGGCTGTCATGCTCGCCGAGTCACTACCGACGGAGGCACCCGCGGATGAGCCGGTTTCTGACCGAGATCCCGCTGGCCTCCTCCGGGCCGTGGGAGCCCGGCGTACAGGAGGCAATCCGCGCCGGGCTCGCGGCGGCCGACGCCCACCGATAGCCCGCTTCGCGGCAGCGCCGTGGTCGGTTGCCCTCGTCAGGGGCCGGTCATGGGTTCCCGGGGGGCCACGATGAGCCGCTGGGAATGGAGTTGTTCGTAGAAGGGCCGGTGACGGGCGGCGAACCGCGCCAGCTGGTCGGAGTTCTCTGTGGTGTGCGGGTACCTGCGGTCGCGGTGCTGGAATCCGGAGCTGGCGTTGACGTCGGTGTGCCAGCGTGCTGACCGTCGCCACTCAGGGCGCTCACCAGGTTCCCAACTGAGCGCCTGCGGGATGAACGGCAGAAACAGGCCAACCTCAGGCGGCTGTCCGGCCAGCCAGGTGAGCAGCGACGCGGGCGACTCGAAGGTCCGGCCGTCGAGATCTGTTTCGCCGTAGTCCGCCAGGTTGCTGAACGGTTCATGGAGGGCGGTCAGGTCACCGCGCTCGAGCATCGAGCGGAAGAAAACCGTCGAGCGTGCTCGTGGTGCGCTCCACAATGCGTATACCGGCAGCAACGTTGGCCCTACGGATCCAGCAGCTGTTCCCGCAGGATGTCCGCGTGCCCGCAGTGCTGAGCGAGCTCCCGCAACACGTGCAGATACACCCAGTGCAGCGGGAGCGGGCCACGCCGGTTGCCGTGGACCATGTCGTCCAGTTCGAGCGATGCGGTCAGGATCCGGGAAGCCTCGCACGCTTCCCGGTACGCTTGCTGGACGGTGGCGATGGTGTCGTCGTCCCCCAGGATGAAGGACTCTTCGGGTGTCTCGGGGATGCCGTTCTCGGCCCGCGGCCGGCACGTGATTGCCTCGTCGAACCAGACCTTCTCAACAAACGTGGCGTGCTTGACCAGACCGAGCAGCGTCCGGGAGGAGACCAGGGAGCGACGAGCCTGTTCCTCGGTCAGCCCGGCCACACAGTCATGAAGCGCCCGCCGATGCTGGTCGAGGAAGGCTTCGAACTGGGCTCGTGGCGACTGGCCGATGACGTCTTCGGCGGAGACGGCTGGCAGGGAAGACATGCTGGGAGCTTCGCAAGGCCGGCACCCGCGAGCAACTTGATCGCCACTGATCTTCGCTGGCCCGGCCATTGGAGTCGGACGATCGACTCGGGAGGGCGCCGACATCGCCGGTGCCGGCTCCAGCCGATAATGCAGGCGCAGCACGAGCGCCCGATAGAGCCGCAGCTCGTGGTCGGTGCGCAGCACGCCATGGCCATCTCGGTAGACGTGGAAGCGCTCATGGATGGGGACCCGGGCGGCGTAGGCCAACCGGGAGCCCTGAACCACGACATAGGCTCCCTCGCTGCCGAAGGCCCCGGCCGGCGACGACAGCACCAACGAGCCGTCGGCCTGGACACTGGGCCGGAGGAAGACCTGCACGTTGCCGGATTGCAACGGGAACGTGACGTGCACCGAGGGCTGGTCGGAACCCGGCAACAGCCGCGCTGAGTAGCAGCCGCTGTAGACGAACTCGCCGGTGGCGGACAAGGTTCGCAGCCAGCCGGCGGAGAGCTGATCGCCGTTCGCGTCGACCACATGCACGACGCGCGAGTCCATGCCGTGCGCGACGTCGAGGGGACGGGTGGGCAGCGCGAGCTGCTGGACACGACGCCCGAAGCACCGACCTACCAGCTCCCCGCCCGGCTGGAACAGGGTCGACCACTGCGCCCAGACCTCCATCCGCCAGCATGCGGTCTGCTCGTAGAAGTCCCGAACCCCCGGGTCCAGATCGTTGGCACGAAACGTCGCGCCGTCCAGCACCGACATCGACGACAACAGCCCACCGGTGGGGACGTCCTCACGCACGGCACCACCGGTCCGCGCAGCCTCAGCAGCGAGCCACGAGGCCCCCACCGGGCCAGGTCCGCACACCGGCGCGGCTAGCCATCGATGGTCGCCGGCGAGACTCACCCGGCGGCCGACCAGTCGCCACCAGGCACGTGTGGCCGGGTCCAGCACTCTGCCCAACCGCGCGGCGGTCACGTGGTCTCCTCCCTTGACCTTCGCAGCCCTACTCCGGGCGGCGCAGGACCAGCAACAACGGCGGCGGAAGACCGTCCCACCGCCGCCTTTGACCGGCGCGCGCCTCGGCCAGCAGGTTGTCGGCGGCACGGTCGCCCAACTCGCTGCGCAGCTCGTCGGCGTTCGCCAACCAGATCGCGTAGAGCCGCTGCCAGTGCTGGTCGTGATACGGGTTCGGCAGCGCGTCCTCCACCACGAGGCCCGCGGCCAGCGCCATGGCTTGCCAGTCCTTGCCGACGACACCCGGCCGGCTGCGTACCGTCAGCGCGCACCGTCCGCCCGCCGCCAGGATCCGGTGCACCTCACGCAGCGCGGCCGGCCGGTCCTCGGCGATCGGCAGCGCATCGATGCTGACCACCCCGGCGGCGCTGCCGTCTGGCAGGCCGGTCTGGTCGAACGTGGCCACCCGGAACTCAGCCCGACCCGGTGGGACGAAGGCCGCCACCCGCCGCTTCGCAAGCTCCACTGCGGCCGGGCTGAAGTCGACCCCGATCAGCCGCAGCGACAGCGCCCGGGCCAACCACAGACCCGGTCCGCCGCGGCCGCAACCCAGGTCGACCAGCAGGTCATCTGGCTGCAGCCGTAGCGTCGAGACGAGCTGGCCCAGCAGCCACCAGGTACATGAGCTGAATGGCTCAACCTCCGCGGGGTACTGGTCGCCCATCCCTTCGGCGTACAGAAGCCGCATCAGTGCGCCATCGTGGAGCGCGGTGTGGGTGGCGTCGTAGTCATCCGGCGCGGTGCCGATAGCCTCGGTCATCCGGCCATTCTGCCGACAACGCTCCGCGAACCCAAGGAGTCTCGATGTCCCTCGATGACCAGGTGCTCCCCGAGGATGTCCGGCGCGATAGCCAAGCTGGCTGGCCGCCGCGGCCCGTGGGCGAGGGCTCGCCCTTCGAGCCCTTCGGCTGGTATGCCAGCTGTCTTTCGACCAGCTCGGTCTCGACCAGCTCCGGCTGTGGACACATGCCGACAACGTAGCCTCCCGGCGGGTCGCCGAACGAGCCGGCTTCCATCGTGATCCCGAACGTGACCAGCGGAAGCAGCTCAAACGGGCCGTCTGGGAGACGGTCGGCTACGCCCTCGGGTCCCCGCGCCGGCAAGAAAAGTAGGCCATTGAAGGGCCCGCGCGAGGCTGGGCCGTCCCGCCAAAAATTGCTTGTCGCGCACCGGGTATTGCGAGACCCTGGTCTCCATGACGTTCTGACGGCAGTGCCCACTCGCTTCGAATCCGCCACCGCGCCGACCTGCGCAGTGCTGCGGCTGCCCGTTATCCTTCTTTCACCATAAGAGAGCGTCGTGTCTCAGTTGCACTCCCGGCAGCAGCAGTCGCTGCCGCACTCCACCCCGGCCACCGATTCGGCAACCGTCACCGTGTTCGCCGCCTCCACCAGCTGGATCGAGTCCGATGCCGTCGCCCAATGCCACCAGGTGGCCGGCTTCGACGGCATGATCCATGTTGCCGCCATGCCGGATCTGCACCCCGGCAAGGGCGCCCCCATCGGCGCCGCCATGACCTCGACCGTGCTGTACCCCTCCCTGGTGGGCTCCGACATCGGTTGCGGCATCGCGGTGTTCCCCATCCAACTCAAGCGCGCCGTGCCGGAGAGGCTGGCCGCCCGGTTCCCCGACCTCGACCGGGCGCTCGACCCCGAGCGGGACGCCGACGACCCGGCCTGGGAGGTGGTGGACAGCGACATCCCCACCGGGCATGTCGAGGGCCTTGGGACAGTCGGCCGGGGCAACCACTTCGTTGAGCTGGCGCGGATCGACACGGCCTTCGAACCGGACCACGCGGACCGGCTTGGCATCGCCGCCGGCGACCTCGTACTCATCGTCCACAGCGGATCCCGCGGGTTGGGCGAGCGGATCCTGCGGGCGCACACCGAGGTCCACAGTGCCGGGCCGGCGCCGGATCCCGCCGCCTACCTCACCATGCATGATCACGCCGTACGCTGGGGGTCGCTCAACCGGCGGCTGATGGCCGCCCGGGTCGCCCACGCCCTGGGCGCCGAACCCACCGAACCGATCGTCGACCAGTGCCACAACCTGGTCGAGGTCCGCGATGGGGTCTACCTGCACCGCAAGGGGGCGGCGCCGGGTAATGGCCAGGACGTGCTCATCGCCGGCACCCGCGGCACCCCTTCCTACCTCGTCGCCGGTCACGCCGGCCCGGAGGCCAACTTTTCGGTGGCACACGGCGCGGGCCGCAAGATGTCCCGCGCCGACGCCCTGCGCCGAGGCCGGGCCAAGCACACCGTCGCCGAGCTGCGGCGCACACCGGTGGGCTCGCTGGTGGTCTGCGGCGACCGGCAGCTGCTCTTCGAAGAGGCGCCTGGGGCGTACAAACGCATCGAGCAGGTGATCGCCGACCTGGTCAGCCACGACCTGGCCACCCCCGTCGCGACGACGGTCCCCCTGGTCACGTACAAGACGGCGGATGTTGCGTCCAAGCCACGGGGCGACCGAAGGGACCACCGACGCAGCCGGGGCGGCCGGCGGTGAGCTCACAGACTGCACCACCTTATGGCCGACCACGGGCCGCAGGTGTACGTACCACGTACGACCAGTCGGAGGCGACCATGATGTTCAAGAGCGAGGACGACGCATGGCGGGAGACCGAGTACCTGTCCCGTGGCGCCAACGGCCGGGAACTTCGCCGGCGGATGGCGGCGGTGGAAGCGGGCCGGCGCTCGACCGAGGGCAGTAATGGGGCTGATCAAACGCGAGGGTCATGCCATGATCGCCCGGTGATCGAACGACGGCAGTACACCGAACACGGCGATCGGGAAATCGCACTGGGTGGAGAGATCCTCCGCACGGTGGTGGGTTCCGGCGTGCACGGCATCGCGATCGCCGGCACCGACGACCACGACGAGATGGGGGTCTTCGTGGAGCCACCGGAGGCGGTCATCGGCGTGCGCCCACCCGTGGATCATTACGTTTACCGGACGCAGCCGGAGGGAGCCCGGTCCGGGCCGGGCGATGTCGACCTGGTGATGTACTAGCTGCGCAAGTATCTGCGTCTGGCGGCCAAGGGCAATCCGACGGTTCTGCTGCTGCTGTACGCGCCGCCCGAATCGGTACTGGTCTGCCAGCCGCTCGGCCGACAGTTGCGGGAGTTGGCGCCGGCCCTGCTGTCACGCAGGGCGGTCCACCGGTTCGTCGGCTACCTGGGTTCACAGCGCCAGCGGCTGCTGGGGCAGGGCAAGCAGGGCCGGGTACCGAATCGACCAGAGCTGGTGGCGAGGTATGGCTACGACGTCAAGTACGCCTCGCACGCGCTGCGGCTGGCGTATCAGGGCTTGGAGATCGTCCGGGACGGCCGGCTGACCCTGCCGATGCCCGAGCGGGAGCGGGAGCGGGTGCTGCGGGTCAAACGCGGCGACGTGCCGGTCATGACCGACGTGTTGGAGGAGATCGACGCTGTACAGCGGGAGATCGAAACCCGGCTGGCCGACGGCCGTACGCCGTTGCCCGCCCAGCCCGACTGGGCCGCCGTCTCCGCGTGGTCGGTCGACGCGCACCGGCATCACTGGGGTTGGGCCGCAAGCCCGCCAGCATCGCTGGGGCTGCCCGATCAGACCTTCCAGAGCAGGCAGAAGGGGTGACCGTCGGGGTCCGCGTACACCCGCCAGTCCACCCCTTCGCCCGGCAGCCGGCGGGCGCCGAGCGCAAGCACCTGCCGCTCGGCCAGCTCGATGTCTTCGACGTGAATGTCAAGGTGCACCTGTTGCGGATACGCCGGTTCCGGCCACCGTGGCGGTCTGTAGTCGGCCACCGGTTGGAACAGGACTTCACCCATGGGGGTCGACTCCTCGGCACCGATCCACGCCATCCGGTGCCGCAAATACTTGAGCTGGTAGCCGAAGATGGCGGCGTAAAAGGCCGACAGCGGCTCCCCATCCGGGCAGTCGACGTTGACCGCGAACGTCCTGATGGGTTCGGACTGCTCGTTGATGCACAGGCAGAAGGGGTGTCCGGCCGGGTCAGCCATGACGTTCCGTCCCTCGCCGCCGCCGAGCTTGCGGGCACCGAGCCGCTCGGCCGCCGCAGTGGCCGTGGCCAGCTCCGCCACCTGGAAATCCAGATGCATCTGCTGCGGGTGCTCCGGATCGGGCCACCGGGGCGCGATGTGGCCCGGCGCAGCCTGGAACCCCAACCGCCAGCCGTCACCGGTGAACGCGGTCACCCAGTCATCCTCGCGGTCGTGCACCTCGCCGCCGGTCAGCGCCACATAGAATCGGGCCAGCGCCTGATGATCCGGCGCGTCGAACGCGACAGTCTTCAGCGTGCCGATCTTTGTCGTCATGGTGCCGATCGTGCCACTCCCCTACGACACCGCGGGGTGGCCTCCGTCGAGGATGACGGTGGCCGGCACCGATAGCTTGCTGAGGCGAGAACCCTCGCCGGAGGGTACGGTGCCCCGATGGACATGGAGTTCACCGGTGAGGTGTGGTTCTGGCGCGGCCCGCCGCCGTTCCACTTCGTGACCGTGCCCGAGCCCCACTGCGACGACCTGGCGGAGGTTGCCGGTGAGGTGAGTTACGGCTGGGGCATGGTCCCCGTAGGTGCGCGGATCGGTGACACCACCTGGACGACCACGCTCTTCCCAAAATATGGCGGCTACATCGTGCCGATCAAAGCCACCGTTCGAAAGGCGGAGGGCATCGAGGTCGGGGACGACGTAACCATTCGCCTGACCGTCGACGGAGGGTAGGCTACCGGCGGCGAGCGCGCCGATCGTAGCGGGGAGCCGGACTTTGACGGAGCAGGGTATCGACGCTGTACGCGGCTACTACGCCTCGTTTCACCGCCGCGAATCGGACCGGCTGCTCACCCCGGAAGGCCGCGTGGAGTTCGCGCTCACCAAGCGTCTTATTCGGCCACATCTGCCGGCAGCCGGGCGGGTTCTGGACATCGGTGGGGGTCCCGGTCGGTACGCGTGCTGGCTTGCCGGCCAGGGGCTTACAGTGACTCTGGCTGACCTGTCACCCAGCTTGTTGGATTTGGCCCGCGAGTTGATCGCCGAGTCTGGCACCACAGGTGTAGAGGAGATCGTCGAGGCTGATGTGCGAGACCTCCGCCGCTGGCCCGACGGCACCTTCGCCATTACATTGGCGTTGGGACCGTTCTACCATCTGCCGGACGCCCAGGACCGGCACCGAGCGTTGGCCGAAATTGTCCGGGTCACCGCCCCCGACGGGCTGGTCGCCATCGCGCTGATGCCGCGATGGGCATTTTTGCAGCGCACGCTGTCCGTCCCCGATGAGCGGGCCCGCCTGGCCGATCCCGCGTTTGTTGCCGCGCTGCTGTCGCGAGGGGAGTACACCAACCCGCATAATGGCCGTTTCCCATCCGGTTACGGCGTCGACCCCGGTCAGGTGGCGGAAACGTTCGCCAGCGCGGGGCTACGGCAGATTCTGCTGGCATCTACCCACGGTTTCGCCACCGGTCTCGAGCGGCCCCTTGACGAACTGCGCGCCAACGATCCCGCCACCTACGATGCAGCACTGGATCTACTCACCCGTACGGCCACCGAGCCCAGCATTCTCGGCACCGCCGGTCACCTGCTCTACCTTGGCCGTACCGCCACGTAACCGGAGGGAGCGCGATGCGCCAGCAGGTCTCCTCAGGAGGGCCGTACGAAGACATGTACGGGTACAGCCGCGTGGTGCGGGTGGGCGACCAGATCCATGTCTCGGGCACCACGGCGCGCCCGCCGGATCTGGATGGCGATGCCTACCGCCAGGCCCGGGCGGCGCTCGCGATCATTGAGAACGCCCTGCAGGACGTCGGGTCAACGCTTGCCGCGGTGGTCCGTACGGTCACCTACGTCACGGAGATCGACGACGCCGAACTCGTCGCCCGCGCGCATCGCGAGATCTTCGGCGACATCCGGCCGGCGGCCACGTTGGTCGAGGTCACCGGCCTGCTCGGTGGGGCCCGGGTGGAGATCGAGGCGTACGCGGTGGAGACGCCGTAGCTCCAGGGTTCAGGCCATGGCGATCGCTTCGATCTCCAGCAGCCACTCCGGGGCGTAGATGTCGGCGATGATGACCGTCAACGCGGGCCGGTGGTCGCCGAGAAATTCCTGCCGGATGCGACCGTTCGCGGCGCGGTACCGGCGATCCGAAAGATAGACCGTCACTTTGGCAAGGTGCTGGACTCCCATCCCCGCTTCACCCAGCACCGCGAGGACGTTGCGCCAGACGATGCGGCACTGGGTGTCGAAGTCCGCCGGGACCGGCTCGTCCCACGGCACCTGGCCGCTGACGAAGACCGTCCGGGTGGCGCCCGTGACCAGGGTGCCGTGGGTGTAGGTCCCGGTCGCCTCGGGCAGCACGTCCGGGTTCAGCTGTGTGATCATGGACCCTCCAGGTGTCGGCCAACAGGAGCCGCCGGCTTCACCGCCCGCAGCGAGTAGAGCTGCGGAACCGGCTGCCCCGGCGGGAAGCGAAAGTGACCGTGGTCGTGCTCGTGCAGAAACTGCAGGTGGAGCCCTGCGTCGGCGAGGGCGCTCACCACCTCGCCGAGGCCGTGCCGCCACTCGACCGTCAACGACGCGGTGAGCCGCGCATCGGGATCGGCGTAGGTGAGGGGGTCGTCGACCACCATGGGCTCCCGGGAGAAGTAGTCCTCCTCGACCGTGCGGCCGTCGTCGGCCAGCACATCGGCGACCGGATGGAACTCCACCAGATAGAGAAACCCGCCCGGGGCGAGCAGGGCGGCCACCGTCCGCGCCCACTCCGCGACGTCCGGAAGCCAGCACAGCGCGCCGATTCCGGTGTAGACGATGTCGAAGGTCTGCCCGTCGAGGGCTCCAGGTGCGTCGTACAGGTCCGCCGGGACGAACCGGGCGGTGACACCGATCTGCTGCGCGAGCTCGGCGGCGACCGCCATGGCCGGCGCGGAGAAGTCGAGACCGGTGACGGTGGCGCCGTGCCGGGCCCACGACAGCGTGTCGAGCCCAATGTGGCACTGCAGATGCAGCAGCGTCTTGCCTTTGACGTCGCCGACCTCGGCGCGTTCGAAGCTGCGTAGGGTTTCGTTGCCCGCCACGAAGCCGGGCAGGTCGTAGTAGGACCCGGCGGCGTGGATCGGGACCCGCTCGTCCCAGTTGGCACGGTTGGCGGCGCGCCACTCGGAAGCTCCCGCGGTCGACGTCATCGTGGCGAGGTTATTCGCTGGAAGCGGGACGCTCAACCTGATTCTGCTCCCGCGGCTTCGTCGTCGGGCGCGACCAGCGTCAGCTTGGGGAAGTAGGTACGAAAGCGGGCGGCGTCACGGGTCAGCAACCGATATCCACATACCGCTGCGTGGGCGCCGATGTAGAAGTCCGCGATCGGCGATTGCTTTACGCCACCCTGCCGGCGATACCGCAAGTAAGCTTTGCCGGCGAGGAAGCCCGCGCTATAGGGCAGTTCTTCACGTAGAAAGTCCCCCGCTGGTAGGGCCTCGTCAAGGTCCTCGATGCGCGCGAAACGCACCGAGACCTCCGCATAGACGATCGGGTTGACAACGAGGACTCCCAGGTCCCGGGCAGCGGCGAGTTGGGCGCTCGACCACATCGACCAGGTCGGGTCTTCCGTCAGCACGTCGAGCAGGATATTCGAATCCACGAGCGTGGCCAGCTCGTCCGGACGGCGATCGGGAACCGGCCGGAGGAAGTCACTCACCCCGAAGCAGATCCATGAGCTGGTCGGTGGACATGCCGTCGGTCTCCCGCGCGGTCCCCCGGCCGCGTAGGTGCTCAACGAGCCGCTGACCTCTGGTGGGGGAGCCCGCCACCCGCACAATCCGCAGGGTAGCTCCCTCCTCGACCACCTCGACCTCGTCGCCCGCGTGAAGGCCGTGCTTGGCTCGCAGCGGCGCTGGAATGGTCACCTGACCCTTGCTGTTCAACCTCATCAGGTCTCCTGGTATCTCGGGTCACGTGTACTACGTAATACTAGCATCGGTAGGCTCAACCGCGCCGGTAGCGGGCTGACGGTGCTCGCCGGCCCCTAGAATCACGTCGTGTCTTCTGCCCTCACGAGCCTCAGTCGGCAGCAGCAGGAGCGGTTGGCGCAGTGGCTTCCGGGCGCGACCGTAGCGCGGGACCACAGCTGGGGGCTGGTGGCGACCACCGTGCTGGAGGTGACGCACGCCGGGGCTCGATTCATCGTCAAGGCCGGCGGCGACGACGACCACCACATCGAGCGTGAGCTGCACGCCCACCGACACTGGTTGCGCCCGTGGACAGGCGTGGGCCGCGCGCCGGCCCTGGCGCACGGCGATGCCGAGGCCAAGCTCATCGTCACCCAATACCTGCCAGGCGAGTTGGTGCTCGGCGGCGAGCACGCCGACGACCCCGCCATCTACCGGCAGGCCGGCGAGCTGCTCGCGCTGCTGCACACGCAGCTGGCCATCATCGACGACGAGTACGAGCAGCGGATGAACGACCGGTCGCTGCGATGGCTCGACGGGCCGCACCGGATCGAGGCGGCCGTGGTGCGGCGGCTGCGGGCCGAGATCGCGACCTGGCCGACTCCGCCGGCGGCGCTGGTGCCCACGCACGGGGACTGGCAGCCCAGAAACTGGCTCATCCACGACGGCGTCGTGAGCGTCATCGACTTCGGCCGGGCGGCGCTGCGGCTGCCAGATACGGATTTCGCGCGGCTGGCGGTCCAGGATTTCCGCCGCGACCCAGCGCTGGAGCAGGCGTTCCTGGCGGGATACGGCGCCGACCCGCGCCGGGCCGACCCACGCCAGCCCGACGCGTGGCGCCGCACGCTGGTCCGTGAGGCGATCGGCACCGCGGCCTGGGCCTACCAGGTCGGCGATGAGCGCTTTGAGGCCCAGGGCCACCGCATGATCGCCGACGCGCTTGCGGGCGGTGCCTAGCATGAGCCGGTGAAGATACCGCGTGGGTGGGTGAAAGTCGGGGCAGCGCTGCTCTCCGCCGGTGCGCTGGGCGGGGTGGCCCTCGTGGCCGGGTTCTCCGCCTGGCCACGCACCGAGGTGGTCGCCCAGACGCAGGTGACGCCGCAGCCGGCCCCGGTCGAGGGGGCGGGCCCGGCTGAGGTGGTGCTCCATCGCCGATGGTCGTTCTTCGGGCTCCGGGAGCGCTACACCCTCTTCGCCGGCCGCTCAGTGGTGATCGACACCCGGCCGCTGACCCTGTGCGGCACCACCTACCCGGTCGCCGACCCGGGCGAGCCGGCGACGATCGAGGCCGCCGTCGCGGGGCCGGCCGGCTACGACGTGAGCTTCGGCTCGGGCGAGGTGGTGACCGTCCCCGAGGAGGCGATGACCCATTGCCGCTGAGCCGGGCGGGCGCTCACTCCGGCTGGGAGACGTCGACCATCCAGGGGACGCCGAACCGGTCGACGCACAGACCGTAGAGATCGCCCCAGATCTGCTTCTCGAACGGCATGGTGACCGTGCCGCCGTCGGCCAGCTGCTCCCACATCTGCTCCAGGCCGTCGCCCGGATCGCCGCTGAGGCTGCAGGTGATGGTGTTGCCCGGGGTGAATGGCATTCCGGGTGCATTGTCCGAGGCCATCAGCGTGTAGCCCTGATCGGTGGTGAGCGACGCGTGCATCACCTTGTCGATGATGGCGGGATCGGTGCCGCCGAACTCGCCGAAGGTGCTGATCCGCAGCTCGCCGCCGAAGACCGCCTGATAGAACTCCATCGCCTCGCGGGCGTTGCCGTCGAAGGTGAGGTACGGGTTGAGTTGTGACGTCATCGTCGGCTCCTTAGGCTAAGCAACCGTGTGACCCTCCGACGCTAGACCTACCCACCGGCATGGTCGGCTATTCCGCTCAATCACGTGCCGTCGATCCCGTAGCGGTTGAGCCGCTCGACTGCTTCGACCTTGCTCATCGCCGCCACCTCCGATTCGCGTAAGCCCACCCGATTGATCAGCATGTGGACAAGATCGGCAGGCTGCGGGTCAGAAAGCGGCTCGGGCATCCCTCGATCAGGTTTGACCCCGTCCCGAACGCAACGCCAGAACTCCTGCTCAGAACTCTGAAGCTGATCTCGAAGGATGTGGCTCCAGATGCTGGGTCCGTCTCATTGGCCGGATCCGACCAGCCAGTCCCGCAGCTGATCTAGCGTACTTGCGCCTCGGTTCGTTCCGGCGGCCCAGCACCAATGACCCTTGGACGGGGTCGGGCTGGGCCGCCGGAACGAAGCTCGGTTGCTAGCTGCAGCCGGAGGTGGAGCCGCAACCTTCGCAGACGTAACAACTGCCGGCCGGCCGCATCTTTGTGCCGCAGGTCAGGCACAGCGGCGCATCGGCAGCCTTACCGATCACCGACTCCAGCAGCTCGGTGGAGGAGCCGACCGACTCGGTCGAGGTCGCCGACTCGTCACCCGCCGCCAGCACAGGACGGGCCGCCGGCTTCGCCGAGACCGGCGCGGTAGCGAGCCCGGCAAGGTCGACCTCGCCGTCGTCGTCGCCCGCCTCGGCACGGACCGCGGCGGCCCGCTCCTCGGCGGTGAAGATGCCCAGCTCGGAGCGCTTCTCGTAGGGCAGGTAGTCCAGCGCCAGCCGCCGGGCCACGTAGTCCATCACCGAGGTCGCCATCCGGATGTCCGGGTCGTCGGTCATCCCGGCCGGTTCGAACCGCATGTTCATGAACTTCTCCAGATACCGCTCCAGCGGCACGCCGTACTGCAGCGCCACCGAGACGGCGATGGAGAAGGCGTCCATCACCCCGGCGAGGGTCGAGCCCTGTTTGCCGAACTTCAGGAAGATCTCGCCCAGCCCGTCGTCCGGGTAGGAGGAGGCGGTCAGGTAGCCCTCGGCGTCGCCGACCGCGAACGACACGGTCTGCGACGGCCGCTTCTTCGGCAGCCGCCGGCGCACCGGGCGGTACTCGATGACCTTCTCCGGCTCGGCAACCTGCTTGGCGCCCTTTCCGCTGGAGAGCGGCTGGCCCACCTTGCAGTTGTCCCGATAGATGGCGATCGCCTTCAGGCCGAGCCGCCAGCCCTCGAAGTAGATCTGCTCGATGTCGGCGATGGTGGCGTTCTCCGGCATGTTGACGGTCTTGCTCACCGAACCGCTCAGGAACGGCTGTGCCGCCGCCATCATCCGGACATGGCCCATCGGCGAGATCGCCCGCTCCCCCAGCGCGCAGTCGAAGACCGGGTAGTGGTCCGGCCGCAGCCCCGGCGCGTCGACCACATGCCCGTGCTCGGCGATGTACTCGACGATCGCCTCCACCTGCTCGGGCTGGTAACCGAGGTTGGACAGCGCCCGCGGCACGGTCTGGTTGACGATCTGCATCGACCCGCCGCCGACCAGCTTCTTGAACTTGACCAGCGCGAGATCCGGCTCGATCCCGGTAGTGTCGCAGTCGAGCATGAAGCTGATCGTGCCGGTCGGCGCGATAACGCTCGCCTGGGCGTTGCGCCACCCGTTCACCGCACCCAGCTCGTTGCCGATCCGCCACTGTTCGGCCGCGGCCCGGCTCACCGCCACTGCGTTCGGGCTCTTCGGCTTGATCTCGTCGTTGGCCGCCGCGTGCTTGCGCATCACCCGCTGGTGCGCCTCGGCGTTGCGGGCATACCCCTGGTACGGGCCGACCACCCCGGCCAGCTCCGCCGACCGCCGGTAGGAGACCCCGGTCATCAGCGAGGTGATCGCGCCGGTCAGCGCCCGGCCGGCGTCCGAGTCGTACGGCAGGCCGCACGCCATCAGCAGCGCACCGAGGTTGGCGTACCCGATCCCGAGTTGCCGGTACGCGCGGGTGGTCTCGCCGATCTTGTCGGTCGGGAAGTCCGCGAAGCTGATCGAGATATCCATCGCGGTAATCACGAACTCGACCGTCTTGACGAACTGCTCCACCTCGAACGAGCCGTCCTCGTCCCGCAGGAACTTCATCAGGTTCAGCGAGGCGAGGTTGCACGACGAGTTGTCGAGAGACATGTACTCACTGCATGGATTACTGGCGGTGATCCGGCCGGTCTCCGGGTTGGTGTGCCAGTCGTTGATGGTGTCGTCGTACTGCATGCCGGGGTCGGCACACTCCCACGCCGCCTGGGCGATCTTGCGGAACAGCCCCTTGGCGTCGACCGTGTCGACCACCGAGCCGTCCATCCGCCCCCGCAGGTCGAACGACCCGCCCTGCTCGACCGCGCGCATGAACTCGTCGGAGACCCGGACCGAGTTGTTGGCGTTCTGGTATTGGACGCTGACGATGTCGGAGCCGCCGAGGTCCATGTCGAAGCCGGCGTCGCGCAGCGCCCGGATCTTGTCTTCCTCGCGCGCCTTGGTCTCGACGAACTCTTCGATGTCCGGGTGGTCGACGTCGAGGATCACCATCTTCGCCGCCCGCCGGGTGGCGCCACCGGACTTGATGGTGCCGGCCGAGGCGTCGGCGCCGCGCATGAAGCTCACCGGCCCCGAGGCGGTGCCGCCCGAGGAGAGTAGCTCCTTGGAGGAACGGATCCGGGAAAGATTGACCCCGGCCCCGGAGCCGCCCTTGAAGATCAGGCCCTCTTCTTTGTACCAATCCAGGATGGAGTCCATCGAGTCGTCGACGGAGAGGATGAAGCAGTTGTGCACCCGCAGGTTGCCGGCGAGGAACTCACCGGACTCGGTCTGGATGTCGTAGACCGGCTGCTGGCCGACCGACTCGACCCGGGTGATCTCCAACCGGCGGGTCCGCTGGTCGGCCCGGTCTGCCCCGGCGAGCCGCTCGCGCAGCGCGAACGTCCGGGCCGGGTCGACGTAGCCGACCTCCTCCGCAAAGATCACCTGGTCGGCGGGGTCGGGCAGGTGCAGCCGCCACCCCTGCCCCGACTCGGCGGCGACCACCTCCGCGAAGATCCCGAACCGCAGCAGCAGGCTCTGCACCCCATGGGCCAACGGCCCGGAGTCGGTGGTCAGCGAGACCGATCCCGCCGCCTCGGACCCACCGGTCTGGAACAGGCTGCGCAGGTAGGCCACGACCACCGGCAGCGGGGCGGTGAACAGCCCCGCCGGCACGGTTGCCCGGTCGCCTGGCTCCAGTAGGCCCCAGCCATGCACCAGCTCGGCGAGGGCCGGGTCGTAGAGGGAGATGTGCCGGTGATCGACCGCTTCGTCGGCGGTGACGGTACGCCGCTCGCCCCGGTGGGCGTCGGGCAGCACCGTGTCCATCGCGTCGACCACCCAGTCGCGCTCGTGCTCGTTGCGGGTGGTCGCGGCCAGCCGGAGGGTGTCGTCCTGCTCGTCGACCGAGCCGGCCAACTGCACCCAGCCGGCGAGCCCGGCCTCGGCCACCTCCCGCAGGTCCAGCTCCCGTTCGCCGTACGCGTCGCGGCGGTGCCACTCGAGGTGATCCCCGGGGCGCAGCTCACCTGCCTCGACGAACTCGCCGCCGGTGGCGGTGGCGCGCCAGACCTGGTGGTCCGGGGTGACCGAGAGGGTGTAGCCGGCGGTGGTGTGAAGCTTGATGACGTCCCGGACGCCGTTGGCCTTGGTGGCGACGATCTGGGTGACGCCGGCGGCGTCGAAGACCTTGCCCCCGACCGCGTCCCGCTCGACCAGCTCACCGATGGGCACCAGCCCGGCCGGGGTGCTCACCAGCGCGTCGTAGGGCAGGCAGGCGGAGACCTGCTGGGGCGACGGTGTGCCGACGTTGAACCACACCGGGGAGTTGAAGCTGAAGTACTGGTGCAGCAGCAGGTAGGTCAGCTCATGGCCGAAGATCTCGGCGTCGGAGTCGGAGCGGAAGTAGCCGTGTGCCAACCCGGCCTGCCGGTACTGCTCCACCACCCGGTCGATCAACTGCTTGAGCGACCACTCCCGGGCAGGCGTGCCGACCGCGCCGCGGAAATACTTGCTCGTCACGATGCTGGTGGCGTTCATGCTCCAGAAGTCGGGGAACTCGACGCCCCGCTGCTCGAAGTTGACCGAGCCATCCCGCCAGTTGGTCATCACCACGTCGCGGCGTTCCCAGCTCACCTCGTCATACGGATGCACCCCCGGTGAGGTCCACACCCGTTCGATCCCGAGCCCGCCGGGGCTGCCCGCCGGGCCTTCGTTACCCGGCTCGCCACCGGTGGCCCTGCCGCTGGATTTGCTGCCGTTGCGGCCAGCCAGCTCCGTCTTGCCCGGCTTGCGCTCCCCCGCCATCTCATCGCCCCCTCGGGTCGCTGCGGCGTCACGCCGCACGGTGATCAATGTCGCAGTTAGCTGTCTCAGGTGGTGCTGGTCAGCAGTGGTGCTGGTCAGCCGCGGTAAGCCGACGCGGCGGGCTGCACCCGCTGGTCGGGAGGAGCTCCCGACTCGGCCTGCCCAGTGGTGGGCCGCTCCGCCCGGAGGGCGGCGATCTCGGCTTCGAAGTCGCCCAGCGACTCGAACGACCGGTAGACGCTGGCGAAACGCAGGTAGGCGACCTCGTCCAGCTCCCGCAGCGGGCCCAGGATCGCGAGCCCGACCTCATTGCTGGGGATCTCGGCGGCGCCTCGCGCCCGGATGGTCTCCTCCACCCGCTGGGCGAGCAGCGCGATGTCGTCCTCGTCAACCGGCCGACCCTGGCAGGCCTTACGGACCCCGCTGACGATCTTCGGTCGGCTGAACGGCTCGGTGACGCCGCTGCGCTTGACCACCGCCAGCACCGCCTCCTCGACTGTCGTAAAGCGCTTGCCGCACTCGGAGCAGTGACGGCGCCGACGGATCAAGGCTCCGTCGTCGGCGTCGCGGGTGTCGACCACGCGGGAATCCGAATGGCGACAGTACGGGCAACGCACTCTCGCACCTCCGAACCCCAAGTTGTAGCCGACTTACACCCATGTCACTACTAGATCTAGGGGTCGAGATTAGTCCGCCGCCTAGCCGCGCGCAAGCTCGCCACCCCGCACCACCCGCCGGTGTGACCTTTTCGACAGGGCCTGCGGCCCGTCACCGCGCCGGCAGCCGCAGCCGTTGCCCCGGATGGATCGTCGTCCCGGACAGGTCGTTCAGGCGACGGATCTCAGCGACAACCCCGGGAGCATCATGGCTCGGCAGATGTCGCGCAGCCACCGACCATAACGTGTCTCCCGGCAGCACCACCGCCACCACCCCCGACGACTCCGCGGGCGCGGGCGCAGCTCCGGCCGGGTCGGGAATCGCGGCGGCGGTGACCGCGGGCGCCGCCAGCAGCACCAGCACCCCCGCCAAGAAGAACGCCGCCGCGACCATCACGATGCGCCCTCGCCGGGTCAACCGGACCCTGGCCCGCCGCCCAGAACGGACAGAACCGTCCATCACGCGCCCCCTCCCCGTACAGCCGTTCGATGTACGTATGTTCTACACTTCTAGCAGAGCGGGCTGATCCTGTCGAGAGCTCCACGCCCCCGACACGCCAGCGAGTCGAACGGATGTATGGGAAAATGACCCACCTGTGCGATAACGTCGGCGGAGCAGTCACATCAGGAGGGACGGGACGACATGAGCGGGCAGCCCAAAAAGCAGGAGGTGGCCCAGGCCCGCGCCCGGGTCCGACAGCACGGCGACGGCGCCGAGCTGCGCGCCGTCTCGGAGGTGGTAAGCGCCATGCCGGAAGTCTTCGCCGCGGACCTCACCCCCCGCCAGCGACGGATCATGGAGTTCCTCCGCAACTGGGGTCAGGAGCACGGCTACCCGCCGAGCGTCCGGGAGATCGGTGAGGCGGTGGGCCTGGTCTCGCCCAGCAGCGTCGCCTATCAACTCAAGGCGCTCGAGCGCAAAGGCTATCTGCGCCGCGACCCGAACCGGCCGCGCGCGGTCGACGTGCGCCCCGCCCACGAGGTGGCCGAGGAGAACGGTGCCGAACCCCTCCGACCCGCCCCCGCCTACGTGCCCATGCTCGGCCGGATCGCCGCAGGTGGGCCGATCCTCGCCGAGGAGCTGATCGAGGACGTCTTCCCGCTCCCCCGGGAGCTGGTCGGTGAGGGCACGCTCTTCCTGCTCCAGGTCAAGGGTGACTCCATGGTGGACGCCGCGATCTGCGACGGTGACCTCGTGGCGGTCCGGCAACAGCCGGAGGCAGAGAACGGGCAGATCGTGGCGGCGCTGATCGACGGCGAGGCGACGGTCAAGACCTACCAGCGGCGCGAAGGACGGGTGTGGCTGATGCCGCGAAACCCTGCCTACGAGCCGATCCCGGGTGAGCAGGCGACCATCATGGGGCGAGTGGTGACCGTCCTACGTCGGGTCTGACCCGCCAGCGCAGCTACCAACGATTCGGGTCCCGAAACTCGTACGGGTAGTCGGGGTCGTCTGAGTAATAGTCGGGCGGATGGGGCTGCTGACCACCACCCCGGTTTGCCCCGCCGTCCGACTCACCGTAGCCGTAGCCGTCGACCTGCTCCCCAGGCCAATCCTGGTAACCCTGGTCATAGTGGGCATGCCCGGCATCGCCGTACCCGGCCGGGTATCCCGGCTCCGCATAGTGGCCGCCAGGATCGTTCCCATACTGGCCCCCACCGTACTGGCCCCCGTACTCCGCCCCGCCATACTGGCCCCCGTAGCCCGGCTCATACCCCTGGTCATACGCGCCCCCGCCGTACTGACCCTCGCCGTACTGACCCTCGCCGTACTGAGCACCCCCGTACTGAGTCCCGCCATACTGAGTCCCGCCGTACTGAGCACCGCCATACTGACCTTCGTCATACTCAGCCCTGTCATACTGGCCCTCGCCGTACTGACCCTCGCCGTACTGGGCACCCCCGTACTGAGTCCCGCCATACTGAGTCCCGCCGTACTGGGTCCCGCCGTACTGGGCACCGCCGTACTCCTCCGGTTCCGGCGACGCGTCGGGGCGGGCGCTTGACCCGTAGACGCCGCCCGCGGCGGCCGCCGCACCGCCCACGGCTGCGGCACCGCCCACGGCTGTAGCACCGCCCACGGCTGTAGCACCCCGGGGGCCGCGGGGACGAGCCCGGGCGGTCGCCGGCGCGTCGGCCTCCGGATCGTCATCGTCCGCTTCGGAGGCATCCGCATCTTCCTGAGCGGCGCGGCGCCGGCCACGCACGATGCCGACGATGCCGGCGACGACTAGCAGCAGCCCGATCACACCGACCACCGCGATCACGTTGAGGATGTCCCGCACGTCGTTGATTAACGAGAACCCTCGGCCCTCCGGCGCTGCCGCCGCCTCCTCAGTCTCGTCGGGCTCCGGCTCCGGGGGTGGCGGCCCCGGCTCGTACTGCAGAATCGCCGGGACGAAGTTGGCCTGTTCTTCCGGGATCTCCGACACGGTGAGGAAGTGCGCGCCGTCGGGGGTATAGGTGATCGCTTCGCCTTGCGGTTCGCCCGGCAGCGGCGTCACCCGAGGCTGCGCGTCGTTGATCGCGCCCACCACATCGCCGTCGGTCACATCGAACTCGAACGCGTCGGTGTAGGTCCGCAGCACGACGGTCTCGAAGTCGGGGGCGGTGGCGCCGCCGGTGACGGTGCGCCGGGCCACCGCCGAGGGGAACACGTCATGCTCGCTACCGGTGTCCGGAGGCCTGAACTCCCCCACCCGCTCCAGGGTGACCGCCTGCTCGGCCGGGTTGTTCGGCACCAGATCGACCGGTTTGAAGATCTCTGCGGTGCCGCCGATCTCTTTGGTGACGATGACCGGCACCCCGTCGCCGTCGAGGATCAAAGCCTCGGCATCGCGCGGTTGGCCGTCTTCGTACACGAACCGGTGCAGCGTCGGGATGCGGTCACCGTTGAGGTCAGTGCGCCACAGCGCGACCGTATCGCGGGGGTCCCCGGCGGCGGTGCCGGCGGCCTGGTTGTCGCCGATGTCGCCGACCCACAGGATGTTGTCGGCCCGGTCGAGTTCCAGGTCTTCCGGGTCCCGTGAGCCCGGATCGGCGTAGAAGAGCTGCTCGGTCACCTGGCACGCCTGGTCGAGCACGAAGACGCCCTGCTCACCGCTGCCGTCGTTGATCACGTAGTAGCCGTCGTCGACCGCGACCAGACCCGAGAGCTGGTTGAGCCGAGGATCGGCGATCGAGCATTGTTCCTCGCCCGGCACTGGTTCGGGCACGAAGATCTCCGGCTCGTCCGGCTCTTCCTCGGTGGGCGGGGCGGTGGGGCTGGGTTGCGCAAGCGCGGGCCCGGCCGGGGCCAGACCCGCGCTGACCGGGAGCAGGCAAGCCACCGCCACCGCTGTCAGTCGACGCATCGCGCTAGTTTCCCATGCCGGCCCGGCGCGCCGCAGGGCCGGAGATCAGTCTGGCGCAGCGTCGGGGTGCGGCGGCTCGCTCCGGTACGGGTCGAGGGCTGCGGCGAGGTCCGGGTCGACCCGGGCGGAGACCCGGGTGCCGTCCGGTTCGTGCGCGACATGCTTGACCTGGCCGCGTTCGTGCACCTGGGCGATGAGGTCGCCGCGGTCGTACGGGACGACCGCTTCCAGGTCGATCGCCGGTCGGGGCAGCGCGGCCTCGACCGCGGCCCGCAGCTCCGCGACGCCGGTGCCGGTGTGCGCCGACACGAAGTTGGCCTGCGGCCACTCCCGCTTGAGCAGTAGCAGCTCCGCCTCGCCGGCCGCGTCGATCTTGTTGATCGCCAGCAGCTCCGGGACCTGGTCGGCGCCGACCTCGGCGAGCACCTCGCGGACCGCGCTGACCTGCGCCTGCGGGTCGGGGTGGGCGCCGTCGACCACGTGCACGATCAGGTCTGCGTCGGCGATCTCTTCCAGAGTGGAGCGGAACGCCTCGACCAGCTCGTGTGGCAGGTGCCGGACGAATCCGACCGTGTCCGAGAGCGTGTAGGTGCGGCCTTCGGAGGTCTGCGCCTTGCGGGTGGTGGGATCGAGGGTGGCGAAGAGCGCATCCTCCACCATGACTCCCGCGCCGGTGAGCTGGTTGAGCAGGCTGGACTTGCCGGCGTTGGTGTAGCCGGCGATCGCCACGCTCGGCACCTGCCGCCGGTGTCGGCTGGCGCGCTGCACGTCGCGGGTGGTGCGCATGCCGGTGATCTCCCGCTTGAGCTTCGCGATCCGGGTGCGGATCCGGCGGCGGTCGGTCTCCAGTTTGGTCTCACCGGGGCCGCGCAGCCCGACCCCGCCACTGGCACCGCCGGCGCGGCCGCCGGCCTGCCGGGAGAGCGCCTCACCCCAGCCGCGCAGCCGGGGCACGAGATATTGCAGCTGCGCCAGCTCGACCTGGGCCTTGCCCTCCCGGCTGCGCGCGTGCTGGGCGAAGATGTCCAGAATCAACGCGGTCCGGTCGATGACCTTGACCTTGGTCTCCTGCTCCAGGTTACGCAGCTGGCTGGGGGAGAGTTCGCCGTCGCAGATGACGGTGTCGGCGCCGACCGCCGCCACCATGTCCCGCAGCTCACCGACCTTGCCACGGCCGACGTAGGTGGCCGGGTCGGGCCGGTTTCGCCGTTGGATGAGCCCTTCCAGGATGGTGGAGCCGGCGGTGCTCGCCAGCGCCGCGAGTTCGGTGAGGGAGTTCTCGGCGTCGTCGACGGTCCCGTCGGCCCAGACTCCGACCAGCACCACTCGTTCCAACCGGAGCTGCCGGTACTCCACCTCGGTGACGTCGGCGAGCTCCGTGGAGAGCCCGGCGACCCGCCGCAGCGCCTGCCGGTCAGCCAGCTCAAGCTCCCCGGTTGATGGGTCGTCAACCACCAGGGTCGACTCGGCTAGCTCGTTCGGCTCGGGCAAATCTGTCACCTCGTCTGCGGGTCGCGGCGCTTACCGCTCAATCGTGACACGTCGAGCCCCGGCACCGCAGCACAGTTTCGCCGCGCACCGGGGGCGGCGGGCCCCCGGTACGCGTGGTCGGCCGCCGCGACGCTGCAAGATCCAGCTGGTAAGACCGGCGAGAAGGGCTAAGGGGCGAGTTGCGAGATCGATACAGAGGGACAAGGATGTTCACAGCCCATGATCGACTACCGAGGCAAGGAGATCGGATCATGTCAACCGCACCCCCGACTGAGGCTCCACCCGAGCCACCGCCGGAGCGGTCGCCCCGAAAACGGTTCCTGATGGCGCCGCGGGTCTTCATCCCCGCCGCCGCCTTCGTCATCGGCTTCGTGCTGTTGACCGTGCTCCTCCCGAGCCGGACCGAAGAGGCGATCAACTGGCTGCAAGCAGGGATCATCGACTCGGTCGGCTGGTACTACATCCTGCTCGTGGCCGGCTTCGTCGTCTTCTCGATTGTTCTGGCGGTCAGCCGGTTCGGCAACATCAAGCTCGGCCGCGACGACGAGCCCGCCGAGTTCAAGCTCGGCACCTGGCTGGCGATGCTCTTCTCCGCCGGGATGGGGATCGGGCTGGTCTTCTGGGGCGTCGCCGAACCGCTGTGGCACCTGGCAGACCCGCGTCCGGGCGCCACCGGCTCCCAGGCCCCCGACTACGACCCCAACTGGTACCAGGCCGAGGGCGCCGAGGGCGCCGCCGCCGAAGCCGCCTCGCAGGCGCTGCCGCAGACCTTCATCCACTGGGGGGTGCACGCCTGGGCGATCTACGTGATCGTCGGGCTGGCGATCGCGTACGCGGTGTTCCGGAAGGGTCGACCAGTCTCGATCCGGTGGGCGCTGGAGCCGGTCCTCGGCAAGTACGTCCGCGGCTGGCTCGGCGACCTGGTGGACATCCTCGCCATCGTCGGCACCATCTTCGGGGTCGCGACCTCGCTCGGGCTCGGGGCGCTGCAGATCGGCGCCGGCATGGAGTTCCTCGGCTGGGTCGACGAGCCTGGTGACCTGGTCACCGTGCTGCTGATCGGCAGCATCACCCTGGTGGCGACGCTCTCGGTGATGACCGGGCTCAAGCGTGGCATCAAGTGGCTGTCGCAGATCAACGTCTCGATGGCCGGGGTGCTACTGATCTTCGTGTTGATCGCCGGACCGACGGTCTTCATCTTCCGGGAGTACATCCAGTCCAGCGGCCAGTACCTGCAGCAGTTCTTCCAGCTCAGCTTCGATGTTGGCGCCGAGCACGGCGAGTCCGGCGAGGCCTGGCAGTCGGCGTGGACGACGTTCTACTGGGGCTGGTGGATCTCCTGGGCACCGTTCGTCGGGATCTTCATCGCCCGGATCTCCCGCGGGCGGACGGTGCGGGAGTTCATCACCGGGGTGCTGCTGGTGCCGACCGTGGTCTCCTTCCTCTGGTTCTCCGCGCTCGGCGGCACCGCGATCTACTCCGAAGTCTTCGGTGACGGCGGGCTGGTCGACCCGGCGGACGGGCCGAGCACCGTCGGGGCGCTCTTCCAGATGCTCGATGGCCTGCCGGTCGCCGGTATCCTGATCACGCTGATCAGCATCATGGTGATCATCTTGATCGCGACCTTCTTCGTCACCTCGTCGGACTCGGGCTCGTTCGTGGTGGACATGCTCGCCTCCGGTGGCGACCCCGACCCGCCCACCTGGAGCCGGGTGTTCTGGGCGGTCCTGGAAGGGCTGGTAGCGATCGCGCTGCTGGTCCTGATCACCGGCGAGCAGGGCGGGCTGGAGGCGTTGCAGACCGCGGCGATCATCGCGGCGCTGCCGTTCAGCCTGGTGATGCTGGCGATGTGCGTGTCGATCTGGAAGCAGTTCGGCGAAGAACGCCGGGAGTGGCAGCGGCTGGAGCGAGAGCGCCGAACTAAGGAACTCACCGCCCACGTCACCCAGTCGATGATCGACGACGGGTTGATCGAGCCGAACGGCAACGGCGGCGAGGCCGCCACCGACAAGGCGGAGACCGGACCTACCCGGGCCTGATCGGGCGGTTCTTCACCTCCGTACCAAGAACCGGGCGGCGCTGCGGCGCCGCCCGGTTTTGTCTGTCGCTTCACCGGTCGCGATTGGTTCCCCCGCGCGGTGGTGGTTTGCCCGACGGCCGACCCGGGGTAACCACCCGAAGGGGTACGGGGAGGGGGCACCGCATGGCGACACCAGCGGCTTCGGGGCCCAGGCCAGGGCGTTCCGAGCCAGGGCGTTCCGAGGTAAACGGGGCACCGGAGCGGCGGACCCGCCCACCGAGCCGACGCGCCGCGATGCTGCGGGTCTTCCTGCCCGCGGCGGCGGTGGTGGTGGGGTTCGTGCTCTACGCCTGGCTCTTCACCGACAGCGCCATCAGCGTCGTCAACACCCTCCACGAAAACGTGGTCACCACGTTCGGCTGGTACTACGTCCTGATCGTCGCGGCCTTC
Organism: Natronosporangium hydrolyticum; assembly: GCF_016925615.1. Taxonomy (NCBI): domain Bacteria; kingdom Bacillati; phylum Actinomycetota; class Actinomycetes; order Micromonosporales; family Micromonosporaceae; genus Natronosporangium; species Natronosporangium hydrolyticum. Next base: position 3,948,590 of record NZ_CP070499.1, read on the forward strand.
GTGATCTTCATCGTGGTGGTGGGCGCCAGCCGGCTCGGTGACATCAAACTCGGCCGCGACACCGACGACCCAGAGTTCAAGCTTCAGTCTTGGCTGGCGATGCTGTTCGCCGCCGGCATGGGGATCGGGCTGATCTTCTGGGGGGTCGCCGAACCCATCTCCCATCTGGTCGATCCCCGGCCGGGTACGGTCGGTGCCGGACCTGCCGCGGAGAGCGGCGCCGACCCCTGGTACCAACCGGACGCGTTGCAGGGCCCGGCGGCCGCTGCCGGGCAGGAGTCACTGATCCAGACCTTCCTGCACTGGGGCCTCCACCCGTGGGCGGTCTACGCCATCGTCGGCCTGGCCATCGCGTACGCGGTGCACCGGCGGGGCCGGCCGATCTCGATCCGGTGGGCGCTGGAGCCGGTGCTCGGTAAGTATGTCCGCGGCTGGCTCGGCGACGTGATCGACATCGTGGCGATCGTCGGCACCCTGTTCGGCGTCGCCACCTCGCTCGGGCTGGGGGCGCTGCAGATCGCCGGCGGCATCGGCGTCGTCTCCGACGTGACGCCCGGGACGCTGGTCCAGGTGCTGCTGATCATCGCGATCACGCTGGTGGCGATCTCCTCGGTCGCCACCGGGCTGCACCGCGGCATCAAATGGCTCTCCCAGCTCAACGTCTCGCTGATGGCGGTCCTGCTGGTGTTCATCCTGGTCACCGGGCCGACGCTGTTCCTGTTCCGGGAGTTCATCCAGTCCACCGGGTTGTACATCCAGAACCTGTTCCGGCTCAGCTTCGACGTCGGCGCCGAACAGGGCGAGGCGGGCGAGACCTGGGCCGCCGGCTGGACGACTTTCTACTGGGGCTGGTGGATGTCCTGGGCGCCGTTCGTCGGGATCTTCATCGCCCGGATCTCCCGCGGCCGCACCGTCCGCGAGTTCGTCGCCGGTGTGCTGCTGGTACCCACGTTGGTGTCGTTCTTGTGGTTCTCGGTGCTCGGTGGCGCCGCGATCCATCAGGAGATCTTCGACGCTGGCGGGCTCGCCGACTCGCTCGCCGAGGGCGAGGAGTTCCCGCTCTTCGGCCTGCTCTCCGGGTTGCCGGCGGGAACCCTGGTCACGGTCGGGGTGCTGGTGCTGATCGCGCTGTTCTTCATCACCTCCTCGGACTCCGGGTCGCTGGTGGTGGACATGCTCGCCTCCGGCGGGGAGCCGGACCCGCCGGTCTGGAGCCGGGTGTTCTGGGCAGCGCTGGAGGGGGCGATCGCGATCGCGCTGCTGGTGCTAGCCGCGGGCGAGGAGGGCCTGGAGGCGCTCCAGATCGCCGCGATCATGGCGGCGCTGCCGGTCAGCGTGATCATGATTCTGATGTGTGTCGCGATCTGGAAACAGCTCCGCGCCGAGTTGCTCGCCCGCCGCCGCGCCGACCGGCGCCGCTACACCGAGGAACTCACCGAGGAGGTCTCGCAACACCTGATCAGCGAAGGCATGGTGGACGAGGCCCCGGCCCAGCGCAGCCCCAACGGCGGCACCAGCTGACCGGTGCCGCGCCCGATCACACCGTCGGTGCCGCCAACGCGTCGCGGAACACCGTGCCCTGCGCCACCAGCACCGCCGCCCCGGTCAGCGCACACTCCTCCGCGGTGATCGCCACCGTCAACCGGCCACCCGGCACATCCACGGTCGCCAAGCCGGCGGCCTGCCCACTGCGGTGGAGCGTCACCGCGGCAGCGGCGCAGGCCCCGGAACCGCACGAAAGGGTCTCGCCCACCCCCCGCTCGTACACCCGCATCCGGACATGGTCCGGCCCCGCCGGCTCGCCGGTCACCGGCTCGGTGAACTCCACGTTCACGCCGTCGGGAAACAGCCCCGGATCGACCACCGGGGCAGCGGTCAGTTCCAGCTCCGTCAACCGCACCGACCGCGGCAACGGACACACTAGGTGCGGGTTGCCGCAGTCGACCGCGGTACCGGTGAAGACCTGCCCGCCGAGCCGCGCGGTGGTCTCGCCGAGCAGCCGCGGATGCCCCATGGTGGCGCTGACCGCCTCCTCCGACACCACCACCGCCACCTGCCCGCTGCGGGTCCCCACCAGGAACTCGCTGGTAGCGACGAGTTCACGGGCGACCAGATACCGGGCGAACACCCGCACCCCGTTGCCGCACATCTCCGCGATCGAGCCGTCGGCGTTGCGGTAATCCATGAACCACTCCGCTCCGCCGTACCGCTGCGGATCCGCCGCCAACTCTGGATCGGCGGCGGTACGCACCACCCGCAACACCCCGTCCGCGCCGATGCCGAACCGCCGGTCGCACAGGCCCGTCACCAGCTCCGGAGTCAGGATCAACGCCCCCTCCGGATCCGGGATGATCACGAAATCGTTGCCGGTGCCCTGCCCCTTGGTGAACTCGATCGGCTCCATCACCGCTCCCCTCCCGGCTGCGCCAGCTCCGCCTGCGCGACTGCGGCGAGCGCCGCCTCGGTCAGATCCGCGCGGTCCGCACCGAGCCACACCGGTCGCGGGTCGCGCCGGAACCACGACCGTTGCCGCCGCACGTAACGCCGGGTGGCGCGGATCGTCTCGGCGTACGCGGCGTCCTCGCTCACCTCCCCGGCCAGGAACGACAGCACCTGCTGGTAGCCCAGCGCGGCACGGGCGGTCCGCCCCTGCCGCAGCCCTCGCTCCGCCAACCCGCGCACCTCCGCCACCAGCCCAGCTCGCCACATCTGCCCCACCCGGGTCGCCACCCGCTCGTCCAACTCCGGGCCGTCACGATCCAGCGCCACCTGCACCGACCGGTACGCGGGCCGGGGCTGCTCGGGCAGCCGGGCGACGAACGGGCGACCGGTCAAACTGATCACCTCCAGCGCGCGGACGATCCGGCGACCGTTGCTGGGCAAGATCGCCCCCGCCGCCACCGGGTCGACTTCCCGCAGCCGCTGATGCAGCGCCTCCGGACCGTACTCGGCCAGCTCTGACTCAAGCTTTCCCCGGATCAGCGGGTCGGTGCCAGGGAACTCCAGTTCGTCCAGGACCGCCCGCACGTACAACCCGGAGCCGCCCACCAACACCGGCACCCGGCCGCGGCCGAGGATCTCCGCCACCGCCGCCCGCGCCAGCCGTTGATATTCGGCGACGCTGGCGGTTTCGGTCACCTCCCAGATGTCCAGCAGGTGGTGCGGCACGCCGCCCCGCTCCGCCGGCGGCACCTTCGCGGTGCCGATGTCCATCCCCCGGTAGAGCTGCATCGAGTCGGCGTTGACCACCTCCCCACCGAGCGCTCGGGCGAGCTCGATCCCAAGCTCCGACTTGCCCGTCGCGGTAGGTCCCACCACCGCCACCACCAGCTGGTCCACCCGCACGACCCTAATGCGCCCGGATGTCAGTGGTGGCGTGGTCCCCCCGCATGCAACCGGATACGGTCTGAAAGGACACCAAATGGTCACGGTCTGCCACGGGGCCTCGACGGGCCCCGGGGGGCACCTGTGAGAATGCCTACGTAGGGGTCGTCGCCCAACCGGGCGGCGGCGTGCGGCAGCGGCCGACCGGTCCGTAACGGGCCGGCGGTGACGCCCGGGGTAGACGGGACGAGTAGATGAGCGAGTGGACCAGCTTCGGCCGGATCGACGCGGACGGCACGGTGTACGTGAAGACAGCCGAGGGGGAACGGGCGGTCGGCTCGTGGCAGGCTGGCACCCCCGAAGAGGGGCTGGCCCACTTCGCCCGGCGCTTCGCCGACCTGGTCACCGAGGTGGATCTGATCGAGGCCCGGCTCTCCACCGGGGCCGCCGACCCCGCCCGCTCGGCCACCAGCATCCGCCGGCTCCGGGAGAGTCTGGCCGAGGCGCACGTCGTCGGCGACGTCGACGGCCTCGCGGCCCGGCTCGACAAGCTCGCCAGCCTCGCCGACGAGAAAGCGGTGCAGCAGCGGGCGGAACGCGACGCCGCCCGGGCCGAGGCGGTGGCCCGCAAGACTACGCTGGTCGAGGAGGCGGAGCAGATCGCCACCGAGTCGACCGCCTGGAAGGTCTCGGGCGACCGGCTGCGGGAAATCCTCGACGAGTGGCGCGCCATCCGCGGCGTCGACAAGAAGACCGACGGCGAACTGTGGAAGCGGTACGCTGCCGCCCGCGACGGGTTCGCCCGCCGCCGCGGCGCCCACTTCGCCTCGTTGGACGCCTCCCGCAAACAGGCCCAGGGCGCCAAGGAAGAGCTGGTCGCACAGGCCGAGGCGCTCGCCGACTCGACCGACTGGACCGAGACCGCCAACCAGCTCAAGGAGCTGATGAACCAGTGGAAGGCGGCGCCGCGCGCCAGCAAGGACGCTGAGCAGCGGCTCTGGGCCCAGTTCCGGGCCGCCCAGGACACCTTCTTCAGCCGCCGCTCCGAGGTCTTCTCCGCCCGCGACGCCGAGCAGAAGGACAACCTGGCCCGGCGGCAGGAGCTCGTCGCCCGGGCGGAGGCGCTGGACCTTGAGGCGGACCCGCGTGGCGCGCAGAGCGCGATGCGCGAGATCCTCACCGAGTGGGGCCAGACCGGCCGGGTACGCCGGGAGGCGGCCGCCCCGCTGGAGCGCCGGCTGCGGGCGGTCGAGGACAAGGTCCGCAAGGCGATGGACACCGCGTGGCGGCGCCCCGACCCGGCGGCGAACCCGCTGCTGGATCAGATGCGGTCGCAGGTCACTGAGGCGGAGGAGCGGCTGGAACGTGCCCGGACCGCGGGGGACCAGAAGCGGATCGCCGAGGCCGAGGATGCGCTGGCGAGCAAACGGCAACTGCTGGCGCTCGCCGAACGCGCCACCTGAGCCACCGCCGGCTGACCTACCGCCGGCTGGGCTACGCTGACCCGCCGTCCCGGCTACGCGCTGACGTACCATTAGTGACCACAAGGGCGGGTCGGCACACGCCTGAGCCGCTTGCTCCTTTCGCGACCCTAAGGAGACGATCCAGTGCTCGGGATTCCCCCTACCGTCGCACCGGAGACCGTGCTGGCGCAGGAGACACCGTTCCAGAACTGGCTGAGCAACTGGCTGGCCTGGCTCTCCGACAACCTACCGATGATCTTCATCGTGGTCGCGGTCCTCACCGGCATCCTGGTCCTGGCCAAGGGCGGAGTGAAGCAGGTCCTGATCTTCGCGATCGGGGCCGCGCTGGCGTTCCTGCTGCTGACCAACCTGGAGGCGATCGCCGACTTCTTCAGCGACGAGCTCCCGATCGACGCCCCGCCCGGGCCCCCGGAGGCACCGGAGAGCCCGGCCCCGACCGAGGACGCCACCGGCTGATGCTCGGTGGCTCACCCAGGTGAGACGAGCTCAGGTACGGCGAGCTCAGGTACGGCGAGCTCAGGTACGGCGAACGACGGGCTCGGACGGGTGGTGTACCGCCGGCCGGCGGGCGTGGTCCAGATGAACGCTCCCGGTGCGGGCTGGACCAGCTCGGTGCCGGTGGCATGCTTGAACATGTGATGCCGCCGGCACAGGACGGCCAGGTTGGCCGGATGGTGGTCTCCGCCGCGGGCCCACTCGTGGATATGGTCGATATCGGCCGACCAGGCCGGGTGACGACATCCAGGAGCCACGCACGTGCGGTCCCGCGCTCGGACCAATGCGAGCGTCTCCGCGTCAGGTCGTCTGGTGGCGACCGGCCGCGGACGGTGCCGGGTGATGCCGTGGTAGAGCAGCCGTTCAGCTCCATCATAGACAGAAAACCGCCAGGTATCCTTGGCCTGCTGGGACGCCACCTGCCGGGCGATGTCCGCCAGCACCGGCCCGAACCCGGCGATCTCGCCCGGTAGCTCCGCCTGCCCGGTGAGCGTGGCGAACGGAACCTGGATCTCCACCACACCCTTGCGCGGCCCCGGCATCGGACCCGCGGCCGGACCCGCGGCCGGACCCGCGGCCGCGCCAGGTCGGGTCGAGGGCAGACCGGCGAAGCCCGCCGCCCACAACGGCCGCAGCACCTCGTGCTCGATCTCCTCCGGCTCGTCACCGCCCGCCGCGAGAGCGGGCGGCTCAAGCACTGCGTCCGGCGGGATCGCCGCCGAAGGCGGCGCGTCCGACGGCACGGTGATGGTGGGGTCACTGGCCGGGTCGAGCAGCGTGGGATCGGCCGGAGCTGTGGGCCACGGGGTCCCCCTCCCCGGCGCCACCGCCTCCCCCGCCCCGTCGCCGGCGCGCACACCCCTGTCACCGGTGCGCACACCCCCGCCGCCGAGACCACCGTCGGTGATCGGCCCACCGGCCGCGACCCCGTCACCGACCAGAAGATCCAGCAACGCATCCGCCCGCAACTGGTCGACCCGCCGCTGGTCACCGGCTGCCTTCGCCGCCCGGGCGATCGCCGACAACCGCTCCCACGCCGCCGCCACCCGATGCGGAGCCAACTCGTACCCGGCCAAGCCGGCCAGATTGTTGTCGTTGAGGTAGACCCCCACCCGCCGGGAACGGCTGTCTTCGCGGGCGCGTTTCGCCGAGGCCTGCGGGTCGGCGGCGAGCAGCAGCCGGCGCAGCCGCGCCCCGATCTCGGCGGTGGTCAGCTCGGGCGCGGCCTCGATCACCTGGCTGGCCACCGCCCGGGCAACCGGCTCCTCCGCCGCCGCGAGGACCTGCGCGAACACGTACGCCTTGGGTCGATCGATCACCCCGGCTGCGAGCGCGGCGAAGACCATCGGCAGCCGGTCGATCAACGCCTCCGCGAAACCGATCTCGCCGGCAGCCCGTGAGCTGGTCCACGTCAGTGCGAACGCCGTCTCTGTGTCTGCCCAGCCGGTGCTACCGGGCGGGCCTGCCCCGGCGGAGGGGTCGGCGTGCGCCACCGCATGCAGGTCGGCCAACAGCTGCGCCTGCACCTGCGCCAACAGCCGGCTCCGCGCCGCCGCTAGCCGCAGCAGGCCGTCCGTGTCCAGAGTAGAACGGTCAACCGACGCCAGCGCCTCAGCGAGCCCGACCCCGGCCGGCATCGCCTCGAGCTCATCGGGGAGCCCACCAGGGAGCCCATCGGGGAGCCCATCGGGGAGCCCACCAGGGCTCCCGCCGTCACACCGTTCATCCACAACGCCATATTAGCACGCATGTACGAAGATCACTACGCCCTTAGCTCGGGCGGCCCCGTCCCTACCGGTCAGGCAACCCTGCCGTAGTTGACCATGGGGTTCGGGGCGGCAATACCCGCCGACCAGGTACCTAGGTTCATGATCGGCTGGCGAGGCGGGGCATGCCGAGCATGACGCCGGGGGCGCCGGCGGTCCGGGGAGCGTGACCCGCCTCGTACGCGTCACCGGCGCGAGTCCGGCGGTGGGCGCTCACCGGCGCGTCGGCGATCAGGTAGTGCGGCGCCGCCGAGGTGACCGTGGTGTAGACGACATCCCCGGGCCGGATACCGGAGTCGGAGTCGGAGTCGGCGGCGAAGTGGACCAGGCGGCCGTCGCGGGCCCGGCCGGAGAGCCGGCCGGTGGCCTCGTCCTTACGTCCCTCCCCGACCGCGACCAACACCTCCACCTCCCGGCCGATCTGCCGTTGGTGGTCGGCGAAGGTGATCTCCTCCACCAGCGCCACCAGCCGCTCGTACCGCTCCTGGACGACCGCCTTGGGCAGCTGGTCGGGCAGCTCGGCGGCGGGCGTACCCGGCCGCTTCGAATACTGGAACGTGAACGCGCCGGCGAACCGCGACTCCCGCACCACATCCAGCGTCGCCTGGAAATCCTCCTCGGTCTCGCCCGGGAACCCGACAATGATGTCGGTGGTGATCGCCGCGTCCGGCATCGCCGCCCGGACCTTCTCCAGGATCGACAGGTAGCGCTGGGAGCGGTAGGAGCGCCGCATCGCCTTCAACACCCGGTCGGAGCCGGACTGCAGCGGCATGTGCAGCTGGTGGCAGACGTTCGGGGTCTCGGCCATGGCCGCGATCACGTCGTCGGTGAAGTCTTTCGGGTGCGGGCTGGTGAACCGGACCCGCTCCAGCCCGTCGATGCCGCCGCAGGCGCGCAGCAGCTTGCCGAACGCGAGCCGATCACCGAACTCGACGCCGTAGGAGTTGACGTTCTGGCCGAGCAGGGTCACCTCCAGCACCCCTTCGGCGACCAGCGCCTCGACCTCGGCGAGGATCTCCCCCGGCCGGCGGTCGCGCTCCTTGCCGCGCAGGCTGGGCACGATGCAGAAGCTGCAGGTGTTGTTGCACCCGACAGAGATCGACACCCAGCCGGCGTAGGTGGATTCGCGCCGGGTCGGCAGGGTCGACGGGAAGGTCTCCAGCGCCTCCAGGATCTCCACCTCGGCGGCCTGGTTGTGCCGGGCCCGCTCCAGCAGCACCGGCAGCGCGCCCAGGTTGTGGGTGCCGAAGACCACGTCGACCCAGGGCGCCCGCTTGACGATCTCGCCCCGGTCCTTCTGCGCCAGGCAGCCGCCGACCGCGATCTGCATGCCAGGGTGGCGTTGCTTGACCGGCCGCAGGTGGCCGAGGTTGCCGTAGAGCCGGTTGTCGGCATTTTCCCGGACCGCGCAGGTGTTGAAGACGACGATATCCGCCGGCTCATCCCCGACATGCCGGACATATCCGGCGGACTCGAGCATGCCGGAGATCCGCTCGGAGTCGTGCACGTTCATCTGGCAGCCGTACGTGCGGACCTCGTACGAGCGGGGTTCGGCGGTGGTGACGGTGCTCATCTCGGTTGTCCAACTCATCTCGGGTGTCCAGGCTACCGGCTATCCTGACCCGACCACGGCCCCCGCCCCCACCCCCGCCCCCACTCGGGCTGATCATGGACCTAGGTACATGATTCGGGCCAGTTTCCGTCCCCAACCCCATGGTCAACTCACGAGAGGAGAGCGGGCGTGGAGGCAGCGTTGCGGTCCGCCGCCGAGACGGCGCCCGGTTTCATGCCGCCGCACGAAGGGCTCGCCCTCTACCAGGCCGCGGTGCAAGCCGCCGCAACCAGCGGCCCGCTGCTGGAGATCGGCAGCTACTGCGGCAAGTCGACGATCTACCTCGCCGCGGCGGCCCGAGCCGCCAGTACCCGAGCCGCCAGTACCCGAGCCGCCAGTACCCGAGACACCGCCGCCCCGGTGATCACCCTTGACCACCACCGGGGCTCGGAGGAGCACCAGCCCGGTTGGGAGTATCACGATCCCGACCTGGTCGACCCGGTCACCGGCCGGATCGACACCCTGCCGGTGCTGCGCCGGGTGCTCGCCACCGCCGGCGTCGAAGACACCGTCACCGTCATCGTCGGGGACTCCGCCACCGTAGCCGCGATCTGGGCCACCCCGCTGGCGCTACTATTCATCGACGGCGGCCACACCGACGCCGCCGCCCAGGCCGACTACCACGGCTGGGCGCCACACCTGCGCCCCGGCGGCCTGCTCGTCATCCACGACGTGTTCGAGGACCCGGCCGACGGCGGCCAGGCGCCGTACCGGATCTTCCGCACCGCCCTGGACCGCGACGGTTTCCATCAGGTCGCGGCTACCGGCTCACTGCGGGTGCTGCAGCGCGGCGAGACCGTGCAGTCGGGCACCCCCGCCAACTCGGCGGCGGTCGGCCCGGCCGGCAGCTCGCCACCGTCGAAGACCGCCCGGGTCGCCGGCTCACCGGCCAGCGCCGCGTCGGCGAGCAGCACCGCACCGGCGGTCCAGGAGGTTCGTTCCTCCGGCCACACCGCCCGGTCCGGCACCACATAGCCGGTCCAGTACGAGCCGTCACCGCAGCGCAGCCGCTGCACCTGCCGGAGCAGCCGGCGAGCCGGACCGGAGCGCCCCACCGCCCACAGCGACAGCGCCAACTCGCAGGTCTCGGCGACGGTCACCCAGGGCCGGTCGGCGACGCAGCGGGCACCCCACTCCGCCACCACGAAACCCTCCCAGCCGGCGGCGAGCCGGGTCCGCGCCGGCTCACCCCGCAGCGCACCGCCGAGCACCGGGTAATACCAGTCCATCGAGTACCGGGTACGCGGCGAGAACCGCTCCGGGTGGGCGAGGATGGCGTGCCGCAGCGTGGCCGCGGCCAGCTCCCACTCGGGTCGGGGCTGGTTCAGCAGCCGCCCGATCGCCGCGGCGCACCGGAGACTGTGGTGGATGCTCGCCGATCCGGAGAGCAGCGCCTCACCGGCCGGGTCGCCGTCGACACCCCGGGCCCAGTCCACCTCGCCGCCGCTGGCCTGCAGCCCCAGGACAAACTCGACGGCGGCACCCAACGTCGGCCAAAGCCGCGCCAGCCACCGCCGGTCGCCGGTGGACAGGTAGTGGTGCCACATCCCCACCCCGAGGTACGCGGTGAAGTTGGCATCCCGGACCGGGTCGGTCACCCGATCGTCGCGGTAGCCGCGGCACCACGAGCCGTCCGGGTTCTGGGTGGCCACCAACCATTCGTACGCGGCGGCGGCCGCCGCTGGCCGGCCCGCCACATCCAGCGCCATCGCCGCCTCGACGTGGTCCCACGGGTCGGTCTCTCCGCCCGCCTCCCACGGGATCTGCCCGTCCGGCCGCTGCAGGCCCGCGATGTACGCCGCGGTCTGGATGATCATGCTCTGGTCGAGCACGCCGCCGGTGCTCACCCGGGCTCCTTGTGCGCGTACACCACCAGACTCTTGCCGAGCACCGGGTTGAGCAGCCGCTCCGTCCGCCTCGTCCACCATGGACCACGCAGGATGTCGTGGACGAGCAGTCGATGGTATGCCCGCACCGGCCACGCCCGGTCGGCCCGGTCACCGAACAGGCAACGCAGCCACCAGTACGGCGAGTGGAGCGCGTGGGCGTGGTGGGTGTGTTCCGGGACGAGCCCGACCCGCCGCAGCCGGGCCCGCAGCTGCCGCCCCCGGTAGATCCGGACGTGGCCGCCGGGGACCTGGTGGTACTCGGTGGAGAGCGCCCAGCAGATCCGCTCCGGCCACCACCGGGGCACGGTCACCGCCGCCACACCGCCCGGCCGAAGCACCCGGGCCAGCTCCGCCATCGCCATCTCGTCGTCGGGTACGTGCTCCAGCACCTCGGCGGCGACCACCACGTCGAACGACTCGTCCGGGAACGGCAGCCGCCGGACATCGCCGCGGACCGCCAGCGCCCCGGCGCCGGCCGGCACCTCGCCGGCCTGGCGCATCGCCGCCACCATGTCGCTGACCTCGGCCAGCGCGTCGGTGTCCCAGTCCAGGGCGACCACCGGCAGCCCCTGCCGGACCAGCGCGAACGCGTGACGGCCCTGGCCGCAGCCGATGTCGAGGGCCCGACCGCCCGGGGTGCCGGCCAGCCGGGCCGGGTCGATCGTCAGCACCCGGCCACCTCCCGGCCGGCGCGCACCCGCCGGTAGCTGCTCACCGTCCGGGCGGCGGCGGCGCGCCAGCTGAACGAGGCGGTGACCCGGGCGCGGCCGGCAGCGCCCAGCCGTTGCCGCAACGGCGGGTCGTCGAGCAGGCGACCGATGGCGGCGGCGAGCGCCGACCCGTCACCGGGGGGCACCAGCAGCGCCGCCTCCCCGTCCGGGCCGGCGACCTCCGGCAGCGCCCCAGCGGTGGTCGCCACCACCGGGGTGGCGCAGGCCATGGCCTCCACCACCGGCAACGAGAATCCTTCGAAGAGCGACGGCACCACCGCCACCTCGGCGCTGGCCAGCTCGCCGATCAGCGCGGTCTCGCTGAGCCGGCCGGTGAACCGGACCGCCCCGCCGAGGTCGTAGCGGCGCATCGCCGCGGCGACCGCACCGCCGGGCCGGGTGGAGCCGACCACCACCAGCTCGACCTGCCGCTCGGTGCGCAGCTTCGCCACCGCCTCCAGCAGCGGCACCAACCCTTTGAGCGGGACGTCCGCGCTGGCGGTGGTGACCAGCCGGCCGGGCACCCGGGGCGTCGCGGGGTCAGCCCGGAACCGGTCGGTGTCGACCCCGATCGGAACCACGTCGATCCGGTCCGGGGGCACGCTCAGGTGGGTGGTGATCTGTTGTCGCGACGCTTCGGACACGGTCACCACCCGAGGCAGCCGGCGGGCCACCCGCCGCTGCATCCGGGTGAAGGCGTACCAGCGGCGTTTCGACCAACGCCGCAGACCGGTGGCGGCCGCCAGCTCCAGCTGCCGGTCGATCTGGATCGGATGGTGAATGGTGGTCACCAGCGGCAACCCGAGCCGGCCGAGGCCGAGCAGGCCGTAGCCGAGCGTCTGGTTGTCGTGGACCACATCGAACCGATGCCGGTGCGCCGCCAGCAGCCGGCGCGCTCGCAGCGAGAAGGTCAATGGCTCCGGGAAACCCCCGGTCACCATGGTGGCGGTCTCCAGCACATCCACCAGGTCGCGGTACTCCCGCAGCGCGGGCCACCGGAACGGGTCGGGTTCCCGGTAGAGGTCGAGGCTCGGCACCGGGGTGAGAGTCACCGCGTCAACCAGCTCCGGATAGGGCTGGCCGGCGAAGACCTCGACGTGGTGGCCCAGGTCGCTCAGGGCCCGACTCAGCTGCCGAACGTAGACACCCTGACCGCCGCAGAAAGGGTTGCCCCGGTAGGTGAGCAGCGCGACCCGCAGTGGCCCGTCCTCCACTCACACCCTCCCCGATCCGGCCTCGCCGTACGATACCGTGCGCCGAGGATACCGTGAGGGGTCAGCGGGCGGTCTCGGTGGCGCGCAACTCCCGGACCACGGTCACCCGCACCTGCCCCGGGTAGGTGAGCTCCTCCTCGATCTGCTTTGCCACGTCGCGAGCCAGCACCGCCGCACCGATATCGTCGACCTGCTCGGGGTGGACCATCACCCGGACCTCGCGGCCGGCCTGCATGGCGTAGACCTTCTCGACCCCGGGCTTGCCGACGGCGATCTCCTCGATCCGCTCCAACCGGCTGATGTACGCGGACAGTCCTTCCCGCCGGGCCCCCGGACGGGCACCGGAGCAGGCGTCGGCGGCCTGGGTCAGGACCGCCTCGACGGTCTGCGGTGTGATCTCGTTGTGATGGGCTTCGATGGCGTGCACCACCTCGTCGGACTCCCCGTAGCGCCGGGCGACGTCAGCGCCGACCTTGGCGTGCGACCCCTCCACTTCGTGGGTGAGCGCCTTGCCGATGTCGTGCAGGAAGGCCGCCCGCTTCGCCGCCCGCGCCTGGGCCGGCTCCAACCGCAGCTCGCTGGCGAGCAGACCGGCGATGTGCGCGGTCTCGACCAGGTGCCGGAGCACGTTCTGCCCGTAGCTGGTGCGGTAACGTAGCCGGCCGAGCAGGGTCACCAGCTCGGGATGCAGATCGGTGATGCCCACCTCCAGCAGCGCCTCCTCTGCCGCCCGTTGACACAGCTCCGCGACGTCCTGCTGGGCGGCGGCGGCGACCTCCTCGATCCGGTGTGGATGGATCCGGCCGTCGGCGACCAGCCGTTCCATCGTCACTCGGGCCACTTCGCGCCGCACCGGGTCGAAGCAGGAGAGCAGCACCGCCTCGGGAGTGTCGTCGACGATCAGGTTGACGCCGGTGACTGATTCGAAGGCCCGGATGTTGCGGCCTTCCCGGCCGATGATCCGCCCCTTCATGTCGTCACTGGGCAGGTGCAGGACGCTGACGGTGCTCTCCGTGGTCTGGTCGCTGGCGACCCGTTGAATCGCCTCGGCGACCAGGTGACGGGCCCGCGCCTCGCCAGTCCGCCGCGCCTCGGCCTCCAGATCGCGGACAAGCACCGCCGCTTCCCGCTTGGCCTGCTCTTCGATGCCGGCGACGAGCTCAGCACGGGCGGCGTCCGCGGTCAGGCCCGCGATCCGTTCCAGTTCGGCGTGGACGGTCTGGTGGGCGGCGGCGAGCACGGCTTGTTCGTCGGCGAGCGCGCTGGTGTGCCGGGCCAGCTCCGCTTCGGCGGTGGCGAGCCGCTTCTCCCGCTCGGCCAGCCGGGTCGCCTCGTCGGCGTGGCGGCGTTCCCGCTCGTCCAGCCGGGTCGACCGGCGTTCCAGCTCGGCGGCCCGCTCCTTGAGCCCGGTGAGGCGTTCCTGCGCCTCGGTGGTGAGGGCGGCGACCTCGCGTTCGGCGCTGCGCCGGGCCGCCTCCCGCAGCTGCTCCGCTTCGCGTTCAGCCTGGCGGTGGGCGCGGGCCAGTAGCTCCTCGGCCTCGGCCTGGGCCTGGGCCTGGGCCTGGGCGGCGGCGTCGGCGCTGGCGGTCGCCGAGCGGGTCGCCGAAGGTGCGGTCGCCACGGCGTCGCTGCGCCCCCGCGGGCTCGCCAGCCGGGTGTCGAGGCGCCGGACGTACCGGACCCCCCAGCCAAGTGCCGTTACGACGGTGGCGCTGAGCGCTATCACCATCGTCACCAACGTCAACTCGACCGCGGTCATGGCGGTCTCCCTTCGCCCGTGGCGGCACCGTTAGGCGCCGCCGCCGCCGTGGAAGGTGACGAGACCTGCGTCGCCGCGAAGCTGACCGGCAGTGGACCGGGCCCCTGACCAGCGCGAACTACACGATCGGCGGGGCGCCGAGGCGCCCGTCGATCGCGCTCACCCGGATCATGGGTACACAACGCCGTCGTCGGCTCGGCTCGGCCGGCGACGGCGCTTCGGTACACTGATGTCTAACGATATCGACGGCGCCCCTCCCGACCGCCGAGTCGCGGGCGGGACGAGGCCGACGCATCATCCGACAGTTGTCGATGTGTTGCGCGGCACCTCTCAGAAGTGTTGCTCGACTGTTATCCGGTCAATCTTGCGCGGTTAGCTCCGCTATGGTCTGCCACATTCCTGTACTGGCGAGGCTAGGCCCAGATAACGATTTGGTCAAGGGGCCGAAGGGATCGACCTACATCGCTCGACTCGCAAACCAGGGCAAACTGCCGAGTATTTTTACGGTGAGTGTCGAAAGTGTTGCCCTTCGGAGAGGGTGGCCACGGGTGTGTATGTGGACCCCGGTGACGGGCACCTACTACGCCGGGGTCTCCGGCTCCCGATCGACGCTCTCATGCGGGTCACCGACGTCGGCTGCCCACGCGTCGGGGTCGAGGTGGTCGGCCACCTCCGCGGTCCGCTCGTCGGCGGCGAGCGCCTCTTTCACCACCCGGAACGCCAAACCGGGAGGGTAGCCCTTGCGGGCAAGCATCCCGACCAGCCGCCGCAGCAACGCCTGCGGCTCGCCGCGGGCGGTGCGAAGCTTGCGCGCCACCAACTCCCGCGCCGTCGCCAGCTCGGTTTCGGAGTCCAGCTCCGCCAACGCCTCACCAGCCGTCTCGGAGTCGACCCCGCGCCGCCGTAGCTCCTGCCCGAGCGCCCGACTGGCTAGGCCACGGCTGTGATGGCGGCTACTCACCCAGGCTCGAGCGAAGGCGGCGTCGTCGATCATGCCGACCTCGCTATACCGCGCCAGCACCTCCGACGCGACCTCGTCCGGGATGCCCTGGCGCTGCAGCGTCTGAGCCAGCTCGGCCCGGGTGCGGGGTCGCACCGCCAGCTGGCGGAGGCAGATCTCCCGGGCCCGCTCCGCCGGATCACGGACCTCCGGCGGATCACGGACCTCCGGCGGATCAGTCGACGACGGCTGCTGCTCCGCAGCCGCGCGAGGACGCCGGGCACGGGGCGGCGCCGCATCCCAGCCACGCCCCGTGCGCCCGCGACGCTTCCCGGTCACCGGATCAGAAGTCGACCGGCGGCAACGGCTGGCCACCCGTCTCGTCCGCGACCTTGCCGACGCCGAGCTTCTCCAGGATCCGCTTCTCGATCTCCGCGGCGACGTCTGGATTCTCCGCCAGGAACTTCCGGGCATTTTCCTTGCCCTGCCCGAGCTGGTCGCCGTCGTAGGTATACCAGGCGCCGGACTTCCGGATGATCGACTGCTCCACCCCGACATCGATCAGCGAGCCTTCGCGAGAGATCCCGCGACCGTAGAGAATATCCATCTCCGCCTGCTTGAACGGCGCGGAGACCTTATTTTTCACAACCTTGACCCGGGTCCGGTTGCCGACGACGTCGGTGCCGTCCTTCAGGCTCTCGATCCGCCGCACATCCAGCCGTACCGAAGCGTAGAACTTCAACGCCCGGCCACCAGAGGTGGTCTCCGGCGACCCGAACATGACGCCGACCTTCTCCCGGAGCTGGTTGATGAAGATCGCGGTGGTGCCGGAGTTGTTCAACGCCCCGGTGAGCTTGCGCAGCGCCTGGCTCATCAACCGGGCCTGCAACCCGACGTGGCTGTCTCCCATCTCGCCCTCGATCTCGGCCCGCGGCACCAGCGCCGCGACCGAGTCGATCACGATCACGTCCAACGCCCCGGAACGGATCAGCATGTCGGCGATCTCCAGCGCCTGCTCACCGGTGTCGGGCTGGGAAACCAGCAACGAGTCGGTGTCCACCCCGATCGCCTTCGCATAATCAGGGTCGAGAGCGTGCTCCGCGTCGATGAACGCGGCGTTACCCCCGGAACGCTGGGCGCTCGCCACCGCGTGGAGCGCCAGCGTGGTCTTACCGCCGGCCTCCGGACCGTAGATCTCGACCACCCGGCCACGGGGCAGGCCACCGACGCCGAGCGCCACGTCGAGCGCGATCGACCCGGTCGGGATCACCGCCATCTCGACCACCGGTCGCTCACCCAGTCGCATGACCGAGCCCTTGCCATACTGCTTGTCGATCTGCGCGAGCGCGAGCTCTAACGCCTTTTCCTTGTCGGGCACTGCTGCCATCGTCCCCGCTCCTGCCCCACTCTGATCACTCTTCGGTTTCTTCGCCACCCGGACACCGTAAGCGGTTGGTCCGACAAACGACAGGCAACCGGCCGCAGCCTGTGGATGGGCCGACCGTGGATGGGCCGACCTGTGGACAATAGCCGAACGTGCGTACGATAGCGCGGCGACGCGCCGACCAGCGAGCAGGAGTCGGGTCACTCAGCGAAGCTTCGAGGGCACCCGATCGGGATAGGCCGCCACCACCGCCCGCCACACCTCGCCGGCCGCCACCCCGGCGCCCAGCGCCTCGGTGATGGTCCGGCCGCCGAGCTGCGACAACACCTGATCACTGGCCACGCTCGCCGCGTAACCGGGGCCGAAGACCTGCTCCAAACGGTGCCAGAAATCGCTCACCCTCACCCGTACAGCCTCTCACGCACCGGGCGCAGCGCCAGCGCCAGCGACGGCACCGCGGCGATCGCCGCCAACAGCGCCAGCGTGGGGTAGCCCGCCCAGGCCACTACCAGCCCGGAGAGCGCCCCACCCGCGGCGCCGGCCAGGCCCATCACCAGGTCGGAGAGGCCCTGCGCAGACGGGCGGAGATCGTCGCCCACCGACTCGCTGAGCAGCGTCGAGCCCGCCACCATCGTGCCGGACCAGCCCAGCCCCAGCAGGAACAACCCGACCGTCAACTGCGCCGAATGATGCCCGGCGGTGCCGGCCACCGCACAGGCTGCCAGCAACACCCCGATCCCGCCCAGAATCACCCGCCGCCGCCCGTACCGGTCGGTGAGCCAACCGGTCACCGGCGCGAAGGCGAACATCCCGGCGATGTGCACGCTCAGCACCACCCCCACGATCCGCAAGGTGTGCGCGTCGTCGTGGCCAGCGTCGAGGATGTGCACCGGCGTCATCGCCATCACCGCGACCATCACCAGATGGCCCACCGCCATCGCGGCGACCCCCAACCGCGCCGCCGGCTGCGCCACCACCGCCGCCCACGCCGGCCGCACGCCCACCTTGCCGGCTGGGCTCGGCGGTTCGCCGTGCATTCGCCGGGCCAGCTGCAACGGATCCGGCCGCAACAGCGCCAGCAGGACCAGCGCCGCCAACCCGAAGAGCACCGCCGAGAAGAGAAACGGCGCGGCGAGGGTGGGGATGCCGTACCCGTCGAGGAGCCGCCCCGCGGCGGGCGCCAGATTCGGCCCAGCCACCGCCCCCACCGTGGTCGCCCACACCACCAACGACAGGTGCCGGCCCCGGTGGGCCGGCGGCGCCAGATCGACGGCGGTGTAACGGGCCAGGTTCCCGGCGGTGGTGCCGCCCCCGAACAGGAACAACCCGACGAACAACAACAACGGCGCCCCGATCACCGCGGCGACGACGACCGCCGCCCCGCCCACCGCGGCCACCAGGTACGCCGCCGCCAGACCCGGGCGTCGACCGTACTGTCGCATCACCCAGGTGACCGGCACCGCCAGCAGCGCCGCCCCCACCACCGCCGCGCTGGTGGCGAGCCCCGAGACGCCCACCCCGGCCAGCTCCACCGCCAGCAGCGCCCCCACCGAAAGGCCGATCGCCACCCCGACCCCGCCGAGAGTCTGGGTGGTGAAGAGCAGCCCGAGCGTGCGTCGCTGAACGGTGGCGACCCGGGCCGGTGACGGTGTGGCCGAGGCGACGGTCGGGTTCTCCACGAGCGCTCCCTGAAGTGACGGACAGGCCCTCTATCCTGGCGCTACCACCGCCACGCCGGAAGGAGACCCCACGTGTCCGTGGCCACACCGGTCCCGCCCTATGAGCCGCCGTACTACGCGGTCATCTTCACCTCGGTTCGGCACGACGACGACCACGAGGCCTACGCAGCCGCGGCGAAACGGATGCTGGCGCTCGCCACCGAGCAGCCCGGATTCCTCGGCGTCGACTCGGCGCGGGGCGCCGACGGGCTGGGTATCACCGTCTCCTACTGGCGCGACCGAGCATCGATCGAGGCCTGGCGGACACACGCCGCCCATCTGCCGATACAGGAGACCGGCCGCCGGCGCTGGTACGACATGTTCAGCGTCCACATTGCCCAGGTTGAGCGTTCGTACCGCTACCCACCGCCGGCGCCCTGAAATCTGCTGACGGCGAAGGAGTTCTGCCACCGGCAGAGTCCACTTTCCCAGCGCCGGACCGGCGACCACTATCGGTCGGGACACCGGAACCAACCTGGGAGGACCATTGCCGACCACACTCGTGGAGCCCTCGGTGGGCTCGGGCAACCTGGATGCGCTGCTGGCCACCCGGCTGCTCCAGCAGCGGATCATCGTGCTGGGCAGCGAGGTCGACGACCAGGTCGCCAACCGGCTCTGCGCCCAGCTGCTCCTGCTCTCCGCGGAGGACCGCCGCACCGACATCAGCCTCTACATCAACTCGCCGGGCGGCTCGGTCAGCGCCGGCCTGGCCATCTACGACACCATGCGGTTGATCCCCAACGATGTCAGCACGTTGGCGATGGGGTTCGCCGCCAGCATGGGGCAGTTTCTGCTCTGCGCGGGGACGGCTGGGAAGCGGTTCAGCCTGCCGCACGCACAGGTGCTGATGCACCAGGGCTCGGCCGGCTTCGGCGGCTCCGCGGCGGACATCGAGATCTACGCCGCCCAGCTGGAGCGGACCAGCACCGTGATGACCCGGCTGATCGCGCACCACACCGGGCAGCCGGTGGAGCGGATCGAGCACGACAGTCAGCGCGACCGCTGGTTCAGCGCCGAGGAAGCGCTCGGCTACGGACTCATCGACCAAGTCGTCGACCGGGTCGATGACGTGCGCCCGGTGAACACCCGACCGGCGATGGGGCTGTAGCCATGGGCCAGTACCCGATCCCCACGGTCATCGAGAAGACCCCCGCCGGCGAACGCGCGTACGACGTCTACTCTCACCTGCTCTCCGAGCGGATTATCTTCATCGGCACCGAGATCGACGACGGCGTCGCCAACGTGGTGATGGCGCAGCTGCTCCACCTGGAGTTCACCAGCCCGGACCGGGAGATCGGGCTCTACATCAACTCCCCCGGCGGCACCTTCAGCGCCCTGAACGCGATCTACGACACCATGCAGTTCGTCCGGCCGGACATCGCCACCATCTGCATGGGACGGGCGGCGTCCGCCGGGGCGGTGCTACTCGCCGCCGGCACCCCGGGTAAACGGTCGGTGCTCCCGCACGCCAAAGTGGTCCTACACCAGCCGTTCAGCCAGGCTCGGGGCACGCTGCCCGACCTCGCCGTGGAGGCCGAGGAGGTGAAGCGGGTGCGCTCAGAGATGGATGAGATCCTCAGCCGCCACACCGGCCACCCGGTGGACAAGATCAGAAGCGACACCGACCGGAGTATGACTCTCGGCGCCCGGCAGGCGGTCGACTATGGATTAGCAGATCACATCATTCCCAGCCGCAAGCTGGCAGACCGCGGCGAACCCCAGTTGGTCGCGGCCGCTGCCACGGGCTTCGGCTAGGCGGCCCGCAGCAGTTCCACTTCGCCCGGGCCGCGCAACCGCCGGCCCCGGGGCAGCGGGACCTGCCGGGCGCGCCGGCCGCGGAAGTCGTCCAGCCGCACCACGGTGCCGGAGCGGCCCGCGCCCAGCCGGGCCTGCGGGGTCGCACCGAGGCGAGCCTGGGACTCGCCCGCGACGTGGGTGTTGCGGGCGGTGGCGAGACCACGGCCGACCTCAGTCAGCAGATCTGCGAGATCGACATCCAGCGCATCGCAGACCGCCGCCAGCACCTCAGAGGAGGCCTCCTTGCGTCCGCGCTCCACCTCGGAGAGATACGCCATCGAGACCCGCGCCGCCGCCGCCACCTCGGCCAAAGTCCGCTCCTGCTCCTGCCGGGTCCGGCGCAGCTGCCAACCGAGGACGCTGCGCAGCAGCGGTCTGGGAGCTGGTGTCCGCTCCCGCGGGCGCGCGGGCAGGCTCCCAGTGGTTACCCGTCCCGGCATCGCGGCTCCTTTCGTGGATACGGGTCACCATAACGGCTCCCTGGCCGGGCCGGGTGGAGGTTTCGCCACCGGCGTAACCGGTCCGTCAGCCGGATCCGGGAGCGTCCGGTGAGCCGGCGGCGCGGCGGAGCCGGTCCCGCAGCGCCTGACCGATGCCGCCCGGCTCCGGCAGCGAGGCCACCACCACCTCGCAGCCGCGCCGGTCGAAGCTGCGCAGGAACTCGTAGAGGTGGTGGGCGTACTCGGCCGACGACTCCGGGACGGTGATCACCACCTCCGCCATGTCCGCCGGGTCCGCCGCGGCGGTGCCCGGCAGGAGCACCCCCACCCGGCGGCCCTGTGCCCGCAGGCGCCGGGCCTCGGCGACGACCTGGTCGGGCGCGACCAGGACCACGCTCGCCCGCGGAGAGTAGTGGGACGGGTGCTGCCCCGGCACCCGGACGGTGCTCGCGGTCGGCGCCGGCACCGAGTGCCCCAGCACCCGTTCGAGGTCCTCGTGGGACACGCCACCGGGCCGCAGGATGGCCGGCGCGCCCCCGCTAACATCGACGATGGTCGACTCCACGCCCACCCGGCACGGGCCCCCGTCGAGTACGAAGTCGACGGCGTCGCCCAACTCGTCGCGGACGTGGCCGGCCGTGGTGGGGCTGACCGAGCCGAACCGGTTCGCTGACGGCGCCGCGATCCCTCCACCGAAGACCGCCAGCAGCGAACGCGCCACCGGATGGGCCGGCACCCGTACCCCGACCGTCGCCAGCCCGCCGGTGACCGCCAGCGGCACGCGGGGGTGGCGCCGCAGGACCAGGGTCAGCGGCCCCGGCCAGAACTGCTCCGCCAGCCGTACGGCGGCCGGTGACGGTTGCTGCGCCCAATCCGCCAGCTGCTCCGGGTGGCCGAGGTGCACGATCAACGGGTGGTTGGTCGGCCGCCCCTTCGCCTCGAAGATCCGCGCGACCGCGGCAGGGTTCTCGGCATCGGCGCCTAGCCCATAGACGGTCTCGGTGGGGAACCCGACCAGCCCGCCGGCGCGCAGCACCTCGGCTGCCCGCTCGACCTGTTCGCGATCGGCCTCCGGTAAATCAGCACCCACGTCCAGGCCCCGTGTCTCTCTCGCTCATCCGGCTGGCTCGCGGCGGCGCTCCGAGCCGCCGGCGCGCGGCAACCACCGCCGCAACTGGGGTTCGAGCATCAGCAGCGCTCCCGCGCTCACCAAGCCTACGACCGCCGCCAGTGCGACCGTCGGGGAGATGGTCAGCACCAGCGCGGGGGCGAGCCCCCGATCCCCCAACAGGACTACGACGACACCACCGCCGACCCCGGTGACGATCCCGGCGCCCAGCCGACCCCTCTGGGACAGCCGCGAATGTGCCACCGGCAGCTGCGTCACGCCAGCGATCAGCAGGAACGGCAGCAGGTGCAGGAGCTGCCGCCCGGACAGCTCGATCGGCGGACGGTCACCGGCGAGCGCCGGGCCGAACCCGTCCGCAACGGCCGGGGCGGCGTTAGCCACGATCGCGCCAGCAAGCGTCAGCGCTATGACCGCCAGCATGAACCGCACCGAGTGCCACCAGCTGTGCAACAGACTGGCGGCGTACTTGTCGGGTAGGCCGAATGCCGCCACCGGGTCCTCACCGGAGTCCCGGAGATGACTGTCCACCTCGCCGACGATGTCGTCGACCCGCTTCCGGGACGCGCCCCGAAACCGTAACCGGTGCCGCAGCTCGCGAAGGTACTCGTCATGGTCCATCGAACTCTCCCGTCGAGCCCAACAGCGCGCCGACGCTGCCGGCGAAGTCACTCCAGGCGGCAGCCTGGGTCGCCAACTGCTCCTGCCCCGCCGCGGTCAATCGGTAGTACTTCCGGCCGGGCCCTTGCTCACCTGGCTGCCATCGGGAGGTCACCAGCCCGGCCGTTTCCAGCCGCGCCAGCAGTGGGTAGAGGGTGCCGCCCTTGACCTGGCCGAGCCCGGCCGCCGCCAGCCGCTGACTCAGCTCGTAGCCATAACGCTCCCGGTCCACCAGCGCGGCGAGCACACAGAGATCCAGCGCGCCGCGCAACCACTGGGCGCGCCGCTCCTCCGCAGCTGCCATCACTAGATGATACCGCTATCTAGCTGGCGTGGCTACATAGCTGGAAGCGCCCACCAGGTGGCTGGCAACTACCCGTTGTTGTCGGGGGGCGGTGCGAGCTGGTCACCGGTGCCCGCGTCGTGGACCTGGATCGCCTCCACCGGGCACAGCTCCGCCGCCTCGATCACCGCGTCGTCCGGTGCGACCAGGGTCCCGGTGGCGGTCGCCCGGTCGCCGACCAGGCTGAAGTGGCCCGGGGCAGCGGCGGCGCACGACCCCGAGCCGAGGCAGCGCTGCGGGTCGACGCTGATCCGCCAGTCGGTCACGACCGCCCCCTCACCACGCCACCGGCAACGACCGCAGGCCGCGCACCAGCATCCCCGACTTCCACGACAGCTCCCCCTCCGGGACCGCGAACCGCAGCTCGGGCACCCGGCGGACCAGCGCCTCCAGGGCCGCCTGGAGCTCTAGCCTCGCCAACTGCGCGCCCAGGCAGTGATGTGCGCCGTGGCCGAACCCGAAGTGCGACGGCCCCTCCCGGGAAAAGTCGATCTCATCTGGACGGTCATAGACCTCCTGGTCCCGGTTGGCGGAGTGGAGCGCCGCCAACACCGGCTCCCCCGCGCGCACCAGCACCCCGCCGAGCTCGACATCCTCGGTGGCGTACCGGGGGAAGGCCGCGGTGACACCGAGCGGGACGAACCGCAACAGCTCCTCGACGGCGGCCGGCACCAGGGTGGGGTCGGCACACAGCTGCCGCCACCGCTCGGGGTGGGTCAGCAGGACATAGACGAAGTTAGGGATCTGGGTGATCGTGGTCTCCTGCCCAGCGGCGAGCAGGCCGGCGGCGAGCTCCACCATCTCCTGCTCGGTGAGCCGGTCGCTGCGTTCGTCCCGGGCCTGGATCATCGCGCTGAGCAGGTCATCGGTCGGCTGCTGCCGCTTCTGCGCGACCAGCTCGGCGATGTAGGCGTGCATGTTGCCGATATATTCCTGGATCTGCTCCGGCGTCAGCGAGGTGGTGGAGACGATCGCCTCGGTCCAGCGGCCGAACTGGGCCCGGTCCGGCTCCGGGACACCCAGCAGCTCAGAGATCACGGTGGTCGGCAGCGGGTCGGCGAACGCCGCCACCAGATCCGCGGGTGGCCCGGTCTCGACCATCCGGTCCAGCAGGGTGTCGGCGATCTCCCGGGTACGCGGGCGCAGCTCCGCCACCCGGCGGGCGGTGAACGCCCGGGCGACCAGCCCGCGCAGCCGGCTGTGCTC
Organism: Natronosporangium hydrolyticum; assembly: GCF_016925615.1. Classification (NCBI taxonomy): domain Bacteria; kingdom Bacillati; phylum Actinomycetota; class Actinomycetes; order Micromonosporales; family Micromonosporaceae; genus Natronosporangium; species Natronosporangium hydrolyticum. The sequence continues at coordinate 3,972,457 of NZ_CP070499.1, forward strand.
TGGCGGATCCATCGCCAGCAACCCCGGCGCGGATGGTTGCGGGGTGACCCGCGGCTCGTCGCGCCCCAGCACCGCTGCCCGACTGAACCGGGCGTCGCCGAGGACAACCTTCACGTCCTGATGCCGGGTCGCCAGCCATGCCTGCTCCCCGAACGGCAACCGCACCCGGGCCAGCGGTTCGCTGCGGCGCAGCTCGGCGTAGAGCGGGTCCAGCCGCAACCGGTCGGGCGGGTTGAACGGGTAGCTGCGCACCGGACTGGACAATTGGCTGGTAGCGGACACGGCAACCTCCCGATGATTGAACGGGACAATGGTTGCGAATTTATCAGTGCCGCTGGACCGATGGCAATGCTCGCTACTCCAGTCTCAGCCACTAGTTCCCAGCCACCGACGCGCCCCGGCGGTTTCGGCGATCTTCCTCAAGCCGAGCTGCTTGCGGCGGGCACGGAGGGGCATCGGTTGTCCAGGGCCCAGGTGACTCGGTCAGCACTGCGCTATGCCTCTCTCAGGTTCCGCAGTGGGCACCTCATCCCGGGAGCGCCGACGAATTTCACGTCTACCGTGACCAGTGTGACCTTGAGCGACTCGGCGAGCGCCACGTAGGCGGCGTCGTATGGCCACATGTTGTGTCGCAGTTCCCAGATCCGCGGGAACAGCGAGAGATGCTCATATCGCCGTACGCCCATGGCCGCAAAAAGCTCCAGGGCTCGCTGAGCCTCATTCGCAGGAAGCTTGTTTTCGTGGACCAACCCGCGAAGGGCCGAAGCGATCTCAAGGTCGGCCGCGTGGGGCGCGGCAAGCACCTCACCGGCGGCGACGGATCGGACCACCTCGGCGAGTTGATCTGCCCCTACCAGGAACTCGACCAGCGCCGACGTGTCAAGGACGATCACACCGGCCGCTCACGCATCTCCGCGATCACCGCCGCCACATCGTCGGCGGTCACCGACGACCGGGCAGCGATGGCCCGCGCTTGGTGAGCCGCTTCCTCCGTGGTCAGCGTCACCGCTTCCTGATCAAGCAATTGCCGGATGAACGCCTGCAGGGACTGGCCGGACCGGGTGGCTCTCAACTTGAGCGTCAGCAGGGTCTCGTCCGAGACGTCGCGTACGTGAATCGACCCCATGCAAGCATTCTACCCCCGCTGCTAGCGTTTTGCCGCCGGCGCGGGCTCGGCCTGGCGTCGCGACGGTCGCTCAGTTCTGGAGCGACCGTTCGGTGACGATCAGACGCAGCGGCACCACCAGCACCAGTGTCCCCAGCGCGGTGACGGAGAACAAGGCCCGGAGCCCGAACAGCTCACCGAGCAGACCGCCGAGCGCCGCACCCACCGGCATCGCCCCCCAGGCAAATAACCGGTACGCCGCGTTCACCCGGCCCAGCATCGCGTCCGGCACCACCCGCTGCCGGTAGGAGACCGAGATGATGTTCCACCACATCCCGGCCGCCGATCCCACGACCACCAGCGCTCCGACCAACCAGGGGTTGGTCGACAGCGCCGGCCCGCCCAGCCACACCGCCCACCCGACCAGGCACAGCTGCAGCAGCCGGGCACGCCCGAAGAGCCTCGTCATCCGGTCAACGAAGAAGGATCCAAGGACGCTGCCGGCGGCACCGGCCGTCAGCAGTAGGCCGTAGCCGAACTCGCTCAGGCCCATCGGGCCGGGGTCGACGGCGTACAGCACCAGCACCGATTGCCAGGCGAACCAGGCCATGTTGGTCAGGCCACCGACGACCGCCAGGGTCCGGAGCACCCGGTGACCAGCCAGATAGGACAAACCCTCGCGGATGTCTCGGTGCAGCCCGGTCCGTCGCTCACGGTACGGCCGGAACCGGCCTTTCACCAGCGACAGCGCCGCCGCGGCACCCGCGTAGGCGAGGCCGCTGACCGCGAACGCGACCGCGACCGACAGGCCAGCGAGGAGACCGCCCAGGGACGGCCCGGCGAACCCGTTGGCCGTGACCTCCCCGGCGTAGAGGCGGCCGTTGGCCCGCTGCAACTGGTCCGGGGCGACCAGGCGAGGAACGAGCGACTGCGCCGAGGTGTCGAACAAGGTCTCCGCCACGCCGAGGACGAAGGCGACCGCGAACAGCAGCGGAAGCGTCACGGCGCCGGTAAACACGGCGACGCCGAGCACCCCGAGCGTCACGCTCCGCACTAGGTTGACGTTCCGCATGGTCGACCGGCGGTCGATGCGATCCACCAAGGCACCCGCGTGTAACGCGAACAGCAACCACGGCAGGCGGCCGGCGAGGGCTACCCCGGCGATCAGCGCTGGCGAGTCGGTATAGCGGGCCGCGAGTAGTGGCAACGCAATCAGGAAGATCCCGTCGGCCAGATTGGATTGTATGGCGGCGCTCCATACCAGCCAGTAGCGGCGACCGAGCGCGCTCATGCCGGCGTTCGGGATTCAGTGGTGAGCAGAGGGGTGGCGATCACCGCTGAACCCTGCAACTTCAACCCGAGTTGAGGTCAAGCGCCTCCGGCCGGGTGGTGCGCCATGTAGTAGCGGCTGCGCCCGGCGGGGCAGGCAACCGGTTACGGCGTCCGCGAAGGCTCGACGGGGTGGCTGCTGGCGTTGTACGAGTTCTTGGCGGCGACCACGGCCGCCTGGATGTGCTCGGGATCTACGCCGTGCACGTTCAACGGCGGGTGCACACGCCGGACAAGTTCGGCCTCGATAGTCGCCGGCTCCGCGTCCTCCGCCCAGGTCAGGCGCAGGTGCGCGGACATCCAGGCGGTCAGGCGCGCCTCATCCTCGGCGACCAGGACAACCCGGTCGGTCCAGGTCGTCCGGTAACCCTCGGAGACAAGCAGTCCGGCCAATGTACGGCGCAGCGTCGAGCTGCCCGAACGCCGCAGATGGTTGCGCAGGATCCGGCCCCGCAGGCTGGTCGCCTTTCCGAGGTACAGCAGCCGTAGCGACGGGACGGACTTATTCGGCGGCCCGGGGAGGTCGGGAAGGATCGACGGATCAGCCCAGAAGGCGTAGACACCGCTGCCGCGGCTGAGCCGTTTGGCGGTGACATCGAGGCCGATCGGCTCGCCGGAGAGTAGCCGCAGGGCCTCGTTGACCCGAGCTGCGTCGGTGGGGATGTCATCGGGTCGCGTTTCGGGAACGGTCATCGAGACCATCCTAGATCCTGGACAGATCGATTCCGGGAGCTGCGAGGACGAGATCAGTTGGCCCGTACCCGCTCGGCCGGTAGGCTGCGCCAGCCAACTCGGGACCAGCTGGCAAAACCTGCCCGGATGAGGTTGCGAAAACTTGGCGAGTCTGGGGCAGCGCTCGCCGTGGCGGCGGTGTATCCGGCATGGGCCGCACGGTGGAGTCGATGGTGCAGCAGTGCGAGCTGCGCGCCCGTACCGCGCGCGGCGGGTAGCGTCGCGGCCCCGCCGAGCACCGCCACATCGCCGTGCAGCGACATGGCCGCGGCAGCCACCGGCTCGTCCCCCTGCCACGCAAGGAATCGTCGCAGTTCAGCGGCGGAGTGCTCGATCACCAGGTATTTGGTGAGTGAGGCAGGGGCGGCGTAGCCGGCCGTGAGGATATCGAGGAAGAGCTGCAGTTCGTCGTTGCCCTTTGCTTCACTGACCCGAAGCTCACCGCCGCCGCGCATGGTCCCACCGTGGCGTGCGGACAGGTCGGCAACCGCGGCCGGCCGTGGACCCGAGGGCACGAAACCCAACCGACGAAGCTGTTCGCCCAGCGCCGCCGTCGGCTCAACGACGGTCAGCACCGGTGACGGTGCGCCGGCTGATGCGAAGGCCGCCAGGACGTCGGGCACCGCGTCGAGAGAATCTTCGGTGACCCCCGACACCGAGTTGAGAAACTCCAGACCCGGTGAGGTGGTTAGCAACCCGAGCAGGCCATTGACCTCGAAGGCACGAAAGTACCCTGGCAGTCCCGCCGACGCGGCAGCGGCGAAGGCCAACCGACCGCGGTCGTGCAGGCGACGCTCTGCCGTTGTGATGTCCACCCGCCGAGTCTCACGCAGGGACGCTGCCGGCTCAAGTTCCGATCTACGACCAGATCACTCATGCCAAAGGTGTGCACGCGACTTACGCCAGGTCGAGTTCCCGCTTCACCACCCGCAGATCGTCGACGAGCGCGGCGTAGGCGATCTCCCGGTTGTCGGCCCGCAGCACCGCCGACGGGTGCGCCGTCGCCACCACAAAGGCATGGTCGTGCGCCGGGAACTCCGCCGGGACCTCGGCGCTGGCCGGCCAGTCGAACACCTTCCCGCGGGACCGGGTGATCCGGAAGTCGGGGCCGAGCAGCGCCTGCGCCGCGGTCGCGCCGAGCGCCACCACCGCGGCCGGGCGCAGCCGGGAGAACTCGGCGACCAGCCACGGCCGGCAGGCCTGGACCTCGACCCGGGTCGGGGTCTGGTGGATGCGACGCTTGCCCGGACCGGTGGCCCGATGTTTGAAATGCTTCACCGCGTTGGTGATGTAGAGCTCACCGGGGTGCAGCCCGGCGTCGTCGACCGCCCGGCGCAACAGATGCCCGGCCGGACCGACGAACGGCAACCCCTTGCGGTCCTCCACATCCCCCGGCTGCTCCCCGACCAGCACGATCCGAGCCGACTCGTCGCCGCGCCCGAAGACGGTCTGAGTGGTGTCCCGGAACAGGTCGCAGCCGCGGCAGTCGGCGGCGGCTGCCCGTAGTCCGGCGATGTCCGCCGCCGCCGGTACGAACTGCTGCGCCCCGGCCATGTCACCCGTGTCGTTCTGGTCAGCGTTCACCGTGTCTTTTTACCCCTGCCGGCCGGTTCAGACACTGTGGCCCCTCCCCACGGTGCGCTCCTCGGCCGCCGCGACCGCGCGGGCCAGCGCCGGGATCTGCGCCTCCGGCAGCGAGCTGACGGTGATCCGGATGCCTGGGCCGGCGGCCTGCCGAAACAGCGCCCCCGGCGCCACCGCGTACCCGGCCTCCCGGAGCGCGGTCACGGTCCGGGTCTCGTCGGTCACCGGCGCCCAGACGTTGATGCCGGTGTCGCCGTGCCCGGCCAGCCCGTGTTCGGTCAGCGCCCGGCACAGGGCTTCGCGGCGGCGACGGTAGGTCTGCTCCGCGCCGGCGATCAGCTGCGCCACATCCGGGTCTCGCCACAGCTCCACCACCAATCGTTGCAGCACAGTGGAGACCCAGCCAGCCCCGGCCCGGATCCGGCCGGCGACCCGGCCGACCGTCGCCGCATCGCCGGCGACCACCGCCAGCCGCAGGTCCGGACCGTACGGTTTGGAGGTTGACCGGACGAACGCCCACCGGGGCGCCGCCCCGGCCAACGGGTGCAGCGGCACTCCCGCGAGCTCCGCGGCGTGGTCATCCTCGACCAGCAACACCTCCGGGTGGTTCGCGAGCAGCGGGCGAAGTTCGGCCGCCCGATCCTGGGTCACCGCGACCCCGGTCGGGTTGTGTGCGCGGGTGGTGACGATTACCGCCCGCGCGCCGGCGGCCAGTGCCCGCTGCAGTCCCGGCCCGGTCGGGCCGTGGTTGTCCATCGGCAGCGGCACCGCTACCAGCCCGAGGGCGGCGACCAGGTCGAGCAGGTTGGCCCAGCCGGGGTCTTCGACCGCCACCCGGTCGCCGGCGTTGAGATGGGCGGTGAGCAGCCGTTCGATGCCGTCCAGCGCCCCACCCGTGATGATCAGGTCGGCGCCGGTCAACGGCACCCCGTCCGCGGCGAGTCGCTGCCGGGCCAGGTCGGCCAGCTCCGGCACGGTGCCCGCCTCCGGGTACGAGCCGGCCGGGCCGGGCCGGGCGGCCAGCCGGCTCAATGGGCCGGACAGGTCGGGCAGCAGCCGCCCGTCCGGTCCGCCCGAGGAGAGGTCCCAGGCGCCGGGCGGCACCGGGAGCCGGCGGGCCGCCCGGTCGCCGACCACCGGGGGGCGCGGGCGGACCCGGGTGCCGTGCCGGCCGGCGGTCTCGACCACGCCGCGCTGCCGCAGGCTCCGGTAGGCGGCGGCGACGGTCGCCGGGCTCACGCCGAGGTCGGCCGCGAGTCCGCGGACCGGCGGCAGGCTCGCGCCGCTGGCGAGCGCGCCGTCGCGTACTCCGGCCTCGATGCTGGCCGCAATCTCGGCGGCGGTGCGACCAGTGGGGTGATATTGTTCTGCCACAGTTTAAGGATTGTACTACTACAAAAATTCAACCGAGGAGGGACCCCGGATGCCAGCCACCGCCTACCCCCGCACCGACCGTTCCACCGCCACCCGGGCCCGCGACCGGATGAGCTACGACCGAGCCGCCATTCACGCGGTGATTGACGAGGCGTACCACTGCCACCTCGCCTTCGTCGTCGACGGCGAGCCGCGGCTGCTTCCCACCCTGCACATCCGGGTCGGCGAGACGCTGTATCTGCACGGTTCGACCGGCAGCTATCTGATGCTCGCCGCCCGCGGCGACGGGCTGCCGGTCAGCGTCGCTATTACCCACCTGGACGCGCTGATTCTCGCCCGCAGCCAGGTTCACCACAGCGCCAACTACCGTTCGGTGGTCGCGCACGGCACCGCCCGGCTCGTGGCCGACCCGGCCACCAAGCGGCGAGTCCTCGACGCGCTGCTGGAACGGATCGCCACCGGCCGCAGCCAGGACAGCCGGCCACCGACCGACGCCGAACTCGCCGCCACCGCCGTACTCGGGTTGCCGCTGGCCGAGGCGTCGCTGCGCGCCCGCACCGGTGGGGTCGTCGACGACGAGGCTGACCTGGACCTGCCGCACTGGGCCGGAGTCGTGCCGGTGTCCACCACCCTCGGCCGACCCGAACCGGCGCCCGGGGTAGTGCTGCCGCCGCCGCTGCTCAGCGGACCGGCGTAAACCTCGGCCGATCATGGACCTAGGTACCGGATCGGCGGGTTTCCCAGCCCCGTACCCCATGGTCAACCCGATTCGGTCGGGGGGCCGAGGCACCATGGTGGGGTGGTGCTCGGGAAGTTCAGTCCAGCGACGCGCGAGTGGTTCACCGCCGCGTTCGCCGAGCCGACCGCGGCTCAGGCCGGCGCCTGGGAGGCGATCAGCGCCGGCCGGCACGCGTTGGTGGTCGCGCCCACCGGCTCCGGCAAGACCCTGGCGGCGTTCCTGTGGTCGCTCGACCGGCTCGCCAGCGCACCGCCGCCGGCCGATCCGCAACACCGATGCCGGGTGCTCTACGTCAGCCCGCTGAAGGCGCTCGCGGTCGACGTCGAGCGCAACCTGCAGGCCCCGCTGACCGGGATCCGGCACGCCGCCGCCCGGCTCGGCGAGCCCGAACCAGCGGTCAGCGTCGGCATGCGCACCGGGGACACGCCCGCCGACCAGCGGCGAGGCTTCGCCCGCCGGCCGCCGGACATCCTGATCACCACCCCGGAGTCGCTCTTTCTGCTGCTCACTTCCGCCGCCCGGGAGTCCCTCCGGGGAGTCGAGACAGTGATCATCGACGAGGTGCACGCCGTCGCCGGCGGCAAGCGCGGCGCGCATCTGGCGCTGTCGCTGGAGCGGCTGGATGCGCTCCTCCCCCGGCCGGCGCAACGGATCGGCCTCTCGGCGACGGTCCGGCCGGTCGACGAGATCGCCCGGTTCCTCGGCGGCGCCGCACCGGTCACCGTGGTGCAACCGCCATCGTCGAAGACGCTCCAGGTCAGCGTGCAGGTGCCGGTCGAGGACATGACCGAGCTCGCGGCGGAGGCGACCGACGATCCGGACGAAGGGCCCCGGCAACGCTCCATCTGGCCGGCGGTGGAGCAGCGGGTCTTCGAGCTGATCCAGGCGCACCGGTCGACGATCGTCTTCACCAACGCCCGCCGCGGCGCGGAGCGGCTCTGCGCCCGCCTCAACGAGCTGGCGACCGACGCCGGGCCACCGGAGTCGGTGCCGGCCGAGGTGATGGCGCAGTCCGGTGCCGCCAGCGGCGCCGTGGCGGTCGCCGCCCGGGCCCACCACGGCAGTGTCTCCAAAGAGGAGCGCAAACAGATCGAGGAGGCGCTCAAGGCGGGCGAACTGCCGGCGGTGGTCGCCACCAGCTCGCTGGAGCTCGGCATCGACATGGGCGCGGTCGACCTGGTGGTGCAGGTCGAGTCGCCGCCGTCGGTCGCGGCCGGGCTGCAGCGGATCGGCCGGGCCGGTCACCAGGTCGGGGCGGTCTCGGCCGGGGTGGTCTTCCCGAAGCACCGGGGCGACCTGCTCTCATGTGCGGTGGTGGCACAGCGGATGGTCGCCGGGCAGATCGAGGAGCTGCACTACCCCCGCAACCCGCTGGACGTGCTCGCGCAGCAGGTGGTGGCGATGGTGGCGCTGGACACCTGGCAGCTCACCGACCTGGCCGCGCTGGTCCGCCGGGCCGCCCCCTACGCCGAACTGCCCGACTCCGCGCTGCACGCGGTGCTGGACATGCTCTCCGGGCGCTACCCGTCCACCGCCTTCGCGGAGCTACGGCCGCGGCTGGCCTGGGACCGCGACACCGACCAGCTCAGTGGCCGGCGCGGCGCCCAGCATCTGGCGGTCACCAGCGCCGGCACCATCCCCGACCGCGGCCTGTTCGGGGTCTTCCTGGCCGGTGCCGAGAAGCCGGTACGCGTCGGTGAGCTGGACGAGGAGATGGTCTACGAGTCCCGGGTGGGCGATGTCTTCCTGCTGGGCTCCAGCTCGTGGCGGATCGAGGAGATCACTCCGGACCGGGTGCTGGTCACCCCGGCGCCGGGCGAGGCGGCCCGGATGCCGTTCTGGAAGGGCGACGCGCCGGGCCGGCCGCTGGAGCTGGGCCGGGCGATCGGGGCGCAGCTGCGGCAGCTGGCCCGGTTGGAGCCGGCGCGCGCCGCCGAGCAGCTACGCGACGCTGGGCTGGACGAGTGGGCCGCCACCAACCTGCTGCGTTACCTCACCGAGCAGCGGGAGGCGACCCGGGCGCTGCCGGACGACCGGACGGTGGTGGTGGAGCGGTTCCGGGACGAGCTGGGCGACTGGCGATTGACCGTCCATAGTGTGCTAGGCGCGAAGGTGAACGCGCCGTGGGCGCTGGCGATCGGGCACCGGTTGCAGCAGCGGTACGGCACCGACGCGCAGGTGCTCCCCTCCGATGACGGCATCGTGGTCCGGTTGCCGGACACCGCCGATGAGCCACCCGGCGCCGAGCTCGTCGCGTTCGACCCGGACGAGATCGGCGAGCTGGTCGAGCAGGCGGTCGGCGGTTCGGCGCTGTTCGCGTCCCGGTTCCGGGAGTGCGCCGCCCGGGCGCTACTGCTGCCCCGGCGGGACCCGCGCCGCCGGCAACCGCTGTGGCAGCAACGGCAGCGGGCGGCCCAACTGCTGGACGTGGCGCGGGAGTACGCCGACTTCCCGATCACCCTGGAGGCGGCGCGGGAGTGCCTGCGGGATGTCTTCGACCTGGCCGGCCTGGTCGAGCTGATGCGCCAGCTCGCCGGCCGGAAGCTCCGGCTGGTGGAGGTTGCGACGCCACAGCCGTCGCCGTTCGCCCGCTCGCTGCTGTTCGGCTATGTCGGCGCCTTCCTGTATGAGGGCGACGCGCCACTGGCCGAGCGGCGGGCCGCCGCGCTGGCGCTGGACAGTACGCTGCTCGGCGAGTTGTTGGGGCGGGTCGACCTACGAGAGCTGCTGGACCCTCAGGTGGTCGCCGAGACCCAGCGACAGCTGCAGTGGTTGGCGCCGACCGCCGCCGGCAACACCCGGGTCCGCGACCCGGAAGACACTGTGGAGCTGCTGCGGGTGCTCGGTGACCTTACCGAGGCCGAGTGCGCGGACCGGGGGGTCGCGCCACAATGGCTGCCGGAGCTGGCCGCCGCCCGGCGGGTGCTCGAGGTCCGGATCGCTGGCGAGCGCCGCTGGATCGTGGTCGAGGACGCCGGCCGGTACGCGCAGGCGCTCGGGGTCGCGCTGCCGGTGGGGGTCCCCTCGGCGTACCTGGCGGCGCTGGACGACCCGCTTACCGATCTGCTCGCCCGGTACGCCCGTACCCGTGGCCCGTTCCAGACCGTCGATGTCGCCGCCCGGTTCGGGCTGGGGGTGGCGGTGGTCGACCCGCCGCTGCGGCGGCTGGCGGCCGCCGGCACCGTGCTGGCGGGCGAGTTCAGCCCGGAGGCCGCCGGTCCCCAGTGGTGTGACGCCGGGGTGCTGCGGATGCTGCGGCGCCGGTCGCTGGCGGCGCTGCGCCGGGAGATCGAGCCGGTGCCGCCGCGCACGCTCGCGCTGTTTCTGCCCCGGTGGCAGCAGGTCGACGGCTCCGCCACCGGGGTGGCGGCGGTGGCGGCGGCGATCGAGCAGCTGCAGGGTGCCCCGATCCCGGCCTCGGCGCTGGAACGGCTGGTGCTGCCCGCCCGGGTCGCCGACTACCGTCCGTCCTACCTAGATGAGCTGTGCGCCAGCGGCGAGGTGCTGTGGACCGGCGCCGGCTCGATCGGCGCCGGCGACGGCTGGCTCGCCTTCGCCTTCGCCGACGCCGCCCCGCTGCTGCTGCCACCGCCGGCCGCGGAGCTGACCATGACCCCGCTGCACGATGCGGTGCTGGCGGCGCTGGCGGACGGGCAGGCGCTCTTCTTCCGGCAGCTGGCCGACCGGCTGAGCGGGGCGGAGGGCGACACCGGGGCGCCGGTCGAGGACGCCGCGCTGCTGGCGGTCGTGTGGGAGCTGGTGTGGGCGGGCCAGCTGGCCAACGACACGCTGGCGCCGGTCCGGGCACTGCTCAGCGGCGGGTCCGGTGCGCACCGGCAACGCCCCACCCCCGCCAGCTCCCGCTACCACACCGGCGGTCGGGGGGCTGGCCGCGGCAGCTGGCGGCGGGCGGTCAGCGGGGCGGCCCGCAGCCGTTCTGGGCCGCCGGCCGCCGCCGGCCGGTGGTACCGCCCTCCGCCGCGGGAGACCGACCCGACCCGGCGGGCCGCCGCGATCGCCGAGACGCTGCTGGAGCGGCACGGCGTGGTGACCCGCGGCGCGGTCGCCGCGGAGGGGCCGCCGGGCGGTTTCGCCGGCGTCTACCCGGTGTTGGCCGGCATGGAGGAGCGCGGCGCGGCCCGCCGTGGCTACTTTGTGGATGGTCTGGGGGCGGCGCAGTTCGCGGTGCCGGGCGCGGTCGACCGGCTGCGCTCGCTCACCGACCCGACCACCACCGACCCCGGTGGCGTGGGCACCCGCTCTCGGGGCCGCCCCGAGCCGTTGGTGCTCGCCGCCACCGACCCGGCGAACCCGTACGGCGCCGCGCTGACCTGGCCGGAGCGGCCCGCCGACGACGCCACCGGTGGTGACAGCTCGGGCCGAGGCCACCGCGCTGGCCGCAAAGCCGGTGCGCTGGTGGTGCTCGTCGGCGCCGACCTGGTCCTCTACGTCGAGCGCGGTGGGCGCACCCTGCTCTCCTACACCGCCGAGCCGGAGCCGCTCGCGGTGGCGGCGAAGGCGCTCGCTGACGCGGTGCACGGCGGTGCGCTGGGTGCCATGTCGGTGGAGCGCGCCGATGGTGGCGCGGTCCGCAATTCGCCGCTGGCGGATGCGCTCACCGCCGCCGGATTCCGGGTCACGCCGCGCGGGCTGCGGCTGCGCCCCTCCTGAGCTGGCAACCGGTCAGCTCATACCGTGCCGGATTCGTAGGCGGCGATCACCGCCTGCGTGCGGTCCCGCACCCGCAGCTTCGCCAGCACGCTCGCCACATGCGTCTTCACCGTCTCCACCCCGATCACGAGCTCGGCAGCGATCTCGGCGTTGGTGAGGCCGCGCGCCACCAACCGCAGCACCTCCAGCTCGCGTTCGGTCAGTCCGGCCCCGCTCACCCGGTCGTCGTTGCCGGCCCGGTGGCGCCTCGCCAGGTCCCGCAGCGCGGTCGGGAACAGCAACGCCTCGGTACGGGCGACCAGCCGCACCGCCGCCACCAGCTCCGCCGGCCTGGTGCGCTTGAGCAGGAAGCCGTCGGCGCCGGCGCGGAGCGCCCGGTAGACATACTCGTCATTGTCGAATGTGGTGACTACGAGAATCTTGGGCGGACGCGGCATCGAACGCAGAATCTCCCGGGTCGCCTCGATGCCGTCGGTGCGTGGCATCCGGACGTCGAGCAACGCCACATCGGGCTGCGCCCGGCGGACCTGGGCGACCGCGTCGACGCCGTCGGCCGCTTCGCCGACCACGGTGAGGTCCGGCTCGCTGTCGATGATGGTGGCGAGCCCGGCGCGCACCAGGTCCTCATCGTCGGCGATCACAATCGACAGTTGCGCCTCGGTCACGCCGCTCCCTCCTGCCTAACCGGCAGCCGGGCCGTCACCCGCCACCACGGCCCGTCCGGTCCAGCCTGCAGGCTACCGCCGAGCGTGAGTACCCGTTCGCGCATGCCGGTGATGCCCCGCCCGCCACCGGCCAGCTCCGGTTGTCCTGCCGCCACCGGGTTGGTCACCGCCACCACCAGCTCGTCGTCCTCACGGGCGACCCGAACCGTCACCGTCGAGCGCTCGCCGTGGCGGAGCGCGTTGGTCAGCGACTCCTGGATGATCCGGTACGCCTCCCGGGACGGCTCGGCGGGCAACTCGGCCGCCTCGACGAGGAGGTCGGCCTCGACCGGTAGGCCGCAGTCGGCGAAGAGCGCGGGTAGCTGCGCCAACCCGGGTGGTGAGGGCTGCTCCCACGGCTGCGACACCGCCGGGTCCGGGGCCGGATCGTCGCGCAGGACGCCCAACGCGTGGTCGAGATCGGCGAGCGCCCGGCGGGCGGTCTCCTCCACCGCCGCGAGCGCCCGGCGTACCGCCGCCGGGTCCTGCGCCAGCAGCCGGTTCGCCGCCGCCGACTGCCACATCACGACCGACAGGGCGTGTCCGACCGAGTCGTGCAACTCCCGGGCAAGCTGGTTGCGGGCGGCGAGCTGGGCGGCCTGCTGCCGCAGCACGAGGAGCCGTTCGGTGGCGCTGGGGCCGAGGAGCACCGGCGCCAGCCGGCGAAGCCCGGCGGTCATCCCGGCCACCAGATAGATCAGCGCAATCAGCGCGACCACCGCCACGGCCGGCCCCCACCAGGCACTCCACTCCGGTGCGATCGCGCCGGCGGGACCCAGCGCCCGCTCTGGCAGCACCGGCATCACCATGAGGATCGCCAGCATCGGGAGCAGGGCGAGGGTAACGCCGCTGAGCAGGCCGCCGACCGCCAGCTGGATCGTGTACCACCCGGCGGTACGCCACCGGGTACGCCAATCCTGCCCGGTTCTCCCGGCCGGCTCGATCTCCGCCCGGAGCAGGTTACGGGCGGTCAGCAGCAACACCGGGCGGATCGGCAGGACCAATCCGGTCAGCAGCACGAACGGCAGCACCCACAGGAAGGTCTGCGGGGCGAAGACAGTGACCGCGGCGTCGACGCCGCCGCGCCCACTCGCGACCGCCACCACCTCGCCGGCCATGATGTACGGCATGACCACCGCGCCGCCCAGGATCAGCCAGCCCCACCCTTGATAGGTGGCCCGGCTGATCAGCGGCCGAAGTGCTGCCGGCACCCGCATGCGGTGATCGTGACACATCGCTCAGCCCCGCCCGCAGCGGCGGCAGGAGCGGCGGGTCTGGAAATAGAAACCCACGGTCACTACCGCCAGGCCTACCCCCCAGATCAGGAAGCTCGGGTAGACCGCGATGACCACCCAGGCCGCCAGGTCGCCGTGGAACGCCGAATGGTCCCCGGAGAGCCACACCAGCAACAGGTAACCGGTACTGATGCCGCCGACGGGCAGCAACAGCAGGCAGCCGATCAGCGCCGGGGCGAGCAGCAGCCAGCGGGGCAGCCGGGGCCGCTGGTAGGCCATCGCGAAGGTCACCAGCACTCCGATCAACGCCATCACCGCGGTGTCGCCCATGCCGGGGCTCCATGGCTTCACGCCAGCGAACACCGCCGGGTCCCTCAGGCCGAGCGTGCCGCCGAATCCCCAGTGCAGCTTCAGCGCGAGATAGCCGATCGCCGGTACCGCCGCGACGATGCTCGCCGGCCGGATCAACCAGGTCAGGTCACGACGGGCGGCGTGGCCGTGCCGCCCGCACCGGGGGCAGGCACCACGGCTGCGGCGCTGATACCGCAGGGTCGCGACGGCGATGCCGGCGCCGAGCGCCACCGCGGCGAGGCGGTGGCTCATCCCGAACCAGTCGAGGTGGAACGGGACCCCGGCGGCGTCGGTGACCACGCTGACCGCCCACATCACGGCGGTCATCAGGTCGAAAGCGAGGCCGCCTTGGTAGCTGGCGTGGCCGGCGAGTAGCGCGACCGCGCCCCAGCCGAGCGCCAGTCGCAGTCGGCGGTGGCCTACCGGCGGCGGTTCGGGCGGGGGTGGCGTGTTCGAAGCGGGCTGGGGCGTTTGGAGGGCAGAAGTACGCATACCCCTACGGTCGCCGGATGTCCTGCCGCCCACCTCCCGTACGCGGGGGGTTCGCCTCCCCCGCCGGGGGGATTCGGCGGTGCCTGGCGGGCCTGCGGCGCCGGCTCGCCGCTACGGGGTGAGGCGGAGGTCCGGGATCAGCGAGATGATCCCGAACGAGGCGCCCAGCGGGTCGATCAGCTGCGCGTAGGTCCCGACGTTCACGTCGATCGGGCCGAGCACCACCTGGCCGCCGAGATCGCGGCAGCGGGCGGCGGTCGCGGCGCAGTCGTCGACCTCGATGGTGGTGCGCCAGTGGGCGGGGACCTCCGCCGGCCATTCGTCGCCGATGATCGTGACGCCGGCTACCACCCGGTTGTTGACCCACCACTCTCGATAGTCGTACCCGGTGGGCAGTGAGCCCTCCTCGTCACGCCAGCCGAAGACCTTCCCGTAGAAGGCCGCCGCCCCGGGCACGTCGCGCACCGCGAGGTCGGTCCAGCAGACCGCGTTGGCCTCGGTCGCCACCTGGGCGCCGCCGAAGGTCCCGCGCTGCCATAGCCCGAAGGTGGCGCCCGCCGGGTCGGCGAGCATCGCCATCGTGCCGCGGCCGCCGATCTCCGTAGCCGGTTGCAGGATCGTACCGCCGGCGTTGCCGACCTGTTCGACGGTGGCGTCTATCTCCTCTGTGGAGATGTAGCTCAGCCAGGCCGAGGGCTGGCCGTCAGTCAGCGTCGGCACGATTCCGGCGGCGGCCAGATCACGCAGAGTGAATACTGTGGAACCGACCTCGGTCTCGGTGGTCCGCCAGCCGAAAAGCCCACTGTAGAACGCGATCGACGCCGCCGGGTCGCTACTGGTAAGCTCTGCCCAACACGGTGTAGCAGGGGCGTAACCTCTGATCCGCACCGGCCGCTCCCCTCATCGGTGTCACCATCATGGCCGCACACGCCAATGATCGTCACACCATACTTCACAGCCCCAGCGCGGACATCGGCCGTAGGCACACCGAATCACCCCTTTACCGGCGACAACCGGGCGACTACCTAGCGGCGTGATCAGGGACGGAGCTCCGCCACTCGAAGGGAATAACCCGCCACGGGCAGTTGTTGCTGTGACAAATACTTGCGTTCCGAGGAGGCGACCCCGATGCCCGCGATCACCGTCGATGATGTGCTGGTCCTACCCCGACTCCCGATACTCGACCCCACCACCACCTACCGTGACGTCCGCCGGCTGACCACCGCGCCCGGCGGGTACGAGGGTGAGGGGTTCCCGGTACGCCGGGCATTCGCCGGAGTGCCGCTCACCGAACTCGATCCGTTCATCCACCTCGACCAGATGGGTGAGGTGGAGTACGCCCCCGGTGAGCCCAAGGGCACCCCCTGGCACCCTCACCGCGGCTTCGAGACCGTGACGTACATGATCGACGGCATCTTCGACCACCAGGACTCCAACGGTGGCGGCGGGTCGATCACCAACGGTGACACCCAGTGGATGACCGCGGGCGCCGGCATCCTGCATATCGAGAAGCCACCGGAGCAGCTGGTGATGAGCGGTGGCCTCTTCCACGGCCTGCAGTTGTGGGTCAACCTGCCCCGCAGCAAGAAACTCTCGCCGCCGCGCTACCAGGACATCCGGGGCCGGGCGGCGACCCTGCTGACCACCCCGGACGGCGGCGCGCTGATCCGGCTCATCGCCGGTGAGATCGCGGGCCATCACGGGCCGGGCTCGACCCACACCCCGATTACGATTGCTCACGTGACTCTGCAGCCCGGGGCGCAGCTCGACCTGCCGTGGCGGCCGGACTACAACGCGCTGGTCTACGTGCTCGCCGGCGCCGGCACCGTCGGCACCCACCAGCAACCGATCCGGCTGGGCCAGCTCGCCGTCCACGGCCCCGGCGACGCGTTGCGGGTCACCGCCGACGCCGCGCAGGAGTCCCGTACCCCGGCGCTCGAGCTCTACTTCATGGGTGGGGAGCCGATCCGGGAGCCGGTGGCCCACTACGGACCGTTCGTCATGAACACCAAGGCCGAGCTGATCCAGGCCTTCGAGGACCATCAGGCGGGCCGGCTGGGCAGCATCCCGGCCGAGCGGACGCCGCACACCACCGCCGATCAGCCCCCGCCGGCCTAGCCGGGGCCGGCCCGGCCCCGGCGTAGCGCGCTACAGCGCCGGGGCCACCTGCTCGGCCACCAACTCCAGCTGGGCCAGGTCGGTCAGGTCGAGCACCTGCAGATGGGCCCGGGAGACGCCGACCGCCTGATACTGCCGCAGCTGCTCCACCACCTGCTCCGGAGTGCCGACCAGCCCACCCGCCTCGCGCAGCGAATCCAGGCTGCGCCCGATCGCGTCCGCCCGCCGTGCGACCTCGGCGTCGTCGCGGCCGCAACAGATCGGCACCGCGACCGAGGTGATCGGTGGCTCCTGCCGCCCCAACTCCTCACACGCCGTGGCCACCGCGAGCGCCTTGGCCTTCACCACGTCCGGGCCGGCGAAGCCGACATTGAACTCGGTGGCGAACCGGGCCGCTAGCCGCGGCGTCCGCCGGGGGCCGTGGCCACCCACGATCACCGGCGGATGCGGCTGCTGCACCGGCTTCGGCAGCGCCGGCGAGTCAGCCACCTGGTAGTGCTCGCCAGCGAACGCGAAGGTCTCCCCGAGCGGGGTCGACCACAGTCCGGTGATGATCTCCAACTGCTCGGCCAGCCGGCCGAACCGCTCCCCGAGCTCCGGGAACGGCACCCCGTACGCGCGATGCTCGGCCTCATACCAGCCGGCGCCGAGGCCGAGCTCGACCCGGCCACCGCTCATCGCGTCCACCTGCGCGACGGTGATCGCCAGCGGGCCGGGCAGCCGGAAGGTGCCGGCGGTCACCATCGTCCCCAGCCGGATCTTCGTGGTCTCCCGGGCAAGGCCGGCCAGCGTGGTCCAGGCATCGGTCGGGCCCGGCAGCCCGTCCCGGTCGCCCATCACCAGATAGTGGTCGGATCGGAAGAAGCCGTCAAATCCGGCTTGCTCTGCGCACCGGGCGACGCGAAGCTGATCGTCGTAGCTGGCGCCCTGCTGAGGTTCGAGGAATACCGACAAACGCATGCCCGTAACCCTGCCAGCCGGGGCCCTCCCCGCGCCACCACCGACCAGCTCCGCCGCCCGGCCCACTACCGCGTCGCCGGAGTGAACGGCGCCACCCGCATGTCCGCGAGCGCGTCGGCGTCGAACCGGTCCCGCACCGTCTTCACCTCCAACACATGCCGGTTCGGGTCCAGGAAGTAGAACCCACGCCCGCCGTCGGAGTAGTAGATCGTGTCCCGCTCCTGGTCGGTCATGGTCGGCAGACCGTAGGTGGTCACGCCGGCCGCCACCACCCTGCCGTAGATCTCATCCAGCTCGGCCTCGGTAACCCGCAGCGCGACGTGGTACTCAGGCAGCTCGCCCTCGCCATGGTCGAAGTAGTCGAGGTTCGCCCCATCGAGGTCGAGCACCGCGAACGGCTCCGCCACCGGGCCGGGCGGCAACCCGAGAATGTGCGCGGTCCACTCCATGGTCCGCTGCTTGTCGTACGCCGGAATCCCCACATGATCGATCACTACCGACATCTGCTCGCACCCTTTCTGCCAGCGGCTACCGAGCGTTTCTCAGCACCCACCAGGAAGGCGCGAGGCCAGAACTAGCGGTGCGAGTCGATTCGCAGCAGGGCTCCGGCGGTCACCGAGAGCAGCTCCGCCGCCCGTCCCCGGTGGGCCGCGACCGCCACCTGCCCGGCCGAGTCGACCAACACCACCAGCTCCCCCTCCGGGACGTCACCGAACGTCTCCCCGCGAACCGCCGGGTGCTCACCCACCCGCAGCCGCTGCGGCAACGCCGCCAGCCGCGCCCCGGGCGCCGCCAACTGCACGTTGCCGAAATGGTCGACGCCGAGCACCTCGGCCTCCAGCCAGCCCTCCCCGTCCCGCACCACCGGCTCCGGTAGCCGCACCAGCTCCGCCGGGTCAACCGGCGCCCCCGCCTCGCTGAGCACCGCCGCGACCTCGGTGACCGGCACCGTGGCACCGCCCGCGACCGGGCCCACCCCAGCCAGCGCAGTAGCGGTCGCGAGCTCCGCCGCGACCGGGGCGAAGATGTCCCGGCCGTGGAAGGTGTGCGAGACCGAGTCGGCGAACCAGCGCGGATTGGTCAACACCACCGCGGTCGTGACCCCACCCAACGCGTCCCCGGCCCACGGCAGCAGCCCATTATCCGGGCCCACCAGCACCCCACCCGGCGTCACCAACGCCACCGGGCGGCGCGCCGTACCCACCCCCGGGTCGACCACCGCGACATGCACCGCCGCAGGCAGATACGGCAACGTCTGCGCCAGCACCAGCGCCCCGTGCCGCACGTCCCCCGCCGGCACCTGGTGCGTCACATCGATCACCCGGACATGCGGCGCCAACCTGGCGATCACCCCGTGGCACGCGCCGACGAACCCATCGGCGAGACCGTAATCGGTGGTGAAACTGATCCATCCGAACCCTGGCATGCCTTCGACCCTATGTCGCCGACCGGCGTCCCGCGCCGCACCCGAGATTCAACCGACGGTCGCCGCATATTCAGGCGCTCGTTACGCCGGACCCCCCGCTCCCCGGGGCACGATAGGAGGTATGCCCGAGGGAGACACGGTCTTCCGAACCGCCCGGAACCTGCACCGGGCGTTCGCCGGTCGCCAGCTCACCGCCAGCGACCTGCGGCTGCCGCAGCTGGCCACCACGGACCTCACCGGGGCGATGGTGGTCGAATCGGTCAGCCGCGGCAAACACCTGCTCCTGCGGCTACAGCTGCCCGCGGACGGCCGGGCGATGAGCCTGCACTCCCACCTCGGCATGGACGGATCCTGGCGGGTGTACGCGGTCGGCGAACGGTGGCGGGCCCGGTCCCGGCATTTGATCCGGGTGGTCCTGCGCACCGCCGACGCAGTCGCAGTCGGGTACGAGCTGCAACAGGTCATGCTGGTGGCCACCGAGGACGAGAAGCATCTCACCGCCCACCTGGGCCCCGATCTACTCGGCGCCGACTGGGACCCAGCCGAGGCGGTACGCCGGCTCTCGCGCCGCACCGGCACCATCGCCGACGCGCTCCGGGACCAGCGCAACCTCGCCGGCATCGGCAACGTCTACTGCGCCGAGCTGCTCTTCCTGCGCGGCCTGTGGCCGTGGACTCCGGTGCCACAGGTCACCGACCTGTCCGCGCTTGTGACACTCGCGAAACGGTTACTGGAAGCGAACCGGACCCGGCCGATGCGCACCACCACCGGAGTCATGCGCCGTGGCCAGGACAGCTACGTCTATGGCCGGGCGGGCGCGCCATGCCGCCGCTGCGGCACCCTGATCCGGCGCGACGACCAGGGCGAACGGGTCACCTACTGGTGCCCCCACTGCCAGCCCGAACCCTGACCGGGAGCCCAGCTAGCCGGGAGCCCGCAACTCGCCGTGCAGATCCCCGTGGAGGTCACGCAACTCGGAGAGCCCATCGGTCACCCCACGCAGCCGCTCGGTCGCGTCGGTCAACCCAGCCAACGCCGGGCTGGCCGAGCCGCCGGTACGGGCCGACTCGGAGACGAACCCGGCCGCGGCCACCACAAACTGCTCGTACGCCGCGACTCCCTGCTCCAGGTGGGCAATGTGCTCGGCCCGCAGCTCCTGCAACGGCGGGTGCGCCTCGGTCGGGGCCAGCCGCAGCGCCTGCTCCAGGCTCGCTACCCGGTTGGTCAGCTCCCGCAGCTGGCCCTCGACCGTCACCGCTTCCTGCCACGCCTCCGGATCGGCCCCCCGCAGCCGGTCCTTCAGTTCATGCATGGTGCGGGCAGCGCGGTCCAGCCGCTCCCACGAGCCGGCCGCGCCCGAACCCCGCAGCGCGCCCCGGGTCCGTTGCCGCCGAATCCCCTCGGCGAGCGAATGCCCGCCCGGCACCTGGGAGAGCGCCGCCAACCACCGGTCGCCCGCCAACGCCGGGTCGGGCGGATCCGGCACCGGTTGGGCGGCCAACTCGCGGGTATCCCGCCACCGCCACAGCGCCAACACCGCCGAGGCACCGGTCAACCCGGCCCAGACCGCATCCATCGGGCCTAGCCCCTGGTACGGGACGAGCACGGCGGTAACGCCGCCGAAACCGCCCGCGGCCACCGTCCACCGCCGCGCCGAGTTGCGCAACCGGCGCAGCCGACGGAAGTAGCGGGCGCGTTCGTCGACCACCATCTCGACCCCCTCCTGCGGACCGGGTCAGGACGCGGGCGCCGCGTCCCCCTTCTGGTTTTCCTGTTCCAAGCTGGCCCGGATCTCGTCGAGCCGAGTTGCGGTGTTGTCGCCGGACTGCTGCGGTGTCTCGCTCTGCTGAGCACCCTCCACTGCCGGCTGCTCGGCACCGCCCGCGAGCTGGTTACCGGACATGCTCGCCCGGATCTGGTCCAACCGGGACTGACCCGCGATATCGAGAGTGGAACGCTGCATCTCCAGCATCCGGCCCTCGACCGAGTTGGACGCCAACTCCGCCCGCCCCATCGCCGACGCGTACCGACTCTCGATCTTGTCCCGAACCTCGTCCAACGACGGGGTGTTACCGGGCGCGGCGAGCGCCGACATGGACTCGAGCGAGCTGGCGACGGTCTCCTGCATCTTGGCCTGCTCCAATTGGCTGAGCAGCTTGGTGCGCTCGGCGAGCTTCTCCTCCAGCACCATCTTGTTGTTCTCCACCGCCTTGCGGGCCTGCGCGGCGGCGCTCAGCGCCTGATCATGCAAGGTCTTCAGATCCTCGACCGCCTGCTCGGCGCTGACCAGCTGGTTGGCCGCGGACTGGGCCGCCCGCTCATACTCCTGGGCTTTCTCCTCTTCGCCCTCGCCACGGGCCCGGTCGGCGAGCACCAACCCTTGCCGAGCCATCCCCTGCCACTTCTCCACCTCGCTCATGTGGCGGGACAGGCGCATCTCCAACTGACGCTGATTACCGATCACCGCGGCGGCCTGCTTCACCAGCGCCTGGTGTTGGACCTTAGCCTCGTCGATCGCCTGCTGGATCTGTACCTTCGGATCGGCGTACTCGTCGATCTTGGCGCCAAACAGCGCCATCAGGTATCTCCAGCCCTTGACGAACGGGTTCGCCATCTCTTCGCGGTCCTCTCTGCGGGGTAGCGGCCGAGTTGTCAGGCTCCTATGGTCTCAGGCGTGCGATAGCCCCGTCAGCCACCACCTGGCCAGTTCTGACGTCGACCGAGGCCGTCTATCCGACCATACCCCGCGGCAGGAGGATCAGCGGTGCTGAGCGACCCGGCGACCGGGGCGGGTCCGCACAGCGTGCAGCGTAGTCCGCAGCGGTCCGTCCCGCCGCACCGACACCGACACCTCGCCCGCGGGAATCGGCACACCCCGATCCGCCATCGGCGGCGGCAACGGCGCCTCGATCGCGCGGGTCGCCGGCGCCTTGGGCGCTTCGTCCGCGGCGCTCTCGCCCCGGGCGGCCGGAATCTCCGGCAGGCCGGCCGGCTCCGCGCCGACGAGGGCGCCCGGGTGCTCGGCTCGGGCCAGCGAATCACTCGCCTCCCGCAGCACCTCGGAGAGTTGGGAGCCCAGCGCCTCACAGATCGACGCCAGCAGCTCGCTGGAGGCTTCCTTCTGGCCGCGCTCAATCTCCGAGAGGTACCCGAGCGACACATTCGCCGCCGTGGAGATCTCGCGCAGCGTCCGGTGCTGACCCTGGCGCCGGGCGCGCAGGGCATCACCGATCACCCGACGAAGCAGCACCGGGGCACCTCCTAGCGCGTGGGACCCTTGCCCGCAACGGTACCCGGTACCTGGCCCGGCGGCACCTCTACCCCGCACAGACCTCAACAGTGTGCCGCCAGCAACGCCACCGCCGCGGTCACGGCAGCCGCCCGTACCGTTGCCCGGTCCCCGGAGATCCGCAGCTCTCGGGTCCATACCTGCCCGTCGCCGCGCAGATCGGCCCGCTCGCCGGCGGCCACCGGGCCAGCCAGCGCCACCGGCGGGCCGGCCACGGCCACGTACGCCGTCCCGGCGGCGACGCCGTCCTGCGCGCCGGGGCCGGCCACCCCGGTAGTCGCCAACGCCCAATCCGCGCCGCACCGACGCCGCCCGCCCCGGGCCAACGCCGCCGCCACGGCCGGATCGACCGGCCCCCGCGCCGCCAACAGCTCGGCCGGCACCCCCGCCAGCGACCGCTTCAGATCCGTGGCGTAGACGACCAGGCCGCCCCGGAACACCGTGCTCGCCCCCGGCACCGCGACGAACTCGGCCGCCAATAGCCCGCCGGTGAGCGACTCCACCACCGCCAGGGTCTCCCCCCGCCCGCCGAGCCGGCGCAACACCTCCGCCGCGGTCGCAGGCATCGTCGACTCAGCCGGATCGCCGCAGTCGCCACGCCCGGAAAGCGTAGTCGACCCCGGTCGCCACCGTCACCACCACTGCGGCGCCCATCAACCACGGCCCCACCGCCGCCAACCCGGCCGGGAACGGCCACAGATACCAGGCGATCGCGGCGATCTGCAGGGCCGTCTTCAGCTTGCCGCCACGGCTCGCCGGAATCACCCCCCGCCGGATCACCCAGAACCGCAGCCCGGTCACCGCGAACTCACGCCCCAGAATCACCAACGTCACCAGCCACCACAACTCCCCGTACCAGGAGAGCAGCAGCAGCGCGGTGCCGGTGAGTGCCTTGTCGGCGATCGGGTCGGCGACCTTGCCGAAGGAGGTCACCAGGCCGTACCGACGGGCGATCCAGCCATCCAGGAAGTCAGTCAGCGAGGCGGCCAAGAAGACCAGACAGGCTGCGGCGAGCCAGCCCGAGTGGGTCATCCCCGAGACCACTACCAGCGCCACGAAGACCGGAATCAGCGCCAGCCGCACCGCGGTGATCACGTTCGCCGCGTTCAGCACCGGAACAGGTCGCGGCGCCGCCTGACTCACCACCGTCACCGACCCGCGGTCTGCCGGTCCTCGGCCGCGACCGGCGCCGACTGCAACGGCTCCGCCACCAGGTCCACCCCATCGCTGTCGCACACCTTCGCCGTGACCAGGTCGCCCGGGACCAGCCCGGCCACCTGGCCGACCAGGGTGGTGCAGCCATCGACCTCCGGCGCCTGGTGCGCCGCCCGGCCCTCCACGACGCCCTCCTCGACGCTGTCGACCAGCACCTCCACGGTGCTGCCCACCCGCTCGGCGGCCCGCTGCGCGCACAACTCCTCGGCGAGCGCCAGCAACCGGTCATAGCGACGGGCGATGGCGGCGTCGCTCACCTTCCCGGGCAACTCCGCCGCCTCGGTGCCATCCTCGTCGCTATACCGGAAGACCCCGATCGCGTCCAGGCTCGCCGCCTCCAGGAACCGCGCCAACTCCGCTACGTCCGGTCGGGTCTCGCCGGGGAAGCCCACGATCACGTTGCTGCGGGCACCGGCCTCCGGAGCCAACCTCCGGACCTCCTGCAACAGGCTGAGGAAGCGTTCGGTGGAGCCGAACCGGCGCATCCGGCGCAGCACCGGCTCGCTGGCGTGCTGGAACGACAGATCGAAGTAAGGAGCCACCCCCGGGGTGGTCGCGATCGCCTCGACCAGGCTCGGGCGCATCTCGGCCGGCTGCAGGTAGCTGACCCGCACCCGGGCGATGCCGGTCACCGCCGCCAACTGCGGCAACAGCTGCTCCAGCAGCCGCGGGTCGCCCAGATCCTTGCCGTAGGAGGTGGAGTTCTCGCTGACCAACAGCAACTCCCGGACGCCGGAGTCGGCGAGCCACTCCGCCTCGGCGAGCAGCTCCTCCGGCGGCCGGGAGACGAACGCCCCCCGGAACTGCGGAATCGCACAGAAGGTGCACCGCCGGTCGCAGCCACTGGCCAGTTTCAGCGGCGCCACCGGGCTACGGTCCAGCCGGCGCCGCAACACCGGCCGCAGATGCGCCGGGGTGGCCTGATCCGGCTCGGACGAACCGGGTTGGGCATGGCCGGGCAGTCGCACCCCGGTCCGGGCCTCCGCCCGGTCGGCGGGGGTCAGCGGCAACAACTTACGGCGGTCCCGGGGAGCGTGGGCAGGCAGCTGCTCACCCGCCAGCACCGCCGAGAGTCGGTCGGAGATGTCCGGATAGTCGTCGAAGCTGAGCACCGCCGCCGCCTCCGGCAGAGCGCCGGCGAGCTGCTCACCGTACCGCTCGGCCAGGCACCCGGCCGCCACCACCGCGGCCCCGCCGTCGGCGGCGGCCAGCAGCGTATCGACCGAATCCTGCTTGGCCTGGGCGACGAAGCCGCAGGTGTTGACGAGGACCACATCCGCGTCGTCGCTGTCGGTGGTGACCCGCCAGCCTTCGCTGGCGAGCCGGCCGGCCAACTCCTCGGAGTCCACCTCGTTGCGGGCACAGCCGAGCGTCACCAGCGCGACTCGCCGATCGTGGCCGGGTGACGAGGTAGCTTCAGACACCCACCGAGGGTACCGGGAAGGCGCGTCCAGCGGGTCGGCGGTCAGTCGCTCGCCGCCCGCAGCGCATCCGTGAGCGTGGCCAGCCCCACCGGCCCCAGCGCCAACGCCTGGGTATGCCACCGTTTCAGGTCGAACGCCCCACCCAGCCGGGAGCGGGCCTCCGCCCGGGCCGCCAGCCACGCCCGCTCGCCCAGCTTGTACGAGCTCGCCTGCCCCGGCCAGCCGCAGTACCGGACCACCTCCGGATGCAGCCGGTGCGGTGCGATCCGACCCCGGTCCCGCAGCACCTCGGTTGCGGTCTCGAAGCTCCACCGGTCACCGTGCCGCTTCGCCTCCGCCGGCGGCAGCGGCAAGTCCAGGTGCAGGCCGATATCGATCACCACTCGGGCCGCCCGCAGCGCCGAGGCCTTCAGCATCCCCAGACGCTGCCCGGGCGTGGCGTACCAGCCGAGTTCGTCGGCCAACCGCTCGGCGTAGAGCGCCCAGCCCTCGCTGTGCGCGCTCACCCGGGACACCCGGGCGAACCGCGACAACCCGGCCGCGGCCACCAGCACGTGCCCGAGCTGCAGATGGTGCCCGGGTACGCCCTCATGGAAGACCGTGGTCAGCTCCGCCCAGACCCCGAACCGTTCCCGACCCGCCACCGGCCACCAGGTCCGCCCCGGCCGACTCAGATCCTCGCTCGGCGGGGTGTACGACGCCGAACCCGCGGCGGAATTCTCCTGGGTCACCACCTCGACCCGGCGCAGCGGCGCGGCGATGTCGAAGTGGACGCCGTCGAGCGCGGCGATCGCCTGATCGTGACGCTCCTGCAGCCAACCCCGGTACGCGTCGAGCCCCACCACGAACTCGGTGGCGTCCAGGTGGGCGATCGCCTCGGCGATGGTGGCGCCCGGCCGGACCCGCTGCGCCTCAGCCGCCAGCTCAGCCTCCAACCGGTGCAGCTCCTGCCAGGCCCACTCGTACGCCTCGCGGAGATCGATGTCGGCGCCGAGGGAGAGCCGGCTGTTGATGGCGTACCGTTCCGGGCCCACCGCGTCCGTCGCACCGGCCCGCGGCGCGTACTCCTGCCGCAGCCAGGCAGCCGTCTCCGCGAACCCGGCGTGCGCCGCCCGCGCCCCGGCCGCCAGCTCGGCGTGGCACGGCCCGTCGCCGTACCCGGCCACCACCGAGTCGAAGGTCTTGGTGTCGGCGTACCGCTCGGCCTGGGCGGCGGCAGCGACCGCCTGCCGGCGCGCC
This sequence comes from Natronosporangium hydrolyticum, assembly GCF_016925615.1. Classification (NCBI taxonomy): domain Bacteria; kingdom Bacillati; phylum Actinomycetota; class Actinomycetes; order Micromonosporales; family Micromonosporaceae; genus Natronosporangium; species Natronosporangium hydrolyticum. Next base: position 3,998,444 of record NZ_CP070499.1, read on the forward strand.
GCGAGCAGCCCCTGGCTGGCCCCGGCCGCGAGCGACTCCCGCCAGCCGGCGAGCATCCGCGGCATCGCGTCCAGCCGGGCAGCGACCGCCCGCCACTGCTCCTCGCTGTCCCGGGGCATCAGGTCGATGCTGGTTCGAAGCGTCTGCAACATCCCGAACGGGGCCCGCAGCAGCCGCAACGGCTCCCCGCTGTCGTGCCAGGCGACCTCGGCCTCGAGCCGCTCCCGCAGATGGTCGGCGGCGACCCGGTCGGCGGAGTCGGCCGGGCTCAGCTGCCCGAGCTGGCGCAGCGTGTCCCGGGCCTGGTCGGCCCGGGCAGCGTAGCCCTCCGGGCGGTAGTCGGTCTCGGCCGCGATCTCGCCGGCGACGCCACGGAAAGTGGCGGCGACCGGGTCCAGCGCGCAGGATCGCTGCACGTGCTGATCGCACAGTTGAAAGATCGGGGAAGGCATTTAGCTAGGCTAACAATAGCCGCCGCGCCGGCGCGGCCCGCGCTCAGTCGCCGCCCAGCGACTCCAGCACCTCGGGTAGCTCATCCGGCTTGATCAGCACCTCCCGAGCCTTCGAACCCTCCGACGGACCCACCACCCCACGGGTCTCCATCAGGTCCATCAACCGCCCGGCTTTGGCGAACCCGACCCGCAGCTTGCGCTGCAGCATCGAGGTGGAGCCGAACTGCGAGGTCACGACTAGCTCCACCGCCTGGCGTAGCAGCTGCAGATCGTCCCCGATGTCGTCGTCGATCTGCTTCTGCTTCTCCGGTGGCGGCGCCGTCACCTCCTCCCGGAACTCCGGCTCCCGCTGCTGCTTGCAGTGCGCCACGACGTCGGCGATCTCCGCCTCGGTCACCCAGGCACCCTGCAGCCGCTGCGGTTTCGACGCCCCCATCGGCAGGAACAGCCCGTCGCCCCGGCCGAGTAGCTTCTCCGCCCCCGGCTGATCGAGGATCACCCGAGAGTCGGCGAGCGAGGAGGTGGCGAACGCCAACCGGGACGGCACGTTGGCCTTGATCAGACCGGTGACCACGTCCACCGACGGCCGTTGGGTCGCCAGCACCAGATGGATGCCGGCGGCCCGGGCCAGCTGCGTGATCCGCACCACCGAGTCCTCCACGTCCCGCGGCGCCACCATCATCAGGTCGGCCAACTCATCGACGATCACCAGCAGGTACGGGTGGGGTCGGATCTCGCGTTCGCTGCCCGGTGGGGCCTTCACCTCGCCGGCCCGGACCTTCCGGTTGAACTCGTCCACATGCCGCACCCCGGCGGCGGCGAGGTCGTCGTAGCGCATATCCATCTCGCGCACCACCCAGTCCAGCGCGTCCGCCGCCTTCTTAGGGTTGGTGACGATCGGGTGGACTAGGTGAGGGACCCCCTCATAGCTGGTGAGCTCCACCCGCTTCGGGTCGATCAGCAGCAGCCGCACCATGTCCGGGGTGGCGCGCATCAGGATCGACGAGAGCAACGAGTTCAGGCAGCTCGATTTGCCGGCGCCGGTGGCGCCCGCGATCAGAATGTGCGGCATCTTCGCGAGGTTCGCCACCACATAGCCGCCCTCGATGTCCTTACCGAGCCCGACCACCATCGGATGATGGTCGGCGGTCGCCACCCGGGAACGCAGCACGTCGCCGAGCGACACCGTCTCCGGGTCGGCGTTGGGGATCTCCACCCCCACCGCGCTCTTGCCCGGGATCGGGCTGAGAATCCGGATATCAGGTGACTTGACGGCGTAGGCGATGTTGCGGGACAGCTGGGTGATCCGCTCTACCTTGATCCCTGAGCCGAGCTCCACTTCGTACCGGGTGACCGTGGGGCCGCGGGTGAAACCGGTGACCGCGGCGTCGATGTTGAACTGCTCGAAGACGTTCTGCAGCGCCTCGATCACCTGGTCATTGACCTTGCTGCGGCTCTTGCCCGCCGCCCCTGGGCGCAGCAGATTCGATGGCGGCAGCGTGTAGTCACCGCCCAACCCGGTCAGCGCCGGCTGTTCGGCCCGGCTCGGCGCCGGAGTGTGCACCGGCGCCGGCCGAGCCGGCGCCTCCGCCGCGGGCTCAGCGCCCCGCCGGCCGGCGGCGCCCCGGCGACCCGACCCGGCCGCTGCCTTGCCACCCGCGGCCGGCGCCTCCGTCGCCTCGTCGGCCGCCGCCTCACCGTCGCCGGCGCCCTCATCGCCATCGATCGCCGGAGTGAGGTCTTTGGCGTAGACGCCCTGCCGGCGCCGGGACGCGCCGCGCCGCCCGGCCGGCGACTCGCTCTCGGCCGCGGACTCGTCCTCCTCCGACTCCGCCTCACCAGCTGGGCGGCCAAGCAGGAAGTCACGGATGCCGGCGAGCCGGGCGGGCACCCGGGCGATCGGGGTGGCGGTCACCACCAGCAGCCCGAAGAAGGCCAACAACAACAGCATCGGAGTGGCGACCCAGGCCGTCACCGCCTGCGACAACAACCCGCCGAGCCCGCCGAGGAGCCCGCCGGCCCACTCTCGTTCGGTCAGCGTCTCCGGCCGCCACATCAGGTCGAGCAGCCCGGTCACCGACACCGCCAGGGCGGTCCAGCCGACCAACGCGCGACCCTTGTGTCGACCAGTGGCGGGTGCCCGCATCAGCTTGACGCTGGTCCCCAGCAGCACCAGCGGCAGCAGCGTGGCGACCGCACCCACCGCCCGCCGCACCACCGTCGCCACGAAGTCGCCCGCCGGGCCCGCAAGGTCGAACCAGACCGCCATCGCCAGCAGGATCGCCACACTGAGCACCAACAAGCCCGCCCCGTCGCGCCGGTGCTCCGGCTCGATCTCTTTGGCGGTGGCGGCCTGCCGGCCGATCGCCCGCACCACCCAGCCAACCCCGCCGGCCAGCCCGAACCACGGCGCCGCAACCCCGCCACGACGCGGCTTCGGCGCAGACTTTGGCGCAGACTTTGGGGCCGGAGCTGACTTTTTGGGACGCGCCGGGGTGGTACGACGCCGAGTGGTCGACTTGGAGGTACGGGGCGCCATAATGACACGTTAACCCCTGGCCGCGACGTTTCCACGCCCATCCACCCCGTGTCGCCAGCCCCGGGCCGCCAACCCTGCCGAAACGGACGCCTGGCACCTAACCCGAGGCCGGAAGTGTGTCGGCGACGTCGTAGACCGGCCAGCCGTCGGCGCCCCGGCGTACGGTGCTGGAGAGCCGGTGCGGCTGCCGGCGGCCTACCTCCAGCAGGTGGGTCACGGTCGCCCCGCGCAGCGTCGCGGCGTCGGCGATCAGCCGGCGATGGGCCGGGCGCCGTGCCCGACAGTCGACAATCGTGGTGAGCCCTCGGTCAGACCTCCACCACGATCGGGATGATCATCGGTCGGCGGCGGTAGGTCTCGTTCACCCACCGTCCCACCGTACGACGGACGATCTGCTGCAGCTGGTGCGGATCGGTCACACCGTCCTCGGCCGCCCGGTTCAACGCCTCGGTGATCAGCGGCAACACCGCGTCGGAGATCGCCGGATCCTCGGAGAACCCCTTGCCCGAGACCGTGGGGCCGCCCACCACCTTGCCGGTCACCGAGTCGACCACCACCGTGGCCGAGATGAATCCACCGTCGCCCAGGATCCGCCGCTCGGTGAGCAGGCTCTCGCCGACATCGCCGACGGCCAGCCCGTCCACGTAGACGTACCGGCTCTTGACGTGACCGACCAGAGCGGCCTCACCCTGATGCAGGTCCACCACGTCGCCGTCCTCGGCCAGGATGATCCGTCGGGGGTCCAGCCCCGACTCCACCCCGAGCTGGGCATGGGCCCGCAGGTGACGCCACTCTCCATGCACCGGTAGCAGGTTCCGCGGCCGGACCACGTTCAGCAGGTACAGCAGCTCACCCGCGGGGGCGTGGCCGCTGACGTGCACCTTCGCCACATCCTTGTGGATCACGGTGGCGCCGGAACGGGCCAGTCCGTTGATCACCCGGTAGACCGCGGTCTCGTTGCCGGGCACCAACGAACTCGCGAGCACCACGGTGTCGCCGGCTTCGATCGTGATGTGCCGGTGGTCGCCGGTGGCCATCCGACCCAGCGCGCTCATCGGCTCGCCCTGCGAACCGGTGCTCATCAGCACCACTTCGTTCGCCGGCAGCTCAGTAGCGGTGTCCATGCTGATGACCAGATCACCGGGGATCCGCAGCAGCCCGAGGTCGCGGGCGATCCCCATGTTGCGCACCATCGACCGGCCCACCAGGGCGACCTTGCGGCCGTGCTCCTGTGCCGAATCCAACACCTGCTGGACCCGGTGGACGTGGGAGGCGAAGCTCGCCACGATGATCCGACCCTGCGCCTTGGCGAAGATCGCGTCGAGCACCGGGCCGATCTCCCGCTCGGAGGTCACAAACCCCGGGAACTCGGCGTTGGTGGAGTCCGACAGCAGCAGGTCGACCCCCTCGCTGCCGAGCCGGGCGAACCCGGCCAGGTCGGTGATCCGGCCATCCAGCGGCAGCTGATCCATCTTGAAATCGCCGGTGTGCAGGACCAGCCCGGCCTCGGTGCGGATCGCCACCGCCAGCGCGTCCGGGATGGAGTGGTTCACCGCGAAGAACTCGCACTCGAACGGCCCCATCCGCTCCCGCTGGCCCGCCGTGACGGTCAACGTGTACGGCTCGAGCCGGCGCTCGGCGAGCTTCGCCTCGACCAGCGCCAACGTGAACTGGGAGCCGACCAGCGGGATGTCGGGCTTGTGGGCCAACAGGTACGGCACGGCGCCGATGTGGTCCTCGTGCCCGTGGGTGAGCACGATCGCCTCGACATCGTCGAGCCGGTCCAGGATCGGGGCGAAGTCGGGCAGGATCAGATCCACCCCGGGCTGTTCCGTATCGGGGAACAAAACTCCACAATCGACGATCAGCAGTCGGCCGTCGTACTCGAAGACGGTCATGTTGCGCCCGATGGCCCCGAGGCCACCCAGCGGAATCACCCGGAGGGCCTGCTGCGCCAACGGTGGTGGCGGGCCCAGGTCGGCGCGCGAGGCCCGGATCGGCGCGGCGGCGACCGCCTCCAGCGGCGCGGTCATGCCGCTCCCGCGGGCAGCGGCAACCCGGCGTCGACGCAGTCGGCGCGCAGCTGCGCCAGCTCCGCCTCGGTGGCGTCGACCAACGGTGGCCGGACCGGGCCGGCCGGCAGCCCGAGCGCGGACATCGCGGCCTTGACCAGGATCGTGCCCTGGGTCCGGAAGATCCCGGTGAACAGCGGCAACAGTTGGTGATGTAGCCGGCGAGCCTCGGCCACCTCCCCCCGCTCGTACGCTTCGATCAGCTGCTTGGTGCCGACCCCGGTGAGGTGGCTAGAGGTGCCCACCACCCCGACCCCACCGATCGAGAGCATCGGCAGCGTGAGCGCGTCCTCGCCGGAGTAGTACGCCAGCTCGGTCCGCCGGAGCACCCAGGCGGTCGCGGCCAGGTCCCCCTTGGCGTCCTTCACCCCGACCACCCGCTCGTGTTCGGCCACCCGGCACAGCGTTTCGGTGCTGATCGGTACGCCGGAGCGGTGAGGGATGTCGTAGAGCAGGATCGGCAGGCCGGCGGCGTCGGCGACGGCGGTGAAGTGGCGCACCAGCCCCGGCTGCGGCGGCTTGTTGTAGTAGGGGGTCACCACCAGCAGCCCGTGCGCGCCGGCCTTCTCCGCCTGGTGCGCGAGTTCGATGGTGTGGCGGGTGTCGTTGGTGCCCACCCCAGCGACCACCCGCGCCCGGTCCCCGACCGCTTCGACCACCGCCCGCAGCAGATTTTCCTTCTCGGCGTCGGTGGTGGTGGGCGATTCGCCGGTGGTCCCGTTGATCACGAGCGCGTCGTTGGCCTGCTCATCCACCAGGTAGGTGGCGAGCCGGGCGGCGCCGTCGAGATCGAGCGCGCCCTCCGACGTGAACGGGGTCACCATCGCGGTGAGCAGGCGACCAAACGGCCGCGATGTGTCCTGCGTCATAAACCTAAACCCTAACTCTCCCAAGTAAGCGGGCTGGCGGCGATCTCAGATCCGTCGGCCAACGTGGAGATGGTGAAGTCCCCGAACACGTTCGGCGCAACCCGCTGCAACTCCCGCAGGCAGGCCACGGCGACGGCGCGGATCTCCAGGTCGGCGTGCTCGGTGGCCCGGATGGTGATGAAGTGCCGCCAGGCCCGGTAATTGCCGGTGACCACGATCCGGGTTTCGGTGGCGTTGGGCAGCACCGCCCGAGCTGCCTGCCGCGCCTGTTTGCGTCGCAGCGTGGCGCTGGGCGCGTCGGCGAACTTCTGCTCCAGCGCGCTGAGTAGTTCCTGGTATGCGCGCTGGCTCGCCTCGGTCGCCTCGTTGAACCGCTTCTGCAGCTCCGGGTCGTCGGCGATCGCCGGCGGCGCCACCATCGCCGCGTCATGCTCCGGGACGTAGCGCTGCGACAGCTGCGAGTAGGAGAAGTGCCGGTGTCGGATCAGCTCGTGAGTGAGCGACCGGGACACACCGGTGAGGTAGAACGTGACCGAGCCGTGCTCCAGCACCGAGAGGTGGCCCACCTCCAGAATGTGCCGCAGGTATCCGGCGTTGCTGGCGGTGGCCGGGTTCGGCTTGCTCCAGGATTGGTAGCAGGCCCGACCAGCGAACTCCGCCAGCGCCTGGCCGCCGTCGGCGTCGGTCTGCCACTCGACCTCCTCGGGCGGATCGAAGTGGGTCCAGGCGATCAGCTTCACCTGCGGCGACACGGTCTGCGGCACAGATTGCTCCTCTCCTCGCAGCGACAATATCCCGGGCCGCGGGGACGATACCCGGCCCACACGCCCTTCTCATCACCGAGGATGCCGGGGGCAGACTCGACCGTGGCCGCATCAGCTGGACGCCGCGAAGGCATCAAGCTGGGGCTTGCATGACGCCATCGATAGTGTCATGATGACGTCATGGATTTGTCGCCGTATCTGGAAGGTCTCCGCCGCGACCTCTCGGCCGCCGCCGCGACCGGCAGCGAGGAGGTGCAACGGGCAGCCGAGCTGCTCGGCGGCTCCCTGACACCAGCGGCTCGACTATGCCTCATGGAGGCGCTCGCGGACGCCGCCGACGAGGTCACGAGCAAGCTCAGCACCGCCACCGTCGAGGTCCGGCTCCACGGCCGCGATGCCGATCTGGTGGTCACGGAGCTACCGCCGGAAGCACCGGAGCCGGCGCCGCCGACCGCGCCACCCACCCCCGAAGAACCTGCCGCGACCGCCGAGCCCTCGGGCGAGGTGGCACGGATCACGCTACGCCTGCCGGAGAACCTCAAGGAATCGGTCGAGCGCGTCGCCAGCCGCGACGGCATCTCGGTCAACGCCTGGCTGGTCCGGGCGATCACCGCGGCGGTCGCAAGCCCGCCCGGATTCCCCGGTCCTCCCACTCCGCCGACGCCACCCAACCCGCCGTTTCCCCCCGGACGAGCCAGCTTCGGCCGCCGGGTCACCGGCTACGCCCAAGCCTGACGAGGAGGAGCCATGCCCGAATACCCCAGCCCACACCCGATCACCGTCGATGCCCGCCTAGCGAGCGGCGCGTTGACCGTCACCGCGGAAGAGCGCGAGACCACCGTCGTGGCGGTTGAACCGTACGACGACAGCGACGCCTCCCGCCAGGCCGCCGACGAAACCCAGGTCGAGTTCCACGGCGACACGCTCACCATCGTCGCGCCGGACTCCCGGGGTTTCGCCATCCGTTGGCGCAGCCCGAAACTCCGCGTCACGATCAAAGCCCCCACCGGCAGCGAGGGCCGATTCAAGCTCGCCGCCACCGACCTGACCTGCCGGGGCGAGTGGCGGGAACTCTACGTCGGCACCGCAACCGGCAACGCCGACATCGAGCAGGTGACGAACGGCCTGACCATCAACACCGCCAGCGGCGACCTACGCGTCGGCCACGTCGGCGGGCAGCTGACCGTGCACAGCGCCTCCGGCGATGTCTCCGCCCGGACCACCGGCGGGCCGGTCGAGGTGAAGACCGCCAGCGGCGATGTCTATATCGAAACCGCAGAGTCCGATGTGGTCGTCAAGAGCGCCTCTGGCGACACCCGGGTCGCCGCCGCTCGGCAGGGCACGTTGCGTACCACCGCGGTCTCGGGTGATGTCTCCATCGGCGTGGTGTCGGGCACCGGGGTGTGGCTCGACCTCAACAGCCTCTCCGGTAACACCCGCAGCGACCTCAGTATGAACGGCGAGCAGAGCGAGCCGACCGGCCACGAACTCACCATCCAGGCCCGCGCGGTCAGCGGCGACATCATGGTCCACCGGGTCACCCCGGCGGTGCCCTGACGACCGCTCCGACCGACGAGCGCCGACGGCTAAACGTAGAACCAGGTGAACGGGGAGATCGGCAGATTGCGCAGCACCGTGAAGACGCCCGCCGCGCCCAGGAACGCTCCGATCATCCACGGCGATGGGCGCAGCTGCGGCAACCGCCAGCGGAAGACCTTGTTGCCGGCCCAGGCGAGGTAGGCGTAGAAGAGGAACGGGACCGCAAACACGAAGATCAGATGGTGGCGGGCCGCCGCCGGCAGATCGGCCTGCACCAGATAGAAGAAGGCCCGGGTGCCGCCGCAGCCCGGGCAGGCGAAACCCGTGGTCATCTTCACCAGGCAGGTGGTCTCGTCGCCGGCCCCGTCGATCGGCTCCCGCGCCAGCACATAGCCGACCGCACCAGCGAAGCAGACCAGAATCGCGGCCGGCGCCAGCCAGGTCGGGGATTTGTCCCACATCCGCAGCAACAGCCGGGCGAAGCGGCCCGGCGGCGGCTGCGCATAGGTCATCTGCCGCGCCCCCCACTGCGGCTCGGGCGGAGGGTGCGCATCATGCGCATGCGGCACCTGGTGCAGCTGAGAATCTGGCGGGTGGGTCACCGGACCACCTTCACGACCATGCTGTACGGGAACGTCACCTCTCACCGTACCGAACGTCCGCTCGTAGGGCGGCGGCGAGCGGCCCGCTCAAGTCTCCCCGCTCGGGCGCCGCGACCTGTGGCAGTCCCAGCCAGTCGGCGAGCCGCCGCAGCTCGGTGGCGAGCGCGGCGGCCGTCTCCGGCGGGGCAGCCGGCTCCCGCCACGCCGCCGGCACCCGCAACACCCCGGCGCGCCGGTCCGCCTTCAGGTCCACCCGGGCGACCAGCTCCTCGCCGAGCCGAAACGGCAGCACGTAGTAGCCGTACACCCGCTTCGGGGCCGGCACGTAGATCTCCAGCCGGAAGTGGAAGCCGAACAGCCGTTCGACCCGCTCCCGCTGCCACAGCAGCGGGTCGAACGGGCCCACCAGGCTCGCCCCACCCACCTGGCGAGGCAACCGGGCGTCCCGGTGCCGCCAGGCGTGCCGGCGCCACCCGGCCACCGAGACCGGAATCAGCTCACCCGCCTCGACCAGCTCGTCGATCGCCTGCTGGAACCCCGCCACCGGCAGCCGGAAGTAGTCGCGCAGCTCCGGCGCCGCGGCTACCCCCAGGGCCGCCGCCGCCAGGCTGACCAGCCGCCGCTTCGCGTCCGCCGGCGCCAAGGTGGGAGCGGCCGACACCGCCGCCGGCAACACCCGCTCGGGCAGGTCATAGACCCGTGCCCAGGAGCCGTTGCGACGGGCTGCGGTCACCTCCCCCGACCAGAACAGCCACTCCAGCGCGGTCTTCGTCTCCGACCAGTTCCACCCCCAGTGGTCGGTCCGCTGGCGGGGCAGGTCCGCTTCGATCTCGGCGGCGGTCACCGGGCCCCGGTCAGCGACCTCGCTGCGGACCCACCGGACCAGCTCCGGCTGCTCGACGGCGACCCGGCGCATCCCACCCCAAGCGGTCTGGTGGGCCTGCGCCATCCGCCACCGCAGCGCCGGGTGCAGCTCCACCGGCAGCAGCGACGCCTCGTGCCCCCAATACTCGAAGAGCATCCGCGGGGCCCGGTAGGAGGCGCGGTCCAGCAGCTCTGTCGAATACGCCCCGAGCCGGCTGAAGGCCGGCAAGTAGTGGGCACGCTGCAGCACGTTGATCGAATCGAGCTGTAGCAGGCCGACCCGGTCGAAGAGCCGGCGCAGGTGCCGACGGCCGGGGGTGGTCCGGGGCGGCGGATCGGCGAACCCCTGGGCGGCCAACGCCACCCGCCGGGCCGCCGACAGCGAGAGACTCTCCGGTACGGTCATCGCCGGCAGGCTAGCTGACGCCACCGACACCCCACTGCCGTAGCCTGGGGGCTGTGGCCCTGGGGTATGTCCGGCCCGCCGTACCGGCGGAGGCCGGCGAGATCGTCGAGATCCAGCTGACAACGTGGCGCGTCGCGTACCGGCGGCTCCTGCCCGCCAGCATCCTCGACGAGTTGGATCGGGAGTTCCTGACCGAGCGGTGGCGCAGTGCGATCGAGTCGCCGCCGACCTCGCGGCACCGGGTGTTGCTCGCGGTGGAGCAGGGCGGCCAGACTCAGACGGTCGGGTTCCTCGCCGCCGGCCCGGCCGACGAGGAGGCGGCCGCCCCAGACGAGCCGACCCCGCCCGACCCGACCACGACTGTTGCGATCACCGACCTGCTGGTCAGTCCACGGTGGGGTCGGCGCGGCCACGGCAGCCGGCTACTCTCGGCCGGGGTGACCCACTGGCGCGACGACGGCTTCCAGACCGCGGTGGCGTGGGCGTTCGAAGAGGATCCGGCGACCCGCCGCTTTCTCATCTCGGCGGGCTGGGAGCCCGACGGCCTCCGCCGCACCCTCGACGTCGATGACCTGCTCGTCCCGCAGCTGCGCCTGCACACCAGCCTGGCGCCGGAACAACCCGAGCCCGACGGGCCGGGTTGAGGTCAGGAGTCGAGCAGCGGACCCAGCCCGATGGTCAGGCCCGGCCGCTGCACCACCGACCGCACCGCCAGCAGCACACCCGGCATGAAGGAACCGCGATCGTACGAGTCGTGCCGGATCGTCAACGTCTCACCGTGGGTGCCGAAGAGCACCTCCTGATGGGCGACGAGCCCCCGGGCGCGGACCGAGTGGACCCGCACCCCCGCCACCTCGGCGCCCCGGGCACCGGCCTGCTCGCTGGTGGTGGCGTCGGGCATCGGCCCCACCCCTGCCGCAGCCCGCGCCTGCGCGACCACTTCGGCGGTGCGCAGTGCGGTGCCGCTCGGAGCGTCCACTTTGTCAGGATGGTGTTGCTCGATGATCTCGACCGAGTCGAAGAGTCGACTGGCCCGAGCGGCGAACTCCATCATCAACACCGCGCCGATCGCGAAGTTGGGGGCGATCACCACCCCCACCTCGGGCTTGTGCTCCAGCCAGGAGCGCACCCGGCTCAGCCGCTGCTCGGTGAAGCCGCTGGTCCCCACCACCACGCTGATCCCCTGGTCGATGCACCAGTGCAGGTTGTCCATCACCACGTCGGGCGTGGTGAAGTCGACCACCACCTGCGCACCGGCGTCGGAGGCGTTGAAGAGCCAGTCACCTTGGTCGATCATCGCAACCAGGTCGAGGTCGGCGGCGGCGTCCACGGCACGGCACACCTCGGTGCCCATCCGCCCCCGGGCACCGAGCACACCGACCCGGACCGGCTCGGCCGTCTCGTCCTGGTCCGACGATTCGCGGAGTTCCGTCACGGGTTCAACCTATCCCATCCCGCTGGGGCGGGTCGGACCCCTCGGCCCGGTTGGCGGGCCCACCGGAAGCCGGCCGCCCGGCCCTTCCCAATGCAACCTCGCGGACGCCGAGCTACAGAGCGTGGCCTGCGCTGACCGAGTGCTTCCCTACACCGCGGCCGAAGAGCCGTTGATTGGTCGACTCAGCAGAGACCCCTGCTCGCTGGCGAGGGCGGTCTGAGTTCCGAGTTGTGCCGCGGAGTCGACGTCCCCATTATCGACCGTGTTCGCCGCCGAGGTGGTCCCCACCCCAAGCGCCACCACCTCTTCAGCGATAACCTGAATCTTCGGTTGCCACTGCGCCGCGTAGTCCCCGAACGCCCGCGCCAGCCGGCTGTTCACGACCTGCTCGGTGGTAACGTCGAACTGGCTGCGGGTGCGATTGCCCCAGGAACGCCAAGCTCCGGTGGTCGCCGCTGTGCTGCGACCTGCCTGCCCGACCGCATCCGGATCGACTGTGATGAACTCTTGCGCAGCTTCCATGTCCGGCCTCCTGCTAATCGACCTCGACTGACTCCGCGCGAACCGGATTTCCACACTGGTCGAATCGCAGGGCCGTTGCGTAGTCGTTGATTGGGCGGGCTGACCTGGGCTGATGTGGACGGCTGGTGCGCTTGGGGCAGGTGCGGTCCGCGCGGTGATCATGGAGTTGCTGAAGCCCTCACGACTCCCAGAAGGACCGCACCTGCTGATGTCATCTTCGCTGATCGACGCTGTCCGCCCCCACCTGCCCACTGACCTGGACACTCCCGATTGTCTCGACGCCGACGTGCAGCGGGACCTGCTGTACGCCCTGGCCGAGGTTCCCGACCCACGGCAGCGCCGCGGGGTTCGCTACCGGCTGGCCAGCCTGCTGGCGGTGGCAGTCTGTGCGGTGCTGGCCGGAGCGTCCACGTTCGCCGCGATCGCGGACTGGGCTGCTGATCTGGATCCACCGGCCAGGCGCCGGTTGGGGTTGCTGGGGCGGATACCGGCCGGTAGTACGGTGTGGCGCTTCCTGGTCCGGGTGGATGCGACAGTGTTGCAGGCGGTACTGACCGGCTGGCTACGCCGCCGCATGCCGACTCGGCCTGCCGAACCAGGTCGCAGAGCTCGGGCGGTGATCGCGGTCGACGGCAAACTGCTACGCGGTGCCCGGCTACCCGCCGGTCGGCAGGTGCACCTGCTGGCGGCCTACGAGGTCGCCACCGGCATCGTGCTGGCCCAGGTCGCCGTCGAGGCGAAGTCGAACGAGAATCCGGCGTTCGCTCCGTTGCTGGATCAGGGCCAGGCACGGCTGGGCTCGCTTGCCGGCACGATCATCGTTGCCGACGCGCTGCACGCCCAGGTGGGCCACGCCCACACGGTGGCCGCCCACGGTGGGTATCTGATGGTCACGGTGAAGGCCAACCGGCCCACACTGCTGGAGCAACTACGTACGCTGCCGTGGGCGCAGGTGCCGGTCGGGCACCGCACCCGCAGCCGCGCTCACGGCCGCCGCGAGACCCGCACCGTCAAGGCGGTCACCGTGGCCACGCCGGATGGGTTGCAGTTCCCGCATGCGGCCCAGGCGGTGCGGATCACCCGCACACGCACCCTCGGCGGCAAGACGACTCGCCAGACGGCCTACCTGGTGGTCAGCCTGCCCGCCGCAGACGCCCAGCCAGCTGACCTTGCCGACTGGTCCCGCCGCGCCTGGCACATCGAAAACCGTCTTCATTGGGTGAGGGACGTGACCTTCGGCGAGGATGCTCACCAGGCACGTACCGGCAACGGCCCCGCCGTGGCTGCGGTGCTACGCAACACCGCCATCGGCTTCCACCGCAGCAACGGCGAGCCCAACATCGCCCGCGCCACCAGACGAGCCAGCCGACGTCCCCACGACCTCATCGACGCCGTGACCAGCAGAACGAGAACGCAATAGCCCTGGGTCGAATCGGCGGAAAAACTCCGTGCCGGATCGGTAGATAATGCCCCGGATCACGGCACCCTCCCCCGTTTCGAGGTAACCCAACCACGCCTCAAGTTGTTCCCCGGACCAGCCCGCTGGATCAAGAGGGTCACCGGTCTCCGCGTCGAGAAGCTCCGGTGGCAGGTCCAAATCCGCATGATCGATCAGGAGGTCCCGTGCCAGTTGTGCACTGATCCCTCGCCCGGTATATCGGATCTCGCGTACCAACTCCTGCTGCTCACGGTCGCATCCCGACAAGCTGTCCTCCTGGCCAGCATTGGCAGAAACTACCGCGCTCCCGTACCCCACCGCGAGCCCGACAGTGAGCGCGGTTACTACCACCCATGCTCGGAAGCGACGTCTCGTCGACTTCCGCTTAGCCGCCTGACGGATGACGTGCTCTGAATCGACGTCCACAAAACTACCGCCTTCTGCTCCACTGACCCGCGATCACACTCATTTGCTAGTGTCTCGTGATCCTGTTAGCGTTATCTTGATGTGTCGTTGACTCGGTTGTGATGTCGGTGGTCGATGCTGGTGGGGTGGAGTTGACGCAGGAACAGACAGCCGAGCTTCGGGCTGTGATCAACAGCCGGGACGTGTCCGGAGCGGTCGCGACCCGGGCTCGGATCGTGTTGTGGATGGCCGAGGGAAGAAGGCGCAAGGACGTGGCGGCGTTGGCTGGCGTGTCGCTGCCTACTGTGGATCGCTGGGTGGGTCGGTACGAGGCCGAAGGGCTGGCGGGTCTGGAGGAGCAAAAGCGGGGCGGGCCCAGGCAACAGGTGCCCGCCCGGGTACGTGCCCGGATCCTGGCGCTGAGCCGTACCAGTCCACCGGCCGAAACCGGGCTGTCGCACTGGTCGAGTCGTCAGATGGCCGGCTACATCAGGCGGACTGAGGGTGTGCCGGTGTCCTGGCACTACGTGGCCCGGCTGTGGCGTGAGCATGACCTCAAGCCGCACCTGCAGGGCACGTTCAAGCTGTCGAAGGATCCACGGTTCGCCGAGAAGGTCGCCGACGTGGTCGGGCTGTATCTGGACCCGCCGGCCGGAGCGGTCGTCCTGTCGATCGACGAGAAGACGCAGGTCCAGGCGCTCGACCGTACCCAGCCGATGCTGCCGATCGACTTCGGGCTGACCGAGAAACGCACCCACGACTACGTCCGGCACGGCACCACGAACCTGTTCGCCGCACTCGATGTCGGCACGGGGCAGGTGACCGCCGGCTGCTACCCGCGCCGCACCGGCGAGGCGTTCCTGGCGTTCCTGCGCAAGGCGGTCAAGCCGCACGCTGGCAAGCAGATCCACGTCGTGCTGGACAACCTGTCCACCCACACCACCCCCGAGGTGAAGGCATGGCTGGAGCGCAACCCGAACGTCACCCTGCACTTCACCCCGGTCGGATCGAGTTGGATCAACCAGATCGAGACCTGGTTCGGGCTCATCACCAGGCAGGCCATCCGGCGGGGCACGTTCACCTCGGTCAACGCCCTGATCGCCCGTATCCGCGCCTACGTCGAACACTGGAACACCGACGCCAAGCCGTTCGTATGGACCGCCACCGCCGGCCAGATCCTCGCCAAGGTCCGCTGGACCGAGACCAACGTCAAGCAACTCGTAGCGGACAACTCAAAGTAACGCAAACAGGATCACGGAACACTAGCTCCTCATACTCGAGAATGCCGCTACGTATTCTTTGCCCGCCGCAGTAACGGCAGCACTGACCGCACGCCCTTCCTCGGTCTTGAGATACTCCTGCCAGGCTTCCCGCTCGGCCGACCCCCACTCATTACTGGGGATAGGCTCGCCGGTCTCTGGCACGAGCAGCTCTTGGGGAAGGTCCAATGGCGCGTTTCGCCTGATCGCCTCAGCCGCCAGCACCTCAGCGGTTACTTGGCTCCCACGCCGCACTTCCACGAACCGCCGCTCCAGCTCCGCCTCAGACATCTCCCGCTCACTCTCGAATGACCCCTCGGGGTTCAGTACGAGCGCAGCAGCCAACCCCGCAGCCCGAAGTCCTGGGTGTGGGGCAAGGAGGAGGACTTCGCTCATCGCGCGTTCGCTCATCAACCTCGCCTCCACTAACGCCAGTCGCTCCTCCAGTTCGAGACGCTCATTATCCAGGAGACCATTGTCAAGCGCGCCGATCACCTCACCGGATCTATGCGCGAGTTCGTCCACCCGGCTGAGGCGAGATTCGAGGGTGGATGTCGCGTCATCCTCACCAGCAAGGTAATACTCATACATGTCGAACGTGTATTCGTACTGTGCGGCTCTCACTGTGTGTTGCGCCACCTCATCTCGGCCAAGATCCTTCAGGAGGAGTTCAAGGTCGGTCTTATGGCGCGTGATGATCTCCTGCCGGGCCTCGACCGGATAGGTGGCATCAATGCCCCAAGCTCCGGCAGTTCCCGGCTCGTCCACAAAGACATTCTCATTTACGTCTTCGATGTAGGTGGCGATGATGGCCGCGACCGGCTCTCTGATTGCCGAGGGCATCAGGTCACCGCCCGGCCTCGGGTCGACGGCGTTTAGCCCATAGACGATCTGCTCAGCAATCAGGACGGCGCGTTCATCGGATGGGTCCCCGACAACGGAGGCCTCCAACATCCGACCCAGGGCGGCGTGGCCCGGGTTGTGCTCACTCCAGTCGTTGGCCCACCCACTCGGGTCACGCAACGCGAAGGGGTCGCCGAAGTCGGCGAACCACTCGCGCTCCGTGAGCAGGTGTTGCAGCCGCGGTAGGCGCTGCTCGTAGATTTCGTTACCGTCCCGATCGAGGATTGGGTTCCCCTCGTCGTCGGTGAGCAAGGCGAACGCGTCTCCGCCTTCATAGGTTCCGGTCAGGACAGTCTTGGCAGCCTCGGGATTGCGTTCTAACGCACTCATGAGCCCGTGCATCGGGTCGAAGCCGGCGATCGCTTGCGGATCGTCCCACTCACCGCTCCAGTCCAGCCGGACCCAGTGATTGGTGTCGGTGCCCAGGAACGGATCGAGCCCGGCGAGGTCGTGGATGCTGGTCCAGACCCCGCTGCCGCCATGCGCCATCTCGAACTCGATCATGTCACTGCCGATCCGGTCTAGGAAGTGCTGATCGTAGTCGCCGTGGTGCAGCAATGGACCCAGCAATTGGTAGCCGTAGACCTCCGGCACGCCGTTCGCCCACTCACCGCCCAATTCGAAGGTAGCTTTGCCTGCTTCCTGCAGCCCATCGATCCAGTCAGGGCCTAGTGTTCCGTGATCCTGTTTGCGTTACTTTGAGTTGTCCGCTACGAGTTGCTTGACGTTGGTCTCGGTCCAGCGGACCTTGGCGAGGATCTGGCCGGCGGTGGCGGTCCATACAAACGGCTTGGCGTCGGTGTTCCAGTGTTCGACGTAGGCGCGGATACGGGCGATCAGGGCGTTGACCGAGGTGAACGTGCCCCGCCGGATGGCCTGCCTGGTGATGAGCCCGAACCAGGTCTCGATCTGGTTGATCCAACTCGATCCGACCGGGGTGAAGTGCAGGGTGACGTTCGGGTTGCGCTCCAGCCATGCCTTCACCTCGGGGGTGGTGTGGGTGGACAGGTTGTCCAGCACGACGTGGATCTGCTTGCCAGCGTGCGGCTTGACCGCCTTGCGCAGGAACGCCAGGAACGCCTCGCCGGTGCGGCGCGGGTAGCAGCCGGCGGTCACCTGCCCCGTGCCGACATCGAGTGCGGCGAACAGGTTCGTGGTGCCGTGCCGGACGTAGTCGTGGGTGCGTTTCTCGGTCAGCCCGAAGTCGATCGGCAGCATCGGCTGGGTACGGTCGAGCGCCTGGACCTGCGTCTTCTCGTCGATCGACAGGACGACCGCTCCGGCCGGCGGGTCCAGATACAGCCCGACCACGTCGGCGACCTTCTCGGCGAACCGTGGATCCTTCGACAGCTTGAACGTGCCCTGCAGGTGCGGCTTGAGGTCATGCTCACGCCACAGCCGGGCCACGTAGTGCCAGGACACCGGCACACCCTCAGTCCGCCTGATGTAGCCGGCCATCTGACGACTCGACCAGTGCGACAGCCCGGTTTCGGCCGGTGGACTGGTCCGGCTCAGCGCCAGGATCCGGGCACGCACCCGGGCGGGCACCTGTTGCCTGGGCCCGCCCCGCTTTTGCTCCTCCAGACCCGCCAGCCCTTCGGCCTCGTACCGACCCACCCAGCGATCCACAGTAGGCAGCGACACGCCAGCCAACGCCGCCACGTCCTTGCGCCTTCTTCCCTCGGCCATCCACAACACGATCCGAGCCCGGGTCGCGACCGCTCCGGACACGTCCCGGCTGTTGATCACAGCCCGAAGCTCGGCGGTCTGTTCCTGCGTCAACTCCACCCCACCAGCATCGACCACCGACATCACAACCGAGTCAACGACACATCAAGATAACGCTAACAGGATCACGAGACACTAGTAGGTACGCTGCTCACCAGCATCCGTACGCACGCGTCCACGATCTCCCCCAACTCAATCCATCTGAGCAGCAGGAGGTTCTCTTAACGTGCGAAGCTTTGAAAAGTAGATCGGAAATGCTGCTATGGCTACTCCGGTTGCTCCCAGCCACAGAGCAGCTCCGAGGCCAGCGTACTCTCCAATGAATCCCGCCAGCGCGGCCCCTCCGGAAAGCGACCCAACGATCAGCATCCTTGTACTGGCAGTGACACGACCCAGTAGACGATTTGGTGTTACGGTCTGACGCAGCGTGACCATAAGGACATTAGTCAATCCTACGCGATATCCCAGAATAAACCACGCCGAAGAGGCAACCAGGTGCATGAGGCCCGGAGACACGAAGGGGACAAGAAAGGCGGCCGGTCCGGCAATTCCGCCGA
The DNA here is from genome assembly GCF_016925615.1 of Natronosporangium hydrolyticum. Taxonomy (NCBI): domain Bacteria; kingdom Bacillati; phylum Actinomycetota; class Actinomycetes; order Micromonosporales; family Micromonosporaceae; genus Natronosporangium; species Natronosporangium hydrolyticum. The sequence goes on from NZ_CP070499.1 coordinate 4,016,798, forward strand.
CCATCCATAGCGCTCGGCCAAACCCAACGACATCAACCAATCGCCGAGCGGTCGCAGCTCCGGCCAGCCCTCCCGCACCTCCGGCTGCCAACAGAAACCCTAGTTCAACGCTACTTAAGCCATACTCGCGAAAGACGACTGGCATTATGATAATAAGCATATATGTCGCAAAGTTCAACAGAGTGCCCATAGCCACCATGACACGCAGATAGCTATTGGCTATTACGAAGGTGACCCCGTCTCTCACCTGCTGGAAAATGCTTTCCTTCTTCGCCGCTGATGGCCCGCGTCCATCTCCCCTAACTCTGAGCAACAGTAAGCCAGACGCCACGTGGCTAAAGGCTGTTAGGAGAACTGTCGCCGGTGCAGTTACTAGCTGAACCAAAGCACCACCCGCTGCCGGGCCAGTAACGCTTGCCCCCGCTTCCCAGCTAGCCAGTTTCGAGTTCGCAGACACTAAGAAACGTCGGTCAACCAGCTCAGGAAGGAAACTCTGGGCCGAGACGTCGAAGAGTACCGTTGCAACACCGAACACAAAGACAACTACCAGCATCCAGCTTATGGAAAGCCACCCGTACCACCCAGCCACTGCTATATAGAGCAATGCAGCGCCACGAGTAAACTCGGCGCCGATCATAAGACGGCGCCTGTGTAAGCGATCAGCCATCACCCCGGCCGGAAGGCTCATTATCAACGTGGAAACTGTCGCAGCTACCCCCACCAATCCAGCTTCTATGGGCGATGCCTGCAATGTGAGAACAGCCACAAGAGGTATTGCAATGTAACCGACCTGAGTGCCGGCCTTGCTAACCGCCCAAGCTAGAAAGTATATGCCGAATGGCCTATTTCTAAGAAGCGAGGCCGATGCCTCTCGGCCAACTCTATCATTCTGTTCTGTGTGCACTGAAGTGGATTCCTATTGGTTTGTCGCGCGAATCTGCTCAGCAATCTCACTTAGCTCGTCATCACTCGCAGGAGGGCCGTCATGAGAAGATACGTAGCCTTGGTAGGTGTCGAAGGTCGTTTTGACATTCGAATGAATCGGCCTCCAACGATCCTTAAGCTCCGCTGTTCCGTGTAGTGGAAATAGCTTTGCGTGCAAATGGTCGACTCCGTATCCCTCGTAGACTATTGCTGTCCGTGCTACATCGGGGAACGCCGTGTCGAGTAGCTGGGCTACCTCAACGGCGGCGAGTTGGAGCCCAGCGGACACTTCGGCGGGCGCTGTTGCCACGTAGCTGGTGTAGTGTTCGATTGGAATGACGACAGTTGCTCCTGGAGTGTTGGGATAGATGGAGAGAAAGGCCACGTAATTCGCGGAACGCCAAATCATCTTCGCCTGACGTTCACCCATCGCAATCTCGCAGAATATACAGCCATTCATAAGTTGACCCTGTCTCGGAATCCTAGTGTTCCGTGATCCTGTTTGCGTTACTTTGAGTTGTCCGCTACGAGTTGCTTGACGTTGGTCTCGGTCCAGCGGACCTTGGCGAGGATCTGGCCGGCGGTGGCGGTCCATACAAACGGCTTGGCGTCGGTGTTCCAGTGTTCGACGTAGGCGCGGATACGGGCGATCAGGGCGTTGACCGAGGTGAACGTGCCCCGCCGGATGGCCTGCCTGGTGATGAGCCCGAACCAGGTCTCGATCTGGTTGATCCAACTCGATCCGACCGGGGTGAAGTGCAGGGTGACGTTCGGGTTGCGCTCCAGCCATGCCTTCACCTCGGGGGTGGTGTGGGTGGACAGGTTGTCCAGCACGACGTGGATCTGCTTGCCAGCGTGCGGCTTGACCGCCTTGCGCAGGAACGCCAGGAACGCCTCGCCGGTGCGGCGCGGGTAGCAGCCGGCGGTCACCTGCCCCGTGCCGACATCGAGTGCGGCGAACAGGTTCGTGGTGCCGTGCCGGACGTAGTCGTGGGTGCGTTTCTCGGTCAGCCCGAAGTCGATCGGCAGCATCGGCTGGGTACGGTCGAGCGCCTGGACCTGCGTCTTCTCGTCGATCGACAGGACGACCGCTCCGGCCGGCGGGTCCAGATACAGCCCGACCACGTCGGCGACCTTCTCGGCGAACCGTGGATCCTTCGACAGCTTGAACGTGCCCTGCAGGTGCGGCTTGAGGTCATGCTCACGCCACAGCCGGGCCACGTAGTGCCAGGACACCGGCACACCCTCAGTCCGCCTGATGTAGCCGGCCATCTGACGACTCGACCAGTGCGACAGCCCGGTTTCGGCCGGTGGACTGGTCCGGCTCAGCGCCAGGATCCGGGCACGCACCCGGGCGGGCACCTGTTGCCTGGGCCCGCCCCGCTTTTGCTCCTCCAGACCCGCCAGCCCTTCGGCCTCGTACCGACCCACCCAGCGATCCACAGTAGGCAGCGACACGCCAGCCAACGCCGCCACGTCCTTGCGCCTTCTTCCCTCGGCCATCCACAACACGATCCGAGCCCGGGTCGCGACCGCTCCGGACACGTCCCGGCTGTTGATCACAGCCCGAAGCTCGGCGGTCTGTTCCTGCGTCAACTCCACCCCACCAGCATCGACCACCGACATCACAACCGAGTCAACGACACATCAAGATAACGCTAACAGGATCACGAGACACTAGTTCGTGCGGGCCGGGAGTGTAAGAACCGGCCTGGTCGTAGCTGCCTCGGTGAGTGGTAGCGGTGGCGAGCGCAACTCCGAGGCCCTCCTGAATCTTGGCCAGCGCAGTCTCCCACCGCTCCTGCTCAGCCGGGAGTTGCCGACCGTCCCGGGTCATGACCGACAGGTTTGCACGGATCTGCAGAAACTCAGCCGGGGTGAGAGTGCTGAGAAACGCTGCGAACGCTGGATCGTCCGCGTGATGCTCGAGCAGCTCCGCAAACTCCTCCACCTGCTCTATGGTGGGCACCTGGGTGGGGTCGGCAAGCGCCGCGGCCAGCTCCGCCGCGATCTCGGGTGCGACGATCGCGTCCCATCTGGCGGCGAAGAACCCCCACACCCCGGTCGCTGGAATCAGCCCCGCCTCGCGCGCCAGCTGCAGGTTCTCGGCGGTCGGGCCACGGCGCAGCATCGCGACCGCCTCATCTTCACCCTGGTCGATGTAGAGTTGATAATCCGAGCGCCACTCGAGCTGCAGCCGTTCCCGTTCCCGTTTCAATTCCATGGCGTGCGTGGCATTGTTGGGGTCGAACGGCACCCATGAGGGACCGGTCCGGACCATCCACGAGCCCGGTTCAGTCCCCGGCCACCGACCTTCCAGGTCGGCGACTCTCCTGTTGAACTCCTCGACCCTGCCTGCCCAGTAGCGGACCGCCAACGCCGCCCACATGAGCGCCTCGCTCGCTTCCTGGATTCGCCGTTTGAGTGGCAATGGCGCGGAGACCAGCTCGGCGGCGCCCATGCCCTCCCAATGGCGGTTGGCCGGGCCGAAGGCTCGATCGGTCATCTGCTCATGATCGGTCGCCTGTCCTGCGAGCCGTTCAAACGCCTGCGCGCGAGCTTCCAGCGCAGTCGAACTCGCAGGATGGCGCTCGATCGGTCCAATCTGCTCGCGAGAAGCCATCGCTGCCCCCACACCCAGCCGGCAGGCATCCCCAGCCAGCCCCCTCTATCCGTACTGGACTTCGATGGTAGACGATGGCGGCAAGTCCCGGGAGGGTGGCGCGGCCAGAACTCAGTGCGGGCCGATGGTGGCGACCGAGAAGTCGCCGGCGAGCAGCTGCTCGGCAAGCTCGTTCACCTCGGCCCGGGTGACACCGTCCACTCTGGCGAGGAGCTCGTCAACCGGCAGCGGCCGCTCGTAAAGCAGCTCCCCCTTGCCGAGCCGGCTCATCCGGCTGCCGGTGTCTTCCAGGTCGAGGACCACGCTGCCGGCGAGCATGCCTTTACCTCGGGCCAACTCCTCGGCGGTGATGCCGTGCCGGGCGGTCTGCGCGAGCTCCGCCCGCACCAGGTCGAGCACCTCGTCGACCTTGCCCGGCGCGCATCCGGCGTAGACACCGAAGGTGCCGCTGTCGGCGAGTAGCCCGGTGAAGGAGTAGATCGCGTACGCCAGGCCGCGCTCCTCCCGGATGCGTTGGAAGAGCCGGCTGGACATGCCGCCGCCGAGCACATTGTTCAGCACGCCGAGGGCGAACCTGCGCTCGTCGCTGCGGTGCATGGTGGGTCGGCCGAGTAGCAGGTGCGCCTGTTCGGTGTCCTTGTGCCGGGCAACGGTGCCGGGTTGCCCGACTGGCGGGCTCGGGTGGCTGGCCCGGACCGGCGCCGGGTTACTCGCGGCGCCGTCCAACACGGTGCCGGCCACCGCCTTGCGGACCAGCCGCACCACCTGCTGGTGGGAGAGGTTGCCGGCGGCCGCGACGACGATCGACGGGGCGAGGTAGCGGCGCCGGTAGAACCCTTGGATCTGCCGGCGGCTCATCGCCCCGATGGTCTCGGTGGTGCCGGCGATCCGGCGCCCGAGCGGAGTTTCACCGTAGAGCTGCTCGGTGAAAAGTTCGTGCACCTCTTCGCTGGGTTCGTCGTCGTGCATGGCGATCTCTTCGAGGATCACCCCACGCTCGGTCTCCACGTCCGGCGCGGCCAGCACCGAGTCGGTGATCAGGTCACAGATGACGTCGATCGCCAACGGCAGGTGCTTGTCGAGCACCCGCGCGTGGAAGCAGGTGTACTCCTTGGTGGTGAAGGCGTTGGTTTCGCCGCCCACCGCCTCGATCGCCGCCGAGATCTGCAGCGCGCTGCGGCGGCGGGTGCCCTTGAAGAGCAGGTGTTCGAGGAAGTGGGAGACCCCGGACAGGCGGGGCGTTTCGTCCCGGGAACCCACCGCCACCCACACCCCGAAGGCGACGCTGCGGGTGGCGGGGACCGCCTCGGTCAGGATCCGCAACCCGCTGGGCAACACGGTCCGGCAGATCGTGCCCCCGAGCGGGTCGTCGGTGAGGGTTTCGGTGCGCGCCGCCCGCCGGGGCGGTCGGCGCGCAGATGTGTCAGTCATCGGCGCGGGTCAGCGCCGGCGACGCCGCCGACGGCGCTCGCCGTCCTCGTCGCCGTCGCTGCCGCTGTCGCCGCCGCTGTCGCCGGTTTCGGCGGCGTCCCGCCGCGGGCCGCGGTCGCCGCTGTCTTTCTCGCCACGGCCACGGGGGCCACGGTCCGAATCGTCGCGCCCGGCGGGCCGCTCGCCGCCCGAACCGTTGCCGGCGGGGGCGGGCTGCCCGTTGCTCGCCGGCGCCTCGGTCGTCTCGGCGCCGACTTTGTCCAGGTAGATCTTGCCGCGGCCGTCGATGTCGGCGATCTGGACCTCGACCTTGTCGCCGACGTTGAGGAAGTCCTCGACCCGCTCTACCCGCTTACCTTCGCCGACCTTGGAGATGTGCAGCAGGCCGTCCCGGCCGGGCAGCAGCGAGATGAAGGCGCCGAAGGCGGCGGTCTTCACGACCGTGCCCAGGAACCGGTCGCCCACCTTCGGCAAGGTCGGGTTGGCGATGGCGTTGATCTGCTCGACCGCGGCGTCCGCGGAGGGCCCGTCGGTAGCCCCGACGTAGATGGTGCCGTCGTCCTCGATGGAGATGTCGGCGCCGGTCTCGTCCTGGATGGCGTTGATGGTCTGGCCCTTGGGCCCGATCACCATACCGATCTTGTCGACGGGAATCCGGACCGTGGTGACCCGCGGCGCGTAGTCCGACATCGGCGCCGGCTCGGCGATCGCGCCGGCCATGACGTCCAGGATGGTCAGCCGGGCGTCGTACGCCTGCGCCAGCGCGCTGGCGAGCACATCCGACGGGATCCCGTCGAGCTTGGTGTCGAGCTGCAACGCGGTCACGAACTCGCGGGTGCCGGCGACCTTGAAGTCCATGTCACCGAAGGCATCCTCGGCGCCGAGGATGTCGGTGAGGGTGACGTAGGCGGTCTTCCCGTCGACCTCATCCGAGATCAGCCCCATCGCGATGCCGGCGACCGGCGCCTTCAGCGGCACCCCAGCATGCATCAGCGCCATCGACGAGGCGCAGACCGAGCCCATCGAGGTGGAGCCGTTGGAGCCCATCGCCTCGGAGACCTGCCGGATCGCGTACGGGAACTCCTCCCGGCTGGGCAGCACCGGGATCACCGCCCGCTCTGCCAGCGCACCGTGGCCGATCTCCCGCCGCTTCGGCGAGCCGACCCGGCCCGTCTCCCCGGTCGAGTACGGCGGGAAGTTGTAGTGGTGCATGTAGCGCTTGGTGTTGTTGGGCGCGAGGGTGTCGATGGTCTGCTCCAGCCGGAGCATGTTGAGGGTGCTAACGCCGAGGATCTGGGTCTCGCCCCGCTCGAAGAGGGCCGAGCCGTGCACCCGCTGCGGCAGCACCCCGACCTCGGCGGTGAGCGGCCGGATGTCCCGCGGCCCACGGCCGTCGATGCGCACCTCGTCGCGCAGCACCCGGGCCCGGACCTCGGACTTGGTCAGCGACCGGAACGCCGCGCTGACCTCCTTTTCGCGCCCCTCGAACTGCTCGGCGAGAGCGGCGAGGGTCTCTTCCTTGAGTCGGTCGAGCGCCTCCTCGCGCTCGCTCTTGCCGGCGATCCGCAGCGCCTCCGCGAGCCGACCACGGGCCGCCGAGGCGACCGCCTCATAGACCTCGTCGCTGTAGTCGAGGAAGATCGGGAAGTCGCCGACCGGCTTGGCGGCGACCTCCGCCAGCTCGCTCTGGGCCCGGCACAGTTCGCGGATCGCGGGCTTGGCCGCCTCCAGGCCACCGGCGACGACCTCCTCGGTCGGCTTCGGCGCCCCGGCGGCGATCAGCCCGACCGAGTGCTCGGTCGCCTCGGCCTCCACCATCATGATCGCCACGTCGCCGTCGGGCAGCGTCCGCCCGGCCACCACGATGTCGAAGGTGGCGCGCTCCAGCTCCTCGCGGGTCGGGAACGCCACCCACTGCCCATCGATGTGGCCCATCCGGGTAGCGCCGATCGGCCCGGAGAACGGCGCCCCTGAGAGCTTGGTCGACATCGAGGCGCCGTTGATCGCGACCACGTCGTACGGGTGGGCGGGGTCGAGCGCCAGGATGGTGGCGACGACCTGCACCTCGTTACGCAGCCCGTGGGCGAAGCTCGGGCGCAGCGGCCGGTCGGTGAGCCGGCAGGTGAGGATCGCGTCCTCGCTGGGTCGGCCCTCCCGTCGGAAGAACGAGCCGGGGATCCGGCCCGCGGCGTACATCCGCTCTTCGACGTCGACAGTGAGCGGGAAGAAGTCAAGATGCTCTCGCGGCGACTTGCTTAGCGTGGTGGCGGAGAGCACCACCGTGTCGCCCAGGGTCACCGTGGCCGAGCCGCCGGCCTGCCGGGCGAGCCGCCCGGTCGAGAAGACGATCTCCCGGGTGCCGAAGGCGCCGTTGTCGATCACCGCCGTGGCGTGATGCGGGCTTAGTTTTTCATTCATTTGGTTCGAAGCTCCTTGCTCGTCGGGTCGACGACCGCGGAGCCGGGCGTCCGGTCTTCGATTGAAGCGCCCGGGAGTCGGCGGCGACGCCGCCGGCCCGGGAGCCACTACCGAGGACCGGTGCGCCGATCGGCTCCTCGTGGTCGCCCCACCCGTTCAGATATGAGTCGGGGAGCAGCCCCAGGCCGCTCCCCGTCTGGTCATCGCCGAAGTCCGAGCCGGTCGCGCAGGGTGCGGTACCGGCCGACGTCGACCTTCTGCAAGTATCCCATCAGCCGGCGGCGGCGGCCGACCAGCAGCAACAGGCCGCGGCGGCTGTGGTGGTCGTGCTTGTGGACCTTCAGATGCTCGGTGAGGTCCTTGATCCGTTCAGTGAGGACCGCGACCTGCACCTCCGGGGAACCAGTGTCCCCCTCGTGGGTCGCGTACTCCTGCATGATCTGCGTCTTCCTGGCTTGCTCGAGCGCCATGATCTCCCTGTCCTGTCGGGTGGTGGGGTCCGGGGCATGAGCCGTCCGGACCTGCGTGTCGCACCCGCGGCGTCGGGCAGGTGCGCACTGGTCGGCAACTACCGACGACCACCTACCCTACCAGTCCAGCCGGTCACGGCAGCTCACCGGCCGGCACCGAGCGCCTCCCGGGTGTGCACGACGTCCCGGTCGATCTGGGTCACCAGCGCCTCCGCCGACGGGTAGGTCCGCTGCTCCCGCAGGTGCGCCACGAAGTCCAGCGCCACCTGCTCGCCGTACAGGTCGCCGTCGAAATCGAGCAGGTACGCCTCCACCCGCCGGTCCCGACCGGCGAAGGTCGAGTTGGTGCCGATCGAGATCGCCGCCGGATAGTCGGCCCCCCGGTGCCGGCACCAGCCGGCATAGATGCCGTCGGCCGGCACCGCCGCGTACCGCCCGTGGAGCAGGTTGGCGGTGGGGAAGCCCAGCTCCCGACCGCGACCGTCGCCGCGGACCACCACCCCGCCCAGCCGGTGCGGCCGGCCCAGGGCGGCCGCCGCGGCCGCCACATCCCCACCAGCCACACACGCCCGGATGTACGTGGACGAAAAGACGGTGCCTTCGGCGCTGACCAGCGGCGCGCTGGTGACGCCGAACCCGAACCGGTGGCCGAGTTCGGTCAGCAACGCCACATCGCCGGCGGCCCGGTGTCCGAACCGGAAGTTCTCCCCGACCACGATCAGCGCCGCGTGCAGGTTCGCCACCAGGACATCGTGGACGAACACCTCCGGGGTGAGCCGCGAAAACTCCGGGGTGAACGGCACCACGCAGAGCCCGTCGACCCCCAGCGCCTCGATCAACTCGGCCTGTCGCGGCGGCTCGGTCAGCACCGGCGGGTGCGACCCGGGCCGCACCACCTCCGCGGGGTGCGGGTCGAAGGTCGTCACCACCGACTGCAGCCCCTGCTCCCGTGCCTGCTTCACCGCGTGCCCGATGATCTCCTGGTGGCCGCGGTGGACCCCATCGAAGACCCCGATCGTCACCACCGACCGTCCCCAGCCACCCGGCACCGCGTCGTACCCCCGCCACCGCTGCATCCGTGCTGCCTCCATCCAATCGCAGTGATCATCGTAGGCCGACGTTGCGCCGCAGCGCTCAGCCCGCCGGCGCCAACACCGCTTCCGGCCGGGCCTGCCCCTGCCGCTCGGCCACCAACGCCACCACCCGGCCCGCCGGGTCGAAGGCGGCGTACGGCCCAGCTTGCCCGATCGGGTCCAGGAAACCGCCGTGGGCCAGCACCCGCGCCTGCTCGGCGGTCAACTCCCGCACCGGGAAGGCCCGTCGCGCCGCGGCTGCCAGCGGCAACGTCACCACCGCCGGGGCCCGCTGCTCCAGCTGCTCCAGCGAGACCGCTTCGGCGAGTGAGAAGTCGCCGACGGCGGTCCGCCGCAGTGCGGTCAAGTGCCCACCCACCCCCAGCGCGGCGCCCAGGTCGCGGGCGATCGCCCGGACATACGTGCCGGAAGAACACGCCAACTCCACATCGAGATCGAGCAACTCCGGCGTGGGCCGCCGCACCGCCAACAGCGCCAGCTTCGACACCACCACGGTACGGGCGGCCAGCTCGACCTGCTCCCCGTCGCGTACCCGCTGATAGGCCCGCCGGCCCTGGACCTTCACCGCGCTTACCGCGCTGGGGACCTGGGCGATCTCACCGGTGAACCCGACCAGCTCGGCGCGGACCGCCGGCTCGGTCACCGCGCCGGCCGGCACCGTCGCAACCAGCTCTCCCTCGGCGTCATCGGTGACCGTCCGTTGCCCGAGCCGGATCGTCGCCGAATACTCCTTGCCGGCGCCGGTCAGGTAGCCGAGCAGCCGGGTCGCCCGGCCGACCCCGAGGACCAGCACGCCGGTGGCCATCGGATCCAGCGTCCCCGCGTGGCCGACCCGCTTCACCCGACCTAGCCGGCGCACCCGCGCGACCACGTCATGCGAGGTCATCCCCGCTGGCTTGGCCACCACCACCAGCCCGTCTGGGACCTGCTCGCGCTGCGTCACCGCCGTACCCGCCTCCTGTCCGCCGTATGGGCTACCGCCCGGGGCACGGTCGCCGTCCCCCGGTGCACCAATTAGGTTGGCATAGCGGGTCGTTGGTGGGGTCGGAGGGAGCGTTGACGGTGAACCCGGCGGATGCCTTGCGCGCGGCCAACCGCACTCTCGACGAGCTCGTGACCAACACCCCCGCCCGCCGCGAACGCTACGTCGACTTCCTGCGAGTCTTCGCGATCGGGGTGGTGGTGCTGTGGCACTGGGCGCTCTCCATCCACTACTGGTCGGAGGCGCAACACCGGTGGGTGATGCCCAACCCGATCCACGAGGTGCCCGGCGGGTGGGCAGCGACCTGGCTGCTGCAGATCGTCACCGTCTTCTTCGTGGTCGGCGGCTACGCCAACGGCGCCGCCTGGTGGGCAGCACAGCAGGGCGGCGCTGGGGTCGCCAGCTTCTACCGGGCCCGGTTCCAGCGGCTGCTGGTCCCGGTGGCGGTGTTCCTGGCGGTCTGGGCGGTCTTCGACCTCGCGCTGCTCCTGCTGGTGCCCGGCTACACCGGCGTGCTGAACTACGGCCAGATCCTGTTCACCCCGCTCTGGTTCATCGGCGCGTATCTGTGGGTGGTGCTGCTGGTCCCGGTCACCGCCACGCTCCACGAACGCCACAAGTGGCTCACGCTGTTCGGGCTCGCGGCCGTGATCGCCGCCGCCGACCTTGGCCGATTCGCCGCCGGCTGGTCCGAACTCGGCTGGGTGAACAGCGCCCTGGTCTGGGTCTTCGCCCATCAGCTGGGGTATTTCTTCCGGGACGGCACCTTGGACCGGCTCGGCCGGCTGGGGGCCGCCGGGCTGGTGGTGGCGGCGGTCGCGGCGCTGGTCGGACTGACCGAGCTCGCCGGCTACCCCCGATCCATGGTGGCCACGGTCGGCCAGGAGTACAGCAACATCCTGCCTACCACCCTGCCGATCGCGGTGGTGGCGGTATTGCAGGTCGGGGTGATGCTGCTGATCCGGGCACCGGTCAGCCGGTGGCTGCGGCGGCCCCGGGTGTGGAAGGTCGTCGTCGCAGCCAACGCGGTGATCCTGACGGTCTTCTTGTGGCACATGACCGCGTTGCTGGCGGGGTTGGCGACGCTGCGCGGGCTCGGGGTGCCGCTGCGGACCGAACCGACCCTGCAGTGGTGGCTCGAACGCCCACTCTGGGTCCTCGCCCCCGCGATCGTGCTGGTCATCCTGGTGGCGGTCTTCGGGTCGTTCGAGTGGGCGAGCGGTCGGTGGTTGCGCCGGGTTGGCAGAATGACTCGACGCGGATGACCCTCACCTAACCTTAAGGCCCTCAGATGACGCACGACCCGTACCGCCAACAGCCTGACCCGTGGCAGCAGCCGCCGCAGTTCCCCTCGTCCGGCCCGCCAGGCGGGCAGCAGCCGCCCGAGCCGCCGACGGTCCCGGTGCAGTATCCCCAGGGCGGGCCACCGCCCGGCAGCGCGCCACCGAGCGGCACCCCCTACGGTCAGCCGCCCGAAAGCGGCCCACCCGGCCCGTTCCCCCCGGCCGGGCCGGCGTCCGGTGGAGCTTTCGGGCCGCCGCCGAGCGGGTTCGGGCAGGGCACACCCGGCAGTTGGCCGCCACCGGCGGCCCCGACCCCACCCCGTCGGCGCACCGGCCTGATCATCGGCCTGGTCGCGGGCGGGCTCACCGCGCTGCTCTGCCTCGGTGGCCTGGGCCTGCTGGTGGTCGCCGCCGTGCTCGATGACGACTCGGAAACGGTGACCGCGCAGTCCCCGGAGCCGCAGGACCCGACCGGGCCGACCGAGGAGCCGACCGACCCGGACGCCGACCCGTTCGCGAACTCCCCCGCGGCCAACTTCGCAGTCGGCGACGCCGGGATCGAGCTACCCGCGCCCCGCTCGGTCGGCGACTTCAGCGAAGAAGCGGTCGAACAGACCCTCGACCTGGTTCAGGAGGCACTGATCGCCGCCCGGATCGACCCGCGGATGGTGGAGCAGCGCGACCCGGGCGGCCTCATCCAGCTGATGTCCGAGGACAACCGCGACCTGCTAGAGGACGACTTCGCCGGCGGCAACTTCGGCTACTTCGCCACCCAGATCGCCGACGGTGCGGTGTTGGCGGAGCCGGACCCCCGGGTCGAGGGCGAGGTCACCTTCGATGCCACCACCGACGACGACGGCATCCGGGTAATCGAGGTAGTCACCGCGTTCGTCTGGGCTTATGCGTTCGAGATCCCGAACGACGACCCGGAGCTGGACGGCATCGTGGTGATCCGCGACGAGGTGGTCTGGCAGGTGCCGCACGACGACGACGTCCGCGACTCATCCGCGGGTCTGTGGCTGTGGTCCGGCGAGGCGTACGCCTGGGGCATCGACTGTGACGCCTTCGACCAGAGTCTGATCGGCCCGCAGACCGAACAACACTTCGGCGTCGGTGGCCCCGGAGACGACGAGATCTACGACCCAGAGGGCTCGCTCGAGTTCGCCGACACCTGCTGAGCCAGCATCCGGCAGTCAGGCTCCGACCCACCGGTGCCGACCGGCGGGTCGGAGCCCACCCCCGGCACGACACTGGTAGGCGGTGACCACCCGGGGCACCGCCAACGGCAACACCCGCGCCTTCACCGGTGCCGACTCGCCCGGTTCGGGGCACCTCGGCGGGGGCGGCGCAGAGCCGATGAAGAAGCGGTAGATCTGCCGCCACGCGTCCGACCGGTGGATGAAGACCTCGCTGTGGGAAGAGACCCCGCCGATCCGCTCACCAGCCCGGTCGCCCAGCGCGTCACCGCTCTCGTCGAGGTAGTCGGGATTGCTCGGCAGCCGCCCGGTGGGCAGCGTGACCACACAGCGGAAGCTGTCCGGGCTGGGGCCATGCCCTAGCCCCGGCGGGGTCGGTAACCCCTGCACGAAGCTGATCAGATCCCCGGGCGCGGTCATGGAGTAGCGGGGGCGGGTCGGATCCGGGTAGTCGTACGGGTCACGGACGTGGCCCACCCCGGCGGAGGCGATATGCAGCACCGCGTCGGCCTCCAGACCGTACCGTTCGGCGGCGCCCACCACCGCGCCACCGAACGAGTGCCCGGCCACCAGCAGGCTCACGCCGTGGCCGGGCCCGAGCTGGTCGGAGATCTCCCGACGCAGGTCGTGTGAGAACCGTGCCAGCGCTTCGCCCAACGGCTCGTGATAGCGCGACATCGCACCGCGCAACCAGCCCTTGGGGTAGGTCCCGTCGGCCCAAACCACCAGCGCGAGCCGACCGTTGCTCTCCTCCACCAGGTGGCTGGCCCGTTGGTAATACTTGTCGAAATTGTGGTCCAGGATGTACGCGGTGCTGCCCGGCACCAGGATGCCTACGGTCTCGGTGTGCTCGCCGAACTCCCCGACCAGCTCCGCCCAGGAGCCACGGCCGAGGTTGGCGTCAGGGTCGAAGTGGAGCAGTTGCCGACCCTGGTCGAGGATCCGTTGGTAGGTGCGGGCCGGCTCGGCCGCGGCGTCCGACAACGCGCTCCGCACCCGGTCGAGGTTCGCCTCGATGCGAGCATCGAACGGCGCACCGGGCAGGACGGCGGCCGGCGAGACCGGAGTCACCGTTGGCAGGTCGAGCGAGGGGACCACTTGCGTCCCGGCGGTAATCAACAGGACCGCGGACAACGCGAGGACGCTTCGTAAACTTCCGGGTCCGGCTCGCGTTCCTCCACCAGGCAGCCGCACGTGAACCTCCCACCAATACCCACGCGCCTAGCCCCATTCTCCCATCCCGCGCCGACACTTCGCCGAATGCACAGCGGGGCCGCGTCGGGACACAGACGTCAGACGGCCGGGCCCCACACCGTGGGGGCCCGGCCGTCCGCGAAGGATCGGGTGATCGGCTGTTGCTACTGGCGAGTGTCGAGCGAGGTCTGCAGCGCGCGGCGGGCTTGCTCACGCGCCTCCTCGGCCGATTCTGACCGGGTCTTCTTCATGGCGTGTCCTCCCAGGGCTACCAGAAATCACGGCCGGCGATGCCGACGGATGTGGTGGGTCTGAGTCTTCGCCGGGGCGGCCCTCCGGGATCACCGGAGTGGTGCTCGACGTCGGCGAGGAGCCCGGGTCGGTAGACCCTGACGTGGGACCGTGGTTGATGGGGCACCGTCTGCGCTCCTGCCGGGTGGGCCAACGCCGAACTCCGCGGCGGGGTGTTGGCCTCTAGAAGCGAAACCCGCCGCGGCGACGAAGGAAGAGTACGGTGCGCATTGACGTCCAAGCTATCGTTAAGCTCGGCGCGACGCACGGCTTTCCCGAATCATGAGAGATCGGTGAGCTGGGTCACCCCCAAACGTGTGACCCAGCACGGGTAACCCAGCCTGGTTGGGCGCCGGCGGTCAGTCGCCCAGCGCCGCCACGATCGAGTCGACGACCTCTCGCAGCTCACCACGCCCCGTGAAGCCCGCGGCCAGCCGGTGACCGCCGCCGCCGAGCGCAACCGCGACCGCGCTGATGTCGCTGCCGCCCTTGCTGCGCATCGAAACCGCCCACTCCCGCTCCGCAAGCTGTTTAACCACACAGGAAACATCCGCCTCGGCGGTGCAGCGGACCGCGTCGATCAGCGGCTCCAGGACATACGGTTTCTGCCCGTGCTGGGCAAGGTCCGCCAGCGTCGCGTAGGTCCAGACCAGACCCCGACCGCCGGCCGCCGCCGGCTCCAACTGAGCACGCGACAGCACGTCGCCGTAGAGACGCACCGCGCCGTACGGTCGGGTGTCGAAGACCCGCCGCGCGATGTCGGCCGGGTCGATGCCGGTCGCCAACAACCGGGCCGCCAACTCATGCACCGCCGGGGTCGTCATGCTCGACTTGAACGACACCGTGTCGGTCGCCACCGCGACATAGAGGCACTCGGCGATCGCCCGGTCGAGCTCCACCCCGAGCCGACCCAACAGCTCGTCGGCGACCACCCCGGTGGCGGCAGCGGTCACGTCGACCAGGTGCACCGTGCCGAAACCCGTGTAAGAGGCGTGATGATCCAGCACCACGGTCACGCCGGCGGTATCGACCTGCCCGGCCACCTCCCCCAGCCGGGAGATGCTGGCGGCGTCGAAGCACATCATCAACTCCGGCGCCGGCTCGGCCTGCGCCGCCGGCACCAGCAGCTCCAGCCCCGGCATCGTGACGAACGGCTCCGGCACCTCCAGCGGCCCCGGGAAGGTCGCCTGCACCCGGCTGAACCCGAGCGCTCGGAGCCCCAGCCCCAGGGCGAGCATGCTGCCCAGGGCGTCGCCGTCTGGGTTCATGTGACAGGCGAGCAGGATGGAAGCGTCCGGCGCCAGCTTCTGCACCGCCGAGACCGCCGCCTCCCAATCCGCCGGGGCCACCGCCGCCGTCGTAAACAGATCAAGCTCGGCGGCGACGCCCCCCGGCGACTCGGGGGTCATCGCAGCTCCCCCGACTCCGGCACCGACGCGGTCGCGTCGTCACCCAACTCGGTGGCGTCAGCGCTGTCCTCGTCCTCGTCGTCGAGCCGGTAGGGCTGCGAGTCACCGGCGTAACGGGCGCCGGCGGCGCGCCGCTGCACCTCCGCGTCGGCCACCCGGGCCGCGTCAAGTAGCTCGTTGATGTGCTTGGCCTGCTCCGGCACCTCGTCCAAGATAAACGCCAACGTCGGCGAATGCCGCAGCCCCAACGCCTTACCGACGGTGCTGCGGAGCAGGCCGTTGGCGCTATCCAACGCCGCGGCGGTGGCGGCCCGGTCGGCGGTGTCCCCGAGCACGGTGTAGAAGACCGTCGCCTCTCGCAGATCCGGCGTGATCCGAGCATCGGTGATGGTGATCATCCCGAGGCGAGGGTCCTTGATCTGGGTACGCACCACCTGAGCCACCAGCTCCCGCACGCGTTCCGCATGCCGGCGCACCCGGGCCGGGTCCGTCATGTCCTCACCTCCGCTGGTCGGGCTCCGATCACCTGACGCTTCCGACCCTACCGGGCCGGGACCGTTGTGGCGTCTGGGTCATCCGCGGTTCCGCCCATCCGTTCAGTCGTCCTCGCCGTGCAGCCGGCGCCGAACCGCCAACAGCTCGAGTTCGGGACGCCCCGCTACCAACTGCTCGCAGCTGTCCAACACACTGTTGACGTGCCCGGGGTCCGCGGCCACCACCGCCACCCCCAGCTCCGCCCGTCCGTAGCGGTCCAGCGCACCGACCTCGGCGGCGGCGACCTCGAACCGACGCAGAGCCGCCACCACCGGGCGGACATAGGAACGCTTGACCTTCAACGAACGGGAGTCGCTGGGCAGAAGCACGTCGAAGACTGCCGTACCGGTATACACGACCCCACAGAGTACGACCTCGGCACGGCCCCACCGATACCGGTCGGGCCCGGGCGGTCACTCGTGCCCGGCCGGGCGGGGAGCCGAAGGCATGGTGGCGACCAGCAGATCCCGGGTGATGCCCTGGTCCACCCAGTGGTCGAACCCCTGGTAACCCGGGCTGTCGACCACCGACAGGTCGTGCCGGGTGAGTAGCTCGGCGATCTCCTCCCGGCTGGCCAGATGGGTATTGAAGGACAGCCCGAGCGCCCCACCGGGCCGCAGCAGCGCCACCCACCCCGGCAGCGCCGCGTCCAGCAACTCCTGCGGACGGCGGTCCCGCGCCGAGCGGCCAGCGGCCCGGCTGCCGTGCACCACGCCGTACGGTGCGTCGGTGACGATCACGTCGCAGGAGCGCCCCTTCAGAAACTCCCGGGCCCGTAGCGTGTCGGCGTGCACCACCGTCACCCGCTGATCCGCGCCGGCATCATGAGCGGCCTTGCTCGGGGCCACGCTAGCGGTCAACCGCCGTGCCACCCGCTGCCGTTCGTGCCGTACCGGATGGATCTCCACCCGGTGCTTGAGCCGCTTACGGCGCAACCAGGTACGCAGGAAGGCGGCGTAGGCGTCCACATGCGCGTTGTCGGCCTCGATCCCCACCGCGTCGTACCCGTATCGGAGCGCCTGGTTGAGGGTGGTGCCCCGGCCACACAACGGATCGCACACCACCAGCCGGGAGGACGGTTCCGGCCGCTCGCCACCGCGCAACTCGGCCGAGCGCTGGGAAGCGGCCACGGTCAGGTTCAGCAGCAGCCGGGTGAACTGCTCGTTGGTCTTGCCGGGGTACTTCAGAATCGTGAGCAGATCGTCGTCGTAGTAGGCGGTCGGGGTGAGCCGCACCGGCCGCAGCGACTCCGGCCCCTCCCACCCGAAGAGCACGTAGGCACCGGACAGATTGGAGACGAAACCCAGCTGGTCGTCGGTGAGCGGCGGCTCGGCGGTGAAGCCGAGATACTCCACGCCGGCCACCTCCTCCCGGGACACGTCCCGCAGACCAGCGTCGCGCAGGACGGTCTCACCGAACGCGGCCAGCTCCCGTTCGGCTAACCGCAGCGCCTCCCCGGCGTAGACCCGGTTACTCGACGGCGCGATCAATAGCAGATACCGCACGATGAACTCTCCTGGATCGGTGAGCGCGAGCGCAGAGCCCAGCCCGACCGCGGTCGGGCTGGGCTCTGCGCTGGCACGAACTGGCCGCTACGCGCGGGGTTTCTCCCGCAGCTCGTAGGTTTCGATCACGTCATCCACCCGGATGTCGTTGTACCGGCTGAGGGTCAACCCGCACTCGAAGCCTTCCCGGACTTCGGTGGCGTCGTCCTTCTCCCGCCGCAGCGAAGCGATCGAGAGATTCTCGGCCACCACCGAACCGTCGCGGACCAGCCGCGCCTTCGCGTTGCGGCGGATGATACCGGAGCGGACCATACACCCGGCGATGTTGCCGGCGCGGCTCGACCTGAAGATCGCGCGGATCTCCGCCGAGCCCAGGCTGACCTCTTCGTACTCCGGCCGCAGCATGCCCTTGAGGGCCGCCTCGACCTCTTCGATCGCCTGGTAGATCACGGTGTAATACCGGATCTCCACGCCTTCCCGGTCGGCCAACTGCTTCACCGTCGCGGTAGAGGTCCGCACGTTGAAGCCGATGATGATCGCCTCCGAGGCGCTGGCGAGCATGACATTGCTCTCGGTGATCGCACCGACCCCGCGGTCGATCACCTTCAGCTGGATCTCGTCCGGAATATCCAGCTTGAACAGCGCATCCTCCAGCGCCTCCACCGAACCGGAGACGTCGCCCTTGAGGATGAGGTTGAGGGTGCTCTTCTCGCCCTCCTTGATCTGCTCCATGAGCGTCTCAAGCGTCGCCCGACCCCGCGAGGTGGCCATCTGCGCGGCCCGCCGACGGGCCTGCCGCTGCTCGGCGATCTGCCGCACGGTCCGGTCGTCGTTGCCGGCGAGAATCGTGTCGCCGGCGCCCGGCACCGCGGTCAACCCCAGCACCAGCACCGGACGCGACGGCCCCGCCTCGGCGACCTGTCGGCCGTGCTCGTCGAGCATCGCCCGGACCCGACCATGCGCACCACCGGCCACGATCGAATCGCCAGCCCGCAGGGTGCCCTTCTGCACCAGCACGGTCGCGACCGCCCCCCGGCCCCGGTCCAGGTGCGCCTCGATCGCCACACCCTGGGCCGGCCCATCGGTCGGCGCGGTCATCTCCAGCGCGGCATCGGCGGTCAGCAGCACCGCCTCAAGCAGCTGGTCGATGCCGATCCCGGGCTTGGCGGCCACGTTGACGAACATGGTGTCGCCGCCGTAGTCCTCCGCGAGCAGGCCGTACTCGGTGAGCTGTTGGCGCACCCGCTCCGGGTTCGCCTCCGGCTTGTCGGTCTTGTTGACCGCGACCACGATCGGCACCTCGGCCGCCTTGGCGTGGTTGAGCGCCTCGACGGTCTGCGGCATCACCCCATCGTCGGCCGCGACCACCAGGATCACGATGTCGGTGACCTGGGCACCCCGGGCTCGCATCGCGGTGAACGCCTCATGACCTGGCGTGTCGATGAAGGTGATCGCCCGGTCCTGGCCATCATGCGCGACATGCGCCTGGTAGGCACCGATGTGCTGGGTAATCCCACCGGCCTCCCCGGCGACCACGTTGGAACGCCGGATCGCGTCCAACAGTTTGGTCTTACCGTGGTCGACGTGGCCCATCACGGTCACCACCGGTGGCCGGCTGACCAACCGGTCCGCGCTCACCTCGGCGTCGAGGTCGATGTTGAACTGCGCCAGCAGTTCGCGATCCTCGTCTTCCGGGCTGACGATCTGGACATCGAACCCGAGGTGCTCGCCGAGCAGCAGTAGCGTCTCGTCGGTACACGACTGGGTCGCGGTCACCATCTCGCCGAGGCCGAACAGCTCCTGCACCAGCGAACCCGGGTTGGCGTTGATCCGGTCCGCGAAGTCGGAGAGCGACGCCCCCCGCGGCAGCCGGACCGCCTGCCCGTTCCCGCGCGGCGCGCCCGAACCCATGGTCGGGGCGGTGAGGTTGTCGAACTCTTGCCGCCGCTGCTTGCGCGACTTACGACCCCGCTGCGGCCGACCGCCAGGCCGACCGAACGCGCCGGCCGCGCCGCCGCGACCACGGCCGCCACCGCCGGTGCGGCCACCGCCGGGTGGGCCGCCACGGTACGCCGGTGCGGTGCCGGTGCCGCCGCCACCGCCGCCGCCGGGACCGCCCCGGCCACCGCCAGCGCCGCCCGGACCGCCCGGGCCGCCACGACCGGCGCCCGGGCCACCCCGGCCACCGCCGCCAGCGCCACCGCCTGGACGCGGCCCGCCACCGCCACCACGACCGCCGGGGCCGCCGGAGCCCGGACCACCGCCGGGACGGGGCCGCTGGCTGGGCATGGATGCGGGTGAGGGCCGTGGCGGCATCGACGCCGGCGACGGCCGTGGCGGCATCGACGCCGGCGACGGCCGTGGACCGGCCGGTGTGATGCCGTACGGGTTGTTGCCGCCACTGCGACCGGGCTGCCGGGTGGGCTGCTCGGTGCCGGGGCCGGAGGCGGTGGGGCTGGTGCCGCTGCCGCCCTCCGGCGGCGTCTGCCGCCGCTGTTGTTGTTGCTGCTGCTGTTGCTGCCGCTGTTGCTGCTGCGCCTGCCGGGCAGCCTGCACTGCGGCCTCCTGCTCAGCCTTGAGCGCGGCGGCGCGCGCCTCGGCGGCGGCCACCTCAATGTCGTGCGCGCTCGCGGGCTTCGCCATGCTCGGCGGTGGGCCCGGCACCGGACCCTTCCGCGCCGGTGCCGGCTTCGGCGGCGGCGGCGCCGGGGTTGCCTTCCTGGGTGGAGTCGGGACCGCCCGGGTCGCCGGCTCCTTCGCGGCCGGCTTGGCGGGGGACGACGCCGACGACGCTGCGCGCGCCATCTCGTCCCGCAGCCGCCGGGCGACAGGTGCTTCGACGGTGCTCGACGCCGACTTGACGAACTCGCCCATCTCTTTCAGCTTGGCGAGCACGGTCTTGCTTTGTACGCCGAGTTCCTTCGCAAGCTCGTGTACGCGGGCCTTTCCTGCCACTGCACTCCTCAATCCGAGGCCGCACGGGCAGTACCCGCGCCGACCTCACTCGTCCACTTGAAGCCTGGTCATTTCAGCGACTTCATCGCGTGCTCATGTCGATCGTCCTGTCCTTCTCTCCACTGTCTGGTCGAGGCGCCCGAGCTGACTCGAGCCACTCGACCACCGCTCCGGCGTCGGGGACGCTGGAGAGACGCAACGCCCGCCCGAAGGCGCGGCGCCGCTGCGCCAGCGCCAGACAAGCCGGGTCAGGGTGTAGATGGGCACCCCGCCCCGGTCTGCTCCGAGTAGGGTCCGGCACAAGCCAGAACCGGCCACCGGCCGGGTCCATCTCTGCCACCACCCGGAGAAGCTCCGACGCTGGTGCACGTTTCCGGCAGCCGACACAGGTCCGCACCCAAGGTGCTTTCTGCGCCCGCGCAGCCGGCATCGCGCGATCTGTCACGCGCCAGTTTAGCCCGAACGGGCGGCGGTGAGCACCCCTCCCCCAGAAGGATGCGCGACGACCAGCTCAGCTGGCGGCCGCGGCCCCCGCGTTGTCCGAACCGGTAGGGGTAGCGGCCCCGCCGCCCGCCGCCCGTCGCGCGGGGTCCTCACCCGCTGGATCGCCACCAGCGGCGGAGCGTTCCGGCTCGGCATCTGACCGGATGTCGATCCGCCACCCGGTCAGCCGGGCCGCGAGGCGGGCATTCTGCCCCTCCCGACCGATCGCCAGCGAGAGCTGGTAGTCCGGCACGGTCACGCGAGCCGCGCGGGCCGCCGCGTCGACCACCTCGACCCGCAACGCCTTCGCGGGCGACAGCGCATTGCCGACGAACTCGGCCGGGTCCTCCGACCAGTCGATGATGTCGATCTTCTCCCCGTGGAGTTCGCTCATGACCGCGCGTACCCGCTGCCCCATCGGGCCGATGCACGCGCCCTTCGGATTGACAGTCGGCACCTGCGAGCGAACCGCGATCTTCGTCCGGTGTCCGGCCTCCCGCGCCACCGCCGCGATCTCCACGGTGCCGTCGGCGATCTCCGGCACCTCCAGTGCGAAGAGCTTCTTCACCAGGCTCGGATGCGACCGGGACACCGTGATCTGCGGGCCCCGCACGCTCTTCACCACGTGCACCACCACGCACTTGATCCGCGACCCGTGCTGGTAGAGTTCACCCGGCACCTGCTCGGCGGCGGGCAGCATAGCCTCCAACTTGCCCAGGTCGACCGAGACGATCCCCCGCTCCGAGCGGGCTCCGTGGGCCTGGACGACACCGGTGACCAGGTCACCGTCGCGTCCGGAGTATTCACCGAAGTGGACCTCGTCGGTGGCCTCCCGGAGCCGCTGCAGGATCACCTGCTTCGCGGTCATCGCCGCGATCCGACCGAAGTCATGGGGGGTGTCGTCCCACTCCCGCACCACCTCGCCGGCCTCGTCACGCTCCTGCGCCCAGACCGAGGCCTCCCCGGTGGTCCGGTCGATCTCCACCCGCGCGAACTGCTGCGAACCGCCCGTGTGCCGATATGCGGTCAGCAGTGCTGATTCGATCGCGGCCAGGATCGTCTCGTAGGGGATCTCGCGCTCCCGCTCCAGCGCCCGCAGCGCCGCGAGATCGATGTTCACCTGCTTTCACTCTCCCCGTCTTCGTCGCCGTCCGGATCGGCCAGCTCGTCAGTCTGCTCCTCGATCGAACGCAATTCCACCTGCACCCGCCCCGGGCCCAGCTCGTCATAGCGCAGCTCACGCGGGCCGGTAGCCAACTCCAACACCACTGTCTCCGGGTTCGTCTCCAGCACCCGGCCGGTCAACCGTGCTCCCCCCGGCCCGGGCACGCTCACCAGCCGGCCCACGTTGCGCCGCCAGTGCCGGGGCTCGGTCAACGGCCGGTCCACGCCGGGCGACGTGACCTCCAGCACATACTCGCCGGGGATCACCGACTCGCCGGCCTCCTCCGCGGCGTCCAGGGCGCTGGAGACGCTCCGCGAAACCTCGGCGATCGCGTCCAGCCCCACGCCGCCGTCCCGGTCCACCACGACCTGCACGCTGTGCCGCCGCCCGATCCGGGAGACCCCGACCCGTTCCAGGTCGAAACCCGCCGCCTCGACCACCGGCGCGATCAGCGCGGTCACCCGAGCCGGCAGCGCCCTGGGGCCGGTACGAGGAGGCGGCGCGGCCGCCCGCCCGGTCTGCTCGTCACCGCGTCCACGCGGCATCGACTCCACCCCCTAGCCCTCGACATGACAGCGCACGCTCGCCCGCGCCGTAGCCCGAAATCACCGGCATGCGCCATTGCCGCCCGGCCCGGGCCATTCGGGCGGCTGCGCTGAGCGTAGCGCGGACCCGCCAGGGCCGTGGCCCCGCCGCACCGGTTTCGGTCGAGCCCCGCTCGCACGCTCCGGACCGGGCGGATGCGACGACTCACCCCCGCCCTGCCGACCGCCACCGCTCCGGATGGTGTTCACTATTGCCGTGCAAGGTGGGTGGTCGCGACGAGCCATGCTCGGCGTCATGGGTGCGGCGGCGCTCGGCGCCACCGGGGCGGTGACCGGATGCTCCTGGTGGGATGAGCCGGAGCCACCGCCACCGGATCCATTGGAGCCATTTCTCGCCCAGACCCGATCACTCGCCGCCCGGTACGACGACGCCATCGCCGTCCATCCCGAACTCGCCGAGCTGCTGAGCCCGATCCAGCAGGCCCACCGGGAGCACGAGGGGGCGCTGCTGACCCTGATCGGCCGGCCGGAGCTGGCCACCCCGCCGCCGGGCGCTACCCCGGAGCACCCCGGCGCCGCAGAAAGTGCGTCGCCTGGCAGCGAGTCGCCGGCCGCGGACCCGGCGCCGGCGGACCCGGACACGACCCGGGAGTTGCTGCGCGACGCCGAGGTCGACGGCCAGGCCGAAGCGGTCGCAGCCTGTCTGACCGGGACCCCGGAGCGAGCCGCGCTGCTGGGCTCAATCGCGGCGGCCCGGGCTACCCACGCGGCGGTGCTGGCATGACCGGGCTGGTTCCCTGGGCCGGGCAGGTTTTCCGGGAGGGGGAGAGCGACGGCGGCGGGCTGGCCGACGCGCTCGTCGCTGAGCACGCGGCAGTCTTCGCGTACGGGCCGGTCGGCGCCTGGTTGGCCGAGGATGACGCCGAGACTGCCCGGGACGCGGAGGAGGCCCACCGGGCCCGTCGCGACCTGCTGCTGCTCACGTTGGCTGAACGTGACGTGCCGGCGCCGACCCCCGAGCCCGGTTACGAACTGCCGTTCCCGGTCACCGATGAAGATTCCGCCCGAGAGCTGGCGTTGCTGGTCGAGGAGCGGGTCGCGGGTGTGTGGCGGGCGGCGCTGCCGCAGCTCGCCCCCGCCGATCGGGAACTCGCGGTCACCGCGCTGATCGATGCGGCGGTGCGGGCGACCGGGTGGCGCCAGAGCGCCGGGGTGACCCCGGCGGTGGTCCCGTTCCCCGGCGCCCCATAGCAGCTAGGCCCCTTGTCGAGCCGCCTCGGCGAGATACATACTGAGTAGTTATGTCGATCAGACACGGCCTGCTGGCATTGCTCGAACCCGGCCCCCGGTACGGCTACCAGCTCCGAGCCGCCTTCGAGCACTCCACCGGCGCCACCTGGCCACTGAATATCGGCCAGGTCTACACCACGCTGGCCCGGCTGGAGCGCGACGGCCTGGTGCAGCCCCTGCCGGAAGAGGAGGGCGGGCAACGGCCGTACGAGCTGACCGACGCCGGCCGGGCCGAGGTGAGTCGCTGGTTCAACACCCCGGTCGCCCGCACCGACCGGCCGCGCGATGAGCTGGCGATCAAGCTGGCGCTGGCGCTAACGACCCCCGGCGTCGACGTTCGCGCTGTGGTCCAGAGCCAGCGCACCGCCACCGTCCGGACCCTCCAGGAGTACACCCGCCTGAAGACCCGGTCCCCCGAGCCGCTCGACCTGTCCTGGCGACTCGTGCTCGACTCGATGATCTTCCAAGCAGAGGCCGAGGTCCGGTGGCTCGACCACTGCGAGGCCAGCTTGGTCCGGCACCGGCCGCCGACCGGCGCCCCCGCCGAGCCTCCACCCGCAACCCCCACGCCCGCAACCCCCACCGCCACGCAGGCAACCCCAGCCGGCGCCCCGGCCGGCCAGCCGCCACGGGCGACTCCCCAATGACCGGCCCACTGCTGGCGCTGCGTGAGGTCACCCGCATCCACGGCGGCGGCGAGACCTCGGTGCCGGCCCTGCGCGACGTCTCGCTCACGGTGGAGCCTGGCGAACTGGTCGCGGTGATGGGCCCATCCGGCTCCGGTAAGTCCACACTGCTCAACATCGCCGGTGGCCTGGACACCCCCACCACCGGCACGGTCTCGATCGCCGGCACCGTCCTGAACCAGCTCAACCGGACCGCGTTGGCGAAGCTCCGCCGCCGCTGGGTCGGCTACGTCTTCCAGGAGCTGAACCTGCTGCCGAGCCTGACCGCGGTAGAGAACGTCGGGCTGCCGCTGGAGCTGGATGGGCACGGGGTACGGCGGGCCCGGCGGGCAGCCCAGGCGGCGCTCGCCGACGTGGAGCTGGCCGACGTCGCGCTCCGCTTTCCGGACGAGCTCTCCGGCGGTCAGCAACAGCGGGTGGCGATCGCCCGGGCGCTGATCGGCCAGCGGCGGCTGGTGCTCGCCGACGAACCGACCGGCGCCCTGGACAGCGTGACCGGTGAGACGGTGCTACGGCTCCTGCGGAACCGGGTCGACGCCGGCGCGGCGGGGATTCTGGTCACCCACGAAGCGCGCCACGCCGCCTGGGCCGACCGGGTGATCTTCCTTCGCGACGGCCGGATCGTCGACGCTTCGGCCCCGCTGCTGGAGCCGGAGGACCTGCTGGAGCCGACCCGGTGAAGCTGGCGAGCTGGTCGAGCTGGCTCACCGCGATCCGGATCGCCCGCCGGGAGATCCGCCGGGCCAAGGGTCGCTCCGCGTTGGTGGTGGCGCTCATCGGCCTGCCGGTGGCGGCGATCGCCTTCGCCGCGGTCAGCTACGACAGCTTCCAACTCACCCCCGAGCAGACGGTCGAGAGCCAGCTCGGCGCCGCCGACGCCTCGCTGCGATGGCAGTTCACCGGGCCGGTCACTCAGGATCTGGGGGGCGGATACCTCTCCGGCGACCAGCCGCGCACGGCTCCGCCCACCGTGGCGCAGGTCGAGGCGCTGCTACCGGCCGGGAGCCGGGCCACGCCGATGACCTCGGGCTACCTTGAGTGGCTAGCCCCGGACGGGGTCAAGACGATCGGTACCCGCCAGGTCGACCTGACCGACCCGATGCTGGCCGGGCTCGCCGAGCTGCGGGCGGGCCGGGCCCCGGCCACCGACCACGAGGTGGCGTTGAACGCCGCCGCGATGCGGCTGCTCGAAGCGGAGATCGGCGACGAGGTCACCGCCGTCGACCGGAGGTACACCTTCACCGTGGTCGGGGAGGTCGAGTATCCGCGTTATCTGCGCCCGGTCGTGGTCATCCCGCCCGAGGTGCACCCCGGGTTGTCCTGGCACGCGGACCTGAGCTGGCTCGTCGATACTCCGGCGCCGATCGACTGGGCACAGGTGAGGGCGCTGAACCGCCATGGGGTGGTAGTCACCTCCCGGGCGGTGCTGCTGGACCCGCCCGCGGCCGCAGACCTGCCACCGGCGGTGGCGGAGCGCCAGGCGAACGCCGCACAGCAACCGATCGCCACCGGGTCGCTCGTCGTTGCGCTGGCGGTGCTGCAGGTGATGCTGCTCGCCGGGCCAGCGTTCGCGGTCGGCGCCCGACGCCGGCAACGCGAGCTGGCGCTGGTCGCGGTCGCCGGTGGCGCCCCCGCCCACCAGCGCCGGATCGTGCTCGCCGATGGCCTGGTCCTGGGCACGCTCGGCGCCGTCGCCGGCCTCGTCCTCGGCACCGGGCTGGCCCTGGCCGCTCGACCGCTGCTGGCGCAGTACCTCTGGCACAGCCACCCCGGCGGGGTCCGCTTCTTCCCACCCGTGCTGTTGGCCGCGGCCGGCCTGGCGGTGGTGGTCGGGGTCGCCGCCGCGGCGACCCCGGCGGTCATCGCCGGCCGGCAGTCGGTGGTGCGGTCGCTGGCGGGCCACCGGGGCGCCGGTCAGATCCGCCGGCGCTGGCTGATGCTGGGGCTGCTGCTGGTGACCCTGGGCGTCGCGGTCACCAGCGTCGGAGCCTGGCTGGCCACCACCGTGCTGCTCCTCACCGGGGTGCTGATCGCGGAGCTGGGCCTGGTGCTCTGCACCCCGGCGGTGGTCGGGCTGATCGCCCGGCTGGGCCGGTGGGCGCCGGTCACGCTTCGGATGACGCTGCGCGACACGGCGCGCAACCGGGCCGCGGCCGCCCCTGCGATCAGCGCGGTGATGGCCGCCGTCGCAGCCTGCGTGGCGCTGGGCAGCTTCGCGATAAGCCAGCAGGAGCGGGACGCCGTCGGCTACCTCCCAGCGGTCCCGGACGGCAGCGCAGTCGTCTCGTACGAGCTGTGGACGTACTCCCCCTACGACCCGCCGGCCCGGCAGCTGCTCCCCCGCGAGCAACATCCGGAGGTAGCGGCCGTACTCGCCGCCGAACTCCCCTCGGCCGACCTCTACCAGCTCACCGCGCCCGACTGCCCCAGCGGCGTCGAGGCCGACCGCTGCCAGGTGCAGATCCCGGTCCCGCCCGGCCAGGAGTGCCCGTACTGGGATCACCCCCGCGAGCTGACCCGGTCGCAGCAGCAGGAAGCGGTAGCAGACCCACGATGCCGCGGCGGCGACGGTTTCATGCGAATGTCCATCGCCGACACCGTGGTCGACGACGGGACGCTGCTGCCGGTGCTCACCCAGGCCGACCCCGCCGAGATCGCCCCCGCCCGGGCGACGCTGCGCGCGGGCGGAGTGGTCGTCACCGACCCCCGGCTGGTGGTCGACGGCGAGGTCACGGTCGACGTCACCGCGGTGCGGCTGGATCGCTACGGTTCAAACCCGATCACCGACGAAACCGACCTACCCACCACAGTCACGCTGCCCGGTTACGCGATCACCACCGCGATCGGGCAAGGGACGACCTTCCTCTCCCCCGCTGCGCTGCGCGCCACTGAGCTCGACCCTGCCGTAGTCGGGGTAGTGGCCCACACCCAGACCGCGCCGACCAACGCCGAGGAGGAGGCAGCGCGGGCCGCCCTCCGGCAGATCCACCGCGACCTGTCGCTCTATGTCGAGCGGGACCTGACCCGCACCGGCGCCAGCCCGGAGGTGCTGGTCCTGGCGGCGACCGCCGCGGTGGTGGCGCTCGGCGCGGCGGCGATCGCCACCGGACTCGCCGCCGCGGACCGCCGGAACGATCTGCTGACGCTCGCGGCGCTCGGGGCCAGCCCCGGCGTACGGCGGCTGCTCTCGCTCACCCACGCCGGGGTCATAGCCGGACTCGGCACGGTGATCGGAGCGCTCGCCGGCCTCGGCGCCGCAGTCGCCGTCATCACCGCGCTCAACCAGCGCGACCACACGATCTGGCCGGTGGTCCACCCGTACCCGCTGACGGTGCCCTGGGCGGAGCTGGCGCTGCTGCTGGCGGTGCCGCTGGTGGCGATGCTCGGCGCCGGCCTGCTCACCCGCTCCGGCCTGCCGCTGGAGCGCCGCCGAACCTGAATCCCGCGGGCCGGTCAGAAAAGGTCGGCGAGCCCGCGCAGCACGATCTCGCCTCCCCCGCCCCCGGCTGCCCGAACCACATCGTCGTCGAACCCGCCTGCCCCGTAGCACACTAGCCGCGCCCCTACCGCGTCATAGCCTTTAGCGACGAGCAGCGCCCGAGCCCGCCGCAGCCGCTCGACATGCCGGGTGGTCACCCGCTCGCCCCACTTCGCCTCGCCGATGGCGAGGATCCGGCGTGCACCTGCCTGGTCGGGGAGTCCAAAGACCACCACATCGAGTTCGATCTGGGTCCGGTGCGCAGGATCAGCCACGGTCCCCGACATCACCTCCCCGGAGAGCCCGCCGAACAGGTCGTCCGGGGCATCGAGCGCGTGCTCGCGACAGAGCGCCTCGAAATGCGGACCGACCACCTGTGCCTGGAATCGTGGTTTCGCCTCGGCCCAGGCGCGGCGTGCCTGCCGGCGCTCCAACCGGGTCCAGGCCGGCCGCATCACCGCTTCATAGAAAGTAATCAATGGTTCGACGATTCGGTACCGACCCCGTCCGCTGCGGAAGGCGTCTGGTTCTCGAGTGATGAGCTGACAATCTTCCAGCACTGTGAGCGGATGCGCAATGTCGGTGGAGCGACGCCCGATATAGTTCGCGATTCCACCTCGACTGCTGTTGCCGACTGCGATCGCACCGAGCACCGCATGGTAGAGCGCGGTGTCTCGGATCTCGCTCTCTTCCGCCAGCAGGTACCTCGCCTCCCGAAACAGCGGGCTTTCCGGGCTGAGCACCGTCCGCAGTACCCATTCGTCAAAATCGTCGATCCCAGCCGGCGCATCGCCGGCGGTAAATTCCCGCCGATACGCTGGGGTTCCACCGACCACGGCATTGACCAGCACCGCCAGCCGCGGATCGACGATCCCCCAGAAGGCGGCCGCATCGCGGTAACCGAGCGGCGGCACGATCAGCTCCATGCTGGCCCGACCGCGCAACGGCGCAGTGCCCGAGAGCAGGTCGCCCATCACCGCCATCGCGGAGCCGCAGAGGATCAGTCGGGTCATACCCTGCCGACGTACCGACCCGCCAGGGTCGAGCAACCGCTGAAGCAGCGACGGAAGGCTCGGGCTCGCTCGGATCAGATACGGGAACTCGTCTATGATCACCAGTCGGTCGCCTGCGGTGGCGAGTAGCGCGGAGAGCGCGTCCTCCCAGGTAGGAAGCTGGTACGCCGCCGCGGCCCCGGCATACCTGCCCAGCGCCTCCCCGAACTGCCGCAACGAATCTGCCTCGGTGGCCTCGCTCGCGGCGAAGTAGAGAGCCTCCACGCTGTCGGCCAGCGAAGTCAGGAGGTACGTCTTCCCCTGCCGTCGACGGCCGCTGACCACCCCCAGCCGCACATCCGGGCTCTGGTGCGCGGCGAACGCAGCGAGCGAGGCCCACTCCGCGTCACGGTCGAAGATGTGGGCAGGCTTGATCAGCGCCACCGTACCTCCTGGAGACCGGACTACTGAGAAGTAAGCTTATTATAACTATACTTCTAAGAAGCGTACTCCTACGGCAGCGTGAGGATCTCGTAGCCGTCGTCGGTCACCAGCACGGTGTGCTCGAACTGGGCGGTCCAGCGCCGGTCCTTGGTCACCGCGGTCCAGCCGTCGGGCCACATGTCGTGCTCATGGGTCCCCAACGTGATCATCGGCTCCACGGTGAAGGTCATCCCCGGCTCGATCACCACCGCCAACTCCGGGTGGTCGTAGTGAGGCACATAGAGCCCGCTGTGGAACGCCTCCCCGATGCCGTGGCCGGTGAAGTCCCGCACCACGCCGTAGCCGAACCGCCGCGCGTACGCCTGGATGACCCGGCCGATCACGTTGAGCTGCCGGCCCGGGGCGATCGCCTTGATCCCCCGCAGCATCGCCGTCCGGGTGCGCTCCACCAGCAGCCGCGCCTCCTCATCGACGTCGCCGACCAGGAAGGTGGCGTCGGTGTCACCGTGCACCCCGTCGAGGAAGGCGGTCACATCGACGTTGATGATGTCGCCGTCCTGCAGCACCGTAGAGTCCGGGATGCCGTGACAGATCACCTCGTTGAGTGAGGTGCAGACCGACTTCGGAAAGCCCTTGTAGCCCAGCGGCGACGGGTAGGCGCCGTGGTCGCAGAGGAACTCATGCACCACCGCGTCGATCTCGTCAGTGGTCACCCCCACCTTGCACTGCTCACCGGCGAGCTGCAGCGCCTGCGCCGCGAGCCGCCCGACTACCCGCATCTTCTCGATCGTCTCCGGGGTCTGCACATGCGGACCGGTGAACGGCTTGGGCCCCGGTCTGCCGACATACTCCGGGCGGGGAATCTGCGACGGGACCTTCCGCGTCGGGGAGATCTCACCGGGCTTGATCGGGGCACGCAGACTGACGCTCATACGCCCAGGGTAACCATGACGTCCCCGGCACACTCAGGAGAGCGCCCGAACGTCAGTGGACGGTGACCGTGGGCCTGGCCTCGGCGACCAGCTCCCGCAGCTCCTCCGGCAGCTCCGCCCCCAGCTCGTCGGCGAGCTTGAGCGCCTCCTCGATCAAGGTCTCCACGATCTGCGACTCGGGCACCGTCTTGATCACCTCGCCGCGGACGAAGATCTGGCCCTTGCCGTTGCCGGAGGCGACGCCGAGGTCGGCCTCCCGGGCCTCACCCGGCCCGTTGACGACGCACCCCATCACCGCCACCCGCAGCGGCACCGGCAGATCCGCCAGGCCCGCGGTGACCTCCTCGGCCAACTGGTAGACGTCGACCTGCGCCCGACCACACGACGGGCAGGAGACGATCTCCAGGCCGCGCTCCCGCAGCCCCAGCGACTCCAGGATGGCGGTGCCGACCTTGACCTCCTCGACCGGCGGAGCGGAGAGCGACACCCGGATGGTGTCGCCGATCCCCTCGGCGAGCAGCGCGCCGAACGCGACCGCCGACTTCACCGTGCCCTGGAAGGCGGGGCCGGCCTCGGTCACCCCCAGGTGCAGCGGGTAGTCGCACTGCTCCGCCAACTGCCGGTACGCGGCGATCATCACCACCGGGTCGTGGTGCTTCACCGAAATCTTGATGTCGCCGAAGCCGTGCTCCTCGAAGAGCGAGCACTCCCACAGCGCCGACTCGACCAGCGCCTCGGCGGTGGCCTTGCCGTACTTTTCCAGCAGCCGCGGGTCGAGCGAGCCGGCGTTGACCCCGATCCGGATCGGGGTGCCGGCGGCCTGCGCCGCCCTGGCGATCTCGCCAACCTTGTCGTCGAACTTCTTGATGTTGCCCGGGTTGACCCGTACCGCGGCGCAGCCGGCGTCGATCGCCGCGAAGACATACTTCGGCTGGAAGTGGATGTCGGCGATCACCGGGATCTGCGACTTGGCCGCGATCGCCGGCAGCGCCGCCGCGTCGTCGGCCGACGGCACCGCCACCCGCACGATCTGGCACCCAGCGGCGGTCAGCTCCGCGATCTGCTGCAGGGTCCGGTCGATGTCGGTGGTGGGGGTGGTGGTCATCGACTGCACCGACACCGGCGCGTCACCGCCGACCGGCACCGGCCCCACCATCAGCTGGCGGCTGTGCCGCCGCTTCGCCAACGGCGGCGGCGGGGCGGTCGGCATACCCAGCGCGACTGTGCTCACGACAGACCTCTCCTACGGAACGCGGACTCGGTTAGAACGGTAGCCGGATCGGATTCACGATGTCGGCGGCGATCGTCAACAAGAAGAATCCTGCCATGATAAAAATCACGATGTACGTGACCGGCATCATTTTGTAGTAGTCGACCCGGCCCGGATCGGGCTTGCCGAACTTCGCGTACAGCCACGACCGGGCGCGTTCGAACCAGGCGATCGCGATATGCCCGCCGTCGAGCGGCAACAGCGGCAGCAGATTGAAGATGCCGACGAAGAAGTTCAGCGCGGCCAGCAACAGGATGAACGTGGGCACCTCACCGCGGTCCCACAGCTCGCCCCCGATCCGGCTCGCGCCCACCACGCTCATCGGGGTCTCCGGATCCCGCTCGCCACCGAAGACCGCGGTCCACAGCTGTGGCACCCGCTCCGGCAGCCGGCTCAGCGCCTCCACCGTGCCCCGGAACATGAAGACCGTCCGGTCGGCCGCCTCGCCGACCGCGCCGATCGGGCCCAGCCTGACTTCCGGGATCACCGGCTCGATGCCGAGCACCCCGACCCGCTCCAGATCCTGCTCGGTTACCTCGTCCACCGGCGTCTCCGGCGGGATGTCCTGCCGGACCCGTTCGGCGAGCGGCAGCTCCGCGGCGACGGTCTGGCTCTGCCCGTCTCGTTCGAAGGTCACGTCAACGGTGCTGCCACCGGCGGCGCGGATCCGTTCGGTCAGGTCCGCCCATTCGGTGACCGGCCGCCCGTTCAGCGCGGTGACCACGTCACCCTGCTGGAGCCCGATCTCGGCGGCGACGCTCGGCGGATCTTCTCCCGGCACGCACTGGCGGACCCCGCCGGTCTGCGGATCGATTTCCCACTCCAGGGCGGTGCACTCGGCGACGGCGGCGACCCTGGGCGCGGCGGCGTCGAGCCGCTCCATGTCCGGCACCGGGACGACCGCGAAGACCCCCCAGAGCAGCGCGAACCCCAGAATGAAGTGCACCGCCGAGCCGGCGCCCATCACCACCGTGCGCTTCCACAACGGGAACCGCCACATCGCCCGGTGTTCGTCCTCCGGCTTGACGTCGTCGTCCTGCGGCGTCATCCCGACGATCTTGACGAACGCACCGGCCGGGATGCTCTTGAGCCCATACTCGGTCTCACCCCGCCGAAACGAGAAAATGGTCGGCCCGAACCCGATGAAGAACCGGGTGACCTTCATGCCGAAGGCGCGCGCGGTGCCGGCGTGACCGTACTCGTGGAGTGCGATGGAGATCACGATGCCGAGGGCGAAGACGATCACCCCGATTGCGTAACCCATCTACCCGCTTACTCCTCGTCCGTTGCCGGTGCCGGGCCGGCGCCCGCGGCGATGATCTCCTGCGCGCGTCGCCGTGCCCACCCTTCGGCCGCGTGCACGTCCTCGACCGTACCCGGCTCTGACAACTGCGGAGCTTCGTCGAGCACCCGGGCGATCGTGTCGACGATGCCCAGGTACGGCAGGCGGCGCGCGATGAACGCGGCGACGCATTCTTCGTTGGCGGCATTGTAGATGGCCGGCCGGCACCGCCCGGCGACCCCGGCCGCCTTCGCGAGCGCGACCGCCGGGAACGCCTCCTCATCCAGCGGCGCCAGCTCCCACCGGTGGGCCGTTCGCCAGTCGACCGCCGGGGTGGCGTCCGCCACCCGCTGCGGCCAACCCAGCGCCAGCGCGATCGGCAACCGCATATCCGGCGGACTGGCCTGGGCGATGGTCGAGCCGTCCACGAACTCCACCATCGAATGCAGCACCGACTGCGGGTGCACCACCACCTCGATCCGGTCGTACGGCAGCTGATACAGCTCGTGGGCTTCGATCACCTCCAGCCCCTTGTTGACCAGGGTCGCCGAATTGATGGTGATCACCGGCCCCATCTGCCAGGTGGGGTGGGCCAGCGCCTGCTCCGGGGTAACGTCGGCGAGCTCAGCCCGGGACCGGCCCCGGAACGGGCCACCGCTGGCGGTCACCACCAGCCGGCGTACCTCATCGGTGGCGCCGGCCCGCAGGCACTGGGCCAGTGCGGTGTGCTCGGAGTCGACCGG
Organism: Natronosporangium hydrolyticum; assembly: GCF_016925615.1. Lineage (NCBI taxonomy): Bacteria > Bacillati > Actinomycetota > Actinomycetes > Micromonosporales > Micromonosporaceae > Natronosporangium > Natronosporangium hydrolyticum. Next base: position 4,050,417 of record NZ_CP070499.1, read on the forward strand.
CAGCAGCTGGCCGGGCGCCGCCGCCGCCCGCACCAGCGGGCCGCCGGCGACCAGCGACTCTTTGTTGGCCAGCGCGACGGTCCGGCCAGCCCGCAGCGCGGCGAGCGTCGGCGCCAGACCGCGGGACCCGTCCACCCCGTTGAGTACCACGTCGGCCGGGTAGGTAGCGAGCTCGCTGATCGCCTCCGGGCCGGCCAGGATCTTCGGGATCGGAAAGTCGCCGGTGGCGTACCCGCGACGGCTGGCCTCGGCGTAGAAGGCCAGCTGCAGGTCCTGCACGGTCGAGGAGTGGGCCACCGCCACCACCGCCACCCCCAACTGCAGGGCCTGGGCCGCGAGCAGCTCGACGTTGCCGCCGCCGGCCCCGATCCCGACCACCCGGAACCGGTCCGGGTTGCGCTGCACCAGGTCCACCGCCTGGGTGCCGATCGAGCCGGTGGAGCCGAGCAGGATGATCTCGCGGGGTGTGGTCACCCGGTAATTCTCCACCGTCGCCCACCGCGGCTGGTACGGTGTCCGGGCACGGCCTACGAAGGGAGGTGAGGAGTCGATGTTCGGCACATTCGTCGCGCGCTCCGCACCTGGGCCCCGGCTTCGTTAAGCCCGGCCAGGGAGCGCCGAACCAAGGAGCTCTCTTGCAGCAGATCACGTTCCGCCCGTTGCGGGCGGACGAATTCCCCCTTCGTTTCCATGACTATCGCAACCCGCCCACCTCCGGGGTGGGCCGGCGCAGCCGTACCTTCGACGAGGAGGTCGCCGCCGGCGGCTACCGTCCGGAGTGGTGCTGGGTGGCGCTACGCGGTGACGAGCTGGTCGCCCGGGTCGCCTTCTGGGCACCGCCGGACGCACCGCTGCCGTGGTCGGTCGATCTTTTCGATCCCGGCAACGGTCCGGATCGGGTCGAGGTCGGGGCGGCGTTGCTTCGCGCCGCGTACCAGCAGCTGGTCCCGGCCGATTACCGCACCCCGCCGCAGCCGGACGGTGGCCGCCCGGACTACCACCTGTTCCTACCGGCGGACTGGCGCGACCACCCGGCCGCGTACGCCGAGGCGACCGACCGGATCGCCGCGGCGGAGCAGGCCGGGCTGACCCACTTCGTGGAGCGGCTGAACCTGCGCTGGGAGCCCACCGATGGGCTACCGCCGAGATCCACCCGGCTGCGGTTCGTCCCCATCCCGGATGACGGGCCGCTCGTCGACGCGCTGGCCCGGGTCAGCGACGGCGCCCTCGACGCGTACGCCCGACAGGATCTGGCCCGGCTCGGCGACCCGGTCGTCGCGGCCGAGTACACGATCGCCGATCTCGCCGAGATGCCCGGCGGCCGGGGCTGGTGGCGACTCGCCTACGACACCGAGGGGGCGCTGGTCGGGCTGGTGCTGCCGACCCGCAACCCCAGCTCGGCGACGATCGGCTACCTCGGGGTGGTCCCCGAACAGCGGGGTCGCGGCTACAGCGACGATTTGGTCGCCGAGGCGCTGCACATCTTCGCTGCGGCCGGGGAGCCGGTGGTGAACGACGCCACCGACGTGGGCAACGCGCCGATGGCGGCGGCGTTCGACCGGGTCGGCTACCGGGTGGTGGGGCGCCGGATCATCATGATCTGACCGCCCGCTCTTCTGGCCGCTCCCGGCCTTCTGGCCGATCATGAGCGTGTTGACGGACACGCCGGGCGTGTCTGCTTACCCGCTCATGATCGGCCACCCGGTGGCAATCATGATCGGCCACCCGGTGGATTCAACCTTCTGCGACCGCGATTCGTATTGATCGCTGACCCCTGTCCCCCAAATCTCAGGAGTCGCCATGCGGCGCAGACACCTCGTCACCTCGATCGCGGTCACCGCCACCGCTGGCGCGTTAGTCGCGGTCACCCTCCCGGCCCTGGCCAGCACCGATCCCGACCGGTCGGGGCCGGAGCTGGACGCCGGGCCCGGAGCGGAGGCCGCCCCGCCGGGCATCGGGGACGAGATCGCGCCGGAGCTACTGGACGGGCTGCGACGTGATCTCGGCCTCAGCGAAGCGCAGGCGCTGGAACGACTGCGTACCGAGGCGTGGGCCAGCCAGACCTCGGCGGCGCTGCGTGAGCAGCTGGGCGAGCGTTACGCCGGAGCCTGGCTCAACGAGGGCGCCGAAGATCTCATGATCGGGGTGACTGACGCTGCCGCGGCCGACCAGGTCCGGGCCGCGGGCGCCGAACCAAAGCTGGTCGACCGCACCGAGCAGCAGCTGGCCAGCGCAAAGGCGACCCTGGACCAGCACTCGGATCAGGCCGCCGCGCCGATCGCCGGCTGGTACGTCAGCGCCTCGGACAACGCCCTGGTGGTGCTTACGCCGGACTGGGCGGAGCCGGCAGCCTGGGCCTTCGTGGACGACAGCGGGGTAGCCCGCGGCGGGGTCCGGGTCGAACACACCGACGAGGAACCACGGCTGCTCAACGACATCCGCGGCGGCGACGCCTACTTCATCAACGACGCCGCCCGGTGCTCGGTCGGCTTCTCGGTGGCCGGCGGCTTCGTCACTGCCGGCCACTGTGCCCTGGGCGGCGCGGCCACCACCGGATTCAACGGCGTACCGCAGGGCGAGTTCGTCGCCGCGTCCTTCCCCGGCGTCGGAGTCGGCGGCCCGGACGACTGGGGCGTCGTAGCGGTGAATCAGGACTGGGTCCCGCAGCCGGTGGTGAACGACTTCGCCGACGGCACCCTGCCGGTCGCCGGCTCGGATGAGGCCCCGGTAGGAGCCTCGGTATGCAAATACGGCTCCACCACCGGCGTTTCCTGCGGCATCATCCAGGCCAAAGACGCCACTGTAAACTATCCAGAAGGTACGGTCACCGGGATGACCCGGACCGACGCCTGCGCCGAGCCGGGCGACTCCGGCGGTGCGTGGCTCTCCGGCGACCAGGCCCAGGGCATCACCTCCGGTGGGTCGGGCGACTGCACCACCGGCGGGGTCACCTTCTTCCAGCCGCTCAACGAGGTACTGGAGATCAACGACCTCACCCTGGTCACCACCGATGGTGACGACATCGGCGTACCACCGGCCCGACGATGCCGGTGGTGCCGACTCGGGTGATGCCGGCGCCGACCAGCCGCCCGCGACCGCCGGGTGCGACGAGTCCGACCATGTGCTCCGTGGCCAACTCGGCGAACAGCGCACCGTCCAGGTACAGCCGAACGGACGGTTCTACCGGGCGCTGACCGCCGGCACCCACACCGTCTGCCTAGCCGGCCCGGCCGACGCAAACTTCGACCTGGCACTGCAACACTGGGACGGCCAACGTTGGCAGACGGTGGCTTCGTCGGCCGGACCCGACGCCGAGGAACAGCTCACGTTCGACGGCGATGCCGGCTTCTACCGGGTCGGCGTGGTCGCGAGCGAGGGAGCCGGCAACTACCTGGTAGGCCTGAGTTTCACCTCCCGGTAGCAAACAAGCTCAGGGTCGGCGCGGGGTACGGGGTGGGGCGCGGGTTCTACTCGGGGTTGATGCCGTAGCGGCGGTAGACCCGGTCCAGCGGGCCGGGGAGCCACCAATTGGCCCGGCCGAAGAGCCGCATCAGCGCCGGCATCAGCAGCGCCCGCACCAGCGTGGCGTCGACCGCGATCGCGACGATCATCCCGATCCCGAGCAGCTTGACGAAGGCCATCTCGCCGGTGGCGAAGCCGCCCACCACCACGATCAACAACAGCGCCGCGGCGGTGATGATCCGCCCGGTACGCTGCAGTCCGTACGCCACCGACGCCTGATTGTCGCCGGTCGCATCCCACTCCTCCCGCACCCGCGAAAGTAGAAACACCTGGTAGTCGGTGGAGATGCCGAACAGGACAGCCAACATCAACAACAGCATCGCCGGCTGGACGAAACCCACATCGGTGAAGTTCAGCAGCCCGGCGAGCCGGCCATCCTGGAATCCCCAGACCACCACCCCGATCGCCGCCCCGATCGAGAGCAGGTTCAGCCCCACCGTCGCCAGCGGCAGCACCAGTGAACCGAAGGCGAGGAAGAGCACCACCATGATCGCGCCGGCCATCAACAGCAACATCCACGGCAGGCCCGCCAACAGCTCGTCCACCAGGTCCAGGTCCGCCGCGGTCCGCCCACCGACCAACACCTCAGCGCCGGCCGGGGCGGGCAGCTCCCGGATCGCCCGGACCGCCTGCCACGCCTGCTCGCCGGTGGGCGCCCCGGCGTAGCCCGCGGCCAACAGGGTGGACCCACCTTCCTGGGCGGCGGGCGCAACCTCGGTCACCTCCGGCAGCGCCGCCACCTCGGCGGCGAACCCCTCGGCCTGCGCCGGCGACGCCCCCGAGAGCAGGACCTGGATCGGCTCACCGTTACCCGGTGGGAACTCTTGGGCGATCCGCTCGGCGACCACTCTCGCCTCGGCTCCCTCCGGCAACACCCGCTCGTCGAAGCCGCCGAACTCCAGCCGCAGCGCGGGGCTTGCCAGCAGCGCCAACACCGCCAGAACTCCGACCAGGTAGATGACCGGGCGGCGCATGACGCTGCGGCTCAGCCGCGCCCAACCGCCCTGGTTGGCGCCGGGCACGTCGGCGCGGTCGGTTAGGCCAGCCGCGGGTCGCCGCCGCCACGGTAGGCGTACCCGACCGGCATTGATCTTGGGACCGAGTACCACCAGCAGCGCCGGCAGCACCGTCAACGCCGCCAGCATCGCTACCGCGATCGCCGCGATGCCACCCGCCGCCAGCGACCGCAGGAAGACATGCGGAAAGATGAACATGCTCGCCAGCGCCAACATGGTCGTCAGTCCGGAGATCATCACAGCCCGGCCCGCGGTCCGCAGCGTCCGCCCCACCGCGTCGGCTGGCCCCCGACCGGCGGCCAACTCCTCCCGGAACCGGTTCACCACCAACAACCCGTAATCGATCGCCATCCCCAGGCCGATGACCGTGATGATGTTGATCGCGAAGATCGACACCTCGTAACCGAGGGTCAACAGCCGGGTAGCGACGAACGCACCCAGAATCGCCAGGGCACCGATCACCAGTGGCGCGACCGCCGCCACCACGCCCCGGAAGATCAACACCAGCAGAATCAGCAGGATCGGGAACGAGATCAACTCTGCCCGTACGATGTCGTGCTCGGTCTGCTCGCTCGACTGCTCGAAGAAGGCGACCAGACCGCCGGTCTCAGTCACCACCCCCGGCGCGGCGACCAATGGCTGGAGCTCGCGGTACGCGTCGAGCAGCGCATCCTCGTCCCGTGGGGTCAGGATGACCGCGGCGTAGGTGGACTGCCGATCCTGGGAGAGCAGCTGTGGTGCGCCGGAATCGTAGTAGCTCGCCACACTGGAGACGAGCGGGTGTGCCCGCAGCCGGTCCAGCGTCTGGATGATCGGCTCCGCGACGGCGGGGTCGTCGATCGGCAAGGACTCGCTGGTGTAGAGCACCACCAGGTCGGTGTCCTGATCACCTACCTCGTCGCCGATCCGCTCCAGCGCCTGCGCGGATTCGCTCTCCGGGTCGGCGAAGCCGCCGCCGGTGAGCTGGGAGAACACGCCCGTGCCCCAGGTCGCGCCGACCACCAGTAGCGCTAACGCGGCGGCCAGTACCGTCCAACGCGCCCGAACCACGACGCGTCCCCACCACCCGAACATGGACACCTCGCCTCATCCGTGACGTACCGCCTCCAGCCGAAAGGGTAGACGGCTCGCCAGCCACGGGTACGAAGAGTGGCCCGGGGGCCGGTTGATCATGAGCTTAAGCTCATGATCAACCGGCCCCCGGGCGTGGGGGAAGGTGGAAAGTCAGCGTTCGTGCTCAGGATCGTTCGTGCTCAGGGATTCTGCACGGTGCACTCGGCGAGCGGCTGCAGATCCGGCCGATCCGCATGCCGACCGATCGCGATCTCGATCCGCTCCAACGTCGCCACCCGACGCGCCTCCAACGGACCCAACACCGCATTGTCGACAAAGTTCGGACCACCCTCACCCTGCGAGGTCGCCAACCGCTCGTTCGCCGCCCCGATCTGCGACTCCAGCGCGCTCAGGTCGCGGGCGACCTCCTCCGACGCGGCCTGCGGCACCGCCGGCAACTGGTCCACCACGCTCGGGCAACTGACCACCGGCGCCGTCCCGGCGCCCTCGTCGGCCCCGCCACCCTGGTCATCGCCGACGCCACCGCCGGCGTTGTCCCCGGGCTGGTCGGCGGCGCCGTCGCCGGCACCCGCGTCATCGCCAGCGCCCGCGTCATCGCCAGCGCCATGCTCGCCGCCCGCGTCCGCGTCATCGCCCGCGTCCGCATCGTCGGCGGCACCGTCAGCGAGGTCACACCCGGCCAGCGCCTGCAGATCCGGCCGATCCGCATGCCGACCGATCGCGATCTCGATCCGCTCCAACGTCGCCACCCGACGCGCCTCCAACGGACCCAACACCGCGTTCTCGGCAAAGTTCGGACCACCCTCACCCTGCGACGTCGCCAACCGCCGGTTCGCCTCCCCGATCTGCGCCTGCAACGCGTCCAGATCCCGCAGCACCTCGTCCAGCGCCGCATCCGGGACATCCGGCAGCTGGTCGGCCACCGTCGGACACGCCACCACCGGGGCAGACTCGGGCGCTGGGCCGGTGGTCTCGGCCAGCGCCTGACCACTGCGGCTGCTCGTGATCACACCGGCGACCACGGTCGCGAGCACCGTCAGCGCCACCACCAAACCCACCACGACCCGCCGGTCGGCGTACCGCCTCCGTAGCCCGGAATACATCGCTGTCTCCTCGCCTCCTGGCCGGGCACCGGCCCGACCGGTCATCTGGCAGCTCAATGGCTGACCCTCGGTCACCGACGCGGATCATCGATCGGCGTCACCTGGCAGTACGGGACAGCCGCGCGGGACGATCGACCGAATGCGACACTTGAGAGAAACCTAAGGTTCGCTTCACCACCTGGAAATCCGGCGCCAGGCCCGGGCGATCCACCACCGACCGAGCCCGCGAGCCGAGCCGTCGAGCCGAGCGGTTGCGGGAGGCCGCCGCGTAGGCTCGGCGACATGTCCGCCACCAGTGATCTCCCCCGCCGCAGTGATGTGCTGATCATCGGAGCCGGCCACAACGGCCTGGTCGCGGCTACGCTGCTGGCCCGCGCCGGCCTCACCGTCACCGTGCTTGAAGCCACCGGCACGATCGGCGGCGCGGCCCGCACCGAACACCCCTTCGCCGCAGTGCCGGGTCTGGGCCACTCCACCGGCGCGTACCTGCTCGGTCTGCTGCCGCCGGAGCTCGCCGCCACCCTCGACCTCCGGTTTCCCACTCGACGGCGGGACCCCCACTACTTCCTGCCCACCGCCGGCCCGGTCGGGTCGCCATACCTGCTGGCCGGCGCCGACCGGGAAGCCTCCCGGGCGCAGCTGCGAGAGATGTTCTCGCCGGCCGACCTCGCCGCCGACGACGCGCTCGCCGCCGAGCTAGCCGCGCTCCGCGAAGACCTCGCCCCCGCCTGGTTGGCCGAACCCCTACCGGTCGAGCAGACCGCCGACCGGTACGTGCGGCCGGCGCTCCAGCAGAGCTTCATCGACCTGGTACGCGGCTCGGTCGCCGACTATCTCGCCCGGTTCGAATTCCGCAGTGAACTCCTCACCGCCATGTACGCGGTGACCGATGGTCTCTCCGGGGTGAACGCCGGACCGGACGACCCTGGCACCGGCCACAACTTCCTGGTCCACAACATGTGCCGGCTGCCGGAGGCCGACGGCACCTGGCTGATCGTGGAAGGCGGCATGGGCACCGTCACCCGCATGCTCGCCGACACCGCCCGCGCCGCGGGCGCGATCGTGGTCACCGGCGCGCAGGTGACGGCGGTCCAGACCGAGCAAGGGGCGGTCAGCGGGGTCGCGCTCGCGGACGGCACGGAGCTGGCCGCCCGGGTGGTGCTCGGCGCCTGCGACCCGTACCAGCTCCTGTCGTTGACCCCCGCCGGGCTGGTGCCGCCCGAACTGCCCGCCCGGATGGCGGCGGTTCGACGCACCGGAACAACCTTGAAGCTCAACCTCGCCCTCCGCGACCTGCCCGAGTTCCGGTGCCTACCCGCCACCTCGCCCAGCCCGTTCGGCGCCACGATCCACCTGCTCCCCGGCGCCGCCGGTGACCTCACTCCGATGGCCGGCCTCCGGCAGATGTGGCGGGAGGTCCAGGCTGGGCAGCTCCCGGCCGACCCGACCATCGAGTGGTACCTGCACACCACGGTGGACCCATCCCTGCAGGACGAGGCTGGCCACCACTCCTCAGCGCTGTTCGTGCAGTCGGTGCCGTACCAGATCACCGGGTCCAGCTGGGAGGCGGAGCTGCCCGGCTACGTGGACCGGTTACTGGAGATCTGCGACCGGTACGCCCCCGGCACCTCGGCGCTGGTGGCCGACACGATGCCGCTGCCGCCGCCGGGGATCGAAGCCCACTTCGGGATCACCGGCGGGCACATCCACCACATCGACAACACGGTCTCGTTCACCGACCGGATGCCGTACGCGACCGGGGCGCCGGGTCTCTACGCGGGCTCGGCCGGCTGCCACCCGGCCGGCAGCGTCATCGGCGCGGCCGGCCACAACGCGGCCCAACGCATCCTCCGCGACCTCGGGCTCCCCACCACCGGCTGAGCGGTCTCAGCCACCCGGTGGGATGACACTGACGTCGTGTTCCTGGTCGCCCTCCCGGAAGCTGAAATCAATCGGCTCCTCCTGCGGTCTTGGCTTGCGCATCACGAACAGCCCCGGCTCATCCGTGATCACTTCGGCCCCGATCGGCGCCATCACTTCAGTAACCTCATCCGGATAGGTCCAGACCAGCCAGGACGCCATCCGAACCTGCCCCAGCGTGTCGGCGTAGTGCGCCTGGACCTCAGCCAGTGAGCCAGGCAACCCCTCCGGACCAGAGACGACCGCCGCCGATGCGGCCAACTCCGACACATCCGGGTGTTCCCCTCGCAGACCAGCCGGCGACGACTCCGACTCCCCGCTCGCCAGCCAACCATCCGCCGTCAGCTCCGCGCACATATCCACATCCGCCAAGAGTTCCGCACTCTGCTCCCGGCCTCGAATCAACGGATAGAACGGCTCGCTGATACCGAGTCCGAGATCAAGCTGATAGTGCTCGAAGGTCTCGCCCGAGCTGGCCAGAGAACTCAGCCGACACTCTGGTACCGCCATCACCGCGGTCAGGCCCTCACTATCGACCGGAGCGACCTCACCTCGCACGGTGAGCGTCGCGATCTTGGCAGAAGTCAGGTACCGCGGGCCCACGGCAGGAGAACGCACCGATAGCACGTCCGTGGTGTATACGCCGAAGGGATGAGAGCGGGCGTCGCTGACCGTCAATTCGCCTGGCTGCCCGGTCACCTCCAACGACCATCTGCCGCCGTCCTCGGCGGCCTGGAAGTTGACCATCCCCAACACCACACCATCAACCTCACCCAGCCAGAACACCACAGTGCTCCGCTCATCCGCCCCCGAGCCCTCCGGAGTCCGCCACCCGGCGACCACCTCCGCGACCTCCGCGCGCAGCTCTGCATCCTCCGCGAGACTGCCACGCAACGGCCACTTCTCCCCGTCAACCGAGGCGAACTCGATCGACTGCCCCTCGTCGCCGCCCCAGCAACCGCCCGCCAACAACGCCACCAGCACCAGACCGATCAACGCCCGCTGCGCCCTCACCACCAGTGTCATCGCTCCGCCCCATGGAGATGGGCGGCGCCCACCTGAACGTCTCTGGCCGGTTAGGAGTCGGCGGGTTGCGACCGGATCTGGTGGCCAACGCTGGTCAGGCAGCGGCCCGACTTCAGGTCGAACTTCCAGCCGTGCAGCTGGCAGGTGAGGGTCTCGCCCTCGATGATCCCGAACCGGGAAAGGTCCGCCTTCAGATGGGGGCAGCGGCGCTGCACCAGCCAGTCGCCGAGCTGGATATCCTCCGCGTCGACCGCCTTTTCGTGCTCGTCGTACCAACCCTCGGCGTACTGCAGCCGCTCCTCCGAGAGGCACTTGAAGAACGAGTAGACGAACTCGTTGTACTGCCCGATCCGCGCCGCCGAGAAGCGGCACGACAGGAACAGCGAGTTCACCCAGTCGACCTCACCGCTATGTAGCAGGTTCTCGACCAGGGCCCGGCGGGTCTTGAACCGGTACCGCACCTTCTCGTCGGCGTACGGCCGGACCTGCTTCGCCGGGAAGTCCACCACAATAGACTCCACCACCTCGGCGCCGGCCATGTCGGTCAGGTCGAACCGGACCGGGCCGCCGACCCCCTTCGCCATGTAGATCGACTCTTCCAGCAGCGGCTCGACCCGGCGCTTCAGCTCCGCCAGCACATCCACCTCCGGATGCGCCCAGGAGGCCTTGGCCGCCTCGATCACCGGCCGCTGGCGCTCCTGGTACGCGCGGAGGTGCTGCTCCTTGTCAGCGAAGAACTGCCGCACATCGGAGACCGGGTGGGTGACCTGGCAGTCGTCGGCGGTCACCTCGGCGACCGTGCCCGGCAGCAGAATCACGCCGTTGTCATACCCGAGGCCGGCGTAGTGGTCGACGAAGTGCTGCTGGTCGGGGAAGATGTTGCCCTCGTCCTGGCCGAGGTCGTTGAACTGCCACAGCTCGTCGTCGAGGAAGCAGGGCGGGCCCGCGATCGGAAAGACCCACGAAGCCTTCAGATCGTCAATGTAGCGGATCGTGCGGTCAAGCTGCCGCTCCCGCTTCTGCTTGCCGAACGCGGTCCGCGCGGTGACCGGCAGCTCGTAGACCATCGGGTACCAGATCGCGCCGGAGAACTGCAGCAGGTGGGCGTGCACGTGGCCCAGCTTCGCGAACTCGCTCAGATCGGTCGGGCGGGCGTCGTTCTGGTTCAGGAAGCGTACGCCGTTGTGCTCCACCCAGAGCGACGAGTCGCCGATCGGGCCGTCGGTCGGGGAGGTCAACGCCTGAATCATCACGGTGAGCCCGCCGTCAAGCTCGACCGGCTCGTTGGAGCGGGTGCGGATGAACTGGGTGAACCCAAGCTCTCGCAGCTCGTCCTCGAGTTCGCTGGTCGGGTACTCCGGCAGCAGCACGGTGGCGCGCTTGGAGATGAACCGGCGCAGGTGGTCGGCGTCGAAGTGGTCCCGGTGGAGATGCGAGACGTAGAGATAGTCGACATCCCCGAGCGTCTCCCAATCCAGCTGGGAGTTGTCGGGGAATGGGAACCACGAGGCAAAGAATGCCGGATTGACCCAGGGGTCGCAGAGGATGCTGCCGGCATCGGTGTCGATCCGCATGCTGGCGTGGCCAGTCCCGGTCAGCCGCACTGTCGTGAGCCTCCTTCTTCAACGCTGACCGCCCGACGCTATCAGGTGTCCACGGCCATGCCAGACTGAACCAGGCAGAATCACAAGACCCGACGGAGGGGATGGACCGTGGCCGAGCAGGAGGTCACCGCACCCGATCAGCACAAGCCGACGAACCTGAAGCTGGCCCGGATCGGGGGCATCGCTTCGATCATCGCGCTGCTGTCGATGGCCCAGCCGTTCAACAACCACGTCAGCGTCGCCGACGACTTCTGGCTGCTGCTCACCGCGGCGATCATCGCCGCGATGCTGATCGGGGATGTCGTGTTGCGACGGGTCGGACTCCGCCCCTAGCGACAGCCGGCGCTGGCGGACATCCGCCAGCGCCGCCCCTACCTCGTCAGCGCTCAGTGCCGGCGCAGGATCTCCCGCAACTCCTCCAGCGCGGTCTCGACCTCACCCTCGAAATACCCACCGGGCACCAGGTCCAGCTGGCGGGAGTCGGGCAACTGGTCAACTGGCGGCATCGGCGCCTGCCCGGAGACACCAGCCATCGCCTGCTCGAAGATGCTGTCCACCTGGCCCCGGTCATAGCCGCTGCCGAACCGCCGAGGTTGGAACCCCCGCCGCAGCTCGTCGAGGCGTCGCAGATCAGCGGAGGCCGGCCCGGAGACCGGCGGCCCATCGTGGCCGCCGCCGCCCATCGGAGCGGCTCCCATCGGCCCCGGGCTGCGAGGAGTCATCGGTGGTGGCGCGGAGCTGGGCGGCCCACCCGAGCCGTGCGCGGGGGGACGGCCACCGGATGGCCGACCGGCAGGCGGGCCGGAGCTGTGCCCCGGGATTCCCGACCGCCCGGCCGGCCCGCCCGGCGGCTCGTCAAAGCGCATCTCGCTGGTCATGTCGTCCATCTGCCCGGGCGGCGGAGCGTGCCGGCCGGGGGTACGCGGTTCGAACCCACCCCCGAAGGTGGTCGGCTCGTCGTACTGGCCGTACGGCTCGGGCTCGGGGTAACCGCCGCGGCCGGGTGGGGGCCCACCATGCCCCTGTGGGCCATGTCCCGGCGGGCCACCATGCCCCGGCGGGCCGCCCTGACCCTGTGGGCCCTGGCCGTGTGGGCCACCATGCCCCGGCGGGCCGCCATGGCCCTGAGGGCCCTGCCCCTGCGGCCCGCGCCCGCCAGGTCCGCCGAAGCCGCCCTGGCCGCCGTGGCTCGGCGGTCCGCCCGCATGACTGGGAGGTCCGCCGGGTCCGCCGGGCCCATGTGGGCCAGGTCTCGGGGCCGGCGAGTGCGGCGGGCCACCGGGCATCGGCATCCGCTGCTCCGGCGGACCGACCCGATCCGGCGGACCGCCCATGTGCTCGGCAGGGTGGCCCGCGTGTTCTGGCCGCCCCATCCGATCCGGCGGGCCCAAGCGGTCAGGCGAGCCCATGCGGTCAGGCGGACCCGAGTCGGGTGGACCCATCCGGTCCGGGCCGCCGACCATGCGCGGATCCGGGCCGTACGGACCGTCCGGCTCTGGCTCGGCCCCTTCCTCGAACTCCGCTAGTTGCCGCTCGACGCGGTCCAGGTGCAGATCCACCTGCCACTCGTCATAGCCGCCGAACCGAACCCGGAAGACGACATCGTGGACTTCCTGCGCGCTGACCGGCGCCTCGACCGGCTCACCCTCGAGGGTGTCCTCCACCCGATCGAGGAAGGCATCGACCTCATCGACCTTGTATCCGCGGCGCAGCGCCCGCCGCCGGAACCGTTGTCCGTGACTGGTCACTGATCAAACCTCTCCATGCGTCGCCACCCCCGCCGAGTCCCCCCGTGTCTCCACACCTGCTTGGTCTCCGGACGTCGCCGCCAATTGGCCGCAAGCGCCGTCGATCTCGCGACCGCGGGTGTCGCGCACCGTCGTCGCCACCCCGGCCGACCGCAGCCGGCGTACGAACTCCCGCTCCACCGGCTTCGAACTGGCGTCCCACCGGCTACCCGGAGTGGGGTTGAGCGGAATCAGATTGACGTGCGCCAGCCGGCCGGCGAGCAGCTCACCGAGCCGGGTGGCTCGCCAGGGTTGATCGTTGACGTCCCGGATCATTGCGTACTCGATGGAGAGGCGTCGCCCGCTGCGAGCCGCATAGTCGAAGCCGGCATCCAGCACCTCGGCGACCCGCCACCGCCGGTTGACCGGCACCAGCTCATCACGTAGCTCATCATCGGGGGCATGCAGTGAGATCGCAAGCGTCACCGGCAGGTCTTCGGCGGCGAGTCTGCGCATCGCCGGCACCAACCCCACGGTCGAGACGGTCAGATGCCGATGTGACAGGCCGAGCCCCTCCGGCGGGGGCGCTGCGAGCCGACGCAGCGCCGCCACCAGCCGGGAGTAGTTCGCCAGCGGCTCACCCATCCCCATGAAGACCACGTGCGAGAGGCGCTGGGACAGCTCCCTGGCGGCGCTCCCCGCCAACGAGACCACCTGGTCCACGATCTCGGCGGTGGTCAGATTACGGGTAAGGCCAGCCTGACCGGTCGCGCAGAAGGGGCAGGCCATGCCACAGCCGGCCTGGCTGGAGACGCAGGCGGTCACCCGGTCCGGGTACGCCATCAACACGCTCTCCACCATCGCGCCGTCGACCAGCCGCCACAGCGTCTTGCGGGTGGTGCCGCCGTCGCAGGCCAGCTCCCGGGCCGGGGTGAGCAGCGAGGGCAACAGGTGCTCGACGAGCCGGTCGCGGGCCGAGGCAGGCAGGTCGGTCATCTCGGCCGGATCCCGCACCAACCGCCCGAAGTAATGGTGCGACACCTGACCGGCCCGGAAGCCGGGCTCCCCCAGCGCCGCTGCGGCGGCCCGACGCTCCGGCATCGCAAGATCTGCCAGGTGCCGGGGGACCTGTCTCGGAGCAGGGCTCGACCGGGCAACCGGCGACCCCGAGCCGGTGACCTCGACCGGCTCGGTGGGTAGCGCGACGACAGGGAGGGAGTTCATGGCGTTATCCAGTCTCGCATGGCAATGCTCGGGCAGCTTAGTGGGCCACAACACTCAGTAGCAGGTATGCAGCGGGCGCGGCGAAGAGGATCGAATCGAGCCGGTCCATCAGGCCACCATGTCCGGGCAGCAGGCCACTCATGTCTTTCACCTTCAAGTCACGCTTCAGCACCGACTCGGTCAGGTCGCCGAGCACCGCGGCGCCCGCGACGAGCAAGCCGAACAGAGCGCCCCACCACCAGCCGACTCCGAAGGCTAGCCACAGACCGACCGCTCCCCCAGTCGCCGCCGCCAAAAGTGACCCGACCAACCCTTCCCAAGACTTCTTCGGGCTGACCCGGGGGGCGAGCGGGTGCCGTCCGAAGAACACCCCGGCGACGTAGCCACCGGTGTCGCACAGCACCACCACCGCCAGCGTCACCAGCACCCGCCAGTGGCCGTCGTCTGCCGCCCCCAGCAGGGCGGCGAAGCCGGCGAGGAAGGGGACATAGACCGCGATCATGAAGGCCGAGCCGACATCCCGTAGGTAGTTGTCGGGGCCGGCGGCCAGCCGCCAGGCGAAGATGCCCGCAGCGGTCAGGAGTAGTCCGAGCGTCAAACCGGCGGGGCCGATGAACCAACCCACGGCCGACATCACCGCGCCGCCGACGAGCAGCGGCACCAGCGGCGGCCTCGCCCCCGTAGTCTGCACCGCCCGCGTCGTCTCCCAGGTGCCGACCGCTACCGCGGCCACGACCACGACCAGGAACGCGGGCCGCCACACCAGCAGCGACGCGAGGACCGCTACCGCGAGTGCGCCGCCGACCGCGAACGCCGCGGGGAGGTTACGTCCGGCGCGCGGCTGGGCCGGCGATGGTTGGTCCGAGCCACCGCCGCTCGGCGGAGCATCAGCAGCGTGGGGTGCGGAGGGGGGAGCTTTCGGCAGCGGGTCGGATCCAGACTGCGGTGGCAGCGGCGCTCCGCCCGCGGACGCCCCAGAGAGGTCGCCCATCAGACCTCGAGCAGCTCGGCTTCCTTGTGCTTGAGGATCTCGTCGACGTGCCCCACCTGCCGATGGGTGATCTCCTCCAGCTCCCGCTCCGCGCGCCGGCCCTCGTCCTCGCCGACCTCACCCTCCTTGACCAGGCGGTCGATCTCCTCCTTGGCCTTCCGGCGAATGTTGCGGATAGAGATCTTGGCGTCCTCTGCCTTGCCGCGCGCTTTCTTGATCATCTCGCGCCGGCGTTCCTCAGTCATCTGCGGCAGCACCACCCGCAACTGGGCGCCCTCGTTGCTGGGATTGACACCGAGGTCGGAATCCCGGATGGCCTTCTCCACCGCCGCGATCTGGGAGGTGTCGTAGGGCTTGATGATCGCCATTCGCGGTTCGGGAGTGCCGATCGACGCCAGCTGCGGCAGCGGGGTCGGCGATCCGTAGTAGTCGATCATGATCTTTGCGAAGATCGCCGCGCTCGCCCGGCCGGTCCGGATCGCACCGAACTCCTCCTTGGCGTGCGCGATCGCGCGCTCCATCTTCTCCTCAGCCTCGAAGAGTGCCTCGTCGATCACGTTCTCTCCTCCATGCTGCCGCCTGCGCCTTACGATACTCGTGGGCGCGTCACCCTGGGTTCCCCCGTTGCGACGCCGGTCAACGGCTCGCCGGCCTGGCCAGACACCGGCCGCCGCCGCGACCGAGCCGACCGCCTAGCCCGCGGTCAGGAGCGTGCCGGTACGTCGATCACCGCTGACCGCCTTGATGATCGTGTCGGTGCCTTCCGCGCCGAAGACCAGCATCGGCAGGCTGTTCTCCATGCACAGGCTGAACGCGGCGGCGTCGACCACCCGCAGCCCTTGCCGGAGCGCCTCGGCGAAGGTGACCGTGTCCAGCTTCCGGGCGGTCGGATCGGTACGAGGATCGGCGGTATACACACCGTCGACACCGTTCTTGCTCATCAGCACCGCGTCGGCGTGAATCTCCAACGCCCGCTGCGCCGAGACCGTATCGGTGGAGAAGTACGGCATGCCGGCGCCGGCACCGAAGATCACCACCCGGCCCTTCTCCAGATGCCGGATCGCCCGACGCGGAATGTACGGCTCGGCGACCTGCGCCATGGTGATCGCAGTCTGCACCCTGGTGTCGATCCCCTGGCGCTCCAGGAAATCCTGCAACGCCAGGCAGTTCATCACCGTGCCGAGCATGCCCATGTAATCCGCCCGGGGCCGGTCCATCCCCCGCTGCTGCAGCTCCGAACCCCGGAAGAAGTTACCGCCGCCGACCACGACGGCTACCTGCACGCCCTGCTGAACGACGGTGGCGATCTGCCGAGCCAGCGACTGGACCACATCCGGGTCGACGCCGATCTCACCACCGCCGAAGACCTCGCCGGAGAGCTTCAACACCACTCGCCGAAAAGCAGCGGGTGGCCCCGCCGACTCGGCTCCGCCTTGTTTCTCGGCTACCACCTGCGTCATGGGGCCACCCTCACCGCTCTATTCGTCGTCTGTCCGGCTAGCTTCAGGTCAGGACTGGCCGACCTCGAAGCGTACGAACCCGGTGACAGTGAGTCCGGCCTCACCGATCACCTGCGTAACGGTCTTCTTCTGCTCCACCACCGAAGCCTGCTCAAGCAGGACCGAGTCCTTGAAGAAAGCGTTCACCCGACCCTCGATGATCTTGGGCAGGGCGGCCTCCGGCTTACCTTCCTCCCGAGCGGTCTGCTCGGCGATCCGCCGCTCGGACTCGACCACGTCGGCCGGCACCTCGTCCCGGGTCAGGTAGCGAGGGCGCATCGCGGCGACCTGCATCGCCACCGCCCGGGCGTCCGACTCGGCAGCCTCCCCCGCGCCGGTGTACGACACCAGCACGCCGACCTGCGGCGGCAGATCCGGGCTCTTACGGTGCAGGTAGACGACGGTGTCGCCGGTCAGCGTCTGGAACCGGTTTACCACCAGCTTCTCGCCAATCTTGGCGGCGGCCTCACTGACCGTCTCGCCCACGCTGCGCCCGGACGGCAGAGTCGAGTCCAGCAACGCCGGCACATCGGCCGGCGCAGCCGCCTCGACCTGCTCCACCAGCTGCTGCCCGAGCGCGACAAACTCCTCGTTCTTGGCGACGAAGTCGGTCTCGCAGTTGAGCTCGAGCAGGGAGTTGCCGGCGTGGGCGACTAGCCCGTTGGCGGCGGTCCGGCCAGCCCGCTTACCGATGTCCTTGGCGCCCTTGATCCGCAAAACCTCGACCGCCTGCTCGACATCGCCCCCCACCTCGGTGAGCGCGTTCTTGCAGTCCAGCATGCCGGCGCCGGTGAGATCGCGGAGCTTCTTGACGTCCGCGGCCGTGAACTCTGCCATTGTTCTCTCTTCGCTCGTACGTACGGATGTGGTCTATGCCGGTGCGATCACTCGGCGGCAGGGGTGGACGCGGGCTGCTCCAACCGGGTCTCGCCCGCCTCGGTCTCATGCGCGGCGGCCTGCCCGGCGAGCGGCTGCTCCACCGGCTGCGCGGCGGCCGGGTCAGCGCTGGGCGCCGGGTGCCCGGAACCAGCCGGCTGGTCACTCGCGCCCAGCAGCTCGCGCTCCCACTCGGCGAGCGGCTCATCGGCGCCGACCACACCCGGCTCGGGCTTGTCCTCGCCGCGGTGCTTGCCGGACCGGGCGATCAGGCCATCCGCCACCGCCGCGGCGACGACCTTGGTCAGCAGCTCGGCGGAGCGGATCGCGTCGTCGTTACCCGGGATCGGGAAGTCGACCTCATCGGGGTCACAGTTGGTGTCCAGGATCGCGATCACCGGGATGCCCAGCTTCCGGGCCTCGTCGACGGCGATGTGCTCCTTCTTGGTGTCCACCACCCAGATCGCCGCAGGCAGCTTCTGCATATCCCGCAGCCCACCAAGGGTACGGGTCAGCTTCGTCTTCTCCCGCGACAGGTGAAGCGTCTCCTTCTTGGTGTAACCCTCGGCGGTGCCGGTGAGGTCGAGCGCCTCCAGCTCCTTCATCCGCAGCAGCCGCTTGTGCACCGTCTGGAAGTTAGTGAGCATGCCGCCCAGCCAGCGGTGGTTGACGTAGGGCATACCCACCCGGGCGGCCTGCTCCGCCACCGCCTCCTGGGCCTGCTTCTTCGTCCCGACGAACAGGATCGAACCGCCCTCGGCAACGGTGTGCTTGATGTAGTCGTACGCCTTGGCGATGTAGTCGAGCGTCTGCCGAAGGTCGATGATGTAGATGCCGTTGCGCTCGGTGAAGATGTAGCGCTTCATCTTCGGGTTCCACCGCCGGGTCTGGTGCCCGAAGTGGACGCCGCTCTCCAGCAGTTGACGCATGGTCACTACGGCCATGTGGTTGCTCCTCATCCCTGGTTGTCAGCCTGGCGTCCGGACGCCGGCCGATTGGGCCCGGCTGCATAACCGGGACCAGGGCGGCCGTCGCCGCGGGCGGAATCCGCCCCACGGAGGACGCGCGAAGTCAGCCGCGTACACGGCTGCTGTGTCGAGTCTACGCCCCGGGCGGCGCCGAGTCGCGGGACCCTACCCGGACCACCCGCTGCTCCACCATCGGGGCGGGGCCCCGACCCCCGCGCGGACGTGAGCCACCCCCAGCGCGGGCGAAACCCCACGGTCAGCCGGCGAGCCCCGCCGCGACGAAGAGCACCAACGCCACGGTCAGGTACCCGACCGGCGGCCGCAGCCACGCCTGCAGACTGTTCGGACCGGCAGCCCGCACCGCGCCCGTGGCGACCGCGTACAGACCCAACGCCAGCAGGGGCAACGCCAGGATCAGGCAGACCGCCGACACCACCCCGGAGGGAGATACCGGATCGCCGAAGGCGGAGTCGATCAGCAGCAGCAACGCCGGTAGTTCCAACGCCACCGCCGGTGCTCCGATCAGCACCGCGGTGCCCGGACGCTTGCTCCGGTAGACCCCGTCCCCCACCGGCCCCGGGGAGCCGGGAGCCGCTGGTGGTGGCCGGCGAGCGACCGCGGGTGCTGGTGGTTCCTCGGGCGGCGGGGGTGCCGAGCGAGGCGGCGGGGCGCTGGCCCGGGCCGGTTCGGCCGAGGCCGGCCGAGGCAGTTCGCGGCGGGGCTCGTCGTACTCCCGCCGGGGCTCGTCGTACCGGTCAGCGTCGCGGCCCCGGTCGAGGTCACGGGCCCGGTCGTCGTATCGGTCCGGCTCGTAGCGCTCCGATTCGCGCGGTGGCCGCTCCCCGTACCAACTTGGGCTCGCCGGATAGTCGCCCTCAGGCGACGCGCTCTCACCGTACGTCCCCCCCGCGTATGTCTTATCCGCATATGGGGTATCCGGGTATGGTTTCTCCGAATAGGGCTGCCGGCCCTCCGGGTAGCTGCGATATCCCTCCACGAGCTGTCACGCTAAGCCAGAAGACCACCTCGACGCCAGCGCCCCCGCTCACGCGCGAGGATGAGCCTGCCGATACGCCGACCGCAGCCGCGCCACCGAGACATGCGTGTAAATCTGCGTACTGGCCAGGGAAGAGTGGCCCAACAGCTCCTGCACACTGCGCAGGTCCGCCCCGCCCTCCAGCAGATGAGTGGCGGCACTGTGACGTAGGCCATGGGGTGAGATGGTCGGCGTGGCCGCCTGCTGACAGCTGCGACGAACCAGCCGGCGGACCACGGTCGGGTGCACCCGGCCACCACGGGCCCCAAGCAGCAACGCCGCGACGCTGTCCGAGTGGCTGAGCAGCGGTCGACCGTCGGCCAGCCACCGCCTCACCGCCGCCGCCGCCGGCCGGCCGAACGGGACCGCCCGCTCCCTGCCGCCCTTGCCAAGCACCCGGACCACGCCACGGGTCAGGTCGAGGTCCGGCAGGTCGACTCCGCACAGCTCGCTGACTCGCACCCCAGTGGCGTAAAGCAGCTCCAACGCCGCATGGTCGCGAAGCGCCAGCGCCCGCGCCCGAGCAGCCGGATCAGGGCCGGGGATGGCGGCCGGCGCTGGGTGAGCCGAAGGCTCCAGGGCTGCGGAGGCCGCGCCGTCCAGTACCGCTGCGGCCTGCTCCGGGCGGAGCACCACCGGCAGCTCGCGGTGCGGCTTGGGGCTCGCCAGTGGCGCCGCCACGTCGGTGGCTAGGTGGCCATGCTGGTGCGCCCAGGCGCTGAAGGTGCGGGCGGCGGCGGCCCGGCGGGCCAGCGTGGCCCGGGCCGAGCCGAGCGTACGTTGCCGGGCAAGCCAACTTCGCACGGCGGTGAGATCGAGCTCGGAAAGCTCCCGGGCCCCCATCCGGACCGCGTGCTCGCACAGCGACACCACGTCGGCCACGTAAGCCCGCACCGTGTGGGGCGAGCGGCCGGCGACGTTGCCGAGATGCCTCGCGAAGGCGTCGACGACCGCCGCCAGCTCCGGCGGTAACTCCTCGCGGGTCTGCTCGCTTCTCATGGTCCGACCTTCCGAGCCCTCGGACCGGCTGTCAAGCACCCGCCGGCGAGCCTGCCCCGCCTGGTCGCCGAGCCGCGACGAAGCCATCGCCGTGGCGCTCCGCGTGGCCGGAGAGGACCAGCACCGGCAGGATCCGCACCGCGTCGGCCAGCGGCACCCCCGCGCGAGCCGCGGCCTGCTCCGCGGTTAGCGGGGCGCGCCGGCGCAGCGCCTCGACGAGCCGCCGCTCGGTGGTACCCAACCGGTCCCGCGGCTGGTCCGGGCCTCGCACCGGTGGTGCCAGGTCACTGCCGATGCGGCCGACCTCTTCCAGGATCTGCGCCACCCCGGTCACCAACCGGGCCGGCGGATCGTAGGGCTGGCGTAGCTCCTCATGGTTCCCCACCGACATCGCTGAGGTCACCGGTCCCGGCACCACCAGCTGTCGCCTGCCTAGCTCCCGCGCGCGACGTAGCGTCTGTCTCGCCCCACTGCGCGCGCCAGCCTCCACCAAGACGGTCCCGACCGTCGCCGCCGCGATCACCCGGTTGCGGATCAGGAACCGATGCCGGAACGGGTCGGCGCCCGGCGCCCATTCGCTCACCAGCAAGCCCTGCTCGGTGATCTGGTCGAAGAGATTGGCGTGCGCCAACGGGTAGGCCCGCTCGACGCCGCACGCCAACACCGCCGCCGTCCCCCCGCCAGCCGCGAGCGCTCCCCGATGTGCGTGCGCGTCGATCCCGAAGGCTCCGCCCGAAACCACAAACCAGCCGGCGTCGGCCAAGCCGTAGCCGATCTCACGCGCCACGTGCCCGCCATACCCGCTGGCGGCCCGGGCCCCCACCACCGCGACGGACCGAGCCAGGGCTTCGTCCAGCCGCTGCTGCCCGCGAACCCATAGGCACAGCGGCGGTGCGGCGTCCCGGTCGACCGGATCGCCCCCACCCTTACCGCAGATCTTGAGCAGGTCATCCAGCTGCGCCGGCCACTCGTCATCTTCCGGGATCACCACCCTGGCCCCGAGCCGCTGCGTCAGCGCTAAGCTCTCCGCCGCGCGCCGCCCCGGATCAATCGACTCCGCCGCATCGCCAGTAGCGAAGAGCGACGGCGCCCCCGCCGCGCCCTGTGCGACCAGGCCCTCCAACACCGCCACCGGGCCATAGCTCGACACCCGCCGCCACAGCGCGAGGTTGCCGGGTTCGGCAACCCCGCTCAGCGCCACCCGGGCCGTGCGCACCTGCTCCAACTCGCTCACCAACGCTCCCCCCGCCGAAGTTCGGTCGCTGCGGCCAGGTCGCCCCGGTCTGGCCTTGATCTCCCCGCCAAGTCGCAGAGCGTCCACGCCATTCGCAACACTCGGTGAAAGCCCCGCGCAGACAACTCGCCCAGGTCAAGTAGCCGTCGAGCCGGTGCCATCACCGCCGGCGGCGGCCGCCACCGCCGAGCGTGCAGCACCGAGCCGGGGACCTCCGCGTTGCTGCGCCACCCGTGAGCGCTCCAGCGGGCCACTGCGGCGGCCCGGGCAACGGCCACCCGCGCACCGACGGTTGCCGACGACTCCGCGACCGCCTCGGCATCGAACAACGCTGCCCCCGACACCGGTTCCAGGCCGAGCTGGACGTCGATGCGATCCAGCAGCGGCCCGGAGAGCCGGCCGAGATAGCGGCGACGCACCAGGGCGGTGCACTCGCAATCAGCGTCGCCGGACGGCCGGGCACACGGGCACGGATTGGCCGCCAGCACCAGCTGGACCCGGGCCGGATAAGTGGTCTCCCCCGCCGATCGACGCAGCCGCACCATGCCCTCCTCCAGCGGCTGCCGCAGGGCGTCCAGCGCCCGCCGCGAATACTCGGGGGCCTCGTCCAGAAAGAGCACCCCGCGGTGAGCCAGACTGATCGCCCCCGGCCGGGCCAGACCCGCCCCACCTCCGACCAGCGCCGGCATGCTGGCGGAGTGGTGTGGGGCCTGGAACGGCGGGCGCCGCACCAGCCCGGCGCCGGTCGGCAGCGCCCCGGCGACCGAGTGCAGCGCGGTCACCTCCAACGCCGCCTCATCATCGAGCTCCGGCAGGATCGTCGGAAGCCGCTGAGCCAGCAGTGTCTTGCCCGCCCCCGGCGGTCCGACCATCGCCAGATGGTGGCCGCCGGCCGCAGCGACCTCCATCGCCCACCGGCCGGTCGCCTGACCCACCACCTCCGCGAGGTCGGGAGCGGCCGAGGCGGTAGGCAGCGGGCTCGGCGCTGGCGGCGGCGACAGCGGGCCCTCACCGCGAATCGCGCGCACCAGCATCCCCAACGTATCTGCGCCCCAGACCATCACCCCGGGCACCAGCGCCGCCTCGGTCGCATTCGCCACCGGCACAATCACCGAGCCCACCTCGGCGCGGGCCGCAGCGAGCACCATCGGCAGCACCCCACGCACCGGCCGCAGGCTGCCGTCGAGCCCCAGCTCACCGATGACGGCCGCGCCGGCCAGCCCGGCCAGTGGCAGCTCCCCGGCGGCCGCCAGCACAGCGCAGGCGATCGCGGCGTCGAAGCTGGACCCGAACTTGGGCAGCGAGGCAGGGAGCAGGTTGACGGTGATGCGACGGTTGGGCCAGACCTGCCCGGAGTTGACGATCGCCGCCCGCACCCGGTCCCGGGCCTCGTGTAGGGCGGTGTCCGGCAAACCCGAGAGCGCCACCGCCGGCAGCCCGTTCGCCAGGTCGGCCTCCACCTCGACCAGATGCCCCGCCACCCCCACCAGACCCACCGACCGCACCATGGCGTAGCTCATCAGAACGCTCCCTTGAGGTGACGGACCTGGGCGGCCCCCCGCGGCGGCGACACCACCTCCACCACGTCGAAGCGCACCTCCCGGGGGCGGACCCCAGCCAGGGCCAGCCACTCCCCGGCGAGCCGCCGCATCCGCGCCACCTTGCGGCGACCGACCGCCTCCGCCGGGGTCCCGAACTCCGGACCCCGGCGGGTCTTCACCTCGCAGAGGACCAGCACGTCCCCGTCACGGGCGATGATGTCGATCTCGCCGGTGCCGGAGCGCCAATTCCGGTCCAGCACCACCAGCCCCGCCGCCACCAGATGCTGGGCCGCCAGCCGCTCGCCGTACGCACCCACCGCCTGCCTCGCTTTTGTCATGGGCGAGACGATGGCAGCGCCCGCGCGGCTGCCGCTACGGTCTGGCTCGCAGACTGTGGATAACCAGCGTCTTGTGGACAACCCGCAACGCAGTGAATGGATCTGTTATGGCTCCCGGCCTATGCTGGGGTGATGGCGCAGCCGTGGAGCAGCCCCGCGCGGGTGGCCGAACCCGACGAACAGATCTCCTTCGAAGAGCTGGCGTTGGCGGCGCGTAACCACGCGCTGCCGCTGGAGGCGTTGCGCTATGACGTCACCCCGATCGGGCTGCACTACCTGTTGACCCACTACGACATCCCGGAGCTCGACCCGGCTGAGTTCACTGTGACCATCGCTGGCCGGGTGACCCGGCCGGTGCGACTCGACCTGCCGGCGCTGCGAGCGCGGCCGCGGGTGACGACCCGGGTCACCATGGAGTGCGCCGGAAACGGGCGGGCGCTCCTCAATCCCCGACCGGTGAGCCAGCCGTGGCTCACCGGCGCGGTCGGCACCGCGGAGTGGACCGGCACCCCACTGGCGCCGGTGCTACGCGAGGCGGGGCTCGCCGACGACGCGGTCGAGGTGGTCTTCGCCGGCGCTGACCACGGTGTGGAGCGCGGAGTCACCCAGGACTACCAGCGCAGTCTGCCGGTCGCCGAGGCGCTGCGCGACGAGGTGCTGCTCGCCTACGAGATGAATGGGGTGCCGCTGCCACCGCAGCACGGTGCGCCGCTGCGGCTGGTGGTCCCCGGGTGGTACGGCATGGCGCACGTCAAGTGGCTGCGGCAGATCACGGTTCGGGATACCCCGTTCGACGGCTACCAGAACACCAGCGCCTACCGGCTCCGGCAGCACCCCGACGAGCCGGGTGAGCCGGTCACCCGGATGCTGCCGCGGGCGTTGCTGCAACCACCGGGTTACCCCGACTTCATGTCCCGGGTACGCGGCCTTGCCGCCGGGCCGTGCCGACTGACCGGGCGGGCGTGGGCCGGTGACGCGGAGGTGACCGGGGTGGAGGTCTCCATCGACGGTGGAGAGCACTGGACACCAGCTGCGCTGGAGCCCAGTGACGCGCCGGCGTGGGTCTGGCGCCGTTGGTGGTACGACTGGCAGGCGACGCCTGGTCACTACCGGCTGCAGGCGCGCGCCACCGACGCGGCGGGACGCACCCAGCCGGTGGACCAATCCTGGAACCGCGGCGGATTCACCAACAACCTGGTCCAGCGGGTCGAGGTCATGGTCACCGACGCTACGTCACCGCCGGCCGCGGCAGCAGCCGCACCCGCCCCCAACCCAACAGGCTGAGCGGGTCGAGGTAGACCTCGCCCTGGCGCACTCCCCAGTGCAGGCAGGCGCTGGTGGAGCAGCCCGGATGGCCGGCCTCGAGCACCCCGATCGGGGCACCGGCCGCGACCGGCTCGCCTACCGCGACAGTGGCGACGACCGGCTCGTAGGTGGTGCGTAGCCCATCGGGGTGCGCCACGCTCACCACTGGTCGGCCCGCTACCGGCCCGGCGAAGAAGACCACGCCGGCGCCGGCCGCGAAAACCACTGCCCCGGGCGGCGCCGCGAGGTCGACGCCCCGGTGCCCAGCGAGCCACGGGGCGGCTGGCGGGATGAACTGTCGGGTCACCGGCGGTGGGCCGGGCAGCGGCCATCGATACTCGCCGCGGGCGGCGGTGGCGGCGTCGGCGGACGAAGCCGCTGGCGCAGGAGGCGATGCTCCCGCGGCCCGACTCGCCGCCGCGGTAACTCCGCCGGCTGCCAGCAGCCCGGTTATTGCCAAGAGGAGAAAGGCTGAGACAACCAGCCGCCTGCGGTCCCGCCGCGTCGATCCCGACCACCCCATGCCGGCAGCCTGCGCGTACCGCCTCGGCGGTGGCAAGTCGCCGACGGGCAAAGCTGTGGACAACCGCACCGTAGCGGCTGGCTGTGGAAAACGTGGCTGGCGCACCCAGCGGGGCGGCGGCTCGCGCGGCTGCTCGGTCCAGACATCGGGGATCACCCGGAGCTCTCCCGGAGAACCGGGTCGGCGACTCGCACCCAGTGCGACCGGGTGGCAGCATAGGAGCGACAGGTTAGGCCCGGGCGGCGCCCGCCGGCCGGAGCTGACGAGCCACCTGGCGAGGAGAGGTCATGACGGAGCGGAGCGGTGGGTTCGGCAAGATCGTGCTCTGGGTGGTGATCGGCGTCGTCGGCATCATCGTGGCTGGCCAGATCCTGGGCTGGATCATCGGCGCGCTGTGGAACATTCTGGTCGCCACGTTGATCATCGCGGCGATAGCCGGGGTGTCGCTGCTAGTGATCGGGGCGGTCCGGCGTTCGGTGGGCAGCGGCGGCGATCGCCGGCAGTTGCCGCGCTGAGACCCACGACGGCCCAGGCCGACAGGCACCGGGTCCACGAGCAACAAGCGCGGGCCGGGCAGGCGAGGGGCGCCTGCCCGGCTCCCGCGACACGATGCCCTGACGGGGACGACGCCCCGGACGGACGTGCGGGTATCAGCCGCCGAAGCCGGAGTCCGAAGGTAGCGAAATGTCCGGCTTCTCCAACTCCTCCACGTTCACGTCCTTGAACGTCATAACCCGGACGTTCTTGACAAACCGCGCTGGGCGGTACATGTCCCACACCCAGGCGTCCTGCATCTCGACCTCGAAGTAGACCTCACCATCCGAGTTACGCACGTGCAGGTCGACCTGGTTCGCCAGATAAAACCGGCGCTCGGTCTCGACCACATACGAGAACTGGCGGACGATGTCGCGATACTCCCGGTAGAGCTGGAGCTCCATGTCGGTCTCGTACTTTTCGAGATCTTCCGCGCTCATCTCACTCCCCCTCCGGCTGCCCATCTCCATCTTCGCCCACCCACATCCGCTCACCAGATGCCACGCCGAGGTTACTCCTCACCCCGGACGTCGACACCGGCAGCTTCATCTCCACCACCGCTCACCACCAGAGCAGGCTGCCGCAGCGCCACGTTCGCGTACGAGAACCGGTGCACAGCGCTGGGACCATACCTGGACAACGCCGCCGTGTGCTCTGCCGTCGCGTACCCCTTGTGCTCGGCGAAGCCGTAATCGGGGAACTGCTGGGCCAGCTCGACCATGAGCCGGTCCCGGGTGACCTTCGCCAGCACCCCCGCCGCCGCCACACAGGCCGCAACCTGGTCGCCCTTCCACACCGCCAAGCCTGGCACGTCCAACCCGTCCACCGGAAATCCGTCGGTCAAGACGTAGTCCGGGCGGACCGCGAGCGCGGCCAGCGCCCGCCGCAGCGCCGCGAGATTGCACACCTGCAACCCTCGCGCGTCCACCTCCGCCGGGGGAACCACCACCGTCGAATACGCCAGCGCCCGGTCAACCACCTGGGCGTAGACCCGCTCCCGCGCGGCCGCGGTCAACTGCTTGGAATCGGCGAGTTCGGCGATCTCGCCGCGCCGCCCCGGCGGTAGCACCGCGGCCGCGGCCACCAGCGGGCCGGCGCAGGCCCCCCGGCCGGCCTCATCCGCCCCAGCGACCCGCGCGAAGCCGCGCCGCCGCAGCGCCCGCTCAAGGGCGTAGATCCCGCCCTCGGTACGCACGACGGTCCGTGGTGGCGGCAGCATCACACCTCCCCAGGTGATCCCGGCCGTCGCGGTGACGGCCGGCTCAGCCGCTGCCGGGGACCGGTTCAAAGGTATCCGGCACCGACAGCCACTCGGCTCGATCGAACGGCCAGAAGAGCACAAATGCCCGCCCGACCACGGCATCCTCACTGACCGTCGCCACCATCGCATCGCCCCCGGAGCGCTGATAGTGGTCCATCGAGTCGCCGGAGGAGCTGCGATGGTCACCCAGCAACCACAGTCTGCCCTCCGGGACGACCACCGAGAACTCCGGGATCGCCGCGGCGTCGGTGACGCCATCGCGAGAGTACAGGTACGGTTCGTCGAGCGAGTGACCGTTGATGATCAGGCGTTGCTGGTCGTCGCAGCAGACAACCTCGTCGCCGCCGACCGCGATCACGCGCTTGATGAAGTCGTCACCGCTCGGGCTCCACTGCGTCGGCGCACGGAAGACCACGATCTCCCCGCGGGCAGGGTCACGCACGTGGTAGACGAGCTTATTGACGAGCACCCGGTCGTAGAGATCCAGCGTGTTCTGCATCGACCCGGAGGGAATGTAGAAGGTCTGCAGCACGAACGCTCGGACCAGGATCGCCACCACGATCGCCACACCGAGCAGGATCGGCAGCTCCCGCCAGAACGAACCTCGCCGCTGCTGCGGCTGCTCCTCAGTCGGCTGTTCGTCTATCACGCCGCGAGCCTACGTCGAATCGGCCGGACACGGCGCCGCAAACTCGGCGAGTCCCCCCGAAAAGAGCGACGGAACACCGGCATCGACGCGCCGAGCAACCCGGCCACGCCGAGCGCCTGCGCCGCCGGCTGGGCTCCGGCGCCGGCATCGGCCGCGGCCGGCGACGGCTCGGTCGTCGTGCCCAGAGCGGCCGGCGCGGCCCCGAAGGTGTCCGGCTGCGACAGCCCGGTCCACCGGTCGCTCGGCCACACGATGATGAACGCCCTACCGATCACATTGTCCAGTGGAATCTGGCCCTGACAGCGGGAGTCCTGCGAAACCTGCCGATGGTCACCCATCACGAACATGTGACCGGGCTGCACCACCACCTCATCGAAGCGTCGCCCCCGACAGTCACCCAGCGGTACGTCGTCGAGCGGCGAGTCCCGGATCACGTACTCCTCATTGAGGGGTTGCCCGTTGACAAAGACCCGCCCGTCCACGTCGCAGCAGGACACCGTGTCACCGGGCAGGCCGATGACGCGCTTGATGTAGTCGCTGGCCCCGGGGCGAGTTACCCCCACCAGGTCACCGATCGCACGGCTCCCCCGAGCGAAAAGCCCGATGTCGTCGTCCTGACCGCCGATCGGCTCCCAGGCGTCGGTGCCCTGGAACACCACCACCTCCCCCCGCGCCGGCTCCCGGAAGTGGTAGACGACCTTGTTGACCAGCACCCGGTCGCCCGCGACCAGGGTCTCCTCCATCGAGCCGGAGGGGATGTAGAACGCCTGCAAGAGGAAGGTGCGGACCAGGACGGCCAGGCACAGGGCGATCACCAGTAACAGCGGCAGCTCCTGCCAGAGCGGCAGGCCGCGGCGCTTACGTGGCCGGGGCGCAGCACCGCTGCCGGCACCCCGCCCGTCGCCCGGACGCCGCCGGGGCGACCTCGGATCGCTCCCCCGGCGCGCCTCCCGCGTCCGCGCCGGCTCGGGTCCGGCCTGCTCCGGCACCACCCGGGTCCAGCCGGGGTCCTCCGGCTCATCGCCGGGGCCCCGCAGCGGCCTGGCGTCGTCAGGCCACTGCTGCGCCCAGGCGTCGGGACGGGCCGCACCACCCCTCACCCCAGGCTGGTATGCGGTGGCGGCATCGGCCGGGTGCGGGTCGGTGTAACCGGCCCGGTAGCCGTCGTCGGCGTACCCGGGCGCCGGATAACCCTCCGGACCACCCGGCGGGTAGCCGGCCGGCGAATAACCCGGCGGGCCAGGGTCGGGGTATGCCGGGGACCGATAGCCCGGGTCGGCGTAGTCGGCGGGATAGTGCTGCTCAGGATAGTGCTGCTCAGGATAGTGGCTGGCCTGGTAACCCGGCGGCGGGTAGCCGCCCCGGACCGGCGGTGGCTCCGGCGGCGGGTAGCCGGCCGGCAGGTAACCGCCGCCGTCGTCGTACCCGTGAGGAGGGTACGGCTGCTCGCGGGACTCGGGGTAGCCATACCTCGCCGGGTGGTAGCCGGTCTCCGGCGGGTAGTCGGCGGCGGCGGCGTAACCAGGGCCATAGGCGGCACTCGGCGGGTCCGGATAGCCGCGCTGGTCGGAGAACTCGTTCCGCGTCGCAGGCAGCTCATCATCCCGCCAGTCGGGGTAGCCCCCGACCTCCGCACCATACGGAGAGTATCCATCGTGGTCGCGAGGATAGCCGCGACCATTGCGCTCACCGGCCGTCACCGGCGCAAGCTTAGCCGCAAGCGAAAGGTTTGTCCGGCGCCGGCCGGCGGCAATGTGCAGCCCCACATCGGGCCATCACCTCGCCGCCGGTCGATCATGCTCAGGCCGGCTGCTTCTCGCGCAGCTCCTTGATCTTCGCCTTCTTGCCGCGCAGCTCCCGCAGGTAGTAGAGCTTCGCCCGGCGGACATCACCCCGGGTAACCATCTCGATCCGGTCCAGCACCGGGCTGTGCACCGGGTAGGTCCGCTCCACACCGACCCCGAAGCTGATCTTCCGGATGGTGAAGGTCTCCCGAATGCCCGAGCCCTGCCGGCGGATCACCACGCCCTGGAAGACCTGGATCCGGGACCGGTTCCCCTCGACCACCCGCGCGTGCACCTTGAGCGTGTCACCGGCGCGGAATTCCGGGATGTCAGCTCGCTGCGACTGGGCGTCCAGCGCGTCCAACGTGTTCATCGCTCAAATCCTCAAGCCTCGGCGCGCACCACGACCCGGTGCGCGGGTGGATGTTGGTCCGGTCACCCAGGTCGAAAACCCGGCAACCCTTCTACTCTGCCATACCGCTGTGGGGCGGCGTCACGCCGGCCCCCGCGAGCACTTCCCGGTCCCGCGGATCGAGCGCATCCGCCGGTAGCTCCGCAAGCAGATCCGGCCGGTGAGTAGCCGTCCGCAACAGCGCCTGCTCACGCCGCCACCGGGCAATCCGGGCATGATCCCCGCTGCGCAGCACCTCTGGCACGGCCAAGCCCCGCCAGCTCGCCGGTTTAGTGTACAGCGGCGCCTCAAGCAGACCGCTGCTGTGAGACTCCTCAACCAGCGAGTCGGCGTTGCCGAGCACCCCGGGCAGCAGTCGGACCACCGCCTCCAGGATCACCAACGCCGCCACCTCGCCGCCGAAGAGCACATAGTCGCCCAGCGAGACTTCGGTCACCGACATCCGGCCGGCCGCATGGTCGATCACCCGCTGATCGATCCCTTCGTAGCGGCCGCAGGCAACGATCAGCCGCTCCTCACCCGCCAACCGCTGCGCCATGCGCTGGCTGAACCGCTCCCCGGCCGGAGTGGGCACCAACAGGCGGCTGCCCGGCTCCGCGAGCGCGTCCAGCGCCTCACCCCACGGCTCCGGTCGCATCACCATGCCCGGTCCGCCGCCGTACGGGGAGTCGTCCACCGTGCGATGGACATCATGAGTCCACTGCCGAAGATCATGAACGGCGACGGTGACCGCACCGCTCTGCTGCGCCCGACCAACCAACGACAGCCCCAACGGAGCCAGGTAGTCAGGAAATATGCTGACAATGTCGATCCGCATAGTGTGGCCCGGTCACAGCTCCAGCAGGCCAGCCGGTGGGTCCACCACCAGCCGCCCGCCGTCCAGATCCACCTCGGGCACGATTGCGGTCACGAACGGCACCAACGCCGTGCCGCCGGCAGGGCGGGATACCACCAGCAGGTCGGCGGCGGGAGCATGGTCCACCCGAAGCACCGTGCCTACCGACTCGCCCGCCACCGTCACCACCGCCAGACCTTCCAGCTGATGATCGAGGAACTCCTCCGGGTCCACCGGAGCGGGCAGCTCGCCGCTCTCCACCCGCAGCAACACGCCCCGCAGCCGCTCGGCCGCATCGCGGTCGGCGACCCCCTCGAAGGCCACGATCAGCCGACCCTGATGCGGGCGCGCCCCAGCCACCCGGAGGGTGGCCGGGGCAACGACAGTGTCAGTAGGGGGCTTGGCGCCCAGCACCGCCCCGACTGCGTACCGCTGGGTGGGCTCGTCGGTGGCCACCTCGACCACCACCTCGCCCCGCACCCCATGCGGCCGGACGATCCGACCGATCGTCAACAGCATCAGTAGGAGTCGATGATCTCGACCCGTACCGCCTTGCCGCCGACCGACGAGATCACCTGGCGGAGGGCCTTGGCGGTACGGCCGTTACGCCCGATCACCGTACCCAGGTCGGACGGGTGGACCCGGACCTCCAGGCGCTTGCCGCGCCGGTTGTCCACCATCCGAACCCGGACATCGTCTGGATTCTCCACGATGCCTTTGACCAAATGCTCCAACGCAGGCTTCAGCGCCACCTCAGCCCTGCTCACCGGAGTCTGCCTCGGCTGCCTTCGCACTCGCTTCCGCCTTCTCCGCCGGCTCCGCACCAGCGGTCTCGGTCGACGCTTCGGCGCTGGCGGACTCGCCGCCCTCGGCCTTCGGTTCGGCCTTCTTGGCGCCCTTCTTAGCGGACTTCTTCGCCGCCGTGGTGGCCTCGCCCTTGCCCGGCTGCTCGGCCAGGCCGGCCGCAGCCTTCGCCTCGGCCTCGTAGATCGCCTGGCGGTCCACCTTCGGGGCGGCTACCAGCAGCGGCTGCTCCGGCGGCGGCTCGCCCTTGAACTTCTGCCAGTCGCCGGTCTTGCGCAGGATCGCCTGGACCGGCTCGCTGGGCTGAGCACCCACCGAGAGCCAGTACTGCACCCGCTCCGAGTTGACCTCGATCCGCGACGGGTGCTCCTTCGGGTGATAGATGCCGATGTTCTCGATCGCCTTGCCGTCGCGCTTGACGCGCGAGTCCGCCACGACGATGCGGTACTGCGGGTTGCGGATCTTACCCATCCGCAGAAGCCGGATTCGTACGGCCACGTGTGTTCGCTCCTGTATGAGTTCGGCACCACCGGGGCTGATCGGTGATGCGCGGGTGGGACACCGGCCGGACCCACGTGGGGCATGGGCGCCGGAGGCCTCGCGGACTGGCCGCGTGACCGGGTAGAGGGCGCCGGTCACGCGCCGGTTACCAGCCCCCTATTGTGCCAGACCACACCAGTCGCCCCGCAGCAGCCCGTAGCGCACCCGCGCGCCGCTACGACCAGGCCCTTGGCCGGTCCCACCCGGCGGGCAGCTCGGCCGGCACCGACCAGCCCGGGTCGGGACGAAAGTCGCAGAAGGTCCCGTCGAAGGGGAAGCCACCAGCCTCCGCTAGGGCGGCGAGCCGCTCCCCCTCCGCCCGCACCGCCACCGGATCGGAGACCCAGTAGTGCTCCGGAAAGGCGATCCGCTCCGCCAGCTCGTGCTCATCTTTCCAGCACCAGCTCCGGTCCGACATCACCACGATGTCCAGGTCATAGTCGACCGTGTCCACCCCGACCAGCTCGCCGTCGGACCACCGTACCGCTGGCTGCTCCAGGTTGATGTACCACTGTGAGAAGCCGCCGCCGGGGCCGCGGTAGAACCACCAGACCGAGTGCGCGGCGTCCGGCGGCAGCAGGATGAGCACCCCGGTGTCGGTCCACCGGCGGGCCACCAGCTGCTTCGGCACGGTGAGCCACTCAGCGAACGGCATATCCCGCAGGCCGCGCCCGTCGGCGGCCCGTAGCCAGCGCAGCGGGCTGCCCTCCGCCAGCCAGAGCAGCAGCCCTCGCTCGTCGTCGCTCACCACCCGGCAGAACTTCACCACCGAGAGCTGCTCGCCGCGCTTGTGGTACCGCCGGATCACCGGTTCGCCGGGCTTCAACACGCCACCCTCCCGCGTTGACCATGGAGTTTGGGACCGATTCTGGCCCCGGTCATGTACCTAGGTTCATGATCAACTCGCGGTTTAGTAGGAGCGGGCGAGGATGGCGTAGAGGTCGGGCTCGTCCTCGGCGTCGGGCACCGAACCATCCGCGCGCAGCAGACACCGGACGCTCACCGCGGACTGGTTGGCCTTCGCCTCGCCGGCCTCGCCCACGGCCGACCACGGCACCCGCACCCAGCCCTCGGCCGCCGCCTCGATCGCCTCGGCCAGGGTGGCGACCTCGGTGGTGCGCGACTCCCGGAACGCAGTCGCCTCGTCGTAGAGCGCCTGCTGATCAGCGTCGAGCGCGGCCCGGACCGCGCCCACCACGTCCGCTACCGGGGTCGGGGTCTTGCCGCCATCACGCCGCCGCACCACCACCGCGTTACCGTCGGCCAGATCCCGCGGACCGACCTCGACCCGCACCGGGTAACCCTTCAGCTCGGCGTCGACCGCCCGCCGGCCGAACGGGGTCTCCACCCGATCATCGAGCGCCACCCGCACCCCGGCGTCGCGGAGCGCGTCGCGCAGCTTGGTCGCCGCCTCCCGCACGCCGTCGCCGTCCTTGACCACCATCACGTACGCCTGGATGGGGGCCAACCGCGGCGGCACCCGCAACCCCTGGTCGTCGCCGTGGCACATGATCAACCCACCGAGCATCCGGGTGGAGACCCCCCACGAGGTGGTCCACGCGTGCTCCACCGTGCCGGCCGCCGACGAGTAGCTGATGTCGAACGCGCGGGCGAAGTTCTGCCCCAGCTCATGCGAGGTGCCCATCTGCAAGGCCTTGCCGTCGCCGGTCATCGCCTCCAGCGTGAGCGTGTTGGTGCCCCCGGCGAAGCGCTCCGCGGCGGTCTTGCGCCCGACCACCACCGGGATCGCCAGCACGTTGACCATAAAGTCCTCGTACGTCTCGTGCAGGATCTTCCGGGCGTACGCGCGGGCGTCGGCCTCGGTAGCGTGGGCGGTGTGCCCCTCCTGCCACAGGAACTCGCTGGTCCGCAGGAACACCCGCGGTCGCAGCTCCCAGCGCACCACATTGGCCCACTGGTTGAGCAGCAGCGGCAGGTCCCGATAGGAGCTGACCCACTTCGCCATCGACTCGCCGATCACGGTCTCGCTGGTGGGGCGGACCACCACCGGCTCGGCGAGCTGCTTGCCGCCGGCGTGGGTGACCACCGCCAACTCCGGCGAGAAACCCTCGACGTGCTCCGCCTCCCGGGTCAGGTACGCCTCCGGGATGAAGAGTGGGAAGTAGGCGTTCTCGGCGCCGGCCGCCTTGATCCGGGAGTCGAGCTCTGCCTGCATCCGTTCCCAGAGCGCATAGCCGGTCGGTCGGATCACCATCGTGCCGCGTACCGGGCCGTTCTCGGCCAGCTGCGCCTTGGCGATCACGTCCTGATACCAGCGCGGGTAATCCTCGGTGCGGGGAGTGAGCACACGTGCCATAGCGGCACATCGTAGTGCAACCCTCAGCGAACCACGCGACCGCGCAGGATGATCCGGCGTGGCTGCCGCACCACCGCCAGATCGGTACGCGGATCCGCCTCGTAGCCGACCAGATCCGCCAGGCCGCCGTGGCGCAGACCCGGGAACCCGAGCCACTCGCGGGCCCCCCATGAGGCCGCCCGCAGCACCTGCTCCGCCGGCATCCCCGCCCGCTGGTGCAACCGCAGCAGCTCCTCGGCGATCAGCCCGTGGGAGATGCCGCCGCCAGCGTCGGTGCCGGCGTAGACCGGCACCCCGGCCGCGACGGCGGCGCGCACCACCGCCGGGAACCGTTGCTGCAACGCCCGCATGTGCGCCGCGTACCCGGGGAACTTCGACTCCGCCGTGGCGGCGATCGACTCGAAGGTCTCGATGTTGATCATCGTTGGAACCAGTGCGGTCCCCCGCCGGGCCATCTCATCGATCAGGTCCTCGGAGAGGCCGGTTCCGTGCTCGATGCAGTCGATCCCGGCCCGGACCAGCGTCGCCACCGCCTCCTCCGAGAAGGTGTGCGCGGTGATCCGCACCCCGGCGGCGTGGGCGGCGGCGACCGCCCCGGCCAGCGTCTCCTCGTCCCACCCCGGCGCCAGATCGCCGCGGTCCCGGTCGATCCAGTCGCCGACCAGCTTCACCCAGCCGTTGCCGGCCGCCGCCTGCTCGGTCACGGCCGCCGCCACCTGTTCGGCCGGCACCTCGACCCCCACGTCGCGCAGGTACCGCTTGATCGGAGCGACGTGGCGGCCGGCCCGGGCCAGCCGCGGCAACTCCGGATCGTCATCCAGCTCCGGATACGGCAGCGGGGAGCCGGCGTCGCGCAACGCGAGCACTCCGGCATCCCGGTCCTGCAACGCCAACTCCCGCGCCTCGGCCAGGCTGGTGATCGGCCGGGCGCCGCGGGCGATGCCGATGTGGCAGTGGGCGTCGACCAGCCCCGGCAGGATGAACCCGCCGTCCAACACAGTCTCGGCCCCGGGCACCGGCTCCCGGCTGACCCGGTCACCGACCAGCCACAGGTCGGTCACCTCGTCCTCGGGGAGCAGCACCCCGCGTACGTGCAGCGCCATGCCCACGACCCTACGAGAAGCCGAGGGTGAACCTCTGCCCCGGTCAGTCGCCCTGATAGAGCCGGGCCAGGTCGACCAGTTCGACGTCGGCGCGCCGGCCCGCGGCCGCCCGCAGCTCATCGGTGAAGGCGGGCGCGAAGAGCAGGAGCCGGGCATGGGCGGCGCGGCCGCCGAGCGCCGCGCGGGCCCGCTCCAACTCGGTCAACCGACCGGTCCCGACCGTCTCGCCCGCCTTCGCTTCACCGAGGGCGAGCACGCTCCGTTCGCTGGGTAGCGCGCCGGCCCCATCCGCGGCGACGACCACGTCCAACTGCCGCTCCACGCCGTCGACCACCGCAGTCGACGGCCCGACGTGGTCGGCGAACCCGCCCAGCACGGCCGGGTCGGCGTAACGACGCACCCAGGACCTCGCCTGTTCCTCGAAGACCGGGCCGCGGACCCGCGAGCCGAAGACCGCGCTGAGTCGCTCCTCCCACGCCTCGTGGGGATCCCGCTCCCGCAGCAAGGGACCGTGGGGCTCCAGCACCGCGTAGTGGAACTGCAAGAACGGGTCGGCCAAGGTGTACGTGGGCCGTTGCGCCCGGATCGGGTCAGTGTGCCGAATCACGAAACCGGCGGCGATCAGCCGACGCAGCGCCGGGTCGAGATTGGAGACCGACCGCCCCAGCTTCTTTGCGATCTTGCCAGCGCTGACTGCCCCATTCGCGATCGCCCCCAGGATGCCGTGATGGAGAACCGGACTGGCGCCGGCGAGCGTCGGGTCCTCAGCCAACAGAGTGGTCGCTTCATGATGCAGAGTCGCTGCGGGAGAGAGCACCCGAGCCGCCACCCACCGCGTAAAGTCGGCTCGCGAATCAGGCAGATCGAAGTCGACCATGTCAGTGGCGTAACCGATCACACCCCCGATGACGGCGTAGACCCCGGCGGCGAGATCCGGGGCGGATGCCGACCCCAGCCACTCGGCGGCGGCCCGGAAATCGTGCGGCTGCATCACGAGCTCCATCCCCGCCCGACCCCGCAGCGGCGCCTCACCCGCCGTCAACGCAGACATCATCGCGATCGCGGAGCCGCACAGGACCAACCGGGAGCGGCCAGCATTGCTGCGCTGGCCAGCGGGGCCGAGGGCGGCAGCGACGATCGAGTCCACCGAAGGGTCGGCCTCCAGTACATGCCCGAACTCATCCAGCACCACCGGCACCGAACGGTCCCGCCCGAGGGCCAGCAATTGCCGGAACGCCTCCTCCCAGTTCTCCAGCGCCAGCCGGCCCACTCCGAGATGGGAACCGAGCTGCTCACCGAGCCGGGTGAGCTGGATCGCCGACTCGGTCCGGGTGGCCTCCCAGACGAAGCCACCACGATCGTGTGCGAGCCCCTCCAGCAGGGTGGACTTCCCGATCCGGCGGCGACCGTAGACCAGCCCCAACGAGTGCTTCGGCACCTCGGAATCGAAGAACCCGGCGACGTGGCTGCGATAGTCGGCGGTCGGCATGGCGGCTCCGGCTGACGATACTCAGGCTGACGATACTCAGGCTGACGATACTATCGTCGGCCTGAGTATCGTCGACGGCGAAGCCCGAGCGGGCGGTCAGCCGCCGCGCTGTTCGGGCTTGCCCTTGCCGAGCTTGTTGAAGTCCAGCTTCGGCGGAGTGAAGTCGTCGCCGCCGGACGCCCCGCCCGGGGGCATCCCCGGGGGCAGCTGGGGTGTGCCGCCGGCGCCCCGGGGGGCGCCACCGCCGCGGGCGCCGCCGACCTTGCTCCGGCCGCCGCCCTTCTGCTGCTTCTGCTTGCGTTTGTTCTTCGGGGACTTGGTCGCCTTCCGGCCGCCCATGCCGGGCATGCCGAACATGCCGCCCATCTGCTTCATCATCTTCTGGGCGTCGGCGAATCGACTCAGCAGCTGGTTGAGCTCGGTGACCGTCCGCCCGGAGCCGGCAGCGATCCGAGCCCGCCGCGAACCATTGATGATCTTAGGGTTGGCGCGCTCCGCCGGGGTCATCGAGCGGATCATAGCGGTGACCCGGTCCAGCTGGGAGTCGTCGACCTCCGCCAGCTGGTCCTTCATCTGGGCCATGCCCGGCACCATGCCGAGCACGTTGGCGATCGGCCCCATCTTGCGGACCGCCTGCAGTTGCTCAAGGAAGTCGTCGAGCGTCAGCTGTTCGCCGCCGAACAGCTTGGCGCTCATCCGCTCTTTTTGGTCCTCCTCGAACGCCTGCTCAGCCTTCTCGATCAGGGTCAGCTGGTCACCCATGCCGAGAATCCGACCCGCCAGCCGGTCGGGGTGGAACACGTCGAAATCGTCAAGCTTCTCGCCGGTGGAGGCGAACAAGATCGGCTGCCCGGTGACGTGCCGAACCGAGAGCGCCGCGCCGCCGCGGGCGTCACCGTCGAGCTTCGCGAGCACCACACCGGTGATCCCGACCCCATCCCGGAACGCCTCGGCGGTGGTCACCGCGTCCTGCCCGACCATCGCGTCGATGACGAAGAGGGTTTCGTCGGGCGAGGTGGCGTCCCGGATCGCGGCGGCCTGCGCCATCATCTCCGCGTCGACACCGAGCCGGCCGGCCGTGTCGACGATCACAATGTCGCGGGCCTGCCGCCGGGCGTGGTCGAGGGCATCCCGGGCGACCTGCACCGGGTCGCCGACGCCATTGCCGGGCTGTGGCGCATACACCTCAAGGTTTGCTCGCTCTCCCAGCACCTGCAGCTGGTTCACGGCGTTCGGCCGTTGCAGGTCCGCGGCGACCAGCAACGGCTGGTGCCCCTGCTCCCGCAGCCAGCGGCCGAGCTTGCCGGCGAGGGTCGTCTTACCGGAGCCCTGCAGGCCGGCCAGCATGATCACGGTGGGGGGCTGCTTGGCGAACTGGAGCCGCCGCGCCTCCCCGCCGAGGATGCCGATCAGCTCTTCGTGGACGATCTTGATGACCTGTTGGCCCGGGTTGAGCGCCTGCGAGACCTCCGCGCCGCGCGCCCGTTCCTTGACCGCATTGATGAACACCCGGACCACCGGTAGCGCGACATCGGCCTCCAGCAGCGCGAGCCGGATCTCCCGGGCGGCGGCGTCGATGTCGGCGTCGGTGAGTCGCCCCTTGCTGCGGAGCTTGGTGAGGATCCCGGTCAGCCGGTCACTCAAGGTGGCAAACACTGCACACTTCCCGTGGTCGAGTTTGGGTTGGCGCCCCGCCCGCAAGCGTAGCGGCCGCGTGAGTTACTCGACGGCGGTGCGGCGCGAACCAGTCTGGTATTCGAAGAGCATTCCGCTGGTGGCGACGATCACCGCGATCCCGCCGGCGACCATCAGCCACCACATCCAGAACGCGACGCCGATCCCGGTGACCGAAGCGGCGAGCGCGATCCCCATCGGGTAGTAGCTACCGGGGCTGAAGAAGCCGACCTCGCCAGCGCCCTCGGAGATCTCCGCCTCCGGCCGGTCCTCCGGCCGCAGGTCGATCCGACGGGCGATCACCAGGAAGTAGGTGCCGACCATGATGCTCAGGAAGAACGACAGGAGTAGCGCGATGGTGCCGATCCACTCGATGTAGCCGAGGCTGTACCAGGTCCACCAGCCGTAGACCCCGGAGGTGGCCAGCAGGAAGGCGGCGATCCCGCCGAAGATCCGCCACTCGGTCTTCACGTCAACGCACTCCCTCAGACTCGGCGTCGGCCGGCAGCTCCGGGACGCCCGACAGCTCGGATGCGCCCTGCGGATCCTCACCGTCAAACGTACGCCGGGTGTCGAACGGCTCAGTGGTGGTCGCCAGCGGCGCCTCGCCCACCGACTGCAGCGCCTCTGGCTGCGACAGCCCGGCCTGCAGCGCCCCGAGGTAGTCCTGGTAGACCTCCGGCGACACCGCCCGCAGCTCGAAGTTCATCATCGAGTGGTAGGTGCCGCAGAACTCGGCGCACCGGCCAACGTAGTGGCCCTCCCGGTCGACCTGGATAGTCACCTCGAACTCGTTGCGCACCAGGCCCGGGAAGACATCGCGCTTGAACAGCAGCTCTGGCACCCAGAACGAGTGGATGACATCCTCGGCGGTGAGCTCGAACCGGATCGTCTGACCGGTCGGCACCACCAGGATCGGGATCTGGTCGCTGGTCCCGACCGTCGAGGCGATGGTGTTCGCCTCCTCGCCGGGCTCGTCGCGGTAGTTGAACTGCCAGTTCCACTTGAACGCGACGACCTCGACGGTCACATCCGGATCCGGGGTGGTCGCCTCGACCTCGTCCTGGATCACCACGGTGTGGTAGAAGAGCACCGCGATCACCAGGAACGGCGTGATCGTGTAGAGCACCTCCATCGGGAGGTTGAACCGGGTCTGGGTGGGCAGCTCATCGCTGCGCTTGCGGTACCGGATCAGGCACCAGAAGATCAGACCCCAGACCAGGAAGCCCACGAGCAGCGCCGCGAGCACGGAGCCGATCCACATGTCGTACATCCGCTGGGACTGGTCGGTGATCCCGCCCTGCGGCCAGCCGAAGCCGTCGAAGACCTCGCCGACCTCCTGAAGGCAGCCGCTCAGCAGCGTGATCAACGCCGCACCGCCGACCGCGAGCCCGCTCGCGCGTACGGCGACCCTGCCCCGCGACGCTTTCGTGCCCACCAGCTCATGCCTCCTTACGGCTGCCCGACGCAGGCAGAGTACCGGACCCCGGCAGGCGTGCCGGGCGTGGGGCGGGCGGTCCTACAGTCGAGAGGTGAGCACATCCGAGCGCCCAGCCGCCGCGAACCACCCGGCCCCGGTGTACTTCGACGCCGCTACCGCCGCCCCGCCGCACCCGGTGGCCCGGCAGGCGTTGCTGGCCGCACTCGACGACGGCTGGGCCGACCCGGGCAAGCTCTACAGCGCCGCTCGCCGCGCCCGCCAGCTGCTCGACGCGGCGACCGAAGCGGTCGCCGCAACCCTCCAGGTACGCCCGGATGAGGTGATCTTCACCGGCAGCGGGACCGCAGCGGTGGCGGCCGCGATCCACGGCGTCTTCGCCGTCGACGGTCGGCCGGCGCCGCCCGGGTCGGTGGTGCACTCGGCGATCGAGCACTCGTCGGTGTTCGCGGCCGCCGGCGACGCCGCCGCCGAGCCGGTACCGGTGGACCTGCTCGGGCGGCTCGACCTCGACCGTTGGCGGCGAGCGATCGCTACCCCGGGGGTCCGGCTCGGGGTACTGATCAGCGCCAGTCACGAGGTGGGGACGGTGCAGCCGCTCCCGGCGGCGCTCGCCGCGGCCGACGCGAGCGGGGTGCCGGTGCTGGTCGACGCGGCGCAGTCGCTAGGCCGGATCCCGGTGCCCGCGGGCTGGTCGCTGCTGACCGGCTCAGCCCGCAAATGGGGCGGGCCGCCCGGCGTCGGTCTGCTGGTGGTCCGGAAGGGCACCCGGTGGACGGCGCCGCCCAGCGGCGCGGTCGGCGCCGCGCTACCCACCGTGGTCGCCGCCGCTGCGGCGCTGCGGGCGGCGGCGGCGGAGGCTTCGGCCGAGGCGGCGCGGTTGGCCCCGCTGGTGGACCGGATCCGGGAGCGGGTGGCGGCGACCGTGCCCGAGGTCGAGATCGTCGGCGACCCGGTGGCGCGGTTGCCGAATGTGGTCACCTTCTCCTGCCTCTATGTGGACGGCGAGGCGTTGCTCCACGAGTTGGATCGGCGCGGCTTCGCGGTCTCGTCCGGCTCGTCGTGCACCGCCGAGACGCTGCGGCCGAGCCATGTGCTGGCGGCGATGGGGGTGCTGTCGCACGGCAACATCCGGCTCTCACTCCACCGGGAGACCACCGCTGCGGAGGTGGACCGGTTCTTGGCGGAGCTGCCCGAGGTGGTCGCGCGGCTGCGGGCGGAGATCG
Organism: Natronosporangium hydrolyticum; assembly: GCF_016925615.1. NCBI lineage: Bacteria > Bacillati > Actinomycetota > Actinomycetes > Micromonosporales > Micromonosporaceae > Natronosporangium > Natronosporangium hydrolyticum. Next base: position 4,092,009 of record NZ_CP070499.1, read on the forward strand.
GGGTATGACCGGTCCGGTCGAGGTGCTCGACTGCCGGGGGCAGCGGTGTCCGCTACCCGTCATCCACTTGGCGCGACGGTTGCCCGAGCTGCCGGTCGGCGCGGTGGTGCGGGTGCTCGCCGACGATCCGGCGGCGGCCAACGACATCCCGGCCTGGTGCCGGCTGCGCGAGCAGGAGTACCTCGGCTCGCCAGCCACGCACGCGTACGAGGTGCGGCGGAGCGGCTGATCAGTCCGTGAGATTACCGGTACCGATATCGAAACTTTCGGAAATTTACCGGCAACAACGGTTGACACTGCGGGCGTGACCAGCCGAGAATGTGGAAGCGCTTCCATCGATGCATCGGTTCCGATTATTCCCCCGAAGGAGAGACCGGCCAATGGAAAACGCTTTCCTACGCCGGGCCGCCGGATGGCTCGTCGTACCTCTCATAGCCGCGGTCGGCGCGGTTGTCGTCAGTCCCCCTGCCCAGGCCCAGGGTGGCCTGCGCAACGCCGCCGGCGACATGCTCGTCGGCGTGGCGGTCACCCCCGACCTGCTCAACAACTCCACCTACGGCAACCTCGCCGCCTCCGAGTTCAGCTCCCTTACGGCCGAGAACCACATGAAGTGGGAGACCATCCAGCCGTCCCAGGGCAACTTCAACTTCGGCCCGGCCGACCAGATCGTCAACTTCGCGCAGCAGAACAACCAGCAGGTGTATGGGCACACTCTGGTCTGGCACTCGCAGGCGCCGAGCTGGCTGCAGAACCTCAGCGGCAGCGCCCTTGACCAGGCGATGCAGACCCACATCGACACGGTCATGAACCACTTCGGCAGCTCGGTGCCCCGGTGGGACGTCGCCAACGAGGTGATCGACGACAATGGCGGCCAGCTCCGGAACTCGTTCTGGCTGCAGGGCATGGGCGAGGGCTACATCGACCAGGCGTTCCAGTACGCGCGGCAGGCGAGTCCCAGCACCACGCTGTGTTTGAACGACTACAGCATCGACGGCATCAACACCAAGAGCACCGCGTACTACGACCTGGTGCAGGGCATGCAGTCGCGGGGCACCCCGATCGACTGCATGGGCTTCCAGGCCCACCTGATCGTGGGTCAGGTCCCCGGCAACATGCAGCAGAACCTGCAGCGCTTCGCCGACCTGGGGCTGGAGATCTGGATCACCGAGCTGGACATCCGGATGAGCATGCCGCCGACCCAGCAGAGCCTGCAGCAGCAGGCGAGCGACTACGCCGAGGTCTTCCAGATCTGCCAGAACGTCTCGGCCTGCGCCGGGGTCACGGTCTGGGGCTTGCACGACGCCCAGTCCTGGGTTCCGGACCACTTCCCCGGTGAGGGCGCCCCGTTGATGTGGGACGACAACTTCAACACGAAGCCGGCGTACGACGCGGTGCTGCAGCAGCTCGGTGGCTCGACCCCGCCGACCACGCCGCCCACCACGCCGCCGACCACGCCGCCCACAACCCCGCCGACGACCCCGCCGCCGGGCTCCGGTGACTGCGCGGTGGCCTACGAGGCCAACAACTGGGGTGGCAGCCCTGGCTACACCGCCAACGTCACCATCACCAACAACAGCAGCAGCACCATCAACGGCTGGAGCCTGACCTACGACTACTCCGCCGGCCAGACCGTCGAACCACCCGGCTGGAACGCCACCGTCAGCCAGTCCGGCAGCAGCGTCACCGCTGCCAACGCCGGCTGGAACGGCACCCTGGCCCCCGGCCAGTCCACCTCCTTCGGGTACAACGCCGCCGCCGCCAGCGCCGGCAACAACCCCGCCCCGGGCGGGTTCGCCCTCAACGGCACGACCTGCACCACCGGCTGATCCTGTCGCCGAGCCGGGTCGTCTGGCGCCACTGCGTGCAGTGGCGCCAGACGGCGTGCGGGCACCGTGGTGGACAGGCGGGTGAGCGGGCGCTGGTTCACCGGTTCAGAGTTACCGCACAGGACCAACCCGACTCGCCCGGGCCGATCCGCAGCCCGTGGAACGAGACCACCTTCGGCACCTGGCCCAACGGGTCAGCGAGTCCAGCGTCAGTGACCTGGAACCGCACCTGCAGCCCGTTTCCGGCGGCGACCACCTCGGTGGCTAGCGGCACCTGACCGGCCACCTCCACCAGATAGATGACTTCTTCGAGCACATCCACCAACAGATCCTCGTCGCTACCCGGGTCCGCCTGGAATACGACCTCCGTGGCCCTGGATTTCGCGGACATATCGGTTAGGTCGCCCCGGTCGGCGAAGCTCTCCACGACGGCCGCCACCGCCTCGGCGACGCACTCCTCGCGCGTCGGCGCCCACGCTTCCACCCGGACGTCAACGGCGCCCGGTACGGTCCGGCGGCCCATCCGGTCACGGTAACCTCCCGCCGGCCGGCTGGGGCCCTACTTCTCGGAATCACCGCAGGTCAGAGCGGCCTCGACGAAGACGCCAGCAGGTCGCGCCGGTCACTTCGGTAAGCTGAGGTGCGGCCGATGACCCCTACCCCCTAAGGCAGACATGAAGATCGCCGTTACTGGTTCCATCGCCACCGACCATCTGATGCACTTTCCCGGGCGCTTCGCCGACCAGCTCGTAGCCGACCAACTACACAAGGTTTCCTTGTCGTTCCTCGTCGACGACCTGGTGATGCGCCGGGGTGGGATCGCGCCGAACATCGCGTACGGCATGGGCCAGCTCGGGCTGCGCCCGATCCTGCTCGGCGCGGTCGGCGCCGACTTCGCCGACTACCAGGCGTGGTTGGAGCGGCACGGGGTCGACTGCGCCTCGGTGCACATCTCTACGACCGCCCACACCGCCCGGTTCGTCTGCACCACCGATGACGACCTGAACCAGATCGCGACCTTCTACGCCGGAGCGATGAGCGAGGCGCGCAACATCGAGCTGGCCCCGGTCGCCGACCGGTTGGGCGGCCTGGACCTCGTCCTGGTCAGCGCCAACGACCCGGACGCGATGCTGCGGCACTCGGAGGAGTGCCGGCAGCGGGGCTTCGCCTTCGCCGCCGACCCGTCGCAGCAGTTGGCGCGGATGTCCGGTGAGGATGCGCTGCGGCTGATCTCCGGCGCGCAGTATCTGCTCACCAACGACTACGAGAAGTCCCTACTGGAGTCCAAAACCGGCCTGAGCGAGGCCGAGATCCGCGACCAGGTCCAGATCCACGTCACCACACTCGGCAAGGACGGGGTCCAGATCACCGCCAAGGGTGAGGAGACCATCCACGTACCGGTGGTCCGGGGCGTCGACCCAGCGGACCCGACCGGGGTCGGCGACGGCTTCCGGGCCGGCTTCTTCGCCGGCATCTCCTGGGGGTTGAGCCTGGAGCGGTCGGCTCAGGTGGGGTCGCTGGTCGCAGCGCATGTGCTGGAGACCACCGGCACCCAGGAGTACGCGGTGGAGAGCGACGGCTTCATCAAGCGCTTCGCCGAGTCGTACGGCGACGTGGCCGCCACCGAGGTGCGGCCCTACCTGCCCTGACGGGGGAGGCGGTTCGCCGCCACCGACGCAACGCGGCGCCCCACCGAGTTCGGTGGGGCGCCGCGTCGTCGAAAGCTCAGCTGACTCGTTGACGGCTCACCGGGAGTCGCCGACGGCTCAGTGGAACGAGTCCCCGCAGGCGCAGGAGCCCTGCGCGTTGGGGTTGTCGATGGTGAAGCCCTGCGCGTCGATCTTGTCGGCGAAGTCGATGGTGGCGCCGGTCAGATACGGAGCGCTCATCCGGTCGACCACCACCTCGACCCCGTCGAAGTCGTTGACGATGTCGCCGTCGAGCGACCGCTCGTCGAAGAAGAGCTGGTAACGCAGGCCGGAGCAGCCTCCCGGCTGCACCGCGATGCGCAGCCGCAGGTCGTCGCGGCCTTCCTGCTCCAGCAGCGTCTTGACCTTGGAGGCCGCAATGTCGGTCAGGACGACGTTGCGGGACTCCTGCGGCTCGGCCTGGGTCTCGGTCGGTGTGGTCACGTTGCTGCTCCCTGGAACGCCAGTCAGTATTCGTCCAGCACCAACGCTAGCTGACGATGGCGATATTCCTGAACCGGAACCCCAACGAGCCGCGCCGATCATGAGCTATGCAGCAGACACGCCCGGCGTGTCGGGTAAAAAAGCTCATGATCGGCGGCTGGGGGGGTCTGTCGCGATCTGGGCGGCTAGCTCCTTGAGGCCGGCGGCGGGTTCGGCCATCGCTCGCGCCGCATCTCCACCGAAGTGCTCCACCAGCGAGAACACCCCGGTCACCCCGGCGGCTGTGGCCTCCGTCACCGGCACGGTCGCCCGGCCCGCCACCACCAGGCAGGGGACCCCTCGCGCCCGCGCCGCCCCGGCCACCGCCGCCGCCACCTTGCCTCGCAGCGACTGGCTGTCGAACGACCCCTCACCGGTGATCACCAGATCCGCCTCGGCGATCGCGTGATCCAGCCCGGTCAGGCGCCTCACCAGCGCCATCCCGGCCTCGACCCGGCCCCCCAGGGCGAGCAGCGCCGCACCCAACCCGCCCGCCGCGCCGCCACCGGGCAGCGTCGCCAGCCCGGCCGGGCAGCCCGGCAACTGCTGCTCCAACACCGTCGCCCACTGCGCCAACGCCGCGTCGAGCAGCGCCACCTCCGCCTCGCCCGCACCCTTCTGCGGACCGAAGACGGCGCTGGCCCCGGCCGGGCCCAGCAGCGGGTTATCCACATCGGTCGCGGCCACCAGCTCCGCCCCGTACAGCTGTGGCTGGCCCGCCAGGCCCGACGCCGCCGCCACCGCCGCCCCACCCGGCGGCAGGGCGTAGCCGGCACGGTCCACCGGCCCCGCCCCCAGCGCGGCGAGCATGCCCGCGCCGCCATCGTTGACCGCCGAGCCGCCGAGTCCGACCACCACCCGCCGCACCCCACCAGCTACGGCGGAGCCGATCAGCAACCCCAGCCCGTACGAGGTGGTCACCGTCGGGTCGCGTTCGGACTCCGCCAGCAGATGCAGGCCACAGGCCTGGGCGCTCTCCACATAGCCGGTGTCGCCGAGGACCAGCAGCCACCCCGGGACCGGCCGCCCCAACGGGTCGACGGTGCGCACCGGCACCCACTCGGCGGCGGGGCCGGCCGCGGCGGCGAGCACGTCGAGGAAGCCCGGGCCACCATCAGCCAACGGCCGCTGGTCGATCTGGTCGGCGGGGGACGCTTCCCGCCACCCCTCGGCCAACGCCGACGCCGCCGCGACGGCGGTGAGGGTACCGGCGAACTTGTCCGGACAGATGAGCACCCGCATGACCGAACAGTCTCTCAGCTCACAGTGACCCGGCAAAGCCGGCGTGGGACAATCGTGGCGTGAGCGCTACGTGGGTCGAACCATCCGGCACCGCCACCGCACTGCTCCTGCTCGGCCGCGGCAGTGATGCCGACTCCGAGCGGGGGGTGGACTGCCCCGGCGAGCTGCCGGCTCCGAGCGATCCCGACCTGGTCGCCCGCGCTCGAGCGGCCAAGGCAACGCTGGGTGACCGGGTCTTCGTGCTCGGCCATCACTACCAACGCGACGAGGTGATCCAGTTCGCTGACGTCACCGGTGACTCGTTCAAGCTCGCGCAGCGGGCCGCGGCCCGCCCCGACGCGGAGTGGATCGTCTTCTGTGGCGTGCACTTCATGGCCGAGTCGGCCGACATCCTCACCGCGGACCATCAGCAGGTGGTGCTCCCGGACCTCGCCGCCGGCTGTTCGATGGCGGATATGGCGGCGTTGCCGCAGGTGGAGACGGCGTGGCAGCAGCTCACGGAGGCGGGCGTCGCCGGCCAGACCGTGCCCGTCACCTACATGAACTCCTCGGCCGACATCAAGGGGTTCGTCGGCCGCAACGGTGGCGTGGTCTGCACTTCCTCCAATGCCCGGCGAGCTCTCGACTGGGCGTACGAGCGCGGCGAGAAGGTGCTGTTCCTCCCCGATCAGCACCTGGGACGCAACACCGCGGTGTTGGAGCTGGGCTTCACCCTCGACGAGTGTGTCCTGTGGGACCCCCACAAGCCGCAGGGCGGGCTTACCGAGGCACAGCTGCGGCAGGCAAGGATCATTCTCTGGCGGGGTCACTGCTCGGTGCACGGGCGGTTCACACTCGACTCCGTCCAGGAGGTGCGCGACCGGGTGCCGGGCGTCAACGTGCTGGTCCACCCGGAGTGCCGGCACGAGGTGGTGACCGCCGCCGACGAGGTCGGCTCCACCGAAAAGATCATCAAGGTGCTCTCGGAGGCGCCCGCCGGCTCGGCCTGGGCGGTCGGCACGGAGCTGAATCTGGTCCGGCGACTAGCGCACCAACACCCCGACAAACAGGTCATGTTCCTCGACAAGACCGTCTGTTACTGCTCCACCATGAACCGCATCGACCTGCCGCATCTGGTGTGGGCGCTGGAGGAGCTGGTGGCCGGGCGGGTCCCCAACCGGATCACCGTCGAGGCCGACACCGCGCGCTATGCCCGCAGTGCTCTTGACCAGATGCTCGCCCTGCCCTGAGAATCCCATGACGCACCGGCCGTGCCCCGCGTGCGTTGCCCGGTTGCGACCGTTCTACCCTATTGCGCGATTAGTTTGTCCCTGTCCCTGAGAGGTACGCCCTCGCCAGCGACGACTCGGCCCGCAATCCCGCGGCAGCACTAGTAGCACAACTCGTGGTCTTCTGCGTGCAGTTGGTAGTACTTCACCCCAACGTGCCACGCCACGCCGGCTGTGCACACTGTCCCCGCTGCCCAGGGACTATGCTCACCGAGCGGAACTGGCGACGGCGCCCCGCTCGCGGTGCATATCTGGAGGTTGCTCGATGAATGCGCCACTGACCGACGACCTGCTCACGGTCCACGGCGGCACCCCGCTCCAGGGGGAGATCCGGGTGCGTGGCGCGAAGAATCTGGTCTCCAAAGCGATGGTGGCGGCCCTGCTGGGCGACGCGCCCAGCCGGCTGTTCGACGTCCCCCGGATCCGGGACGTCGAGGTCGTGCGCGACCTGCTGGAGCTGCACGGTGTGCGGGTCTACGACGACGGCGACGCGCTGCTGCTCGACCCGGCCAACGTGGAACGGGCCGGGGTCGAAGAGATCAACGTGCATGCCGGTTCGAGCCGGATCCCGATCCTGTTCTGCGGGCCGCTGCTGCACCGCCTCGGCCAGGCGATCATCCCCGACCTGGGCGGCTGCCACATCGGTCCCCGGCCGATCGACTTCCACCTGCAGGCGCTGCGCGAGTTCGGCGCGATGGTGGAGAAGACCGACGAGGGCCTGCTGCTGACCGCGCCACACGGGCTGCGCGGCACCAAGCTTGAGCTGCCCTTCCCCAGCGTCGGCGCCACCGAACAGGTGCTGCTGACCGCGGTGATGGCCGATGGGGTCACCGAGCTTCGGAACGCCGCCGTCGAGCCCGAGATCATCGATCTGATCTGTCTCCTGCAGAAGATGGGCGCGATCATCAGCGTGCACACCGACCGGGTGATCGAGATCGAGGGGGTAGACCGGCTCAGCGGCTATGCCCACCGGCCGATCCCCGACCGGATCGAGGTCGCCAGCTGGGCCGCGGCCGCGCTTTCGACCGGCGGCGACGTCACCGTGCACGGGGCCCGCCAGGTCGACATGATGACCTTCCTGAACATCTTCCGGTCGGTCGGTGGGGCGTACACCGTCGATGACACCCCCGGCGGCGGCATCCGGTTCTGGCACCCCGGCGGCGACCTGAAAGCGACGGCGCTGGAGACCGGAGTGCACCCCGGGTTCATGACCGACTGGCAGCAGCCGCTGGTGGTGGCGTTGACCCAGGCCAGCGGCTTGTCGATCGTCCACGAAACGGTGTATGAGCAGCGGCTCGGTTACACCTCGGCGCTCAACCAGATGGGCGCCACCATCCAGGTCTACCGCAACTGCCTCGGTGGTACCCCCTGCCGGTTCGGTCGCCGCAACTTCATCCACTCTGCGGTGATCGCCGGACCGTCGAAGCTCAACGGCGCCGACCTGCGGATCCCCGATCTGCGCGCCGGCTTCAGCCACCTGATCGCCGCCCTCGCCGCGGAAGGCATCTCCCGGGTCCACGGCGTCAAGCTGATCCATCGCGGCTACGAGGATTTCCTGGCCAAGCTGACCGCCTTGGGTGCGCACGTCGAACTCTGACCCGCCCCGGCGGGCGTGGCGGATCGAGGTGGGGTGAGCGGCGAGACCGCAACCGCGGCGTCGGTTACCCTTACCGCGTGCCGTCGTTGTTTCGCCGTAGATCCAGCCAACTCGTCGAAGAGACCGAGCCGGCCACCGAGGTCACCGACGAGGTGACCGAAGAGGTGACCGAAGAGGTCGAGGAGGCCGACGAGGACCCGTCCGCCCGTAGGGGCTACACCCCCAGTAAGAAAGAACGGGGGATCTCCACCCCGAAGCGTCCGCATGCGCACCTGCGGCGCCCGGGCACGGTTCCGACCTCCGCGTCTGGCAAAAAGCTGACCAAGGAGGAGCGGCAGGAGCTCAAGGAGGAGCGGCGGCGCCGGCGGCAAGAGGTCACCGAGGGCATGAAGCGCGGTGACGAGCGGTACCTGACCGCGCGGGACAAAGGTCCGGAGCGCAAGATCGCTCGGGATGTGGTCGACTCCCGGCGCACGGTCGGCACCTGGTTCTTCGCCGGTGCGTTGTTCGTACTGCTCTTCTCTGGTGCCGCCATGCCGGACGAGGTACGCCTGATCGCGAACCTGGCCTGGGCGGTGCTGGCGATCGCCGTGATCACCGACTCGTGGCTGTTGTGCCGCAAGACCAAGCGGTTGGTGCGGCAGCGGCACCCGGACTCGACCGAGCGGATGGGCGCGCTCTACTTCTACGTGATCATGAGGGCGCTGACCTTCCGGAAGCTCCGGATTCCGCATCCCGGTCGGCGGATCGGCGAAAAGATCTGAGCACTCCGCCCGGGTCAGGGCAGGCCGAGCAGGCGCAGCCCGGCCGCGGTCGCGGCCGCGGCGACTACCACCACCGCGAAGGGCAACCGGCGCCACGCCAGGATCAGCCCGACCAGGACTCCGCCGGGTCGGGCCACTCCGGCCGGGCTGCCGGCCTCGGTGAGCGCCGCAGTCACCGCCAACGCGGTCAGCAGCGCCACCGCCGCCAGCGGCAGCAGCCGACGGACCGACTCCGGCAAGGTCAACCGGTCCGCGAGCAGCACTCCGGCCAGCCGGAAAGCGTACGTCCCCAGCGCGAGCGCCAGCACTACCGCCAGCATCGCCGCGGTGCTCACCGCCGCACCTCCGGCTGGGTTCGCCGCCTCGGCAGCGGAAGTTTCACCGCCACCAGGCCGGTGAGCGCCAGTAGTACCGGCATCCCGGCCGGCAGCACCGGGGTGGTGAGCAGCGCGACCGCTACCCCGACTGTGGCGACTCGCCGGGCCGCCGGGTCGCGCAGGCTCGGCCACAACAGCGCGAGCAGGCCGGCCGGGAACGCCGCGTCGAGCCCGAGCGCTGCCGGGTCGGCGACGGCGCCACCGAGCACCACCCCGGCGAGGGTGCCGAGGTTCCATACCGTGAACAACGCGAGACCAGTGAGCCAGAACGCGGCGCGGCGCTGACGCGGATCGGCCTGCGCCAACGCGAACGCCACCGACTCGTCGATGAGCAGGTGACTGCCGACAAGCCGGCTCAACCATCCGGTGCCGATTACGGCGGGCGTCGCCGCCTGGCTGGTGCCGTCGGACTGCCGGGGTACTGGGCGGTTCGGCTCATCGTCGCCTCCGCGCTCGGCCAGGGCGAGTCCGAATGGCAGGTGCCGCGCGTTCAGCAACAGCCCACCGAGGAGCGCGCCCGCGGGGCTCCCCGCGGCGAGTAGTCCGACCGCGAGAAACTGCGAACCGCCGGCGAAGACCAGCAACGACATGGTCACCGCCAGCCAGCCTGGCACCCCGGCGGCGACCGCGATCGCGCCGAATGACACTCCAATGGCTAGCGCGGCCACCGCCAGCGCGGCGATGTCGCGCAGCAGCCCACGGCCGGCAGTTCGCCATACCGATCTCATAGTTCGATATTCTGAACAGAGCCAGCTCGTTCGTCAAACCGAATTCTTCGACCGATATGATGAACGCCATGACGAGTGCCCCGCCTCACGCCGTCATCGCCGCTGCGGTCCGCCAGGAGCGGGAACGCGCAGGCTTGACCCTCAGCGAGTTGGCCCGCCGGGCCAACGTCGCCAAGTCCACCCTCTCGCAACTCGAGTCAGGCGCCGGCAACCCCAGCGTAGAGACGCTGTGGGCGCTGGCGGTCGCGCTCGATGTGCCGTTTAGCCAACTGGTGTCACCCCCGCCACCGCCCAGGGTTCAGGTGGTCCGCGCCGGTGCCGGTGCCTGGCACCGCTCTGAACAGGCCGACTTCGCGGGCGCTCTACTCTCCGCCGGATCCCGGAGCCGGCGGGACCTCTACATCATCGAACTAGCCGAGGGCAACGGTCGGGCAGCCGACGCCCACATCCCCGGCAGCGTCGAACACCTCGTGGTCGCCGCCGGCAAGCTCCGGGCGGGCCCGGTGGACGCCCCGGTCGACCTCGGCCCCGGTGACTACGCCACCTTCCCCGGCGACACACCGCACCACTACCAGGCGCTCGCGCCAGGCACCTGGGCGGTGCTGATGATGGAGCACCCCGGCTAACCGGGCGTTCGGCGTCGCTGGCAACCAGCCGCGGCCCGGCCGTACCGAGGGATGTCCATGATCGAGCTGCCGCGGGGAGGTGTTGGTCACCCCGGTGACGGCGGTAGCCTGGTTGCGTCGCGCACAATTTTCCGAGCCTGCCGGGCGATCGACCGCCGGCCCGGCGGTACGTGCGGCTGGTTCTCGGAGGGGAGGTGGCTCTGCGTGGCTAACGACCACGACGGTGGCCGACGCCGGCGCAAGACCGCACCCCCCGATGCCACACCAACGAGATCAGCGGGCCGGGTCCGGCTGACGCCCCCGACACCGCCGCCGGACGGCCCCCCGCCACCCGGCTCGCCGGTGTCCGGTCAACCTGCGCCGGCCCCGCAATCGCCGGAGCCGCCACCCGGCCGGGGCGCTCCGCCGCCCCACCAGAGCGGCCCGCCCCGCCAATCGGCGCCGCCGCCGGCTGGACCGCGCCCACCGTACCTGCCCGGTCACCCGGCCGCCGGCCCGCCGCCCGGCTCACCCCCTCCAGGCTCACCCCAGCCCGGCTCACCCCCACCTGGTCAGTACCGACCCGGTTCAGCGGCCCCCGGCCAATCCGCAGCGGGCCCGCCACCGCGACACCCCGACCGTTACCCCGAATACCCCGAACGCCCCGGCCCACCGCCCCACCCAGGGCGACCACCAGGTGGGGCGGCCGCGTACCCGCGCGATCCGGGGCCGCCTCCGCCCGGGCCTTATCCCCCCGGGCCCTACCCCCCGGGGGCGGCACCGGAGCCGCGACGCGCCCCGCCACCCCGGAACCCACCGCAGGGCGGTCGCCGTGCCCCTGGCCCACCACCGGGCCCGGGTCCGGCCGGTGGTGGGCCGCCGCACCACGGCCCCGGGCCGACGCCCCGCCCGCCCGGTCCGGGTGCGCCGCGACCGCCAGCGGCTGGCCGGCCTCCGGGGCCGGCGCCGGCTGCCGCCCCGCCGGGCGGCGGACCGCCCCGGCCGGCGGCAGGTCCACCGCCGGACGGCCGACCACGAGCCCCGTACCGGGCCGGTGACCCACCAGGGCCGACCCGCTCCGGCCCTCCGGGCGCCCAGCCCGGCCCACCGCCGGGTGGCCGCCCGACGCCACGGCCGGGCGCCCAGCCCGGCCCACCACCCGGCGCCCGCCCGGGGCCACCACCCGCCCACTCGGGGCCACCACCCGGCGCCCGTTCCGCACCGCCGTACCCGGGGGAGCCGCCATACCACCCGCCTGCTCGGCCGCATCCGGCGGAGCGGCCCCCAGCACCGCCCGGCGGGCCGCCGCCGGGACCCCCACGGTCAGCAGCGCCCGCACCACCGGCTAGGTCGGGGGTGCCCGCACCACCGGGCGCGGTATACCGCGGGCCGCCGCCCCAGCCCTACCGGCCAGCGCCGGGGCAGCCGGCCCGGCCTACCTCGGCACACCCTGCCTCGGGCTATCCGATGGCCCCACCCCGGCCGGGACCGGCTCGCCCTACCTACGACCACCCGACGTCGGAGTACCCGGTCTCGACCCAGCCGAGTTACGACCATCCGACCTCGGCACAGCCGGTTGTGCGGCCGCGGTCCCCCCAGCCCCAGCCGTACCAGTCACAGCCGTACCCGCCGCAGCAGCCGCCACGGCAGCAGCCGGCCCGGCCGGCGCTGCCCGCTGCCCCGCCACCGGCACCGGCACCGGCACCGGCACCGGCACCGGCACCGGCACCGTGGACGGAGCCATCACCGACGGTGTCCCCGCACGACGCGGAACCCGTCGCCGCCCCACCCGTCAGCGCGGCACCCGTCACCGGCAACGGTCCGACCGCCCCGACCAGCGAAGCTCCGGCAACCGGCGACGACCCGGTCAGTGCCCCAGTCACGACCGAACCGTCCACGGTAGGGTGGCTCGCCAACGCCAATCGCCCACGGCCACCGCAGGCCGCCGCCGCCGGTTTCGAGGAGCACCTGACCAGCCCTGCTCCGGCAGCGCCGGTCAGCAGTGACCCCACCCCCCGCCCGTTTCGCGGCGACCAGATCGAGTATCAGTACCCGAGCTCGGCCGTCAGCAACAACCCCCAACCCGTGAGTAGCCAACCAGTGAGCAGCCAGCCCGTGAGCAGCCAGCCCGTGAGTAGCTACCCCGTGAGCAGTCAGCCGACCAGTGGTCGGCCGGTAAGTTCGCCGGCCCAGCCGGCCGCCGCAGCTGGGTCGCCACCATCCTTCGAGGACGGACCATCGCACGCGTCGAGCGTCGACACGGTCCGGCCGGCCTCTGGGCCGGCCGCCGGCGCCGCCACCGCGTTGAGCGCGCCGACGATGCTCGCCCCGGTGGTGGTGCCCGGCCAACGTCCCGGTGCCACACCCGGCGAAGCCACGGAGCCCGACGACGCCACCGAGGCGCCCGACGCCAGCGAGTCCCAGCCGGAGGAACCGATCTCCGCCGAGCCCGCCCCGGAGTCCGACACCCATGACCCGGAGCAGGTGCTCGCCACCTATGACTGGCGTTTCCACCACGAGACGCTGCGCGAGATCGTGGCCGACCCGGAGGAGCTGCGCCGGCTGCGCGACCAGCTCACGGTGAAGCTCGAGCCGGCCAGCGACAATCCCACCCGAGCCCGCCTGCTGAGCCTGCGGGCAGTGGTCTCGCGGATCCTGGGCGACCTCAACAAGGCGCTGGCCGACGGTAAGCTCGCGCTCGCCCACGCGGAGGCGACCAGCCAGTTGCGCCGGATCGCGATCGCCCAGGCTCGACTGGCCCACGTCCACCAGTGGCGCGGCGACTTCGCCGAGGCGGACCGGTTGTTCGCGCTGGCGAACTCGCCGGAACTGCCCGACCGGTTGCGGGCCACCATGCACGAGCATGCCGGCCGCTCCTGCTACGACCAGGGCCGCTACATCGAGGCCTGCAACCACTTCGACCAGGCGCTGGAGCTTCGCAAGGTCGACGACCCGGAGCTGATCGCCCGTACCGACCAGGCGTTGGACGCGGTCGCCCGCAAGATCGCCGAGAATGGGATCGGACCGTACCCACGGAGCAAGGAGGAGATCCTCCAGCTGCATACCCCGCCGACCCCGGTCTTCGACGAGCAGGCCGACGCCTGGGGGTACGCGGATCAGCACGGTGCCGTGGTGATCGGCGTTGGCTACGCTGATGTCCAGCCGTTCCGGGACTCGGTAGCGTGGGTGCGCCGGCCCGGTTCGGAGACTTGGGAGCTGATCGACGAATCCGGCCAGCAGCTGATCGACGCCAGCGCCGGTTGGCTCGGCGTGGGGTCGTTCTCCGAGGGTCTGGCGTGGGTGTCGCGTGACGGATATGGCGCCTGGGTAGCGATCGACAAGCAGAACCGGGTCGTCATCTCGACCGGGTACGAAGATGTCCGCCCGTTCCGCCGGGGGGTGGCGCCGGTACGGCGCGGCGGGTGGGGCGCGGTCGACAGCGGCGGCCGGCTCCTGGTGCCATGTCAGTACGCCGGGTACGCCACGGCGATGACCGACGGTCGTTACATCGACGGGTTTACCGACGAAGGTCTGGCTATTGTAGATGCTGGCGGTGGCCGGAAGGGCGTGGTGGATCGGGCCGGGCGGGTCATCGTGCCACCGAGCCACCCCAACCTGGTGATCCACCCGGTGGCGTTCCTGGTGAGCAGCCCGACCGGTGCCTGGGGAGCGCTGGACCGCCGGGGACGCCCGTTGATCGAGCCCAACCATCCGAGCCGGCTAGCGGTAATGGAGGAGATCGACCGACTACTCGCCGACACCAAACCTGTGCTCTGAGCCGCCCGCGGTCATAGGATGTCGCCGCTTACCTGGGCAGGTAGGTTTGCGGACATGGAATTTCGACACCTTGGCAAGTCCGGACTGCTGGTCAGCGAGATCTCGTACGGCAACTGGATCACGCACGGTTCGCAGGTTGAGGAGGAGGCGGCGACGGCGTGTGTCCGTACCGCGCTCGACCTGGGAGTGACCACATTCGACACTGCGGACGTCTACGCGGGCACCAAGGCCGAAGCGGTGCTCGGACGGGCGCTGCAGGGTCAACGCCGCGAAAGCCTGGAGATCTTCACCAAGGTCTACTGGCCGACCGGTGAGGGCCCCAACGACAGCGGCCTGTCCCGCAAACACATCATGGAGTCCATCAACGGCTCCCTCCGCCGCCTCCAGACCGACTACGTCGACCTCTACCAGGCGCACCGCTTCGACTACAGCACTCCCCTGGAGGAGACGCTGACGGCCTTCGCCGACATCGTCCGGGCCGGCAAAGCCCACTACATCGGGGTCTCCGAGTGGCGGGCCGAACAGATTCGTGAGGCGTACCCGATCGCGCGCGACCTGCGCATTCCGCTGGTCTCGAACCAGCCCCAGTATTCGATGCTGTGGCGGGTGATCGAGCCCGAGGTCGTGCCGACCTGCGAGGAGCTCGGACTGAGCCAGGTCGTCTTCTCCCCGCTTGCCCAGGGCGTGCTGACCGGTAAGTACTCCCCCGGCGACGCGCCGCCGGCCGACTCCCGCGCCACCGACGCTTCCGGCTCCCGGTTCATCGGCCACCTACTCACCGAGGAGATCCTCACCGCGGTGCAGCGGCTGAAGCCGCTCGCGGAGCAGGCCGGGTTGACCATGGCGCAGCTGGCGATCGCCTGGGTGCTGCAGAACCCCAACGTCGCCTCGGCGATCGTCGGCGCCACCCGGCCTGCGCAGCTCACCGAGACGATCAAAGCGGTCGGGGTGAAGCTCGACGCGAGCCTGCTGAAGGCGATCGACGAAGCCCTGGGGGCGGTCGTGGTGACCGACCCGGCCCGGACCCAGTCGCCGGAACGTCCGCCGACCCGGTAACCACCGCTGGCGGGTCGGTTGGTCGCCGTGGAGGCCTGCCCGCGACGACCAACCGACCCGCCCTGGTCACTACTCGTTGAGTAGGCTCATCCGATACTCCACCCGCTCGCCTTCGAGCAGCACCACCGTGTTCACCCCCTGCTCGGCGAGCTGCCGCCAAGTCTGGCCGAGCCACGACTCGGCGTCGGCCTGGCTGCCGAACGTCTCAGCCGGCCCTGTGACCGTTGTCCCGTCCGCCGCCTCGTACCGCCAGCTCCACGCCATGAGTCACGCTCCTCGTCCGGTCCCGTCGCGAGCATTAACGATCGGGCCATAGGGTATCGGCATGTCTTGGCGCACGCTCCTCGTCCTCGGTGGTGCCGGCTCCGGCCGCGAAGCTTTCGCCGAGTCCCAGCTCGACCAGGCTGCTCCGGTTCGGCGTCCGACGCCGACCAGCGGCGACGGTCTGGCCGCGTTAGCGGCCCAGATCGCCCAGGCCGAGCCGGGTGAGAACCTGCTGGTCAGCGACCTGACCAGCTGGCTCCCGGGCGGGTCCGCCAAGCTCGACTCGGCTGAGCTGACCGAGTTGGTGGCGGCGATCGGCCCGGGCCCGGGACAACTGGTGCTGGTCAGCGCCGAGGTGGGGTTGTCGACGCCGCCCACCACCGCCGCGAACCGCCGGCTGGCGCAGCTGTTAGGCGAGGTGAACCAGGCGCTCGCCGCCGCCGCCGATGCGGTAGTGCTGGTGGTGGCCGGGCAGCCCAGCTGGTTGAAGGGCGGCACAGTGCCCGAAGCCGGCTGGCGCACGGCTGGCGCGACCAGTGTGACCGCTGGCGCGCCGACCGCGACCGCCGCCCCGCCCGCGACTGCGACGGCCACCGCCGCCTCCGCTGCCGGGTTGTCCCAGCTGGCCGCGCTGCCCGCACCGGACGCCGAGGCCAAGGCGGCGGCCGGGGACCGGCTCGCCGCCCTCGGCCCGATCGCACTCGGCGAACTCGTCCGGGTGGTCCAGTTCGCGGCTGGCGCCCAGGGCACGGCCGACCCGACCCCGTGGCAGCGTGCCCGGGTGCTGGTATTGAACGGAGCGCATCAAGGCGGCGCCAGCGCCGGCCCGACCTGGGCAGCCCAGCGAGCCGCTGCGCTTCGGGCGGGCACCGACCCGTTGGCGCGGCTGGCGGCCCCGGTCGCCGCCAGCGTCCAACTCGTCGACGCGGCCGCCGCCGAGCCGATTGAGGACGGGCCGGCGATGCCCGAGCCGCAGGTGGAGCAGGCGCTCGCGCGCGGTTGGGAGCTGGCCGAACGGGCCGCCGACGACGGCGTGGATGTGCTGGTGCTGGCATCGATCGGGGATGGCGCCGAGAGCGCCGCCGCCGCGGTCACCGCGATCCTGGCGCCCAGCACCGAGCCTGCGGCGTTGTTGGCCCGGGTCCGCAGCGAGCAGGGCCTGATCGACGACGAGGCGTGGATGTTGCGCTGCGCCACGGTACGCGACGCGGTGCACCGGACCCGCGGCGGCGGACGTACTGTCGGCCGTCCGTTGCTGGCCCAGCTCGGCGGAGCGGACCTGGCGATCGCCACCGGGCTGTTGTTGGGCGCCGCCGCCCGGCGGACACCGGTGCTGTTGGACGGCCCGGTGGGGGCGGCGGCGGGGCTGGTCGCGCGGAATCTGGCTGCGGCCGCCCGGCACTGGTGGCTGCTGCCCGACGCAGGCGCGCACCCGCTGGTCACCCGGGTCCAGGACACCCTCGGCCTGAAGCCACTCTTCGACCTACGGCTAGAGCTTGGCGAGGGGGCCGGCGCGCTCGCCGTCCTGCCGATCATGCAGACCGGGCTCTTCCTCGCCACCCAACTGCAGCCCGACGTCGACCCTGCCGCGGAGGACGACGCACCTGAGCCTTCACCGCCAGCGGCTAGCTGAGTAAGAGGCTCACCACTGGGGCCGGGAGCGCCCAGACTGGGCCTGAGTAGTCGGTCGCGGTCTTCGTCGCGACGATCCCACGGCCGCATTTGCGGGCCAGTCCCGCGGCTGCCGGTCGCCACCCGGAGGGGACCCACTTCACCTCCAGCGGAGGGGTCTGTTCGCCACCGGCCGGACCGTTGATCGGGACCGCCGCAACGTCGACCTCGGCTCCGCTGGCGGTACGGGCGTACCCAACAGTGTCCCCGGCGAGCCACCGGCCTGGGCTGTGCGCCTCCACCACCCGCGCGACGGTCACGGCGAGCGACGCCTCGGTCAGGTGAGTGAAGTCAGGCACCGGCAGGCCGGCGCGGAGGTAATGTCCCAGCCACGCGAGCAGCGGGTCGACCAGGTAGAGCTTGGACTGGGCCCCGCCGACCCGGCGCCCCTGCTCATCAACCTGGTGACACCACAGACCGGCGAAGGTCGACACGATTCGGTTGAGCCGGGTCGCCAGGTAGCTACGGGAAAGCCCGAGCGTCTCGGCTAGGCTCCGCACATTCAACGGCGAGGAGCTTCGCTGCTGCACTTCGCCCAGCAAGAGCGCCACCGACTCTTGCGGTGCGGAAGGGTCAACATCCGCGGTGAGCCACGACTCAAGCTCCCGCAGGAAGACCGTTGACACCGATCCGTGGCGGTGGTGTTCAAACACGGCGCGAGGAAAACCGCCCGCTTCCAAGTACCGCTGCCACGCCAGGTCGAGTTCATTCGTGAACGTTTCAAGAAGGCCGGCAGCGTCTGCCGCCTCCGGGGTCTGGACCGCCCACGGCGGGAACGGACCCGGAGTGGGAAGCTCGGGCTCCACGGCTGATAGGTACTGCCGAAACGTCATCGGCAGCACCAACCGGAAGGGGTGCCGCGCTTCGCCCGTACGCCCTGCGCCGAGGTCGCGGACGGCTTGTGCAGCACCTGCCGCCGAGGAGCCGGTGAGGATCACCGTGTCATCACCGAACCTGGTGTTGTCCCGAAGGCTCTTGAGCTCGGCTGTCCACCCCTCGACCGCGGTGATCTCGTCAATGACCCACACCCGTACGGCGTCGCCAGCGACGCGCGTAATCTCAGTCGCCAGCACAACCGCCCGCCGGAGATCCTGGGCAGAGAGAGTATCGGCCGGAAGGTAGATGATCTGCCATGGGTCAACGTCCGGCCGACTGCAGAGCCGGGCGATGAAATCCTTGAGCACCACAGACTTCCCGACCCTGCGCGGGCCCCGGAGCAGGTGAAGGCTGCTGCCGAGCGGCGCGCGGCCGACGTCGTCCAACACATCCGAGCGGTAGCCCAGGTCATAACTCTGCCGAGCGCGAAGCGTGCGGTCAGTAACCGTCCAGCCGAGTGGATCCTCGCCGACGGCCGCCGCTCGCCACCACGGGTTCTGTTCTCGTATGAGCTCTCTCAGCACATCATCCCGCACACCCTGCAGGCTACCCGGTTGAAGTCGAGCAATCGAGCCAAAACACCGGTCGTTTGGTCGTCCAGCGAGCCAAAACACCGGTCGTTTGGTCGTCCAGCGAGCCAAAACACCGGTCGTTTGGTCAGGTGGGCGCTGAGTAGGTGGCTAAGCCACCGCGAGCACCGCAGTCTCGACCCGCTTCCGGTCGCCCTCGTCCGCCCAGGATCCGGTGAGGTAGAACGCGTCCACAGCATCGGCCCCGAGGGTGGAGATCCGGGCGGCTCGTACCTCGGCGCCAACCTCGTCGAGCGCGCTCGCCACCCGGAACAGCAGCCCTGGCGAGTCGGCCGCGCGTAGCTCCAGAATCACCGCATCCGAGGCGGCGCCCCGGTGCCACACCACCCGGGGTGGCGCACCGCCGCCTCGACGGTGCCCGCCGCGCCGGAGGCGCTGGGTCACTGAGATGTCGCCCTCGGCCACCCGGCGCAGGTCCACCGCGAGCCGGGACGGGTCCGGCCACTGGCCGAACCGGGGCTCCACCACGAACTCGACCAGCGCCCGGCCGTCGACGGTGGCGGTGTCGGCGGAGAGCACCCCCAGCCGATGCATCGCCAGACAGCCGGCGACGCTGCCGAGCAGCCCGCTCCGGTCGGCCGCGGCGACCGCCACCCGGTCACCGTCGAGGTGTACCGCCGGCAGCGGCCCGGCCACCAGCGCCGGGTCAGGCTCCGGCGGGGTGGGTAGACCGCCGTCGCGCAGCGCCGCCGCCACGCTGGCGACTAGGTCGCCGATGAGCCGCTCCTTCCACTGCGACCACGCCGCCGGACCGGTGGCGGCCGCGTCGGCCCGGGCGAGCGCGTGCAACAACTCCAGGGTGCTCAGGTCGGCCACGGCGTCGGCGACGGTGCGGATGGTGACCGGGTCGGACAGGTCCCGTCGGGTGGCGGTCTCAGGCAGCAGCAGGTGCAGCCGCACCAGCTGCCTCAAGACCGCGACGTCGGCGGCGGGCAGGCCGATCCGGGTAGCGATCGCCTCCGCGACCGGCGCCCCGGCCTCCGAATGGTCACCGGGTAGGCCCTTGCCGACGTCGTGCAGCAGCGCCCCGAGCAGCAGCAGGTCGGGACGCTCGACCTCCCGGGCGAACCGGGCGGCCTCCGCCGCCGCCTGCACCAGATGCCTATCCAACGTGTATAGGTGGACTGGGTGGTGCTGCGGCGCGCTGCGGAGCCGATGCCACTCCGGCAACCACCCGGCCACTAGGCCGTATCGGTCGCAGGTCTCCCAGGTGGCGACCAGCGCTGGGCCGGCGCCCAGCAACGTCAGCAGGGCATCCCTGGCCGGCGCTGGCCAGGGCCGGGGCAGCGGAGGGCAGTAGCTCGCCAGCCACTCGCAGGTCGCTCGGGCGATCGGCAGCCCAGCCGTGGCGGCGGCCGCCGCCACCCGCAGCGACAACGTCGGGTCGGGGCGGGCGGCGATGGCGGTACGCGCCAGCACCGCCTCACCGTCGTACTCCACCACGTCACGGGCGAGGGGCCGGCGCTGCGGCCGGCTCGCCGGGGCGCCGCGGCGCCGGCTCTCCCGCCACCGGGTGACCGAACGCCACCCGTCATCGAGCGCGTGCGCGACGGTACGAGCGTCCGTTGCCACCCGGCGCAGCAACGCGTCCCGGTCGGGAAGCCCGACGCTCGCCGCCACCGCCGCGGCTTCCTGAGCGAGCAGCCGGTCGACCCGCCGACCCATCGAGAGGTGCAACGCGTCCCGCACGTCCAGCAGCCGGGTGCACGCGGCGCGCACCGGCGGCAGCATCGTGTCCGCCACCCCGGCGTACCCGATGCTCCGGAGGATCCCGACATCCCGCAGGCCGCCGCGGCTCTCCTTCACGTCGCCTTCGAGCAGGAACGCAAGCTCGCCGTGGCGGTCGTGCCGCTGCTCGACCGCCGCCCGCAACCGCGGCAGGCCGCTGGCCGCGGTACGCCGCCACTGGTCCCGGGCCGCCGCCACCAGCTCCGCGGTGAGCGCCGGATCACCTGCGACGTGCCGGGCGTCGAGCAGCCCCAGCGCCACCGCGAGGTCCTCCTGCGCGACCGCGAGCGCCTCTGCCAGGGTTCGCGTCGAATGGTCCAGGGCGTACCTGCGGTCCCAGATCGGATACCACAGCTGGGTGGCGAGGTCTCCGATCCCCGGTGCTGCCTGATGCAGCAGGAGCAGGTCCAGGTCGCTGTGCGGGGCGCACTCCCGGCGGCCGAGGCCACCGACCGCGACCAGCGCCACCCCACGGGGCACGGGGGTGGGCATCAGCTCGGCGAGGAAGCGGTCGAGCGCCGCCGCCCGCGCATCGCGGGCGGCGGCGCCAACCTGGTCGGTATCGAGTTTCACCTCAGAGCGCTTCCACGCCGCGCTCGCCGGTGCGTACCCGAACCACCTCCTCGACCGGGGTCACCCAGACCTTGCCGTCGCCGATCTTGCCGGTACGGGCGGCGGTGGCGACCGCGTCGACGACCTTCTCGACGTCGAGCTCGTCGGTGACCACCTCCACCTTTACCTTCGGCAGGAACTCGACCGTGTACTCGGCGCCCCGGTAGACCTCGGTGTGGCCCTTCTGCCGGCCGTACCCCTGGACCTCACTGACGGTGAGCCCTGCGACGCCGAGCGCGTGCAGCGCGTCCTTCACCGCGTCTAGCTGGTGGGGCTTGATGACCCCGGTCACCAGCTTCATAGCCAATCCCTCCATCTGTGTCGTGGGTGTCGGCTGGCTCAGCCAGCGACCTTCTCGGAGGACGCCGACTCCGGCGCGGCCGGCGCGGCGGCTGGCCGCGCGGGGGCGGAGCCGACCAGCGACGGACCGGTGCTGGTGAAGTCGTACCCGGCCTCGGCGTGCTCGGTCAGGTCGATACCTTCGACCTCATCCTCCGGCTTGACCCGGAAGCCGATGGTCTTCTCGATCGCGAACGCGATCAGCCAGGCCATCACGAACGAGTACACGGCGACCACCACGACGCCGAGCGTCTGGATCCCGAGCAGGCCGACACCGCCGCCGTAGAGCAGGCCGTTCTCGTCGGCGAGCACCTCGACCGCGAGCAGACCGATCAGGACCGAACCGATGACGCCGCCGACGAAGTGCACGGCGACCACGTCGAGCGAGTCGTCGTAGCCGAGCTTGTACTTCAGGCTGACGCAGAGCGAGCAGACCACACCGGCGATGGCACCGATCGCGATCGCCCCGAGCGGCTCCACGAAGGCGCAGGCCGGGGTGATCGCCACCAGGCCGGCGATCGCGCCGGAGGCGGCCCCGAGGGTGGTCGGCTTACCAAACCGGATCCACTCGACGAAGATCCAGCCGAGCACCGCCGCCGCGGTCGCGACCTGGGTGTTGACCAGCGCCACCGCGGAGATGCCGTTGGCGGCCAGCTCGGAGCCGGCGTTGAACCCGAACCAGCCGAACCACAGCAGACCGGCGCCGAGCAACACTAGCGGCAGGTTGTGCGGCTTCATCTTCTCTTTAGGCCAGCCCACCCGCTTTCCGAGCACCAGCGCCAGCGCCAAGGCCGCGGCACCGGCGTTGATGTGGACCGCGGTCCCGCCCGCGAAGTCGAGTACGCCCATGCCTTCGCCGAGCCAGCCGCCGGCGCCCCACACCCAGTGGGCCACCGGGAAGTAGACCAGCGTCGCCCAGATCACGGCGAAGATCAGCCAGGAGCCGAACTTGGCCCGATCGGCGATGGCGCCGGCGATCAGGGCGGTAGTGATGACGGCGAACATCATCTGGAAGCCCGCGAACGCGAGGATCGGCAGGCCCCCCTCCTCACCGGTCTCGAACAGTCCCCGCATACCGGCGGCGGACAGGTCGCTGAAGAGCCCACCGATGGAGCTACCGCCGACCTCTTCGCTGAACGCCAGGCTGAAGCCGTAGAAGATCCACAGCAGGCTGACGACGCCGATCGCGCCGAAGCACATCATCAGCATGTTGAGGACGCCCTTGGAACGGGTCATGCCGCCGTAGAACAACGCCAGCCCGGGAGTCATCAACAGCACCAAGGCACTCGAGGTCAGGATCCAGGCGGTGTGCCCGGAATCGATCTCCGGCACGCTGCCTCCTCTCATTGGGCGCGGTGCGACCCACCGCACCGCACCAGGGTCAGTTGCACGCTTGGTTCCGACGATTGGCTGCGCTGCCGCGTCGGCTGCGCGGAACTATTCAGGGACCCTGTTTCGAGACTCGGCGTCGCTAAGTTTCGAGGCAGTGACGGGTTGTTTCACCCCTGTGACAATCGTCACCAGAAAGGTGCACGTCGGCCCGCTGGCCGATCGGGGCTGACCGTTCGGCCGTCAGCGCATCGCGTATTCGAGCGTGTGCCGCTCATAATCGAGTAGTCGCAGGTCACGCGCGGGTCGACGGAGATGACCCTTTCGGACGATGCGGACGAAGGCCGGGTCTCCGGCCGCCGCCATCCGCCGGATGCCCTCGACGTGGTCGACGATCCGGCGGCGGATGGTCCGGACGAACCGGTGCCGGTCCCGCGGGATCAGGCCGTACGCGTCGGCGAACAGCCGCAGCCGGCGGGGCCGGTCCGGCCGTTGCCAGCCGAGCGTGACCGAATCCCGGTCGCTGAAGAGCGGCACCCAGGTCCAGGCCGCGTACGCCACGTCGTAGAGGCGCGACCCGGGCGAGGCGAGGTCGAAATCGATCAGCGCCAGGGTGCCGTCGGGCCGCCAGATCACATTGTGTGGCGCGGCGTCGTGATGGCAGACCACCTCGGCGTCCGGTGGGGGCGGTCCGAACGAGCGCCAGACCCCCCCGGGCGGCGGTTGGAAGCCTTGCTGCGCGTCGTGGAACATCCGCAGCATGGTGGCGACCGTCACCAGCGCCTCGTCGGTGGCCCAGTGCTCGGCGAGTGGGTACTCGCCACACTCGCCCTCCAGGTAGGTGAGCACCTCGCGGCCGTACTCGTCGATGCCGTGCACGCGCGGTGCTCCGGTGAACCCGACCTTCTCCAGGTGCCGTAGCAGCGCGTGCACAGATGGGGTCCAGGGGCCGGTATTGCGACGGACCGTGCCCGCGACCTTGACGACGGTGCTGACGTTGCCGCCGCGAAGCGGAATCTCGGCGGCGGAGTTGGTCTGGGTCACGGGGCGCCGCCGAGCAGGGCGGCGACGAACTGTTTCGGATCGAACGGCGCGAGATCGTCCGGCCCTTCGCCGAGGCCAACCAGCTTGACCGGAATGCCGAGCTGCCGCTGCACACCGATCACGATGCCCCCTTTGGCGCTGCCGTCGAGCTTGGTCAACACGACCCCGGTGACATCCACCGCTTCGGTGAAGACCTTTGCCTGGGTGAGTGCATTCTGCCCGGTGGTGGCGTCGATCACCAACAGTGTCTCGGTCACCCGGGTCCGCTTCTCGATCACCCGCTTGACTTTGCCCAGCTCATCCATGAGTCCGACTTTGTTCTGTAGTCGGCCAGCGGTGTCGATCACTACCGTCTCGACTCCGGCCTCGGCCCCGCGCCGGACCGCGTCGAAGGCGACGCTGGCCGGGTCGGCGCCCTCGGCACCGCGAACGACCTCGGCGCCCACCCGGCCGGCCCAGGTGGCGAGCTGGTCAGCGGCGGCGGCCCGGAACGTGTCGGCAGCCCCCAGCACCACGCTGTGACCGTCCGCCACCAACACTCGGGCGACCTTGCCACAGGTGGTGGTCTTGCCCGAACCGTTGACGCCGACCATCAACAGCACCCCGGGGGCGCCGTCGACCCGGTGGGCGGCGAGGGTCCGGTCCAGCTCCGGCGCCAGCACGGCGACCAGCTCCTCGCTGAGCATGGCCCGCAGCTCGTCGGCGCTGCGGGTGCCGAGCACCCGGGTCCGCTCCCGCAGTCGCGCCACCAGGTCGGTGGTCGCGGCGACCCCGACGTCGGCGCCGAGCAGCGTCTCCTCGACCTCTTCCCAGGCGTCCTCGTCGAGCCGGTCCCGCGACAGCAGCCCCAGCAGCCCTCGACCCAAGGCGTTCTCGGACCGCGCCAGCCTGGCCCGGAGCCGGACCAGGCGCCCGGCGGTCGGTTCCGGCTGCTCGACCGGTGGCGCGACCGGCGGCTCAGCTGTGGTCGGCTCAGCTGTGGGCCCCGCCGCTGGTGGCGCCTGCGGCGGCGGCTGTGGCGGCGTAGCCGGTGGCGGCGCCTCGGGCGGCGGCGCCTGCCGGCGCCGCAACCTCGGCGCGAGCAGAGCCGCGCCGAGCAACAGCAGCAGCAGTCCCACCACGAGCAGCACGACGACAACCGGTTCCATGCAACGATCCTGTCAGACGCGGGCCACTCGGCAGCAGCGCGGCAGGGCGGCGCGACGGTTGTCACCCGCCGGAATGGGCTTGCGACCCCATAACTCTCGGGCATCTACTAACCGGATGACAATTCCGACGATTCCCCGCCATGATCCGCCGTACGTCGCCGACGAGCGCGAGATGCTTGTGGGTTGGCTGGAGTTTCACCGCGCCACGCTGCTGCACAAGTGCGCCGGCCTCACCGACGAGCAACTCATTCAGGCCGCCTGTCCGCCCTCGAACCTCACCCTGCTCGGGCTGGTGCGGCACATGGCGGAGGTGGAGCGAAACTGGTTCAGCCACCGCTTCGGCGACCAGCCGGTCGAACCGCTCTACTGGCGCGAAGACCAGCCGGACTACGACTTCGAGGCGGTCGCGTCGGCCGATCCGGCGGCTGACTTCGCGATCTTCACCAAAGAGATCGAGCAGTCGCGGCGTGCCGTAGCGACCCGGTCGCTCGACGAGGTCTTCGAGTACCGCAAGGGGGGCATGATCAGTCTGCGCTGGGTCTACATCCACATGATCGAGGAGTACGCCCGCCACAACGGGCACGCGGACCTGCTCCGGGAACGCATCGACGGGGTCACCGGCGAGTGAGCAGCCGGGGCTGCTCAGCCCACCAGCAGGCCGAGCAGCCCCGCCTCCAGCAGGCCGCAGCCCACGGCTACCAGGATTCCGGGTCGGATCAGACTGGCCGGCTCTTCGTTGGCCGGGTGTTGCGCCCGGAACGGCCCGCGCTGCCCGGTCACGATCACCACCCAGACCGCCACCCCGGTGACCCCGCCCACCAGCAGCATCGTTCCTTGCTGCTCGGTCAACAAGCTGGCCAGCCCGAACCGGACCAGGATCGCACCGGCGCCGGCGGCGAGGACCAGCGCCAGCGCCCGGCCCGGCAGCGAGAGCCGCCAGGCGTTCCAGACCCCGAGTACGGTGGCGGCCAGCGGACCGCCGAAGAAGGCCGGGTAGAGGATCGAGTTCGGCCGCCAGGGCCGCGGCGCGGTGACCGCCGACGAATCGGTCGCTGGCCCCACTGGCTCCTCAGCCATGGCAGAGACACCCCCTCACTGTCAGGAACCCCGCGATCGCGTGGCCCGACACTGTCGCCGGCGGATCGCTACGACAGTGGCACCGGGCGCCGGCCGGCCCGGAGAAACGTCCCGGAATCGGAGATTCGGATCATGAGGGTAGCCGTCGATCGACCCGATAGTCAGGGCCGGGGGGCTTCTCCGGGGCGGGATCTTCGGTTACCCGCTACTGTGGACCCACTATTGGCGGGTAAGGGATTCGACCCCCAGCTGCGGGCTTCGTAGTTGCCGGGCCGGGGCGGCCTCGCCGTGCTCGATCGCCAACTCAGCCGCGTACCAGCGCAGGAGCCCGCTGAGCCGGTAGCGGTCCCACCGTCCCCGGTGCAGCAGATTCGCCGCGGCCAGCACCTCCACCAGCCGCCTCGCTTCGCGGGGGTCGCCGCCGCACAACTCGGCGAGCAGGCCTCGATCGGCCCAGGGACGAGGATGGGCGCCCAGCGCCCGGAAAAGCCGGGCGGCATCGGCTGGCAGCTGTTGATACGACCAGCCGAACATGGTCCGTAGCGTGGTCTGGCCATCGTCGCCAGCCTCGAACAGATCGAGCCGGTTACGCGCCGTGGCTAGCTCATCTGCGAGCGCAGTGAGCGAACTCGACGGTCCGGTTACCGCCCGTTCACCCAACGCGCAGAGGGCGACCGGCAGGCACCCGCACAGCCGGGCGAGCTGGCGCACCGCCGCCAGCTCGGCCCGGACCCGGGCCTCGCCTAGAAACCCGGCCAGCAGGGCCACCGCTTCGGAGAGCGGCAAGACGTCCACAACTATCCGGTGTGCTCGGTCGCTGGCGACCAACCCGGTGAGCACGCTACGGCTCGTAACCACCGCGGCGCTGCCCGGCGCGGTCGGCAACAGCGGTCGCACCTGCCGGGCGTTCGCCGCGTTATCCAACACCACCAGGACTCGACGCCGGTCGAGCAGGGACCGGTACAGCCCGATTTTGGCGTCCAGATCGGCCGGGCGATCGACCGCCGGCACGCCGAGCGCGGCGAGGTACCCGTCGAGGATCCGGGCCGGGTCGGCGGCCGGGTCGGCCCCGTACCCGCGCAGGTCGGTGTAGAGCTGGCCGTGCGGAAACCGGTGCCTGACCCGGTGGGCCCAGTGCAGCGCGAGCGCGGTCTTACCGGCGCCCGGCGAGCCGACGATCGCGAGCGTCCGGGCCCCGGCCCGCCCGCGCGGCGTCGAGATCGCCGCCGCCCGGTCCAGCTCGGCCAGCTCGGCCGCCCGTCCGATGAACCCCGGCACATCGGCGGGTAGCTGGTGCGGCCGCTGCCAGGCAGTAGCCCGGGCAGGGCCGCTCGCGGCCCGGCGGCCCTCCTCTACCCGGTCCCGCGCGGTCGCCAGCGCACTCTGCTCCGCCGGGCTCGCCCCGAGTAACTGGACGAGGGTGTCGAACCGGTCGGTGGGCGGCAGGGTCTTGCCGGTCAGATAGACAGCCACCACCGCGTGAGACCAGCCTGCGTGGGCCGCAAGCTGCCGATAGGTGAGTTCGGCGCCGCCGCGACGCCGCGCCTCCCGGCGCCGCAATCGGCGCAGCAGCGCCGCCAGCTCCGCCATGCTTCGCACGCCCTCGGCGGCGGCGGAGAGTTCGAGGGCTGATTCTGCCGTGGGATCGCTCATCTTCGCCCTTACCCAGTGCAGCAGACTACGTCCGCACTGTAGCGGGAGACACCGACGTTCCACAACCGCCGGATACCGTCACATTGTCGACTATCTATCAAGAACCACGTCGGAGTCTGGCCTGGCGACCGAACCCGGTGGGGTGACCCCTGGTCGACCGTGTTCGACGCTGTCTCGGATCTGCTCCCCGCCGACCGGTCCAGGTCTACCGTCCTACCGGGCAAGCCGCCCCGGCTGCCCACCAGCCACGAGGGAGGGACCGTGACCGCTACCCGGAGCTGGACCGCCCTCGGAGCGGTCGCCGCGCTCACGCTCGCGATCGCCGCAGCGACGCCGGCCCACGCCGCACCGAACCACCCTGCGCCAGCGCTGCCGTCGACGTCGGCGGAGACAGCACCAATGCCAGCGGGCGCCGATCTCGTGGCTGCGCGAGCCCTTGACCGATCGCTCGCCGAGGCCGCCGACCGGCTGACCGACCTGGCCGCCGACTCCGGCGCGCTCGGTGCCTTCTACGATCCGGCGCGACCGGCCCTCGTACTCCTGCTTCCGGCAGACCAACCGGCTGGCCCGGTACCGGCGACCGCGGCGGGCTTCCCGGTCGAGGTGGCGAATAGCTCCCTGACGGCCCCCACCCTCGCCCAGTTCACCGAGGATGTGGCCGCCCGGGACTTCCACCCCGACGCCGGCCGGTACGCGTACGGGGCCTATCTCGATCTGGCCCGGGACGTGCTGGTGCTGGGCACCAACGCACCACCGGCGGTGGTGCGGCCGCTGGCCACCCGCTACCCCGCTCCGCTGGAGCTCCGCTTCGGCGACGACCCGGGCCGGGGCCGCGGCAGTGACTTCCCGCCGTTCTGGGGCGGCGCCTCGATCACCAGTGGTGGGGCCATCTGCTCCAGTGGTTTCACGGTCCAGACCGGCGGCGTCCGCTACATGCTCACCGCCGGACACTGTTTCGGCTCCGGCCGGCCGGTCACCTCCACCGTCAGCGGGCACACGTGGGGAACCTTCCACCCACACGCGAACCTGCCGGACCCGGACCTGGCCGTGATCGCCGGCAGCAGCTACCAGGGCGCGATCTACATCGGCGCAGTGGACAGCACCGCGGGGGCGGCGGTGAGCAGCTTCGGTGATCCGGTGATCGGCTTCAGCAACTACTGCTTCAGCGGCCAGACATCCGGGGAGGTCTGCGGCCACACCGCGGTCAGCACCACCGGTGTGCTCTGTGATCCGCTCGGCTGCACCGAAGACCTGGTGGTCAGCGACGGCACCCGGGTACAACCCGGCGACTCGGGCTCCCCCTGGTACACCCTCTCAGTGGGCAATCAGTACCCGGTACACATCCGCGGTCTCACCGTCGGGGTGATCGCAGGCCAGTCCTACTGGCACAGCTACGGCACCGTCGCCGACCACGCAGTGGCCGGGGTTCCGTACCCGTAGCCGGCTCGACGAACCCTCCGCGGGCCGCTCAGCCAGCGGATCCAGCCGGCTCCGCCGACCGGATCCGCTGGCTGATCACCTGCGTGACACCGTTGCGCATGCTGGTGCCGTAGAGCGCGTCGGCGACCTCCATGGTCCGCTTCTGGTGGGTGATGATGATCAGCTGACTACGCCCCTTCAACAGCTCCATCAGATCGATCAACCGCCCCAGGTTGACGTCGTCGAGGGCGGCCTCGACCTCGTCCATGATGTAGAAAGGGCTCGGCCGGGCCCGGAAGATCGCGACCAGCATCGCCACGGCGGTCAACGACCGCTCGCCGCCGGAGAGCAACGACAACCGTTTGATCTTCTTGCCCGGTGGCCGGGCCTCCACCTCGACTCCGGTGGTCAGCATGTCGTCGGGGTCGGTGAGGACCAGCCGGCCTTCGCCGCCCGGGAACAACACATCGAACACCTGCTCGAACTCGCGCGCGGTGTCATGGTAGGCCGAGGTAAAGATGTCCAGGATCCGCTCGTCCACGTCGGCGACGACGGTGAGCAGGTCCTTCCGGGTCGCCTTCAGGTCCTCCAGCTGATCGGAGAGGAATTTGTACCGCTCCTCCAGGGCCGCGAACTCCTCCAGGGCCAACGGGTTGACCTTCCCCAGCAGAGTCAGTTCCCGCTCAGCCTTGGCGGCGCGCTTCTCCTGACTCGCCCGGTCATACGGCGCGGGCTCGGGCACCGGCTTGCCGTCGGCCTCCGCCAACGCCACCGCCGCATCGGTGGGGGGCACCAGCACATCCGGCGCGTACTCGGCGACCAGCGTCTCCACCCCGAGCCCGAAGTCCTCCGCCGCCTTGGCCTCCAGCTGCTCGATCCGCAGCCGTTGCTCCGCCCGCGCCACCTGGTCCCGATGCACCTCGTCGGTGAGCCGCCCCAGCTCCTGCTCCAGCTGTCTGACCTGGCCCCGCAGTTGAGTCAGCTCAGCCTCGCGGGCCGACCGCGCCGCCGCGATCTCGTCGCGTTGCCGCGCCGCCACCGTCAAGGCGTCACTGACCATCCGCAGCGCCGCTTCGGCACCGGTCACCACCGCTTGGGCGATCACCGCACCCCGCTGCTTGGCAGCCCGCCGCTCGGCCGCGCGTTCCCGGGCGGCCCGCTGCGCCTCGGCCTGCCGCAACAGCTGATCGGCGCGCCCTGCCAGCGAGTTCACCCGCTCCTCGGCGGTACGCACCGCGAGCCGGATCTCCAACTCGTTCTGCCGCGCCGCCGGCACCGCCGCCGCCAGCTGGTCCCGCTCCTCAGTGGCCGGCTCCTCGTCCACCGGTGTCTCCTCGGCCCGCTCCAGCCGCTCCGCCAGCTCGGCCAGCTGCTGCACGCCCTGTTCCCGGGCATCGGCGGCGCGTTGCTGCGCGGTCGTGAGCCGCTGCACCTCCGCCTGGGCGGAGCTGGCGGCGGCGCCCAACTCGGCCAGCCGGCGGGCAGCGGCGTTGGCCTGCCCCTCGGCCTCCTTCTTCGCCGCCGCCGACACCCGGACCTGCTCTTTCGCCGCGGCGAGCGCCTCCCGGGCCTCGGTTAGCTGCTCCTGCAACTGGGAGACCTGCGCCTGCGCCCGTTCCCGGTTGCCGGCCGCCTCCTCTACCGCCGCCTGAACCTCCAGGTACGACGGTTGTTTGGCCGAGCCGCCAGCGGCGGCGTGCGCACCCACCAAGTCGCCCTCGCGGGTGACCGCGCGAACCTGCGGCGCCCGACTCACCAGGTCGGCCGCGCCGGCCAGGTCAGGCACCAGCGCGATGTCGTGCAGCGCCCAGGCGACCGCCGGCCGCAGCTCCGCCGGGCAGGTCACGACATCGCGCGCCCACCGGCCGCCCTCGGGCAGCTCTGCCTCGGGCCGAGGTGGCTCGAGCCGGTCCCCTCCGACCAGCAGCGAAACCCGCCCGGCATCCTCGATCTTGAGCACCCGGATCGCCTCGGCCGCGTCCTCGACCCCCTGCACCGCGACCGCGTCGGCGAGCCCGCCCAGCGCGACCGCGAGCGCCACCTCGTGGCCGGGTTCGACCGAGAGCAGTGACGCGACGCTGCCGACCAGCCCGGGGACCCGGTCGGCGGCGGCGAGCAGCGCCCCCGCTCCGTCTTTGCGGCGAAGCCCCAACGCCAGCGCCTCCTCGCGGGCCTGCCACTGAGTAACCTCGCGCTCGGCGCGGCGTTCGGCGTCGTTGAGGGTGGTCACGGTCTGCTGGGCCGCCTCGACCTCGGCCTGCGCCGCTTCGTGGGCGATGTCGAGATCCGCGGTGTCGCGGTCCTGCACGGTGGCGCCGGCGGCCGCCTCGTCGTACGCGGTCTGGGCGACCTCCGCCCGCTGCTGCGCTTCGGTGACGGCGGTGGCGAGCCGCTCCAACTCGTCGGCGGCGGCGGTGCTCCGGCTGCGGGCCGCCTCGACCTGGCCGCTCAGCTTGGCCAGCCCTTCCCTGCGGTCCGCGATCGCCTTCTGGGCCGCGACCAGCTGCCGCTCCGCGGCCGAGAGCGCCCGCTCCAGCTCCTCCCGGGCAGCGACCGCCTCCTCAAGCCGGCCGGTCTCGCCCTCCAGCACCTCACGCAACTCGCCCTCTTCGACCCGGACCTGCTCCGCCTCGGCGATCAGCTCCTCCGGGTCCCGTCCGGCCTGCTCCGGTTCGTCATCGGCGGTCAAGTGCCGCAACCGCTCGGCCGCGAGCTGACCCGTACCCCGGAACCGTTCCTGCAACGTGGAGAGCTGGAACCAGGTGTCCTGGGCGGCGGCGTAGGCCGGTGCGTCGGCCGCCAACGCTGCCTCCACGTCGGCCAGCGCCGCGTTCAGCTCGGTGTGCTCACGTTCGACCTGCTCACGCCGCTGCTTGGCGGCGGCCTCGTCGGCGAGTTCCCGGTCCAGGTTGCTCCGTAGCGTGGTCAGGTCGTCGGCGAGCAGCCGGAGTCGGGCGTCGCGCAGGTCGGCCTGGATGCTGGCGGCGCGACGGGCCACCTCGGCCTGCCGGCCGAGCGGTTTGAGCTGCCGCCGCAGCTCCGCGGTGAGGTCGGTGAGCCGGTTCAGGTTGGTGGCCATGGCGTCCAGCTTGCGCAGCGCCTTCTCTTTACGCTTGCGGTGCTTGAGCACCCCGGCCGCCTCCTCGATGAAGGCGCGGCGCTCCTCCGGTTTGGCGTGCAGCACCGCGTCGAGCCGGCCCTGCCCGACGATCACGTGCATCTCCCGCCCGATCCCGGAGTCGGAGAGCAGCTCCTGGATGTCCAGCAGCCGGCACTGGGAGCCGTTGATCTCGTACTCGCTCTCGCCAGACCGGAACATCCGGCGAGTGATCGAGACCTCTGTGTAGTCGATCGGCAGCGCCCCGTCACCATTGTCGATGGTGAGCGTCACCTCTGCCCGGCCCAGCGGCGCCCGCCCGGTGGTCCCGGCGAAGATGACGTCCTCCATCTTGCCGCCGCGCAGGCTCTTGGCGCTGTGCTCACCCAGGACCCAGGCGATGGCGTCGACGACGTTGGACTTACCGGAGCCGTTCGGGCCCACCACACAGGTGATCCCCGGCTCCAACACCAGCGTGGTGGGCGAGGCGAAGGACTTGAAGCCCTTCACCGTCAAACTCTTGAGATGCACGAGTCTCCGGCTGTGGTCAATCGGCGCCCAGCGTGGACGGGCGCGCGGTCATGGGCGCTCAGCCGGAGCGTACCCCCGCTGAGTGGGTGACGCGCTCAGGCGCGCAGGCCACCCCGGGTCACCGTAGCGGCAGCGTTCAACGCGGGCGGCTCGGCCCAAAAAAGCGTGCGCGCCGCCACGACGTGCCGGCGCGCACTTGGTGCGTACGGGATGCAGGTGGGACGAGCGGGTGGAATCCGCCCCGGCGCTACGTCAGCGCCGGCTCGGCCAGCCGAAGCACGTCGTCGGCCTCAGCGACCGCGGCCGCCAGCCGGTCGTTCTCTGCCCGCAACCGGGCGATCTCGAACTCCAATGCCTGCACCGTGGCACGCAAACGGGTGACCTCGTCGAGCATGCGCCGGTCGGGCGCGGCCGCGACGTGGCCATAGAGGGCCTTCGCCATATCGTCTCCTCGTAAGTGCGCTGCCGGACCACCGGCTCACGCGCGCCTAGTGGAATTCGCGACAAAACCCTGCCCGAACAACCCCGGCGGGCAGGAACAGGCGCGACTGGCGCCACTCCTGATTGTCCGCTGCCGAGGCTGTGGAGTCAAGTCAACGCCCCAGCCGAGGACTAAGGAACATTTAAGGCCGCCATAATTTGCTCTGCTCCGCCCACGGCATAGCCTTCGGCCGTGCCCAAGCCACGGAGAACACGCAGAGAGCTGCAGGTTTCACCTACCCGACCGTCGGGCAGGAGCACCACAAGGCGGCCCAACGCGGCGGCCGGCGCGGCGCGGCGGAGCCCCATGGCCCCGCCGAACGCCGCGACCGCCCTGTCTCCCGGCGCCGCCGGCCGGCATCGCCGGCCGATCTCGGCTGCCCGCCCGGTGCTGCTCAGCCTGCTCGCGATCCTCACTCTCCTATTGGGTACCGGCACCGCAGTCAGCCTGACCGCTGGCGGCGGTGCGTCGCCGAGCGCCGACGGCCCCGAGCAGGTGTCGGCGGTGGGCGCGGCGCCCACCGCCGACACGCTCCACGCCGGCACCGGCTCGGCACCGCCCTCGGCGACCCCACCCGCCCCATCCCCCACCCCGACGCCCGAACCCGAACCGCCGAGCGACGCCGCCGCCGACGGCGGCGAGCCCCCGGCCGGCGACGGCAACGGCTCGGCCGGAACCGACAGCGGCGGCGACAACCAGGCGACCGACGAGGTCACCTCGTTGGAAGACGAAGTAACTCGGCTGACGAACGAGCAACGGCGCAACGCCGGCTGTGGCGATGTCGGCACCGACGAACGACTCCGCACCGCCGCCCGCAACCACAGCCAGGACATGGCCACCCACGACTACTTCAGCCACACCGGACGCGACGGCAGCTCGCCCTCCGACCGGATGCGGGCCGCCGGGTACCCCAACCCGGCCGGCGAGAACATCGCCTACGGGTACCGCTCCCCCGCCGACGTGATGGACGGCTGGATGAACAGCGACGGGCACCGGCGCAACCTGCTGAACTGCGCGCACCAGACGATCGGGGTCGGGCTCGCCTTCGACGGCAACGGACGCCCCTACTGGACCCAGGTGTTCGGCCGGTGACGAATCGACCGTTCGGACACTCCTGCGCCCATTGCTGATTCGCCCGTCCGGATCAACGCGGCGCGTCGTTACCCCGGGTGACACACCCCAGGGCGACGGCGGGAGGAGCGGTGCGGGCGGCACTGATCACCGAGGGTGGATACCCGTATCACACGAGCAGCACCAGCAGCTGGTGCCACACGCTCGTACCTGGGCTGCCCCGCTGCAGTTACCACCTGGTGGCCCTCACCGGACCCGCCACCGACCCGCCCGACCTGGCCTACCCGCTCCCCGCCAACGTCACCACGCTCACCCAGCTACCCGTCTGGTCGCCACCGGTCGCGCCCGATAGCTGGTTGGCCCGCCGCCGGCACCGACGCGCCGCCACCGAAGCGGCGATCCTGCTCTGCCGCGGCCTCGCGGGCGGCGACGACCAGCCAACCCTCGCCTTCCGGGCCGCGCTGCGACGACTGGCCACGCTCGCCACCGACGGCGTCGACCCGCTCGGCGGCGTCCCGACCGCCGAAATCCTCGCCGACACCTGGCGAGCCGCTGGCGCCACCCCGCGGCTGTCGCTGGGCAACGCCCACGCCGCCGCACTGCTGCTGGAGCACGCGCTGCGGCCACTGGCGATGCCCGCGCCGCCAGTCCAGGTATGC
Source organism: Natronosporangium hydrolyticum (assembly GCF_016925615.1). Classification (NCBI taxonomy): domain Bacteria; kingdom Bacillati; phylum Actinomycetota; class Actinomycetes; order Micromonosporales; family Micromonosporaceae; genus Natronosporangium; species Natronosporangium hydrolyticum. The sequence goes on from NZ_CP070499.1 coordinate 4,127,009, forward strand.
CACCCCACCACCAGCGGCCTGCCGCTGCTGGTGGCGCTCGCCGCCAAGTGGCGCGCCGGGATCCCGTACCTGCTCACCGAACAAGGCATCTACCTGCGGGAGCGATACCTCGACTATGGCGGGCAGCTACCCGAGTCGGTGACCGCGGTGATGTTGCGGTTCTTCGCCGGCCTCGCCCGCGTCGGCTACGCCGAAGCCGCGATGGTGGTGGCGGCGAGCCGGTTCAACCAACGCTGGCAGCTGCGTCACGGCGCCCACCCGGCCAGCTCAGTGGTGATCCCCGGCGGCCTCGACCCGGCGGCGTACCCGCCGCGGCCGGAGCCCGAGCACCCCACCCTGGTCTCAGTCGGGCGGATCACGCCCAGCGCCGACCTCCACACCCTGATCCACGCCTGCTGGCGGCTGCGCCGCGACCTACCCACGGCCCGGCTGCGGCTGGTCGGGCCCACCACCGATCCAACGTACGAGGCCGGCTGCCGTGCCCTCGTCCGCCGGCTCGGGCTGGCGGAGGCGATCACCTTCGTCGGGCCGGTGGCAGACCCGGCCGACGCCTACGCCAACGCCCAGGTAGTGGTCCGGAGCAGCAGCTGCGAAGGGCAGCCGTACCCGGTCCTGGAGGCCATGCTGAGCGGCCGGGCCACGGTCACGGTCGACGTCGGCGGCGCCGCCGAACTGGTCGGCGACGCCGGCCTGCTGGTGCCGCCGGGCGACCCGGCCGCCCTCGCCCATGCTCTCGGCGCACTACTCACGGAGGCACCACGCCGCCACACGCTCGCCGCCGCCGGCCGGGCACGGGCCCACCGCGAGTACCGCGCCGACCGGATGCTCCGCGCCTACGAGCTGCTCTACGCCGACGTCGCCGCCAACGGCCCGGCGTCACCAGCGCCGCCGACCAGTCGACCCCGCCAACCAGCCCGGGCGCTGGTCGCCGCCGGCCAGCGCTGACGCCGCCATGAGTTCACCGACCGCGCTACCGGCCGCCGCGATCACCCAGCTCGGGTGGGTTTCGACCGCCCCGACCAGCCGGTCGTGGACCCCGGCGCTGTCGCGGGCGGCGCTGCTGGCGGCCGCGGCAGCAGCGGCGATCACCGCCGCCGAACCGCTCACCCAGCTGCCCTGGCCGATTCCGGTCACCGCCGCCGCGCTCGGCTGGGCCGCGGTGTCGGGGCTGACCCCGCCAGGACGCGCAGTCGCAGCCAGCGCCGGCGCAGCTGCGGCGACCCGGCTCATCCTCGCGACCACGCTGTTACTCTTCGCCGGCTGGGCCGGCAGCGTAGCCCTCGCCCCCGGGGTTTCGGCCGCCGACCGCCCGCTCGGGTGGCTGGTCGGCGCGGCGATCTTCGGCTATGTCGCGGTGCTCACCACCGGTGCCGCCACCGGCGCCGAACTCACCCTGCTGCGCTGGAGTTCGCCGCTGCTGCTGCTCACGACCGGGGCGCTGGCTGGGCCCGCGGTGGTCGCCCTGCTGACGCCGCCGGCCACCCTCACCCTGCCCGACCCGCCGACGAGCGTCGCAGCATTGCTGCTGGTGACGCTCGCCCTGCCGCTGGCGCGGACCGCCGGCATCGCCTGCTGGGGGCTGGCCGGACCGCGGCGCGGCCTCCCGCTGCTCCCCACCCTCGCCGGTGGTCGGCGCGACCTGCGCCGGCTCGGCCTACCCACGCTCCGGCGCGCCGCCGCAGGCGCGGCGCTCGGCCTCGGGCAGGCGGCCGCGGTGGTCCTCCTCTGGCGCACCGGCTCCCCCGGCAACGGCGGCCTCCCGCCCAGCCTGCTGCCGCTGCTGATCGCGCTGCCCGCCGGTCAGGTGTGGCTCGGCTGGCACCTGCGCCGGCCGACCTGGCGCAGCCTGCTCGGCCTGCTGATACCGCTGCTCGCCGCCGCCGGCTTCGCCAGCCTCGCGCACCAGCTTCCGCACCCGCTCGCCGCCCACCCGGACCCACCGGTGGTGCTGCTCAGCATCGCCGGTGGTCTGCTACTCGCTGGCGTGGTAGTGCTCGGCTGGCTGCTGGCCGAACGCGGCTACCCGGGCAGCGCCGCCGCCGTAACCGCGGCGCCGGTGCTCGCCGCCGCCGTGCTCACCGGCGCGTCGCCGCCGCTGACCACCGGGTCGCCGTTGACCAACGGGTGGTTGAGCACCGTCGAGCCACCGCTGGCGACCACCCTGCTCGCGCTCGGCACGGCGTACGCCGGCGGGCTGGCGCTCGCCGCCCGGACCCTCCGGCCAGGGAGGAGACGGCGGTGACCGAGGTGCTGCTGCCGTTCTACCCCGACCCTCCGGCACAGCCGGCGACCTGGCGCGCGCTGGCGGCGCTCGGCCGGTCGCTCACCGTGGTCGCGGCGACGCCCGAGCCGCCGCAGCAGCTGGCGGAGCTGACCGCCGCGGGGGTACGAGTGTTGGGGCGGGTAGACACCGGATACTCCGCCCGCCCGCTGGCGGACCTGCTCGACGAGGTCACCGGCTGGGCCGGCGGCCCGGTCACGGGGGTCTTCCTGGACCACGCGCCCACCAGCACGTTCGCCCTCGGGCCGGTGGCGGTGGCGGCACGGCTCGCCCGCCGCTGCGGGCTGACGACGGTGGTGCTCAACCCGGGGGTGCCCACCGACCCGTGCTACCGGGAGCTCGGCGCCGCGATCTGCACCTTCGAGGGCCCCTGGTTGGAGTACCGGCGCTGGTCCGCGGCCGGCTCCCAGCCGGGCGACGGGCACCTGGTCCACTCGGTCCCCACTGACGCGCTGCCGCAGGCCCAGGCACTGCTGCGGCGCCGGCGCGCCGGCTTCGGGCTGCTCACCGACCAGCCGCCCCCGGCCCCGTACACGCGGCTGCCAGGATGGTTGTCGGGGCAGCGACCCGGCGGCTACAGCCGCGGTGACCGCGGCCGTGGTTGACAACGGGGACACGAGAACGACGACCGGTTGGTGAACGGCTCCCGGCGGATCGCGGCGCCGCACCGGTGGCAGGGCAGACCCTCCCGGCCGTAGGCGTCGAGCGACCGGCTGAACCAGCCGCTCTCGCCGTTGACGTTGACGTAGAGCGCGTCGAACGAGGTGCCGCCGGCCCGCACCGCCGCGTCGAGCACATCCCGGACGTGCCCCAGCAGTCGCCGGACCACCGGACCGGTGAGGGTGTCGCACCGGCGTTGCCCGTGGAGCCGGCTGCGCCACAGCGCCTCGTCGGCGTAGATGTTGCCCACCCCGGAGATCAGGCTCTGGTCGAGCAGGGCCGCCTTCACCGCCACCCGCCGGCGCCGCAGCGCCGCCACGAACCCATCGTCGCTGAAGGCCTTATCCAGCGGGTCCGGCGCGATGTGGGCGATCTGGTCCGGGACCTCGGCCCGACCGAACGGCGAGACCGAGAGCCCGCCGAAAGTACGCTGGTCCACGAAGCACAGCGGGCGCCCACCACCGGCGAAGCTGAACCGGACCCGCAGGTGGGGACTCTCCGGCAGTTCGGGAGCGGGCAGCAGCAGCTGCCCCGACATGCCCAGATGCCCGACGAGCGCATCGCCGCCGTCCAGCGGCAGCCATAGATACTTGCCGCGCCGGTGGACGTCACAGAGCGTCTGGCCGGTCAACGCGGCCACGAAGTCGTCGGCGCCAGCGAGGTGCCGCCGCACCGCCCGGGGGTGGCGGACCTCGACGGCGTTGATCCGCTGGCCGACCACCCGGTCGGCCAGGCCGATCCGGACGGTCTCCACCTCCGGCAGCTCAGGCATGGCGAGCCGACAGCTCGGAAGCCTGCTCGGCGTGGGCCGACAACTTCCGCCAGGCCGCCTCGGCGGCCCGCTGCTCGGCCTCCTTCTTGCTGGCGCCGGTGGCGCCGCCATACCGGGTGCCGGCCACGATCACCCAGGAGGTGAAGGTCTTGGCATGGTCGGGCCCGTGCTCCTCTACCCGGTACTCCGGGACGCCGAGCGACCGCTCTGCGGTCAGCTCCTGCAGGCTGGTCTTCCAGTCCAGCCCGGCGCCGCGGGCGGCCGACGCCGCCAACAGCGGATCGAAGAGTTTGTGGATCACCTGGGCGGCGCTGTCCATCCCGTGCTCCAGATAGATCGCGCCGAGCAGCGCCTCCATCGTGTCGGCCAGGATGCTGGCTTTGTCCCGGCCGCCGGTCGCCTCCTCACCCTTACCGAGCAGCAGGTACGGGCCCAGCCCGGCCGGGCCGAGTCCCCGGGCCACCTCGGCCAACGCCCGCATGTTGACCACACTGGCGCGCAACTTCGCGAGCTGCCCCTCGGCCAGCTCGGGATGGTTCTGATACAGCGCCGTAGTGATCACTAGCCCGAGCACGGCGTCGCCCAGGAACTCAAGTCGCTCGTTCGTGGGCAGTCCGCCGTGCTCGTACGCGTACGAACGGTGAGTGAGGGCACGCTGCAGCAGCGACGAGTCGATGGAGACCCCGAACGCCGCCGTCAGCACCGCCTCAGGAGGCCGGCTCACAGACAGCCGGCCTAGCTCAGCTCGATGACCTGCCGGCCATGGTAGGTGCCGCAGACCTGGCATGCCGCGTGCGGCAGCTTCGGCTCCCGGCACTGCGGGCACGGCGCGGTCGGCACCCGGCGGGCCTTCCACTGCGCCCGGCGAGAACGGGTGTTGCTGCGCGACATCTTGCGCTTCGGTACGGCCACGGTCTCCTACTCCTCCGTCGAGGTCAACTTCTTCAGTGCTGCCCAGCGAGGGTCGATCTCGTCCTCGTGGCGATGATCCGCCGGCAGGTCGTCCCAGTGTGCCCCACACCGCGAGCACAGCCCGGGACAGTCGCCCCGGCAGAGCGGGCTGGTGGGCAGCGCCAGCACCACCGCGTCCCGCACGGCCGGCTCCAGGTCGATCAACTCGTCCTGTAGCCGGCCCACCTCATCCTCCTCGGTGGTGGCGTCCGTGGTGCTGTCCGGGTAGGCGAACAACTCCTGGACCTCCACCCCCACCTGGTCACGGATCGGGCGCAGGCAGCGGGCGCACTCCCCCTCGACGGAACCGCTCACGGTCCCCGAGACGAGCACGCCCTCGGTCACCGACTCCAGCCGGAGATCCAGCTGCAGGTCGCTGCCGGCCGGCACGCCGATCAGCGCGATGCCGAGGTCTTCCGGCGCGGCGACCACCCGCTCCTCCCGGCGCATCGCCCCAGGGGAACGGGGAAGCTGCCTCGCGTCGAGGACCAGCGGCGAGCGAGGGTTAGGTTGAGCATTGGAATGATCACGCATCGTAAGACTCCGACCAGTCAAAGGCCGAACAACCAGGCTACCCGGCCACGCCCGGCACCGGCTATCGGGGTAGGTTGATCTTGAACCGGCGGGTCACCGCCGGCGCCCGCAGAACTCAGAAGGACTGCGGCTCCGCCTCCGGCAACTCCTCCTCCGACGCGCTGAAGGCGCCGATCTCCCGCAGCGCGTGCATCTTGTCCCGCCCCCGCTCGATCGAGGCCAACGACTTCGTGAGGAACTGCTCGAAGTTGGCGAGCGCGGTGTCGACATAGTCGTCCACCTCGTCCCGCAACCGCTGCGCCTCCTCCCGGGCCTCGGTCACCATCCGGTTCGCCTCGTGCTCGGCGGAGACCACCACCTCATGCACCGACACCAACCGGGAGTGCTCCTGCTCACCCTCGGCGATGATCCGGTCCGCCTCCCGCTTGCCCGCATCAAGGATCTTGTCACGCTCGACCAGCAGGTTGGCCGCGCGGCGCAGCTCGCTCGGCACCTCGTTCCGCAGCTCCTCGAGCGCGTTGATCAACTCCTGCCGGTCAATCAGGCAGTTGCGCGACATCGGCATCGCGCGGGCACTCTCCACGGTCGCAACGATCTCGTCGATCCGCTCTAGCGCGTCCACCCGGTCTGCTCCCTGTCCTCGATCCATGGCCGGTGAGGGACCTCGATCCCCACGCCGCCCCCACGCGACACACCTCCATCATGCGACCTGTCCACCACCACAGGCCCCACCTGATCGTGCCACGGAGTGTCGCCGGAGTGGCTACCGTCTCACCCGGCCGGGCTGGTCAAGACCCGCGCAGCCGCTCACCCAGCCGCGCCGACACCTGCGGCGGAACATGAGCAGTCACGTCACCACCCCACCGGGCGACCTCCTTGACCAAGCTGGAGGAGAGGAAGGAGTAGAGCGGGTTGGTCGGCATGAACAAGGTCTCGACCCCGGCCAGGCCGATATTCATCTGGGCCATCTGCAGCTCGTAGTCGAAGTCGCTGACCGCCCGGATCCCCTTGACCACCACCCGGGCCTCCATTGCCTGGCAGAAATCGACCAGCAGCCCGCGAAACGACTCCACCCGGACGTTGGGGTAGTCGGCGCTGACCTCACGCAGCAGCGCCATCCGCTCCTCGACCGGAAACAGACCGGTCTTCGACTCGTTGACCAGCACCGCGATGATGACCTCGTCGAAGAGCCCGGCCGAACGGCCGATAATGTCCATATGCCCGTTCGTCACCGGATCGAAGGAGCCGGGACACACCGCGCGTCTCATGATCGCTGACCGTACCAAAGAGTGGTCTCCCCGTACCGCCGCTCACGGAGCGCCTTGATCGGATCGACCCACGGCAACGGGCCGCCGCGACTCGCCCGCTCGAACACCACCACCGCCCCCGGCGCCAACCACGGACCGGCCAGCAACGCCTGCTGCACGGCGACCAGCTGATGGTCGCCGACGGTGTACGGCGGGTCGGCGAAGACGATGTCGTACGGGTCGAGCGGATCGCTGGCGAGCGCGGTGCTGACCGCGCTGCGGACCAGGGTGACGGCGCCACCGGCGCCGAGCGCGGCGATGTTGGCGCGGGCGGCCCGGGCGGCCTTCTGATCCGACTCGACCAGCAGCACCTGCTCGGCCCCGCGGGAGTACGCCTCCAGACCGACCGCCCCGGAACCGGCGTACAGGTCGGCGAAGCGGGCACCGGCGAGTTCGGTGAGCGACCCGAGGCTGCTGAACAACGCCTCCCGGACCCGGTCCGAGGTAGGGCGGGTGCCCCGACCGGGCGGGGCGTCGAGCCGCCGCCCACCCAACCTGCCAGCCACGATCCTGGTCACGCGAGCGACACTACCGGCTACCCGCGGGTCGTAGCCGCGATACCCGGAAGCCGCGACGGACACCACTCCCGGTAACGATTCGGCAACGAGCCTGTGCGGGCTCCCAGGATCCTTTTCGGAGCGGTAAGGTCAAGACTCCCCCCGCCCGGCGTCGGGTCGACGCCGGGCACCGTCTAGTTCGCTCTATCCCTACAGGAGTTTTGGGTGAAGAACCCCTCTCTCACGCGCCGGCTCATCGCCGGGGCAGCCGGTGTGGCCATCGGAACGGTCGGCGCGCTGGCATTCACCATCCCCGCACAGGCTGTCGTGGACGAACCCGTCGAGCCGAGCGTCGAATTTGAGAACACATGCGACGGGACACTGGTTACGCTGCACAGCGGCACCGACCAGGACGTGTACGAATGGGTCATCGGGCACGACGGAGGTGAGGGCGGCACGCGCGAGGATGTCCCCGCCGGCCAAAGCGCGACGGTGCTCGCTCCCTGGCAGTGGGACGAGCTTGCGGTGACCTACACCGGCTCGCCCGAAGGTTGGACCCAGACATGGAGCTGGACCGCCCCCGCCGACTGCGAGGAGCGGCCGGAGCTGCCCGAGGAGATCGGGAGCTGGGGCTTCGACTGCCAGCAGGTGGAGGTCGTCCTCACCAACACCTTCCCCGCGGACGAGTTCGGCGATGTCGTCACCTTCACCGTCGAGACCAGCGCCGGTGAGACCTCGCAGGCCGACATCGCCGTGGGTGACACCGCCACCCTGCACGTGGCCAGCGCCGAGAACCTCGAAATCTGGATCCTCGGCAACGACCTGCCGATCACCGATCGGATCGAGATCACCTCGGAGGAGTGGGCCGCGACGGGCTGCACCGCCGACGGCGACGAGGCCGGCGGGGAGGGCGGCGAGGACGAACTGCCGCTGACCGGCGCCTCGACCGCACTGATCGCGGCTGGCGCGGTGGCGCTGCTCGCGCTCGGCGCGGTGCTGTTCGTGGTGGCCCGCCGGCGGCGGGTCAACTTCACCGCCTGACAAAACGGCTCCTCCTGGGGGACCCTACTGTCCGAAAGGATGGTGGGGCCCCCCTTTCGGACGCCGAGATCCGCTGCCACGCTCGGCCCGCGCGCCGACCGGATCCGGCGTACAGTGCGCTCCGGAGCTGAGCCCTCCACCCACGACCTGATCACCGCTGTTTCCTGGGAGCTCTGAGTGAAGACAGCCCTACTCTTTCGTCGCGGCCTCGCTGCCGCCAGCGCCTTAGCCGTCGGCCTGACCGGCGCTTTCGCCGTAGCCGCGCCGGCAGGCGCTCAATACGTCACTGAGGCGTACGTCGCCGGGGTCGCCGAATGCGCCGACGAGACCCCTGGACAGTGGCTAGCAACCTGGACGGTCAGTAGTGCACAGCTAACCGTCCGCTTCCCGGACCAATACCAGATCACGGAGGTCTCGGTCAGCCCGGCCGAGCTGGCTCCCCCCGACCTCCCGATCGGCGAAGATCGTGACCTCGAGGAGGAGTTCGTCGCCGAGCAGTGGCTTCCGCTCGACGTCGAGTCGGTGCAGCTCACCGCCACCGTACGCTGGAACAACCAGATCACCCGGACCGTCGATGAGACGGTCACCCGCCCGGACGGCTGCCGGGAGGATGACGATGATGACGGCGGGCCCGGCAACGGGGACGACAACGGCGACGATCCAGGTGAGGTCGAGGTGCCGGTCGATACGGTGTCCCAGTGCGACTCGCTCGCGGTGACCGTGACCAACCCGTTCCCGCATGATTCGCTCGAAGCGACCTTCACCAGCGAAAACGGCACCGAGACGCTCACCATCGAGGTCGGCCAGAGCGCCACTGCGAGCTTCGAGGCGGGGACCACCGTCACCCTGACTGTCGGTGACGAATCACAGGAGATCGCCTGGCAGGACCCAGGCGACTGCGATGGTGACCAGGGCGACGACGGCGGCGCCGGCGGCGAGGACGAGCTGCCGATCACCGGTTCGACGACAGCACTGATCGCCGGCGGCGCGGTGCTGCTGCTCACATTGGGCGCCACGCTCTTCCTGCTGGCCCGCCGGCGCCGGCTGACCTTCACCGCCTGACCCCGCCGCTGACCGGCCGTGGCTCCCCGCAGATCGCGGGGAGCCACTTCTTTAGCAGCGGCCGCCCGATTAGCACGCTTTATACCCGTCTACGCATTATCAGGTTCGTCCACGCCGGCTCGGTTGATAACGGTTCTATAACAAGCCTGTACGAGGGCTGTGCGGGAGCGCAGAGTTTGCTTCAGACCGCTAAGGTTCCCGTCTGTGCCAGGAGTTTCAACTCCCCCAGGCATTCCAGAAACCACACTCACCCCGGGAGTCATGGAGTGAAGCAAACCTCTCTCAGCCGCCGGCTGCTCGCCGGCGCCGCCGGTCTGGCGCTAGCCGCCACCAGCGCCTTCGCGTTCGCGGCCCCGGCCGCGGCCCAGGACGACGCACGGACTTTCGGCGGCGGGTCGATGGTCAAGAAGCCCAAGATCGATTACACGGCCGAGTGCGACCCCGCGACCGGTAACTGGACGATCGAGTGGACCGTGTCACCTCGCAGCAACGCCAAGGTGGAGATCACCGAGGTCAAGTCGGACGGCGAGAGCGTCGACGCCCTCGGTGACATTGCGGTCGGCACCAAGCTCAGCAGGCATTCGCACCACAAGCCAGCGAGCGTGTCGGGCACGCAGGAGGTCGAGCACGGCGTCGAGTCCGCCACCCTTGAGGTCGAGTTCACCGGCAAGTGGGGCTGGAAGACCAAGACCAAGAGCAAGTCCACCACCGTCGACCTCGAGGACTGCAAAGACCACTCCGACGAGGGCGAACCCCTCGGCCCGGACGTCGTCTACCTCGTCGACTGCACCCACCTGGTCTTCATCATCGACAACAGCCAGGGCGAGGCGGACACGGTTGTCACCTTCAGCCCGAACCAGGAAGTTGCCTACGGCGAGGCGAGCGGCTTCTCCTACACCATCGACGAGGACGGCGAGGTCGTGCCCGTCATCGAAGATGACGCCAGCGTCGCGACTGACGGTGAGGCTTCGGCCGAGAGCCCAGTCGTGGTTGAGCACGCTCCCGGTGACGGTGCGACTGCTGTGGGCTTCCACGCTTCGGAGGGCCTCGAGATCAGCGTCGGCCTGACCCTTAACGGCGAAGAGTTGGAGTTCGGCGACGCCATCGTCTCCTTCAACGACGAGGTCGACGGGCTCGACTGCGAAGTTGACGGCGGCGAGGGCGGCGAGGACGAGCTGCCGGTCACCGGTTCCTCCACCCTGCTGATCGCGGGCGGCGCCCTGGCGCTGCTGGCGCTGGGCGGCGGCATGTTCATGGTGGCCCGCCGGCGTCGGGTGACCTTCACCGCCTGATCCCCGTAACCACCAGGGGTTCATAGCACCCAGGGGCCCTGCCGACTCCGGTCGGCAGGGCCCCTGTCTTGCTGCGACAACCAGACTGCCTCGCAGACTTTGATAACGCTTGTATAACGAAGCTGTACTTCAGCTGAGCAGAAACCCATCGTTAGCTTCAAGTGGGTAAGGTCTTGTCCAGTCGGGTCGGCACCTCCGCCGGCCGGCGCCCATCCTCACCACACCGGAGAGTGCCCCGCGTGGACCACCGACACCGCGCCGCCCTCCGCGTGCTCGCCACTGTCGCGAGCGCGCTGCTCGGGTTGCTTGGGGCAATCCTGGTCACCTCCCCCGCCCAGGCCGAGCCGACCTCGGTCAGCGGCGAGTGCGGGTGGGATCCCGATGCCTCGGCCTGGACCGTGGAGTGGGTCATTCAGCCCCACCCGCCCGCCGACGCTGCCGCGTTCATCATCGCCGACGTGAGCAGCGAGCCTACCGGCGAGCTGACCGGCCCGGTCGGCGGTTCCGGGCCGCACGACCCCAGCCAGCCACTCACTCTCACCCACCAGGTGTCCGAGCTAGGCGACGGTCCGGTCCAACTCGTGGTGAGCGTGGCCTGGGACGACCCGCAGGCGACGACCGAGGAGCTGTCCGGCACGGTCGACTGCGAGGCCCCGCCGCGCCCCGAGCTGGTCTCCGGCTTCACCTTCGACTGCCGAACCCTCACCATCACCATCACGAACCCCGACAGCGAGACGGTGCGGGTCACGTTCGAGCCGGTCGACGGCGACCCGTTCGGGGTCGACGTGGCCGGCGGCGAATCCGCCAACGTCCGCTTCCCGGCCACCGCGGGCCAGTCGGTCGACGTCCTACTCGATGGCCACTCGGTCGTGGACCCGGCCGAGCCGATCACCATCTCCAAGGCCGACCTGGAGGCGCAGGAGTGCGACGGCGACGCGGCCGCTGAGCCGGTCGGGCTCGCCGCCACCGGCTCCAAGGTCGCCCTCGTCACCGTCGGCGCGCTGGCGTTGCTCGGTCTCGGCACCGGCCTCTACCTGGTCGCCCGGCGCCGCCGGATCCGCTTCACCGCCTGAGCGCGCCCCGGCCACGGCCGCAGTCTTCCGCGCATACATCTGAGGTCGGCGACATCTGATGTCGGCGACCCGGCATGTCGGTTTACCCAGGTGCAGATTGCATGTGATAGCTGCACCATTCAGCTACCATTGCCGGATGGCGACCAAGACCCTGCAGATCCGAGACCTCGACGAAGGTGTTCTCGACATCCTCAAGGCTCGCGCGGCGGCGGCGAGGATGTCCCTTTCGGCGTACGTAGCGCAAGCGCTCAGCGAGCTTGCGGCCGGACCGACCAACGCCGAGGTCTTGGCGCGGGCAGGCGAGCTGGCGCAGGCCGGCGGCGGCGCCGAGGATGACGACATCCTCGCCGTGATCCGCGCGGGACGGGAACGGTGATCGTCGCCGACTGCTCGGCGATCGTGCATGTGTTCACGGCGGCCAAGCTTGACCAGGCGCTGGTGGAGCGGCTGTCGCTCGACCCGATCCACGCCCCGCACCTGCTCGACGTCGAGGTCCTCCACGCGCTGCGGGGGCTGGTGGCTGGCCGGAAGCTCAGTGCGGAGCGGGCGGAACACGCTCGTCACCTCGTCGGGCGGCTCCGGATCACCCGGTATCCGATGAGTGCGCTCGCGGAGCGGATCTGGAGCCTGCGGCACAACCTCACCGCGTACGACGCTGCGTATGTCGCTCTGGCGGAGGTCCTCGGCTGCCCGCTGGTGACCCGGGACGCGAAGCTGGTCGGCGGCGGGCACCGGGCCACCGTCGCGCTCTACCCGCCGGGCGCGTGACCGGCCCCGGCCCGGGCGCCTGGCCCGCCCGGTGTGACCGGGCGGGCCAGGCGGTCAGCCGTACAGGCGCGCCCTACAACGGCGGGTACGCGTTACGCATCAGCTCCTGGAACTGTTCGGAGAACCAGTGGCCCGAGACCGGCGCGTTGTCGAGCGCCCCGCTCGGACTGTTGCCATTGCGGGCGTTCCCGCCGTACGTGGGGTCACACATCCCGTCGAAGCCCTTCCCTTCGTCGTTCGGGATCAACCTGCTCGAGCCGTCCGACTCGCCCGGCGGCTTGATCCAGACGTACGCGTCGATCCCGGCCGCCGGGGCCGACGTCGGCCGTTCACCCAGTCCGGCGCCGGCCTGATTGCACCAGTTGCCCTTGTGGATCCGCCGGTCGATGCGGGACTGGTCGATCCGGGTGTTGAGATCGGACGCGGAGCTCGCCTGGCTGGGCCGGTCGGGGCCGCCCCACCCGTTGCGGGAGGTGTCGATCAGCATCCCGACGCCGCTGGGGAAGCCGGCCTGCACCAGCCGCTGCCGGAACGCCTGGGCGAAGGTCAGCTCGTCGTTGTACCGGTTCCAGTCGATCCAACTCGAAGGCCGGGTGGTGTCGTTCACTTCGATGTACGGTTCGGTCAGCGCCGAGTAGTTGGCAGTATTGGTGATGAACCCGTGCACGTCCGACGGGCTCGCACCGGAGGCGTTCGCCGCCTGGAAGAGCAGCTGCGCGGTCGGGCCGAAGTTGTCGTCCCAACCGATCCAGCCGTGGTGGGCGGCGTCCACATAGTTGTAGACGTTCGGGACGGCACCGAGCGTGGCCAGCGCGTACCCGACACCGTTGACGTAGGCGCCGTTCTGCTGCACGGTCCGGCACATGTCGGTGCCGGCGGCACCGTCGACGTTGGTGACCAGATTCGGCAGCGAGTCGATCTCGATGATGGTGACGATCCGCAGGTTCTGGTAGGCCGGCCGGGCAAGGATTTCTGCGATCACGTCGATGTATTCGGTGCGGTACCGGCCGATCTCCTCCGGTCCCAACTCACCATTGGACGCCAGCGCCGAGCAGTCACGACCCGGCAGGTTGTAGATCACAACCTGGAAGACCAACGGCTGCGCACCGTTGGCCTGGTCCTGCCGGACCGCCTCGTCGAGGTGGTCAGCGAGGCCCATGTCACCGGTGGTCGGGCTGTTGTTTCCGTAGATGGCGCTGGTGCGGTCCAGCCACACCCCGGTGGGCTGGTTGGCGATCCGGCTGCCGCCGGGCTCGGCCATGGCGTTCGCCCGCCAGATCGGGTTGACGTAGACGTCGGCGCCCGCGTACGGGTTGTCGACCCGCTGGCCGGGCGGCGGCGAGGTCGGGCTCGGCGTCGGGCTGGGACTCGCCGTCGGCGTCGCGGTGGGGGTGGGGGACGGCCCAGGTCCACCCGACCCCGCGTTGCAGGTCACGCCGTTGAGCGTGAACGCGGTGGGGCTGCTGTAGCTGCCGGTCCAGCGGCCGTTGAACCCGATCGTGGTGGCGGTGCCGGTCCCCAGCGAGCCGTTCCACGACAGGTTGGTGGCCGTGACGGTGCCGGAGGTGCCGCTCCAGTTGGCCGACCAGCTGTCGGTGCGGGTCTGGCCGGCGGGGAGGGTGAACTGGAGGGTCCAGCCGGAGACCGGGTCCTCGATGTTGGTGATGGTGATCGCGGCGGTGAACCCGCCGGCGCTGGGCCCTTCGTTCCAGGTGTTCGCCTGGTAGCTGACGTTGCAGACCACCGCGGCCTGAGCTGGGGAAGGGACCACGAGTGCGGCGGCGACCAACGCCCCCGCGGCGGCCACCGCGACGATGCCGCGCCGGCCGGATCGACTCGTACCGAGCCTCATGATTGTTCTCCTGTGTCGCCGTGCCAGGAGGATTGTCCTGGCACACCCAACGGCGGGGCGGGCGCGTCGCCGGGCACCGTACGGGGTCCCGGCGGGCGCCGGGCGCGGGCACGATGTGCGGAGGGCAGACCGTCCGAACCGACTGATGTGAACCGGAGCGCCGGTCCACGGAAGGCCCGACCGCGGAGTGCGGCGGGCACGAAGGGATTCGCCCCCGGCCCGAGCGGCGCCCACCACCCAGGCCACCCTTCTGCGTTGTCGCTGCGCACAGGCTCCCACATGCGACTAAGTGGAGTGTGGCACCAGCCGCCCCCGGCGACAAGCAGCCATTCGGTGGATACTCTGTGTATCCATCGAGGCTGACGATAGAGGTTTACGGTTTACGCCCACGAACGGACGAGATCATGACCGCAGCCTCCGGGATAAGGTCCGGGTGGGAGGTCCGAGGATGAGTCTGCGGCTGGCGGCGTACGGGGTCTGCATCGAGGAAGACCGACTCCTGCTAGCCCGCTGCGCATCACCGGCCGGCACCACGCACTGGACCCTCCCCGGCGGCAAGGTGGAACACACCGAGGATCCGTTCGACACGGTCACCCGGGAGATCACCGAAGAGACCGGCTACGAGGCGGTGGTCGAACGCCTGCTGGGCGTCGATTCCCGGGTGATACCCGCCGCCGAGGCACGGTTGGGGGTCACGCACCAGAACATCGGCATCTACTACCAGGTCCGGATCACCGGCGGCACCCTCCGCCCCGAACCGGACGGCGACATCATCGAGTCGGCCTGGACCGCCATCCCGGACGTCGCCCGCCTCAGCCGATCCTCGCTGGTCGATGTTGGTCTCACCCTCGCGCAGACCCGGCCGGCGACAGGCCACATCGCCGCCGTCCCGGTCGGCGGCCTCATCCACCACTGAGCCGACCGGTCGCGCCGCTACAGCATCGAACCACCGAAGGCACCGGTGCCGGGAAGTCGCAACATGTCGGCGCCGCTGACGATCGTCAGCTCCTGAAGCTCCCCATCGGGCAAGACCGCGTAGAGCGTCCGAGCAAAGCTCCGAGGCTCGGGGATATGGGCGCGCGACACCACGAGCTGACCGTCGAGCTGCCCTTCCAGCGCCCACCAACCCCGCTCCGACGGGAAGGCGAGCGAAACCCGATCCGTCACCTCCCCCGCCAACGTGACGCGCAGCAACGCCACCGGAGACGTGCCGGTAAACACGGACAGGTAAGCGCCCTCCCCGGCCGGGTCCAGCACGAACTGCACCCCGCCAAGTTGCCCGGCCTCCACAAGCGTCTCACCCGGTTCGAGCCAATCCTCTGCATCGATCACCAGTGACGATGTCGCTTCCCGACCGGGAACCACCACCTCGCCATGCACCACCGCAACCGGCTCCTCCGCACCCACCATCCGGTCGAGGGCGATCAGCTCGCCACCAGGTAGCACCGCCACATAGTCATGGTCCGCAATCACCGCCGCCTCGACCAAAGAGCCATCATCGGTGTCCACGAGAAAGTAACCGGCCGGGGCGTCACCGGACCCGAACTCCACCAGAAGAAGCCACCGGCTCTCCCCCGACCAAACCACCGGACCCAACGGCGCCGCCACGAAGTGACGCTCCTCGCCGATGAGATCACGGACCACCGTCCCGCCCGGCCCACCGTGCGCCAGCCACCGCCCATCCGGTGAAAGACTGAACGCCGTCAAGGCGCCGAACCCCAAATCCTCGGTCAGTGCAAGCTGCTCACCACTGTCGAGCACCAGCATCACATCGCACTCCCGACACTGGTAAAGCATCTCTCCACGACCGACCGGCCCCTCATCCGGGATCGTGGCCGACCCATCCGCAGAATCGACGGTCGCAGGTAACCCCGAGGCGTCCACCACGTCACCCGAACCACCGCCCAGTGCGACCTGCGTAAGCACGACCGCCGCGGTCACGGCAGCCACAGCAGCAGCCACCACCGCAAACACCAACCGCCGCCTGCCCGTCCGCCAACCTGGGCGAGCGACCTCCACGGCCTGTCCTTCGGCGCTCAACCTTCCCTGCCTTCCCACGAAAACAACACTGTCTACCACAGACCTCCACGCCGGAACCCAGCCGCTGCTACAAAGCCAGCCACGCAAGCAGGCCCCCGGCGAGCAGCCCACCCTGTTCCACCTCGACGGATACAAGCACAGCTGCTTCGTCACCACCACCACCGGCCTGAACCTGCAACAGCTCGACGCCCGTCACCGTGCCCACGCCCGCGTCGAGGACCAGGTCCGCACCACCAAAGACACCGGCCCGGGCCACCTGCCCTCCAAGTCCTGGCAGATCAACACCGGCTGGTGCCACGCCGTGACGATCGCCGCCGACCTGCTGGCCTGGTTCAAACTCCTGGCCTTGACCGGCGAACTGGCCCACGCCGAACCGAAGACGCTGCGCTACCGGCTGCTCGCCGTCCCGGCCAGACTCACCCGCGGACAGCGGCGCAGGTGGCTACGCCTGCCCCGCCACTGGCCCTGGGCCGAGGCGCTCGCCACCGCCATAGACAAAATCCGCCAGCTGCCGCTACCCACCCCGCAGCCCGGCTGACCAGCCACAACACCATCCCAACGACCCAGGAGCCCAGGGAACCCACGCCAGCGGCGCGACAGCCGCCGACACTACACACCCAACCACCAGATCCATCCACGGCCATCGACAGACAACGGTCGGGTCAGCCAGCCACATCACACCCGTGAGGAATCAGGGTCAGTCTCCCCACAAAAATCCCACCAATTCTTCTACATAAGAATGATGACCACCCGAGCCGGCCATTCGTCATCATCGACGAGAACTCGAATACGCACACTGTCGCCTCTTGTCCGCAGCGAGAGGACAGCAAAATTGTCAGAATCGCTCACTCGGAGAACGCGTGATGACAACGGCATCTCTCCGCCGTAGCGGAGTGTCATTTCCGCGGTCGCCACCTCGGGAAGATCCGCGTCGTAAACCTCGACCGAGACCGGCCCGTCTACGGAAGCCTGCACCCCCAGGTAGAGGGAGTCATGGTCCAAGTGTACCTGCTCAGCAGCAGCGATCCAACTATCATGCCTGGCGCGAGTGGCGGAGTCTTCTACGACCAACAGACCATGCTCGAATGGGACGGTAAACGACCCCAGCAGGTTATCGGTGAAAATGATAATTCTCCTCTCCCAACTGCCGGACCATTCCACCTTGCTGCCTCATGCAGTCCATGCATTGAGGGTACGCGGTTTGCGGACCTCGCCCAGCTAGGGATGTTGGCGGCTGATGATCCCGAACCCACGAACCGCTGCTGGTCCCAGGCGCCGTCGCGCCACAGGTATGACAACCGTGCTTGTTGCCAGCCTCGTTTACGAGCTTTATTACTCCAGGATCCTTTATGTTGCCATTCACAAGCCCAACACCCTCCTTAGCATACGGGCCTGCGCCGAGCGTCTGGGTGACCAGGCAGCCTTCATTGGCGTTGTGAACCAGGACGGGAGTGTTGCCGGCTGTTACATAGTACGTGTGGATGTCGGCGACGGTCAGGTTGTACACGTCCGCGGTGGTGGTGTACTGCTCGGTGGAGGTGATCTGGGCCTGGGTGCCGGCGGCGGTCTGCAGCCACTGGCCTTCCTGCAGCTCGGAGGCGTCGAGCCACTGCTGAGTGGAGGTGACCCAGAAGGGGTGCCCATCGGTGGCCACCACCGTCATCGTGGCCTCGGTGATGGTCGGACCGACGATGTCGATCGTCACCTCTACCAGGGCTTTGTCGCCGTGCCGAAGATGGTGGCGGTGACCTCTCTCGCCTGGGTCTGGCCAGTCTCGGGGTCGGTGGCGAGGACGAGGTCGCCGACCTCGACATCCTCGATCGGTCTGGTCTGGCCGTTGGCCAGCAGTACCGCGGTTCCGGGCAGGAAACTGTTGCCTGAACAGCCTGCGCGCCGCAGCACGTCGTCGGCCCATCTGGTGTTGTCGCGCCAGCGCATCACCGCCTTGCCGGCGTCCCAGAAGGAACCGATGATCTTTTTGGCTTTGAGGACCTTGCCCCAGGGCAGGGCACCCACCAGCGCCCAGGCGCAGGCGCCGATGTCGCCCTTTTGTACGCAGTCGAGGATGTCGTTGATCCCGAAGAACTCCATCAGGATCTCGCCACCGGCGACCAGAATCACATCGAGCAGGCTCTGTTCTTTGATTTCTTGGGCTCGGATGACGTCCGGGTCGTAGGCGGCGGCTGCCGGTGGCCCGCCCGAACCGCCGCCGCCGCCGCCGAGCAGCTGATCGCCCTGGTCTACCGCCGGTAAACCGGGTGAACCTCAGGTCTTCTCGAGGTACTCCGCCCGCTCCTCGTCCACCAGGGCCTCAATCACCGCCGCCAGCTCCGGATGGTCGGTCAACTCCGGATCGTCCGCTAGCAGCTGCTCCGCCTCGGCTCGCGCCTCCGCGATCAGATCCGCGTCCTTCAGCAGCGACAGCAGCCGCAGGTGCGAGCGCCGGCCCGACTGCATCGCGCCTAGCACGTCCCCTCCCGGCGCTGCTCGACATCCAACTCCGCCAGCTCGAATCCGTCCAGAGTCGACGCTACCGCTGTCAACCGTTCCCGGGCCGGGGTCTCCGCCTCCGCCTCGGTTACCAGCAGGCACAGCCCTGGCGCCGACCCGCGGCCTACCCGTCCGCGCAGCTGGTGCAGCTGCGACACTCCGAACCGGTCGGCGTCGAGCACGATCATCATGGTGGCGTTGGGGACATCCACTCCCACTTCGACCACCGTGGTCGAGACCACCACATCGACCTCGCCAGCGGCGAACGCCCGTGACTGGGTCCTTCTCATCAGCCGGCAACCGGCCATGCAACACCCGCACCCGCAGCTCCGACAGCGGACCTGCCGCCAGCGATTCGGCCACCTCCAGCACCGCCAGCGGCGGCCGACGGGCCTCGCCGGCCGACTCGGACTCAGGCGCCGGCGCCTCCTCCGGCTCCAGGGCTATTGCGTTCTCGTTCTGCTGGTCACGGCGTCGATGAGGTCGTGGGGACGTCGGCTGGCTCGTCTGGTGGCGCGGGCGATGTTGGGCTCGCCGTTGCTGCGGTGGAAGCCGATGGCGGTGTTGCGTAGCACCGCAGCCACGGCGGGGCCGTTGCCGGTACGTGCCTGGTGAGCATCCTCGCCGAAGGTCACGTCCCTCACCCAATGAAGACGGTTTTCGATGTGCCAGGCGCGGCGGGACCAGTCGGCAAGGTCAGCTGGCTGGGCGTCTGCGGCGGGCAGGCTGACCACCAGGTAGGCCGTCTGGCGAGTCGTCTTGCCGCCGAGGGTGCGTGTGCGGGTGATCCGCACCGCCTGGGCCGCATGCGGGAACTGCAACCCATCCGGCGTGGCCACGGTGACCGCCTTGACGGTGCGGGTCTCGCGGCGGCCGTGAGCGCGGCTGCGGGTGCGGTGCCCGACCGGCACCTGCGCCCACGGCAGCGTACGTAGTTGCTCCAGCAGTGTGGGCCGGTTGGCCTTCACCGTGACCATCAGATACCCACCGTGGGCGGCCACCGTGTGGGCGTGGCCCACCTGGGCGTGCAGCGCGTCGGCAACGATGATCGTGCCGGCAAGCGAGCCCAGCCGTGCCTGCACCTGATCCAGCAACGGAGCGAACGCCGGATTCTCGTTCGACTTCGCCTCGACGGCGACCTGGGCCAGCACGATGCCGGTGGCGACCTCGTAGGCCGCCAGCAGGTGCACCTGCCGACCGGCGGGTAGCCGGGCACCGCGTAGCAGTTTGCCGTCGACCGCGATCACCGCCCGAGCTCTGCGACCTGGTTCGGCAGGCCGAGTCGGCATGCGGCGGCGTAGCCAGCCGGTCAGTACCGCCTGCAACACTGTCGCATCCACCCGGACCAGGAAGCGCCACACCGTACTACCGGCCGGTATCCGCCCCAGCAACCCCAACCGGCGCCTGGCCGGTGGATCCAGATCAGCAGCCCAGTCCGCGATCGCGGCGAACGTGGACGCTCCGGCCAGCACCGCACAGACTGCCACCGCCAGCAGGCTGGCCAGCCGGTAGCGAACCCCGCGGCGCTGCCGTGGGTCGGGAACCTCGGCCAGGGCGTACAGCAGGTCCCGTTGCACGTCGGCGTCGAGACAATCGGGAGTGTCCAGGTCAGTGGGCAGGTGGGGGCGGACAGCGTCGATCAGCGAAGATGACATCAGCAGGTGCGGTCCTTCTGGGAGTCGTGAGGGCTTCAGCAACTCCATGATCACCGCGCGGGCCGCACCTGCCCCAAGCGCACCAGCCGTCCACATCAGCCCAGGTCAGCCCGCCCAATCAACGACTACGCAACGGCCCTGCCTCCGGCTCGGAGTCGCCGATCCGCGGACAGACCACGTACACCTGGTGGCCGGCGGCGACCTCCTCGCGTACCCGCCCAATCAACGACTCGCAACGGCCCTGGGCCCTCGCCCTATTCAGGAAATGAACCTACGTCGCTCATCCCAACTCCTGGGGGTTTCCAACCGAGGTGACTCCTGACGCACTACGATCCTCAACCCGGCGGATTCATTAGCCAAAGTCAAGGTTACAGCGAAACGCCGCTCCGGATACCCGTCAGCCAGCCGAGCCCGCCATGTCTTAACCAATGTTTCAGCCAGCTCTTCCTCGGCGTCGGTCACGAACTCACGCGGCCCTCGCCACCTCAAGAACAGCTGCTCTACCTCAAACCAGTTGTAGCTATCTACCGCAGCCGACCACGCCATTGGAGGCCAACTCGCATCGGTATCGGCTAGTGGCCTCCTCAACCGAGCAGAAATCTCGGCCTCGTCGTCCCCGTTCAGAGCGATGAAGACAGCTCCATGCAGCTCGACCAGTCGAGGCCAGAAGAGCCAGGCAAAACTCAGCGCCTGGAATACATCCCCTTGATTTCCGAAATAGGCAACCGGATCGTCGGAGCCAACGTCAGGAAATGCAGCGCGAAGGATCACGCCGGCCCTTTCATCCGACATCAACTTCTCCTATCTAGTAACCTCGAGGGAGGTTTTCTCCCTCGGCCGGAATCCCGCGCCCGCCACCTCTAGGGTAGTAGATTGGAGGCTCAATTCCCGAGTGAGGTCCTCCAGTACCTCGGAACCTCGGACCCTTATCCCAGCCGTTAGGCGGCACGTCAACAGCAACATGCCGATCCCCGCTCCACTCAGCTTTCAGGGCATCGTCAATGATGGCACCGGTAACAGAATTCCGCACCTCGTCCAACTTTGATACAGATAGCAAAGGCGTCAAAAGAACGCGGAAGACGCGATGTCCGGAGCGCCTGACCACTCCGACTACCTTCTTCCCATCAGCATCGAGTTCCACCACATCGTTGAGCGCTAGCCCGTATACCCGGAATGGAATACACGAGACTTCGTAGGCCTTGCTATCAAGCGGCCTCAACCAAATCTGTTCCAGGGTGCCCGCAAAGCCATAGGCCTCAAGATCCACCATCACAAGATAGTTCGAGCTGGCGCGTCCTACGGGAGATTCATGGACAATATACTTCGCGACGGACACGACCTAACCCACTCTCACCAAAGCTGCGCTCCGACGCCGAATACCTAGACGTCGGAGCGCGATCACAAAGACGCCGGCTACCCGACTCTGACCTGGGGCCAGCCTGCTTACCCACCTCTCACTTCGAGGGTTATCTGGTAGTTCGCGTGGATTTCCTGGGCGAGAGCCGGGCCACAGTAGCGTGGGAAGAAATGCCAGTACCACGCTGTGCCGTCATCAATCATGTCTCTCGCGACGTCAATGGGCTGTTCATGGTCCAGCAATGCAACCAAACGTCGATCCGCCTGGACCACGTTGAAAATGCAGTCCACAACATCCGGGTATGCAATAATCCTCTTATTTGCGAAAAAGTCAGATAACATACTCCTAAGGCCAATGAAATTGTAGTACTCGTCGAGGTCGCCTTGATATGACGTTTCGCATTCAGCCACAAATTCGACCCACCGCGATACCAGCTCATCCAGAGATCTCATCACCTTGGGGCGAGGGGGCAGGCCGAGATCAATTCTTGCTGCCAAGTAAGCGTCCTCGAAGCTCACAGCACGCTCCAATAGTGTCCAGGTGGATCAATTTAAATCCCCAGGAAGGCCGTTGAAGGACTTCATCCCGCCATCTAGGTTGTAATAGTTCAGAATGCCATGCTGTCCGTGGGTAATGGCAAACTCGCCCGTCTGGGGATCGTAGTGATAGGTCTTCCCTGAGACCGAGTTCGTTCGCCTCACAACGCCTGGCCTGCCACCATCGCACAAGCAAGTGAGATCAATGGCACCCTCGGCGTACTCCCTCTCGGATTGAGCACCCATCTCCGTTCCGTGTTTCTTGTGCTTTTCGGCTAGGCGGTTCGAGCCTGACCACGTATTGCAGTTATGAACGAGTATGGGTGTATCACCGGCTATTACATAGTACGTGTGGATGTCGGCGACTGTCAGGTTGTACACGTCCGCGGTGGTGGTGTACTGCTCGGTGGAGGTGATCTGGGCCTGGGTGCCGGCGGCGGTTTGCAGCCACTGGCCTTCCTGCAGGTCGGAGGCGTCGAGCCACTGTTGCGTGGAGGCGACCCAGAAGGGGTGTCCGTCGGTGGCCACCACCGTCATCGTGGCCTCGGTGGTGGTCGGGCCAACGATGTCGATCGTCACCTCCACCAGTGCCTTGTCGCCGTCGCCGAAGATGGTGGCAATGACCTGTTTCGCCTCGGTCTGGCCGGTCTCAGGGTCAGTAGCGAGGACGAGGTCACCGACCTCGACGTCCTCGATCGGTGTGGTCTGACCGTTGGCGAGCAGTACCGCGGTTCCGGGCAGGAAACTGTTGACTGAACATTTCTCGGCGCGTCGTAGCACGTCGTCGGCCCATCTGGTGTTGTCGCGCCAGCGCATCACCGCCTTGCCGGCGTCCCAGAACGAACCGATGATCTTTTTGGCTTTGAGGACCTTGCCCCAGGGCAGGGCACCCACCAGCGCCCAGGCGCAGGCGCCGATGTCGCCCTTTTGTACGCAGTCGAGGATGTCGTTGATCCCGAAGAACTCCATCAGGATCTCGCCACCGGCGACCAGAATCACATCGAGCAGGCTCTGTTCTTTGATTTCTTGGGCTCGGATGACGTCCGGGTCGTAGGCGGCGGCTGCCGGTGGCCCGCCCGAACCGCCGCCGCCACCGGCGCCGATTGAGTTGCCGCTGCTGCCCCGGGCGGCGGTGCTGCTACCTGGGCCACGGCCGCAGCCGCCGGTTGCCTTGCACTGGTCCCGGTTTTTGACGCTGCCGTCCGGGTTGTGATACGAGCAGTCGCCGTCGATGCACGGCACGCCGTTGACGCTGGTGAACAGCCCTGTCGGGTCGGTATGGGTGATGGGGTTGTTGTGGGCGTAGGCGTAACCGTTGATCTGCTGGTCGTCGTCCAGCGCGATGATGGGGTCGGCAGACAGAAAACGACCGGTGGTGGGGTCGTAGCTGCGGGCGCCGATATGGATCAGCCCGGTCGGGTCTTCGATGCCGCCGACGAAGGATTGCTGCCCTGGCCAGGCGTGGGGCGCCGGTCCGCGGGGGTTGCCGTAGGGGTCCATCCGGCGGACCTGCTCGACGGCGGTGAAGGCGTTGACCGCGTGGGTGGTGGTAGTGCCGTGGTGATCGGCTCCCATCCAAACCCAGTCGGCTACATCGCTTCCGGTGCAGGTGGCAACCACTTGGCCGTTGTGGGTGAAGTACCGGGTCGCGTCCAGGGTGTCGGTGGTCTTGTTCCAGGTGAGCTCAGTGTGGGGCAGGTAAGCGGTGACCTGGTCACCATCGTCGCGGATGAGCCGGCTACCGTCGGCGTCGTAGACCATACGGATGGTGTCGCCACCATCATCAACGGACTCGATCCGGCCTTCGGCGTCCCACTCAAGCGTCTGGACATGGCCGTCGACGTCGCGGCTGGTGGTGTTGCCGGCCTGGTCGTAGGTGTAGGTGATGTCCTGCCCCGCGCCGCTGTTGGTGGTGACTTGCTGCAGGGTGTGGGGTTGCGACTGCCCAGCCTGAGGATAGCTATACGTGCGGGTGACCGGGCTGGTGTTTGGTTTCCGGAGGGTTTCGGAGGTGCGGTTACCGGTGGTGTCGTGATCGTAGGAGTGCCAGTACGGCGCCGGCCCACCCAATACGTTCATGCTCGGGGTGCTGGCGCACTGCTCCGTGTCGCCCTGCGCCCACGCCTCAATCAACCGCCGGTTGTGGTCATACTCAAAGCACTGGAGCTCGTGGTTGCCTGGAAGCCCTTCGGGTACGTCGGCGATAGACAGGACGTTGCCCGCGTCGTCATAGGTGTACCGCACATCGGCGACGAACGGGATGCTCGCCTCTCGGGTGAAGGCAGTACGTTCCAGCCGGCGGGTGTCCTCCTCATAGGCGAACGCGTGACCGGCCTGCCTTCCACCCGAGCTTCCGAGCACACGGGACTGGATTTCATTAAAGGGCGTGTATGAAGCCTGGTCGACGATTACAGTGGTGCCGTTATCGTCGCCGTGGAAGATCAGCTGGTCGGGGTTACCCACATGGTCGTAGAACCGGGCCAGTCCACCGCCTTCGACGTCGCCGGCGCTTTGGAACCCGATCCCGCTGGACTGCCCGTTGGGGTAGTAGTTCTGACTAACCCAGTGCCAGCCGGCGAGTTCTCCCTCGGCCTGCGGCAGGGTGATGGCCTCCAAGGCCGACAGGCCGAGCGCGTTATAGGCGTAGGTCTCGGTGACGTAGGCCTCGCCGTCGTGCCAACGGGTGGCCTTTGCCGGTAGGCCGATGCCGCCAATCGCGGTGTCGTACTCCCAGTCGGCCAGCAGAGTGCCGGAGCCGGTGTGGCGGGTGACCTGCCGCCCCAGGTCGTCGTAGCTGTTGATAGTGGTCTGGCCCCGGGCGTCGGTGGTCGAAACGACCTGCCCGGCGGCGTCGTACTCGGTTGTGGTGGTGCCCGCGTCCGGGTCGTGCGCGGCGGTCTCCCTGCCGCGTAGGTCGTGCTGCCAGGTCCACTGATTTCCCGCCTGGTCGGTCATCGTCTCCAGCCGACCGGCCGGCGAATAGTCGTAGGTGAGCGCGTCGTAGCTTCCGCCTGGAGTATTGGACTGGTAGGTCCGTCGTTGGGTAATCCGGCCGCGAGCGTCGGTGATAGTGGCGCTCGCGGGGGCGCCATCGGGCGGCTGCACGGTAACCATGAACCCGCTGCTGGTGCCGCCGTAGCTGGTGGTGGTGCGCCACCGCTCCTCATGCTTGTTGTAGAAGATCTCGGCTGTGGGACGGCTGGCCCCGTCGTAGAGATATTCGAACCGGCGCGCCGACTCGTCCTCCCGCGCCCGCACAATCGTGGTGTCCGGCGGATCGTCGTTGTAGTTCGGACCGAAATCTTCCTCCACCCGCCCCTGGGTGTCGTAGACGGTCTCGGTGACCAGCCGTCCGTGGTCTGCGGTCTCGGCCTGGATCTGCCGCTCGCGAAGCAGCGAGTCGAACAGCATCACCTGGACGACGTAGTCCCCGGCGTGGTTCATGGTCTGGGTGGTCACCGCCGACGGCGCATTGTCCCGGACCAGGTACTCGAACTGCAGGTTCGGGCTCTGGCTGCCCTTGTTTCGTCCCGGCAGCCACACACTGGTCGAGCGTCCCATCGGGTCGTAGGCCAGATCAGTACGGCGCCCGTTAGGTTCGACCGTCGCCACCGGAGCGCCCCACGCCGGCTCAAGTTCGGTGGTGGACTGGTGCCCCAGCGGATTGGTGGTCGTCTGTTCGACCAGTGGTCCCGGCCCGGCCGGGGTGTAGCTGGTAGTCGACGTACGCTCCAGCGCGTCAGTTGCCTCCACCGCCCGGCCCAGCGGGTCATGGCTGGTACGGACCGTGGTGACATAGACCGGGCCGCTATCCCAGTCGTCGAGCACATCCACCCGGGTGGCCAACCCCTTGCTCGGGGTAGCCCCGTGGGTGTTGGACCCGTCGTAAAACGTGAGGGTGTCGGAGACAACATCGTCTGGCCGCGACGGTGACGTGCCGCAGGGCACCGCGACCGTCTCCGACCGCTTGACCGTGTTTCGGATCCACACGCTGCTGTTAGGCGCATACTCGATACGTTCGCAGTACTCGTCACCCGAGTGGGCTACGTCGCCGAGGCTGTTTACCTGGGTGACCCGGCCTTCGTTGTCGAAGCTGGTGCGGGTCTCGGTGCGCTGCCACGCAGACGAGGTCAGCCGGGTACGGGACTTCTCCACCGTCAGGCCGGTCAACCACGCGTCTACGCTGCCGCCGTCGTGGTCCCGGTCCCGACGGGCGGTCCGGCGCCGCCAGAACTCATACGTCGCACCTTCGACCACGGTTGACCCGTCGTAAGACAGGTTCTCCCACACCCGACCGGCTAGCGCCTCATGGTCGGTGACGGTATTACCCTCCGCATCCGTAAGACTGACACTGCGGGTACCACCCGAGGGGAGCGGCTGGCCATGCATGCCGCGGTAGAACCGGCTGCGGGTACGGGTCTGCGGCTGCGCCGGATCACCCACCCGGGTGGTGACTTGCGCGAACCCACGCCACTGGTTGTAGGTGCGGTGCTCATCCTCGGTGAACTCGGAGTCGTCGAACGCCCACAGCACCGATGTGCCGCCACCAGAGGTGGCGTACTGGTAGTAGGTCTCCACCGCCGGCATCCCACCGGTGGTGTCGGTCTCCACTACCGAGGTCACCACATACTTGTGGAACCAGTCCTGGATCGGCTCGGTGTGAAACTCCGGGGTCCACCGGACCGGATAACACCGCATCGAGTTACTGTGCGCGTTGCTGGGAAGGTTGCCTGGCGTGCATTGTGGGTCGTCGTAGCCGACGGTGACGACAGAACCGGTCTCAGTCTTGATCGACGACATGCGCCACCGCCACATCACCGGCACCCCCGGCGCGGCATCCACCCGGTTCGGCAACGCCTCCCCGCCGAACTCCAGCTTTGGCAGCGACGCCTCACCCCCCACGTGGCCGGTGTGGCGAATCGACTTAAGCCACAACGTCACCTGCTCGTCATCGCCGTAATCTTTGAACTCATGCTCCAAATCCCAGGAGTCCACCTGCCGAAACCCGCTACCGTCACGAACCTCCGTGCGGACCCGGTTCAGCCGATCGGTCGAGAAGAACACTGGCGACAACTGCGTCGTGCACGGGGCGGAGTCACAGTGCAGATCCCAGGGAGTGTCCGGCCAGTTCTCCTCCTCCGGATTGGACGCAGATCCGCAGTCGTCAAAACACCGATATTCAGTATCGAACAGCACCCGGGCGGTCGCCGGCACGCTCGACTGCCCGTCACGTAGCCCATACTCGATCCGGACCAGGCGGCCAGCCCGGTGATACCCCACCCGATTGTTCGAGTCACCAGCCGCACCATAATGCCCCGTGGTGGTGGCGTAGAAGTAACGGACCATGTTGCCGTGCACATCTACGACCTTGTCCACCATCCACCGGTACGCCTGCCGACACGACGAATCCTCGAACGCGCTTTGACGACACGGCTCACCCGGATGGTTCCCGAACACCGGCATCGTCCACCGCGAACTCGACGCGGCAGCCTCCCCGGCGAAGTAGTACTGCGTACCATCCGGCGTCGTCACCCGCCACCGCTCACTCGTCGGACTACTGTGGGAGGCCGGCGACCCCAACAACTCGATACGCCAGTTGGTGTCCACGCTCGCCCGCCATACCCCGGTCGCATCATCCAAGACCAGGGTGGTGTTGGTGCCATTGAGCGACATCGTCACGCTGGCGCCGTCACCGTCCCAACACTGGTCTCCGGTTGCCTGCGGGTTGTTGCTGCCATCCTCATCCAACGAACAGGGCTTGTACGACCGCTCGATAAACCCTGGCTCATACGTCCAGCCGTCACCGGCCCACGACGCTTGGCTGTTCCGGCCGCTGGTCCGCCCGTCGTGCGACGCGCTGGAGTAGGTCAACGCCACCGACGGCACCGGCCCGTTGGCCGGCGGCACCCGCAACGGGTACGCATACGTGAACGCCCCGTCGTGCCCGCCCGCCGTCCACGACCCGGTTGGCTCCAGGTCCGTCGCTCGGTAGTCACCGGCGCCCTGCGATGACGCCAACGCTGTCACCGCGAAAACCCGCCCCGATCCAGCCCCATCATCAGCGTCGCTCTGCTGGTCGAGCTGAATCGAAGCCGACAACCGCTGCTCAGACACCTCGTTACGGGCCTCCACCGGACGCACCGCTAGACACTCCGCCGCCTGCGGAGTTGTGGCCGCGCAGGCTGGCAACTCCAACAGTTGGAGCCGCGACGCCCACCCGCCTCCGTACAAGGCAGCGAACTCCCCATAGTCCACCAACATCTCGGCCATGCCCGACCCGCTCGGAGTCACCTCAAACAGCACCCCCGCCACGCCGGCCGCCTCGGCGGTCGCCTGGTCGAACAGCTCTACCCGCGCCGTACCGGATGCGCGGTCACCTCCCCACGCTGGATGCGAGGACAGCGCACGCACTCGTACCGGCCCTTCATCGTCGCGCTGCTCAGAAGCCGACCAGCCCGCACCGAGATCGAACACCGATACCGCAGGTTCCGGAACGCTCGCGGCTGCCACGCCCTGCTCCCACACCTGATCCGCCGACGGGTCAACCCACCCAGAGCCCGCGGCCTCCAGCGCAGTCATCGCCACCGACTCATCGGTACGCAGCTCCGGCAGTTGAAGAGCCGACTGCGATTCCGCAGCCTCAGCCGCCGGCACCGCCACCACCATCTCGGCGAGCATCAGCACCGCAAGCGCGTAACCCGCCCGCTTCGGGAGACGACCGAGCACACTTGTCATGACAACCTGCTTCCTTCACTGCGCACCGACCGAAATGAGAAATTCAGAGATCAGAACGGACAGAAGCCGGGCACACCCGTCGACCGGCCCATCTCAAGCAGCCGGTCAGGATCGACGGTCGACGACCAAGCGGTAGCCATGTCCACCGCACCCTGGAGGTTCTGCGCAACCTGCCCATCGTCGAGCCCGGCACCGATGTAGAGCGAACCCGCAGCCTGCCAAGGCGCCGTTATACCCGAGCCAGTCGCTTCGAGCTGGCCGTCGACGTAAAGCCGTATCTCCCCAGCGGCCAGGTCGAACACACCGGCCAGATGGGTCCACTGACCCTCCTGAACCGCACCGGTTGAGGAGTCAGCGGCGACCCAAGCAGTGGAGTCGGCGTCCTCTTGCGGCATGGCGAACCGCCATGCCCCCTCCGGCGTCGCCTGCAGGTAAAACGCCGACCTGGTCTGCCCGGCCTGCGACAGCACCGTCTGGTAACCACCAATCGAGTCAACCTTCACCCAGGCGGTAACCGTGAACGACTCATCCGTCGTCACCACCGGGCCGGAGGTCACCGCGTGACCGGCACCCGACAGGTGCAGTCCAAGCGCGTGGAACGGGCGACACCGCTGGTCCGAAACCCACTCGTAGTCGACGCCATCGGTCCCCACCATCGTCAACGGATGATTGCCTCGCACGTCCTGACCGTTACCGTTCAGGTTCCACTGGGACAGCCACTCCACCGCCGGGTTGCCGCCGTAGGCGTGCGCCGCCTGCTCATCGGTGAGCGCACCGCGCCAGGTCTTGACGTCGGAGATCGCACCGACCATGTGGTTGAACCGGGAACCGTCCGCGGTGCCGCCGGCACCGATCAGCAACGTGTCCTGCCCCCGCCACGGCTGCGCCGGCCCGTTGTTGGACCCCGACAAAGCACCATCGACGTAGAGCCG
This sequence comes from Natronosporangium hydrolyticum, assembly GCF_016925615.1. Classification (NCBI taxonomy): domain Bacteria; kingdom Bacillati; phylum Actinomycetota; class Actinomycetes; order Micromonosporales; family Micromonosporaceae; genus Natronosporangium; species Natronosporangium hydrolyticum. Next base: position 4,156,844 of record NZ_CP070499.1, read on the forward strand.
CAACCGGCCCGCGGCAGGATCGAACACCCCAACCAGGTGATACCACTGCCCCACCTGCGGCGCCCCCGCCGACAACGCATGATGCCAATGCGCCGGCGCAGCCGCATCATTTGACGGCATCGACAACTGCCACCGATCAAGCGAGCCGTGATAGCCAAGGTTGAACGTGTTCACATGCTCGCCGCCCTGCGACACCACCGTCCGGAACCCGCCCTTGTCATCCAGCCGCGCCCACGCCGCCACCGAAAACGCCTGATCGGTCTTGACCACCGGGGTCTGCGCCTGCGCCTCGAGCCCACCGGGCAGCTGCATCGCCGAGCGTTGCCTGCCGTACTGGTCGTCGACGAACCCAACCCCGGTAGGGACCTCTACCCCGCGGACGTGGTCGGAAGAGTCGCGACCGTCGCCGCGCAGCTGCCAGTCGCCGGTCAGACCCGCCGGCAGCTCACCCTGATACGCCGCCTCGATCTCATCCACCGTGCGCAGCCCCTGCCACACCCCGACATGGTGGATCGCACCGTCGAAATAGTCCCAGGTGTAGCCGGAGTTGCGGGCCGAACAGCCGACATACATCGGCCCCGTGGCGTTCCAGGTCGCCCACGGGATAGCCCGCCCGTCCACCAACTGCCCGTCGATGAACATCTGCATATACCGGGCCGCGGGGTCCACCCGCACCGTGATGTGAGTCCACTGCCCCACCACGGGCGCCTGCGCCGAGAACAGACTGGCGAACACCTGCTCCCGGTCATCGTTCTGACCGAGCATGAACTGCCACTGGTCGCTGGCCTGCCGATAGCGCAGGTAGAAACCCATCCGCCCGTCACCGGCCGGCCCCATGACGGTCTGCCGCTGACTATTGTCGTCCAGCCGCACCCACGCCGAAACCGTGTACTCAGCATCAGTACGAACCACCGGCGCGGTGGTCGATACACAGCCCTCACCGTCAAACCCGAGTGACGTGTCGCCCGGCAGGCCGGCGTCGGCCTCCCAGTCGGCGCCGTTGCCGAACATCAACTCGTGGCCCTGCCCCGAGTCGTCGACCGCGTCGCCGTCCAGCCGCCACGCCGCCGCTGGCGTCGCCTCCACAAACCGGGCCGCGTAGAAGTCGAACACCGATCGGTTCGACAGATTCCCGGCGTTGTCCCGCGACCACACATACACCCACATGTGACCACCGGACTCGCTGGCGGTGAACGTCACCTCGGCCGTGCCCGACGACGAGGCAGACACCTGCTGCCGACGCACCTCCTCGTTGATGCCGAACTCGAACCGGTCCAGCCCCGAATGCGCATCCGACGAACGGAACCGCAGCGTCACCTCATCGCCCGCCGCGGGTGGATCACCGACCACCTCCACCGTCGGCGCGGTCGGCGAGGTCACATCCACCCGGAAATAGCACCACTGCCGCCAATCCGACGCCCCCGCCGAAGCCAGGTTGTCCAACGAACGCATCCGCCACCGATACGACCCGGACGAAAGCCGATCGGAGGTGGGAATCCGATGGTTCACCACCGTGTTGTGGTTCCGGTTGCGGGCGGTTTGCCAGCTGTAATGCGTCGCCGACGAACCGATCCGCCGAATCTGCAGATGCGCCCCCGTACGCCCATCCGGATCCCGCGGCACACCCGACAACGTCGGCCGCTGCGTGGTCAACCACGGACCCGGACCAGAGGTAGCACACCCACGCCCATCCGTCGACAGGTTGGTCGGCATCTGCGCGAACTGGTTATACACCACCTCCAACGCCAGACTGCCCGGCGCGATCCGCCGATACGGATCGATCGACGACTCCGGAGTCGAACGCAGCCCGAACGACAGCTGCGAATGCCCCGCGTTAGCGTGGGTCTGCACCCGAGAACGCACCGCCGACGCACCGAACGTCACACCCCGATTGGGCAGCCCACAGCCACTATTAGACGAGGCGACATTCTGCGACTGCAGCTGGTTCTGCCACCGCGACTGCATCTGATTCCACGTCACCCCAGAGGTGATCGCCGTGACATACCACAACTGCAACCCGTAGGTGCCGCATCCGGACGTGTGGGTCTGGGTGAGCTTCACCTGCGCCGAGACGATATGCCGCCCACTCAACCTGTTGATGTTGAACCGCACCGCCGAACGCCACAGCCCGCACGCGTCCTGACACGGCTGACTGTTCGGCCAGTTACCCAACCTGCCGACCCGCATGCCACCCTGCCGCGGCCACGCCGAATCATCGGTCCAACCCCGGCCAGCCTGCTGCTGATGCACACTCGCCCAATGCGTATGCCTGCCAGTAAACGGCGGGTCGATCATCACCGGAAACTCGACATCCGGATCCGACAACAAATCCTGATCAGGCTCCACCCGCAGCACACCACCGTCGAGGTCCAACGGCATCTGCGCAATCCGACCCGGCGTCGGCTCCGGATCCCCCGACCCCTCACCCTCGCCACTGATCCCCGCACCCGACTCGGCAGCCACCGGCTCCGAAGAGTCCCACATATACGCCGCCGGCGACGAAAACACCGCCTCACCCGCACCATCGCGGACCATCACCACACCATCGGCATCCTGCAACAGATCGAACCCGTCCCCCGCGGTGATGCCCACCTCAACCGCCGCCAGCTCCGGCGACACGGCAGCCGCAGCCGACTTCACCACCAGCACATACGAAAACCCGTCCACACCGGCGGTCACCTGCAGATCCACCTCGTCGAACACCTCGGGATACGTGACCGTCTCCCCATCGACCACCGGTGTCGGCAGCTCATCAGGCCACCACAAGGACACTGACCCACCATCAGGATCCGTCGCCGTCACCAACGGATCAGCCTCGCCACCAGCAGAAACCTCGACCTGCGACACCGCCACCGAGGTCACCAACCGCCCCTGCCCATCCGCCTCAAAGGCGGGGTCCACCTCCGCCCACTCACCATCCTCATCGTGGGCCCACCGCGGCATCGTGTACTGCTCGGCCACCAGATTGCCATCCGGCCGAGCCACCACCCGCATACCGAACTCCCGCTCCGACAGCGCCTCCACCTCGGCATCACACACCTGCGCCAACAACAACGCCATCGACTCATCCGCGGCCTCCAGCAACTCCTCCCCCGAGGCCGGCACCGTCACCGGACACTCCATCGGCTCCTCAAACTCCGCCGGCGGCTCCACATCCACCAACGAATCCACCCGAAACTCACACCACCCAGACCAACCACTACTCACACCCGAATCCGGATGCTCCGAACGCATCCGCCACCGATACTCCCCATCCGGCAACGACTCCGCCACCTGCCACCCCACCGGCTCCCCCGAGGCAAGCACCTCCGATATCCACGACTGCAACGGCTGCGACCCACCCAACGTCCGCAGCTCAAACTCCGCCACCACCGTGCCCTCACTATTGCGGGGAACACCCGCCAACACCGGCAACGCACCAGACACCCGCGAACCAGCCGGCGCCAAACACCCCACCCCACCGGTGGACAGATCAGTCGGCACCGCCACCACCGGCGTGTAGTTGACCGTCAACGCCAGCGAATCCGCATATCCCGTGGCCCGAGCTGCGCTGTGCTCGCCGTAGGCATCCAAGCCCAGGGTGACGACCTCACCCGAAGAATCGGCCTGGTGCTGCAGCAGACCACGCAGGTCAGCACCACCGACCGTCATGTCTCGACCACCGCCCGCGCCGATCACATCGACACCACCGCAGGTTCCAGCTTCCACCACAAAATCGGGATAGGGCGCCGTGGCGAGCCGCCCGTCGGCAAACCAACCACCGCTCGTCGAACTCCAGGAGGTCGGCACCTCATCTTGGACGAGGGCATCGGATCTGCCGACCTCGACAAAGACTCTGGCGGACGCGTTGCCGGACGCACAGGTGTGTACATGTCGCACTCTCAACCCGAGTTCCGCGCTATTAACTACCGATGACCCGATCCCGGCGACGTCGAAACTAGCCATCGAACGCCAACTGAGCCCATCTCTGCTGTCATACCCCATCCGGATTCGTCCACCGAACCCGTCACGTGGCCAGGCGTTGTCGTCCCACCAGGTGGTGTTGCTGTACTGGCCATCGGCGACCACCGTCCACGCCGTCTTAGCAGCAGAGAAGGTGGGATCGATCGTCACTGGGAACGCCACGCTGGGGTCGGAGAGAAACTCCACGTCAGTCAGGACATGGAGGACGTCGCCATCGAGCGAGAGATCCAGATCTACCCGCTGTCCCGGTTGCGGATCGTCCTCATGCCTATACTGGGATGCTCCCCACTCCGGGTTCCCCTGTGCTAACGATGCCTGCTGCTCGATGTCCAGACCGGCAACCGACGAGTCCCACATCGCCGCGCCCGGGGCACCGAACACCACCTCACCGTCGGGGTCAACCGCCACTACCCCACCAGTCGGCTCCTGGGCAACCTCCAACTCCTCCGCCGCCAGCCGAACCCCCACATCGGCCAACTCCACCGCCGCCGCCTCGGCCGAGTGCACCACCAGCATGTAGGCGAACGAGTCCACGCCCGCGGTGACCCGCAGGTCAACCCCCTCGAACACCCCCGGAAAGGTCGCCGACGCGCCCTCGACCGCGGGCTCAGGGAGTGTGTCCGGCCAGGTCACGCTTAACCAGCGCCCTGCCTGATCGGTCGCCCGCACCAGCGCACCGGCACCACCACCAGACACCTCAATGTCGACCACCGACGCTGCCGTAGTGAACCCGCCCGCACCATCCGGCACCAGCTGCGGGTCAACATCCACCCACTCCCCCGCCGCATCCCGCGCCCACTGCGGCCGCAGATAGCTCTCCAACGTCACCGAACCATCCGGCTCCGCGACCTGCCGCTGCGTCGGGCTCCGCCCAGCCTCGATCTCCACCGACTCGCCACACTCAGCCGCCAACCGCGCCGCGGAACCATGGTCCCCGGCCGTAAGGCCATAAGGGCCTTCCTGCGCGGCGCACAATGTTGACGGTGCACCGTCCGGACCCTGCGCTAACGCCGGCTGCTCGACCGCCACCACCAGCACCAGACACAACAAAGCCGCCGTCCAACGGACGACGGCAGACCGGAGAGACCTCACCACCCGTCGATATCGCCGCCCCACAGGCGCAGCAACCAACCACACATCGGCAGGGTTACCCATGTGACAGAGTCCCTTCAGGTCAGATCCCCCGCCGGAAAGGTTGTCCCAGGACCATAAACGGCCTACAACAGCAGGCGCAACCCCAACCACCCTCCGTAGTCGCACATCGGACATCAGACCCAAACTGCCCCCTGGTCGTCACTCCATGTCAAGGCAACCGAGGAGTGTCGATGTGACAGCAGCGGCTGGTTAGGAGTTCCGCTCGAGGAAGGCGTCGAGGTCGTCGGCGATCTGCTCGGGGTGTTCGCCGTTCACCGCGTGCGAAGCTCCGTCGTAGAGGTGGACGACGCCGTCGGGTAGGGCGCGTTCGGCGGTGGCGGCGGCGCGCTCCGCGTCGTGCATGACCGAGTCGCCGGCGATGATCGCGAGCACCGGCACGCCCAACCCCGCCAGCTCGTCCTCGCTGATCCTGCTCGGCTGCGGCAACCGGAGCCGGTAGTGCTGCATCCCCGCCTCGATCATGTCGGCGACCGGCACGTCCTCGACCTCGGCGCCGCCGGCGGTGTAGGAGTTGAAGCTGTCCCGCCAGGATTTCGGCAGCCACGGCAACGACGCAGGGATAGACCGCACGATCGTGCCCAGCGGCATGTCCGCAAAAACGAAGACCGGGTCGACAGTGGTCACCGAGGCGACCGTGGCCGGTCGATGAATCGCCAGGTTCACCGCAGTCCAGCCGCCGATCGACATGCCGACGATGTGGAATTCTGGCTCGGGCAGCGCCTGCAGGGTCTGGTGCAGCCATTCGGCCTGGTCCGCGTCGTCGCGGATCGGGCGTTCCTGCACGCTCTTGCCCGGTTCTCCGAGCAGGTCGATGGTGTAGACGTCGCCGATCTCCAGCAGCAGCGGGAGGTTGTCGGCCCACACCGGGCTGGCCGCGGCGCGCCCCGGCAGCAGGACCAGCGGGGCGGCGGCGTCGCCGGTGCCGGCGAACCGGTAGACCCGCACCACCCCGAAGTCGGTGCGCACATCGTGGGTCTGCTGCGGCTCGGGCAGGTCGGCGAAGGCCTCGGTGTAGGCCGCCAGGTAGCGGTCGTGCCCGTCGGCGCTGTCCCAGTGCCCGACCGGAGACGGGCTGCGCAGCGCGAAGACGCCGGCGACGAGCAGCAGCACCAGCGCCGCCCCGGCCGCCACCAGCACGGTCTGCCGGCGCCGCCAGCGGTGGCGCGGCCGTCGGGTCGCCGGCTCACTCATCAATCTTCCTCCCCACGACACTACTAACCGATCGGTCAGTGATTCCACCGTACGGTAAGCTGGCCGCCATGACAACCGGACGCACCAGCCGCGGCGGCGGCGAGCCGACGTTGACCGAGCGCGCCCGCCGGGCGCAGCTGATCGAGGTCACCATCGAGCTGGTCGCCGACAAGGGGTACGCCGGGGCCTCGCTCTCCGGCATCGCCGAGCGCGCGGGCATCACCAAGGCCGCGGTGCTCTACCACTTCCCCACCAAGGCGGCGGTGATCCAGGCCGCCCACGGCCACGCGCTCACCGCCCTGACCGACGAGGTGGCGGCGGCGGTAGCGGCCGCGCCGGTGCCGGAGCAACCGGCGGCGTACATCCGGTCGATGATCGGGCACCTGCGGGAGCATCCCCGCCACACCCGGATGATCGTTGAGGCGATGAGCCACGACGGCGGCGACTACGACCCGGCCGACCGGTGGCGGCCGCTGGCGGAGATCATCACCGCCGCGCGGCTGGCCGGCGGGACCGTCGGCGGCGGCGACCCGCGGACCACCGCCATTGTCATCGGCGGCGCGGTCGACGCCATCGTCGCCGAACGGCTCCACGACCCCGGCTACGACACCTCAGCCGCCGCCGAGCAGCTGATCACCCTGGTCTACCGCCGGGAAACCGGGTAAACCTCAGGTCTTCTCGAGGTACTCCGCCCGCTCCTCGTCGACCAGGGCCTCAACCACCGCTGCCAGCCCCGGGTGCTCCGTCAGCTCGGGATCATCCGCCAGCAGCTGCTCCGCCTCGGTCCGCGCCTCCGCGATCAGGTCCGCGTCCTTCAGCAACGACAGCAGCCGCAGGTGCGAGCGCCGACCCGACTGCATCGCGCCCAGCACATCACCCTCCCGCCGCTGCTCCACATCGAGCTCGGCCAGCTCGAAGCCGTCCAGTGTCGACGCGACCGCGGCCAACCGTTCCCGGGCCGGGGTCTCCGCCTCCGCCTCGGTCACCAGCAGGCACAGCCCCGGCGCCGACCCGCGGCCCACCCGGCCCCGCAGCTGATGCAGCTGCGACACCCCGAACCGGTCGGCGTCGAGCACGATCATCATGGTGGCGTTGGGGACATCCACCCCCACCTCGACCACTGTGGTGGAGACCACGACATCCACCTCACCGGCGGCGAAGGCGCGCATCACCGCGTCCTTCTCGTCGGCCGGCAGCCGGCCGTGCAACACCCGCACCCGCAGCTCCGAGAGCGGCCCAGCGGCCAGCGATTCGGCCACCTCCAGCACCGCCAACGGCGGTCGGCGGGACTCGTCGGCCGACTCGGACTCAGGCCCCGGCGCCTCCTCCGGCTCCGTGTCACCGATCCGCGGGCAGACCACGTACACCTGGTGGCCGGCGGCGACCTCCTCACGGGCCCGCTGCCAGCCCCGTGCCAGCAGCGCCGGCTGTTCCGCCGCCGGCACCACGTGGGTGGTGATCGGTGACCGGCCCCGCGGCAGCTCCCGCAGCGTGGAGACGGTCAGGTCACCGTAGACAGTCATCGCGACGGTACGCGGGATCGGGGTCGCGGTCATCACCAGCACATGCGGCGGCTGCTCGGCCTTGGCCCGCAACGCGTCCCGCTGCTCCACTCCGAACCGGTGCTGCTCGTCGACGATGACCAGCCCCAGATCCCGGAAGGCCACCTGGTCGTAGAGCAGCGCGTGGGTGCCGACCACGATCCCGGCCTCGCCGGAGGCGGCCGCCGCCAGCGCCCGCCGCCGGGCCGCCGCCGGCAGCGAGCCGGTGAGCAGCGCCAGCTGGGTGCCGTCGGTGTCGCCGGCCAGCTCACCGGCTCGGCCGAGCGGGCCCAGCAGCTCCGCCACGCCCCGATAGTGCTGGGCGGCGAGCACCTCCGTTGGTGCCAGCAGCGCCGCCTGCCCGCCGGCGTCGACCACCTGCAGCGCTGCCCGCAGCGCGCAGACCGTCTTGCCGGAGCCGACCTCGCCCTGCAGCAGCCGGTGCATCGGGTGCGACTGCGCCAGCTCGGCCGCCAGCTGCTCGCCGACCGCCTGTTGCCCGCCGGTCAGCTCGTACGGCAGCCGGGCGTCGAACGCGTCGAGGATGCCGCCGGCCTGGTACGGGCGGGGGGTGGCCGGCCAGGCTTCGGCGCGCCGGCGCCGCTGCACCAGGGTCAGCTGCACCGCGAAGGCTTCGTCCCATTTCAGCCGCCGCCGGGCCGGAGCGAGCGTCTCCCAGGAGGTCGGCCGGTGGATGTCGCGCAGCGCGGCGCCGAGGTCGGCCAGCCGGCGGCCGCTGCGGATCGCCGCGGGCAGCGGGTCCGGTGGCATCGTCACCACATCCAGCACCATCCGGATCGCCTTGCTCAGCTCCCAGCTGGTGACCTCCTTTGTGGCCGGATAGATCGGGATCAGTTCGGCGGCGAAGTCTTCGGCGACCCTGTCTTCCGGCTCGTCGAGCAGCTCATACTTCGGGTGCGCCAGTTGCCGTACCTGTTGCCGGCCGGAGCGGTAGTCGCTGACCTTGCCGGCGAACAGCCCCCACCGGCCCGGCGTCAGCGCCCGCTCCAGCCAGGCGAGTGAGTGTTTGCCGAAGAAGACCAGGGTGATGGTGCCGCCGCTGTCGTCGGTGACCACCGCCTCCAGCAGGCTGCCGGGGCGGTTGCGCATCCGGCGGGAACGGACCGACAGCACCCGGGCCTGGATGGTGACCTGTTCGTCGGCCTCCAGCGACCGGATGTCGGTGAGGCTGCCCCGCTGTTCGTACCGGCGCGGCAGGTGGAACAGCAGCTCCCGGACCGTGTGCAGCTCCAGCTCCTTGCCGAGCTTCACATGGCCCTTTCCCACCACTTTCGACAACGGCGTGTCGAAGTCCACGACCGGGCTCATTCGACCCCCACCACCAGCGGGTAGTGGGGCTGGCCGGCCTGGTGCACCTGCGCCGTCACGAACGGCCAGCCACCGGCGAGATGGTCGGTGAGCAGCTCGGCCAACCCGGCCGGGGCGTCGGCGCCGAGCAGCAGGCTCACCAGCTCCCCACCGCCGCCGAGCAGCCGGTCCAGCAGCTGGCGGCAGACCTCGGCCAAATCCTCGCCGATCAGGTGCACCTCCCCCTCCACCAGCGCCAGTACGTCGCCGGTGCGGCAGCGGCCGGCGACGGTGAGCGCGTCCCGGCCGGCCCAGCACACTTCCGCGTACCGGCAGGCACCGGCGGCCTCGGCCATGGCGATGACGTCATCGTCGAAGCGGCGGTGCGGGTCGCGGACGGCGAGCGCGGCGAGCGCCTGCACCGGGGAGTGGGTGGGGATCACCGAGACCCGGATCTCCTCGGCCGCCGCCTCGGCGGCCGCAGTCGCCGCCACCGCCTGGGTGTTCGGGTCGTTGGGCAGCACCACCACCTCTGCCGCGCGGGTGGCGTGAACGGCGGCGAGCACCTCCTTGGTGGCGGGGGTGGGGCCGATCACCACCGCACCCTCGGCGGTGAGCAGCTCGGCCAGGCCGGGGCCGCTGGCCACCACCACCGCGCCGCGGGCGGTCGCCAGCGGCGGCGTCGGCTCGGGTTCGTCGAATCTGGTCACGGCGATCTGATACGGCCGGCCAGCGGTGACGCCGGCCTCGATCGCCGCGCCGACGTCGTTGACGTGGACGTGCACCCGCCAGGTGCCGTCGCCGGTGCCGACCACCACCAGCGAGTCACCCAACCGCCCCAGGGTACGGCGCAGCGTAGTGACCGCGGCGTCGTCGGCGTCGAGCAGATACTGCACCTCGTAGGCGTACGCCAGCGAGCCGGCCTCCCGGCTGCGGGTCAGCGGGGTCGCCGGCGTCGACTGGGGCCGGTGACCCACAGCCGGCGCGGGCAACGCCGAGTCTTCGGTCAGCGTCGAGTCTTCGGTGAGCGTCGACAGCAGCGCATCGAGCAGCAGCACCAGCCCGCGCCCGCCAGCGTCGACCACACCGGCGGCGGCGAGCACCGGCAACTGCTGCGGGGTACGAGTCAGGGCGCCGGCGGCCGACTCGGCAGCGGCCCGGACCACCGTGGTCAGAGCGTCGGCGGTCGGGGCACCGTCGGCGGCCAGATCCTCGGCGTGGTCGGTCGCGGCCCGGGCGGCGACCCGGGCCACGGTGAGGATGGTGCCCTCCACCGGTTCAGCGACCGCGGCGTAGCTGGCCTTCGCGGCGGCGGCCAACGCCTCGGCGAACTCGGCACCGCCGGGCTGCCGGTCGGCGGCCGCCTGCTCGTCGCCGCGGGTCTGCTCAGCGGCGGTGAGGGCGTCCGCGAGCCCGCGCAGCAGCTGGGCGATGATCACGCCGGAGTTGCCCCGGGCGCCGAGCAGCGCCCCGCGGGCCGCCACCCGCAAGGTGGCGGCGGCCGACTCGCCGGCCGTGGGGTGATCGGCCAGCACATGCTCGGCGGCGGCAAGGGTGAGCAGCAGGTTCGTCCCGGTGTCGCCGTCCGGGACGGGGTAGACGTTGAGGTCGTTGATCTCCTGCTCGTGCCGACCGAGCGCTGCGGTGGCGGCGGCGCACCAGCGGCGCACCACGGCAGCGTCCAACGTCTCGGGCACCGTGGCAGTCTAGTGGCGGCGACGCGTTGCGGCGGGCCGGCGCGGCCCGGTTGGCCGCCGGCCGGCAGGGTCAGGTAATCTGTTCCGGTTGCCCGCCGAGGGTGGGCTGGCGCGCGCGTCGACCCCGGCGCCGCACCCCACCACTCGCCACGAGTTTTCAGGAGAGTCCCGTGTCCCACGTGTGCGACGTCTGCGGCAAGAAGCCGGGTTTCGGCAACAACGTGTCCCACTCGCACCGCCGGACCCGGCGCCGCTGGCTGCCGAACATCCAGATGGTCCGCACCCCGGCCGGTGGCGGCACCACTCGCAAGATGCGCGTGTGCACCTCGTGCCTGAAGGCCGGCAAGGTCGCCCGCGCCTGATCCGGCGCCGCTGGTGGGGCGCCGCTGCGCCCCTGCCCCGGCAAACCTCGCGGTCGCTAGCTGGCCACCGCTACAGAGTCCGCCCCAGGGAGATCACTCCTGGGGCGTCTTTGTAGTACCCGAAGTGCGGGATCGGCTCGTACCCCCGCGACCGGTAGAGCGTCACCGCCTCCGGCTGCTTGTCGCCGCACTCCAGAATCATCCTGGTCCGCCCATGCTGGCGGGCCGCCTGCTCGACCGCCTCGAGCAACCGCCGCGCCACCCCTCGGCCGCGGGCAGCCGGGGCGACGTACATCCGCTTCAGCTCCGCCACGGCCCGGTCCTGGGCGTAGCCGCGCCAGCCACCGCAGCCCACCCCCTCACCGGCCAGGTACGCGACGAAGAACCCGCCCTCCGGCGGGCGGAACTGCGTCGGCGCCACCGGCGTCTGGTCGCCCGGTCCCCCGTACCGCTGGCCCAGATCGGCCAGCGCCGCCGTCACCAGTTGCTGCGCCGCCGGGTCGTCATACCCCACCGGCCGGATCTCCACCTCGGTCACGGCTCCGAGGCTACGCGGCCTCTAACCGGGGTGGTCAGCCACTAGTTCGCCCGGAAATGGTCCCATCCGGCCGGGCCGGCGTGCGGCTTACCATCGACGGTCACCCCGGAGCCGACCTGCACCGAGCCGATCAGCCGCCACTCCTCCGGCAGCAGCGTGTTCTCGGGGAACGTCGCCACTAACGGGTGATCGTCCCCGCCGGCGAAGACCCAGTCGTACGGGTCGACCCCGAGCGCGTCGGCGGCGTTGCGCAGCTGGTCGGGCAGGCTGAAGACGTTCCGCCGCAGATCTACCGCCACCCCGCTGGCGGTGGCGATGTGCCCCAGATCTGCGAGCAGCCCGTCCGAGATGTCGATCATCGAGGTGGCGCCGAGCATCGCCGCGGCTGGCCCGACGTGGTACGGCACCTCCGGCCGGCGGTACGCCTCCACCAGCAGCCGGGGCGACCGGAAACCCCGCGACAGCACGGTGTAGCCGGCTGCCGCGTAGCCGACCCGACCGGCCATCGCCACCACGTCGCCGGGCCGGGCCCCGCTGCGGGTCACCGGCGCCAGCCCGGCGAGATCCCCGAGCGCGGTAACCGAGACGGTCAGCGTCGGGCTGGCGGAGATATCCCCGCCGACCAGCCCCGCCCCGACCGTCGCCGCCTCGGCCACCATCCCGTCGATCAGCCCGTCTACCCAGCTGGCCTCCAGATCCGGTGGGGTACACAACGCCACCAGCAACGCCGTGGGGGTCGCCCCCATCGCCGCGATGTCGGCCAGGTTCGCCGCGGCGGCCCGGTGCCCGATATCCACCGGACTCGACCAGTCCCGCCGAAAATGTCTCCCGGCGACGAGCACGTCGGTGGAGGCGACCACCCGCGCATCCGGCGCGGCCACCACCGCCGCGTCATCTCCCGGTCCGAGCAGCACACCTGCTCCGGACCGGCCACCCGCCGCCGGCCCCAGGCGGGCGGTAATCCGCTCGATGAGGCCGAACTCTCCGGTCTGCGTCACACTCATGGCAATCTCCTACCCCTACGAACCCTGTCCCGTACGGTAGTTTCACGGGCAAGCCCACGCCGGTGGTGGAAGGAGGGCGTGTCGTGGTTCAGGCTTACATCCTGATCCAGACCGAGGTCGGCAAAGCCCGTGAGGTGGCGGCCGAGATCGCTCAGGTCGACGGGGTGGTCAGGGTGGACGCCGTGACCGGCCCCTACGACGTGGTCGTCTTGGGCGAGGCCCGCAACGTCGACGAACTCGGCAAGATGATCGTCAGCCGGGTGCAACTGGTGTCCGGCATCACCCGCACCCTCACCTGCTCGGTGGTGCACCTCTGACCGAGTGATAGACGTAAGGGGTGGCTGATCAGGTTTCCCGCTCCGCTGCCAAACTGGCGGCGTTGATCGCAGTGCCGTTGGCCCTGCTCGCGGGCTTCGGCACGTTCCTGCTGCTGGGCAACGCGTTCGCCGAGCCCGACCCGACCACCCAACCCACGCCCACCGAGACCGCCCCGGCTGACCCGCCGCCGGCCGAGCCGGTGGCGATGCCGGCGCGGGACCTCGGCGAATGGGACGAGACGGTCTGCCGGGCGCTGCTCTCCCAGTTGCCGCAGGAGCTCGAAGGCCTACCGCAACGGCTGGTCACCGAGGGCCCGGAGCAGAACGCCGCCTACGGCGAGCCGCCGATCACCGTGGCCTGCGGGGTCGAACCGGTCGAGATCGACCCGACCGACATGGTCTTCCCGCAGGACGGGGTGTGCTGGCACGCCGAGGAGTTCCCGGAGCAGAGCGTGTGGACCACCCTGGACCGCGAGGTGCCGGTGCAGGTCCACGTGCCGGCCGCCTACGACGGACCCTTCCAGCAGGTGGGGGCGCTCAATCAGACCATCACCCAGACGATCCGGTCGGCCGACGAGGCCCCGGCCGGCTGCTGACTCCGGCCCACCGGCCGGGCGCCCGGCGCCCGGCGCCAAGATCATGGTGACTAGGTGGCTGCTATAGCAGCCAGAGAATCACTTTGATCATGGGAGGTCCAGGCGGGGCGGACGGACGACGGGCGACGGTGCTCAGCGGGCGAGGGCGGTCCGGATCAGCCGGGCTACCAGCTTCGGGTAGGGCAACCCGCTCGCTGCCCACACCCGGGGGAAGACGCTGCTCGGAGTGAACCCCGGCATCGTATTCAGCTCATTGAAGTAGACGTCCAGCTCCGCAGTGACGAAGAAATCCACCCGGGCCAGGCCCGCGCAGTCCAACGCCGTGAAGATCGTCGTGGCGTACCGCTGGAGTTGGGCGGTCACCCGCTCCGGCAACGGCGCCGGAATCTCCATCTCCAGCGAGTCGTCCAGATACTTCGCCTCGAAGTCGTAGAACTCGTGGCCGGCCGCCGGCCGGACCTCCGCGAGCTGGCTGGCCTCCGGCTCACCGCCCTGCTCCCCAGCTAACACCCCGCACTCGATCTCCCGGCCCACGACCGCCGCCTCGACCAGCACCTTCGAATCGACCTCCCGGGCGACCGCGAGCGCGTCGTCGAACTGCGCCCAGTCGGTCACCTTGGTGATGCCGAACGACGATCCGGCCCGCGACGGTTTCACGAAGACCGGCAGCCCCAACCGCTCCCGCTCGGTCGCCGGCAGCGACGCGCCGGCCCGCAGCACCGCGTAGGGGCCGACCGGGATCCCGGCGGCGACCGCCAACTGCTTGCTGAACTCCTTGTCCATCGCCGCGGCTGAGGCGAAGACCCCCGACCCCACGTACGGCACGCCGGCCATCTCCAGCAGGCCCTGGATGGTGCCGTCCTCTCCGTAGGCGCCGTGCAGCACCGGGAAGACCAGATCCACCTCCCCCAGGGCGCTGACCGCGTCGGTGGCGGCCAAAACCAGCCTGCCCCGGGCGGTCGGGTCCGGCGGCAGCATCACCGGGCTGCCGGCGGCCTCGGTGACCTCGGGCAGCGTCCGCCCCTGGAGTTCCAGCTGGCTGCGCTCGCCGGTGGTGAGCACCCACTGCCCGGCGCGGGTGATACCGATCGGCACCACCTCGAACTCGTCGGGATCAATCGCGTTCAGCACACTGCCGGCGGTCAGGCACGAGATCGCGTGCTCTGCGCTCCGTCCGCCGAACACCAGCGCCACCCGGGTCTTCTTCCCGTTCACCGGCCACCCCCATCCGCTCGCTTCCGCGCCGACCCTACCCTTGGAGATCAACCACCGGAGCCACGATCTCCAACCGACAAGGATGAGCAATGCGCGCCACCCTGCACCTGATCGACGGGCCTGGCCCGGGCCGGCTCGCCACCATGGCCCACCCCGCCGGCGGCGAGCAGCTCTCCGCGAGCATGACCGCGCTGGCGGAGGCCGGCGTGGCCACCCTGGTCTGCGCGCTGACCGACGATGAGCTGGCCAGGCTGGAGCTGACCGGGGCGCCCGGCGCCGCCGCCACCGCCGGGTTGACGTATGTGCGGTTCCCGATCCCCGACCGCACCACACCGCAAGCCCACCAGCTGCCGGCGGTCAGCGATCTCGCCGACCAACTCGCCGGGGAGGTCCGAGCCGGCCGGTACGTGGCGACCCACTGCTGGGCCGGGATCGGCCGCTCCTCGCTGCTGGCCGGGGCGACCCTGGTACGGCTCGGTTTCTCCCCGGCGGAGTCGTGGCAGCGGATCCGGGCGGCGCGTGGCCTGCCGGTGCCGGACAGCGCCGACCAGGAGCGGTGGCTGTTCAGGTTTGCCGAGGCTGAGTAGAGGCCGGGTAGTCGCGGCGTTTTCGGCCGAGATACACTCCCGTACGGCGTGGTCCTTCTCCGCGTCGACTCCTGACATCTGCCGGCGGCCACGACGCTCGCGTCCCGGACCGTCGCGCATGTTCTGCTTGCCGGACACGTCTTGCGGTGTCCGCTGGCACTGAGGGCAAGGAGGTGACCACCGTGGCCGACGGTGACAGTAGTCGCCGGCACCGTGCTGGCAGCAGTGGTGGTCGTCTCCCCCGCTCAGCCAGCTCGGTGCGATAGCCACTGCTACCACTACCAGCCGCCGCGCTATAGCTGACCGTCGGCTGGTCGCTGCAACCACGTCCACGTCCGGTCCCGCTTCACCCCGCGGGGCTGGCGGATTGTGCGCGTCTGCCCAGTGGCGCTGGCATCGGCAACACCCGGCGACCGCACAGCGAGGGGGAACATCATGGTGACGGAGCTGCGTACGCTGACCTATGAGGGCGACCTCGGCTCACTACGCGCCTGGCTGGCCGAGAACGGCACGCTCGACATCACCGACGCGCTGGTGCGGCTGGAGCCCGAGGAGCGGGCGGTCTCGTTCCGGCTGCTCGACAAGGATCGGGCACTGGCGGTCTTCGAGGCGATGGATCCGCTGCACCAGCAGCAGCTGCTGGAGGCGCTGCGCGACGAACGCGTCCGGGAGCTCTTCCGCGGCCTTGAGGCCGACGACCAGGCCCGGCTGCTCGACGAGGTGCCGGCCACGGTGGCGGCCCGGCTGCAGGCCGGGTTGACGCCGCAGCAGCGGGCGGCCACCGCTGCCCTGCTCGGCTACCCGTCCGAATCGGCCGGCCGGATCATGACCCCGGACTTCACCAACGTGCGCGCCAGCATGACCGCCGCCGACGCGTTGACGAAGCTGCGGCGGGCCGGCCGCCGGCCCACCCGGGCCCAGGCGCTGGTGCTGCCGGTCACCGACGACGAGCGCCGGCTCACCGGGGTGGTCGACCTCACCGACCTGGTCACCGCTGCCCCGGACACCCGGCTGCGGGAGCTGGTGGCGCCGGAGACCCTGTCGGTACGGGTCGACGACGAGCAGGAGCGGGCGGCCCGGCTGCTGCAGGAGGCGGACCTCTCCGCGCTACCGGTGGTCGACAAGGAAGACCGGCTCGTCGGGATGATCACTTTCGACGATGCGATGGAGATCCTCGAGGAAGAGGACACCAAGGACTTCTCCCGCGCCGGCGGCGCCGAGCCGCTCGACCAGCCGTACCTGTCGGCCAGTGTGTTCCAGCTCGCGCGGAAGCGGGCTCCGTGGCTGATGATGCTGGCGGTGGCGTTCACGCTCACGGTGGTGGTGCTCGCCTCCTTCGAGAGCGCGCTGGAGGCGGTGCCGGCGCTGGCGTTCTTCATCCCGATGCTGATCGGCACCGGCGGCAACTCCGGCGCCCAGGCGGCCACCCTTGTGGTCCGGGCGCTCGCGGTCGGTGAGGTCCGATTTGGAGACCTGGCCCGGATTATCCTGCGGGAGATGCGGGTCGGGCTGATGCTCGGCGCCCTGCTGGCGACGATCGCCTTCCCGCTCGTCTCCATCTTCTACTCGATCTCCATTGGGGCGGTCATCTCGCTGACCTTGGTGGGGATCTGCACCTGGGCCAGTTTCGCCGGCGGCATGCTGCCGCTGATCGCCCGCCGGCTCGGCATCGATCCGGCGGTCTTCTCCTCCCCGTTCATCACCACGCTGGTGGACGCCACCGGCCTGCTGATCTACTTCTCCATCGCCTATGTGGTGATGGGCGACCAGCTCAGCGGCGTACTCGGCTGAGCTGACTGCGGGCCTTCCGCTCCCGGCTGGTCGCGGCGACCTACCGCGACCAGCCGGGCCGCGACCAACTGGGCCGCGGCCAGCCGGGCCGCGCTGGGCCGCACTGGGCCGCTCAGCGGCGCAGGCGGCGGCGAGCAGACGGGCGAAGCCAGGTAAAGACGGCGTACGCGCTCCAGGCCACCGCCACCGCCAACGCCAACAGCCGCAGCCCCAGCAGGCTCAGGCCTACGATCACCGCCATCACCACCAGCCAGGACTGGAGCGGGTTGAGCCGCCGAGTCAGCCAGTGCCACGGCCGGCGGACCGCCGCCGGCATACCCTCCCGGCGAGCCGGGTCGGCGCCAGAGCGCTCCGGTCGGGCTCGCCGGTCTTGCGGATCCTGCGCTGGCCGCACCGGGATCTCCCTCCTGCTGGCCTCCCGAACCAGGCTACTGGCCTCGGAACCAGGCTACCCCGCCTCGGTGGACCAACCTGACTGCTCCGAACCGGTCAGATCCTCGAAGTTGTCCGTCTCGCCGGCCTCGGCGGTGGCGTCGTGGGAACCGTTGGCCGGCTGATCGGGCGGAGCGCCATCCAGCGCCTGCGACAGATCATCAAGGACGTCGTCGGTGTCTTCGATGCCACACGAGAGCCGCACAAACCCGGCGGGGACTTCGTCGCCCCACTGCGCCCGCCGGTCGGCGGTGGTGTGCAGACCGCCAAACGAGGTCGCGGCGCCGACCAGCCGGCAGCCCCGCAGCATCGCCGTCACCCGGTCAGCCGACCCCAGGTCGAACGACACCACCCCCGGCATCCGCCGCATCTGCCCCAGCGCCACCGTATGGGCCGGGTCGCCCGGCAAACCTGGCCACCGAACCCCGGCGACGTCGGTGCGGGAGGCCAGCATCGCCGCCACCGCCGCCGCGTTCGCGCTCTGCCGCGCCAACCGAAGGTCCAGCGTCGCCAGTGACCGGTGGGCCAGCCAGGCATCGAACGGGCTGGGTACCGCCCCGGTCCAGTCCCGCCACTGCCGCAACGTCGCCAGCAACTGCTCGTCCCGGGTCGCCACATAGCCCAGCAGCAGATCGGAGTGGCCAGTCAGCGCCTTGGTACCAGAAGCCACCACCACCCGCGCTCCCAGCTCCAGCGGCCGCTGGCCCAATGGGGTGGCCGTGGTGTTGTCGACCGCCAGCAGCGTACCGGTCGCCTCGGCGGCGGTCGCCAGCTCGGCGATGTCGCAGACATCCAGACCCGGGTTGGCGGGGGTCTCCAGCAACGCCAGCCGGGTGCCGAGCAGCGGCGGATACGGCCCGGCGGTCGCGGCGAGGAGCACCGCCACCCCACGCGAGCGCAGCGTCTCCCGGGCGAACGCCCGGACGGTGTAATACCCGTCGGCCGGCAACACCACGGTGTCGCCTGGGCGTAACACACTGAGCAGCAGCGCGGTGATCGCCGCCTGGCCGGAGGCGAAGGTCAGGCACTCGCCGCCCTCCAACTCCCCGATCGCGGCTTCCAGCCGGCGCCGGGTGGGATTGTCGGGACGACCGTAACCATCCCGTCCGGGGATCGGCCCGGTCGCTGGATCGAGATGGTACGGAGCGGCGAAGACCGGTCCGGGCAGGAACGGTTCGCCCGGCGCCGGCGCCGGCAATCCAGCCTGGACACAGCGGGTACCGTCACGCAGTTCGCTCACGCCGCCACCTCACCTACTCCGGCTTGATGGAACGGGACATCAGGGTTGTGAGCGCCGCCCGCGGATCCACCCCTTCGTGGCAGACCCGTTCGACCTGTTCGGTGATCGGCATCTCCACGTCGTGGCTGCGCGCCAGATCCCGGATCGCGAGGCAACTCTTCACCCCTTCGGCGGTCTGTCTCGTCGCCGCCTGGGCCTGCGCCAGGCTGCCGCCGAGGCCCAGCTGTTCGCCGAAGGTCCGGTTCCGCGACAGCGGCGAGGTGCAGGTGGCGACCAGGTCGCCGAGGCCGGCGAGCCCGGCGAAGGTCATCGGGTCGGCCCCGAGGCGTACGCCGAGCCGGGCAGTCTCCGCGAGCCCCCGGGTGATCAAGGTGGCTTTGGTGTTGTCCCCCAACCCCATGGCAGTGGCGATCCCGTAAGCCAGGGCGATCACGTTCTTCACCGCACCACCGAGCTCACAGCCGACCACATCGTCGTTGGTGTAGGGCCGGAAGTAAGCGGTCGACGATGCCTGCTGCACCGCGGCCGTACGGGCCGGTTCGGTGCCCGCCACCACCGTGGCGGTGGGTTGCTCGGCCGCGATCTCCGGCGCCAGGTTCGGCCCGGAGACCACCACCACCTGGTGGGGGGAGACTTTGGCTGCTTCGACGATGACCTCACTCATCCGGCGAGTGGTGCCGAGCTCGATCCCTTTGGCGAGGCTGACCAGCGTCGCGTCGGGCTCCAGCCACTGCCGCCACCCCGCCAGGTTGCCCCGCAACGTCTGCGACGGCACCGCCAGCACCACCAGCCCGGCGCCGCGGATCGCCGCCTCCGGGTCGGCGGTCGCGGTCACCCGCTCCGGCAGCCGGACCTCCCGGTGGTAGTCGGGGTTGCGCCGCCCGCTACGGATCGCCTCGGCCATCTCCGGGCGGCGGGCCCAGATCGTGACATCGTTACCGGCGTCGCCCAACACCTTGGCGTACGCGGTGCCCCAGGAGCCCGCGCCCAGCACAACCGCTTTCATCGTGGCTCGTCCTTCCCGGCCTCGGAGACCCCATCCGGGCTCCACAACGGCGGCGGCGACTCCCCGCGAAGGTCCGCCAGCAAGTCCCGAACCCGGGTCATCACCAGGTCGGTAATCTCGTGCATGGCGGCGGCGCTAAGCGGCTCGCCGTCGTCGCGGTACCCGGAGAGGTCCACCGGTGGGCCGGCGATCACCGACACCGGGGTACGGGGGCGCGGCCGAAACTTTCGGGTGCGCGGATCGAAGATGCGCTGCGGGCCCCACATCGCCACCGGCACCACCGGCGCGCCGGTCTCCCACCACAGCCGGGCGACGCCGGTCCGGCCCCGCATCGGCCACAGCTCGGGCTCGCGGGTGGTGGTGCCCTCCGGATAAATGATCACAGCGTCGCCGGCGTCGACCGCGGCGATCGCGGCGTCCAGGGCTTTCGCGGCGTCGACCGTGCCCCGCTTCACCGGGATCTGCCGCAGCCGCCGCAGGGCCCGGCCCATCAGTGGCACCGCGAACAGGCTCTCCTTGCCGAGGAACTGCGGCCAGCGGCCGGCATCGTGGACGAAGTGGGCCATCACCAGCGGGTCGGCATGGGAGAGGTGGTTGCCGACGAGGATCACCCCGCCGTCCGCCGGCACCCGGTCGAGGCCCTGCCAGTCGCTGCGGGTCAGCGCCAGCATCGACGGCTTGACGATGGCCACCGTCAACCGTCGCCAAAACCCGAGCCTGCGTCGTCCCACCCGGTCACCCTCCCACGTCGTCTGGCCCCGGCACGAGGCGCGACCTATCATGCCCCGCCGCCGTTTCCGGCGCCACCGCGAGCCCGGCGGCTGGGGTGCTGTCTGGCAGGCCGGCCAGCGGTGCCACGATGGGCCGCATGCAAGGGCCTGGCTGGGCGGCGGTGATCCCGGTGAAGCGGCTCGCCCAGGCCAAGAGCCGGCTGCGGGGCGCCACCGGCCCCGTACCGCATGAGCACCTGGTGTTGGCGCTGGCCCAAGACACCGTCCGGGCGGCACGCGCCTGCCCGCTGGTCGCCGAGGTGCTGGTGGTGACCGACGATCCGGTGGCCGCCGGCGCGCTCACCGAGCTCGGCGCGCGGGTGGTGCCCGACCTGCCGGACGCCGGGTTGAATCCGGCCATCTCCTACGCCGCCAGCCAGGTCTCCCGCGACCGGCCGGTGGCCGCGCTCACCGCCGACCTGCCCGCGCTGCGGCCGACCGAGCTGGCCGCGGCGCTACGGGCTACCGGTGAGCTGGCCGGCGGGCGCGGCTTCGTCCCCGACGCGGCCGGGACCGGCACTACGTTGCTCGCTTGGTCGCCCGACCGGCGCGCCGGGCTTGAGCCCGCTGCTGGACTCGACCCGCGGTTCGGTCCGGGCTCCGCGGCCCGGCACACCGCCTCGGGCGCCCACCGGCTGACCGGCGGCTGGCCGAGCCTGCGCCGTGACGTGGACACCGCCCACGACCTGGCCGAAGCCGCCCGACTGGGGTTGGGTCCGGCCACCCGCGGTTGCTGGCCCCCGCCCCCACCCCAGACCGGGGTGCCCGGCGCCGGCAGCGCCTGCGGGCCTTGATCATCTACATCGCCCGAGCACAGTGGTGCAGGAGGAGCGTTTGCTCTGTTTACGCATACGCCAGCGGTCGGCTCACTCAACTTGGTGGGTCGAGTGGCGCCTACACCAACACCGGTTGCGAGAGAGCTTCAAGATCAACGGTCCGGTGCTATGGTGCCGTTCGTGTCCGGAGCAGCGGCTGGCGGCGAGGCCGAGCCGATCAGCCCGACCCAGCGCCGGTTGACGTCGGCCGATCTCCACCGGTTGGCTGTGGCTTCGTTCGGCGCCGGCACCCGGGTACGCGAGTGCCAGCCGCTACCCGGGGGCGGCTTCGCCGCAGTCTGGTCGGTAACCCTCGACGACGGCCGGGCGGGCCCCGGCCGGGAGATGGTGTTGAAGACCGCGCCACCGGCGACGGTGCCGCTGCTCAGCTATGAGCGAGGCCTGCTGGCGGCGGAGGCGCGCTACTACCGTACGGCGGCCCAGGCGGCGACAGTGCCACTGCCCCTGGTGCACCACCACGGGGCCGACCCGGCGGTGCTCGACGGAGAGTGGCTCTTCACCGAGCGGCTGCCGGGACGCCCGCTACCCGACTGGACAGCGGCACCGGAAGCGGGGGCGGCGCCGGTCGACGACCACCCGGTCCGCCACGCGCTCGGCGAGGCAGTCGCCAGCCTGCATCGGGTCACCGGGCCGACCTTCGGCTATGACGGCGGCCGGGTCGCCGCGCCGACCTGGCGGGGAGCCTTCACCGCCATCATCGACGAGCTGCTCGACGACGCCGGGGCCTGGCGGGTGACGCTACCCGCCACCGCGCCCGAGATCCGGGCGCTGGTACGGCGCCACGCGGCGCTGCTCGACCTGGTGGCTCGGCCGGCGTTGCTGCACTACGACCTGTGGGACGGCAATGTCCTGGCCAGTCCGGGCGACGACGGCCAGCTGCGACTACGCGGCCTGGTCGACGGCGAACGCTACCTCTACGGCGACCCGCTAGTGGACTTCGTCTCGGTCGCGCTGTTCCGCCGGATCGAGGACGAGCCGGACCACCCCTTCGTCCAGGGGTACGCGGCGGTGCATGGGCCGGTCAGCTTCGATCGGTCAGTCCGGCGGCGGCTGATGCTGTATCGGCTGCACCTGTATCTGCTGATGGTCGCAGAGATGCCCAGCCGAGGCATGGTCGGCGACCGGTGGCGGCGGCGGCGCGAATTCCTCATTGAGCAGCTGCGGCAGCAGCTCGCCGGGCTGACGGCGTAGCGCGGCGCCCCCGGTCACGGTGTTACCGTGCCGGTGTGCAGGGGACAGTGGCTGACTTCGACCCAACGACCCGGAGCGGGTCGCTGCTGCTCGATGACGGCCGCCGGCTTGAGTTCGGGGCGAGCGCCTTCGACGCCTCCGGGCTGCGGTTGCTCCGGCTGGGGCAGCGGGTGCAGATCGAACTCGCCGGAGCCGACCCGGGTCAGGCCGGAGCCGATCCGGACCAGCCCGAATCCACGCCGGGCGAAGTGATCCGCGTCACACTGCCCACGATGAGCGGCTCGTGAACCTCGCCGTTGCCGACAGTTTGCCCGTTAGTAGTGGCGAGTGTGCCTAGGGTACGCGCCAGAATGGGGACATGAGCGCCACCCCGCCCAGCGCCGCCCGACCGCCCGCAACCGGTATCCCCGGCACCGTTAGCGACGCCGACCCCGACCCGGGCTCCGCCCCGGTCGAGCCCGAGACTGGCCAGCCCGACGCCGATCTCGCCGCGGAGACCCCGCTGCCCGACGACCGTTTCCTCAACCGCGAACTCTCCTGGCTAGATTTCAACGCCCGGGTGCTGGCGCTCGCCGAGGATCCCCGCACGCCGCTGCTGGAACGGATCAAGTTTCTCGCCATCTTCGCCAGCAACCTCGATGAGTTCTACATGGTGCGGCTGGCCGGGCTCAAGCGGCGCGCCCAGGCCGGGTTGCCGGTTCGCGGCCCGGACCGACTGCCCGCCCGCGAACAGCTGGAGGTGGTGGCTGAGCGCAGCGCAGACCTGGTCGCCCAGCACGCCCGCTGTTTTCGGGATGAGGTGCAGAAGCTGCTCGGCGAGGAGAACATTCACATCGTCTCCTGGTCCGAGCTCGCCCCGGGCGAACAGGAGCAGCTGCGTAGCTACTTCCGGGAGCACGTGTTTCCGGTCCTGACTCCGCTGGCGGTGGATCCCGCGCACCCGTTCCCGTACATCTCCGGGCTGTCGCTCAACCTCGCCGTGACGGTCCGCGACTCCGCCGAGAGCCCGGAGCGCTTCGCCCGGGTGAAGGTGCCCAACAACGTACCCCGGTTCGTGGTCATCGACGCGGACCGACGTTCCCAGCAGGCTCGGCCGACCACGACGCCGACCCGGTTCCTGCCGGTGGAGGAGCTGATCGCGGTCCACCTCAACCAGCTCTTTCCGGGCATGCAGGTGGTGGAGCACCACCTGTTCCGGGTCACCCGCAACGCCGACTACGAACTCGACGAGGACCGCGACGAGGATCTGTTGCAGGCGTTGGAGCGGGAACTGGCACAGCGGCGGTTCGGCCCACCGGTCCGGTTGGAGGTGGCCGCCTCCATCTCCGATCACGTGTTGGAGCTACTCGTCCGCGAACTAGACATGGACTCCCACGACGTTCTACGAATCCCCGGTCCGCTGGACCTCTCCGCGCTGTGGGAGATCTACGATCAGGTGGAGCGGCCGGAGTTGAAAGACCCGCCGTTCGTGCCGGCCACCCACGCCCGGCTGATCGAGGGCGAGACCCCGCGCAGCGTCTTCGCGACGCTGCGGGGCACCGATGTCCTGGTGCATCACCCGTACCACTCCTTCTCCACCAGCGTGCAGCGCTTCATCGAGCAGGCCGCCGCCGACCCGCACGTGTTGGCGATCAAGCAGACGCTTTACCGCACCAGCGGCGAGTCACCGATCGTGGACACGCTGATCGACGCCGCCGAAGCCGGCAAACAAGTGGTGGTGTTGGTGGAGGTGAAGGCGCGCTTCGACGAGCTGGCCAACATCGGTTGGGCGCGGGCGTTGGAGCGGGCCGGCTGCCATGTGGTCTACGGCCTGGTCGGGTTGAAGACCCACTGCAAGACCGCGCTGGTGGTACGCGAAGAGGCGGGCCAGATCCGGCGTTATTGCCACATCGGCACCGGTAACTACCATCCGCGGACCGCCCGACTCTACGAGGATTTCGGCCTGTTGACCGCCGACCCAGAGGTCGGTGCGGACCTCACCGACCTGTTCAACACACTCACCGGCTACAGCCGGCAGACCACGTACCGGCGACTGTTGGTGGCGCCGCACGGTATCCGCAGCGGGCTGGTGGAACGAATCGACGCGCAGGCGGCCAAGGCCCGCGCCGGTGAGCCGGCGCTGATCCAGTTCAAGGCCAACGCCCTCGTCGCCGACCAGCTGGTGGACGCGCTCTACCGGGCTGCGCAGGCGGGTGTGCAGGTGGATCTGGTCATCCGCGGCATGTGCACGCTGCGGCCGGGTGTGCCGGGGCTGTCGGAGTCCATCCGGGTTCGCTCGATCCTCGGTCGGTTCCTGGAACACTCCCGGATTTTCCGATTCGGCGCCGATCCGCAGACCGCCGAATTCTGGATCGGCTCGGCCGATCTGATGGAACGTAACCTGGACCGCCGGGTCGAGGCGCTGGTACGAGTCACTGACCAGGCCGCCCGCGACGAGCTCGCCCAGGTGTTGGACACCGCGATGAATGAGCGGTCCGAAGGGTTCGACCTCGGGCCGGACGGGGTATGGACCCACCGGATCCCGCCGGACCCGCAGCATCTCCAGGGAACGCTGCTCGCCCGCGCGGTCGGGACCGGGGCGCCAGCGACGGCGAGCGCCGGCGGCGCGTAGGGAGCGGGGCATGGCGCGGGAGGAAGAACGCAAGTACGACGTCGGCCCGTCGTTCGTGATGCCGGACCTGACCGCTGCGGTGCCGCCCGGCGGCGAGCTGGTCGATCGCGGTGTGGTCACGCTCACCGCCACCTACTACGACACCCCCGATCTCCGGCTGGCCAGGTCCGGGGCTTCGCTGCGCTACCGCCAGGGTGACCGGTCGCCGTGGACCGTCAAGCTGCCCACCGGCACCCCCGGTGTCCGGCACGAGATTTCCCGCGCCGGCGAACCTGGCGAGCCCCCGGCCGAGCTGGTGGCGCTGGTTACCGCCGCCACCCGGGGCGCCCCGATCGCTCCGGTGGTAATGCTGCGGTCCCAGCGGCGGCGCTACGAGCTGCGGGACGCTGCCGGGCAGCTGCTCGCCGAGGTCGCTGACGACGATGTCACAGTCGGCTCCAACGCCGAGGGCGTCACAGTCGGCTCCAACGCCGAGGGCGTCACAGTCGGCTCCAACGCCGAGGGCGTCACAGTCGGCTCCAACGCCGAGGGCGTCACAGTCGGCTCCAACGCCGAGGGCGTCGCAGTCGGCTCCAACGCCGAGTGGCGGTTTCGGGAAGTCGAAGTGGAACGTGCTGGGGCGAGCCCGGAGCTGCTCGACGCGGTGGCAGCCAGGTTAATCGCCGCAGGTGCCCTGGTCGGCCAGTCCACCGAGTTCCGGTCCAAGTACGCCCGAGCGTTGGGACCGGCCGCGAACCGGCCCCCCGACCTGCCCGCACCGGAGCCGCTGCCGGCCAAACCGCGCGCCGGTGATGTCTTATCCGCTGCGCTCCGCCGCTCGGTGGGCCGGCTTCTCGACCACGACCCGTTGGTACGCCTCGGTGAGCCGCTGCCCGACGGGGACACCCCGGTCCACCAACTGCGGGTCGGT
Organism: Natronosporangium hydrolyticum; assembly: GCF_016925615.1. Lineage (NCBI taxonomy): Bacteria > Bacillati > Actinomycetota > Actinomycetes > Micromonosporales > Micromonosporaceae > Natronosporangium > Natronosporangium hydrolyticum. The sequence goes on from NZ_CP070499.1 coordinate 4,183,105, forward strand.
TGCCGGCGGCTCCGCAGTGATCTGCGCACCTTCGGGGTGCTGGTGGACGCGGCGTGGGCCAACCGGCTGCGACGGGAACTCCGTTGGCTGGCGCGGCGACTGGGCGCCGTACGCGACCTGGAGGTGCTGCGGGGACGGTTGTGGCGGACCGCGGCGGATCCGCTCGACCCGGTCGACCCGGCGGCGGTGGCGCGGATCGACGCACACCTCGCCGAAGCGCAGCGGCGGGCGGAGAAGCGGCTGCGGTCGACGCTCGCCAGTGACCGCTACCGGTCGCTGCTGGACGCGCTCGTCGGCGCCGCGCAACGTCCGCGCACCACCGCGCTGGCGGCCGCGGCGGCCACCGAGGTCCTGCCGCCGCTGGTGGCCGAACCGTGGCAGGCGCTGGTAACCGGTGACGCGGATTGGCCGGGCGCTGGCGAGTTGTCGCCGGACGACCCGGACGCGGCCTGGCACGCGGTTCGGGTCCGGGCGAAACGAGCCCGGTACGCAGTGGAGGCGGTCGCCGAGCCGATGGCGGGCCCGGCGACGAAGCTGGGCCGGCGGCTGTCGCGGCTGCAGGACGTGCTGGGGGAACACCAGGACGCCGCGGTCGCCGCCGACACCTGGCGCCAGATCGCGTGGGACCGGCCGGGCGACGCCGGGCTGCTGCTCGCCGCCGGCCGGCTCTATGAGCGGGAACGGGCGGCGATCGCTCGAGTGCGGGCGGAGTACCCCGCTGCCTGGCACGCTGCCAGCCGGCCGGGCCTGGTGCGGTGGCTGGGCTGATCCGGGCCGCCGGCGGCGTGGTCTGGCGCCCGGGCGGGCCGGATCGCGACGAACCGTTGGTGTGCCTGGTCCACCGTCCCCGGTACGACGACTGGTCGCTGCCGAAGGGCAAGCTGCACCCGGGCGAGCATCCGCTCGCCGCCGCGGTCCGGGAAGTCGCGGAAGAGACGGGAGTTAGGGCAGTTCCCCGGGCGGCGCTGCCACCGGTGCGCTACCTGGCCGACGGGGCGCCGAAGCAGGTCGACTACTGGGTGATGGCGGCCGCCGCGGCGGCGCCCACCGCTCGGCAAGGTTCTGAAGTAGACGAGGTGGCCTGGCTGCCGACCGCGGCGGCGGTGGCGCGGGTGAGCCACCCGCTCGACGCCGCGCTGCTGCGCCGATGGGCGGCGACGCCGCGGATCACCGGGCTGGTCGCGCTGGTACGCCACGCCGACGCTGGCGACCGGGCGGGGTGGCCGGCCGGGACGGACGCGCTGCGACCGCTCACCGCCCGCGGGATCGGCGACGCGGCCCGGTTGGGCAAGCTGCTGGCGCTGTGCGCCCCCACCCGACTGGTCTCGGCGAGTCCGCGCCGGTGCCGGCAGACGTTGGCGCCGCTCGGCAGCGAGCTGGCGCTGCCGCTGTCGGTGGCGGCGGTCTTCGACGAGACCACTGGCGACCCGGTCGCGGCCGGTCGCCAGCTGGTCGAGTTAGCCACCACTGAGGTGACCACGGTGGTGTGTTCGCAGGGGGCGGTCATCCCGCCGGTGCTGGCCTGGCTGACCAAGACCGCTGCTGCACAAGGGCAGCAACTGGGCCCGCCGGCGGCCGATGGCCAGACACACGAAACGGGCCGGAGAAGTGGCTTCGCCACCGCCAAGGGAGACGGTTGGCTGTTGCCCTTCTCCGGCCCGTTTCCGGTCGGGATCGCACCGCTGCGGTTGACCGATGGTGCGCCACCTGGCTGACCAGTCAGCGACGCTTGGTGGCCTTCTTGGCCGGCGCCTTCTTGGCCGGGGCCTTCTTCGCGGTGCTGGCCTTGCGAGGGGTGGCCCGGGTGGTCTTCTTCGCGGTGCTGGTGCGCGCCGGCGCGGCCTTCTTGGCCGTGGTGGTCTTCTTCGCCGGAGCTGCGGCCTTCTTGGTGGTGGTGGTAGTGGTGGTGGTGGCCTTCTGGGCGGTGGTCTTCTTCGCCGGGGCGGCCTTGAGCGCCTTCGGCACCTTGCCGCTCGCCACCATTTCCTTGAACCCCGAGCCGGGCCGGAACGCCGGCACCGAGGTCTTCTTGACACGTACGGACTCACCGGTGCGGGGGTTGCGGGCCATCCGAGCAGCACGGACGCGCTTCTCGAAGACACCGAAGCCGGTGATGGAGACCTTCTCCCCCTTGGTCACTGCGGCCTGGACTTCTGCCAGAACCGCGTCCAGGGCCGTACCGGCCGCGCGCTTGTCTTCCCCTAGCCGGGTAGCAAGCGCCTCAATGAGCTCGGCCTTGTTCACGACATCCCTCCAACTGTGTGGACTCCACGCGAGTCTTTCTGGGCGACGGTATGCCCTATGACACTAACTTACAAACATCCGGAAGAAAAAACCCCTTGTGTCGCAACACGATTGGCCCCGCCCGGCGGCGCCGGGCGGGGCCAATCGGCGGATTGCCGGCTAACCGAAGCGCGCAAAAGCGCGGCGCTGCGGCTTCGCCGTGCTCAGACTACGTCACAACCGGCGTAAACGGGGGTCGGCCGTCCTCATAAGCGAGGATTGCCGCCTCATGCCGCAAGGTCAGACCGATGTCGTCGAGGCCTTCTAGCAACCGCCATCGGCTGAAGTCGTCGATCGGAAACTCCCAGCTCGCTTCCCCAACGCGTACCTGGCGTTCGACAAGGTCCACCGTGACCTGCGTGGCCGGGTCCCGTTCCAGCTGCTCCCAGAGCTGTTCGACAATGGGCAACGGCAGTTCGACCGGCAGCAACCCTTCCTTGAGCGAGTTGCCCCGGAAGATGTCGCCGAATCGGGGCGAGATCACCGCCCGGAAGCCCCAGTCCCGCAAGGCCCACACCGCGTGCTCCCGGGACGAGCCGACACCGAACTCCGGGCCGGCCACAAGGATCGTCGCCGCCTCGTGGGCCGGCTGGTTCAGCACGAAGTCCGGGTCGTTACGCCAGGCCCGGAACAGGCCGTCGGCGAATCCGGTCTTACTCACCCGCTTGAGGTAGACCGCCGGGATGATCTGATCCGTATCTACGTTGGAACGGCGCAACGGCGCCGCCGCACCGCTGTGTACCGTGAACTTCTCCATCAAGAGCCGCCTTTCAGATCGGTCGGGTCAGCCAATCGGCCGGTTACCGCGGTGGCGGCGGCGACCGGCGGCGACACCAGATGGGTACGGCCGCCCTGGCCCTGCCGACCCTCGAAGTTCCGGTTCGACGTCGAGGCGGCGCGCTGCCCCGGCGAAAGCGTGTCCGGGTTCATGCCCAGGCACATCGAGCAGCCGGCGTAGCGCCATTCGGCGCCCGCGGCGGTGAAGATTTCGTGGAGGCCTTCCTGTTCCGCGGCGGCGCGAACCGCGTCGGAGCCCGGCACCACCAGCATCCGTACCCCGTCGGCGACTCGCCGGCCCCGGATCACTTCGGCGGCGGTCCGTAGGTCTTCGAGCCGCCCGTTGGTGCAGGAGCCCACAAACACCACGTCGATCGGCACCTCCCGCATCGCGGTGCCGGGGCGCAGCGCCATGTACTCCAGCGCCCGCTGCGCCGCGGACTGGGCGGCGGCGTCGGCGAAGTGCGCCGGATCCGGCACCGCCCCGTCGAGCGGCACGCCCTGCCCGGGATTGGTGCCCCAGGTGACGAACGGCGAGATCTGGTCGGCCGCCAACACCACCTCGGTGTCGAACTCGGCGCCCGGGTCGGTGGGCAGCCCTCGCCAGTGATCCAGCGCCTGCTCCCACAGTTTGCCGCTGGGCGCGTAGCGCCGGCCGGCGAGGAATTCGTAGGTGGTGTCGTCCGGTGCGACCATGCCGGCCTTCGCCCCCCACTCGATCGACATGTTCGCCACCGTCATCCGGCCCTCCATGGACAGGCCGGCGACCGCCGATCCGCGGTACTCCACGATGTGGCCACGGCCCGCGCCGGTGCCGACCTGGGCGATCAGCGCCAGAATCAGATCTTTGGCGGTGACGCCGCCGCGCAGGGCGCCGGTGACGGTGACCGCCATGGTCTTGGGCCGCTGTTGCGGCAGCGTCTGGGTCGCCAGCACATGCTCCACCTCGCTGGTGCCGATCCCGAAAGCTAGCGCCCCGAACGCGCCGTGGGTGGCGGTGTGCGAATCACCGCACACCATGGTCAGCCCGGGTTGGGTCAACCCCAGCTGCGGGCCGATTACATGCACGATCCCCTGATCCGCGTCGCCCAGCCGATGCAGCCGGATCCCGTACTCTTCGCAGTTGCGGCGCAGGGTTTCGATCTGGGTGCGGGAGGTGAGATCACCGATGGTGATCAGATCTCCCCGCCGACCGGCGTGGCTCGGATCGTCGTACCCGGTCGGGGTGTTGTGATCCTCTGTGGCCAGCGTAAGGTCGGTGCGCCGAACCTTCCGGCCGGTCGCCCGCAATCCGTCGAATGCTTGCGGACTGGTCACCTCGTGCAGCAGATGCAGGTCGACGTAGAGCAGATCTGGTTCGCCCGGGGTCGAACGCACCAGATGGTCGTCCCACACCTTTTCGGCCATCGTTCTGGGTTTTTGTACTCCCATCGCAGTTTCCCTTTCTGCTGGTGACGCCGCTGGCGGCGGGACCCGGGGCGAGGTGCCAGCGAGTCACCGGCTGGACATCCTAAAATTTGGGAGGTAGTTTTCGTTCTGTGGGAAACGGTATCAGCGGAGTAGGCGTCCTTGACAAGGCAGTGCTGATTCTTTCTGCCTGCGTTGAGGGGGCCAGCCTGGCCGAACTCGTAGACCGGACCAAGTTGCCACGGGCGACCGCACACCGGCTGGCTCAGGCACTCGAAGTGCACCGGCTGCTAGTGCGGGACACGCAAGGCCGCTGGCGCCCCGGCCCGCGGCTGGGGGAGCTCGCCAACGCCGCCCCAGACGTGCTGCTGACCGCCGCGGAGCCGATGCTGGCCGCGCTACGCGACACCACCGGGGAGAGCGCGCAGCTGTTCCTCCGGCGGGCCGACGAGCGGGTCTGTGTGGCCTCCGCGGAGCGGGCCCGGGGCCTACGGGACACCGTGCCGGTCGGTTCGGTGCTGCCGATGCACGCCGGCTCCGGCGCCCAGGTGCTACTCGCCTGGGAACCCCCGGAGGCCTACCTGCCGCTGCTGCCCCGCTGCCGCTTTACCGGCAAGACACTGGCCGAGGTACGCCGGCGCGGTTGGGCGCAGAGCGTCGCCGAACGAGAGGCCGGCGTCGCCAGCGTCTCCGCTCCGGTCCGGGACCGCTCGGGCCGAGTGGTGGCCGCGATCAGCGTCTCCGGCCCGATCGAGCGGATGGGCCGGCGGCCGGGCGAGAAGTACGCGATGGCCGTCGTCCGGGCCGGCCAGCGGCTCTCCGGGCTGTAACCACCAGCCCGGCCCCGACCCGGGCCCGGCACACACGCTGAAGGGCACGCGCACAAACTGAAGAGCGCCCCACCGAATCGGTGAGGCGCTCTTCGCGCTGGTAGCCCCGAGGAGATTCGAACTCCCGCTACCGCCTTGAGAGGGCGGCGTCCTAGGCCGCTAGACGACGGGGCCTTGCAGGCATGAAGCCTACCAGCTGGGGTACCAGGACTCGAACCTAGACTAACGGAACCAGAATCCGTTGGGCTGCCAATTACCCCATACCCCAGTGGCGTGTAACCACGCCGTCGAAGACTGTACCGTACCCGGGCGGCCGGCGCCAAACCGCCCACCCGACACCGTCATGAGCTGGTTATTCAAGCTCCAGCACCGGATTGGCAAGCTCTCCCATCCCGGCCACCCGGACGGTCACGGTCTCCCCCGCCGCCAGCGGACCCACCCCGGCCGGAGTGCCGGTGAGCACTACATCGCCCGGCAGCAGCGTCATCACATGTGACACATACGACACCAGGGTGGCCGGGTCGAAGACCATCTCGCTGGTCCGACCCAACTGCCGGACCTCCTCGTCGACCTCGCAGCGAACCTCCCGGTCGGCGAGGTCCTCGCCGGTGACGATCCATGGACCCAGCGGGCAGAACGAATCGAACCCCTTGGCCCGGGTCCACTGGCCATCCATGCGTTGCAGATCCCGGGCGGTGACATCGTTGGCGCAGGTCCAGCCGAAGATGGCCCGCTCGGCCCCGGCCCGGTCCACCCGCCGAGCCCCCGGCGGCCCGATCACCACCGCGACCTCGGCCTCGTGCTCCACCTGCACAGACTGCGGCGGCAACCGAATGGCGTCCTGCGGGCCGATCACCGAGGTGGACGGTTTCAGGAACAGCAACGGCTCGGCCGGAACCTCAGCGGCGTGTTCCGCCGCGTGGTCGCGGTAGTTGCGGCCGACGCACACCACCTTGCTCGGCAGGATCGGCGAGAGCAGCCGCACATCGGCCAGCGCCCACCGTTGCTCAGTAAACCGGAGTTGGCCGAACGGGTGGCCCTCGATCTGCGCCACGGTCAACCCCGCCGCACCGGCCTCCGCCTCACCCTCGACCACTCCGAACGACATCCCGCCGGGATGCGCGAACCGTGCAATCCGCACCGGTCTCCCTCTCTGCTCGGCCCGACCCCGGCACCGCGCCGCGGGCCGCGTTTCAACCTACCCGCCGAAACCTACCTGGCGGGCCGGCTGCGCCCACCGGCGCCAGGGACCGGCAACGGGCACCCGGCGGCGGCTCACTGCCCAGCCGGATCGGCGCTCCGGGCGAGCGGATAGGTGAGCGCGTCGACCAACGCGTGCCAACTCGCCTCCACCACGTTCTCGTGCACGCCGACCGTGGTCCAGTCCCGCCCCGATCGGTCCACCGTCTCCACCAACACCCGGGTGACCGCCCCGGTGCCGTGCGAGCCCGCCAGGATCCGCACCTTGAAGTCGGCCAGCTCCACATCGGCCAGCTCCGGATAGTGGCGAGACAGGGCGCTACGCAACGCCTGATCGAGCGCGTTGACCGGCCCATTGCCCTCGGCGGTGGCGATCACCCGCTCACCCCCGATCCGGACCCGGACGGTCGCCTCGGAGACCACCGCACCGCCGTCCCGGTGCTCCACCTGCACCCGGTACGAGTCGAGCGTGAACGGCTCCAGATCGGCCCCGAGCGCTCCGCGTACCAGGAGTTCGAACGAAGCGTCCGCGGCCTCGTACGACCAACCCTTCGACTCCCGCTGCTTGACCAGGTTGGTCACCTCGGTCAGCGCCTCCGGCCGATCGCTGAGGTCCAGCCCCAGCTCCTTACTCTTCAGCTCGATGCTCGCCCGGCCCGCCATCTCGGTGACCAGGATCCGCATGTCATTGCCGACGGTCTCCGGCTCGATGTGGTTGTAGAGCAGCGGATCCACTTTGATCGCACTGGCGTGCAGCCCGGCTTTGTGCGCGAAGGCGGCCGACCCCACGTACGCCTGATGGGTGTCGGGGGCGAGGTTGGCGATCTCGGCGATGGCGTGCGACACCCGGACCATCTGCTCCAGGCCACCTTCCGGCAGCACCGGCAGCCCCAGCTTCAGGGCCAGGTTGCCGAGCACCGCGAACAGGTCGGCGTTGCCTGGCCGTTCGCCGTAACCGTTGGCGGTGCACTGGAAATGGCGCACGCCGGCTTCGACCGCGGCGACCGTGTTCGCCACCGCGCACGCGGTGTCGTTCTGGCAATGGATTCCCAGCTGGGTGACGGGCACCCCGCTGCGCTCCACCACCTCACCGATCGCGGTGGAGATCCACGATGGCAGCATCCCGCCGTTGGTGTCACACAAGACCACCGCCTCCGCCCCCGCCTCGCTGGCGGTCCGGACCACCGACGCCGCGTACGCCGGGTCGAACCGGAAGCCGTCGAAGAAGTGCTCGCAGTCGAGGAAGACCCGCCGCCCCTCGGCCACCAGGTGTGACACGGTGTCTGCCACCATCGCCAGGTTCTGCTCGGCGGTGGTGCGGAGCGCGCGTTCCACATGGCGCAGATCCGACTTGGCTACCAGGCAGATGGCCGGGGTGTCGGCGTCGAGCAGCGCCCGGACCTGCGGATCGTCGGCGACCGGTCGGTCGGCCCGGCGGGTGGCGCCGAAGGCGACCAGCACCGCATGGCGTAGCTCCAACTCCTTCCGCGCCCGGGCGAAGAACTCGGTGTCGCTGGGCAGCGCACCAGGCCAACCACCCTCGATGAAACCGACCCCGAGCTCGTCGAGCAGCCGCGCCACCGCGAGCTTGTCCGCCACGGAGTAGCCGATCCCCTCGCGCTGGGCACCGTCGCGCAGGGTCGTGTCGTACACCTGGTAGGTCATCTGCTGGTCTTCCTTTCCCATGAAAAAACCTCCCGCGGCTGCGGGAGGTTTGCGCGCTCGGCGAAGTGGGGTGTCCGGGCGCGCTAGGCGCCGATAATCAGGACTAGGCTGGTGCTCACGATCGGTAGTCTGCCACCTACGCCCGTCCTGTGGAAGTCCTCTCCCACATGCTGACACGTTAAGTTTGCCTCGCCCGCCCCCCGGGTAACGAAACAGACACAACTAAGGAGGTGGGTTATGACCGCGCTCAACCCCCAAGACCTTCCCGAGCCGGTGCCCGACCGTCCCTTCGACCCCTGGAACCTGCGGGCCGACGCCGCCGTCGAGATGCAGAGCGCTCAGCTCGCCGGCTACCAGGTAGAGGCGATCAACGGCGGGGTCGGAAAAGTAGTCGACGCCAGTCTCACCCGCGACGGCAGCTACCTGCTGGTGAGCACCGGCAAACTGATCGGCAAGAAGACGCTGGTGCCCGCCGGGACCATCAACCACATCGACGACACCGAACGCGTCATCTACCTTGACCGCAGCCGGGAGCAGGTCAAGGGTGCCCCGACCGTCGCCGCCGAGGCGGCGACCGACCCGGCGCAGCAACAAACGGTGGCCGACTACTACCAGGCCACCTACCACACTGGCGCCGCCTGACCCCGGCGCCCGGTCGCCACCGTGCCCGATTGGGTACGGTGGCGACGTGGCAGATGAGATCGGACAGCGCACATACGAGTTCTCTCAGGTGTTCAACTTTCGCGATCTCGGGGGTCATCCCACCGCCGACGGCCGCACCGTACGCTGGCGGCGGTTGTTCCGCTCCGACGCGCTCTCCAACCTTACCGATCCGGATCGCGAACCGTTCCAGCAACTCGGCATTCGCACCGTGATCGACCTGCGCCGCTCCTACGAGCTGGCGGCGGACGGCCGGGTGCCAGCGTGGGACGGGGTGACCCACCACAACATCGACCCGGGTCACCCCGAGTGGAGTCTCACTCCCTACCAGGACGGCCTGGACCCGCAGCGCTACCTCGCCGACCGGTACCGGGACATGGCCGATACCGGTGCTGCCGGACTGGTCCGCGCGGTGGCGATGCTCGCCGACTCCGACACCGTGCCGGCCGTGGTGCACTGCGTGGCCGGCAAGGACCGCACCGGGGTGGTCTGCGCCCTCACCCTGTCGCTGTTGGGCGTCGACGACGAGGTCATCGATGCGGACTACGCCCACAGCTCGATCGGCAATCAGCGCTACATCGAGTGGATCCAGCGCAACGGCCGACCCGACGCGGTGATGCGGCCCTGGTTCTACTCCCACCCGGGCACCATGCGGCTTTTCCTGCAAGAGCTCCGGGAACGGCACGGCTCGGTCGAGGAGTACGTAGGCAAGGCCGGGCTGGGCCCGGAGCGGATCACCACGCTCCGGGAGCAGCTGCTCGAGTAGTCCCCCGGCGGCGGCCAGCGCCCGACGCGGATGCCGATGCGAGCGCGCGGCACCGGTCAGAGCACCCGGTGCACCCAGCCGAACGGGTCGGCTGCCCGCCCCCGCTGGATGTCGACCAACTGCTGCCGCAGGCCCATCGTCACCTCGCCCGGCCCGCCGTCGGCGACGGTCAGCTCACCTCCGGACCACCGGGCCTGACCGATCGGGGTAAGCACCGCCGCGGTGCCGCACGCGAAGACCTCGCGCAACCGGCCGCTGGCCGCGTCCGCCCGCCACTCGTCGAACGAGACCTGCCGCTCGACCACGGTCCGGCCCTGATGCCGAGCGAGCGTGATCACCGAGTCCCGGGTGATGCCCGGCAGGATCGAGCCGGAGAGCTCGGGGGTGACCAGCGTGCCGTCGTCGTAGACGAAGAAGACGTTCATACCGCCCAGCTCGTCCACGTAGCGCCGGTGCACGGCGTCGAGGAACACCACCTGGTCGCAGCCGTGCGAGATGGCCTCCGCCTGCGCCACCAGGGACGCGGCGTAGTTGCCGCCGCACTTGGCCTCCCCGGTGCCGCCCGGGGCGGCGCGGGTGTAATCGTCCGACACCCACACGGTCACCGGCTTCACGCCGCCGGTGAAGTACGGACCGACGGGCGAGGCGATCAGCATATATAGATATTCGGAGGCCGGCTTGACACCCAGGAAGACCTCGCTGGCGTACATGAATGGCCGCAGGTAGAGGCTGCCCTCATCGGCGGTGGGAACCCACCCCCGGTCGACCTCGATTAGCTTGTGCAGCGAGTCCAGGAAGGTCGACTCGGGCAGCGGCGCCATCGCCATCCGCCGGGCGGAAGCAGCGAACCGGGCCGCGTTGGCCTCCGGCCGGAACAGCACGACGCCGCCGTCATCGGCGGCGTACGCCTTGAGCCCTTCGAAGATCTCCTGAGCGTAGTGAAGCACCGCGGTCGCCGGGTCGAGCTGAATCGGGCCGTACGGCTCCACCCGGGCGTCATACCACCCCTTGCCCTCGGCCCATCGGATGGCGACCAGATGGTCGGTGAAGATCCGGCCGAAGCCGGGGTTGGCCAACAACGCCTCGCGCTCGGCGGCGGCTACCGGCCGGGGATTCGGACGGATCTCGAAGTCGAGCTTGTCACCACCGCTCATGACGCTGCACCTCTCCTACTGCTCCGACAAACCGGGCACTTCACCCCGGCTGTGCCACATGCTGGGAAGCCAGGGCCCTTGAAACGTACCTTGAGCCCTGGTCACTGTGAAGCCCGCCACGGGGTTCCCCCATCGGCGGCGGTCAGGTCGGCGGGGGCGGGTCAGCCCATCCGTGCCGCGAGCCGGTCCCCGACCTCGGTGGTGCGCACCGGCGCGCCGGGCGCCCGCTCCGCCAACTCGGCGGCGACCGCCGCCGAAACCTGCTCCGCCTCACGCTGGTGGCCGAGGTGGTCGAGCAGCAGGCTGACCGAGAGGACCGCGGCCACCGGATCGGCGACGCCGCTGCCCGCGATATCCGGTGCAGACCCGTGCACCGGTTCGAACATGGACGGGTGGGTCCGGGTGGGATCGATGCATCCGCTCGCCGCCAACCCGATCCCCCCGGTCACCGCAGCGGCCAGGTCGGTCAGGATGTCGCCGAACAGGTTGTCGGTGACCACCACGTCGTAGCGCTGCGGCTGGGTCACCAAATACATCGCGGCCGCGTCGACGTGCTGATACTCGGTGGTCACCGTGGGAAACTCGGCGGCCACCGCGGCGAAGGTCCGGGCCCACAGATCGCCGGCGTGGGTCAGCACATTGGTCTTGTGCACACAGGTGAGCGTCTGCCGGGGCCGCGCCTGCGCCCGGACGAACGCGTCGCGGATCACCCGCTCCACGCCATACCGGGTGTTGAGGCTCTCCTCGGTGGCGACCTCCGCCGGGGTGTCCCGCCGCAGGGTCCCGCCCGCGCCGGCGTACAGCCCTTCGGTGCCCTCCCGGACCACCACCAGGTCGATCTCGCCTGGCTTGACCTGGGCCAGTGGGCCGGCGGTGCCAGCGAACAACCGGGCCGGGCGGAGGTTGACGTACTGGTCGAACTCGAACCGGAGCCGCAGCAACAGCCCTCGCTCCAGCACCCCCGGCGGCACCGTCGGGTCCCCGACCGCCCCGAGCAGGATCGCGTCGTGGCCGCGGAGCTCGGCGAGCACCGAGTCCGGCAACGTCTCCCCGGTGCGGTGCCAACGGCCCGCACCCAGGTCGTACGGGGTCAGCTCGGCGGCTGGCAAGACCGCGGTGAGCACCTTGCCCGCCTCCGCGATCACCTCTGGTCCGATGCCGTCCCCGGCCACCACTGCGATCCGCGCCACCGCGCGCTCCTTCCCCGTTGCTGCCCGGACCGGGCAGCGGTCCTACCGAACGTTAAGTCACCCCTGCGGACGCTAGGCCACGTTCCCACGTTACGACACCACCATCCCACTATGCAGACGACGAACTCGCACACCAGACCGCGGCGAGCGGGCCACTGTTGCTGACAAACAGCGTGAAGGACTCCACCCGCCAGCTGGTCAATTCGAGAGGGGCTGCAAGCTGCAAGCCGGAAATGCCCTGCAAGAGGGGCAGGGACAGCAAGAAACGTGGCTGGGAGGGCCGCTGAGCTGCCTCCGGGCCGCCGACTTGTGGAGCCGGTCCTCCCTGGCGCCGGCTGACTCGCGCCGGGATCGCGTCCGACGGAAGTCAGTACCAGGTCACGGGCTTGTCAGCAGACCCCCTTGCGCCCGGCCGTCAACACCGTCGGCCGCTTGGTCGGGTGAGTGGTGATCCACTACGGCGACAAACTAGATTCATACTGGCAAATCAGGCGCCACTCGGCCCACCAAGTCGGGTGAGACGCAACGGGCCAGCAGTGTGCCGTGGAGAGCCCGCCGTGGGAACGGCCGCCCCAGGAGGGAGCACCCTCCTGGGGCGGCCGGCTCGCTGGCTACGCCTCGTCGGGGAGGTCGAACTCGCCGTCCTTGGCGCCGGCTACGAACGCCTCCCACTCCGCCTCATCGAAGATGAGGATCGGACCGTCGGGATTCTCGCCGTCACGCATGCCGATCAAGTCGTCAACGAAGGCGATCTCGATCCGACCTGAGCTGCGCCACTCGGCGCGGCTCAGGTCGAAATCGCCCTTCAACGGGTGCTGCACAATGTGCTCACTGTTGCTCACCCGGCGATGGTAACGGTCACTCCTCGCGCAGGTCGACCGCGCTGCTGCCGACCGCACCGATCTGATGCGCGGCCGCGTGCAGCTGATCGGCCGAGACCGAGGAGTCCACTGTGAGCGTCATCAGCGCCTCGCCGCCGGCGGCACGCCGCGACACCTGCATCGACGCGATGTTGATGCCGGAGCTACCCAAGGTGCTGCCAACCTGGCCGACCACCCCGGGCCGGTCTGTGTAGCGGAAGAAGAGCAGGATGCCCTCGGCGTCGAGCTCCAGGTCGAAGCCGTTGACCTCGGTCAGCTTCAGGGTCTCCCGCAAGCCGTTGCTCCAGAGCGTGCCGGAGACGCTGACCGTCCGGCCATCGGCGAGCGCACCCCGGACCGTCACCAGGTTGTGATGGTCCGGCGACTCCTGCTCGGTGGCGAGGTCGACCTCGACCCCCCGATCGGCCGCCAGCAAGGGCGCGTTGACGTAGCTGACCTGATCCTCGACGACGTCCTCGAAGAGCCCCTTAGTGGCGGCGAGCCGCAGCACCGAGACGTCGTTCGCGACCACCTCGCCCTTGACCTCAACAGTGACGCTGGCGGCGACGCCCCCGGCGACCGCGGTGAAGACCTTGCCCAACCGCTCCGCCAACGGCAGCAGCGGCCGCACATCCTCGGCGACCACGCCGCCGGCCTGGACGTTTACCGCGTCGGGCACGAACTCGCCCTGCAACGCCAGCTTGACGCTGCGGGCGACCGCTGTCCCGGCCTTATCCTGGGCCTCGTGGGTGGACGCGCCAAGATGCGGGGTGCAGACCACGTTGTCGAATGCGAACAGCGGCGATGAGGTGCAGGGCTCCTTGGCGTAGACGTCGATCCCGACGCCGCCCACCCGGCCCTCGGCGAGCGCGTCGGCGAGCGCCTGCTCGTCGATGATGCCGCCGCGGGCCGCGTTGACGATCCTTACACCAGGCTTGACCAGCGCCAGCTCCCGGGCACCGAGCAGCCCCACCGTCTCCGGGGTCTTGGTGACGTGGATGGAGATGAAGTCCGCCTCGCGGAGCAGCTCCTCCAGGCCCACCATCCGAACCCCGAGCTGGGCAGCGCGGGCCGGCTGCACATACGGGTCGTGGGCGATCAGCCGGGTGCCGAAGGCCGCCATCCGCTGAGCGAACAGCACCCCGACCCGGCCGAGGCCGATCACCCCGACAGTCTTGCCGGCCAACTCGACGCCGGTGTATTTGGAGCGCTGCCACTCGCCAGCCTTCAGCGAGGCGCTCGCCGCGACCGTGTTCCGGGCGGTCGACAGCAGCAGCGCTGCGGCCTGCTCGGCGGTGGAGACGATGTTGGAGGTAGGGGCGTTGACGACCATGATGCCGCGGGCGGTAGCGGCCGGCACCTCGACGTTGTCGAGGCCCACGCCGGCCCGGGCGATCACGCGCAGTTTCGGGGCCGCCTCGATCGCGGCGGCGTCCATCTGGGTAGCGGAGCGGACGATGACCGCCTCCGCCTCGGCCAGGGCGGCGAACAGCGCGCCACGGTCCGTGCCATCCACGTGCCGGACCTCGAACTCCTGGGCAAGGATGTCGATCGCGGCCGGGGCGAGTTCTTCGGTAATAAGTACGACGGGAGTCATATCTCCTGCTCGGCGGGTGGGGTGCTATCGGTCCTTGCTTCGACGATCCATCGATCTTATGCCCCGCGCGCCGACCAGAAGTGCACCCCGGCGCCGACCGTGACCGCTCTCACGGCGATTTTCTGGTAGAACTGCCCGCTATGCTGACTAAACAAACCAGAGGAGCGCGATGACCACCCCCGAATGGCTCCGTCCGGTATCTGAGCGATATCTGGGCGGCGAACTCGGTCCGCCGCCGCGCGGTGTCCGGATTGCGGCGATGCTGGCGGGAGTAAACGCGCTGCTGGCAGCCGGCATCCTGGCGCTGGCCGGGCCGGCCACGATCATTCTCCTGACCGGGCCCGTCGCGCCCTTGACCTTGGTCACCTCGAACGGGCTGCTGGCCGTCGCCGGCCTGCTGCTCCTCGCCACCCTGGCCCCCAGTGCGGTGCAGATCTCGCGGCGAGGCTGGTACCGGATACCGGTCACCGCCGGCTGGGTGCTGACCGGCCTGGCGGCCTTCGGATTCTGCGTGGTCGCGGACCCAGGTCGGATCGGCGGCGACGGCCCCCGCCGGTGGAGTGAGGTAGCCGGGACGGTGCCGTGGTTGGCGGTCACCCTCGCCAGCGCCCTGACCATGACCCTGCTACTGCGCAGCGCCCCGGTCAGCAGTTGGCTGGCGCGACGACGGCACCAGGTCCGGCCAGCGCCACCCGACGCAGCGGGCGCCGGTCAGTGACGGGGCCAGCGGCTCAGCTGCGGTGCGTAGCTGAGCCCGTCACCCCCGTCCGACGGGACCTGGCGCAGGCTGTGGGCCTCAGTGGTGAGCATGTCGCAGAATCGGTCCAGCGCCAGGGTGCCGACCGGTGGGTAGATTCGCTCCCGCGGCGGCTCATCGCCCTCACCGATCGCCCGATGGGCGAGCATGAAATCGAGGATCTCCGAGCGCACCGACGGTAGACACACCGGCGAGTGGTAGAGCACATTCAGCGCCTGCATCCGCATGTCCTGAACGTGGTGATCGCCCTTGTTGTCATGAAAATGCGGGTTACGGGTCTCGATCTGGCTAACCGAAACTGATTTGTCCAGCACTTCCTGGTGCGGAGAATCAAGCACCCCACCGAACTGCTCGAACATGTCCAGATATTCGTACGGCTCGACCGCGAAACCACCGGCCAGTCGCAGCTTCAACCCCAACTGCAGACTGAACGCGTGTTCGCCAGCGTTACCGGTGGCGACCACCTCGGTGCCGAAGCCGCTGTACTCCCCGATCAACTGGTTCAGAAACTGGTTGGTCACCTCGGAGGTGCGACCCCGCCGGCTGAAGAACAGCCGGCCGTCCCGCAGCTTCGGCTTCGAATGCCAGGAGATCCGCACCATCGAGTACGGGCTGTCCGCCAGCTGAAAGGCGGCCGCGTACGCCTTGCAGTACTCGTTGACCGCACCGGGGACGAAGTTGTCTGCGTCGATAAATCCGAGGTAGCGGCGGCCGGTCAACGCAGCCATGGCGAGGCCGACGAACATCGCCTCACCTTTGCCGCCGCGGACCAGACCTTCGTCGTCGATCAAGTCAGCGGCGCCCGCCGCCTTGACCGCTGCCGCCAACCCGGGATCGCGCTGATGCACGGTGATCGCCGGACGCTCCGCCGCTTGACAGAACTGCTCGACCGTCTGCGCCTCGATCTCGTACCGGTCAACCGGCCCCCGGGCGCTATTCGAGACCATGATCACCAGGCAGTCGTGCGGCACCCCCGAGAGCACACCCTCGATCACCCGCCGGGTCTCGTTCATGCACGGGACCACGATTACCATGTCCTGCTCGATGGCCCGGAGCTGCGCCGAGGGGACCCGTAGGCTCTCCCGGCTGCGCGGCCCCGCCATGGCCGCGTCGCCGCTATCCAGCTCGATAACCCGCTGGAGTTCGTGGATGCGCACGGCCCCGAAACGCTCAGTGCGGTGCGGTCGCTCCAAACGCATGCGGCGACAGTACCGCCGCCGGGAGGCGTATGTACACCTCCCGGAGGCGGGTTTTCCGCACGGAAATAAGCGGATATGTCGTGTTAATCTACGCGGTCTCGGAGAGGGGTCGGCTCACCCAGCTCATCATCCCCCGGAGCGTCTTCCCGGTCTCCTCGATCGGGTGCGAAGCGGCCTGTTCGCGCAGTTTGGTGAAGTTTGGTCGACCAGCGTCGTCCTCGGCCACCCACTCCCGGGCAAACTCCCCGGAACGCACATCCGCCAGGATCTGCCGCATCCGCTCCTTGGTGCTCTCATCGACCACCCGCGGGCCCCGGGTCAGGTCGCCGTACTCGGCGGTGTCGGAGACGCTGTAGCGCATCCCGGCGAGCCCGTTCTCATACATCAGGTCGACGATCAACTTGAGCTCATGCAGACACTCGAAGTACGCCACCTCCGGGGCGTAGCCCGCCTCGGTCAGCACCTCGAACCCCGTCTGCACCAGCGCGGTCGCCCCGCCACAGAGCACCGCCTGCTCCCCGAAGAGGTCGGTCTCGGTCTCCTCGGTGAAGGTAGTCCGGATCGCCCCGGCCCGCGTGCCGCCGATCGCCTTCGCGTACGACAGCGCCAGCGCGAACGCCGACCCGCTGGCGTCCTGCTCCACCGCGACCAGCACCGGCACGCCCTTGCCCTCGACGAATTGGCGACGCACCAGATGCCCCGGACCCTTCGGCGCCACCATCGCCACGTCCACATCCGCCGGTGGCTCGATCAGGCCGTACCGGATGTTGAACCCGTGGCCGAAGAAGAGCGCCTTCCCCGCAGTCAGATTCGGCGCGATCGACTCGGCGTAGATGGTGCGCTGGGCCGTATCCGGCGCCAGGATCATGATCACGTCGGCCTCAGCCGCGGCTTCGGCCGGCGTCTTCACCGTCAGCCCCTGCTCCTGGGCCTTGGCCCGGCTCTTGGAGCCCTCCGGCAGGCCGATCACCACCGGCACCCCGGAATCCCGCAGCGACAGCGCGTGCGCGTGGCCCTGGCTGCCATACCCGATCACGGCCACGGTGCGGCCGGCCACCAGCGACAGGTCGGCCTGGTCGTCGTAGAAAACCTCAGCAGTCATGTCTTCCTCTCTTCTCCACAGTCAGGGTCAAGCGGCGGGGCGCAGGGCCGGAGCCGCGGTGATCGACCGGGAACCGCGGCCCACCGCGACCAGGCCGGACTGCACCATCTCCTTGATTCCGTACGGTTCGAGGTCCCGGAGGAGCGCGTCGTTCTTGTCGGACGTGCCGGTCGCCTCGATGGTGAGCGTGTCGCCGGCGACATCCACCACCCGGGCCCGGAACAGGTTCACCGTCTCCATCACCTGGGTCCGCACCGGCCGCTCCGCCCGCACCTTCACCAGCAGTAGTTCCCGCTGCACCGAGTCGGCCGGGTCCAGCTCGACGATCTTCAGCACGTTGACCAGCTTGTTGAGCTGCTTCGTGACCTGTTCTAGCGGGGAGTCCGCCACATTGACCACGATCGTGATCCGGGAGACCTCCTTGTGCTCGGTCTCGCCCACCGCCAACGAATCGATGTTGAAACCGCGGCGGGAGAACAGTCCCGCCACCCGCGCCAGCACGCCCGGCTTGTTCTCCACCAACACCGAGAGGGTGTGTCTGCTCATCGTGGTCACTCTCACAGGTCGTCGTCGTCGAAGATCGGGCGCGCGCCCCGGGCGGACATGATCTCGTCATTGCTGGTGCCGGCGGCCACCATCGGCCACACCATCGCGTCCTTGCCGACCACGAAGTCGACCACCACCGGCGCGTCGGTGACCTTCATCGCCGCCTCGATCGTGGCGTCGATGTCCTGCGCCGACTCGCAGCGCAGCCCGACACAGCCCAGCGCCTCGGCGAGCTTCACGAAGTCCGGCACCCGGTGCTTGTGCGTACCCAGGTCGGTGTTGGAGTACCGCTCGTCGTAGAAGAGGGTCTGCCACTGCCGGACCATGCCCAGGTTGCCGTTGTTGATCACCGCCACCTTGATCGGGATGCCCTCCAGCGCGCAGGTGGCGAGCTCCTGATTGGTCATCTGGAAACAGCCGTCACCGTCGATCGCCCAGACGGTGGTGTCCGGTTGCCCCACCTTCGCGCCCATCGCCGCCGGCACCGAATAACCCATGGTGCCGAGACCGCCCGAGTTGAGCCAGGTGTAGGGGCGCTCGTACGAGATGAACTGGCTGGCCCACATCTGGTGCTGGCCGACGCCGGCGACGTAGATCCCCTCCGGCCCGACGATCTCGCCCAACCGCTTGAGCACCTGCTGCGGCGCCATGGTGCCGTCGGCGTGCTCCTCCCAGCCCAACGGGTAGCGGCCCAGCAGGTCATCCAGGTAACGCCACCAGCCGCTGAGATCCGGCTCGCCCCGGGCGGCGTGCTCCGCCTCCACCGCGGCGATCAACTCGTCGATGACGTACTTGGCGTCGCCGACGATCGGCACGTCCGCGTGCCGGTTCTTACCGATCTCCGCCGGGTCGATATCGGCGTGCACCACCGCCGCGCCGGGTGCGAACGAGTCCAGCCGGCCAGTCACCCGGTCGTCGAAGCGGGCGCCGAGCGCCACGATCAGATCCGACTTCTGCAGCCCGGAGACGGCCGCGACGGTGCCGTGCATCCCCGGCATGCCCAGGTGCTGCCGGTGCGAGTCGGGGAACGCCCCCCGCGCCATCAGCGTGGTGGTGACCGGCGCCCCGGTCAGCTCCGCCAGCCGGCGCAGCCCCTCGGTCGCCCCGGCCTTGAGCACCCCGCCGCCGACGTACAAGATCGGGCGGGCAGCGCTGGTGAGCAGCCGGGCCGCGGCCACGATCTGCTTGCCGTGCGGATGCAGCGTGGGCCGGTAACCGGCGAGCTCCTGCACCGGCGGCCAGCTGAAGGTGGTCGCCGCCTGCAGGACATCCTTGGGGATGTCGACCAGCACCGGGCCGGGACGGCCGGTCGCGGCGAGGTGGAACGCCTCGGCCAGCACCCGCGGGATCTCCTCGGCGGTCTGCACCAGATAGTTGTGCTTGGTGATCGGCAGCGTGATGCCGTAGATATCGGCCTCTTGGAACGCGTCGCTACCGATCGCGCTACTCGGCACCTGGCCGGTGATCGCCACCATCGGCACCGAGTCCATGTTCGCGTCGGCGATCGGGGTCACCAGGTTGGTGGCGCCCGGGCCGGAGGTGGCGAAGCACACCCCGACCTTGCCGGTGGCCTGCGCGTACCCGGTCGCGGCGTGGCCGGCCCCCTGCTCATGCCGGACCAGGATGTGTCGCACCGACGAGTCGAAGAGCGGGTCGTACGCGGGCAGGATCGCCCCGCCGGGGATGCCGAACGCTACCTCGACCCCCAGCGCTTCCAGCGACTTGACCAGGGAACCGGCCCCGGTCGTCGGAGTCCTGGGGCCGGCCGGCGGCTCGGCGTCCGGGCGGGCCGGCTTGTGCCCGGCAGCGTGGTGAGGATGGTCACCCGCCGAGCCCCGGCCCGACCGGCTGGCCGCGCGTTGCGCGAGTAGCTGGGGGTTGGGTCTGGTCATGTCAGTCACCTAAGCCTTGAGAACCAGTCGTGCGGATACTTGTATTAGGAGAAGGTGTGCGAACTCGGGTCACGTCTAACACAGCGCAAAATAAAAGCCCTCGTGCAACGGTTGCACGGGGCTAGCGCACTCTCGCGGTGGGAGAGTGCGCTCAGGTAAGTACTCGAGATGACTGGTACGTCACGACACATAGCATGCCTGCTCCCAGCCTCTGAGTCAACCTCTCTCAAATACTGGTACGGCGGGTCGCGAATCCTGGTCAGCCGGGTGAATGGTGCCACACTGGGAGGCATGCCCGAGCTACGCAGCCGTACCTCGACCCACGGCCGGACCATGGCCGGCGCCCGCGCCCTGTGGCGGGCCACCGGCATGACCGACGACGACTTCGGCAAGCCGATCGTGGCGATCGCCAACAGCTTCACCCAATTCGTGCCCGGCCACGTCCACCTGAAGGACCTCGGCGGGCTGGTCGCCGACTCGGTGGCGAGCGCCGGCGGCGTAGGCCGCGAGTTCAACACCATCGCGGTCGACGACGGCATCGCCATGGGCCACGGCGGCATGCTCTACTCCCTACCCAGCCGGGAGCTGATCGCCGACGCGGTGGAGTACATGGTCAACGCCCACTGCGCCGACGCCCTGGTCTGCATCTCGAACTGCGACAAGATCACCCCGGGGATGCTGCTCGCCGCGATGCGGCTGAACGTTCCGACCGTCTTCGTCTCCGGCGGCCCGATGGAGGCCGGCAAGACCGTCGCGGTCGACGGGGTGGTCCACCGCAAGCTGGACCTGATCTCCACCATGATCGCCTCGGCCGACGAGGCGGTCAGCGACGCCGAGCTCGGCGAGATCGAACGCTCCGCCTGCCCCACCTGCGGCTCCTGCTCCGGCATGTTCACCGCCAACTCGATGAACTGCCTCACCGAGGCGATCGGGCTAGCGCTGCCGGGCAACGGTTCGACGCTGGCCACCCACGCCGCCCGCAAGGCCCTCTTCACCCAGGCTGGCGAGATCATCGTCGACCTGGCGAAGCGGTACTACGACGGCGACGACGAAACCGTGCTGCCCCGCGCCATCGGTTCGGCCGCCGCGTTCGACAACGCGGTCGCGCTCGACGTGGCGATGGGCGGCTCCACCAACACGGTGCTGCACCTGCTCGCCGCCGCCCGCGAGGCCGAACTCGACTTCCACGTCGACCGGATCGACGAGATCTCCCGCCGGGTGCCGTGCCTGTCGAAGGTCGCGCCGAACTCCCCCGACTACTACATGGAGGACGTCCACCGGGCCGGCGGCATCCCGGCCATCCTGGGTGAGCTGGACCGGGCCGGCCTGCTGCGCCGCGAGGTGCACGCGATCCACTCGCCCTCGCTGACCCAGTGGCTCGCCGACTGGGACATCCGCGGCGGCACCGCCCGGCCCGAGGCGGTGGAGCTCTACCACGCCGCACCCGGCGGTGTGCGCACCACCGAGCCGTTCTCCACCGAAAACCGCTGGAGTTCGCTCGACACCGACCAGGCCACCGGCTGCATCCGCGACGCCGCCCACGCCTACACCGCCGACGGTGGGCTGGCGATCCTCGCCGGCAACCTGGCGCCGGAGGGTTGCGTCGTGAAGACCGCCGGGGTCCCGGCCGACCGGCTCACCTTCCGCGGCCCGGCGAAGGTGTTCGAGTCACAGGACGCCGCGGTCGCGGCCATCCTCGGCAAGGAGATCGTCGCCGGCGACGTGGTGGTGATCCGCTACGAGGGCCCGCGCGGCGGCCCGGGCATGCAAGAGATGCTCTACCCCACCTCGTTCCTGAAGGGACGCGGTCTCGGTCAGGTGTGCGCGCTCGTCACCGACGGCCGGTTCTCCGGTGGCAGCTCCGGCCTGTCGATCGGGCACATCTCCCCGGAGGCGGCCGGCGGCGGGTTGATCGCGCTGGTCCGCGACGGCGACCCGATCGAGATCGATATCCCGGCCCGGTCGATCCGGCTCGACGTCGGCGACGACGAGTTGGCCGCGCGCCGGGTGGCCGAGGAGAAGCGAGACCGCCCGTACACCCCGGTGGATCGGGAACGCACGGTCTCGGCGGCGCTGCGCGCGTACGCGTCGATGGCGACCAGCGCCAGCGACGGCGCCTACCGCCGCGTGCCGGAGTAGCAGCTCACGCCCGATCCTCATCCCACCAGGCGAGCGAAAGCTGCGCCCGGATCGTCCGATCCTTGGTGATCAGCGGCGTGGCGGTGGCAATCGCTTGCGCTGCCAGCAGCCGGTCGAACGGGTCACGGGTCCACGTCAGCTCCGTCGCGGCCTCGCAGACCAGGGCAGCCGGTGGATCGGTCACCGACATCTCCAGCTTGGCGGTCAACTCCTCCAGCACCTGGGCAGCGGGCACGGTCAGCTTCCCCACCTCATGAAGGTAGTGCAGCTCAAGCCGCACGAACGGAGACAATCCGAGGGGTTCCGCGTTCAGTCGGCGCCGCACCGCGGCCGGCAGCAACCGATCGGGGTCGGCATAGAGCCAGACCAACACGTGAGTGTCGAGCAGGATCACGGCCGCCACTCACTGGACCAGTCAAGATGGACGAGGTCCTCCGGGTCACCGACGATCGCACCCGGGTGTGCCTGGAGCCGGGCCAGTTTGTCCGGGGCTTCCACCGGCACCAGTCGCAGCCGCCGGCCGCCCCGCTCGATCTCGAGCGGCTCGCCCGACCGCAACACCTCGTCAAGGAGCCGGTAGACATTCTGGCGTAGCTCCGATGCCGTGATCGCCATCGCGCACCTCCCACGTACGTACACCAGACTAGCACGTACGTACCGAGACGCCCCCGACGCGTTGACCATGGGATTAGGGACCGATTTGAGCCCGAATCATGTACCTAGGTCCATGATCAACTCGGGAAGTCGTTGGTGCAGCGGAGGACGGGGGGCTCGGTCAGAGCGGTCTCGTCCAGGTCGGTGACGCCGGTGATGGTGAACGTCGCCGACTCCCCCGGCAACAGCGTCACCAACGCCTCATCAACCTCGGCCGCCGGGTCCAGCCGGTCCGGAAAGAGCGTCAGCTCCCGCAGCAACGTCCGGGCGGTCACCGTCACCTGGGTGCCGGCCGGCGAGCGCGACACCACCGCGTCGTACTCCGCCGTCGGGTAGGCCAGGTCGACATCCTCGGCGAAGAACCACCACGCCCGCTCCTCCCCCGCAGTAGCGAGCAGCAACTCCCGGATCGGCTCCCCAGCGCTAGCGACCGGGGCCGGCAACGGCAACGTCACCGCTGACCGAGGCGCCACCGTGACCGGCGCCTCGTGCTTGGCGAGCGGCTCGCCGGCCAGACTCATCCGGGTCACCACCGCCTCGGTAGACCACGGCTCCGCCGACTCGTTGACCGCCACCAGCACCAGGCCCTCCTCCCGGGGCTGGATGGTGAGCAGCCGGTCGGCGAACATCCGGCGCAGCGCGTACCACAGCGGTTTGCGGCGGCCGTCGCCGTCGATCGCCGCCCACGAGGTGACCGGCCAGCAGTCGTTGAGCTGCCACACGATCGCCCCCATGCAGACCGGCCGAAGCGACCGAAAGTGCTCCACCCCGACCGTGATCGCCCGGGCCTGGGTCAGCTGGGTATACCAGTGCCAGTCGTCGAAGTCGCGGGGCGCGGGCAGGTGCGCCCGCAGCCCGCGCCACAGCTTGCCGTCGCCGTCGCGGGCCTTCTGGTGGTGGCGCATCCCCGGCGAATCACTCGCCAACGGCTGGTCGGAGATCGCCCGGCGCAACGTCGCGTACGCCGGCGGCGCCTGCCACCCGAACTCGGCCACGAACCGCGGAGTGTACGAGCGGTAGTGGGTGTAGTCGACGTCGTTCCAGACGTCCCAGATGTGCATGCTGCCGTGCCCCGGCTCGTTCGGGTGCCGGTGCGGGGTGCCCGAGTAGGGGCTGCCCGGCCAGTACGGCCGGGTGGGGTCCAGCTCGGCCACGATCTGGGGCAACGTCTCGAAGTAGTACTTCGCTCCCCAGCTGCGCCCGCGCAGCTGCGGCTGCCAGTCCCAGTCGTGCCAGCCCCAGATGTTCTCGTTGTTGCCTGTCCAGGTCACCAGGCTGGGATGGTGGGCGAGCCGGAGCACGTTGTCGCGCGCCTCGGCGGCCACCTCCTCGGCGACCGGCGACTCCTCCGGGTAGGCGGCGCAGGCGAAGAGGAAGTCCTGGGCGACCAGCAGCCCCTTCTCGTCGCAGAGCTCGTAGAAGTCGGCCGACTCGTAGATCCCGCCGCCCCACACCCGCAGCAGGTTCAGGTTCGCCTCGCACGCCTGGTCGAGGCGCTGCGCATACCGCTGCCGGGTCACCCGGGTCACGAACGCGTCGTCGGGGATCCAGTTGACTCCCCGGACGAAGACCGGCACTCCGTTTACGACGAGGGTGTACGGGGTGCCGTCGGCGTCCGAGGTGGTGTCGAGCCGCACCGACCGGAACCCGATCCGACGCTGCCACCGGTCCAGCTCCTCGCCATGCCGGTCGTGCAGCTGCACCTCCAGCTCGTAGAGGGGCTGGTCGCCGTAGCCGCGGGGCCACCACCGGGCGGGGTCACGCACCGCCAGCGTGACCGTGGCGTGCCGTTGGGTCGGCCCGAGCAGCACATGCCCCGGCTGCACCTCGGCCCGCTGGCCGTCCAGCGCGGCCGGCCGCTGCCCCGGCTCGCCGTCCCAACCGGGGTAGACCGGACCGCGTACCACCGCGGTGACGGTCACTGGCTCCTCCGCGGCGGACTCGGCCCGGATCACCGAGACCTGGAGGTCGACCCGACCCTCTCCACCGGCGACGGTGACCTGCGGGCGGACCTGATCGAGCCGGGCGGTGTGCCAGCGGTGCAGGCCGATCTGCCGCCAGATCCCGGCGGTGACCACGTTCGGCCCCCAGTCCCACCCGAAGTTGCACGCCATCTTGCGGATGAACGGGTACGGCTCGGGGTGGTACGGGCCCGGCCGGTCACCCAGCTCTTCCCGCACCCCTTCGGCGTACTGGTAGGCCGAGGTGAAGTGCACGCCGAGCTGGTTCTCGCCCGCCCGCAGCAGCGAGGTCACCGGGAAGCGGTACCGCCGGTGCATGTTCGCGGTGGCGGCGACCTGGTGCCCGTTGACCTCGATCCGGGCGACCGTGTCCAACCCCTCGCAGACCAGGTCGACCTGCCCGGGCGCTGGTCGCTCCTCGTCCGGCCACTCGAACCGGGTCTCATATCGCCAGTCGGTACGGCCGATCCAGGCCAGGTCTCGCTCGTTGTCATCGAGGAAGGGGTCGCAGATCAGGTCGGCGGCGAGGAGGTCGGTGTGCACACAGCCGGGGACCGTGGCGGGCACCGGGTCGGTACGCTCAGCGACCTCCGGTGGCACGGCGTCGCGAGGGGCAACCGGCGCCACCGTCCAGCCATCGTGCAGCGGACGGTAATGGTTCATGGATTCTCTCCTGGCGATGGCCTGAGGGCGCAGGAAAACAGGGTGCAACTACTGAACCGGATAAGTAACCTGACCGTACGGCGCCGTAGCTCTCGTGTCAACGGCGTAACCAGCCAGCGAGAGCCTGGAGACGATAGCGTGTAGTAACCGGTTCAGTTGTCGACCTCAACCGACGGCGAACCGAAGGAAGGACACCCAGTGAAACGACCAACGATCGCCGACATCGCGCGACGGGCCGGCGTCTCCAAGGGCGCCGTGTCGTACGCGCTCAACGGGCAGCCGGGCGTCTCCGAGGCGACCCGGCAACGGGTGCTGACGATCGCCGAGGAGATCGGCTGGAACCCGAACAGCGCCGCCCGGGCGCTCTCCGGCGCCGCCGCGAACGCGATCGGGCTGGCGCTGCGCCGGCCGGCCCGGGTCCTGGGCCTGGAACCCTTCTACATGGAGCTGATCAGCGGGGTGGAGGCTGAGCTCGCCACCGCCTCGTACGGATTGATGTTGCAGGTGGTGGCCGACTCCGAGGCGGAGATCGGGGTCTACCGCCGCTGGTGGGGCGAGCGCCGAGTGGACGGGGTGCTCATCTGCGATCTGCGACTGGACGACCCACGGGTGAAGGCCTTAACCGAGCTGGAGCTGCCGGCGGTGGTGATCGGCGGACCAGACGGTGTGGACGGGCTCGCCAACACCTGGAACGACGACGGTGCCGCGCTCGCCGAGACGGTGGAGTATCTAGCCGCGCTCGGTCACCGCCGGCTGGGACGGGTGGCGGGCCTGTCCGACCTTCGCCACACCCGGGTGCGGGCGGAGGCGTTCGACCAGGCCTGTCGCCGCCTGGCGCTGACCCTGGCGGTGACCGAATCGACCGACTACTCCGGCGAGCAGGGGGCCCAGGCGACCCGCCGGCTGCTCAGCGGCCCGGACCGGCCCACCGCGTTGATCTACGACAACGATGTGATGGCGATCGCCGGCCTTTCGGTGGCGCAGGAGATGGGGCTAGCGGTCCCCGGCGACGTGTCGATCGTCGCCTTCGACGATTCGCCGCTATGCCGGCTGGTGCATCCGCCACTGACCGCGTTGACCCGCGACATCCCCGCCCACGGCGCGCGGGCCGCCCGGCAGCTGCTGGACGTGATCAGCGGAGCGCAACCGCCGATGTCGCAGCAGATGACGACCGCCCGGCTCACCCCCCGGGGGAGCACCGCCAAGCCGGCGCCGACGATCACCCTCCGGTAACCGGCTCCAACTCGGCGAGCATATAGATCGCCCCCATGTCCCAATATCCGCCCCAGGTGACCGGGTAGTGGTTGGGGGTGTCGTCATCGTCGGACGGCCAGTTCGTCCAGGTCGAGTGGTTTACCTGCGACCAGGCGCCGTTATACCACATCGGAATCGCCGGCAGCTCCCGCAGCGTGATCTCCTGCAGCGCCGACATCGTCTCCTGGAACCCCGGGTCACCCACCGACATTCTGGCCAGCCCCTGGGTCAGTTGCCAGGCCTCGGGGTTTTCATATCGGCCCGCGTTGAACTCGGGCTGGCTGTCCCGAATCGGCATATTGAACAGGAACCGGTAGGTCGACCACGGGGTGTTGGTCAGCGGCGTCCGGTTGTCGATGATCAGGTCGAACTCGCCGGCGTTCCGCCGATCGTTGAGGGTGGAGTTCGCCGGGAAGTCGACCGCCAGGCTGATCCCGGCCTCCCGCGCCCCGTCGGCGATGACGAACGCCGCCTCGTTCCAGTCGCTCCACCCGTCGGGCACGATCAGGCTCAGTTCGATCTGGCTGCCGTCGGGGGTCTCGACGTAGCCGTCGCCGGTGGTATCGGAGTAGCCGGCGGCGGCCAGGATCTCCTCGGCCTCCGACGGGTCATACTCGAAGCCGAACTCGGCGACCACTGCGTCATCGACGTAGTCGTCCCAAGTGGGAAGTAGCCCGGTCGGGTCCGCCGCCCGGACGATCCCGCCGTAGACCTGCTCGACGATGGCCGACACATCGATGCTGAACGCGAGCGCGCGGCGGAACTCCGGGTCGTCGAGCGGCGCCCGGGTGGTGTTGGGGACCAGGTAAGCGGTGTTGGCCGAGAGCATGTATGGCTCTTCGGGGTAGAAGGTGGCGACCGCCTCCTGCTCGGCGACGGTCTGTTCGATACCGGGCAGGAAGAAGTTGCTCAGATCAAGCTGATTCTGCACGATCTGCCGGAACGCGATCTCGTTGCTGGCGTTCACCACATCGATCACGTAGCGGGGGCGCATCTCCAGGTCGAGCGCCTCGGTCCCCCACCAGTCGTCGTTGCGCTCCCACACCATCCGGTCCTCGGTATGGCTGTGGTAGAGGTAGGCTCCGGAACCGACTGGATTGTCGTGGTTGGTATGTGTCGGGACGTCTTCTTCCGAGAGCCGGGACCACAGGTGCTCCGGCACGATGTGGTGACTGGTGAGGAAATTGTCCCACTCGCCGCGCCGCGGGTCGCTGAAGGTGAACCGGACCGTGTGGTCATCGAGCGCCACCACCTCGTCCAGCCAGTCGAACACGTCCGCGTACGGCATCCCGTCGATCCGCCCAAGTTCCACAGTGAACACGACGTCGTCGGCGGTCATCGGCGTACCGTCGGACCACTCGATCCCCTGCCGGAGGGTGAGCTCATAGACGTCGTCCTCGACCCAGTCGCTCTGCTCCGCCAGCCAGGGCTCCAACTCCGCGGTCCACGGGTCGAAGAGGTAGAGCGGCTCGTAGAGCAGGCCCCGGACCCCGGTCGCGTCATCTCCCCCGCTGAGCGGATTCCAGGAGGTGGGTGGCCCCCACTGGGAGCCGCCGGTGTAGAGCGTCTCCGCCCGCGGAAACTCCGGCGCGGCCGGTTCGTTGCTGGTGGTCTCCGGTTCAGCGCAGCCGACCGTGGCCGTCAGCGCCACGACCAGCAGCGGGGCCGCGTACCGCATCCGCTTGCGCGCAGGGGACATCATGGGGGCCATGCTAAGGGATACTGGCCGCGAGCGCGCCTGCCTGAACGTTCCCTTCCTGAGCACAGGCCACAAAATGATCTGACTCCACAGTGGCCAAGACCGGTTGCTGCGGATCCGCGGGGGGTTGGCCGCATTCACCGGGATACTGCTCATGATAGAGGCAACGTTCGATTACTTCCCGGTTGTCCAGTTCCAGCTCGGCCGCGACCTCGCTCCACTTCTTGTGCAGCTGCGGCACCGAGCCGAGCAGGATCCGCGAGTACGGGTGCTGCGGGTTGGCGAAGACCTTTCCCGTGTCCCCCATCTCGACCGCGACCCCCTTCCGGAGGATCACCGTCTTCGTGCTGATGTAGTTGCCCAACGCCAGGTCATGGGTGACGAAGAGCACCCCGAGCCCGCGCGCTTTCAGGTCCGCCAACAGGTTTAGCACATCGATCCGAGTCGAAGCATCGAGCATGCTGATCACCTCGTCGGCGACGAGTAGATCGATGTCGAGCAGCAACGCCCGGGCGATCAACATCCGCTGCAACTGACCACCGGAGAGCTGATGCGGATACTTGTTGCGGACCTGGGCCGGGTCCAGCCTGACACTAGCGAGCGTCGAGTCCACCCGCTCCCACCAGGTCGCCGGCTTCACCTCCGGGAAGAACTGATCCCGAACCATCGCCAACACCCGGTCTGCCTTGAAGATCGGGTTGTAGGAGCTGAACGGGTCCTGGAACACTCCCTGCACCTGCCGGTAATACTCGCGTAGCGCGTTACCCCGCAGCCGGGACACGTCCCGGCCCTGAAAGTTGATGGCGCCCCGGCTGATCGAGTTGAGTCGCAGCACCATCCGGCCGATGGTGCTCTTGCCGCTCCCGCTCTCGCCGATCAGCGAGACCACCTCGCCCGGCCCGACACTAAAGCTGACATCGCGGACCGCGACCAGCTCCCGGCCGCCGAAGGTTCCGACCTTGTAGCTCTTCCACACCCGCTCCAACGTCAACATCGTCAGTCAGGCCTTCCAGCAGGCGACGGAGTGGTTCGGAGCGACCTCGACGTAGGGGGGCTCCTCGACACACTTCTCGAACGCGAACGGACACCGATCCCGGAACCGGCAACCCTGCGGCGGGTCCAGCAGATGCGGTGGGCTGCCCGGGATACCGGTCAGCTGCTTGTCGGCGTACCGCACCCCGACCTCCGGCAGCGAGGAGATCAACAGCTGGGTGTAGGGATGCCGTGGCGAGTTGATGATCGTCTCAGTGGACGCCTTCTCTGCCAACTTTCCGGCGTACATCACCATGATCGTGTCGGCGATCTGGTAGACGAGCGAGATGTCGTGCGTCACCACAATCATGCTCTTGACGAACTGCCGGTCCCGGAACTCGACCAGTGTCTCCGCCACCGCCTTCTGAGTGGAGACGTCCAACGCCGAGGTGACCTCATCGGCGATCAGCAGCGAGGGATCCAGCAGCGTCGAGATCACCAACACCATCCGCTGTTTCATCCCGCCAGAGAGCTCCAGCGGATACCGCCCGAGCACCTCCGGGGGCAGCCCCACCAGCTCCAGCCGCCGCTCCAGCTCCGGCAGCAGCTCCCGGTACGAGTGGCCGCGTGACCCCAGCAACTCCGAGATCATCTTTCCGATCTTGCGGATCGGATTCATGGCGCTCATCGCGTACTGCGGGACGATCGAGACCTCGCGGTAGCGGAACTTGTTCATCTTGTGCTGGTCGTGCACCGGCAGGGTGACACCGTCGAGCTCCACCGACCCGCCGATGTACTGCATCCGGCCGTCCAGCCGGATCAGGCTCTTGCTCAGCGTGGTCTTGCCGCAGCCGGACTCCCCCGCGACGCCCATGATCTCGCCGTCGGCGACCTCGAAGGTCACCCCGTCCAGCGCCTGCACATCCCCGCGCATGGTGCGGTAGTAGACCCGCAGCTCCTCAACGCTCAGACTCACGGGTCACATCTCCCTCAGCTTGGGGTTGAACACCTCGTCCAGGCCCACGTTGGTGACGTACGCCGCCCCGGTGATCATCGTGATCGCCAGGCCCGGCGGGATGAACCACCACCACACACCGAGGATCCAGGCGTTGGCCGCCCGCGCCTGCTCCAGCATCAGCCCCAGCGACATCGAATCCCGCGGGCCGAGCCCGAGGAAGTCCAGCGACGCGGCGAAGAGCACCGCCCCGGCGAACAACAGCACGAACGACATCAGCAGATACGAGCCCATGTTCGGAGCGATCTCCTTGCGGATGATCGTCAATGGACGGACGCCGGTGAGTCGAGCGAGGTCGACGAAGTCCCGATTGCGGAGCGAGAACGTCTGGGCCCGGACCGCCCGGGCCACCCAGGGCCAGGAGAAGATGCCGATCACGAAGGCCTGGGTGAAGTGATTGTTGATGCCGAGATAGGCGGTGACCACGATCAGCACCACGAACGCCGGCAGCACCAGCACCACGTTGGTGATAGTCATCAGGATCTCGTCCACCCAACCACCGCGGTAGCCGGCGATGAACCCCATGGTCATCCCGATCAGCGCGGCGATCAGCGCCGCCGAGACCCCGACCAGGAACGACGCCCGGGCCCCGTAGGCGAGCTGGGTGAAGACATCCTGCCCATACCAGGTGGTGCCGACCCAGTGCTCGGCCGACGGTGGCGCCCCCAACGGACCGACGTTGCGCTCCCGCGGCCCGAAATCGGTGAAGAGCGGGCCGATCAACCCCAACAACAGGAAGAAGATGATTATCGAGAGGCCGCCGATCACCTTCGGGTTGCGCAGCGCGAAGTACAGCCCCTCGAACCGGCGGCCCGCCAGCCCACCGGCGCCACCGGCGACCGCGGTCGGGCCGCCCGGCCCACCCGGCGCGCCCGCGGCGGCCGGCGTGGCGGTGGGGTCGACCGCGCCCGCCGGGTTGTCGGCTCCCTCGGGGGTCTTGATGTCGGTCATACAGACGCCCCCTGCATCCCGGTCCGGGTCCGCGGATCGACCCAGACATAGACGATGTCGATGATGAAGTTACAGATCAGCACCCCGATCACGATGAACAGGAGGACTCCCTGCAACAGGAAGAAGTCCCGGGCCGCGATCGAGTCCAGCACCAGCTTGCCCAACCCCGGGTAGCCGAAGACCACCTCGGTCAGGATGTTGCCACCCAAGATCACCCCGAGCTGCAATGCGAGGCCGGTGACCTGCGGAAGCATCGCGTTCCGGAACGCGTACCGCCGGATCAGCCGGGACGGTGCGCCCAACGAACTCAGATAGTTGGAGTAATCCGACTCCAACTCGTAGATCACCAGGTTGCGCATGCCGATCGCCCAACCGCCGAGCGCGACCAGGAACAGCGACAGGAAGGGCAGCACCCAATGGGAGGCGAAGTCGCTGATGAAAGTCCAGTTGAAGCCCGGAGTCAGATTGCCGGAGTAGGCGCGGGCGGTGGGGAAGATCCCGAGCACGATCCCGCCGGCCCAGACCAGCAGGATCGCCAGCCACATGTACGGCGTAGCGGTGAGCACATAGGACAGGGGTAGCAGCGAGTTGTCGAGCCATTTCCGGCGGGCCGCCAGCGCGCCGAGTTTGTTACCCGCATACCAGCTGAGCAGGATCGCCGGAATCAGCAGCGCCAGCGTGTACGGCAGCGCCCCGAGCACGATCTCGAGCACCGGCCGGGGAAACGACCAGGTGCTGATGCCGAGGTTGCCGGTGAACAGCTCCCGCCAGTAGTTGAGGTACTGCTGCCAAAGCGGCTGATCCAGCCCGAACAGGTCTTCGTAGTAGGCGCGCATCCGTTCGTTCGCCTCCGGGTTGGAGGTACGCACCCGGCCCATCATCTGCCCGATCGGATCCCCCGGCATGAACCGCGGGATCATCCAGTTCAGCGTCACCGCGACGACCAACGTCAGGGCGTAGATCAGGGCCTTACGTCCGAAGTAGCGCCCCACCTGGATCCCGTTCCTTCCTTGGAGTTACGGACCCGGACCGGGCGGCTGGTCCGCGGATCACCCGCGGGCCAGCCGCCCGATCGTCAGGTCGCGAGACCGTTAACCCGCCGGCTGGATCTCGGCCAGCATGTAGACGGCTTTCTTCTCCCAGAAGTTGTTCCAGGCGCTCGGGTAGTAGTCAGGGGTGTCCGGGTCGTCGGTGGGCCAGTTTGTCCAGGTGCTGTTGTTGACCTGCGACCAGAGGCCGTTGTACCACATCGGGATCGCCGGCATCTCGGTCAGCTGGATCTCCTGCAGCTGCGAGAGCAGCTCGTCGAAGCCGGGGTCACCGACCGACAGCCGACCCAGGTCCTGGGTGAGCTGCCAGGCCTCTTCGTTCTCCCACCGGGCGAAGTTGGCGCTCTCCTGGGCATCCTGCACCGGCAACCGGAACAGGTAGTTGTAGGTGGCCCAGGGGGTGTTGTCCAGATCGGTCCAGTTGTTGACCACCAGGTCGAAGTCGCCGGTGGTACGAGCTTCGTCCACCTCCGCGCTGTCCGGGAAGTTGGTGTAGACGTTGACCCCGATCGCCTGCGCGCTCTCGGCGATCACGTCGGCGGCCTCGTTCCAGTCGGTCCAGCCGGCCGGCACGATCAGCTCCAGCTCGATCTCCTCGCCGTCCGGCGACTCCACGAAGCCGTCGCCGTTGGTGTCCTCGTACCCGGCGTCGGCGAGGATCTGCTCGGCCTGTGCCGGGTCGTAGCTGAACCCGTGCTCGGAGACGACCGACTGGTCGACCATGCCCTGCTCGGTCCAGGTCGGCAGCAGCCCGGTCGGGTCGGCCGGGGCCACGATGTCCTGGTAGATGGTGCCGACGATGGTGTCCACGTCGACGCTGTACGCCAGCGCCCGCCGGAACTCCGGATCGTTCATCGGCTCCCGCTCGGTGTTCGGGATCAGATAAGCGGTGTTCGCCGAGAGCATGTACGGCGGCTCGTCGTAGAAGGTGGTGACGTCGTCGCCGAACTCGTTGATCTGGTTGATCCCGAGGATGAAGTTGTTGCTGAGGTCGATCTCACCCTGGATCAGCTGCGGCAGCACCACGTCGTTGCCCTGGTTCACGAAGTCGACGATGAACCGCGGCGCCATCTCCAGGCCAAGGTGTTCGGTGCCCCACCAGTCGTCGTTGCGCTCGAGCACCAGCCGGTCCTCGGTGTTGCTGTGGTAGGTATACGGCCCGGTGCCGTAGATGATGTCGTCGCCGGCGACGGTCATCAGGTCTTCCTCGGCGACCTCACCCCAGGTGTGCTCCGGGATAATCTGCTCGCTGTAGAGGAAGTTGTCCCACTCGCCGCGGCGGGGGTCGGAGAAGGTGAACCGGACGGTCAGGTCGTCTACCGCCTCTGCGGTCTCCAGCCAGTCGGCCATCGTGGAGAACGGAACCGCCTCGTTGAACCGCAGATCGGTGGTGAAGACGACGTCGTCGGCGGTGAGCGCCTCGCCGTCGTGCCACTGGATGCCCTCGCGCAGGGTCAGCTCGTAGACCTCGTCGTCGATCCAGTCGCCGCTCTCGGCGAGCCACGGCTCAAGCTCAGCGGTGTGCGGATCGAAGACGTAGAGCGTCTCGTAGATCAACCCGCGGACGCCGGTCGCCTGACCACCGCCCTGGGTCGGGTTGTAGTTCGAGTAGGTGCCCCACTCGGTGCCGGTGGTGTAGAGGGTTTCGTTACGGGGGAACTCGCCGGAGCCGGAGGTGTCGCCGCCATCCTCGTCGGCCTGACAGGCCGCGGTCGTCACCACCAGCCCGGTCGCGAACAACGGCGCTAAGAACCTCAGCCGCTTCCGTGTCATCTCGGTCTTTCCTTCCACCTCGGAGGGTGCATTCGCTCTTCGCTGGGCCACGCGCCAGGGTTCGCAGCGGCGCGCTGGGGTGAGAGTCCGTTTCACTGAACCGGGTAAGTAATCTCAGCGAAACATGCCGGACGCCGGGCGTCAAGACCAGCTCTCGTCACCGGCGACCCCCGTCCCATGGCAAGATCATCAGCAATCACCTGGCCCGTCACCGCGCAGGCGACTGTGGGCCGAATCACTGAACCGGGTAAGTAACGCGACCTTACGATCGCGTGGGAGCGCTGTCAACGGCGGATGAACCTCGTGCTCAATTCGTTACCTACACGTGCCAGCACCCCTGGTAGCTGACAAGTCGCCCAAACAGCATTAATCGCCCATGACCGCCGCGCTGAATCGGGCCACTTGATCATCAGACATCGCCGCAGCTCAGGTGGTGCTGCGGGAGCGTTTGCTTTGCTTACGCATACGCCATCGACCGGGCTGTCGGGCTGTTGGGCTGTCGGGCCGCAAGATCGGCAGGCAGACCGCCTCACCCGACTTGGTGGGTCGAGTGGTGCCTGATTTGCGAGTATTAGACTAGTTTGCCACCCTAGTGGATCACCACTCAACCGACCAAGCGGCCGACGGTGGTTGACCGCTGGCGGCTGGGTCGGCGGCAGGGCGAGTTGAGCGGCGCCCTGCCCAACCCCGACATGGTTGGGCAGGGAGGGATCTTGCGTACGGAAAAGTCGGATATTCCGGTATGCAAGATCCCTCCCTGCCCAACCATGTCTGAAATGCCGTCTGCGCGCGGCAGCGGCTCCGGGCCTCCCCGCCGCCGCGTGACCCACACCGGGATCGCTACGGGTGCACGCGCCAGCGAGCATGTATCTCTTGGTCGGTTGAGTGGTGATCGACTAGGGCGACAAACCGGGCTCATCCTGGCAAAACAGGCGCCACTCAACCGACCAAGCCGAGAAAGCCCACCGATGGCGTATGCGCAAGCAGACCCGGGCCGCCCGACACCGTCGATGATCTTGGAGTGCGGCCGGTCGATTGAGGCACCTGCGACCGAGCCGACGAGCTACCAGCACCCAGGCGCGTACCGGGCGTTAGTGGCCGCGTTCGATCACGAACCAGACCCCGACCGCCGGTTCGCTGCCTTCGTTGCGATAGCTGTGCGGGGTGGTGGAGTCGAACGAGATCGAATCTCCGGGGGTCAGCACCAACTCCTCGAACCCGAGCGTGAGCCGCAGCTCGCCGGTGAGCAGGTGCCCGTACTCGCTACCCGGGTGCCGCATCAACCCGCCGCCGGAGGAGCTGGTGCTCCCCGGCGCGTAGGTCACCAACAGGAAGTCGACCGTGTGCTGCGGCAACTCGCCGAGCAGCTCCCACGTCACCCCGGAGTCGAGCTGCAGCACCCGCCGCTGGGCGGGCGGCACCAGCGGCCCGAGCCGCTGCCCCCGCAGCTCGGCCACCTTGCCCCAAGGGGAGTCGCCGTCGACCCCCCGGGCATCGTCGCCAGCTGCCGTGAAGAGCGCCTCGACGCTGATGCCGAGCGTGGTCGTGATCGCGTACAGCGTGCTGACCGAGGGCTGCACCTTGCCGGTCTCGATCTGGGAGATCATGCTCGCGGAGACCCCGACTTCCCGCGCCAGCCCGCGGAGGCTGACCCCCCGCTTCTCGCGCTCCTCCCGCAGCCGCGGGCCGAGTCGCTCCACCTCCGGCGCGGTCATCCGCCCTCCCTCGCTTCCGGCTCGCTCTGAGCTCTACCTCGTCGTGGTCTACCTCGACGCTGTCTACCCGGCCGCTGTTGCCAACGTGTTAAGCGAACTGTTCAGTATTGCTTGACACCATATTCAGCCGGGTTCTATGGTGACGCAAGTATCAGGCACTCCCGCTACCTGCGATTTCCCGGTGAGGGGGCGGCGATGGCGATCCGGACATACGGACAGAACGCCGTGGATTGGGAGGAACGGGTCGACCTCGGTCGGCTCCGAACAGAGCGGCTGACCCGGCTCCAGCAGACCCTAGCCGGCTCCGAACTGGGCGCGCTGCTGACCTTCGACTTCTCGAACATCCGATACCTGACCGCTACCCACATCGGCACCTGGGCGATGGACAAGCTGATCCGGTTCGCGGTCCTCCCCCGCGGTGGCGAGCCCGTGCTCTGGGACTTCGGCTCGGCCGCCCGACACCACCAGCTCTTCAACCCGTGGCTCGACGGCACCGAGCGCGCCCGCGCCGGCATCTCCACCCTGCGGGGGGCCTTTCACCCCGACGCCGGCATCGCCGAAGACGTGGCGAACAAGGTCTATGAGGTGCTGGCCGAACACGGGCTCACCGGTGAGCCGCTCGGAGTAGACCTGATCGAGCTGCCGATCCTCGCCGCGCTGCAGGCCAAAGGGCTCCGGGTCACCGACGGCCAGCAGGTCTTCCTCGCCGCCCGAAAGATCAAAACCTCCGACGAGATCGCACTACTCACCCAGGCGTGCTCCATGGTCGATGCCGCCTACGAGGAGCTGTACCGCTTCCTGCGGCCCGGCGTCCGGGAGAACGAGTGCGTCGGCCTGGTCAGCAAGGTGCTCTACGACCTCGGCAGCGAGTACGTGGAGGGGGTCAACGCCATCTCCGGCGAACGCTGCGCCCCGCACCCACATGTCTACAGTGACCGGCTGCTACGCCCTGGCGACCCAGCCTTCTTCGACATCCTCCACAGTCATCTGGGCTACCGTACCTGCTACTACCGCTGTTTCGCGGTCGGCAGCGCCTCCCGCGCCCAACGCGACGCGTACATCCGCTGCCGCGAATACATGGACCAGGCGATCGCGTTGGTCAAGCCCGGTGCAACCACCGCCGACATCGTCTCGGTCTGGCCCCGCGCGGAGGAGTTCGGCTTCCCCAATGAAGAGGCGGCCTTCGCCCTCCAGTACGGACACGGGGTTGGGCTTTCGATCTGGGAGAAACCCATCTTCAGCCGGCTGGTGTCACTGGACCACCCGGAGACGCTCGAGGAGGGGATGGTCTTCGCGCTGGAGACCTACTGGCCGGCCGCGGACGGCTGGTCGGCCGCCCGGATCGAGGAAGAGGTGGTGGTCACCGCCGACGGCTGTGAGGTGATCACCAAGTTCCCGGCCGAGGAGCTCCTCGTCGCCGGCCAGCGTTACTACACGGTGGACGGCCCGCTCGACCACCGCCGGGAGTCGCAGTCCCATTTGAACACTGCCGCCGGCCGCGGCGACCTCGCGGCCGAGGAAGGGCCCTCGTCGTGACCACCGCCACCACACCGACCCCAGCGCTCACCGACGATCGGCTGCTCGAGCTTTACCAGCAGATGGCGGTGATCCGGCGGACCGAGAAGGCCGCCCAGGATCTCTTCCTCGCCGGGCTGGTCAAGGGTACGACTCACCTCGCCGCCGGCCATGAGGCGGTCGCGGTCGGCGCCAGCGCCGCGTTGCGGGACGACGACTACGTATTCGCGACCTACCGCGGCCATCACCACGCCATCGCCCGCGGCGCCACGCCGGAGGAGTGCCTCGCCGAGCTGATGCAGAAGGCCACCGGCGTCTGCGCCGCCAAGGGCGGGTCGATGCACCTCACCAAGGCCGACCGGCAGATGCTCGGCTCGTACGCGATCGTCGGCGCCCACCTGCCGATGGCCACCGGGGCGGCATGGTCGGCGATGCTGCGCGGCACCGGGCAGCTGGCGGTCGCCTTCTTCGGCGACGGCGCCACCAACATCGGCACCTTCCACGAGGCGCTCAACCTGGCCGCGGTCTGGCGGCTACCGGTGCTCTTCATCTGCGAGAACAACCTCTACATGGAGTACACCCCGATCGGCGCCGTCACCGCGGTGCCGAACCCCGCCGCCGACCGCGCCGCCGCGTACCAGCTCCCGGGCCACGTCATCGACGGCAACGACGTGTCGGTCGTCTACGACGCGGTGCGGCAGGCGGCCGAACGCGCCCGGGCCGGCGAAGGGCCGACCATTCTGGAGGCCCGCACCTACCGGCACTACGGGCACAGCCGTACCGATCCGGCTAAGTACCGGCCGGAGGCCGAGGTCGCCGAGTGGCTGGCCCGGGACCCGCTGGTACAGGCCAGGTCTCAGCTCTCCGCCCGGGGTGTGGCCGACGACCGACTCGCCGCCGCCGACCAGCACGCCGAGCAATTGGTACGCGACGCGGTCGCGGCCGCCAAAGCCGCGCCGGAGCCTGACCCGGCCACCGCCTTCACCGATGTCTGGGCCGACGGGAGCGCGACATGGCGGACGTAGCCGAGCTGGTCACCTATCGGGACGCGGTCGCCGACGGGATCGCCCGCGAGATGCGTCGGGACCCCTCGGTGGTGTGTCTGGGCGAGGACATCGGCGCCGCCGAAGGCGTCTTCAAAACCTCGGTCGGGCTGTTCCAGGAGTTCGGTGCGCGGCGGGTCTGGGACACCCCGATCTCCGAACAGGCGATCGTCGGCACCGCGATGGGCGCGGCGATGACCGGCCTTCGCCCGGTCGCCGAGATCATGTTCTCCGACTTCCTGGCCTGCTGCTGGGACCATGTCGCCAACGAGATTCCGAAGGTCCGCTACATGACCGGCGGCCAGGTCACCGTGCCGCTGGTCATCCGTACCGCCAACGGGGGCGGGCTCGGCTTCGGCGCCCAGCACTCGCAGGCGGTCGAGAACTGGGCCTTCGCGGTGCCCGGGCTGAAGATCGCCGCACCGGCGACCCCGGCGGACGTGGTGGGGCTCATGGCCGCCGCCGTCCGCAGCGACGACCCGGTCGTCTTCTTCGAACACAAAGGGCTGTTCGCCAGCCGCGGCGAGCCCGCCCCGGCCGACCATGTGGTGCCGCTCGGTGAAGCCCGGATCGCCCGCTCCGGTGACGATCTGACCCTGGTGGCGCTCGCCGCCACCGTGCCTACCGCGCTCGCCGCCGCCGACCAGCTCGCCGCCGAGGGAATCTCGGTCGAGGTGATCGACCTGCGTTGCCTGATCCCGCTGGACATGCGAACCGTGCTCGACTCGCTCCAGCGCACCTCCCGGCTCATGACCGTGGAGGAGAACCCGTACCAGGGCGGCTGGGGCGGCACCATCGCCGGCATCGCCGCCGATGAGGGGTTCGAACTGCTCGACGCTCCGATCCGCCGGGTGGCGGCCGAGTGCGTCCCGCTCCCCTTCGCCGATCGGCTGGAGGACGAGGTGATACCCACCGTGGCCAGAGTCGTCGACGCGGTGCGCCGGCTCGCCGCCTACTAGACCCGCCGCACCGCCCCGCCAGAGGAGACCCGCCATGAGCAAGATTTTGATCCGCGGCGGCACCGTCGTCACGGTAGACCCGACGCTCGGCAACTTCCGGACCGGCGATGTCCTGATTGAGGACACCCGCATCGCCGCGGTCGGCCCACAGCTCGAGGTGACCGACGCCGAGGTGGTCGACGCCACCGGCATGGTCGTGATGCCCGGCTTCATCGACACCCATCGACACCTTTGGGAAGGCATCCTCCGCAACATCGGAACCGATGTGCCGCTTGAGGGGGACACCAGCTACCTCGCCTTCGTGCTCGGCACCCTGGCGCCCGCCTACCGGCCGGCGGACATCTACGCCGGCAACCTGGTCAGCGCGCTCGGCGCGATCAACGCCGGGATCACCACCGTGCTGGACTGGTCGCACAACCTGACCTCACCCGAGCACGCCGACGCGGCGATCAGCGCCCTACGTGAGTCCGGGATCCGGTCGGTCTTCGCTTATGGTTTCCCGTGGCACGGCGAGTGGGACCCGGAGCAGCCGGCCTGGTTCACCCGGGTGGCGAACGAACACTTCAACAGCGACGATCAACTGCTGACCCTGGCGCTGGCCCCACACGGGCCCGAGTTCACCCCGCCGGAGGTGACAAAGGCCCACTGGGACCTGGCCCGGGAGGTCGGCGCCCGGATCACCGTCCATGTCGGGGTCGGCTCGTTCGGCAAGCACGACAAACTCGGCGAGGCCGGCCGGGCCGGGCTGCTGGGGCCGGACACCACCTACATCCACTGCACCACCCTCAACGACGACGAGGTGCAGATGATCGTCGACACCGGGGGGACGATCTCGTTGGCGGTGCCGGTCGAGATGTTGATGGGCCACGGCATGGTGCCCACGCAACGATTCCTGGATCGGGGCCTGGCCCCCAGCCTCAGCGTCGACGTGGAGACCAACGTCCCGGCGGACATGTTCACCCAGATGCAGAGCGCTATGGCGTTGCAGCACGCGCTGGTCTTCGACCGGCAGCTGGCCGGCGAGGAGGCCGTCCCGGACGCCGTCACCACCCGGGACGTACTACGCTGGGCCACTCTGGAGGGTGCGCGGGCGAACGGATTGGAGCACCGCACCGGCAGCCTGAGCGTAGGCAAACAGGCCGACGTGATCCTGCTCCGCACCGACCTGATCAACGTGCTGCCGGTCAACGATCCGATCGGCGCGGTGGTGATGGGCATGGACACCAGCAATGTCGACTCGGTCTTCGTCGCCGGCCAACCGCGGAAACGGCACGGCCAACTCCTCGATGTGGACCTCACCCGGGTCACCGCCCTCGCCGAGGCGTCCCGCGACCATGTGGTCTCCGCCTCCGGCTTCCAGCTCCCCAGCCTGTGAGGAGACCTTGATGGCATCCCGTCACCTGGTGGCCCGGGCGGCCGACGCCCGCTTCCAACCGCCGGAGCCGCTGACCGGGCCCAGCACCGGGTTCGAGCGGTGGCCGGTCATCGACGACGCCACGCCGGGCGCGGTGCACACCGGATTCGATGTGTGCCGGCTCGCGGCCGGCGGCACGGTGGCGAGCCGGGTCGCCGCCTACGAGCAGAGCATCTTCCTGCTCGACGGCGAGGTGGTGCTGCAGACCGGCGAGGGCGCGACCCGGCTCCGCCCCGGGGACTACGGGCTGATCCCGGTCGGGGTGCCGTATAGCTGGCGTAACGAGTCCGCCGCGCCGGCCCGGTGGGCGCAGATGCTCGCCCCGCAGCCCCGGGCCCGGCACGGCGGCGACTCGACCCCGGTGCCCGAGCTGCCCGCGACCGCCGCCGCGCCGGTCGACCCGCGAGATCCCCGGACCCGCCGCTACGGCCACATCGAAGCCGCGAACATGGACGTCAGGCAGCAGTCCCAGGAACGGCTGGCGGTGTCGGCGAGCATGCGCACCGCGCTGCTGGTCTACAGCGGCATCTCGGTCAAGATGATGGTCGACTCGGACCTGGGCGCCGACCTGACCACCATGTTCATGGTCCACTACGACCCGGCCGGAGTCGCCGGGCCGCATGATCACCCATTCGAGGAGACCTATCTCTTCCTAGAGGGTCGTGCCGAGGGCACCTTCGACGGCACCGCCTACGAACTCGGGCCGGGCGACGTCGCGTTCGCCGGAGTCGGCTGCGTACACAGCTTCCGCAACCTGACCGACGGACCGCTGCGGTGGTTGGAGACCCAGGCGCCGCAACCTCCGGCGCGGCACTCCTACCGGTTCCGGCGGGACTGGGACTATCTGACCGACAACGTGAAGGAGCAGTAACCATGATCACCGGAGCGGTCGTCGTCATCGGCGGCACCAGTGGCCTCGGCTACGAGATCGCCCGCCACTATGCGGCTGCGGGCCGGCCCGTGGTGCTCTCCGGCCGGGACCCCGGCCGCGCCGCGATGGTCGCCGCCGAGATCGGCGGCGATGTCCGCGGCATCGGCCTCGACCTGACCGTTCCCGGCCAGATCGACGCCGCCCTGGCTGAAGTGGGCGCGGTGACCTCCCTGGTCCTGTCCGGCATCGACCGGGGTGTCAACTCCGTCGCCGACTACGACGTAACCCAGGCGGTGCAGCTCGCCACCCAGAAGCTGGTCGGTTACATCGAAGTGGTGCACGCCCTCCGGTCCCGGCTCGCCGATCCGGCCTCGATCGTGGTCTTCGGCGGGCAGGCGCGGCTCCGGCCCTACCCGGGATCGACAATGGTCTCCACCGTCAACGGCGGGGTGACCGGGATGGTCCGCACCTTGTCGGTGGAGCTGGCGCCGGTCCGCGTCAACTCGATCCATCCCGGCATCGTCGGCGACAGTCCGTTCTGGGCCGACAAACCAGCCCAGGTGCTGGAGACGTTCCGGGCCGGCACGCTCACCGGTCAACTCGCCACCATGGCCGACGTCGTGGCCGCCACCCGGTTTCTGCTGGAGAACCCCTCGGTCAACGGGGTCGACCTGGTAGTCGACGGGGGTTGGCGATGACCGGGGCCGACCGGACCCGGGTAGCGCTGATCGGCACCGGCCGGATGGGGGCGGCGATGGCCGGCCGCCTCACCGACGCCGGATTTCCGGTGGCGCTGTTCAACCGCACCCGAGCGAAGGCCGATCGGGTCGCGGCGGAGTTGGCCGGCCCCGCGACGGTCTACGACACGGCAGCAGCCGCCGCCCACTCCGCCGACGTCGTTCTGGTCTCGCTCGCCGACGACGCGGCGGTCACCGCCGCGTACCGGGGGGACGCCGGGGTCGCCGCCGGGGTACGACCGGGCACGGTGGTGCTGGAGATGAGCACCCTCGCCCCGGCCACGGTCCGGGCCCTGGCCCCGTTGGTCACCGACCAGGGCGGGATCCTGGTCGACGCCCCGGTCTCCGGCAGCGTCGCCACCGTGCAGCAGGGCCAGCTCACCGTGCTGGCCGCCGGGGACCCGGCGGCGCTGGACCGGGCCCGGCCGGCCCTGGAGACCTTCGCCAAGAAGATCTTCCACCTCGGGGATCTGGGAGCCGGGGCGACCATGAAGCTGGCGGTCAACTCGATCGTGCACGGGCTCAACCAGGTGCTCGCCGAAGCGTTGGTGCTCGCCGAGAAGGCCGGGGTGGCGAGGGCTGCCGCCTACGAAGTCTTCGCCAACAGTGCGGCGGCGGCCCCGTACGTCCAATACAAGCAGGAGTCGTTTCT
Organism: Natronosporangium hydrolyticum; assembly: GCF_016925615.1. Lineage (NCBI taxonomy): Bacteria > Bacillati > Actinomycetota > Actinomycetes > Micromonosporales > Micromonosporaceae > Natronosporangium > Natronosporangium hydrolyticum. The sequence continues at coordinate 4,226,026 of NZ_CP070499.1, forward strand.
GCACCCGGACCAGGCCCCGGTGGCCTTCTCGCTGGACCTGGTCGCCAAGGACCTCGACCTGATCCAGACGCTGGCCGCGGAGTCCGGCGCCCGGATGGAGCTGACCGCTGCCACTCGGGCAGTGGTCGAAGCGGCGGTCGCTGAGGGGCTCGGCGACCGCGACCTGAGCGCGGTGGCCGAACTCCTGCGCCGCCACAGCTGACCGCGCCGCCACAGCTGACTGCGTCCGCCAGCTGACGAAGACCCGAGGCGCTTCACCCGGCCGGCATCGGCAGATCGGCGCGCGGGCCGATGTCGGGGACGACGTCGGCGCGCTAGAGTCCGCTCGCTGGGGGTAACGCCCTGCGCGAACGGAAGGAGCTGGCGCGGGTGACGGTCGTAATAGGAGTCGATGGCTCCGGACGCACTCGCCGGCTCGGCGAGCTCGTCGGGGCCGCCGGGTCGCCGGTGCTGCAGGTGGCCCCCGACGCCGGTGCGGATCTCGCCACCCGGCTCGCCCGAGCCCACTCCGACGGTGCGCTGGTGGTCGTCGACGACGCCCACCAGCTGGCCCCGGCAACCCTGCGGACCTTGGCTGCCGCCGCCCGCGGCGGCGTCGGGATGGTGATCGCACGCCGCCCCACGATCAGCGGACCCGAGCTGGCCGATCTCGACGAGGTGGTGGCCGGCCAGGGCCCGGTCGAGCAGCTCGGCCCGCTCGACCCGGACGAGCTCGCCGAGCTGGTGGCCGCGGTAACCGGAGCGCCGGCAACCCCCGAGCAGGTGTCGGCGGTCCACGCGGCCTCGGCCGGCCTCGCCGCCGTGGCCGCGGCGATCGCGGACGCACCTGACGAGACGCCGCCGACGCTGGTCGCCCGGGTACAGCGGCGGCTCGCCCGGCTCGGCAAGAGCGAGGCGGACCTCGCCGGGATCCTCGCGCTCGAGCTCGACCTGGCCGATGAGGTCCTCGGCGCCGCCGCGGGCCTCGAGCCCACGTCAGCGGCGGCCGCCGTGCGGTCGCTGCGGGACGCCGGCATGCTGACGCCCGATGGCGAGCGGATGATCCCGGCGGTCGCCCGCGCGGTGCTCGCCGACCTGCCTCCCACCCAGCGACGCCGGCTGCACGAGACGGTGGCGACCGCCCTGTTGAACACGGGCGCGGACCCGGTGCACGCCGCCGGTCAACTGCGCGCCGCCCGGGTACGGACCCCGGCGGCGGCCGACGTCTACCGGCGCGCGGCGGACCTGCTGCGCTTCGCCGACCCCGGCACCGCCCTGTCCTGGTACGACGAGGCGCTCAACGCGGGCGCCGATCCGGCCCTGGTGGGGGTCGGCCGGGCCGAGGCGGCTGCGCTGCTTGGCCTGCCGGTCGACCTGGACAGTCCGATCGCGGCACCAGCGGACGCCGCTCGGCTCGCCCTGGTGGCCGGTGCGGCGGCCGCCTTCGACGGCCGTGCCAGGCGCGCTGCGGAGGCGCTGTGCGATGCTGGCGAGCCGGGCCCGGTCCTGGCCGTCCCGTCGCTGATGGCCATCGGTGCCCCGGATCGCGCCCGTACCGCAGCTGCCGGCCGAGCGCCGCTGCCGCTGCGGCGGCTCGCCGAGGGGGCGCTGACGGTCGGGAAACCCGCCGTGGCCCTGCCGCTGCTGATCGAGGCGGCCGAAGGCTTCGAGCAGGCCCCGCCGACGGTCGCGGTCCCGGACCCGCCCCACGCGCTCGGCGCGCTGGTCGCGGTGACCGCGGGCGACACCGCGTCCGCCGAGCACCTGCTCGACCGGGCGCTCGCCAGCGGAGCCGGTGGGCCGGTGGCCCGGAATCGGCACCGTACCCTGTTGGGTTGGGTCCGGCTGCGGGCCGGCCGCTTCGACACCGCCGTCGCCGAACTAAACCGCCTCACCGACGCCCCGCTCCCCGGCCGGGAACGGCTGCTGGTCGCGGGTCTGCGGGCGGGCATTGCCCGGCGCAGCGGAGATATCGCCCAGCTTCGCGCGGCGTGGTCCGCCGCGGATCCGGTCCTGGCCCGGCAGGCGGTGGACCTGTTCCAACTGGAGGTGCTCGAAGAGCTGCTGGTCGCCGCCGCCAGGCTGCGGCAGCACCAGCGGATCGCGCCGGTCCTCGAAGAACTCGACGCGATCATCGACCGGCTTGGCCGGCCGGTGGCGTGGGCGGTGGCGCTCGGGTGGCTCCGGCTGCAGGTGGCGATCGTCGGCGAGGACGCCGCGGCGGCTACCGCCGCCGCCCGCCAGCTGGGCGCCCTCGCTCCCGACGGTGCCCGGCAGCTCGCCCAGTGCCGGGCAGCCAGCCGGTGGGCCGCCGCGCTCGCCGGCGATGTGGACCCGGAGGCGGTCCTGGCGGACGCGGCGGAGCTGGCCATGGCCGAGCTGCCGTGGGAGGCGTCCCGGATGGTCGGACACGCCGCGATCCGTACCACCGACGCTTCGGCCGCGCGCCGGCTGCTGGAGCGGGCACGGGAGTTCACCGCCCCGCCGGCCGGCGCCGAGCAGGCACCCCGCGGTGGGCTGTCCGACCGGGAGCTGGCGGTGGCGCGCCTGGTCCTTGCTGGACGCACCCATCGTGAAATCGGGGCGCAGCTTTATCTCTCCCCCAAGACGGTCGAACATCACGTGGCCCGGATCCGCAACAAGCTCGGCGCGACCAGCCGGGCTGAGTTGGTGGCGGCGTTGCAGGGCCTGCTACCAGCGGAGTCGTGATCGCCGTGGGTAGACCGGCCGGCTGCGCACGCGCCACCCCCTAGCGGCGCGGGTGTGGCATGGGGGAAGCCCCGATGCGGACCATCCCGCGCGGGGTGCAACCTTGGTACGTCCGACCGCCGGGGCCGGGCCCGACTCTAGGAGACGCTATGGCCGACGTTGAGGTAACGCCGCTGATCATGGAGAAAGTCAAGGCTTTGTACGAGAAGGTATTCGGCAGCGAGGAGGAGGCCGCCAAGTTCCTCGCCGACCCGGAAGGAGCCTTCGCCGCCCATGGGATCGAGCCAGACATGTTCGCCAACGTCGATGTCGACCAGGTCGTCTACCAGACTGCTTACCCGGGGCCCGGTGCGGGCAGTGGCGGGGGTACGGGCGGCGGCGGTGCCATGACCGGCGGTGGTGGCGGCGGTGGTGGTGGCGGTGGCGGTGGCGGTGGCGGTGGCGTCAGCAACGGCTACGTCCCGCCGCCGGAGACCGTGGAGCAGGTCACCACGGTCACCCAAAACTTCCACCAGGACCAGTCAACTACCATCACCGACAACTCGACCAATATCGACAATTCCGTGGATGTGCAGGTGGACGGTCCAGTCCTCGGCGACATCGACGTCGATGTCGACAATGTCAGCCAGGTCGGGGAGGGCAACGTCGGCGCCATCGGCGATGGCGACGTCAACGCCGCCACCGGCGACGGGGCGGTGGCTGACCAGGGCGACGGCGACCGGATCACGGCCGGCGACCAGTCGGTCATCGGCGCCGGCGGCGCAGACGTGGTCGGGGCTACCAGCGAGGGGGCCTTCGCCGGCAGCTCTACCTTCGGCGATGTCGTCGGAAACACCGGCGACAACGCGGTCACGGCCGGCGGCGACATCGACGGACCGGCCAACACCGGCTCCAACTCGGGCGTTCTGGCCGGTGGAGACGTCGACCGGGCGGTGGTCGGGGACGGCAACCAGGCCGCCCAGTTCGACATCGACACCGGGGGCGGGGCGGGCGGCAACGCCAGCGGCACCGGCGGTAACGCGGCCGGGTCCGGCGGGGACGGCGGCGTCGGCGGCGATGCCAGCGCCGATGGCGGGAATGGCGCGGCCGGCGGTGTCGGCGTCGGCGCCGGGGTCGGCACCAGCGTCGGCCTCCGCGGCGGCGGCAGCGGCAGCGGGTCCGGCGGGGACGGTGGTGACGGTGGCTCCGGGGGCACAGCCGTCGGCGGCAGCGCCGCGGGAGGCGGCGTCGCCGCCGACGCCGCCGGCACCGGTGGCGACGCCAGCGGCGGCGCCGGTGGGGCGGCGGGGCCCATCAACATCAACTTCGGTGGGGGCAGCCAGCAGAACGTCACCGACTCGGACATCGCCGACTCGTCCGTGGCGGCCGGCGGCGACGCCCGTTCCGCCCAGGACTCGTTCAACGATCAATCTACTAACGACTCCTTCAACGCGGCCGATTCTCTGGACGTGGAGGACTCGGGCAGCCTGGGCGAGTTGGTCGAATCAGTCGAGTCGGTCGAGCCCCCGGCGCCGGTGACCGAGGCAGCGGCCGAGGCCGACACACCCGGCGCGTAACCTGTACCAACGGCGGGCCAGCGGATCCCCGCTGGCCCGCCGCCGTACCCACCCCGTGACCGGAGAGGCGAGGATGACCGGCACCGCCGCGCCTGCTGACGGCGCGTTACCACGGGCGATCGAGGTCGTCGACCTCGGACTGCGCGCGGCCGAGGCGTACGGTCGCGCCGACCTCGCCACCCGGCTGACCGCGACCCGGGGCACACTCGCCGATCCGGTGGTGCACGTCGTCGTGGTGGGAGAGTTCAAACAGGGCAAGAGTTCACTGGTCAACGCCCTGGTCGGGGCGAACGTCTGCCCGGTCGACGACGATGTCGCCACCGCGATCCCGACGCATATCCGATTTGGGGCAGAACCGGCGGCGCAGCTGCTTCGCCACGGCGATCCACCCCAGCGGGAGCCGATCCCCATGGAGCAGGTCCGGCAGGTGGTGCTGGAGGACCAGGCCGACGACACCGCCGAGGGGGTCGCGGGGGTGGAGGTCCGCCTACCCCGCCAACTACTCTCCTCCGGTCTGGTGATGGTGGACACTCCGGGAGTCGGTGGGCTGGGGTCGCTCCACGCGGCCGCCAGCGTAGCCGCCGCCTCTATGGCCGACGCCCTCGTGTTCGTCACCGACGCCGCACAGGAACTCACCCGCAGCGAGCTGGACTTCCTGCACCAGGCCAGGCAGATGTGCGGCACGGTGATATGCGTACTGACAAAGACCGACTTATATCCACAGTGGCGCAAGATTCGCGATCTGGACACCGAGCACCTACGCGACCACCTGGACCTACCGATCATTCCGGTCTCGTCCACACTGCGGCTGCGGGCCGTCGCCGCCAACGACAAGGAGCTGAACACCGAATCCGGCTTCCCGGAGCTGGTGCGGTTCCTCACGCAACGGGTCAGCGGTGGCGCGGCGAATCGGATCGCGGCCCAGGCCGCGGTATCGGTGGTCGAGGTCTGCGAGCAGATCGAGAGTCAGTTCGAGGCCGAACGCGCCGCGCTCGCCGACCCCGCGGCCGCCGCCCAGGTGGTGGACGAGCTCACCGCGGTCAAGCAGCGAGTGGAGGCGGTCAAGACCGCTGCGGCGAAGTGGAACCAGACCCTCTCCGACGGCGTCGCCGACCTCACCGCGGACATCGATCACGACCTGCGTGCCCGGATCCGGCGCGTCATCGAAGAAGCCGACGACGCTATCGAGGCGATCGACCCCGCCGACACCTGGGACGAGACCGAGCGCTGGCTACAGGCCCGGGTCTCGCACGAGCTGCTCGCCAACTACAAGCTGCTGCGCGACCGGGCGACCTGGTTGAGCGAGGAGGTGAGCGAACACTTCCGGGAGGCCGCGGGCGAAGTACTCCGCCAGGTGGCGATCGCCAACCCGGTCCCGTTGCTCGCCACCGCCCAGGTCGAGCACAAGATCGAGCTCGAGAAGATGAAGCTCGGCAAGCAGGCCATGGTGGCGCTCAAGAGCGCGTACGGCGGAGCACTGATGTTTGTGATGCTGGGCGCCATGAGCGGCATCTCACTCGGCCCGATCGGCTTGGGCATCGGGCTGGTAATGGGGCGCAAGGGCCTGCGGGACGAGAAGAAGCGCCAGCGGGCGGCCCGGCAGACCCAAGCCCGCAACGCCGTACGCCGCTACTGCGACGAGGTCAGTTTCGTGATGAACAAGGACTCCCGGGACACCTTGCGGCGGATCCAGCGCCAGCTGCGGGACCACTACAGTGCACTGGCCGACGAGCTGTCCCGCTCCAACACCGAAGCGCTCGCCGCCGCCTCAGCGGCGGCGAAGCAGACCTCGGCGGAGCGGGAAGGGCGGCTCCGCGACCTGGCGGCCGAGCTGGACCGGCTGCGTCAACTGCGCGAGCACGCCGCGGCGGTGCTGCCGGCATGAGCCAACCCGGTGCACCAACCTCCCCGAGCTTGCTGACGCGGACCCGGGCGACGCTGGAGCGGGCACTGGGCGTCTATCGCGACCCCGAGATCCGCAGCCGCCTGGCCGGGTTGCGCGACCGGCTCGACGAGCCGCTGCGGGTGGCGGTGGCCGGGCGGATCAAGGCCGGCAAGTCCACGCTGCTCAACGCGCTGGTGCGGGACCGGCTGGCGCCCACCGACGCCGGCGAATGCACCCGCATCGTCACCTGGTATCAGGACGGCCACACCTACCGGGTCCTCGCCCACCCCACCGCCGGGGAGCCTCGCCAGCTGCGGTTCCAACGCGAGGAGGGCGCGATCGAGATAGACCTCGCCGGGCTCCCCCCGGAGCAGATCCACCGGCTGGAGCTGACCTGGCCGTCGCGGGCGCTGCGCACCACCACCTTGATCGACACGCCCGGCATCGGATCGCTCTCTGAACAGGTGGCGAACCGGACGTGGGACCTGCTCACCGCCGAGGACGAAGAGACCCCCGCCGATGCGGTCCTTTACCTCATGCGCCACCTTCACGGCAACGACATCGACTTCCTGCGGGCCTTCCACGACACCGAGGTCTCCGCCCCCAACCCGGTCAACGCGATCGGCGTGCTGTCCCGGGCCGATGAGATCGGCGTCGGCCGGCTGGACGCGATGGCGTCCGCCCGCCGGGTCGCCGCCCGGCTCGCCACCGACCGGAGCGTACGCCGGTTGGTGCAGACGGTGGTGCCGGTGGCAGGGCTGCTCGCCGAGACCGCGGCGACGCTCACCGAATCCGAGGTGGGGCAGCTGCGCCGGGTCGCCGACCTGCCCGTCAGCGAGGCGGAGCAGCTGCTGCTCTCCGCCGACCGGTTCCTGCGGACCCGACCCGAGCTGGGCCTGACCGACCTGGAGCGGGAGGCGCTGCTGATCCGGTTCGGCATGTTCGGAGTCCGGCTAGCGACCACCCAGCTACGGCACGGGGTCGCGTCGAACGCCACCGAGCTGGCCCGGGAGTTGGCTGACCGCAGCGGCATAGCGGAGCTACGGGAGGTCCTCGCCACCCTGTTCACCGAACGCCGGGAGGTGCTCAAGAGCCGCTCCGCGCTGCTCGCGCTCGACACGTTGACCCGGGCCCAGCCGGTCGGCGGCAGCGAGGCGGTGGCGGCCGAGGTGGAGGAGATCGTCTCCTCCGCCCACCCGTTCCGGGAGTTGCGGGTGCTCTCCGCAGTCCGGGCCGGTTGGGTCGCCGGCAAGCCGGAGGTGATCGAGGAGCTGGAACGGCTCATCGGCGGCGCCGGCAACTCCCACCACAGCCGGCTGCAGCTGCCGGCCGACGCCGGCCGCGACGACCTCACCCGGGCCGCCGCCGACGCGCTCGAGCGTTGGCAACGGCGGGCCGAGAACCCGCTGACCGGGCACGAACTCGCCCTCGCCGCCCGGGTGGCGGTGCGCTCTTGCGAGGGCGTTCTCGCCGAGCTTCGGAGTGCCCGGTGACCGGCTCAGCCCCCGCCGTTGAGGCCGTCGAGATGGTCGAGGCTGTCGAGATGGTCGAGGCCGAGGGTGGGGTCGTGGGTCGGGTCGTGGGTGGGGTCGAGATCGGTTTCGGGCTCCCCCGGCGGCTCAGCCAGCCCCCATGCGTCGGCCGGCGGCGGCGCGGCCAGCGACGGTTGCTCGGCTATCGTCGACGCGGGTTCGGCTCCGGCGGCCGGCTCGGAGAGCCCGAGCGGTGCGCTTTCGCCCTGGCCGAAGGCCGTGTCCCCGCCCTGGCCGAAGGCAATATCAACGGTGCCCTCGGCCGGGCTGGCGCCGAAGTCGCCGGGCGGCGGCGCGGCGGGGTCGAGTTCCGCCCCGCCCTCGACCTCGACCTCGTCGAGCCCGGCCGGCGGAGCGGCGGCGAGCAACTCCAGCGCGGCTCCCGGGCCCGCTGCCACGTCACCGTCGGCGCCCATCCCGCGGTGGGCCATGACGACCGGCGCCAGCAGCTCAGCCACCTCGACCCGGGCGGTGTCGGCATAGCTTCCAATCGCCTCGGCGAGGAGCTCCTCCGGCAGATCGGCGTGACCGCTGGCGCGCAGCACCGAATCGGCGTCGGCGTCGACCTCGCCGACGCCGGTCAGCCCTTCGAAGATCTCACGCAGGGGGCGCGCCGGTGCCATGTTCCCACTGTAGGAACGGCACCACCGGCACCGGACAGGGGGACTTCCCGGGCACGCCCCCTAACTGACGGATCGCCCCCCACCCCCCGTACCTGCGCCACCGACAGCGTGGGCAACTACCCCCTCCCCCCACGACCACGGAGCAGTTGTGATGTACGCACTCGGCATCGACCTCGGAACCACCTTCACGGCGGCGGCGATCTGCCGCGACGGCCGCGTCGAGATCGCGGAGCTCGGCAGCAGGGCAGCGGCGATCCCCTCAGTGGTGCTGCTGCGGGACGACGAGACGATCCTCACCGGCGAGTCGGCGAACCGGCGCGGCCTCACCGAGCCGCACCGGATGGCGCGGGAATTCAAACGCCGGCTCGGGGACACCACACCGATCCTGCTCGGTGGCGCACCGTACTCGGCGGAGACGCTGATGAGCCGGCTGCTGCAGTCGGTGATTGGGGAGGTGGCACAGCGCGAGGGCGGCCAACCCGACGCGATCTGCATCTCGCATCCGGCGAACTGGGGCCCGTACAAGACCGACCTGCTGCAGCAGGCGGTCCGGCTGGCCAACATCGAGCAGCCGGTGACCCTCACCACCGAGCCGGTGGCGGCGGCGGTCTTCTACGCCCACCAGCAGCGCGTCGACCCGGACTCGGTGGTGGCGGTGTACGACCTCGGAGGTGGCACCTTCGACGCCGCCGTCCTGCGCAAGACCCCGCACGGGTTCACCATCCTCGGCCAGCCCGAAGGGATCGAGCGGATGGGCGGGATCGATTTCGACGCGGCGGTATTCCACCACGTGAGCCAGGCGCTCGGCGGCAAACTGGCCGAGCTGGACGAGGATGATCCAGCTTCGATCGCCGCGGCGGCCCGGCTACGGGAGGAGTGTGTGGCGGCGAAGGAGGCGCTCTCCTCCGACACCGACGTCACCATCTCGGTGCTGCTGCCCAACATCGCGACCGAGGTACGGCTGACTCGCGCCGAGCTGGAAGCAATGGTGCGCCCGGCGTTGAGCGAGACGATCGCGGCCCTCCGGCGGGCGCTGCGCTCGGCCGAGGTGGACCCAGCGCAGCTGCACGCAGTGCTCCTAGTCGGTGGGTCTTCCCGGATGCCGCTGGTGGCGCAGCTGGTCAGCGCCGAGCTGGGCCGGCCGGTGGCGATCGACGCGCACCCCAAGCACGCGATCGCGCTCGGGTCGGCCTGGCTGGTCGGGGACGGGGCCGACGCCATCACGGCCCCCGGCCCGGTCACAGCGTCCGACACCGTCACGGCCTCCGACACCGCGTCGGCTCCCCGGTCCGACCCGGCGCCGACAGGGTCTGCCGTGCCGCCTCGCGCCTCGGCCAGAAGCATGACCCCGCCGAGCGCCACCGCGGCGGTGGGACGCGCCGTGGCCGCGCCGGCGACGCCGGACGGGCCGCCGCCAGCCTCCTCCCGCCGCCGGCTGCCGTGGCTGGTCGCCGCGGCGGTGCTGGCCGTCGTGCTCCTCGCTGGCGGAGTCTCGTACGGCATGACCCGCGGCGATACCTCCGAGCGCCCCGACCTGGTCGAGGCGGGCGACACCGGCCCTACCGCATCGCCCTCGGCCAGCACCGTGCCGCCCGACGAGCAGTGCACCGACGAGATCAAACGCAACGAACGGTGGGTTTGCCTGTCCGCCGCCACAGTGACCGATGGTCAGCTCATCGTCGAGTTCGAGGTGCAGTGGGCGGGTGGCGCCCCCAGCGTCGGGGACGGATACCACGTCCACCTGTACGGCGGGGACGGCGTCGATCCCTCCGACGAGGCCATGGCGACCAACACCGAGGCCCCTGGCCTACTGTGGATGACCGACGAGACCAGCCCCGCTACCCTCAGCGCCGACCAGGTCGCCGGGGTGGTCGGTGAGCACCCGAAGATCTGTGCCCGGATCGCCGACCAGTGGCACCACCTGGTGCCCGCAGTGGACGGTGGCTACACCACCGGCAACTGTGTGCCGATCAGCCGAGTCTGAGCTGGCGGTGTGGGTCCGCGCCAGCAGCGCGCCCCGGATCCGGTCCGGAACCGGGGCGCCCTAGCTCCTGGGTCAGGTGGTGCAGGTCGTGCCGTTGAGGGCGAACCCGCCCGGGGCGGGGTTGTTGCCGGCGCTGGCGGCGGCGGCGTTGTACCCGAAGGAGGTGGACTGGCCGGGGGCCAGGGTGCCGTTCCAGCCGGCGTTGGCAGCGGTGACGCTGCTGCCGGACTGGCTGACGGTGGCGTTCCAGCCGGGTGGTTCGACGGTCTGGCCGGCGGAGTAGTCGTAGGTCAGGCTCCAGCCGTTGATGGTGCTGCTGCTGTTGTTGGTGATGGTGACATTGGCGGTGTAGCCAGGGCTGCCACCCCAGTTGTTGGCCTCATAGGCCACCGCGCAGTCACCCGCGGGCGGCGGCGTGGTCGGCGGGGTGGTTGGTGGGGTCGTCGGCGGCGTGGTCGGCGGCGTGGTTGGTGGGGTGGTGCCGCCGCAGGTCGGGAAGACCGTGGCGCACTCGGCCGTCTGCGCGATCCCGTGCTGGCTCAGGAAGACGTTCTCACCCCACTCGGTGAGGCTGCCGGCGTCGAAGTTGTTCACCTGGTCGAGGTAGGCCGCGCCCTCGTAGTTGCCGCTCCACGACCAGGCGATCCAGCCGATCCCCCGGGCCTGCGCCTCGGACATGATGGTCTGCCAAGCGACATCCTGACCGTAGTGGTGGTGCCCGAACTCGCCGACCACCAGCGGCAGGTCCATCTGCGCGAAGGCGTCGAAGTAGTCGATGACGTTGCTCGGCGAGCTGAACACCTCGTACATGTGGATGGAGAAGACGGTGTTGCCGTGCGGATCGGCCGCCGCCACCTGCGGGGCGTTGTCCCGCATGATGAACTCCCAGTCCTGCCCCCAGTTTGGCGCATCGACCACCAGCGTGTGCTCGTAGCCGAGATCCCGCATGGTCTCGATCGCCTCGACCGTCTCCCCGACCCACGCCTGCGTGTTGTTGTTGCCGCGGGGCTCATTGGCGATGTTGATCAGGACATAGGCTTCTTCTCCGGCCAGGACGTCCCGCAGCGCCGGGTCGGCCCAGTAACCATCGACAATATCCATGATTGACACTGCGTCGGCGTCGTCCCCGTAGCCGGTGGCGTCGTGCACCTCCAGCATGCAGACGATCTCAAGCTGCTTGCACTCGGCGACCACGTCGGCGACGTCCGAGGGCGAGTTCGGACCCCAGCCGCCGGCATGTTGCCCGCTGCCGAGCACCACTCGGGCCGAGTTGACGCCCAGACCGGCGGCGTCGGCGAACATCTGTGGCTCGTGGGGGAACCAGACGTGCGGGAGGCTGCTCCCCCGGAAGACGAAGGGGTTGCCGTTCGCGTCCAGTAGCTGATCACCACTGACCTGGAAGCCGCCCTGCTGGGCCTGCGCCGGATTCGACACCGTGGCTACCACAACCAGGGAGGCGACCAGGCCGACCAGCGTGGCCGCCGCCGTGGCGAGTCGTTTCTTCATTTCCTACCTCACTATTGAGCAGAGTGACAGGTGGCGGTCGGCTGCTCGCCGTCCGCATCGACAGCCCTGGCTCCAGAGGTGCGGTACCGCCCTCACTAAACCACTGAAACGGTTAAGTTGCAACCACCGCCCCGGGGAGCCGGCACGGGACACCCACCGCCGCGGTCCGAAATCGGACAAATATCCTTGCCACACTCCCGAAACCGGCATACAGGGACAAATATTGCTAGCTACTCGGGACTGGCAAAAGCCGCAAAGCATGATTGACTAAGGGGGGTGTCTCCCAATTCTCCGAGGCAGCGGTGACCAGACCAGCAGACCTCCGAATCACGACCGCCGACGCCACCACCGCGGGCGCCGACCGAGCACGGTGGCTGACGCCCCACCGGATCTTCGCGACTTACCTGGTGCTGGCCGGCGGGCTCGCGGCCGCGGCCATCGTGCTGTCGGTCGACGGACCGCCGCTGCTATCCAGCGGCGCCCGGCTGCTAGCCGGAGCGGCTGCGGTCGCGGCGATGGTCATCGGTGTCCTGCTGCACCGACCGGTGGTAAAGGCCGGCTGGTGGCTGGTGGTGGCCGGCTCGGTCGCCGGACTACTCGCCACCGGCGCCGGATTCGTCAGCACCGCGCAGACCGGCGACTTTCAGCCCGAAGAGTGGAGCTACGCGGCCCTCGCCGCAGCTCAGCTACCCCTCTACGTGGCCGGCCTGGCGCTGCTCGCCCGACTCGGCGGCCGCGGCACCAAAACCGACCTGCTCGACGCGGTCACCATCGGGCTCGCCACCTTCCTGGTGCTCTTCGCCCTGGTGATCCGGCCGGTGGTGCCGCCGGGCTCGTTCGCTCTGCTGGTCGCGATCAGCCTGCCGCTCGGCGCGCTGCTGCTGCTGGCGATGGTGGTCCGGCTACTGCTCAGCGTCGGCGTGCCCAACCCGGCGCTGGGCCTGCTGCTGCTGGGCATGCTCACCCGGGTCGCAGCCACGGTGACCCTGCTCGTGCCAGCCCTGACCAGCGGCTCCTTGCAGGTCGGACCGCTGACCCGCCCGCTGTCGGTCATCTCTTACCTGTTACTCGGCGCCGCGCTGCTGCACCCCTCGCTCCGCCACACCCGGCCACGGCCAAACCCCGGCGACGACGCGGTCTCCAAACGGCGGATGGCGGTGCTGGCGATCTTCGCGGTGGTGGCCCCGGTAGCGGTGATCATCGAGGTGCGGCAGGCGAGCGAGGTCGACGCGGTCGGCGTCACGATGCCGCTGGTCGCCGCCGCCGGCCTGCTGCTCCTGCTGGTCGGCCGACTAGGGATCACCGCGGACATGGCCCAACGGCGGGCCGCGGAGCTCGCCAGACGATCGGAGGATCTGGCGCAGGCCGTGGCGGACCAACAGGAGTTGCAGCAACAGCTACGCCACCAGGCGCTGCACGACCCGCTCACCGGGCTGGCGAACCGACTCATGGTGACCGAACGATTGGAGTGGGCGCTGCACCGGACCGGGGCCGGCACCCAGGCGCTGATCCTGCTCGACCTGGACCGGTTCAAAGACGTCAACGACACCCTCGGTCACCCCGCCGGTGACGAACTACTTGTCGAGATCTCGCACCAGCTCCTCGCGATCACTCCGGCCGGCAGCACTCTCGCCCGGCTGGGGGGTGACGAATTCGCGGTCCTCGTGGAGGAGACCTCCCCCAGCCAGGCCCGGCAATTGGCCGACCAGCTTCGGCGCGCGCTCCGGCAGCCGTACCGGATCGACGGTCAGGAGCTGGCGCTCAGCACCAGCGTCGGGCTGCTCATCGCCGAACCGACTATCCCTCGCACCAGCGCCGCCAACGCGCTGCGCGACGCCGATGTCGCGCTCTCGGCGGCGAAAGCCGCCGGTCGCGACCGGGTGGTCCAGTTCCGGCCGGAGCTGCGCACCGCGCAGCGCAACGTCAGCCGGCTCAGCGCCGGCCTGCGGCGGGCGCTGGCCGAGGACGAGTTCGCGGTCCACTACCAGCCGGTGGTGGACACCGAGACCGGGCAGGTGGCGGCGGTGGAGGCGCTGGCCCGGTGGCAACCGCCGGACCGCCCGGCGGTGTCACCGGCGGAGTTCATCCCGGTGGCGGAGGAGACCGGGCTCATCCGCCCGTTGGGGGCCTGGGTGTTGCGACAAGCCTGCCTGGACGCCCGGCCCTGGTACGACCAGCACGCAGTCGGGTTGGCGGTGAACGTCTCCCCCCAACAGCTCACCGACCCCGACTTCGCCGACCTGGTGCTCAGCGCCCTCCGGGAGGCGGGCCTACCCGGCAACGGGCTGATCGTCGAGGTCACTGAGAGCAGCCTGGTGGCCACCGCCGCCAACAGCGACACCCTGCGCCAGCTCGACCGGCTCCGGGAGCACGGGGTACGCGTGGCGATCGACGACTTCGGAACCGGGTACTCGTCGCTGGCCTACGTCGCCCGGCTGCCCGTCGACATCGTCAAGCTGGACCGGTCGTTCGTGCAACACCCGCCCCAAGCCACCCCGGATGGCCAAGGATGGGCGTTCACCCGGGCGGTGCTGCAACTCGTCGAGTCGCTGCAACTGCAGGCGATCGCCGAGGGCGTCGAGACGCTGGACCAGCTGGAACAGCTGCGGGCGCTCCGCTGCCGACTGGTGCAAGGCTTCCTGTTCGGGCGGCCGATGCCCGGGGAGCTGATCGTCCAGAGCTTGACAGCCGCAGCGGAGCCACCGGCGCCGGCCACCGCCCCGCGCCGGGTGGGGCGGTAGCGCCCGGGTCAGCCCGTGGGCTCCACGCCCGGCCGCCACTTGATGCCGCAGCCCACGCTCGGGTGATGCGGCTCCGGCACCGGCGAATCGGCGAGCACATGATCAACCGCCGCGCGCAGCGCCGCCCCGGTCGGAGCCTCCCCCGAGCGGGGCCGACTCTCGTCGAACTGGCCACGATAGGCGAGCTGGCGCCGCGCGTCGTACAGGAAGAAGTCCGGCGTGCAGGCCGCGTGGTACGCGAGCGCTACCTCCTGCGCCTCGTCGACCAGGTAAGGGAACTCGAAGCCGGCCCGGCGGGCCTGGGCTACCAGCTGCGCTGGCTCGTCGTCGGGGTAGGTGAGCGCGTCGTTGGCGCAGATCGCCACCGTCGCCAGCCCGCGGGCCGCGTACTCGCGGGTGAACTCGCCGAACGCGGTCTCGATGTGTTGCACATAGGGGCAGTGGTTGCACAGGAAGGCGACCAGCAGCGCGGGCGCCTCGGTGATCTCCTTGAGGCTCACCTCCCCGGCGCCGTCGGCGCGTGGAAGCGTGAAGTCGGGGGCGGGGCTACCGAGCGGGACCATGAAAGAGTTGACAGCCATCCCCCCATACTGCCCAAGGTCCCCGGCCGTGCCTACGGCGACCGGCCGACGACCAACACCATCGGGTCACCCACCAGCGACGCTGGGTAGAATCTGCACCTCTGCGGCGGCCCCGACCGGGGTGTCCAGGCCGGACAGTCGCCGGACGTCTTCGCCGTCGACGAAGACATTGACGTATCGGCGAATCGCCCCTGATTCGTCCCGGATCCGCCGGCCCAGCCGCGGCCAGCGCTGATCCAGCTCGGCCAGGACCGACCGCAGCGTCCCCGCCGCCGTCACCTCCAACCGGGCGGCGCCACCCACCTCCGCGCGCAGCGGACCGGGGACCAGCACCTGGACGCTCACAGCCGGGCCGCCCGGACACAGAGCACCTCCGGCAGGTGGGCGACCACCTGTGACCAACTGTCGCCCTCGTCCCGGCTGGCGTAGACCTCGCCGGACCGGGTGCCAAAGTAGACTCCGGCCGGATCCTCGTCGTCGACGCTCATCGCGTCCCGCAGCACCGACGGATAGAACGGCTCGGTCGGCAGCCCGGCGGTGAGCGGTTCCCAGCTGCCGCCGGCATCACGGGAACGGAAGACCCGGCATTTTGCGTCGGGCGGGAACCGGTGGCTGTCGGCGGTGAGCGGGAAATTCCACACCACGCCAGCCGTCCGCGGGTGGGCGACCATCGGGAACCCGAAGTCGCTCGGCAGCCCCGCCGCGATCGACACCCAGCTCTGGCCGTCGTCGTCGGACCTATACACGCCGTGGTGAACCTGTGCGTAGAGCCGGTGCGGGTCGTCGGCGTCGCGCGCGACCTTGTGCACACACTGCCCGAACTCCGGCCAGGGATCCGGCAAGAAGTCGGCCCTGATGCCGGTGTTGCCGGGAGCCCACGAGCCGCCGCCGTCGGTGCTCCGGTAGACCCCGCCGGTGGACATCGCCACCAGCACGGTGGCCGGATCGTCCGGCCGCGGCAGCACCGTGTGGATGGCCTGCCCACCGAAGCCAGCCTCCCACTGTGGCCGGTGCGGATGGTCCCACAGCGACCGGACCAGCTCGTAGGAGACGCCGCCGTCGTCCGAGACGAACAACGCCGACGGTTGGGTGCCGATGTAGACCCGCTCCGGTCTGCTCGCCGGACCGGGCGCGATCTGCCAGACCCGCTCCAGGGCCACCCCGGTATCGGCCGGGAACGCTACCGGCGCCTGCGCCGGCTCGTGCCAGCTCCCGCCGAGGTCGTCACTGGTCGCCACCGTAGGCCCGAAGTGTGAGCTGGTGACCCCGGCGAGCAGCCGCGGCACCGACCGGCGCCGGTCGATCGCCACCGCGTACACCGCGGTCATGGCATAGTGCGGGCCGGTCACCTGCCACGACCGCCGGTCATCGTCGCTGCGGGCCAGAAACAGACCCTTACCGGTACCGATCATCAATATCGTGCCCATGCTGAACTCCCTCCGGTGGCTGCCTGGGCGGCCGGCTGGCAGCGGCCGGCTCACCGCCGCGGTCATTGTCAACCACCCCTACGACAACTACCGAGGAGCCGGGCGGTGCCGCTCCAAGAAGGCTTCCAGGTGCTCCGCCGGCGAAAATGCCGCAACTACGAAGCCCTGCCCGAACTCGCACCCGGCGTCATGCGCCAGCCGGCGCTCGTCGTCGGTCTCCAACCCCTCGGCGACCACCACCGCGCCGAGCCGGCGAGCCACCTCGACCACCGCCGCCGCCACCTCCAACGCCGCGCCGTCGCCGGCGATCGCGCCCGGCGGGCACAGCTTCACCACATCAATCGGCAGCCGTCGCAGCCGCGCCAGATCGGTGTCGCAGGTGCCGACGTCGTCCAAGCCGGTCCGAACCCCGAGCGCCCGCAGCCGGCTCAGCTGTCCGGCCACCGACGACACCTGGTCGGCCAGCTCCACCTCGGAGACCTCGATGGTCAACCGCTCCGGCGGGCTCTGGTGGACGCTCAGCGCGGCCGCCACCTCCGGAACGAACTCGGACGATGCGAGTTGCCGGGCCGAGACATTCATCGCCAGCCACAGATCGTGCCCGCGGCGGCGCCACGCCGCCACTTGCCGGCAGGCGGTATGCAACGCCCACTCGCTGATCTCACCGGCGACCCGCAGCCGCTCCGCCGCCGGCAGCAGCTCCGCTGGCAGCACCGTGCCCAGCACCGGGTGCCGCCACCGCAGCAGCGCCTCGACCCCCACCGGCCGGCCGCTGCCCAACTCGACCACCGGCTGGTAGAGCAGGTCCAACTCACCGCGGCCGGCCGCCCCGGGCAGGTGCCGCTCCACATCCAACCGGCGGACCAGCAGCTCCTCCAAGCTCTCGTCGTACCAGTCGATCCGGGTGGCGCCGCTCTCGGCCGCCCGCCGCACCGCCAGATCCCCCCGCCGCACCACCTCTTCGGCAGAGGCCGTCTCCTCCAATGCGGTCAGCCCCACGCTGACCACCAACCGCACCGGTCGCCCAGCCGGCAACGGGTACGCCCGGCTGAGCTCCGCCAGCAACCGGCAACCCAACGCGTACGCCTCGATCGGCCCACTGGCCGTAACCACCGCGAACTGGCGCTCGCCGAGCCGGCTCGCGAGATCCTCGGCGCCGACCAGGCTACGGAGCCGCTGCGCCGCTGCGAGCAGCAACGAGTCGCCCGCCGCCCGGCCCACCACGTCATTGATCGCGCAGAACCCGGTCAGGTCCACCACCAGCAGCGTCCCGGACCGGCGGCCGGCGCCGCGGCGAGAGCTGATCGCCCGCAGCAGCTCCCGCCGGTTGGACAGGCCGGTCAGCTGGTCGCAGCAGGTCAACCGCTGCAGCGTCCGCTCCAGCACGACCCGCTGGCTCACGTCGCGGACCTGCAACACCAACGCCCCGACCACCGGGTTCGCCCGCAGGTCACTAACGGTCGACTCGGTGTCCCGCCAGCACCCCAAGCCGTCACGCAGCCGAGCCACCAGCAGCGACGGGCGCGCGGCAGGCGTCCGCCCGACCACCGCGCGCAGCTCGTCCGCCGCGATGGCCCGGTCGTCCGGGTGCAGCAGATCAAGAAATCGGTGCCCCACCAGGTCTTCGCGGTGGAGTCCGAACAGTCGCTCCGCCGCTGGCGACTGCCACCGCACGACGAAGTCGTTGTCTAGCACCATGGTGACGTCGTTCGCACCGGCGAGCAGCGCCCGCAGCCGGGTCTCCTGGGCAGCGAGCCGATGCGCGTACCGGCGCAGGTCGGCGGCGTTCGGGAACTCGCGGAGCGCCAGCAAGCCCCCCACCAGGGCGCCCAGGAACATCGCGGCCCGGTCCAACTCCGCGGAGGTGAGCAGGTGATGGGCGATCGCCAGGGTCGCGGCCGCCACCGGGATCGCCAGCACCGGATACCCGCCGAAGGCCGGCGCCACCCTCCCCATCGGCACCGGCTCGGACGCCGGCGCTACCAACCGCGCCCCGAACCAGATGAGCGGCGGCCCGCCCACCGCCAACCCGGCCGCCGCCAGCGTCAGCCAGCTCGGCCCGGACTTCCCTAGCGTCACTACGAGCAGCGCCAACCCGGCGATCGCCAGCACCGCGCCGCCTGCGCACGGCACCACCGCAATCCGGCGCCGGACCGGGCCGAGCACCACCGTCGCGGCGACCGCCGCACCGGCTGCGGCGAGGCTCGCCGCGAGGTAACCCAACGGATACTCGGCGCCGAAACCCGGGATCAGCAGCCAACCCACCAGCGCCAGGCACATCCCGACGATCAACCCGTCGAAACCGTGCCGCAGCCGGCCAGCGAGCGTGAACGCGGCGCCCGGAATCTGCAACAGCCCTACGATGAACGCCCCGGCGGCCACCACCAGACCGCCGGCCGCGAGCATCGGCCGCAGGTCAGCCGGGACCCACGGCAGCGCCGCCACCGTACCGCCAGTGCTCACCACCCCGACGCCGAGCAGGCCCGGGCATCGGCACGCGCCCCGCGCGACCCGAGCGCTGACTCGGCCGGAGGTACGGATCGCCCACCCCCGGCGTACCAGGGCCAGGGCCGGTAGTAGCGCGCTGACCGCCACGGCCAGCGCGGCGGCTGCGATCGCGTCGAACCCGCCGAACTGCGACCCGGCGAGCGCCGCCAGCGCACCGATGCTGATCATCGCCGGGAGCAACGGCGGAAGGTCGGGCAGTCCGGAGCCGCCGCGGGGCACGGTCCCAGTCTCGGCCGGGGTCGGGGGCGGGGGAAGGGGTTGATCGGAGGGGGACTGGGTGCTCACGAGACCGGGGTGCCTTCCGTGCGTCGAGGGGTGCCCATCCGCGGCCGGTAGGCCGCCACCTGTGTCGTGAACCAAACGACGCCGAAGACCGTTCAGTTACGGGCCCGTGGCAGGATTACCGACGTGGGTACGCGCGACTCCGACCCGGGGCTCCAGTTCCGCCTCCACCGCGGCCGGGCGGTGGCCGGCATCATCGTGATCATCAGTCTCTGCACGCTGCTACCGGTCTCCGGCTGGTTCGCCCTGCTCCTGGTGCCGCCGGTGGCGTGGACCAGCTGGGTGCTACGGGCCGGCACCGACGTCGATGCCGACGGGCTCCGGGTGCGGGCACTCTTCGCCTCCCGCTGGTTGCCCTGGTCGCGGATAGAGTCGGTGCGGTCAGAATCACCCGATCGGGTGGTCGCCGCGCTGACCACCGGTGGGCAGGTGCCGCTGACCGCGGTCACCGCCGCCGACCTGCCCCGATTGGCCCAGCTGGCGCCGGGCGCTTCACCGGTGTGAGCGGCCACGGCTAACCTGGCCGGATGAAGACCGCCCGCCGCGCGCCACGGCTCGCCCGGCTCACCGGCGCCGTCACCGCGACGGTGCTGGTCACCGGGTGCGGCCTCGGTGCTCCGCCGGAGCCGGAGCCAGGTCAGGGTGCCCCGGTCTTTCCCACCCCGAGCGCTGCGGCCACCCCCGGCGAGGTCGACGAGGTCCATGAGGTGGTCGCCGCCGGACTGGCGGTGCCTTGGGGGATCGACTTCCTGCCCGACGGCGCCGCGCTGGTCACCGAACGGGACACCGGCCGGATCCTGCGGGTCGGACCCGAGCCGGACACCGACGGGTTGGTCACCGAGGAGGTACAGACCATCTCCGAGATCGACAACACCGGCGAAGGTGGCCTACTCGGCCTCGCGGTCTCCCCCGATTACCTAGCCGACGGTCTGGTCTACGTCTACTACACCACCGCGGACGACAACCGGATCGCTTCGCTGACCCTCGGCGACGAGCCGGCACCGATCGTAACCGGGATCCCTCGCGACGACACGCACAATGGCGGCCGGTTGGCGTTCGGGCCCGACGGCTACCTGTACGCCGGCACCGGTGACGCTGGCGAGCCGGACCGGGCCCAGGACGACCAGGATCTGGCCGGTGCCATCCTGCGGATGACCCCGGACGGTGAGCCTGCCCCCGGCAACCCGGACGACTCCCTGATCTACGCGATCGGCGTTCGCAACGTCCAAGGGCTCGCCTGGGACGGGCAGGAGCAGCTGTGGGCGACCGACTTCGGCGCGGACGACTGGGACGAACTCAACCAAATCGAGCCCGGCGCAAACTACGGCTGGCCGCAGGTGGAGGGGGTCGGGAACGACCCGGAGTTCGTGGATCCCAAGGTCGTCTGGGAGCCCGCGGAGGCGTCGTGCTCCGGCGCGGCCATCACCGGCGACACGCTGCTCACCGCCTGTCTGCGCGGCGAACGGCTGTGGGCGATGACGCTTACCGACTCCGGTGCGGTGTGGGGAGCGCCGGAGCCGATGTTGATCGAAGAGTACGGTCGGCTCCGGACCGTGGTGGCCGCCCCGGACGGCTCGCTGTGGGTGACCACCTCCAACCGTGATGGCCAGGCGCCGGACGGGCCGGACCCGGACGACGACCGGATCCTCCGGCTGGTCCTCGCCGGC
This sequence comes from Natronosporangium hydrolyticum, assembly GCF_016925615.1. Lineage (NCBI taxonomy): Bacteria > Bacillati > Actinomycetota > Actinomycetes > Micromonosporales > Micromonosporaceae > Natronosporangium > Natronosporangium hydrolyticum. The sequence continues at coordinate 4,247,006 of NZ_CP070499.1, forward strand.
AGCGACGGAGCGGGGCAGGTGTGACCAGGCTGGCGCCGACCCCACCCCCGACCGCCGCCGGCCGGTCGGCCAACGACCCTTGCATGCGGGAAAGGGCATCTCATGAGTGATGTAACCGATTCGACCGACGGTCCCCTCGGCGAGCAGCCAGAACCGGCCGGCCGCCGCTGGTTGCGCCGCTCTCGGGCGGCGCTCGAAGCTGTCGCCCGTCCCGACCGCCGGGTGGTGGCCGGCGCGCTGGTGCTGCTGGTCGCGATCGTCGGCAGTGTGCTCGGCGTCCTACTCGGCGCCCGTACCGGCGTCGAGGTCGGGCCGTTCAACGCGGAACTCCGCGTCACCCCCTCCGTCAACGGCGAGACCTCGGTCCTCATCCCCCCGCTGGGCTCGCTCCACGTCGACACGCACGACGGCCCCGCTCATCTCACCCTGCAGCTGGGGTCGCTCGACCAGGCTCGCACCCAGGTCATGATCGACGACCCGGGCGGGGTGACCCGCGCGGTCGAAACGGTCGCCGACGACGTCATGGACGGTGTGATCCAGCTCGGATTCGGCACGCTCGGCGCTGCGGTGCTGGGCTCGATGGTGCTGGCAGCGCTGGTGTTCCGGGACACCCGCCGGGTCGCCTGGGCCGGTGGCGTGTCGCTCGCCCTGGTCCTGAGCAGCTTCGGCACCGCCGCCGCCACCCTGCGCCCCGACGCCATCGAAGAGCCACGATTCGAAGGGCTGCTGATCAATGCGCCTGCGCTCATCGGTGACGTGCAACAGATCGCCGACGACTACCAGCGCTACACCGACAACTTGCAGAGCATGGTCGAGAACGTCAGCACGCTCTACACCGCAGCCTCCACCCTGGAGGCCTTCCAGCCCGACGACAGCATGACCCGGGTCCTCCACGTCGCCGACCTGCACCTCAACCCCGCCGCCTGGCCGGTGATGCGGACGGTGGTCGAACAGTACGGCATCGACTTCATCATCGACTGCGGCGACATCGTGGACTGGGGCACCGGCCCCGAGTCGCAGTACCTCGACTCCATCCGGCTGATGGGGGTGCCGTACGTCTTCGTCCGCGGAAACCACGATTCGCAGCTGACCCAGGAGGCGGTGGCGGCCCAGCCAAACGCGATCGTGCTCGACGACGACATCACCACCGTCTCCGGCATCACGGTCGCCGGCATCGGCGACCCGCGCTTCACCCCCGACCAGCGCACCGGCCCGTTCAGCGAAGAAGAACTCGCCGCAGTCCGGCAAGAGGTCACCGACTCCGGCGGCGTGCTCGCCGACACCATCCTCGCGTACGACGAACCGGTGCAGATCGCGGCGGTGCACGATCCGGTGGCGGCGGAGCTGCTCGACGGGGTGGTGCCGACGGTGCTCGCCGGTCACGCCCACAGCCGTTGGGTAGGCCCGGTCGTCGAGTGGCCGGTGGCGGAGGAACCACCCCCGCTGGAGCCGGGGCAGACCCGCCTAATGGTGCAGGGGTCGACCGGCGGCGCGGGCCTGCGCGGCCTGGAGGGCGAGCACCCCGACCCGCTGGCTCTCACCGTGCTCTACTACAACGACGAGCAGCAACTCGCCGCCTACGACGACATCAGCATCGGTGGTCACGGACTCTCCGAGGCCTCGGTGCAGCGGCATCAGGTGCCGGTGCCCGGTGGCGACGCCCCCGCCGCCGACGATGAGGCTCCCGCGGGGGAGGCTCCCGACGATGAGGCCGCGACCGGGGAGGAGCCGGCCCCGACCGGCCCCGCTGATTAGCGGTCTGGCCGGCCGGCGCAGAGATCACCCGGCGCCGGCCGGCACGGAGATCAGCCGCTACAGCTCCGCACACTGGGCGAGCTTCATCCCGCCGATCACGCTGTTGACCTGCCCGCCGTGCTCCGGCGGTGGCTGGTTGCCGGTGCAGTAGAGCGAGCCGACCAGTTGATTGCCGGCGATCAACAGCGGTCCGTCGGCGGTGGTGTTGTCCACCACCAGCATCGACCCCACCACCTGGTTGCCGGTGAACGTCACCCAACCGCCGGTGCCCCGCAGCGACACCGGGCCCACCACCAGCCCATCCGTCACCTCCACCAGGGCAGCTCCGAAGGTAGCGAGCGGCCCCTGGATGGTCGCCGAGGTGGCGATCAGGCCGGCCCCCTCGAAGACGTTCACCTCGCCCTGGACCTGCGCATCGGGGGCCAGGCAGGTGACGCCCTCGGCCACGGTCAACGGCCCCGCATGCACGCCTTCGATGACCACATCACAGGCAGGCCCGAAGACCTGCATCGTCACCGGCACCTCGGCCCGGGGCTGGGACGGATCGTTACTATCCACACAGACCAGTGCCGCGTGGTCACCGGCCGTGACCTCAGCCGCATCGAGCGTCAACCGGAGCTGTGCCACCTCACCAGCGCTCAACTCACCCTCTGACGGGGTGAGTTCGAGCCACGGCACACCCGCCGGGCCGCCGCACTCCTGCGCCATGAGCGACGCCTCCCAGGTGAGCACCCCGTCGCCGACGTTGGCCACCTCGAGCCACTGCTCGGTAGCCTCCCCCAGCCGTTGCGAAACCTCGATCTGCTCCGGGGTCACTTCGAGTTCGGGCTGGGCCGCCACCGACAGCGACACCGGGACCTCGACCCGGGGACGGGTCGGATCGTTACTCGCCAGGCACAGCACGGTGGACCGCTCATCACCGTCGGACAGGCCGGTAGCGTCCACCGTCACCGTCACCGACTCGTTCGCGCCCGGCGCCACAGTCCCTCCCGCCGGTGCTACCGCCAACCACGGCACGTCGGTCGGCAGCTCGCAACCGACCAGCGGACCGCCGCCGGTGACCTCAATCAACAGTTGCGGCTCGCCAGCGCCGAGCTCGCCGGTCGGCGCCGGCTCGGGTAGCCCACACGCCTCGGCCCGCAGGTACGACGGCGCGGTCTCGGTGCCGGAGTGGGCGCCGACATACAGCCCGCCCCCGCTCTGCGCCGGGACGTCGATCTCCACCACCAGGGTGGCGCCGGCCGGAACCACGCCCGCCACCGGCACCGTCACCGCCGACATGATTTCGTTTCCGACGCTGGTCTCGGCGCTGCCGAGCAGCGTAAAGTTCTCGTACTGGAACGGCTGTTGCGAGTCGAACGCGTAGAGGTTGACGGTGACCGCGGCCGCCGCGCCACGCGATCCCTCCACGCCGAAGGAGACTGCGCTCACCTCGAAGTCGCCAACCACCCCGAAGTCGGCCGGTGTGAAGTGCCGCAGATAGCCGCTGTCGGTGGTCTGGGCGCCGCGGTTCGGTGAACACGCACGGGATGTACCGGCCACGAGCGTACTCTCCGACGAGTGCGTGAGGGCCAGCTCGCCGGCCGGCACCGGCGGCAGCTCCGGCTCGACGGTCCATCCCGGACGGCCACGATGCCCGGGGAAGGACTCCAGCGCGCCGCCACCCCCAGGCTCCTGAGCTACCGGGTCCACCGGTGTCGGCGGATGGATCGGCAGCCGCCGCTGGTCATCCGGCTCCCCGACCGCCTCCCAGTGCAGCGGCGCCGCCCCGTCGTTGCCGACGGTGAGCGGATGGTCGGTGACCTCGCCCGGGGCCTGATCGGTTGTGATCGCCGCAGGCTCCACCACGATCGCTGGCGCTTCGTCAGCGGATTCGCCCCCGCCCGGGGAAGTGGCCGGCGACTCACCAGCACCAGGTTGTGGCAGGCCCGGCCGTTGCTGGGCGGCGGCGGGCGGCGCGAACGTCACCGCCAGCGCCGCTACGGCCAAGACCGCCACTGCCGATCCGGCCCGGTTCACCATTGTTCTGTTCCGACGACGCATGGTCACCGCTAAGACTCCTCTGTGCCCGGTCGGCGCCCCCGCCCGCCCGAGAACTGCTGGTAGCAGGGGTAACCTACCACGCACCCCAGCCACCGCCCGATAAACGATCATGGGGAAAAGTCCGCCGAACGACGCTGATCATGGACCCTTAGTCCATGATCAGCCGGGCCGGGGAGCGTTAGGCGCTCCCCGGCCCGGGTATCAGTTACTACTCAGCCAATCGGCCGAGTCTGACCTGTTACAGCTCGGCGCACTGGCCGAGCTTGCCGCCTGTAGCAGTGTTAGCCAGACCCAGATCCGTCGGCGCCGGGTCATTACCCAGACACGACAACGAACCAATGATCGTGTTACCAGCCACCACCGCAGCCGACGCCGTCGCACCGTTCACCACACTGACCGACCCGGTCACCTGACTAGCGAACAACGACACCGACCCAGTCGCACCAGACACCACCACCGGACCAGTCACCTGCGTAAACGACAGATCCACCACCGCGGCACCCACCGCAGACACCGGACCCTGCACCACCGCAGCCGTCGCCACCAGACCAGCACCCGCCGACACATTCACCTCACCGAGCACCTGAGCACCCGCCGCTAGACAGGTAACCCCCTCAGTGACAGTCAACGCACCAGCATGCACCCCAGTGATCGTCTCGTCGCACACCACCGGACCACCCGGCGGATCATCGTCCTCGACCACCGACATGCTCACCGGCACCTCCACCACCGGCGAGACCGGATCATTCGACGCCACACACAACAGCGCCTCATAATCACCCGGCTCAACCCCGGCAGCATCGAAACTCACCGCCACCGAACTCGACCCACCCGGCTCGGTGCTACCCGACGCCGGCGACACCGACAACCACGGCACGTCCCCCGGAGCCGCGCAGGCCCCCGGGGCGCCCTGATTGTCGAGCGAGACATCGTCGATGAAGAAGTTGGTGGTGCCAACCCCCGAGACGGTCGAGTCGAAGCTGAGCGTGTAGGTGCCGCCGTCGGCGAAGTCGCTGACGTCCACCACCACCTCGGCGTAGGTGGCGTAGTCCGCGGCGTCCGCGTCGGTGACCGAGAAGACCTCGGTGTCGTCCAGCGACACCCGCAGGAAGTCGTCCCCACTGCCGCCGGCAGCCGGGATCTCCAACCAGAACCGCAGTTCGGCGACGCCCGGCTGCAGCGTCACATCCTGCCGGACAAACCCGGTCTCCGGTGCCGCGATCCCGCCGAACCAGGTCCACCACTCACCGTTGCGAGGCCCGGTGCCGTTACCGAAGCCACACACATCGATCGTGCACAGCGGCGTGCCGAAGGTGGTCGACCCCTCGTCCCAGAACGGGTTGGGCGAACCAGCCTCGAACCCACCGTCCAGGATGACATCGGACGCAGGCACGTTCTGGTAGTCCCGTTCCAACGTGCTCGCTGGCGGCACCGTGTCCGGCACCGCCCGCAGTGCGCTGCCCTCTTCGGTGGCGCCCGCTTGCTCGGCCTCGGTGATCGACCACGTCAGCTCACCGGTGCCGGTGTTGGCGATCGTCAGCTCCTCCTCGGCCGCCTGGTCGGTCTGCACCTCCACCGACAGCTCGGCCGGCGACACCTCGATCGCCGGGGCCTCGTCAACCGGCGCCTGCGCGATCACCACGATCGGGTAGTGGACGCCGGCGACCGCTGCGCCACCGCTGTGCGAGTCGGTGGTCGTTAGCCGCAGATCGCCGAAGGCCCAGTCGCCGGTGGCGCTCTCCTGCCCGGTGACCGTCACCACGATCTCCTGCGACGCACCAGCATCGATGCTGAACTCCGCCGGGCTCACCGAGACCGTCGTCCCCGCCGGCGCGTCCACCTCGGCCTGATACGTCACCGGAGCGTCCGCCACGCTGGTCACGGTACGGGTAAAGGAGCACTCGTCCCCGCAGGTACGGTCGACCAGGTGCGGCACGTTCAACGTCCGCGGATCGCCGCCAGCGGCGGGGTTGGCGGCCACGAAGTTGGCGTGGCTCTCGTCCATCACCAGCCCGGTCCGGGCGGCCGCTTCGAGGTCCACCCGCCCCGAGCCGTGGTCGAACGCAGTAGCCGGCGTGCCCTCGTCGTCGACGGCCAGCACATCCGGATCAGCGGTCCCGGCCAGCGCCGACCGGACCTCGGCCGGTGACCACTCGGGGTGTAGCGCCATCAGCAACGCCGCGGAGCCGGCGCCGTGCGGCGACGACATCGAGGTGCCCTGGTTGAACATGTACTGGAGCGGGTCACCGCCGATCTCGACACCGGCGGCCAGCACGTTGACACCGGGAGCGGCGAAGGTCGGCGCCAGCACGTTGAACTGGCTCGGCCCACGGGCGCTGAAGGTCGCGACGATGTCCTGATAGGCATCGTCGCGCAGCAGGGCGGTGTCCCCGTGCAGGTGCACCTCGGTGGGCTCCGGGGAGCTGTCCACGATGAAGTCCCGAAGCTCGGAACCCTGCGGAAGGCTGAGATTGACCGCCGGGATACTGGTGGTCTCCAGGCCACTCAGGAAGACCGGTGGGCCGGCCATATCGCTGAAGAGGACAACCCCGACCGCGCCGGCCGCCGCGGCATTGTTGACCTTGACCGCGAAGTTGCAGCCACCGCCCCGCTGAATCAGGGCCAGTGCGCCCTCGAAGGCCCCGGCCGCGAACGACTGGCAGCCGAAAGCGTTGCCGACCACATGCCTGATCTCCGCGGTGATGTCATCCTCGACGATCGGGCCGCGGAGCGGATTGGCCGGGGCTGCGGCGAGCCCGACCAACTCCGCCGGCACCGGGCCGGGACCGGTGACGTCGAGGTCGTGGTGGATGATCCGGTCCAGCGTGGAGGCGGCCACCGTCGCATTCCACGGGCCGGTCTTCGCCACCGTCGCCGCCGGGCCGGTGTTACCCGCCGAGGCTGCGACGAAGATCCCGGCCTCGAAGGCGTCCAGGAACGCCAGGTCGACCGCGTCCACCCACGGGTTGTCGGTGCCGGAGATGGAGTAGTTCAACACGTTGGTCGGGTCGGCGATCGCCTGGTTGACCGCGGCGACGCTGGCAGTCTGGGGACAGCCGGGGTCACACACCAGGTACGAGATCACGTTGGCGCGGGGCGCCACCCCTTGAATGGTCCGGGTGTATTCGTCGCCGCCGACGCTGAAGGTGGCCTCGTGCCGGTTGCCCGCGATGGTCCCACCCACGTGACTGCCGTGGCTGTTGCGGTCCAGGACATCCGGGTAGCTCGGGCCGGTGGTGTTGAAGTTCCAGGCGCCGATCAGCTTGTCATTGCAGACATCCTGGTGGTCGGCGTGGTCCGGCGCGCAGGCACCGACGAACTCACCCGAGCCGAGCGGATTGTCGTGGACATAGCCGTCGCCGTCCACCTCGGCGAAGGACGGGTGGAAGGCGTTGACTCCGGTGTCGAGCATGCCGATCACCACGCCCTCACCGCTGGTCGCCAGGTCCGGCCCGGTTACCCCGTCCCAGAAGCTGGCCGAGCCCATTAGCTCGTGGCTCACATCGGTTTCGAGCTCCCGGATCTCGTCCGGGAACACGTTCGTGACACCGGGCAGGCTGGCCAGCTGCGCGGCCTCCGCCGCGCTGATCCGCAGCGCGACCGCGTTCAACACGTTGAGATACTCGAACTGCGGCGCCACGTCGCGCCCCAACGCCCGGCTGAACCCGGCTACGGCCTCAGCCTGTTGGTCCGCGAGGTAGTCGAGGTAACGGACGCTCGCCGGGGCTTCGACGTCGAGCCGGTCCGCTCCGGTGATGGCCGGGCTGGTCGCTGGCAGGCCGGCGAGGTCGCCGCCGTAGGTCGCCAACGGAGCGTCGGCGAGCTGCACGATCCACAGGCCAGTGGCTGATTCGGTGAGTTCAGGCGCGCCCGGACCGAAGTCCGGAGTGGTGTGCAAGGACTGCGCCAACGCCGGCTGCGGCATTGACAGGGTAAGGACCGCCGCGCTAGCGGCGGCGACTAACGTGGACAAAAGGGATCTGCGCCGTAGTGACACGCAAGGCACTCCTTCGTACCAGTCAGTGCCCCCGCCCACCGAATGACAATTGTTCCAAAGTGTAGCAGCGCCCCGCCGGAATGTAACTCCGGCGGGGCGCTGCTCTTATTGCGGTTCGGTTAAATTGTTACAGCTCCGCGCACTGGCCGAGCTTGCCGCCGGTAGCAGTGTTGGCCAGACCCAGATCCGTCGGCGCCGGGTCATTACCCAGACACGACAACGAACCAATGATCGTGTTACCAGCCACCACCGCAGCCGACGCCGTCGCACCGTTCACCACACTGACCGACCCGGTCACCTGGCTAGCGAACAACGACACCGACCCGGTCGCACCCGAAACCACCACCGGACCAGTTACCTGCGTAAACGACAGATCCACCACCGCGGCACCCACCGCAGACACCGGACCCTGCACCACCGCAGCCGTCGCCACCAGACCAGCACCCGCCGACACATTCACCTCACCGAGTACCTGAGCACCCGCCGCTAGACAGGTAACCCCCTCAGTGACAGTCAACGCACCAGCATGCACTCCAGTGATCGTCTCGTCGCACACCACCGGCTCACCCGGCCCGTCCGACTCCACCACCGACATGCTCACCGGCACCTCCACCACCGGCGAGGCCGGATCATTCGACGCCACACACAACAGCGCCTCATAATCACCCGGCTCAACCCCGGCAGCATCGAAACTCACCGCCACCGAACTCGACCCACCCGGCTCGGTGCTACCCGACGCCGGCGACACCGACAGCCAGGAGACCTCGCCCGGAGCAGCGCAGCCACCCGCACCACCGGGGACGCCGGTGAGCGTGAACGGTGCGCCCTGCTGAGTCAGCGTGCCGGTGTCGACCCACTCCTGCCAGGCCGTACCGGTCCACTGCTTGGCGGCTCCGGTCGTGGTCTCGCCGAGGATGGTGATCGGCGGCTGCCATGGCCCGGATGCCACCGAGCCGTCGAGCTGCCAGTCGATCCAGTAGGTCCCTTCGGCCAGCTCGAACTCACCATCAGCCTCGATGAACATGATCGGCCGGGTGGTGTCCACCGCCGTCTCCGAGATCCGGTATGCGTTGGTCCACCCGGTGTCCCGAAGCTGGTTGGTGCTGCTGTCACCGAAGACCACGGAGCTGCCCGCCTCGTCCGGCGGCCCGTCCCAGATCTGGTAGTTCACCGCGGTGAACGACGACGTGGTCGAAGACCCGGTCTGGTAGCCGTAGAAGGTGAGCCCGTCGACCTGCCAGCCGCCCTCGTCCACAGTGAAGACATCCGCTACGCGGAAGCCACCAGCGGCACTGACGTTGGCGCCCAGCGTCAGCATCTCGAGCGTCTGGCTCTGCAAGGTGCTGTGGTCGGAGCCGTCTGGACCCGCCCCCGGATGGGTGACGAACGGGCCGCTGTCGAAGAGCGTGTCGCTGGCGAGCGCCTCCGGCGCCTCGGCGGTGTGAATCTCCCAGTCGAGGGTGGCATCGCCGGTGTTACCCACCGACAACTCCTGCTCCACCACCCCGTCGACCGGCACCTCCGCCGACAACGAACCCGGCGACACCTCCACCACCGGAGCCGTCACCTCCTCGACCACCAACTCCACCGGAATCTCCACCACCGGCGACTCCGGATCATCAGAGGCCACACACAAGGTCCCGGCCACCACATCACCGTCGGCAAGCCCCGCCGAGTCGAAACTAACCTCGACCACCTGCGACCCACCCGGAGCCACCGCACCAGCCGCCGGCGACACCGACAACCAACCCGGCACCTCACACGACGGCTCCGACACGTCACCACCACCGGTAACCGACATCACCACATGCATACCCGGGAACCCGATCGCCGACGTATCCGTCGGCTCCGGCAACCCACACGACCCCGACGCCAAATACGACGGCGCAGTCTGACCATCCGGATTCGACCCGATGAACAACGCCCCCGACCCCGAAAGATCCGGAACATCAACCTCCACCACCAGAGTCGAACCCGCCGCCGCGGTACCCGACACCGGCACCGTCACAACCTCCAGCTCCATCGGCTCCAGCGTCTCCTCCGCCGAACCAATCAGCTCAAAGTTGCCATACTCGAACGACCCAGCCGGATCGACCATCTCATACAGATTCACCGACACCGTCGGAGAAACCCCACGCACCACCTCGACACCGAACGACACCTCGGACACATCGAACTCGTCGGTGATCCCGAAGTCATCCAACACGAAGTGCCGCAGATACGAATTCTCCGTCGTCGACAGACCCTGATCCGGCGTACACCCGACCGAGTTCTCCGCCACAATCGACATCGACTCCGAATGCGACAACGTCACCGCATCCTGCACCACCGGCACCTCCGGCGTCGCCACCCGCGGGGACGAACCAAACACCCCACGCAACAACGACGGCGCCGTCGACAACGACGCCTCACCCGAGACCTCACCCGGCTCCACCGACGTCACCGACGTCGCACCAGGCGACCCGGCCGGCTCATCCAGAATCTCCCAGGACAGCTCCGCGTCACCCACGTTGCCGATGGTCAACTCCTGCGTCACCACCGTGTCCGGACCCTGCACCGACGACAACTCCGACGGATCCACAGTGATTTCCGGCGCCTCGGTCTGCTCGGCGGCGGCGATCACCGTCACCGGGTAGTGAACGCCCGCGATCTCCGCACCGTTGGCGTGGGCATCGGCGGTCGCGAGGACCACGTCGGCGAACGCCCACTCACCCTCGGGCATGCCGGTCGCGTCGACCGTCACGGTCAGGTCGACCGAATCGCCTGGCTCAACGGTGAACTCTGCCGGCTCGACCGTCACGGTCATCCCGCTGGGCGCGTCGACCTGCGCCGTGTAGCTGGCCTCGGTGTCGGCCACGCTGGTGACCGTCCGCTCCCAGCTGCACTCGGCACAGCCGTGGTCGACGAAGGCTGGCAGGTTCAGGGTCCTCGGTTGCCCACCCGCAGCCGGGTTGGCAGCCACCATGTTGGCGTGCGTCTCGTCCATCACCAGCCCGATCCGCGCCGCCTCGGCGAGGTCGACCCGACCGGAGCCGTAGTTGAACGGATCTGCCGCCGACTCACCGTCCGGAGCCCGCAAGCCACTCGGGTCGGCGGTGCTGGCGAGCGCCGAGCGCACCTGCGCCGGGCTCCACTCCGGATGCAGCGCCACCAGCAGCGCGGCGGAGCCGGCAGCGTGCGGCGAGGACATCGACGTGCCCTGCATCTGGGTGTAGGTTTCGCTGTCGCCACCGCTGGCGCTAGCCGCTGCGAGGATGTTCACTCCCGGTGCGGTGACCGTGGGAGCCAACATCTCGAACTGGCTCGGCCCGGTCGAGCTGAAGCCCGCCATGACGTCTTCCCACGCCGGGTCGATGAAGACCTCGGTCTCCAGGTTGATCCGCGCCGTCACCGGCTCGGAGCTGCCGGTGACGTGGTCCAGCAGCGCCTGGCCGCTGGCAGCCTCCAGCATCACCGCGGGGACGTTGGTGTCGTCGTCGTCCGGGCCGAGACCACCGGGGGAGACCGGCGGCCCACCCTGGTTGTTGTAGAGGGCGACCCCGACCGCACCGGCGGCCTCCGCATTGAGAACCTTCTCCCCGAAGGTGCAGTCGCCCCGCTCAATCAGCGCGATGGCGCCATCGAAGACGCCGCTGTCGAAGGGGGTGCAGCCGAGCGGGTTGCCCTCGGCGGCGCGAAGCTCCGCGGTCAGGTCCTCGCCGAGCTGAGGGCCATCACCAGGGACTGCCGGCAGTTCGGAGAGCTCGGCCTCGCCCGGAACGTCCACGGTGTGGGCGAAGATCCGCTCGTGGGTGCTCGCCGCGACGGTGAGGTTCCACGGGCCGGTCTTGGCGACCGTGTTCGGCCCGGCGTTGCCGGCGGACGCGGAGACCACCATGCCGGCCTCGAAGGCGTCCAGGAACGCCAGGTCGACCGGGTCGGCCCATGGGTTGTCCACCCCGGAGATCGAGTAGTTCAGGACATCGACGCCATCCTCGACCGCCTGGTTGACCGCCGCGACGCTCGCGGCCCCCGGGCAGCCCGGATCGCAGACCAGGTAGGAGATGACGTTCGCGCGCGGCGCCACGCCCTGGACGGTCCGAGTGAACTCGGTCTGCCCGAACGTGAACACGGCATCGTGCCGGTTGCCCGCGATGGTCCCGCCGACGTGGCTGCCGTGGCTGTCCCAGTCGTGGATGCTCGGGTAGTTCGGCCCGGTGGTGTTGAAGTTCCAGGCGCCGATCAGCTTGTCGTTGCAGACCGGGTCGTGCGCCGGGTGGTCGGGGTCGCAGACGCCGACGTAGGTCCCGGAACCGTACGGGTTCTCGTGGGCGTAACCCTCGCCATCGACCTCCGCGAAGGACGGGTGGTCGGGGTTGACGCCGGTGTCGAGCATGCCGACGACGACTCCCTCGCCGTGCGTCGCCACGCCGGTGCCGGTGTCCCCCTCCCAGAAGCTCGGTGAACCGATCAGCGAGTGGCTGACATCGGTGGTCAGCTCCCGCTCCTCATCCGGGGTGACAGAGGCGACCCCCGGCAGCTGCGCCAACTCCGCGGCCTCGGCAGCGCTCACCTCGACCGCCATCCCGTTCAGGACGTTGCGGTACTGGAAGGCGACCGTGACGGAGCGGTCCAGGGTCTGCTCCATCGACCCGATGAACTCATCCTGCACCCCGGCCAAGTGGTCGAGGTAGGCAGCGCTGTGCGGAGCGTCCACATCGAGTTTTGCCGCGCCGGTCACGCTGGGGCTGGTCGCAGCGAGACCCGGCACATCGCCCCGGTACGCCGCGAGCGGCGCCGCGTCGAGCGCGACGATCCACTGACCGGTGGCGGACTCCTCCGAGAACTGGGTTCCAGGATCGGCCAGATCGAAGGCTTCATGGTTGTTGTCGCCGAAGGACGGTTGTCCTGCGGCCGGCTGTGGCATCGCCACCACCAGAGTCGCCGCCCCGGTGAGGGCGACGAGTTTAGATAAGAAACTTCGAGAGCGAAGTGTCACCAGGGGTACTCCCTCGTACCATAAAGGCGCCCCCGCTCACCTAAACGACCGCTTACCGCCCCCGAACCTAGTACGCCGCAAGCAAGCCGGACAAGATAGCAAATCCCCCAAAATCGGACCGACATCGGACAGTTTCGGATCTGCCGGGAGCTGGGAAGTCATCGAACGGGATAGGTCGGCGGCGAACTGGCCGAAAACTCCCGCCACAAGGCTCCGGAATAAATTAAAGGTATCTATATAAACGTGCCTGGAATACTCGGCCGTTACGACTCCGAAGTTCGCAGGAAACCGCTGCGACGCGACGCGCGCGTGGACGGCCAAGCAGATGTCGCGGAGACTCAGCCGCTGCTGAGCCGGGCGAGGACCAGGTCGCGGACGGTCTTCGCGTCCGCCTGGCCCCGGGTCGCCTTCATCACCGCGCCGACCAGCACCCCGGCCGCCGTCACCTTGCCATCGCGGACCTTCGCCGCCACCTCCGGGTTGGCGGCGATGGCTTCATCGACCGCGGTGGTGAGCGTCTCGGCGTCGGAGACCATCGCCAGACCACGTGCGGAGATCACCGTCGCCGGATCTCCCTCGCCAGCGAGCACGCCCTCCAGCACGGTCCGCGCGAGCTTGTCGCTGAGTTTGCCCTCGTCGATCAGCTGCTGGATGGCGGCCACATCGGATGGTGCGGCGCCCACCTCGGCCAACTCGACACCGGCCTCGTTCGCGCGCCGCGACAACTCGCCGAGCCACCACTTCCGGGCCGCCTCCGCGGTCGCGCCGGCCGCGACCGTCGCCGCCACCAACTCCAACGCCCCGGCGTTGATCACCGCCTGCATGTCCAGGTCGCTGTATCCCCACTCCTGCGCGAGCCGCTCGCGGCGGGCGCGCGGCAGCTCCGGCAGGCCCGCCCGCAGTTGCTCCACCCAGGACGGATCGGGCGCCAGCGGCACCAGGTCCGGCTCCGGGAAGTAGCGGTAGTCGGTCGCGGTCTCCTTGGAGCGGCCGGCGGTGGTGTCGCCGGTCTCCTCATGAAAGTGGCGGGTCTCCTGCACCACCGTCTCACCACGGTCCAACAACGCGGCTTGCCGCAGCATCTCCGAGCGGACCGCCCGCTCGACGCTCCGGAGCGAGTTGACGTTCTTGGTCTCGGTCCGGGTGCCCCAGGCCGCTGCTCCGACCGGGGTGAGCGAGGTGTTGACGTCGCACCGGAGCGAACCCTGCTCCATCTTCACGTCGGAGACGCCGAGGCTCCTGATCACGTCGCGTAGCTCGGTCACGTAGGCGCGGGCCACCGAGGGCGCCAGGATGCCCGCGCCCGGGACCGGTTTGGTCACGATCTCGACCAATGGAATGCCGGCACGGTTGTAGTCGACCAGCGACTCGGTCGCCCCGTGGATGCGACCGGTGGCGCCGCCGACATGCAGCGTCTTGCCGGTGTCCTCTTCCAGGTGCACCCGCTCGATGCCGACCCGCACCTGCTCCCCGTCGACCAGCACGTCGAGCCAGCCGTCGGTGCAGAGCGGCTCATCATACTGACTGATCTGAAAGTTCTTCGGCATATCCGGATAGAAGTAATTCTTCCGGGCGAACCGGCACCAATCGGCGATGTCGCAGTTGAGCGCCAGCCCGATCCGGATGATCGCCTCGATCGCTGCCTGGTTCGCCACCGGCAGACTGCCGGGCAACCCCAGACACACCGGGCACACCTGCGAGTTCGGTGGTGCGCCGAACTCCGTCGGGCAGCCGCAGAACATCTTCGTACGGGTGCCCAACTCGACATGCACCTCAAGGCCGATCACCGGTTCATACCGGCGCACCACATCCTCGATGTCAGTCACCACGGTAGCGCTCACCAGCGCAGCCTAGCGCGACGCCAGGTCGCCGCCGACCCGGGTGGGCCCGCTGGCCATCGCGCCGGCCGCGCACTGCCCGGTGGCGCCGCCGGTAGCAGTGTTAGCCAGACCCAGATCCGTCGGCGCCGGGTCATTACCCACACACGACAACGAACCAATGATCGTGTTACCAGCCACCACCGCAGCCGACGCCATCGCACCGTTCACCACACTGACCGACCCGGTCACCTGACTAGCGAACAACGACACCGACCCAGTCGCACCAGACACCACCACCGGACCAGTCACCTGCGTAAACGACAGATCCACCACCGCGGCACCCACCGCAGACACCGGACCCTGCACCACCGCAGCCGTCGCCACCAGACCAGCACCCGCCGACACATTCACCTCACCGAGCACCGCAGCACCCGCCGCCAGACAGGTAACCCCCTCAGTGACAGTCAACGCACCAGCATGCACCCCAGTGATCGTCTCATCGCACACCACCGGACCACCCGGCGGATCGTCATCGTCGGTCACAGTGACCGTCACCGGCACGGTGACCAGGCTCGCCACCGGATCGTCGCTCACCAGGCAGAGGGTCGCCGTCGCTTCGTCGCCAACCGCCAGCCCGGCGGTGTCGAACTCCAGCGACACCTGGGCATCGCCGCCGCCGGCCACTGTGCCCGCCGCCGGGGCGACCGCCAGCCACGCTGGCTGACCGCAGTCGACCGGTGCCCGGCCACGGACCGACATGGCGAGGTGGACGTCCGGGTAACCGAACCCCACGTTGGCCAGCGGCGTCGGCTCCGGCACCCCGCAGGCCTCGGAAGCGAAGTACGACGGAGCCGACTCGCCCTGGTCGTTCGTCCCGGGCAGGAACCAGCCAGTGCCGAGCAGATCCGCGGTGGCCAACTCGACCACCAAGGTGCTACCGGCCGGTACTACGGTGTGAACCGGGACCGTGACCAACCGCCCTTGGTCCTTGCCCGCCACGGTGCCGGTCGCCGACCCGAGCGGGTGCAGATTCTCGTAGCGCAGGGCGCCGTCAAGGGTGTACAGGTTCACCTCCACCCCGATCTCCGGGTTCGCCGCCTGGACGCCGAAGGTGACGTCAGTGACCAGGAAGTCGTCGGACACCCCGAATTCCGGCAGATGGAACGCCCGCAGATGCCCGGCGGCGCGGCTATGGCCGGTCGCCACATTCAGGCAGGTGACCGCGTGCTGCGGCGATACCGCCATCGACTCCGAGTGCGAGAGCACGGTGTGCTCATCGCCGACGGTGATCGCCGGCGAACCCGGGTCGGCTGCGCCAGCTGCTTCGGTTCCGGCGCCGTCCGCGCGCGCGACCTCGTTGCCCGGCTCCGGCGCTGTCGGTTCCGAGGCAGCCGGCTCTGGTGCGGACAGTCCCGGTGCCAGCCCGGCGGCCGGCGGACCGACCGCGTCGAAGCCCTCCGGCGCCGCTCGCCAACTCAGCTCCGCCTCGCCCAGGTTCGTCAAGGTGATCGGCGTACTGTCCCGCTGCTCGGCCGGCACGCTCACCGCCACCTCCCCCGGGTCCACGTCGATCTGCGGGGGCGCGGTCAGGCCGAGCCCGCGTAGCGAGACCGACACCGGATTGGCGTCGCTGGTTACCGGCAGCTCCTCGGCGTACTCGCCGCCGCTGGTGGGGGCGAACTCGTACGTGATCGTGCACGACTGCGCCGGCTCCAGCCGCATCGTCGCTGCGGGACAATCCCGCTCGGCCACTGCGAATGGTTCGGCCGGTTCGGTCAACTCGGTGATGGTGACCGGTGCGGTACCGGTCGCGGTGAGGGTCACCGTCGCCGTACCGGTCTCCTCCGCCGTGAGCGCCCCGAACTCGACCTCCCGCGGGCTGGCGGTCAGCGCGGCGAACGGCGCGGTCGGCCCGTAGACCGCGAAGCCCCAGCTGGCGGAGCCACCGGCGCGCTGGAAGGCGCCACCGACCGCCAGCTGGTCCGGCACGTGATCGTCGCCCTCGATCAGGTACAGCAATCGGACATCGCCGATCGTCACCGCCCCGACACCGACCTGCTCGCCCTCCCCGATCGCGGACCACTCGTCGCCGTCCCACCGGGCGAGGTGGTCGACGGTGACCCCACCGGCCTCGGCGAACCGCCCGCCGACGTAGAGCGACCCGTGGTACCCGGCGAGGGCGTTCACCGGCGCGGTCACACCGGTGCCGTCCGGGCCGGCCAGCGCCGACCACCCGGTGCCGTCCCACCGGGCGACCCGGTTCACAGTCGCCCCGTCGGCCTGGGTGAAGGCGCCCCCGGCGAAGATTTCGCCGTCGATGCTGGTGAGCACGTTCACGCCGCCGTTGAAGCCGCCGGCCAACGGCGTGAATCCGGAACCATCCCAGCTGGCCACCCGGTTCGCCGCAGCGCCTCCGGCCTCGGTGAAGCTCCCGCCGAGGATCAGGTCGCCGCCGACCACCGCCAGTGCGTTCACCCGACCGTTGGTGCCGCCGCCGAGCGGTGCCCAGCCGGCGCCGTCCCAGGCGGCCAGGTGCCGGGCCGTTGCGCCGCCGGCCTGGCTGAAGTTGCCCGCGGCGACCAGCGCCCCGTCGTAGGTGGCGAGCGCGTCGATCGGGAAGTCGGTGCCGACCCCGCTGGGGGTGACCAGCGGCGCCCACTCCCGTCCGTCGTACCGGGCGATGTAGTTGACGGTCAGCCCGCCCGCCTCGACGAAGGCGCCCGCGGCGATCAGGTCACCGTCGTACTCGGTCAACGCGGTGATCGTGCCCGAGACACCGGTGCCGTAGGTGCCGGCCAGCGGTGTCCAGCTGGCGCCATCCCACCGGGCGATCCGATTTGCCCGCACTTCGCCAGCGCGGACGAACGAGCCGGCCACGATCAGGTCGCCGCGCCACACCACGGCCGCGGTCACGTCGGCGATGCCAGAGGTGATGTCGCTGAGGCCATTACTGGGACCGTCGCGCAGCGGCTCCCAGCCGTCGCCGTCCCACTGGGCGATGTAGTTCGCAGCGACCCCACCGATCTCCCGGAAACCCATGCTTCCCGCGACCAGCCGCCCCTCGAAGGCGGCCAGGGTGCCGATTCCCAGATCGGCGCCGGCCCCGCCCGGGCCGGCCAGCGGCGACCAGCCGGTACCGTCCCACCGGGCGATGTGGTTGACGGTCCCGCCTTCGGCGGACTGGAAGCTCCCGGCCGCCACCAGCTCCCCCGCGTACGCCAGGATGCTCTCGACTCGCGGGTTCCCCTGGCCGGACATGCCACCGCCCAGCGCCGACCAGCCGCTGCCGTCCCACCGGGCGATGTGGTTGGCGGTCCGGTCACCGATCACGGTGAAGTTCCCGCCAGCGTAGAGCGCGCCCTCGTGCGCGTAGAGGGCCCGGACGATGTTGTTCGCCCCGCCGGCCACCGCGTGCCACTGCCGCTGCGCCGCGTCCCACCGGGCGATCCGGCCGACCTGCGCGCCACCGGCGTGAGTGAAGGAACCTCCCACGTAGAGGTCGTCCTGGTAGCTCTCGAGCGCAAAGACGGAGCCGCCCTCGACCCCCACGTCATACGACGACCACTGCTCGCCGTCCCAGCCGGCGACCCGGGCCACCGGCTCGCCACCGGCGGTGGTGAACGAACCGCCGGCGACCAGCACGCCATCGTGGACAGTGAGCGCCTCGACACCGATCCCACCGGTCACCCCACCACCCGGTAGCGCCGACCACCGTTCGCCGTCCCACTGCGCGATGTTGTCGACCGGCACCCCGCCGGCCCGGTTGAAGTAACCGGCGACGATCAGCTTGTCCTGATAGACCGCGAGGGCTTTGATGTTCGGGTTGCCGCTGCCTTCGGTGGTCACCCCGGTGCCGTCCGGACCGGTCAGCGGGGACCAGCCGGCGCCGTCCCAGCGGGCGATCCGATTCACCACATGCTCACCCGCGGTCATGGTCCAGCCGCCGACATAGAGCGCTGCTCCGTCGCCGTCGTCCCAGACCGCTGTCGCCGCCGCACCACCACTGCCGGTCGCGCTCAGGCCGGTGTCCAAGCCAGGACCGTAGAAGGTCCGGCTCCAATCGAACCCGGGATCGTCAAGCACCTGCCCGCCCGCGACGCTGGTCCCGGGCGCGGCGGCAATTGCCGGCGCACCCGGGACCAGCGTGGCGACGAGCACGCACGCCAACGCGAATCCGCCCACTCTGCGATGTCCACGGCTCATCGCCACAGCATGCGGCGCGCTCCGAAGGCTTAGCTATAAGTAGAAGCGTGCATTCTTTATCCGCCGATGCTGGAGCCGGGCTCCAGCTGCGGCGGCCGACGAGCCGGCAACGCCGACTCCAGCGCGGCCGCGACGTGGTACATCCGGTCGTCGGCGAGCGTGGGCGCCATCACCTGGAAGCCGACCGGCAGGCCGTCAGCGAGCCCGCTGGGCACCGAGATCGCCGGACCGCCGTACAGGTTGCTGGGGATCGTGTAGAGATCGGCCAGATACATCTGGTACGGGTCATCGGTGCGCTGCCCGAACGGGAAAGCGACGAACGGTGTCGTCGGCGAGATCAGCACATCAGCCTGCTCGAAGGCGGCGGCGAAGTCGCGGGAGATCAGCGTTCGGACCTTCTGCGCCTGGCCGTAGTAGGCGTCGTAGTAACCGGAAGAGAGCGCGTAGGTGCCGAGCATGACCCGCCGCTTCACCTCGGGGCCGAAACCGGCCTCCCGGGTCAGCGACATGACCTCCTCCAGCGACCGGACCCCGTCGTCACCGGCGCGCAGGCCATACCGCACCCCGTCGAAGCGGGCCAGGTTGGACGAACACTCGCTCGGCGCGATCAGATAGTACGCCGGCAGCGCGTACTCGAAGTGGGGGCAGGAGACCTCCACCACCTCGGCGCCGAGCTTGGTCAGGGTGGTGACCGCGTCCCGGAACGCCGCCGCCACGCCCGGCTCGGCGCCCTGCCCGGAGAGCTCCCGCACCAGGCCGAGCCGGACCCCGGACAGGTCACCCTCGCCACCACGGGCGGCCGCGCCGACCAGATCCGGCACCTGCTGCGGAATCGAGGTCGAGTCCCGCGGATCGTGGCCGGCGATCACCGTGTGCAGCGCCGCGGTGTCGGCCACCGTACGCCCGCAGGGGCCAGGTGTGTCCAACGAGGATGAGAACGCGATCAACCCGTACCGGGAGGTGCCGCCGTACGTCGGTTTGGCGCCGACCGTGCCGGTGACCGCCCCGGGCTGCCGGATGGACCCGCCGGTGTCGCTGCCGATCGACAGCGGTGCCTGGTAAGCGGCGAGCGCCGCCGCCGAGCCACCACCCGAACCACCCGGAATCCGGGCCAGATCCCACGGGTTGCGAGTCGGCCCGAAGGCTGAATACTCGGTGGACGAACCCATCGCGAACTCGTCCATGTTGGTCTTACCGAGGATCACCAGCCCGGCGTCGCGCAGCCGGGCCACCACGGTCGCGTCGTAGGGCGGCCGCCAGTCGGCGAGGATCCGGGAGCCGGAGGTGGTCGGCACGCCCCGAGTGGTGAACGCGTCCTTGACGGCGACCGGAACCCCGGCCAACGGCCCCAGCGGTTCACCCGCGGCGCGGGCACGGTCCACCTCGGCGGCGGCCGCCAACGCGCCCTCGGCATCGACGTGAAGGAACGCGTGGACGCTCGGCTCGGTAGCGGCGATCCGGTCCAGGTGAGCCTGGGTCACCGCCACCGCGGAGACCTCCCCGGCGGCGATCAACGCCGCCAATCGGGCGGCGGTCTGCGTGGTCAGCTCGGTCGGCTCAGCCACCGTGCTCACTCCTCCTCGTCCAGAATCCGGGGCACCCGGAAACGGCCCTCAGCCGCGTCCGGCGCCTGCGCGAGCGCTTCGGCCACCGGCAGGCTCGGGGTCACTTCGTCGGGGCGCAACACGTTAGTCAGCGGCACAGCGTGTGACGTGGGCGGGATCTCCCCGGCGGTGACCTCACCGACCCGGGCGACCGCCTGCAGGATCACGTCGAGTTGACCGGCGAACGTGTCCAGCTCCTGCTCGGTCACGGCCAGCCGGGCCAACCGCGCCAAGTGCGCCACCTCGTCACGAGAGATGGTTGTCATGCGGCTTCTCTCCTCCCAGATCGTCGGCCAGTTTACGGTAGCGCTCCAGCCACGGCAGCAGCTCGTCGGCGGGCATCGGGCGGGCGTAATACCACCCCTGCGCGACGTGGCAGCCGGCGTCGGCGAGCTGCTGACAGGTCTGCGCGTCCTCCACCCCCTCGGCGACCACCCGCAGCCCGAGCGCCCCGGCCAGCTCGACGATCGACCCGACGATCGCGGCGTCGTCCGCGTCGTGGGCCATGCCCAGCACAAAGGAACGATCCACCTTGACCTCGGCCAGCGGCAGCCGGCGCAGGTGTTGCAGCGAGGAGTAGCCGGTGCCGAAATCGTCGAGCGAGATCGCTACCCCGAGCCGGTCCAGCGCTCCGATAGTCGCCAACACTCGCCGCGGATCGGCCATCAGCGCCCCCTCGGTGATCTCCAGCTGCAGTTGCCGCGGCGGAATGCCGTAACGGCGGAGCTGCCCGGCGATCCGTTCGGCGACATCACCGGTGTGCAGATCTCGGATGCTGACGTTGACCGACGCGCGGACCGACTCGCCGGCGGCGGCCCACCTCGCCAACTGCGCCACCACCTCGTCGATGATGCGCAGCGTCAACATCCGCATCACCGCGGTGTGCTCCGCCACCTTGATCAACTGGTCCGGGGGGACCGGCCCGCGGACCGGATGTTGCCAGCGCAGCAGCGCCTCCACCCCCACGATCTCGCCGGTCGCGACCGCCACCTGCGGCTGGTAATGCATCGTGACGCCGTCGGCTCCGGGCTGCTCCAACGAGGTCCGTAAGTCGGCCAGCAGCGACAACCGCTGCGGGGTGTGGTGATCGCTCTCGGGGCTGTAGACCGCCACCGGCGCCGCGCGTTGCTTCGCGTCGTACATCGCCACATCCGCGCGCCGCAGCAGTTCGGCGACCTCAGCGCCGTGATCCGGCCAGACCGCCACCCCAATCGAACCGGAGACATCCAGCGGCAGACCCTCCAGCCGCACCGGCTCGGCGAGCGCGGCGGCGAGCCGGCCGGCGAAGGCCCGGGCCTCGGCGGCCCCGGACAGCCGCGGCGCCAGCACCGCGAACTCGTCGCCGCCGAGCCGGGCCACCAGGTCACGCGGGCCGACCGTCGCCTGCAGCCTGGCTCCTACCTCGACCAACAGCTGATCACCGACCTCGTGCCCGAGCGCGTCGTTGACGTTCTTAAATCGGTCGAGATCCACCAGCAGCAGGCCGAACCGGCTCGCCGGGTCCCCGCGGGCGGCCAGGTCCTTGTGGATCGTGACCTGTTCGGCCGCCGCGCTGGCCAGGGCCGGCCGGTTCGCCAGCCCGGTCAACGGGTCGCGACGAGTCAACCCGACGAGATCCTCGGCGAGCCGGGCCATCCGGTAGACCGCGTACAGCGGGACCACCACCAACGGCACCAACGCCGGGCTGGCCGCGGCGGCCGCCACCAAAACCGGGCTGAGCAGCAACAACGCCCCGTAGGTCAATGCTTCCCAGACCATCGTGCGCCGGAGCAGCCGCCAGGCGGACTCACCGAACCGCAGCCGGATGGTGAGGGTGACCGAGCCGTACTTGACCGTGAACCAGGCAATGGTCGCGACCACCACGGTCGCCACCTGGCCGACGCTCAGCCCAACCAGCGGATACGGTCGGGCGCCCCCTAGCTGGAGCACCAACTCGGCGGCACCGAACGCGAGTGCGTACTGCCCGAGGTTGTACAGCCCGCGCCAGACCGCGTGGCGCATCCGCCACGAGGCCACCACCACCGCGGCCGCCTGCACCGCCAGCGCCGGCCCGAGCCCCCACGCGAGCAGGATCGCGAAGGTGAGGCAGATCGAGGGGAAGACCGCCAGTGTCTGCCGCCGACCCGGTGGCGTAAAGGGTCGGGCGTCGGCGACCACCGCGATGGTCGCCATCAACCAGAAAGCGACGGGAAGAGAAGCGCCGGGCAGCTGACTCACCGCCACTCCGATCACCGCCGCGCCCCCGGCGAGGACCGCGCCGACCAGCGCTAAGAAGGGCAGCCGCCGCTCGGTGGGGATGGTGTTGCGCAGTGCCTCGGACACCATCGAACCTCCTACCGGCGGATGACCCCCACAGTATGACCACACCGACCTTTGCCGCGAATCTGGCATAGCAGTCAGACTCGGCAAACTGTACAATCGGCGAGGTAGCAGGCCTACTCCGGCTCGGTGGCCGGCGCCACCGCCTCCGGACCCTCCGCCAGCAGAGTCGCGAACCCGGCCTCGTCGAGCACCGGAACTCCGAGCGAGCGAGCCTTGTCGTACTTACTGCCTGGATTGTCCCCCGCCACCAGGTATGAAGTCTTCTTCGACACGGAGCTCGTCACCTTGCCACCCTGCCCGGTCACCGCCGCAGTCGCCTGATCCCGGGAGTAGCCGGCGAGCGTCCCGGTCACCACCAGCGTGAGGCCGGCCAACGGGCGCGGACCGGCGGCCGGCCGCTCCTCCGCCATCCGGACCCCGGCCTCGCGCCACTTGCGCACCACCTCCCGATGCCACTGGACCGCGAACCACTCCCGGAGGCTGGCGGCGATGGTGGGCCCGACCCCGTCCACCGCCGCCAACTCCTCCTCACTCGCCGCCTCGATCGCCTCAATCGAGCCGAACTCGGCCGCCAACGCCTGGGCCGCGGTCGGCCCGACATGCCGAATCGAAAGCCCCACCAGCACCCGCCACAACGGCTGCCGCTTCGCGACAGCCAGGTTTTTCAGCAGTTTGTCACCGTTGCTGCCCAACGAACCGTCTTTGTTGACGAAGAACTCGGACCGGGTCAGCGCGGCCTCATCGAGCGCGAACAGCTCCCCCTCATCGGTGATCACGCCAGATTCCAGCAGCGCGGCGGCCGCTTTGTAACCCAGCATCTCGATGTCGAAGGCGCCCCGACCGGCCAGGTGGAAGACCCGCTCCCGCAACTGCGCCGGACAGCTGCGCTGATTCGGACACCGGATATCGACATCGCTCTCCTTCGCCGGTGCCAGCTGCGACCCGCACTCCGGGCAATGGCTGGGCATGACGAACTCCCGCGCATCGTCGGGGCGCAGCTCCGCCACCGGCCCCAGCACCTCCGGAATGACATCCCCGGCCTTGCGGATCACCACCGTGTCGCCGATCAACACGCCCTTCCGGACCACCTCGCGAGCGTTGTGCAGGGTGGCGAAGGTGACCGTCGAGCCAGCGACCCGGACCGGCGCCAACTCCGCGTACGGCGTGACCCGGCCGGTCCGGCCCACGTTGACCAAGATGTCGCGGAGGACCGTGTTGACCTCCTCCGGGGGGTATTTGTAAGCCAACGCCCAGCGCGGGGCGCGGCTGGTGGCGCCCAACCGGCCCTGCAGATCCCACCGGTCGACCTTCACCACCACACCGTCGATCTCGTGCTCCAGGTCGTGCCGGTGCTCCGCGTAGTAGGTGATGTACTCCTCCACCCCGGCTAGCCCGTCCACCACTCGCCACCGGTCGCTCGTCGGCAACCCCCATCGCGCCAGCAACTCGTACGCCTCGGACTGGGTAGCCGGGGCGAGCCCCTCCCGAGCCCCCAGACCGTGCACCACCATCGCCAACGGCCGGGCGGCGCTGACCTTCGGGTCCTTCTGCCGGACGCTGCCGGCGGCGGCGTTACGAGGGTTGGCGAACGGGTCCCGCCCCTGCTCCACCAGCCACGCGTTCAGCTCGCCGAACGCGGCGAGCGGAAAGTAGATCTCCCCCCGGACCTCCAACAACGCCGGGATATCCGCCCCGACCAGCTGGTTCGGGACTCGCTTGATCGCCCGCACGTTGTAGGTGACGTCTTCGCCGGTGCGGCCGTCGCCACGGGTCGCCGCCTGCACCAACCGACCGTCCCGGTAGGTCAAGTTGACCGCCAACCCGTCGACCTTCGGCTCGCAGAGGAACCGGACCGCCTCGTCGCCCGACTCCCGCTGGACCCGCTGCACCCAGGCCGCCATCTCCGCCGGGTGGAAGCCGTTGTCCAGCGACATCATCGGCTCGATGTGGGCGACCGGGGTGAACTCGGTAGCGTAGCTGCCGCCCACCCGTTGGCTAGGGGAATCGGGGGTCCGCAGCGCCGGGAACTCGACCTCCAGCGCCTCCAGCTCCCGCATCAGCTCGTCAAAGGCACCGTCCGAGATCGTCGGCGCGTCCAGCACGTAATAGCGGTAGCGGTGGTCCTCAATATCCTTGGCCAGCTCAGCGTGCCGCTCCCGGGCGGCCGACGGCGGCTCGACACCCGCCGCACGCTCGGCCTCGGGGCTCTCTCCTGGTGCGTCCACCCCTCGTACGCTAGCGGCCGGCTCCGACAGCCACGCTCGCGACACCGCCGTGACCTGCGCTGAGAGCCGCGTCGAGGCTGGCTCAGCCGTCGCCCCAGCACAGGCAGAACGGATGACCGGCCGGGTCGGCATAGACCCGGAACCCGCCCGCCCCCGGCGGGCGCAGACCCTTGGCCTCCTCTTCGGCGGAACCCCACGGCAGCCTGGTCGCCCCCAACCGCACCGCCTGCGCCTCGGCCTGCTCGATGTCGTCGACCGCCAGGTCGAGGTGGATCTGCATCGGCGTCCCCGGCTCCGGCCAGGTAGGCGGCTGGTGCTCCGGGGCATGCTGAAAACTGAGCCGGGTGGTGTCGTCACCGATATCCACCCAGTCGCCGTCGACCCGCAGCACCGGCAGACCCAACAGCTCCGCATAGAACTCGGCCAACACCCTCGGCTCCCGTGCGTCCAGCACCACGGTGATCAGTCGCGCCGTCATCACTGCTCCGTTCGAGTCGCCGTCATCGACCCGGTAAAGGTGCCAGCCGGGTACGACAGCGACGCGTCAATCACCGGCAGCCCGCGGTCACGGCAACTGTCGGGCGGCGTCGCGAGCCGCGGCAACCGCCGAGCGGGCGAACTCCGGGCTCGCCCCGGCCAGGCCGCACGCCTGGGTCACCACCACCTGCTCCGGCAGCCGGTCGGGCGCGAACCCCAACCGCCCCCACAGCCGGCGTACCCGGTCGGCCACCTCGCCCGCGGTGGGCGACACCGGATTCGACGCGGTCGCCGCCACCTCGGTGGGGACGGCGCCCGCTAGCAGCCCGAGCCCGGCGTCGAGCGCCTCGCCCAACTCGTCGAGGTCCGGCAACAGGTCGAGGTCGAGGGCCACCCCGACCGCGCCGATCTCTCGCACCAACCCCACCGGCACGTCCGGCGCGCAGCAGTGCAGCACCACCGGAACCCCGACCACCTCCACCACCGACCGCAGCGCCTCGATCACGGTGGCCCGCTCCACCGCCGGGAGGGTGCCGAAGCCGCTCTCGGTAGGCACCTGGCCCCCGAGCACCGCCGGCAGTGACGCCTCATCGAGCTGCAGCACCAGCCGGGCGCCGGGCACCCGCGCGGTCAGCTCCACCAGATGCGCCCGCAGCCCCTCGGCGAGCGAACCGGTCAGGTCCGCCACCGCACCGGGATCGCGCAACATCGGGCCGCCACCACGCAGCTCCAGGTTCGTCGCGAGCGTCCACGGCCCGGCACACTGGATCTTGACCGGCCCTTGATAGTCGACCGCCTGCTCAGTGAGCGCGTCCAGGTCCCGTTCGCGCAGGTCCGCGATGCGGCGCAGGTCGGTGCCGCCGCGCGCGGCCACCCGCCAGCGCGCCGCGTACAGCTCGACCGGCAGGTCGACCAACAGCCCGGCGCTGCGCCCCAGCATGTCCGCGCCAGGGCCACGGGCCGGCAGCTCCGGCAAGTATGGAAACTCGGGCAGCTCGCCAAAGACCAGCTTGACCGCTTCGACGATATCGGTGCCCGGCAGCGACCCGATCCCAGTCGCTGCCCCGGTTGGCCAGGGGAACTCGCTCACGCTCCCTTACGCTACCGCGCCCCGCGAAGCTCCGCCCTGGTTCAGCGATTCCGTTTCGGCGCAGCGACCGCCCGGACGACAGTCAGTAGTCGATCCGGGACGGATCGGCACGCCAAGCGTGAAACGGCGCCGTGGCATCGCCGACGACGACCCGCTCGACCGGCACCGGCCACTGCTCCCGCGGCGTGTCGAAGAGCCGGTAGAACGCCCGGTCGTCGAAGCCGCTGGCGGCGGCGTCGTGGCGGTCGGCGGCGTAGACGATCCGGTCCAGGTGCGCCCACAACGCCGCGCCGAGGCACATCGGGCAGGGCTCGCAGGAACTCACCAGCACGCAGCCGTCGAGCCGGAAGTCGCCGAGCCGGCGGCAGGCGTCCCGAATCGCCACCACCTCGGCGTGCGCGGTCGGATCGTTGTCGGCAGTGACCCGGTTGACCCCCCGACCGAGCACCTGCTCCCCCTGGACCACCAGGGCGGCGAAGGGCCCACCCCCGGCGGCGACGTTGGCGACCGCGTCCGAGACAGCTTCAGCGAGCCAATGGGCGTGGCGGGGGTCCGCAACCGAGATCGGCACCGGAGAACCGTAGCCCGCGTGATCGCCCACTCGCCACCGGCCGCGGACCGCGGCGATCAGGACCCGTTCGCCTCAGCCCGCCACCGGTGGGAAGATCTCGGCCGCGGTCACGGCCAGAACCTCCGGGTCGGCATGGGTGACCTCATGCCGGGCGGCCACCGCATAACGGAGTTCCGCGCCGGCCGGAACCAGCCGGGCCGCCTTCCTTGCCAGCCTCGCCTGGATCCGGGCTGCGTTGCCGCTCTTCGCCCACTTCGCTTCACCGACCAGGAACGGCTCGCGACTCCGGCCCCGCAGCACCACCGCGTCGATCTCGTCCTGCCCGTCGGCGGTCCACCAGGGTCCCACCGCCACCACCTGCGGATCGAGTTCACCGGCACGGTGGCGAAGGTGATCCCGGAACGCCTCCTCCCACGGCAGCCCCAGGTGGTCGTCGAGGCTAGCCGTGATCGCTCGCAAGATAGTGTCGCCGAGCCCGCGCTCGATCTCGGTCCGGTATCGGCTGAGCACCCGCAGATGGAACGAGAGGAAGTTGTCAGCGATCCGGTAGAGCTTGCGGCGAGTGTTTCTGCCAGCCTCGGTGACTGGCTCAACCCGCTCAACCAGTCGCAGGGTAATCAAATCGCGGAGGGTACGGGTCGGGTCGACGCCCACCGCATCCGCGATCTCGTGATGTCGGGTGCGCCCGGCGGCGATCGCGTGCAGCACCGGGTGCGGATGGGCACCGCCAGCCTCGGCAGCAAGGACAAAGTCGCCCTCGACGAGCATCCTGGCATCGGGGCGGACCGCCAACCGGCGCA